>NZ_JADLJS010000022.1 GCF_015680405.1 Pseudomonas pudica
GGCTCCCACAGGACCGCGCCGATTCTGAAGGCTGTGCAGTACCTGTGGGAGCTGGCTTGCCGGCGATGGGCCGCACAGCGGCCCCTTGCGGACACAGCGCCGCTGCTGTTCTATACTGCCGCTCTTTTTCCCCTAGTACCTGGATACCCGTTCGATGACCACCCTGCTGGCCCTGGATACCGCTACCGAAGCCTGTTCCGTCGCACTGCTGCATGACGGCATGGTAACCAGCCATTACGAGGTGATCCCGCGCATGCATGCCCAGAAGCTGCTGCCGATGATCAAGCAGCTGCTGGCCGAGTCCGGTGTGGCGCTGAATGCGCTGGATGCCATCGCCTTTGGCCGTGGCCCGGGCGCGTTCACTGGCGTGCGTATTGCCATCGGTGTGGTCCAGGGCTTGGCCTTTGCCCTGGAGCGCCCGGTTTTGCCGGTGTCCAACCTGGCCGCACTGGCCCAGGGCGCGCTGCGCGAACAGGGTGTGCAGCAAGTGGCGGCCGCCATTGATGCGCGCATGGATGAAGTGTATTGGGGCTGCTACCAGGCCACCGAAGGTGAAATGCGCCTGGTCGGCCAGGAGGCTGTGCTGCCGCCCGAGCAGGTGGCGCTGCCGGCGGGCAGCGCTGGCGAGTGGTTCGGCGCCGGTACCGGTTGGGGTTATGCCGAGCGCCTGGCAGTGCAAGTGGCCGCCAGCAATGCCAGTGCCTTGCCCAACGCCCTGGACATCCTCAGCCTGGCCAGCTTTGCCTGGGCGCGCGGCGAGGCGATCGCTGCCGAACAGGCGCAACCGGTCTACTTGCGCGATAATGTAGCGACACCCAAGAAACGCTGAATGTTGTTCGTCGGTTATCGCCGATGACACTAAAACCTTTTGCGCGATCTGTGGTCCAGTTATCACTCGAGCATTAGCGATGGAATCCTGATGCTGCTAAATTGCCATCATTGGTTCTGAGTGCTCATGCCATGCGAATCGACGGTTTCTCACCGCAGTCCTACCCGATCAAGCGCACTCCGCGAAAAGCAGCGGTGCGTGACGAGGCCATAGATGATGCCGAGGTGATCGAGGAGGTCGATACCGCCCCTCAGGAAGCCGCCGCCCGCCGTCGCAGCGGTGGCCTGCCAGCCCGCCAGCAGGACATGATTTTCCCCCGCGCACGTGACCGGCGCACGGCTACCGCATTGGCCAGCTACCTGAGCACCGCCGGTTTTACCGACTGGGACATGGAAGTACTGGGGCTTGACCTGTACATTTAGTGGATGAGTCCATCACCACTGCCTTATTTTCTCGGTTGCCCGTCATGGAGCGAAAACGCCTGGCGCGACTACCTGTATCCCGCCGATGCCAACAGCAGTGAAATGCTCGGCTATTACAGCCAGGTGTTCAACGCCGTCGAGGGCAATACCACTTTCTATGCACGTCCTGCACCCGGCACCATTGTGCGCTGGGCGCAGATCATGCCCGAACACTTTCGCTTCACTGCCAAGTTCCCCCGGGACATCAGCCATGAAGGCGACCTGCGCGATCAGCTGGAACCGGCCTTTGACTTCACCCGCCTGATGGCCCCGCTTGGTCAGCGCGTAGCGCCGTACTGGCTGCAGTTGCCGGCCCAGTTCAGCCCCGCACGGCTGGGCGAACTCTGCCACTTCCTTGACGAAGTCGGAGTGCCGGTGGCCGTGGAGGTGCGCAACCAGGCCTTCTTCGCCAAGGGTGAAGAAGAACGGTTGCTCAACCGCCTGCTGCATGAGCGAGGCGTGGAACGTATCTGCCTCGACCCGCGCGCCTTGTTCAGCTGCACCTCTCGTGACCCCGCCGTGCTGCATGCGCAGGCGAAGAAGCCCAAGGTACCGCCACGCCCGGCAGCCTTCAGCCAGCACCCCCAGGTGCGCTTCATCGGCCACCCGCAGCTGGAGGCCAACGAGGCTTTTCTTGCCCCTTGGGTGGACAAGATCGCCGCCTGGATCGAGGAAGGCCGCAACCCCTACATCTTCCTGCACACCTCGGACAACCGCCTGGCCGCGGCACTGGCCCAGCGCTTTCACCAACGCCTGATGCAGCGCCTGCCGGGCCTTGCCGCGTTGCCGGAATTGCCGCGCACCCCCGAGGTCGAACAACTGGGGCTACTCTGACCTTTCCCTGACTGCCGGAGGTTGAACCATGGATGTGCAAACCCTGCGAGCCGAAGCCTTCAAGGCCTTGCACGAGCGTGACAGCGCTTTCGTCATCCCCAACCCGTGGGATGCCGGCTCGGCCAAGTTGCTGGCCAGCCTGGGCTTCGAGGCGCTGGCCACCACCAGTGCCGGCTTGGCTTTCAGCCTGGGCCGTCCGGACGCCGAAGGCGCCTTGAGCCTGGACGATACCCTCGATAATGCTGGCGAGATCGTCGACGCCACCCCGTTGCCGGTGGCCGCTGACCTGGAGAACGGCTTTGGCGACCTGCCCGAGGATTGCGGCCAGACCATTCTGCGGGCTGCCGAAGTTGGCTTGGTGGGTGGCTCTATCGAGGATGCCAGTGGTCGCAGCGATACGCCGATCTATGATTTCGGGCTGGCAGTAGAGCGTGTGCGCGCAGCAGTTCAGGCGGCACGCAGCCTGCCGTTCCCGTTCACCCTTTGCGCCCGGGCAGAGAACCTGCTGCACGGGCGCATGGACCTGGACGACACCATCCTGCGTCTGCAGGCCTATGCCGAGGCCGGTGCCGATGTGCTCTACGCTCCCGGGCTGCGTACTGTCGAGGAAATCCGCGCGGTGGTGCAGGCCGTCGCGCCACGGCCGGTGAATGTGCTGATGGGCATGGCGGGCGTGCCGCTGAGCGTCAACCAGTTGCAGGACCTGGGTGTACGTCGCATCAGCGTCGGCTCATCGCTTGCCCGTGCCGCGTTGGGGGCCTTCCACCGGGCTGCGCTGGAGATTCGCGATGAGGGCACCTTCGGCTACGGTGAGCAGGCGCTGCCGTTCGCCCAACTCAACGAGCTGTTCCACCGCCGATGAGGGCGGTGCTGGCGTTGCTGGTCTGCCTGTCGTTGTTTGCGGGGCTGGCCTGGCACCTGGGTTGGCGTCTGCCCGCCGCATGGAGCCCTTGGGCGCCGCTGGATGTGCGTCAGCCACCCAACCTGTTGACTCCCTACAAACTGTCCCGCCTTCGCGATGACCCGGCACTCTGTCGCCTGGCGCTTCAAACCAGCCAGCTGCGCTACCGGGCACAAGCCGACAGCTCGGCTGCTGCCAACTGCCCATTGCGGAACGTATGGCGTATCGAAGGTGGTCAGGCGCGGCTCGGCGGCAGCTTTCTGGCCAGTTGTCCGTTGGCGGTGGCGTACGCACTGTTCGAAAAACATGGTCTGCAGCCTGCGGCGCAACGGGTGTTTGGGCAGCCGGTGGCACAGGTCGACCATCTGGGCAGTTTTGCCTGCCGCAATGTCTACCACCGCAAGCAGGGCAGGCTGAGCCAGCACGCCACGGCCGATGCCTTGGACATCAGTGGCTTTCGCCTGCGAGACGGCCAGCGCATTGTCCTTGCGCGGGACTGGCAGGCGGGTGGGCAGAAAGCGGAATTCCTTCGTCAGGTGCAGCAGGCAGCCTGTGACAGCTTCAGCACGGTACTGGGGCCGGACTACAACGCTGCACACCACAACCACTTTCATGTGGACATGGGCCGCTGGCAGATCTGTCGCTGAGCGTGGGCACGTTCAGGCGTGGGCGCGCACGTTGTTCAGCACCACCGGGCGTGCCCAGTGGATGTCGAACTCCAGATCGGTCTGCTGCTTGGCCAGGGTGGCGTCATCGAACGGCTCGGGGGCCGGGTCCAGCAGATTGGTCTCGAACTCGGCGATCGGCAGGAACAGCGAACGCGGGATAGGGCCGGGGCCGGGTTCGGCAATGGGGTGACCTTGGCTCATCACCACCGGGCGTAGCCAGCTGTTGCTGATATCGAGCTGACGCTGCTGCTCGATCAGCTCGGCTGCGCTGAACGGCTCGGGGGCAGGCGGCAGCAGATTGGCTTCGAGCTCTGCCTTGGGCAGAAACAGTGGCTCGGGCGGTGCCACCTCGGTGTCGTGTACCGGGCAGGCACGCTGGGCGTCGATCAGGGCCAGTGCACGGGCGCCGCCGATCGGCTCGCCGCTGCTCTGGTCGTATTGCACGAACGACTGGCTGACGCTGTCTACGGGCTCTTCCTGCTGCTCGGCCATGGCCCGGGCAAAGAAATCCTGCCAAAGGTGGCTGACGCCCCCCAGTGCCTGGGTGTTGTGCTGACTGTAGTTGCCGACAGGCGACAGGTAGGTCAAGCCGATGGGAAGAGTATCTGACATGGCAGTCGCGCGCGTTGTGCTCTGGCAGAATAGCGGGATATTGCCTGTATCGGCCGAAGTAGCCGATACATTAACGGCTGGGTTCAATTTCTAGGTGTGAATGATGGAAGAGCAGGGCACAGGTATCCGGGTCGAGGCGCTGTCGGCTGAATTCGAGGCGCAAGCCGCTGCGTGGGCGCAGCGCCTGGGGTTGCCGCTGCAGGACGATGCTGCCGGGTTTGCCGTGCAGGTTGGTGTTGATGGCTTGCAGATCCAGCAATTGGGCCCGCAGGCCCCGGGGCCGGTGCGGGTGGACTTTGTCGAAGGCCAGGCCGCGCACCGGCGCCTGTTCGGTGGTGGCAACGGGCAGATGATCGCCAAGGCGGTGGGCATTGCCCAAGGCGTGCGTCCGCAGGTGCTGGATGCCACTGCCGGGCTGGGCAAGGACGCGTTCGTGCTGGCCAGCCTTGGCTGCCAGATGACCCTGATCGAACGCCAGCCGCTGATTGCCGCGCTGCTGGAGGATGGCCTGGCGCGGGCGCGGTCGGATGAAGAGGTGGGGCCGATCGTCGGGCGCATGCGCCTGCTTGCCGGCAACGCCATCGAGCGCATGCGCGCCTGGGAGGGCGAGGCACCCCAGGTGATCTACCTCGATCCGATGTTCCCGCACCGGGACAAGAGTGCGCTGGTGAAGAAGGAAATGCGTGTGTTCCGGCCCTTGGTGGGGGATGACCTGGATGCCCCGGCCCTGCTCGAAGCTGCCCTGGCGCTGGCCAGCCACCGGGTGGTGGTGAAGCGGCCGCGCAAGGCGCCGATCATCGACGGGCCGAAGCCGAGCCATAGCCTGGAGGGCAAGTCGAGCCGGTATGACATTTACCCGAAGAAGGCCCTCAAGGCCTGAGCTGAGAGCTTCGGTATCCTGTAGGAGCAACTATCTTATGTTGCCTGTAAGGGCCCTATCGCCGGCAAGCCAGCTCCCACAGGTACTGCACAGCCCTGAGGACAGTGCGATCAAGGTGGGCGCTGGCTTGCCGGCGATGGGGCCAGTCCTGGCAGCCTGATGTCTCAGGGCTGGAACGCCCGCAGGAACACACCTACCACCTCGCGCACATGCGCCTCGGCCTCATCCCCCTCCAGCGGCCCCGCGCATCCCAGCAGCAACCGGTAATCCGGTGCGCCCTTGACCAGGCAGAAGAAGTGCTCCGCCGCACGCAGCGGGTTGTCGATGCGCAACAGCCCGCGCTCATGCGCCCCGCGCAGCAATGCCTCCATTCCCGCCAGCACGCGCTTGGGCCCGGCTTCGTAGAAGTACTCGCCAAAGCTCGGGTCGAGGCTGCCCTGGGCCATGATCAGGCGGCTGAGCTTGACCGCTTCATCGCTGCTGATCAGCGCCTGGAAGCCACGGGCAATGGTCAGCAGCACCTCTTCCACCGGTGCCCCTTCGGGGTACTCGAACAGCAGGTCGGGCAACTGGATCTGGCAGGTTGCCATGACCGCCGAGCAGAACAGCGTCTGCTTGTCGGTGAAGTGGCTGTATACGGTGAGCTTTGAAACACCTGCCGCCGCAGCGACCGCATCCATGCTGGTGTTGGCGTAGCCAAGGCTGAGGAACAGGGCCTTGGCTGCTTCGAGAATCGCCTCGCGCTTGGCCAGATCCTTGGGCCGGCCCGGGCCGATGGGGGCGTCGTTGGACATCGTGGTCTGCATCTGGTTGAAGATTCGCTCATCTTACCGGCTCAGACGCCATTCGGGTGAAACCGCTCCCACAACGCTCAACCACTGCTCTGCAAAAAACGGTACATACCCTTCCCGGCACCCACTGCCTCATTTAATATACTTGTCAGTATAAATATTCGATGTGCTCTCTGGGAAAGGATTCATCATGTTGCGCCATGCCTTGTCCATCGCTCTGTCCGCCGCTGCCGTGCTGTTGCTGGCGGCGTGCGGCCAGGAAGCCGCCCCACCTGCTGCGCCGCGCCCGGCGTTGGTGGTGCAGCCGCAGCCGGCCGAAGCCGCTGCCGACAGTTACCCCGGCGAAGTGCGGGCGCGCTTCGAGCCGGAACTGGCTTTCCGCATTGGCGGCAAGGTCAGCAAACGCCTGGTCGAGGAAGGGCAGCGGGTCAAGGCCGACCAGCCGCTGGCCGAGCTGGACCCGCAGGATGTGCGCCTGCAACTGGAAGCCAACCGTGCCCAGCTGGCTGCCGCCGAGGCCAACCTGTCGCTGGTGCGCGCCGAGCGCGATCGCTACCAGAAGCTGCTGGACCGGCAGATGGTCAGCCATTCCCAGTTCGATAACGCCGAAAACCTCTACCGCGCCGGCCTGGCCCGGCTGAAACAGGCCAAGGCCGAGTTCGACGTGGCTGGCAACCAGGCTGAATATGCTGTGCTGCGCGCACCCCAGGCCGGAGTGATCGCCAAGCGCCAGGTGGAAGTGGGCCAGGTGGTCGCCGCGGGGCAGACCGTGTTCACCCTGGCCGCCGATGGCGAACGGGAAGTGGCTATCGGCCTGCCGGAGCAGCAGTTCGCCCGCTTCGCCGTGGGCCAGCCGGTGAGCGTCGAGTTGTGGTCGCACCCGCAAGAGCGCTTCCAGGGGCGCATCCGCGAGTTGTCACCGGCCGCCGACCCGCGTTCGCGCACCTTCGCTGCCCGCATCGCCTTTACCACGGCCGCCACGCCGGCAGAGCTGGGCCAGAGCGCCCGGGTGTTCATCGCCCACGAAGGGCAGATCCCGCTGGCGGTGCCGCTGTCGGCAGTCACTGCGGAAAACGGCCAGGCCTACGTCTGGCGGGTCAACAAGGAAAGCCGCCTGGAGCGGGCCGTAGTGCGCCTGGGGCCCTACGGCGCCGACAGCGTACCCGTGCTTGAAGGCCTCGCCCCCGACGACTGGGTTGTCGCCGCAGGTGGCCATGTATTGCGCGAGGGCCAGGAGATACGCCCCGTGGACCGTACCAACCGCGTAGTGAACCTGACGGCCAAGGAGTAAGTCCCGATGGGTTTCAACCTTTCTGCCTGGGCGCTGCGCAATCGCCAGATCGTCCTGTTCCTGATGATCCTGCTGGCGGCCATTGGCGCCATGTCCTACACCAAGCTCGGCCAGAGCGAGGACCCACCGTTCACCTTCAAGGCCATGGTCATCCGTACCCTGTGGCCCGGTGCCACCGCTGAGGAAGTGTCCCGCCAGGTCACCGAGCGCATCGAAAAGAAGCTGATGGAAACCGGCGAGTACGAGCGAATCGTCTCGTTCTCCCGTCCGGGCGAATCGCAGGTCACCTTCATGGCCCGCGACTCGCTGCATTCCAAGGACATTCCCGAGCTGTGGTACCAGATCCGCAAGAAGGTCGCCGACATCCGCCACACCTTGCCGCCGGAGATCCAGGGCCCGTTTTTCAATGACGAGTTCGGCACCACCTTCGGCAATATCTATGCGCTGACGGGGGAGGGCTTCGACTACGCGGTGCTCAAGGACTATGCCGACCGTATCCAGATCCAGTTGCAGCGGGTCAAGGATGTGGGCAAGGTCGAGCTGATCGGCCTGCAGGACGAGAAAATCTGGATCGAGCTCTCCAATCTCAAGCTGGCCACCCTCGGCGTGCCGCTGGAGGCCGTGCAGCAGGCCCTGCAGGAGCAGAATGCGGTCAGCACCGCTGGCTTCTTCGAAATGCCCAGCGAGCGCCTGCAACTGCGGGTGAGCGGGCGCTTCGACAGCGTCGAGCAGATTCGCCAGTTCCCCATCCGCGTGGGTGACCGCACCTTCCGTATCGGCGATGTGGCCGAGGTGCACCGCGGCTTCAACGACCCGCCCGCACCGCGCATGCGCTTCATGGGCGAGGATGCCATTGGCCTGGCGGTTTCGATGAAGGATGGCGGCGACATCCTGGTGCTGGGCAAGGCACTGGAAAGCGAGTTCGAGCGCCTGGCGCGCAGCCTGCCAGCCGGCATGGAGCTGCGCAAGGTCTCTGACCAGCCGGCAGCGGTCAAGGCTGGTGTGGGCGAGTTTGTCCAGGTGCTGGTCGAGGCGCTGGTCATCGTGCTGCTGGTGAGCTTCTTCTCGCTGGGCCTGCGCACGGGGCTGGTGGTGGCGCTGGCCATACCGCTGGTGCTGGCCATGACCTTCGCCGCCATGCACTACTTCGGCATCGGCCTGCACAAGATCTCTCTTGGCGCGCTGGTGCTGGCCCTGGGCTTGTTGGTCGATGACGCGATCATTGCCGTGGAAATGATGGCGATCAAGATGGAGCAGGGCTACGACCGCCTCAAGGCGGCCAGCTACGCCTGGAGCAGCACTGCCTTCCCGATGCTCACCGGCACCCTGATCACGGCGGCGGGCTTCCTGCCCATTGCTACGGCAGCCTCCAGCACGGGCGAATACACCCGTTCGATCTTCCAGGTGGTGACCATCGCCTTGCTGACCTCCTGGGTGGCCGCCGTGGTATTCGTGCCTTACCTGGGTGAGCGCCTGCTGCCGGACCTGGCCAAGCTGCATGGCGCGCGCCATGGCAAGGATGGCCACGCGCCAGACCCTTACGCCACACCGTTCTACCAGCGTGTACGGCGGGTGGTCGAATGGTGCGTGCGGCGGCGCAAGACGGTGATCCTGCTGACCGTTGCCGCCTTTGTCGGCAGTATCCTGTTGTTCCGCTTCGTGCCCCAGCAGTTTTTCCCGGCCTCCGGGCGCCCGGAACTGATGGTCGACCTGAAACTGGCCGAGGGTGCCTCGCTGGCCAACACCGCCGAGCGGGTCAAGCAACTTGAGGTGTTGCTCAAGCAGCAAGAGGGTATCGACAACTACGTGGCCTACGTGGGCACCGGTTCCCCGCGTTTCTACCTGCCGCTGGACCAGCAGCTGCCGGCGGCCAGCTTCGCCCAGTTCGTGGTACTGGCCAAGTCGATGGAAGACCGCGAGCGCCTGCGCAGCTGGCTGATCAGCACCGTGGACCAGCAGTTCCCCGACCTGCGTGCCCGGGTCACCCGCCTGGAAAACGGCCCGCCCGTGGGTTATCCGGTGCAGTTCCGGGTGACTGGCGAGCACATCGAGAAGGCGCGTGCGCTGGCGCGCGAAGTGGCCGACAAGGTGCGCCAGAACCCGCATGTGGTGAACGTGCACCTGGACTGGGAAGAGCCGAGCAAGGCGGTGTTCCTCGAGATCGATCAGGACCGCGCCCGCGCCCTGGGCGTGAGCACCGCTCACCTGTCGAGCTTCCTGCAAAGCTCGCTGACCGGCACCACGGTCAGCCAGTACCGCGAGGACAACGAGCTGATCGAGATCCTGCTGCGCGGCACCCGGCAGGAACGCAGCGAGCTGGGCAACCTCGGCAGCCTGGCGCTGCCGACCGACAATGGCCAGAGCGTGGCGCTGTCGCAGGTTGCGACCCTGGAGTACGGCTTCGAAGAAGGCATCATCTGGCACCGTAACCGTTTGCCGACGGTGACCGTGCGCGCCGATATCTACGACAAGGAGCAGCCGGCGACGCTGGTGAAACAGATAGAACCGACCCTGCGTGACATTCGTGCCAAGCTGCCGGATGGTTATTTGCTGGAAGTGGGCGGCACGGTCGAGGACTCCGAGCGTGGGCAGAAGTCGGTGAATGCCGGCATGCCGCTGTTCGTGGTGGTGGTGCTGAGCTTGCTGATGATCCAGCTGCGCAGCTTCTCGCGCACGGTGATGGTGTTCCTCACTGCGCCGCTGGGGCTGATTGGCGTGACCTTGTTCTTGCTGGTATTCCGCCAGCCGTTCGGCTTTGTCGCCATGCTTGGCACCATTGCCCTGGCGGGGATGATCATGCGCAACTCGGTGATTCTGGTGGACCAGATCGAGCAGGACATCGCGGCGGGGCTGGAGCGCTGGCAGGCTATCATAGAAGCCACGGTGCGGCGCTTCCGCCCGATCGTGCTGACCGCACTGGCAGCGGTGCTGGCGATGATTCCGTTGTCGCGCAGTGTGTTCTACGGGCCGATGGCGGTGGCGATCATGGGCGGGTTGATCGTGGCCACCGTGCTGACCCTGCTGTTCCTGCCGGCGTTGTATGCGGCGTGGTTCAGGGTGAAGAAGGGCTGAAGACCGCAGGGGAGGGCTTTGCCCTCCTATCGCGACACAAGGCCGCTCCTACAAAGGTCCTGCATTCGCCGATCAATGTAGGAGCGGCCTTGTGTCGCGATGGGCTGCAAGCAGCCCCCAGGGCCCTCAGAGGGCGCCGAAGACCTTCTTGGCCAGGCTGGTTGCCGCTTCAGCCGGGTTCTGGCGAATGCTCTGCTCCTGCTTGGCAATCATCTCGAACAGGCCATCCAGTGCCTTTTCAGTCACGTAGTTCTCGATGCTGGCGCTCTTGGCATCGACCACACCCAACGCCACGGCCTGCCCGGCAAAGTTGTTGTACTGCTGAGCCAGGCCAACCTTGTCGGTAGCCTGCTTGACGATTGGCAGGAACTTTGCGCGGATCTGCTCGCGGCTGCTCTTGTTCAGGTACTGGGTAGCCGAGTCGTCACCGCCGGCGAGGATGCCTTTGGCATCGGTCACACTCATGTTCTTCACGGCATCCACCAGAATCGCCTGGGCCTGCGGCACGGCAGCCTCGGCGGCCTTGTTCATGCTGGTTTCCAGGGCTTCGACCTGTTCACCCTTGCCGAACATCTTCATCGCCTTGGCGGCCTTGCCCAGGTTGCCTGGCAGTTCGATACGCACGTCAGGGTTGTTGCTGAACCCACCCGGGGTGCTCAGCTGCTTGACGGCCAGTTGTGCGCCTTGGGTCAGGGCATCCTTCAGGCCGCCGGTGGCGTCCTTTTGGGTCAGGTCGCCCAGCGACAGGGCCAGGGCACTGGCCGACAGCAGCAGGCCGGCACACAGGGTGGTGAAACGCAGGGAAGTGCGGATCATGAAGCTTTCCTTGTAAACAGATGAATACGGGTATCAGCGGACTGGGTCGACCTTGATCCGCACGGGCTGTGGGTCACTGCCGTCAAGCATGACGCCGTGGTGTTCGGTGTTGATGAACAGCAGCTTGCCGTCCAGCTCGATGCGCGCGCTTACCGCATAGCGGTGGCCGGGCTTGATCTGGGCCGGGTCGTAGGTGAGGTGGAATGGCAGCGGTACATTGCCTTTGACCGGGCCGGCCTGGCGGGCCAGGGTAACCGCCGGGGCGTCCATCAGCGAGACGTCCTGCAGCTCCACGCTGAGGGTGGCGGCAGGTGGCAGGGCGCTGCGCTGCAGGTAGAAGACTTCGCCATCCAGGCTGGCCTGGTTGGACGGCGTGTGGCTGGAACAGGCTGCGAGCAAGGATGCGCAACACAGCATAAAGAGCTTTTTCATGGTATCTCCGAAGTCCTTGGCGTTGGCTTGTGGCCAACCCCAGGGACTCTAGCGGATTTTCCCGGCTGATAAAGCCTCAGATGGTGGAAGTTTCCAGCCCGTCTTCACGGTGCAATGCCACCTGGCGGATCGACAGGCGCAGCTCCGCTGACAGCACGCGCTTGGCCACGCCTTCGGCCAGCTCGCCGAGCTTGGCGTGATAACCCAGCTTGCCCTGGGCATCTGCATGCAGCACGCCTTGCTCGACCAGGGTCTGGATGAAGTGGCGGAACAGGGTCTTGTCGAAGAACTCCGGGGCGTTCAGGCCGTGCAGGATCGACAGGCGCTGGGCCATCATCACGCACAGGTCTTCCAGTTCTTCGGCGCTGAGGCTGTTCTGCCCGCTGTTCAGCAGCAGCGAGGTGGCCATGTAGAAACGCTGCAGGGTCTGGGTGATGGTGCGGGCGAGCAGGGTCAGCAACACGAACTGCCGCGAACTGGGCGCCGGGCGAATGTAGGTGTCGTTGTCCTGGCGCAGCAGCCCTTGCTCGACCAGCGCGGCCAGCCACTGGTCAATCACCTCATCCAGTTGCTCCGGCGACCAGCGCAGGAACAGTTCGGCCTGCAGGTAAGGGTACAGCGCGTGCACATACTGGCCCAGCAGTTCGCGGCTCATGCGCGAGCTGCTGAGGAAGAAGCTCGCCAGCAGCGCCGGCAGGGCGAAGATGTGCAGCACGTTGTTGCGGTAATAGGTCATCAGTACCGCGTTGCCTTCATCCAGGTACAGGATGCGACCCAATGCGTCCTTCTGCTCGGCCACCAGGTTCATCCCGCGCACGTGTTCGATCAGCGCCTGGCCGTCGCCATCCGGCAGGGTAGTGTGCGGCGAGTAGGGCACCTGGCGCAGCAAGGTCAGGTACAGGTCGAGCACGCGGGTCAAGGCGCGCTCGTCCAGGGGCAGGCGGCTCGTGGACAGCAGAGCCAGGGCCACCAGGTTGACCGGGTTGATCGCGGCCGCCTCGTTGAGGTGACGGGCCACGGTTTCGCCCAGGCGGGCGGTGGTTGCATTGAGCCAGGCCGGGCGGTACTGCGGGCCGTGATCCTGTTCACGCCAGCCGGGCTGTTGCTGGTCGAGGAAGCCGGCCAGGCGGATCGGCTCGCCGAAGTTCACGTATACCTGGCCAAAGCGCTGCTTTAGCGCGCCGAATACCTTGAAGATATCGAAGATCGACTCTTTCTTCTTGCTGGCACCGCGCAGTTCGCCCAGGTAGGTGCGGCCTTCGAGCACGCGCTCGTAGCCGATGTACACCGGCACGAACACGATCGGCGTGCGCGACGAACGCAGGAAGCTGCGCAGGGTAATGGCCAGCATCCCGGTGCGCGGCTGCAGCATACGCCCGGTGCGCGAGCGGCCGCCTTCGACGAAGTACTCCACCGGGAAGCCCTTGGTGTACAGGGTATGCAGGTACTCGTTGAACACCGCGGTGTACAGCGGGTTGCCCTTGAACGTGCGGCGCATGAAGAAGGCACCGCCACGACGCAACAGGTTACCCACCAGTGGCATGTTGAGGTTGATGCCCGCGGCCACGTGCGGTGGTGTCAGGCCGTTGCGGAACAGCAGGTACGACAGCAGCAGGTAGTCGATATGGCTGCGGTGGCACGGCACATAGATTACTTCGTGGCCGGGTGCGATGCCTTGCACCTGCTCGATATGGTTGACCTTGATGCCGTCGTAGATCTTGTTCCAGAACCAGCTCAGCACCACTTCGAGGAAGCGGATCGCGGTGTAGGTGTAGTCCGAGGCAATCTCGTTGCCATAGCGCAGGGCCTGGGCTTCGGCCTTGGCCAGCGGCAGGTTTTCGCGCTGCGCCTCATCGACGATGGCCTGGCGCACCTGGGGCGCGTGGATCAGGCCTTTGACCAGGTTGCGACGGTGCGAGATGTCCGGGCCGATGACGGCGGTCTTCAGGTTGCGAAAGTGCACGCGCATCAGGCGCTGGGCCATACGTACGGTGCGTTCGTGGCCCTTGTTGTGCTGTACCAGTTCGCGCAGGTGGATGGGCGCGGAGAACTGCACCCGCGTCTTGCGCCCGAGGATCAGCACGGTCAGCAGCCGGCGCAGGCGCCCGGTAACCGCCCAGCTGTCGGCGAACAGCAATTTCCACGGGCTGGATTCACTTGCCGGGGTCTGG
Source organism: Pseudomonas pudica (assembly GCF_015680405.1). Taxonomy (GTDB): domain Bacteria; phylum Pseudomonadota; class Gammaproteobacteria; order Pseudomonadales; family Pseudomonadaceae; genus Aquipseudomonas; species Aquipseudomonas pudica. Next base: position 13,759 of record NZ_JADLJS010000022.1, read on the forward strand.
CCCCAGAACACACTGACCGGAATGATCTGCGCATCCTCTTCGGCATGCTGGCTGACGGCGGCGACCAGGCGCTCCAGGGTAGGCGGGGCACCGCGCTTGTCGTGGCGGCCGAGCCAGTCCGGGTCCGGGGTCAGGTAGAAGAATGCCGCCGGCTCCTGCAGCGGGCCGACCGCCACCGGTAGCACCGGGCGCGGCAGACCTGCCTTGGTGCATTCGTGGTCGAGCACGGCCAGGTCGGTGAGCGCGGGCGAGGGCAGGGCATAGAACACCGGGCGGCTGCGGTCGAGCTTGAGGGTGAGGGAGGACTGGTTGATGGTCTCAGAGCGCACCCACAGGTACAACAGGCGACGCAGGGCGCCGAAGATCAGGCGGCGCAGGGGGGAACGGGTCATGGGGTGTGTGCCCTGGGAGTGATTTTCAGGTGGGTATCCAGCCAATTAGTCTGCCGTATCCGCGCAAGTTCAGCAAAAATCGCCGAACGGCGCGACGGTCATCAAATTTTTTTGTTCTGTGTCATATACTCGGCCTGCCACTTGCAAGATATTTGCGCAAGCGGCGTCGACACAGGGAGGGACTCTGTGTCTGCAAGGCGATCTTCACAATAAAAATCCGGAGTAGTTCAGATGTCGTCTCGTGAGACTGGGAATGTAAAGTGGTTCAACGATGCCAAGGGTTATGGCTTCATTCAGCGCGAAGGTGGTGCGGATGTATTCGTCCACTATCGGGCGATCCGCGGTGAGGGGCATCGTACCCTGGTCGAAGGTCAGCGGGTGGAATACGCCTGCGTGCAGGGCCAGAAAGGCCTGCAAGCCGAGGACGTAGTGGGCCTCTGAGCCTCATGCTGTAAGGCTTGTTGTGGGAGCTGGCTTGCCGGCGATTACCGGCGAAGCCGATGCCAGGCACCGTGTTGCCTGCATCGCCGGCAAGCCGGGCTCCCACAATGAATGCAGTGCATTCAGGTACGCCAGGTGATTTCCTCTTCACCGTCGGCGCTGATGCGGACCCAACGGTCGGCATCTTCTTCCCCATCTTCCTCCACCCAGCCACCTGGCGCGCAGCGCACTTCCACGCCCAGTGCGGCAAATGCGGCGCGGGCACAGGCGACATCATCGGCCCACGGCGTCTGGTCGCTTTCCAGGTACAGGCTGTTCCATTTCCCTACAGCCTTGGGTAGCCAGGTGACCGGAATGTTACCGGCCTGGCATTTGAAGGTATGGCCTTTCTGCTTCCATTCGCTGCATGGGCCGATTGCCTGGGCGAGCCACTCGGCAATCTGCTTGTGGTCGACGTCGGCGTCCTTCAGGTAGATCTCGATATCAGGTTGGCGCATAAGGGCTCCGGGTGTGCTCAGTCTTGGCGCACGAAATAGTCATAACGCATGGAAACCGTGACCTCGAACGGCTCGGGCTGGTCGATTACCCGGGCACGTTTTTCGGCACTGGCACGCCAGCCGTGCGGGGTCATGGCCAGCAGGTCGGCGCGGGCCCTGGGCGCGGCCAGGCTCAGGCGGAACTCCAGGGTTTCGCTGTGGGCATGGGCCATGCCTTCGGGCACCAGGGCCAAGTGTTTGTCGTCGGCGTAAGGGCGTACTTCATCGTAGAGCACTTCGCGCAGTTCCATCAGGTGGCCGCTGGTGGGGCCGACCCGCATCAGGCCGCCGCCGGGGCTGAGCAGGCGCTTGGCCTCGGCCCAGTCCAGCGGGCTGAACACGCTGGCGATGAACTGGCAGCTGGCGTCGGCAAGCGGCACGCGGGCCATGCTGGCGACCATCCAGGTAACTTCGGGTGCGCGGCGGCAGGCACGCTTGACTGCCTCACGGGAGATGTCCAGGGCGTAGCCGTCGGCAGCCGGCAGGGCTTGGGCGATTTGCGCAGTGTAGTAACCCTCGCCACAGCCGATGTCCAGCCAGGCTCCGGGCTGGCGCTCGGCGGCCAGTTCGGCCAGGCGGCGCGCCACCGGCGCATAGTGGCCGGCGTCGAGGAAATCGCGGCGGGCTTCGACCATGGCCTGGTTGTCACCCGGGTCGCGGCTGTTCTTGTGCTGCACCGGCAGCAGGTTCAGGTAACCCTGGCGGGCCCGGTCGAAGCGGTGGCCGGCCGGGCACACCACACCGTTGTCGAGCCGGCTCAGTGGTGCCTGGCAAAGAGGGCAGGCGAGCATCAGGCGAGCAACCGGACCAGGGTCTGGTAATAGATTTCGGTCAGCAGATCAAGGTCGCTTGCCAGGATCCGTTCATCCACCTGGTGGATGGTGGCGTTGACCGGGCCGAGCTCGACCACCTGGGTGCCCATGGTGGCGATGAAGCGGCCATCGGAGGTACCGCCGCTGGTCGACGGCTGGGTGTCACGGCCGGTGACGCCCTTGATGCTGGCCGAGACGGCGTCCAGCAATTCGCCCGGCTCGGTGAGGAACGGCAGGCCCGACAGCGCCCAGTCGATCGACCAGTCCAGTTCATGCTTGTCGAGAATCGCCGACACCCGCGCCTGCAGGCCTTCGACGGTGGACTCGGTGGAGAAGCGGAAGTTGAACAGTGCGGTCAGCTCGCCTGGGACCACGTTGGTGGCGCCGGTGCCGGAGTTGAGGTTGGAGATCTGGAAGCTGGTCGGCGGGAAGAACGCATTGCCTTCATCCCAGTGCTCGGCCGCCAGTTCCGCCAGGGCCGGTGCTGCCAGGTGGATCGGATTGCGCGCCAGGTGCGGGTAGGCCACATGGCCCTGCTTGCCGCGTACGGTCAGCTTGGCGCCCAGCGAGCCACGGCGGCCGTTCTTGACCACGTCACCCAGCAGGGTGGTGCTGGAGGGTTCGCCGACGATGCACCAGTCCAGGCGCTCGTTGCGTGCTTTCAGGCGCTCGACCACGGCCTTGGTGCCATGCTGGGCCGGGCCTTCCTCGTCGCTGGTGATCAGGAACGCGACCTTGCCGCGGTGCCCCGGGTAGTCCTGCACGAAGCGCTCGCTGGCAATAACCATGGAGGCCAGGCTGCCTTTCATGTCGGCGGCGCCACGGCCGCAGAGCATGCCATCGGCGTCGATCAGCGCTTCGAACGGCTCATGCTGCCATTGCTGCACCGGGCCGGTGGGGACCACGTCGGTGTGGCCGGCAAAGCACAGCACCGGGCCATCCTGGCTGCCGTGGGTGGCCCAGAAGTTGTCGACGTCCTCGAAGCGCATCGGCTCGAGCTGGAAGCCCACGGCGCCCAGGCGGTTCATCATCTGCGCCTGGCAGTCGGCGTCGACGGGGGTGACCGAGGGGCGGCGGATCAGGTCGCAGGCCAGTTGAAGGGTAGGCGAGAGCTCGGTAGGGGCCGTCATGGGGGACTCCGGGGCAAGGCAAGGCGGGGAAATCTGAGGGGCGTTATCTTATATCAAATGGATGTAAAAGGTACGACCGGATTGGCCTAGGTGATGGCGCAACGTTTTCAGTGGCATGTGCAACGTTTGTTATTGGCTAAACACCCTTCACCCAGTTGCATATGAATGGCGCCATGTGCGGGTATCAGAAAGGCTTGTTTTTACCTGTGACAGCGGCAGTTATCCTGCTGATAACTGCCGCTGTTTCTTTAGAGTTGGTTAATGCCGAGGCTGGTAATTGTAATGTTCCTGCCGCCACTGTCGGCATTTTCTGCCCACATATTTACATAGGTTGTTTCATCATTGATTTTTTCGCGAGCCATTAGCATGAGAGGTACCAGCACTTCACTGATTTCAGTTTCGTAGGTTGTTTCGTTCGTATTTATCGTGCACCGAAGGCTGTCTTTTCGTTGATTCAAGTAGCTAAAGCTGATGCGGGTTGGTTCAATTTTGAAAGAGTTTTCTGTTGGACGCTGCTGGCACATCATTGTTCACTCCGGGTAATTAACTTAGAGCGTTCAGCTTAGGAGTTCCCCTGTTTGTCAACAACTATCAGAATTGCCAGGATACGTGGGCGCGTGAATGCCTCTGGTGGACGCGGTCTGCCCGGGTTTTTATTAGGAACCGCACCGAATGCCATGCCTGCGACGCTGGGGTCATTGAAGTTCCAGCTAAACGGAACTTCAATATTTTGCATGGCGCGCGTCAGCACGTGGTGGCCTCGGCGGGTACTTGAGAGAAGAGGCCCAGAACGCTGGTCGGCGTCGAACAGCGTCTGGAATGGCTCAAGCGGCCATTGTCCCGCCTGGCCGTGGGGCCGGTTCGCGGTCACTTCTGAATATCAGGCCGTTCCAGCACCCCTCAAGCCTGTTGCGGTTCGGCAGCCTTTTCCCCGGGCTTGGGCAGCGAAGACAGGAACGCCATCACCAGCGCCGCCACATAAGGCAACGACTGCACCAGCAACATTGCCACCCAGAAGCGCATGTCCGAGCTCGGCAGCCCCTGTACCAGGTAGATGCCCAGCGCTGCGCCCCACAGCAGCAACATGATGAACAGCTCTTCCCGCGCCTCGGAAATCGCCACCAGCAGCCCGTGGCTGTCGGCGTTCTTCGGTGTGCGGAAGAACGGCATGCTGCTGGTGAAGAACCCGTACAGCACCGCCTTGGCGATGGTGTGCGACAGCGCCAGCCCCGCCAGCGCCGCAGCAAAGGCATCCTTCAGGTTCACCCCTACCGCGCGGCGGTAGAGGAAGATGATCTTGCCGACCTTGAAGAAGAACAGTGCCAGCGGCGGAATGGCAAAGATCATCAGCGGCGGGTCGACCCGGTGCGGCACGATGATCATCGCCGCCGACCACAGCAGCGCGCCGATGGTGAAGAAGATGTTCATGCCATCGGCGATCCACGGCAGCCAGCCGGCCAGGAAGTGGTAGCGCTGGCCGCGGGTCAGCTCGCTGTCCTTGCCGCGCAGCAGGGCGCTGGCGTGGTGCTTGATGATCTGAATGGCGCCGTAGGCCCAGCGGAAGCGTTGCTTCTTGAAGTCGATGAAGGTATCGGGCATCAGGCCCTTGCCGTAGCTGTTGTGGGCATAGGCGGCCGACAGGCCCTTCTCGAATACCCGCAAGCCCAGTTCGGCGTCCTCGCAGATGCACCACTCGGCCCAGCCCAGCTCTTCCAGCACACTGCGCCGGGTCATGGTCATGGTGCCGTGCTGGATGATCGCGTCACGGTCGTTGCGGGTGACCATGCCGATGTGGAAGAAGCCCTTGTATTCGCTGTAGCACAGCTTCTTGAAAGCGCTTTCGTGCTGGTCGCGGTAGTCCTGCGGCGACTGCACCACGGCAATCTTTGGGTCGGCGAAGTGCGGCACCATGTGCTTGAGCCAGTTGCGGTCGACGCAGTAGTCCGAGTCGATCACCGCGATCACCTCGGCGTCCTTGGCGGTGTGCGGGATCAGGTAGTTCAGCGCGCCGCCCTTGAAACCGGCCAGGGGCGCGACATGGAAGAATTTGAAGCGCTCGCCGAGTTTCTCGCAATGGGCCTTGAGCGGCTCCCACACGGCCGGGTCCTTGGTGTTGTTGTCGATCACCAGCACTTCGTAGTCGGGGTAATCCAGCGCTGCCAGTGCGTCAAGGGTCTGTTTTACCATCTCCGGCGGCTCGTTGTAGCACGGTACGTGCACCGACACCTTGGGCCGGTAGGCGCTGTCGGCCTGCACCGGCAGGAATTCGCGCCGGCGCTTGTGTATCCATACCGCCTCGGCCAGTTCGTGGGCCTCGGTCAGCAGCACGATGAACACGCCCAGCGCGCCGAGGGCCAGCAGCACGCCCACGGTCAGGCTGAACCAGGTGCTGTATTGCTGGCTGTAGTCGTAGGCGATCCATACCAGCACCGAACCGCACAGGAAGGTGATGAAGGTGAGGAAGGTACGGCCACGCTGGCGCAGGGCCGAACCGTCGATGAACAGCACCATCAGGGCGATCATTGCCAGCACCACCGAGGCCACCGCCAGGGCGCGCCATTGGGGGATCGCCACCACCGGGCCGTCGAAGTTGAATTTTTGCTGGCGCTCGGCGTTGTACACGCCCCAGTAGGCGCCCACCGAGCCTTCGTCACTGGCCTTCCACGGCTGGTCGTAGGCCTCGATCACGAAGTAATTGTAACCGCGGCGGTTGAGGGTGTTGACCAAGGTACGCAGGTAGATGGCCTGGTCGGCCTGGGTAGCATCGGCGCCGCCGCGCATGCGGCCGTTGCTCGGCCAGCCGACTTCCGACAGCAGCAGGGGTTTGCGCGGGAACTGGTGCTTCAGCTCGCGGGCGCGGTCGAGCACGAACTCCACCGAATCCTTCATCGGCACGAACTCCCAGTACGGCAGGATGTGCGCGGCAATCAGGTCGACGTGCTTGGCCAACTGCGGGTTTTCCTTCCAGATGTGCCACTGCTCACTGGTGGTCACCGGCACCTTGACCGCTGCGCGTACCCGGTCCAGGTACTTGATCAGGTTTTCCGGGGTGACTTCTTCGCGGAACAGTGCCTCGTTGCCGACCACAACCCGCACCACGCTGCGCGAGGTGTTGGCCAGCTGGATGGCCGTGGCGATTTCGCGTTCGTTGCGCTCCAGGTCCGGGCTGATCCAGATGCCCAGCGTCACCCGCAGGCCGAATTCCTCGGCCAGGCGCGGGATATCCGCCTGGGTGCCCTCCACGGTGTAGATCCGGATGCTGTCGGTCAGTTTGCTCAACTGCTCCAGGTCCTGGCGCATCTCGTCGTCACTGGGGTACTGGCCCTTCTGCGGGCTTTCGCCCAGGCGGAACGGTGAATACGAGAAGCCGGATATCTGTTCTGGCCAGGCGGGGGCGGATACCGGGCGGTTGATCAGCGCCCAGAACCCGGTGAACAACGCGGCGATGGCCAGGACCACGACCAGGTTCAGGCCGAATTTACGTGAAGACATTGTCGTCCATATGTGTCGAAGTGATAGGACATTAAAGCAGGGTTGGTAGTCTCTTTCCTAACGATGCAGGCCATGGGCCCCCTGGCATATAATGCGCGCCGGTTTTTTGGGGTATGAACATGAGCACAGAAGATCCACGCTTCGCCGGTGTCGCCCGGCTTTATGGCGACCAGGGGTTGCACCGTCTGGGCCAGGCCCATGTGGCCGTGGTCGGTATTGGCGGGGTAGGCTCGTGGGCGGCGGAAGCGCTGGCCCGCAGTGGCGTGGGCGAGATCACCCTGTTCGACCTCGACGATGTGTGCGTCAGCAACACCAACCGCCAGGCCCATGCGCTGGAAGGGCAGGTGGGGCGGCCCAAGGTCGAGGTCATGGCCGAGCGCCTGCGGGCGATCAACCCGGCGTGCACGGTGCATGCTGTGGCCGACTTCGTCACCCGCGACACCATGGTCGAGTACATTACCGAGAACCTCGACTGTGTGATCGACTGCATCGACAGTGTAATGGCCAAGGCGGCGCTGATCGCCTGGTGCCGGCGGCGCAAGATCGCCATCGTCACCACCGGTGGCGCCGGTGGGCAGATCGACCCGACACAGATCCAGATCGCCGACCTGAACAAGACCTTCAATGACCCGCTGGCCTCGCGGGTGCGCTCCACCCTGCGTCGCGATTACAACTTCTCGCGCAATGTCAGCCGCAATTATGGCGTGCCGTGCGTGTTCTCCAGCGAACAGCTGCGCTACCCCAAGGGCGATGGCAGCGTTTGCCTGCAGAAAAGCTTTGTGGGCGAGGGCGTGCGGTTGGACTGCTCGGGTGGCTTTGGCGCGGTGATGATGGTGACCGCGACCTTTGGCATGGTTGCGGCGAGCAAGGCGGTGGAAAAACTGGTAGCGGGGGCGCGGCGGCCTTCGGAGCGGGTCAAGCCTGAATAACTGCTTCTGGCCCACTCGGTCCTTGTAGGAGCGGCCTCGTGTCGCGAAAGGGGCGCGTAGCGGCCCCAGGTTCCCAGTTCCACCACAGAGATTGACGGGGCCGCTTTGCGGCCCTTTCGCGACACAAGGCCGCTCCTACAGGTAAAGCGCCAGCCAAAACGCCACGCGATACCTGTGGGAGCGGGCGAGCCCGCGAAGAGGCCAGCACCGATTCAACGGTTGGACGCCAGCTCCGCCATCCGCTGCAACACCGCATGCAGCCCATTGCTGCGCGATGGCGAAAGTTGGCGCTCCAGGCCCAGCTGAGTGAACCACTCACGCAGATCGAGCCCGGCGAGCTCTTCACTGGCCAACCCCTGCACCCGCACCAGCAACAACGCCAGCAGCCCACGCAACAGGCGTGCATCGCTGCTGGCCTTGAACCGCCACAAGCCCTCGACCTGCTCGGCCACCAGCCATACCAGGCTTTCGCAGCCATGCACCCGGTTGGCCTCGGTCTTTTCAGTTTCATCCAGCGGTTCCAGCCGGTCGCCCCACTGCATCAGCAGCCGCGCGCGCTGTTCCCAGCCCTTGCCCTGCTCGAAAGCTTCCAGCGCCTGGCGCGCCTGGTCCGGCAAGCTCATCGCAACAGCTCCAGGCCTTGATCGAGCGCCTCGAAGAAACGCTGCAAGTCATCGCTGTCGTTATACAGCCCCAAAGAGACGCGGATCGCGCCCTCCAGGCCTAAGTCCCTCAGCAGCGGCATGGCACAGTGGTGCCCGGCACGCACGGCAATGCCTTGCTCGGTCAGCAGATGGGCGATATCGGCGTTATGCACGCCTTCGATGACGAAACTGGCAAGGGCCGCCTGTGGCTTGCCGAGGATGCGCACGCCATCGCGGTCCCTCAGGCCGCGCAGCAGGTGCTGGTGCAGGCTGGTTTCATGAGCTTCGAGTGCCTGGGCATCGAGGCTTGCCAGGTAGTCCAGGGTCGCACCCAGGCCGATCACCCCGGCGATCGGCGGCGTGCCTGCCTCGAACCCCAGTGGTGCCGGACGGAAGCTGGCGCTCTGGTATTCGGCCAGTTGCACCATCTCACCGCCGAACTGCCAGTGGTGCAGCCGTTCCAGCGCCTGGCTGCGGCCGTACAGCACACCGACGCCTTCCGGGCCGTATAGCTTGTGGCTTGAGAACACATAGAAGTCGCAGCCAAGCTGCTGCACATCATGGCGGCCATGCACCACGCCCTGGGCACCGTCGACCACGGTCAGCGCGCCTTGCGCACGGGCATGGGCCAGCAGTGCCGGCAGCGGCTGCCAGGTGCCCAGCACGTTGGACAGCTGGCTCACCGCCAGCACCCGAGTGCGCGGGCCGATCAGTTGCAGCGCCTGGTCCAGGTCGATGCGGCCATCGGCATCCAGCGGCAGCACTACCAGGCGCAGGTTGCGCCGGCGCGCCAGCTGTTGCCAAGGTAGCAGGTTGGCATGGTGCTCCAGAGCGCTGACGGCAATTTCGTCACCCGCCTCGAAGCGGTGTTCCAGGCCGTAGGCCAACAGGTTCAGCGCCGAAGTGGCCCCGTGGGTGAAGATGATCTGCCGCGAGTCTGCCGCATTGAGCCAGGCGGCAACCTTGTCGCGGCTGGTTTCGAAGGCCTGGGTCGCCAGTGCGCCGGGCAAGTGCTGGGCACGGTGCACGTTGGCCGCGCCATGGCCGTAGTAATGGCTCAGGGCATCGAGCAGGGCTTGCGGCTTCTGGGTAGTGGCGGCGCTGTCCAGGTAGGTCTGGTGCTGCCGTTGCAGGGCGGCGATGGCGGGAAAATCGGCACGCCAGGGGGAGGGCTGAAACATGGTCGCGGGGCCTGGAATGAAAATCGGGTCTGGCGTGGTGCCAGACCCGATCTTAACATTTCAAACGCTGAGAATCCGCTGTTCGCGAGCAAGCTCGCTCCGGCAGCGGTTGAAGGGTTCTCAGTTGTGCGCGTGCAGCGCCTCGTTCAGCTCGATGGCCGACTTGTGGGTCTTGCACTCCACCGCGCCGTTCAGCGAGTTGCGGCGGAACAGCAGGTCGGTCTGGCCGGCCAGGTCGCGGGCCTTGACCACTTTGACCAGCTGGTTGTTCTCGTCCAGCAGGTTCACCTTGGTACCGGCGGTGATGTACAGGCCGGCTTCGACGGTGTTGCGGTCGCCCAGCGGAATGCCGATACCGGCGTTGGCGCCGATCAGGCAGCCTTCGCCAACCTTGATGACGATGTTGCCGCCACCGGACAGGGTGCCCATGGTCGAGCAGCCGCCGCCCAGGTCCGAGCCCTTGCCGACGAATACGCCAGCGGAAACGCGGCCCTCGATCATACCCGGGCCTTCGGTGCCAGCGTTAAAGTTGACGAAGCCTTCGTGCATGATGGTGGTGCCTTCGCCGATGTAGGCGCCCAGGCGCACGCGGGCGGTGTCGGCGATACGTACGCCGGCCGGGACCACGTAGTCGGTCATTTTCGGGAACTTGTCCACCGAGAATACTTCCAGCAGCTCGCCCTTCAGGCGCGCTTCCAGTTGCAGTTCGGCGAGTTCGGCCAGGTCGACCGCGCCCTGGTTGGTCCAGGCCACGTTCGGCAGCAGCGGGAAGATGCCGGCCAGGCTCACGCCGTGCGGCTTGACCAGGCGGTGGGACAGCAGGTGCAGCTTGAGGTAGGCCTCTGGGGTCGAGGTCAGCGCGGCATCTTCGGCCAGCAGCGTGGCGACCAGCGGCTTGTGGCTTTCGGCCAGGCGGGTCAGCAGGGCGGCCTGGGCGGCATCCACGCCTTTCACGGCTTCGGCCAGTTGCGCGGCCTGGGCGTTGCTGAAGGCGATGGCCTGGTTGCCACCTTGGTAACCGAGAACAGGGGCTACTGCAGCGACCAGTTCGGCGCTCGGGTTGAGCAGCGGTTGCGCATAGAACACTTCCAGCCAGGCGCCCTGGCGGTTCTGGGAGCCGACACCGAAGGCCAGGCTGAACAGGGTATTGGACATGTGATTACCTCGTGCGAAATAGGGTAGGGGCTCAGGCCAAGGCAGCGGCGTACAGGTCGGGCTTGAAGCCGACCAGGGTACGCGCGCCAAGGTCGAGCACCGGGCGCTTGATCATCGACGGCTGGGCCAGCATCAGCTCGACGGCCTTGGCCTGGTCGAGGTCGGCCTTGCTGGCGTCGTCCAGCTTGCGGAAGGTGGTGCCGGCACGGTTGAGGATGACTTCCCAGCCGTGTTCGTCGCACCAGCGGTTCAGGCTGTCACGGTCGATGCCTTGGGTCTTGTAGTCGTGGAATTCGTAGGCGATGGCCTGGTCTTCGAGCCAGGTACGTGCCTTTTTCATGGTGTCACAGGCTTTTATGCCGTAGAGCGTGTAGGTCATTGTGTGCATTGGGGATCACAGGCGGCCCCAACCTCTCCGTTTACCGATTTCAGTCGCGGGATTATGCGGGAACGATCCTGTGAGCGCCACGGGTGTGCATGTCTTGCATCTCACAGGCACTGCAAGACTCAAGGCATGCATCTGCTAAGCGACAAGAGGTCAAACCTGCGCCACCGACAAACCGAAGTATCATCATGTTACATATTCATCCGCCACCTGCGACTATCGTGCAGCGGCCCTGAATTGCCCATCGCCGCTAACATATTGTTTCAATGGCGATGTTTCGCCCTGTTGTCGTTTCTGGTTCACAAAGGAAGCTTTCCCGGATGCAGTCCGCCTACACCGTCCTCATCCTGCTGACGCTGGTCAGCGTGTCGAAGCTGGTCGGCCGCATGATTCCGCTGCCCTTGCCGTTGGTACAGATCGCTGCCGGCGCCTTGCTTGCGTGGCCGACACTGGGCCTGCATGTGGCACTGGACCCCGAGCTGTTCCTGTTCCTGTTCCTGCCGCCGTTGCTGTTCGCCGACGGCTGGCGTATTCCCAAGCGCGAGTTGTGGCGCATTCGTGGGCCGGTGGTGGCGCTGGCCGTGGGTCTAGTGCTGTTTACCGTGGTCGGGGCGGGTTACTTCATTCACTGGCTGCTGCCGAGCATCCCGCTGCCCGTGGCCTTCGCCCTGGCCGCAGTGTTGTCGCCAACCGACGCCGTGGCGGTTTCGGCCATTACCCAGGACCGCCTGCCCACCCCGCTGATGCACATGCTCCAGGGCGAGGCCCTGATGAACGATGCCTCGGGCCTGGTGACCTTCAAGTTCGCCCTGGCGGCGGCAATCACCGGGGTGTTCTCGTTGACCGACGCAAGCTTCAGCTTCGTACTGGTCGCCCTGGGCGGCCTGGCGGTGGGCGTGGCCCTGAGCTGGCTGATCGGCCGCCTGCGTGCCTGGATGATTGCCCGCGGCTGGGACGACCCGGCCACCCACGTGGTGTTCATGTTGCTGCTGCCGTTCGCCGCCTACGTGCTGGCCGAGCGCCTGGGCGTGTCGGGCATCCTTTCGGCGGTGGCGGCCGGCATGATGCAGAGCTGGCTCGACCTGCTGCCACGGCAGACCAGCACGCGCCTGCTCAACCGCAGCGTGTGGTCGCTGCTGGAGTTCGCCTTCAACGGCCTGATCTTCCTGCTACTGGGCCTGCAACTGCCGGATATCATCAAGGCCGTGGTCAGCCATGAACCCACCGTCTGGCCGACCCTGGCCTGGCGCTGCCTGGACGTGGTGGCGATCTTTGTGGCGCTGATCTTGCTGCGGTTCATCTGGGTCCAGAGCATCTGGCGCTCGATCGGCGTGGTACGCCGCTGGCGCGGTAAGCCGGCGCTGGTGCTGATGCCCACGGCGCGTTCTTGCTGGTTGCTGACCCTGGGTGGGGTGCGCGGTGCGGTCACTCTGGCCGGCGTGATGTCGATTCCGTTGTTGATGGGTGCAGGCAAGGCCTTCCCGGAGCGTGACCTGCTGATCTTCATTGCGGCTGGGGTGATCCTGCTGTCGTTGATCAGTGCCTGTATCGCGCTGCCGCTGTTGCTGCGCGGGGTGACCAAGAGCCCGGACGAGCGCTTGCACCAGGAAGTGCAGGAGGCCTGGCGACGTACGGCCGAGGCGGCGATCCATGCGCTGGAGGCAGAGGAAGTGATCGACAGCAATGCGCCGCAGGATGCCGCGCAGGCGACCCTGGCGACCGAGTTGAAGGCGCGCTTGATGGCGGAATACCGCGATGAGCTGGACAGCTACAACGACAGCGCCGAAGCCAAGGCGCTGGCCGAGCAGATGGACCTGCTGGAGCGGCGTTTGCGCTTGCGGGCGCTGCGGGCGCAGCGGCTGGAGCTGTATGAGCTGCATCGCCAACATCTGGTGGGGGATGAAGTGGTACGTCAGGTGCTGGGTGAGCTGGATATGAGTGAAGCGAACCTAGGGGCGGTCAGGTAGACCGCAGGGGCCGCTTTGCGGCCCTTTCGCCGGCAAGCCAGCTCCCACAGGTAATGCACAGGGCCTGAGGTTGATGCGGTCAGAGTGGGAGCTGGCTTGCTGGCGAAAGGGGCGCAAAGCGCCCCCCTTGAGCGAATCAGCGGTTCTGCAGAAATGCGCGAATCCGCTCTGCCGCCTCGATGCACTCGGCCAGCGGCGCAACCAGCGCCATGCGCACACGCCCGGCGCCCGGGTTCACGCCATCCACTTCGCGCGACAGGTACGACCCCGGCACCACTGTCACATGCTGGGCCTCGAACAGGTCGCGGGTGAACTCGGCATCGTCGCCTGGCACCTTGGCCCACAGGTAGAAGCTGCCATCCGGCCGCTGCACATCCAGCACCGGTTGCAGGATATCCAGCACGGCATCGTACTTGGCGCGGTACTGATCGCGGTTCTCGCGCACATGCGTCTCGTCCTGCCAGGCTGCGATGCTGGCCAGCTGGGTTTGTACCGGCATGGCGCAGCCGTGGTAGGTACGGTACAGCAGGAACGGCTTGATGATCTCGGCGTCACCGGCGACGAAGCCCGAGCGCAGGCCAGGCAGGTTGGAGCGCTTGGACAGGCTGTGGAATACCACGCAGCGCTTGAAGTCGCTGCGGCCCAGTTCCGCACAGGCAGTCAGCAGGCCTGGTGGCGGGGCATCCTCGTCGAAGTACAGCTCGCTGTAGCATTCATCGGCAGCAATCACGAAGTCGTGCTCGTCGGCCAGGGCAATCAGCTTCTTCAGGGTGCCCATCGGCACCAGTGCGCCGGTGGGGTTGCCCGGCGAACACAGGAACAGGATCTGGCAACGCTTCCACACTTCAGCCGGCACGGCGTCGAAGTCGGGGTTGAACCCGTTGCTCTCCAGGCACGGCAGGTAGTGCGGGGTAGCACCGGCCAGCAGCGCTGCGCCTTCGTAGATCTGGTAGAACGGGTTGGGGCTGACCACCAGGCCGTCATCGGCGCGGTTGACCACGGCCTGGGTGAAGGCGAACAGTGCTTCACGGGTGCCGTTGACCGGCAGGATGTGGCGGTCGGCATCCAGCCAGCCGGCCGGTACGCCGAAGCGCCGCTCGCACCACTGGCCGATGGCCTGGCGCAGGGCCGGCAGGCCGATGGTGCTTGGGTACACTGCCAGCTTGTCGAGGTTGTCGGCCATGGCCTGGGCGACGAACGCCGGCGATTCGTGCTTCGGCTCACCGATCGACAGGGCGATGGCGCGCTTGTCCGCCGCAGGCGCAACGCTGCCCAGCAGGGCGCGGAGTTTTTCGAACGGGTAGGGCTGAAGCTGGGTCAAGGCATGGTTCATCGGCGCAAGGTCTCGTCAATCGTCTAATCGTTAAAAGGTCACGCGGGTAGGGCTGGCATCGCTGGCCTGGCCGGCCTGCAACTGCTGGACGATGGCCTCCTGCAGTCGGCTGCACAGCTGTGGGTCGGACAGCGGCTGGTTGTCGGCATCGGTGATGAAGAAAACGTCTTCCACCCGCTCGCCAAGGGTGGCGATCTTGGCGTTCTGCAGCGACAGGTCGAACTCCAGGAAGATGCGCCCCAGCCGGGCCAGCAGGCCTGGGCGGTCGGGCGCGGTGATTTCGAGGATGGTCACCGGACGCTGGGCATCGTTGAGGATGGTCACCTGTGGCGGGAAGTCGAAGTGCTTGAGCTGGCGCGGTACCCGGCGCTGGATGATGGTCGGGTAGTCCTCGGGGTTGCGCAGCGCTTCGGTCAGGCCGTCGCGGATCTGCTTGACCCGCTGCGGGTTGTCGCCGATCGAGCCGCCGTCGTTGTCCAGCACGATGTAGGTGTCGAGGGTGAACTGGCTGCTCGAGGTGATGATCCGCGCGTCATGAATGTTCAGGTTCAGCTGCGACATGGCCGCCACCGTCACGGCGAAGAAGTCGTGCTGGTCCGGGGCATAGATGAAAATCTGCGTGCCACCCTCGAACTCGCGCTGGGTGGTTTCCTTGATCAGCACCAGCGGCCCGCCATCGGCCGGCTGCTGGAGGATCGCGTCACTGTGCCAGGCCACATCGGCGGCGGTGTGCTTGAGGAAGTAGTCATCGCCCAGCTGCGACCACAGCTGCTCGACGTCGTCCGGGTCTGTGCCTTCGCGCACCAGGATATCCAGCGCCGCCGTTTGGGTCTGGCGAATCTGCTCCTCGCGGTCCAGCGGGTTTTCCAGGCCACGGCGCAGGGCGCGCTTGGTCTCGGTGTACAACTGGCGCAGCAGGCTGGCCCGCCACGAGTTCCACAGGCTGGGGTTGGTTGCGTTGATATCGGCCACGGTCAGCACGTACAGGTAGTCCAGGCGCGTCTCGTCACCCACGTGCAGGGCAAAATCGTTGATCACCTGTGGGTCGGACAGGTCTTTGCGCTGGGCGGTGGTCGACATCACCAGGTGGTTCTGCACCAGCCAGACGATCAGTCGGCTGTCCCAGGCGGGCAACTGGTGGCGTTCGCAGAACTTCTTCGCATCCACCGCACCCAGCTCGGAATGGTCGCCCTGGCGGCCCTTGCCGATGTCGTGGTACAGGCCGGCCAGGTAGATCAGCTCGGGCTTGGGCAGACGGCCCATGAGCTTGCTGGCCAGCGGGAATTTCTCGGACACCGGCGTGTATTGCAGCTTGCGCAGGTGCTTGATGAGGTTGAGGGTGTGCGCATCGACCGTATAGATGTGGAACAGGTCGTGCTGCATCTGCCCGACGATCAGGCCGAACTCCGGCAGGTAACGTCCAAGGATGCCGTAGCGGTTCATCCGCCGCAGGTTGCGGTGGATGCCGATTTCGCACTTGAACAGCTCGATGAACAGGCTGGTGTTGCGGATATCGGTGCGGAAGGTATCGTCGATCAGGTGCCTGTGTTCGCGCAGCAGCCGCACGGTATCGGCGCGTACGCCCTTGATCTCGGGGTGCTGGGCCATCAGCACGAAGATTTCCAGCATGGCGAACGGCGTGCGTTTGAACACGTTCGGCCTGGCCGCTTCTATATAACCGTCATGCAGGCGGAAGCGCGCATTCAGCGGCTGGGTGGTGCCGCTGTCGTCATCGGCGAGGATGACCTCCTCGAAGTGCTGGATGATCAGGTCGCACAGCTGGCTGATGCTCATCACCACCCGGTAGTACTGCTGCATGAACTGCTCGATCGCCCGCTTGGGGTTGTCGTCGCTGTAGCCCAGCAGTGCGGCGATGCTGCGCTGGTGGTCGAACAGCAGGCGGTCCTCGGCGCGCCCGGCCAGCATGTGCAAGGCGTAGCGCACCTTCCACAGGAAGTCCTGGGACGAGGCCAGCAGCTCGTTCTCGCTTTCCAGCAGGAAACCTTCGCCGGCCAGCGCGTGCAGGTTGAGGGTGCCGTACTGGCGCCGGGCCACCCACAGCACCGTCTGGATGTCCCGCAGGCCACCTGGCGAGCCTTTCACATTGGGTTCGAGGTTGTACTCGGTGTCGTTGTACTTGTGGTGACGGGCCTTGAGTTCGGCCCGCTTGGCCAGGAAGAAATCCTTGCTCGGCCACATGTGCGCAGTACTGGTCACCTCCAGCATGCGCTGGCGCAGGGCTTCGGGGCCGGCAACGGTGCGGCTTTCCATCAGGTTGGTGATGACCGTCAGGTCGGCGCGGGCCTGCTCGGCGCACTCGTCGACGGTACGCACGCTCTGGCCAACTTCCAGGCCGATGTCCCACAGCAGGGTGAGAAAACGCTCGATGGCGTCGCGGTACTGCTCGTGTTCGGCAGCACCCAGCAGGATCAGCAGGTCGATGTCCGAATGCGGGTGCAGCTCACCGCGGCCGTAGCCACCCACCGCGACCAGGGCGATGCCGCTCTGGTCGCCCCAGTCGAACTGGTTCCAGGCCTGTTGCAGGATGTTGTCGACGAGCCAGGCGCGGGCCTCGATCAGTGGGCGGATGTCGCTGCCACTGCGGAAACGCTTGTCGAGCACCTCGCCGGCCTGGCGGATGGCTTTCTTGAAGGCGGCGATGGGGCTCGCCTTGAGGGCCAGTTCCGCCTGGAACTGGCCGCGGTCGAACAGCTCGGGATCCACCTGGGGCATCGCGTCACGTTCCTGTCGTGGGGGTGGCCTGTCGGAGTGCGGTCAGGCCGAGGTGCGCGGGATGGTGTCGTCCTTGCGCAGGGTGAAGATCTCGTAGCCGGTCGCAGTCACTACCAGGGTGTGCTCCCACTGGGCCGAGAGCTTGCGGTCCTTGGTGATGGCGGTCCAGCCGTCGCCCAGCACCTTGGTGTCGGCCTTGCCCTGGTTGATCATCGGCTCGATGGTGAAGGTCATGCCTTCCTTCAGCTCCATGCCAGTGCCAGCGCGGCCGTAGTGCAGGATCTGCGGCTCCTCGTGGAACACCTTGCCGATGCCGTGGCCGCAGAACTCGCGCACTACCGAGAAGCCGTTCTTTTCAGCGTGCTTCTGGATCACTTCGCCGATGTCGCCCAGGCGGCAGCCCGGCTTGACCAGTTCGATGGCCTTGTACATGCACTCCTGGGTGACCTTGGACAGGCGCTCCGCCCATACCGGCACGGTGCCGACGTGGAACATGCGGCTGGTGTCGCCGTGGTAGCCGTCCTTGATCACGGTGACGTCGATGTTCAGCGTGTCACCGTCCTTGAGTGGCTTGTCGTTGGGGATGCCGTGGCAGACCACATGGTTGATCGAGGTGCAGATCGACTTCGGGTAGCCCTTGTAGTTGAGCGGCGCCGGGATGGCCTGCTGGACGTTGACGATATAGTCGTGGCAGAGGCGGTCCAGCTCTTCGGTGGTGACACCGGGCTTGACGTGTTCCTCGATCATTTCCAGCACCTCGGCGGCCAGGCGGCCGGCGATGCGCATCTTCTCGATGTCTTCTGCGGTCTTGATGGTGACGGTCATTACAGGCTCTCTACAGCGCCGTGCACGGCGCGAACAAACGGGAAAGGCCGGATTCTAGCAGAGCAGGGCGCCGATCGGTCGGGATAAAGGCGGCCATGCTGCTGTCTATAGCTGGCATTCTGGCGCGAAAGCCGGGGTGCTGCAAAAGCCGCTGACGGACGCAACAGCATTCGGGTTCCGTTCGGCCGCGGTCTGTGGTATAAAATGCGCCGCTTTCGGGGACGACCCCGTAAGCACTTAACCCACACACGTGTCGACACGATGACCTGGGTGCCCCGAGTTGCAGAATTCGCGGGTTGGTCATTGGGATACGTGGAGGCCCAACCCGACTTATCAAGGAACTATCATGTCCCAAGTCAACATGCGCGATATGCTGAAGGCCGGTGTGCACTTCGGCCACCAGACCCGTTACTGGAACCCGAAAATGGGCAAGTACATTTTCGGCGCGCGTAACAAGATCCACATCGTCAACCTGGAAAAAACCCTGCCGATGTTCAACGACGCTCTGGCGTTCGTAGAGCGCCTGGCCCAGGGCAAGAACAAGATCCTGTTCGTCGGCACCAAGCGTTCCGCCGGCAAGATCGTCGCCGAGCAAGCTGCTCGTTGCGGTTCGCCGTACGTTGACCACCGTTGGTTGGGCGGCATGCTGACCAACTACAAGACCATCCGCGCTTCGATCAAGCGTCTGCGCGACCTGGAAACCCAGGCCGAAGACGGCACTTTCGCCAAGCTGACCAAGAAAGAAGCCCTGATGCGCTCCCGCGACCTGGAAAAACTGGATCGCAGCCTGGGCGGCATCAAGGACATGGGCGGTCTGCCAGACGCACTGTTCGTTATCGACGTTGATCACGAGCGCATCGCGATCACCGAAGCCAACAAGCTGGGCATCCCGGTTATCGGCGTTGTCGATACCAACAGCAGCCCGGAAGGTGTTGACTACATCATCCCAGGTAACGATGACGCCATCCGCGCTATCGAGCTGTACATGACTTCGATGGCTGACGCAGTCATCCGCGGCCGTAACAACGTTGCCGGCGGCACCGAAGTTTACGCTGAAGAAGCGGCTGCACCTGCTGCCGAGTAATTAGACGCTAGCGTCGACTTGGCACGCAAAAAGGGGGCTCTGCCCCCTTTTTGCCACCTTGAAATCCTGCTGTCAGCATCGGCCCCGCATCATGGGCTCGCTGAGATAAATACAGCGGATTTGCAGAATTGAACGCCCGTGACGAGCGGGTGGAATGGTTGAAAAACTTTCCAAGAGGATTTTGAAATGGCAGCAATTACTGCAGCGCTGGTCAAAGAACTGCGCGAGCGTACCGGCGAAGGCATGATGGATTGCAAGAAGGCCCTGGAAAAGGCCGGCGGCGACATCGAAAAAGCCATTGACGACATGCGTGCCTCGGGCGCCATCAAGGCCGCCAAAAAGGCTGGCAACGTCGCTGCTGAAGGCGCTATCGCCGTCAAGACCGACGGTAAATCCGCCGTCCTGCTGGAAGTGAACTCGCAGACCGACTTCCTGGCCCTGCAAGACGACTTCAAGAACTTCGTTGCCGACAGCATCGAAGAAGCCTTCGCCCAGAAGCTGACCGACGCCGCCCCGCTGATCGCATCGCGTGAAGCTGCTCGTGAAGCCCTGGTTGCCAAGTGCGGCGAGAACGTCAACATCCGTCGCCTGGTGCGCGTCGAAGGTGACGTTGTCGGTGCCTACCTGCACGGCAACAAGATCGGCGCTGCCGTTGTCCTGAAAGGCGGCGACATCGAGCTGGCGAAGAACATCGCCATGCACGTTGCGGCTTCGAACCCTGAGTTCCTGGATTCGTCGGAAATCTCCGCTGAAGCCATCGAGCGCGAGAAGAACGTCTTCCTGCAGCTGAACGCCGACAAGATCGCTGGCAAGCCGGAAAACATCGTTGAGAACATGATCAACGGCCGTATCACCAAGTTCAAGGCCGAAGCCTCGCTGAAAGAGCAAGCCTTCGTAATGAACCCGGAAGTCAAGGTTGGCGAGCTGGCCAAGAAAGCCGGTGCTGAAATCGTTTCCTTCACCTACTTCAAGGTCGGTGAAGGCATCGAGAAGCCAGTCGACGACTTCGCTGCTGAAGTTGCCGCTCAGGTAGCTGCTGCCAAGCAGTAAGACAGCCCCGTCTGTCGCCCCGAAGAGGCTGCCCGCTCACGCGCGCAGCCTCTTTGTCAAAACGGCGAAGGGTTTATAAAACCTGCCGCCGCTGGCACCAAGACGGTGCCACGCTACAGTTAGCAGGCTGCAAACAGCCCGCACGAATTTTCTAAAAGTACGCCGCAGGAGAGACTCGCAATGGCTCAGCAGGTGAGTGGTCGCCAACCTCGCTATAAACGCATTTTGCTCAAACTTAGCGGCGAGGCCCTGATGGGCTCGGAAGACTTCGGGATCGACCCGAAAGTGCTGGATCGCATGGCCCTGGAAGTTGGCCAACTGGTAGGGATCGGTGTCCAGGTCGGCCTGGTGATCGGTGGTGGCAACCTGTTCCGCGGCGCCGCGCTCAGCGCAGCCGGCATGGACCGCGTCACCGGTGACCACATGGGCATGCTGGCCACCGTGATGAACGGCCTGGCCATGCGCGACGCGCTGGAGCGTTCGAACATCCCGGCCCTGGTCATGTCGGCCATTTCCATGGTCGGTGTCACCGATCATTACGATCGTCGCAAAGCTATTCGCCACCTCAACTCCGGGGATGTGGTAATTTTCTCCGCCGGTACCGGCAACCCGTTCTTCACCACCGACTCCGCGGCCTGTCTGCGCGCTATCGAAATCGATGCCGATGTGGTGCTGAAGGCGACCAAGGTCGATGGTGTGTACACTGCCGATCCATTCAAGGACCCGCATGCCGAGAAGTTCGATCACCTGACCTACGACGAGGTCCTGGATCGCAAGCTGGGTGTGATGGACCTGACCGCAATCTGCCTGTGCCGTGACCACAAGATGCCATTGCGGGTATTCAACATGAACAAGCCTGGCGCCCTGCTGAACATCGTGGTGGGTGGCGCTGAAGGTACTCTGATCGAGGAAGGCCAAGCATGATCAACGACATCAAGAAAGACGCGCAGGAGCGCATGACCAAGTCCCTCGAGGCCCTGGCCCGCAACCTGGCGGCAATCCGCACCGGTCGCGCCCACCCGAGCATTCTGGACAGCGTCAAGGTCCCGGCCTGGGGTAGCGAGATGCCGCTGAACCAGGTGGCCGCGATCACCGTCGAAGATGCCCGCACCCTGAAGATCGTCGCCCACGACAAGAACCTCAGCGCTGCCATCGAGAAGGCCATCCTCACCTCCGATCTGGGCCTGAACCCGTCCAGCGCCGGTACCACCATCCGTGTGCCGATGCCGGCCCTGACCGAGGAAACCCGCAAGGGCTACACCAAGCAGGCCAGCGGCGTTGCCGAGGATGCCAAGGTAGCCGTGCGCAACGTGCGCCGTGACGCCCTGGCCGACCTTAAGAAACTGACCAAGGACAAGGAAATCAGCGAAGACGAAGAGCGTCGTGCCGCTGACGAGATCCAGAAGCTCACCGACAAGTACGTTGCCGAAGTCGATGCTGCCTTCAAAGCCAAGGAAAAGGACCTGATGGCCGTCTAAGGCCGGGGTTTTTTAATGGAAAAGACCAAGCCAGCGGCGCCGTCCTCGGTGCCGCGTCATGTCGCGATCATCATGGATGGCAACAACCGCTGGGCGAAAAAGCGCCTGTTGCCCGGCGTTGCCGGGCACAAGGCGGGTGTCGACGCCGTTCGCGCGGTCATCGAAGTCTGTGCCGAGTCCGGGGTCGAGGTACTGACCCTGTTCGCCTTCTCCAGCGAGAACTGGCAGCGCCCCGCCGAAGAGGTCGGTGCGTTGATGGAGCTGTTCTTCTCGGCCCTGCGCCGCGAGGCCAAGCGCCTGAACGAGAACAACATCAGCCTGCGTATCATCGGTGACCGTTCGCGTTTCCATCCCGAGCTGCAGGCCGCCATGCGCGAGGCCGAGGCGCTGACCGCCGGCAACAACCGCTTCATCCTGCAGATCGCGGCCAACTACGGTGGCCAGTGGGACATCGCCCAGGCCGCACAGCGGTTGGCGCGGGAGGTGCAAGCCGGGCACCTGCGTCCGGAAGACATCACCCCGGGTCTGCTGCAGACCTGCCTGGCAACCGGCGAGCTGCCGCTGCCGGACCTGTGCATCCGCACGGGTGGCGAGCACCGCATCAGCAACTTCCTGTTGTGGCAGCTGGCCTACGCCGAGCTGTACTTCTCCGACCTCTACTGGCCGGACTTCAAACACGAGGCCATGCGCAACGCCCTGGCCGATTTCGCTTCGCGCCAGCGCCGCTTCGGTAAGACCAGCGAGCAGGTCGAGGCTGGAGCTCGTGCTTAATGCTTAAACAACGCATCATTACCGCGCTGATCCTGCTGCCGATCGCGCTGGGTGGCTTCTTCCTGCTCAACGGTGGGGATTTCGCCCTGTTCATCGGCTTCGTGGTGACCCTCGGTGCCTGGGAGTGGGCGCGCCTGGCCGGGCTCATGGCCCAACCGCTGCGCATCGCCTATGCCGTGGTCGTCGCCGGAGCGCTGATGTTGCTGTACATCCTTCCGGAGCTGGCGCCCTGGGTGCTGGGCGCCGCGGTGATCTGGTGGGGGTTGGCCACCTGGCTGGTGCTTACCTATCCGCGCAGCAGTGAACTGTGGGCCAGTGCCGCCTGTCGGTTGCTGATCGGCCTGCTGGTATTGCTGCCGGCCTGGCAGGGGCTGGTGCTGCTCAAGCACTGGCCGCTGGGTAACTGGCTGATCCTGTCGGTCATGGTGTTGGTGTGGGCTGCCGATATTGGCGCGTACTTCTCCGGCCGTGCCTTCGGCAAGCGCAAGCTGGCGCCTCAGGTCAGCCCTGGCAAGAGCTGGGAAGGCGTGTATGGCGGCCTGGCGGTCAGTCTGGTGATCACCCTGGTGGTCGGTATCAGCCGCGACTGGGGCTTCGGGCAGATTCTGCTGGGCCTGCTGAGTGCCGCGCTGGTGGTCATGTCTTCGGTGGTCGGTGACCTGACCGAAAGCATGTTCAAGCGCCGTTCGGGCATCAAGGACAGCAGCAACCTGCTGCCTGGCCATGGTGGGGTGCTCGACCGCATCGACAGCCTGACCGCGGCGATCCCGGTTTTCGCCGTGCTGCTGTGGGCCGCCGAATGGGGTGTGATGTGAGCCGTCCGCAGCGTATTACCGTGCTCGGGGCCACCGGCTCCATCGGCCTGAGCACGCTGGATGTCATCGCGCGCCATCCCGACCGTTACCAGGTGTTCGCCCTGAGTGGCTATTCGCGTTTCGACGAATTGCAGGCCCTGTGCGTGCGCCACCGCCCGGCATTCGCCGTGGTGCCGAGCGCCGAGGCGGCCGCGCGACTGCGCGACAGCCTGGCTGCGGCGGGGTGCGTCACCGAGGTGCTGGAAGGCGAGGCCGGGTTGTGTCAGGTGGCGGCTGCGTCGGAAGTGGACGCGGTGATGGCGGCCATCGTCGGCGCCGCTGGCCTGCGCCCCACCCTGGCGGCGGTCGAGGCGGGCAAGAAGGTGTTGCTGGCCAACAAGGAGGCGCTGGTCATGTCCGGCGCGCTGTTCATGGAGGCGGTGCGGCGCAGTGGCGCCGTGCTGCTGCCGATCGACAGCGAGCACAATGCGATCTTCCAGTGCATGCCCGGCGACTACGCGCGCGGCCTGAGTGCAGTCGGCGTGCGCCGGATCCTGCTCACCGCATCCGGCGGCCCGTTCCGCGAGACGCCTGTAGAGGCGCTGCTGGACGTCACCCCGGAACAGGC
This sequence comes from Pseudomonas pudica, assembly GCF_015680405.1. Lineage (GTDB taxonomy): Bacteria > Pseudomonadota > Gammaproteobacteria > Pseudomonadales > Pseudomonadaceae > Aquipseudomonas > Aquipseudomonas pudica. The sequence goes on from NZ_JADLJS010000022.1 coordinate 37,519, forward strand.
CTGTGCGCACCCCAACTGGTCCATGGGGCGCAAGATTTCAGTGGATTCGGCCAGCATGATGAACAAGGGCCTGGAACTGATCGAGGCTTGCTGGTTGTTCGATGCCGCACCGGCCAGGGTCGAGGTGGTGGTGCACCCGCAGAGCGTGATCCACTCCCTGGTGGATTATGTCGACGGTTCGGTGCTGGCGCAGCTGGGTAACCCGGACATGCGCACACCCATCGCCAACGCCCTGGCCTGGCCCGAGCGGATCGATTCCGGGGTGGCGCCGCTGGACCTGTTCGCCATCGCCCGTCTGGATTTCCAGGCGCCCGACGAGCAGCGCTTCCCTTGCCTGCGCCTTGCGCGGCAGGCTGCCGAGGCTGGCAACAGCGCACCGGCCGTGCTCAATGCGGCCAACGAGGTTGCGGTCGATGCATTTCTCCAGCGGCGTATCCGCTTTCCGGAGATCGCGGGTATGATCGAACAGGTGCTCGATCAGGAGCCCGTCGTACCGCTGCCGTCGCTGGACGCGGTGTTCGCCGCCGATCAGCGTGCCCGGGAGCTTTCCCGTGAGTGGCTGAGGCGTCACGGTCGCTGATGCAGGCCCACCATGGTTCACGAGGGGGCTGGGCATGATGCCAGCCCGCTGAACATCATTCGGAGATGGATATGACAGCGCTCTACATGATTATCGGCACCCTCGTAGCCTTGGGTGTACTGGTCACTTTCCATGAATTCGGCCACTTCTGGGTGGCGCGCCGCTGCGGTGTCAAGGTGCTGCGCTTCTCGGTGGGCTTCGGCACGCCATTGCTGCGCTGGCATGACCGCCATGGCACCGAGTTCGTGATCGCTGCGATCCCGCTGGGTGGTTACGTCAAGATGCTCGACGAGCGCGAGGGTGACGTGCCGCCGGCGCTGATCGAGCAGTCGTTCAATCGCAAGTCCGTGCGCCAGCGCATCGCGATCGTCGCGGCGGGCCCGGTTGCCAACTTCCTGCTGGCCATCCTGTTCTTCTGGGTGCTGGCGATGCTGGGTACCCAGCAAATCCGCCCGGTGATCGGTGCGGTCGATGCTGGCAGCCTGGCAGCATCGGCAGGCCTGACCGCAGGTCAGGAAATCGTCTCCATCGACGGCAAACCGACCAATGGTTGGTCTGCGGTCAACCTGCAGCTGGTTCGTCGTCTGGGCGAGAGTGGCACCCTGCAGGTTGGCGTGCGTGAAGAGGGCGCCAGCGCCGAGCGCCAGCTACAGGTGAAGCTGGACAGCTGGCTCAAGGGCGCCGACGAGCCGGACCCGATCCAATCCCTTGGGCTGCACCCTTGGCGCCCGGCCATTGTGCCGGTGTTGGCAGAGATCGATCCCAAGGGGCCAGCTGCCGCAGCGGGCCTGAAAACCGGTGACAAGCTGCTGGCCCTCGATGGTGTAGCAGTGGGCGAATGGCAGCAGGTGGTCGATGCTGTGCGGGCTCGACCGCAAGCCAAGGTAGTGGTGCGGGTCGAGCGCGACGGTACTGCGCTGGACGTCCCGGTCACCCTGGCGCGCAAGGGCGAGGGCAAGGCGGCTGGCGGCTATCTTGGCGCAGGGGTAAAGGGTGGCGAATGGCCTGCCAACATGCTCCGCGAAGTCAGCTACGGCCCGCTGGATGCAGTGGGGGAGGGCTTGTCACGTACCTGGAACATGAGCGTCCTGACCCTTGAATCGCTGAAGAAAATGCTGTTCGGGGAGCTCTCGGTAAAAAACTTGAGCGGACCGATAACCATTGCTAAAGTGGCGGGCGCTTCAGCCCAGTCCGGCGTGGGGGATTTCCTGAATTTCCTGGCCTACCTGAGCATAAGCCTGGGGGTTCTTAACCTGCTGCCCATCCCGGTTCTGGATGGGGGGCATTTGCTGTTTTACCTGGTCGAGTGGGCGCGCGGTCGTCCTCTGTCGGATCGGGTGCAAGGTTGGGGGGTCCAGATCGGTATCAGTTTGGTCATAGGGGTGATGTTGCTCGCTCTGATCAACGATCTGGGTCGACTATAAAGCTTCGCTCAATTGCGAAACCTGCCGTCTTGTCGCGGCGGGCTGTTTATTGCCAGTTGGAATAAAAGGACTTCATGAAACGTCTGCTGCTAACTGCGGTCATGTCCGCACTGATGATCGCTGAAGTTCACGCCGAGTCCTTCACCATCTCCGATATCCGCGTCAACGGCCTGCAGCGGGTTTCCGCCGGCAGTGTCTTCGGTGCCTTGCCGCTGAACGTCGGCGACCAGGCCGATGACCGCCGACTGGTGGAGTCGACCCGTTCCCTGTTCAAGACCGGCTTCTTCCAGGACATTCAGCTGAACCGCGATGGCAATGTCCTGATCATCAACGTGGTCGAGCGCCCGTCGGTGTCGAGCATCGAGATCGAAGGCAACAAGGCCATCAGCACCGAAGACCTGATGAAGGGCCTCAAGCAATCGGGCTTGGCCGAAGGCGAGATCTTCCAGCGTGCCACCCTCGAAGGTGTGCGTAACGAGCTGCAGCGCCAGTACGTGGCCCAGGGCCGCTACTCGGCCGAGGTCGACGCCGAGGTGGTGCCGCAGCCGCGCAACCGTGTGGCGCTGAAGATCAAGATCAACGAAGGCACCGTCGCCGCCATCCAGCACATCAACATCGTTGGCAACAACGTGTTCGACGACGAGACCCTGGCGCAGCTGTTCGAGCTGAAGACCACCAACTGGCTGTCGTTCTTCAAGAACGACGACAAGTACGCCCGCGAAAAGCTCTCCGGTGACCTGGAGCGCCTGCGTTCCTACTACCTGGACCGCGGCTACATCAACATGGACATCGCCTCCACCCAGGTGTCCATCACGCCGGACAAGAAACACGTCTACATCACCGTCAACATCAACGAAGGCGAGAAGTACACCGTCCGCGACGTGAAGCTGTCCGGTGACCTGAAGGTGCCGGAAGACCAGGTCAAGTCGCTGCTGCTGGTGCAGCCTGGCCAGGTGTTCTCGCGCAAGGTGATGACCAGTACCTCCGAGCTGATCACCCGCCGCCTGGGCAACGAAGGCTACACCTTCGCCAACGTCAACGGCGTGCCGCAGCCGAACGATGAAGACCACACCGTCGACATCATGTTCGTGGTCGACCCGGGCAAGCGTGCCTACGTCAACCGCATCAACTACCGCGGCAACACCAAGACCGAAGACGAAGTGCTGCGTCGCGAAATGCGCCAGATGGAAGGCGGCTGGGCCTCGACCTACCTGATCGACCAGTCCAAGACCCGCCTGGAGCGCCTGGGTTTCTTCAAGGAAGTGAACGTCGAGACTCCACCGGTGCCGGGCACCGACGACCAGGTCGACGTCAACTACAGCGTCGAAGAGCAGGCCTCCGGCTCGATCACCGCCAGCGTCGGTTTTGCCCAGAGCGCCGGCCTGATCCTCGGTGGTTCGATCAGCCAGAGCAACTTCCTCGGTACCGGTAACAAGGTGTCGATCGGCCTGACCCGTTCGGAATACCAGACCCGCTACAACTTCGGCTTCGTTGACCCCTACTTCACTGCCGATGGCGTAAGCCTGGGCTACAACGCCTTCTACCGCAGCACCGACTACGACGACCTCGACGTCGACGTGGCCAGCTACGCGGTGGACAGCTACGGTGCGGGCGTCAGCCTCGGCTACCCGATCAGCGAGACCTCGCGCCTGACCTATGGCCTGAGCGTGCAGCAGGACAAGATCAAGACTGGCAAGTACACCGTTGACGAGATCTTCGACTTCCTCGAAGAGGAAGGCGACAACTTCCTGAACTTCAAAGCCTCGATCGGCTGGTCGGAATCGACCCTAAACAAAGGTGTACTGGCGACCCGCGGTCATTCGCAAAGCGTAACCTTGGAATCCACCATTCCGGGCAGCGACCTGTCGTTCTTCAAGCTCGACTACCGCGGCCAGCTGTTCAAGCCGATCACCAACGACTACACCCTGCGTCTGCATACCGAGCTGGGTTATGGTGATGGTTATGGCAGCACCTCGGGCCTGCCGTTCTACGAGAACTACTTCGCGGGTGGTTTCAACTCTGTCCGTGGCTTCAAGGACAGCAGCCTGGGCCCACGCAGTACCCCAAGCCGCGGCGAGGCCAACGGTGGCAAGCCAGGCACCATCGCCGACCCGGACCAGGATCCGTTGCCGTTTGGTGGCAACGTACTGGTACAAGGTGGTGTCGAGCTGCTGTTCCCGCTGCCGTTCGTCAAGGACCAGCGTTCGCTGCGCACCTCCGTGTTCTGGGACGTGGGTAACGTCTTCGATACCAATTGCGGCAACCAGCCTGATTGCGAGAAGGTCGGTTTCTCGGGCATGGCCAGTTCGGTCGGCCTGGGCGTGACCTGGATCACCGCACTGGGCCCGCTGAGTTTCAGCCTGGCAATGCCGGTCAAGAAGCCGGACGATGCCGACACCCAGGTGTTCCAATTCTCTCTGGGCCAGACCTTCTGAGGTCGGCCCTTGCTTAACGACAACGGTTTATCCAGGAGTGCATCGTGCGTAAGTTGACCCAACTGGCCGTAGTGGCCGCGGCGCTGGTCGCCACCCCGGCTTTCGCCGAAATGAAGGTTGCCGTCCTGAACTATCAGATGGCCCTGCTGGAGTCGGATGCCGCCAAGAAGTACGCGGTAGATGCCGAGAAGAAGTTCGGCCCGCAACTGACCAAGCTGAAAAGCCTGGAAAGCAGCGCCAAGGGCATCCAGGACCGTCTGATCAAGGGCGGCGACAAGATGCAGCAGCAGGAGCGCGAGCGCCTGGAGCTCGAGTTCAAGCAGAAGGCGCGTGACTTCCAGTTCCAGTCCAAGGAGCTGAACGAAGCCAAGGCTGTTGCTGACCGCGACATGCTCAAGCAACTGAAGCCGAAGCTGGATGGCGCTGTCGAGGAAGTGATCAAGAAAGGTGGTTACGACCTGGTCCTCGAGCGTGGTGCGGTCATCGATGTCAAGCCTCAGTACGACATCACCCGCCAGGTCATCGAGCGCATGAACCAAGCCCGTTGATATGACCGTGACCATGACGCTAGGCCAGTTGGCCGAGGCCCTCGGCGCCACCCTCAAGGGGCCCGAGGCGCTGCAGATTACCGGGCTGGCCACCTTGCAGGAGGCTGGCCCAGGTCAGTTGAGCTTCCTCGCCAACCCGCAGTACCGCAAATTCCTGGATAGCAGCCAGGCGGCCGCGGTGCTGCTGAAGGCGGCGGACGCCGAAGGCTTTGCCGGCAATGCGCTGATCGTCGCCGATCCGTACCTGGCCTATGCACGCATTTCCCATCTGTTCGACCCCAAACCCAAGGCTGTGGCGGGTATTCATCCCAGCGCCGTGGTGGCTGAGGACGCGCAGGTGGATGCCAGCGCCAGCATCGGACCGTTTGCGGTCATCGAAAGCGGTGCGCGCATCGCGGCCAATGTCAGTGTGGGTGCACACTGCGTGGTCGGCGCCCGTTGCGTGATCGGAGAGGGCGGCTGGCTGGCTCCACGGGTCACCCTGTACCATGATGTGACCATCGGCAAGCGTGTGGTCATCCAGTCGGGTGCGGTGATCGGCGGTGAAGGCTTCGGCTTTGCCAACGAGAAGGGCGTGTGGCGCAAGATCGCCCAGATCGGTGGCGTGACCATCGGCGACGACGTGGAAATCGGTGTCAACACTGCGGTCGATCGTGGTGCGCTGTCGGATACGCGGATCGCTGACGGGGTCAAGCTCGACAACCAGATCCAGATCGCCCACAACGTGCAGATCGGTGAGCACACGGCCATGGCCGCCTGCGTCGGAATTTCCGGCAGCACGCGCATCGGCAAGCATTGCACCATTGCCGGAGGTGTTGGCATGGTGGGTCATATCGATGTCTGTGATAACGTTTTCGTGTCCGGGATGACCATGGTGACCCGTTCGATCACCGAACCGGGTGCCTATTCTTCCGGCACTGCCATGCAGCCACTGGCTGAATGGCGCAAGAGCGCCGCGCGTATCCGCCACCTGGACGACATGGCCAAGCGTCTCCAGCAGCTGGAAAAACGCGTCGATACCGTGACCTCAGGTGGCCAGCCGACATCAGAAGGCTGATACCATTCCCTGAGCAAGAGTGAACAGTCGCTAGCTGGCTCCTCTTTGGACTGCAAAAGGAGCGTGTGGTCAGCACCTGCGCTCCCTATTCTTATTACAGGCTTCCCCCCCGAAATGATGGACATCAACGAGATTCGCGAATACCTGCCTCACCGTTACCCGTTCCTGCTGGTGGACCGCGTGACGGAGCTGGACTACGAGGCCCAGAGCATTCGTGCCTACAAGAATGTCAGCATCAACGAGCCGTTCTTCAACGGCCATTTCCCGGCGCATCCGATCATGCCGGGCGTCCTGATCATCGAAGCCATGGCACAGGCCGCGGGTATCCTCGGTTTCAAGATGCTCGACGCCAAGCCGGCCGATGGCACCCTGTACTACTTCGTCGGCTCCGACAAGCTGCGTTTCCGTCAGCCGGTACTGCCGGGTGACCAGTTGGTGCTGGAAGCCAAGTTCCTCAGCCGCAAGAGCATGATCTGGAAATTCGAGTGCCGCGCCCTGGTCGACGGCAAGCCGGTTTGCTCGGCAGAAATCACCTGTGCGGAACGCTCCCTATGAATTCGATTGATCCTCGGGCCATTATCGACCCCTCGGCCAAGCTGGCCGAGGGTGTCGAGGTCGGCCCCTGGTCGATCGTTGGCCCCGATGTAGAAATCGGGGAGGGCACCGTCATCGGCCCACATGTTGTGCTCAAAGGGCCGACCCGCATCGGCAAGCACAACCGTATCTTTCAGTTTTCCTCGATCGGCGAAGACACCCCGGACCTCAAGTACAAGGGTGAACCGACGCGCCTGGTGATCGGCGATCACAACGTGATCCGCGAAGGGGTGACCATTCACCGCGGCACCGTCCAGGACCGTGCGGAAACCACAGTGGGCGACCACAACCTGATCATGGCCTATGCCCACATCGGCCACGACAGCGTCATCGGCAACCACTGCATCCTGGTCAACAACACGGCCCTGGCCGGCCATGTGCACGTTGGGGACTGGGCGATCCTGTCCGGCTACACCCTGGTGCACCAGTACTGCCATATCGGTGCCCACGCGTTTTCCGGCATGGGTACGGCGATTGGCAAGGATGTCCCGGCCTTCGTCACCGTGTTCGGCAGCCCAGCCGAAGCCCGCAGCATGAACTTCGAAGGCATGCGCCGCCGGGGTTTCAGCGACGAGGTGATCCATGTGCTGCGCCGTTGCTACAAGATCGTCTATCGCCAGGGCCTGACCGTCGAAGACGCGCTCAAGGAACTGGACGAACTGGCTGCGAAGCACCCTGAGGTCGATCTGTTCCGTCAGTCGATCGTTAACTCCGCTCGCGGCATCACCCGCTGACATGGCCCAGCTTTGCGTAGCCTTGGTCGCGGGTGAGGCCAGCGGTGATATCCTCGGTTCAGGCTTGATGCGTGCCATCAAGGCACGCCGCCCGGACGTAAGGTTCATCGGCGTTGGCGGCCCCTTGATGGAAGCCGAAGGCCTGCAGTCCTATTTCCCCATGGAACGCCTGGCCGTCATGGGCCTGGTCGAAGTGCTGGGGCGCCTGCGCGAGCTGCTCAAGCGCCGCAAGCTGCTGATCGAGACCCTGATCGGTGAAAAGCCCGATGTGTTCATCGGCATCGATGCCCCCGATTTCACCCTCAACATCGAACTGAAACTGCGTCAGGCCGGGATCAAGACCGTGCACTACGTCAGCCCGTCTGTCTGGGCCTGGCGGCAGAAGCGTGTGCTGAAGATTCGCGAAGGCTGCGACCTGATGCTGACGCTGTTGCCGTTCGAGGCGCGGTTCTATGAAGAGCAGGGCGTGCCTGTACGTTTCGTCGGCCACCCGTTGGCCGACACCATCCCGCTTGAAGCCGACCGCCCTGCCGCACGTGCCGCGCTGGGCCTGGGCGAAGGGCCGGTAGTGGCGTTGATGCCGGGCAGCCGGGGCGGCGAAGTAGGGCGCCTGGGGGCTCTGTTCCTGGATGCTGCCGAGCGCCTGCGCCAGCAGGTACCGGGCGTGCGTTTCGTGCTGCCCTGCGCCAATGCCGCGCGTCGCGCCCAGGTCGAGCAGATGCTCGAAGGGCGCCAGCTGCCGCTGACCCTGCTCGATGGCCAGTCGCACCAGGCCCTGGCGGCCTGTGACGCGGTGCTGATCGCCTCGGGCACCGCTACCCTCGAAGCGCTGTTGTACAAACGGCCCATGGTTGTGGCCTATCGCCTGGCGCCCCTGACCTACTGGATCCTTAAGCGCCTGGTAAAGAGCCCATACGTGTCGTTGCCGAACTTGCTGGCCCAGCGTGCGCTGGTTCCCGAGCTGCTGCAGGATGACGCCACCAGCGAAGCCCTTGCCAACACCCTGGCGCCCCTGGTAGCCGATGGCAGCCAGCAGACCGAAAGTTTCGACGAAATTCATCGCACCCTGCGCCGTGACGCCTCCAACCAGGCAGCCGAGGCGGTACTGGCGTTGCTCAAGGACCGCTGACATGCAGATGGGACTGGATTTCAACCTGGTCGAAGACTTGGTCGCCGGCGTCGACGAAGTGGGCCGTGGCCCGTTGTGCGGCGCGGTGGTGACCGCAGCGGTGATCCTCGACCCGGCGCGCCCGATCCTCGGCCTGAACGATTCGAAGAAACTCACCGAAGCCAAGCGCGAAGCGCTGTTCGACGAGATCTGCGAAAAGGCCCTGAGCTTTTGCATCGCCCGCGCCGAGGTCGAGGAAATCGACCGCCTGAACATTCTGCATGCGACCATGCTGGCCATGCAGCGCGCGGTGGAAGGGCTGCACATTACACCGAAGCTGGCCCTGATCGACGGTAACCGCTGCCCGAAACTGGCCGTACCGGCATCGCCGGTGGTCAAGGGTGATAGCCAGGTGCCGGCCATCGCGGCGGCGTCGATCCTGGCCAAGGTGACCCGTGACCGGGAGATGAGCGCATTCGAGTTGATCTACCCGGGGTATGGCATTGGCGGGCACAAGGGCTACCCGACCCCGGTGCACCTCGAGGCGCTGGCACGGTTGGGGCCAACGCCCATTCATCGGCGTTCCTTTGCCCCGGTGCGGGCAGCTTGGGAAGCGCGTGCCGGTGTTCTCGATTCCCTGATCTGAACCCCCGGGGGGCCGCTTTGCGGCCCATCGCCGGCAAGCCAGCTCCCACACGGAACGTACAGCCCCTGACAGCTACGCGGTCCCCGTGGGAGCTGGCTTGCCGGCGATGGGCTGCAAAGCAGCCCCAAAAAAAAACCTCAATTAAGCTACAATCCCGCCCTTGTCGTTCAGCACTGCTACAGGATCTTCCATGTCGGTTCCCTTCGTTCACCTGCGCGTCCACTCCGAATTCTCGCTGGTCGACGGCCTGGTGCGGATCAAACCGCTGGCCAAGGCGCTGGCCGGGATGAACATGCCGGCGGTGGCAATCACCGACCAGAGCAACATGTGCTCGCTGGTCAAGTTCTACAAGACCGCCATGGGCGCCGGCATCAAGCCGATCTGCGGCGCCGACCTGTGGCTGGCCGCTGCCGACCCGGAAGCACCGCTGTCGCGTATCTGCTTCCTGGCCATGAACCCCAAGGGCTACCGCAACCTCACCGAGCTGATCTCGCGCGGTTGGACCGAGGGCCAGCGCAATGGCCTGGTCATCCTCCAGCGTGAATGGATCGCCCCTGCCAGCGAGGGCCTGATCGCCCTTTCCGCAGGCAAGGAAGGCGATATCGGCATGGCCTTGCTGGCAGGCAAGGACGATGAAGCCGAGGCCCTGCTGCAAGACTGGATGGGCATGTTCCCCGAGCGCTTCTACGTCGAGGTGCAGCGTACCAACCGCGCTCGCGACGAAGAGTACGTGCACGCCGCCGTGGCGTTGGCTGACAAGTTCGGCGCTCCGCTGGTGGCAACCAACGACGTGCGTTTCATCAAGCAGTCGGACTTCGATGCACACGAAACCCGCGTATGCATCGGTGAGGGCTGGACCCTCGACGACCCGCGCCGGCCAAGGATGTACAGCGACCAGCAGTACCTGAAGTCGGCCGAGGAAATGGCCGAGCTGTTCAGCGACCTTCCCGACGCCATCGCCAACACTGTCGAGATTGCCAAGCGCTGCAATATCCAGGTGCAGTTGGGCAAGTACTTCCTGCCCGACTTCCCCACGCCCAACGGCATGGGCATCGATGACTACCTGCGGCATGTGTCCCACGAAGGCCTGGAAGAGCGCCTGGCGGTGCTGTGGCCGAAAGAGACCACGCCCAATTACGAAGAGAAGCGCCAGGTCTATCTGGACCGCCTGAAGTTCGAACTGGACATCATCATCCAGATGGGCTTCCCCGGTTACTTCCTGATCGTGATGGACTTCATCAAGTGGGCCAAGAACAACGGCGTGCCGGTGGGCCCGGGCCGGGGGTCGGGTGCCGGCTCGCTGGTGGCCTACGTGCTGAAGATCACCGACCTCGACCCGCTGGCCTACGACCTGCTGTTCGAGCGCTTCCTCAACCCTGAACGTATTTCCATGCCCGACTTCGACGTCGACTTCTGCATGGATGGCCGTGACCGGGTGATTGACTACGTGGCCGAAGCCTATGGCCGCAACGCGGTCAGCCAGATCATCACCTTCGGTACCATGGCGGCGAAGGCGGTAGTGCGAGATGTAGCGCGGGTGCAGGGCAAGTCCTACGGCCTGGCCGATCGCCTGTCGAAGATGATCCCCTTCGAAGTGGGCATGACCCTGGAGAAGGCCTACGAGCAGGAAGAGATCCTGCGCGACTTCCTCAAGGGCGACGAAGACGCCCGCGAGATCTGGGACATGGCGCTGAAGCTCGAGGGCGTGACCCGCGGTACCGGCAAGCACGCCGGTGGTGTGGTCATTGCCCCGACCAAGCTCACCGACTTCTCGCCGATCGCCTGTGACGAAGAGGGCGGCGGCCTGGTAACCCAGTTCGACAAGGATGACGTCGAGGCGGCCGGCCTGGTGAAGTTCGACTTCCTTGGTCTGCGGACCCTGACCATCATCAAGTGGGCGATGGAGATCATCAACCGCGAGCAGGCCAAGAAGAACCTGCCCGACGTCAACATCGACTTCATCCCGCTGGACGACCGCAAGACCTACGAGCTGTTGCAGAAGGCCGAAACCACGGCGGTGTTCCAGCTTGAATCGCGGGGCATGAAGGAGCTGATCAAGAAGCTCAAGCCCGACTGCCTGGAAGACCTCATCGCACTGGTGGCGCTGTTCCGCCCAGGCCCGCTGCAATCGGGCATGGTGGACGACTTCATCAACCGCAAGCACGGCCGCGCCGAGCTTGCCTACCCCCATCCGGACTACCAGTACGAAGGCCTGAAGCCGGTGCTGGCACCGACCTACGGCATCATCCTGTATCAGGAACAGGTGATGCAGATCGCCCAGGTGATGGCTGGGTATACCCTCGGCGGCGCCGACATGCTGCGCCGTGCGATGGGTAAGAAAAAGCCTGAGGAGATGGCCAAGCAGCGCGGTGGTTTCATCGAAGGTTGTGCCAACAACAATATCGATGCAGACCTGGCCGGCAACATCTTCGACCTGGTGGAAAAGTTCGCCGGCTATGGCTTCAACAAATCCCACTCCGCCGCCTATGGCCTGGTGTCGTACCAGACCGCCTGGCTGAAAACCCACTACCCGGCGCCGTTCATGGCTGCGGTGTTGTCGGCGGACATGCACAACACCGACAAGGTGGTGGTGCTGGTCGAGGAAGTGCGCAGCATGAAGCTGCGCCTCGACGCGCCGGACGTGAACTTCTCGGACTTCAAGTTCACCGTCAACAATGACGGGCGCATCGTCTACGGCCTGGGCGCCATCAAGGGTGTCGGTGAAGGACCGGTGGAGGCGATCGTCGAGGCCCGCGCCCAGGGTGGCCCGTTCAAGGACCTGTTCGACTTCTGTGAGCGCATCGACCTCAAGCGGGTCAACAAGCGTACCCTCGACGCATTGATCCGCAGCGGTGCGCTGGACCGCCTGGGCCCGCACTTCCATGACGAGATCAAGGCCTACCACGCCAACATCGACATCAATCGTGCAACCTTGCTTTCGGCGCTGGGCGAAGCCATCAAGGCTGCCGAGCAAGCCGCCCACACCGCTGACAGTGGCCATGTCGACCTGTTCGGCGGCATGTTCGAAGCGGCGGATGCCGACGTCTACGCCAACCACCGCAAGGTGCGCGAACTGACCCTCAAGGAACGCCTGAAGGGCGAGAAGGACACTCTTGGCCTGTACCTCACCGGCCATCCGATCGACGAGTACGAGACCGAGATCCGCCGCTTCGCTCGCCAGCGCATCATCGACCTCAAGCCGTCACGCGATACCCAGACCATCGCCGGCATGATCATTGCCCTGCGGGTGATGAAGAACAAGAAGGGTGACAAGATGGGCTTCGTCACCCTGGATGACCGCTCCGGCCGCATCGAGGCATCGCTGTTTGCCGACGCCTTCATGGCGGCACAGTCCTTGCTGCAGACCGATGCCATGGTGGTGGTCGAAGGCGAGGTCAGTAACGACGACTTCTCCGGTGGCCTGCGCCTGCGGGTGAAGCAGGTGATGACCATGGAGGATGCGCGCACCAAGCTGGCCGAGAGCCTGCGCCTGAAGGTGGCACACGAAGCGCTCAAGGGCGACCGGCTGAAGTGGCTGGGCGAGCTGATCACCCGCCATCGCGGCGCTTGCCCGATCACCCTCGAGTACACCGGCAGCGACGCCAAGGCCATGCTGCAGTTTGGCGAACAGTGGGCTATCGACCCGGCCGATGGGCTGATTCAGGCGCTGCGTGACCAGTTCGGGCGTGAGAACGTCTTCCTGCAATATCGTTGAACCGACAAAAATTTAATCTCGACCTGAATGCGCCTGATCCCTTAAGGTAGGGCGCCAAACGGATCAACCGGCCGGCCGCCTGGCCGTAGACCCTAGACGGATGACTATGAACCCGAATTTTCTCGATTTCGAACAGCCGATTGCCGACCTGCAAGCCAAGATCGAAGGCCTGCGCCTGGTAGGCAACGACAACTCGCTGAACATCAGCGATGAAATTGCCCGTCTGCAAGACAAGAGCAACACCCTGACCGAAAGCATCTTCGGCAACCTGACCAGCTGGCAGATCGCCCGCCTGGCCCGTCATCCGCGTCGTCCTTACACCCTGGACTACCTGGAGCACATCTTCACCGAGTTCGAAGAGCTGCACGGCGACCGCCACTTCGCCGACGACGCTGCCATCGTCGGTGGTACCGCGCGCCTGGACGGCAAGCCGGTCATGGTCATCGGCCACCAGAAGGGCCGTGAAGTGCGTGAGAAGGTACGCCGCAACTTCGGCATGCCGCGCCCTGAGGGCTACCGCAAGGCCTGCCGCCTGATGGAAATGGCCGAGCGCTTCAAGATGCCGATCCTGACCTTCATCGACACCCCTGGTGCCTACCCAGGCATCGACGCCGAAGAGCGCAACCAGAGCGAGGCCATCGCCTGGAACCTGCGCGTGATGGCGCGCCTGAAAACCCCGATCATCGCCACCGTGATCGGCGAGGGTGGTTCCGGCGGTGCGCTGGCCATCGGCGTGTGTGACCAGTTGAACATGCTGCAGTACTCCACCTACTCGGTGATTTCGCCGGAAGGCTGCGCCTCGATCCTGTGGAAGACTGCCGACAAGGCAGCTGATGCAGCCGAAGCCATGGGCATCACTGCCGAGCGCTTGAAGAGCCTGAACATCGTCGACAAGGTCATCCAGGAGCCGCTGGGCGGCGCTCACCGTGACCCGGCGAAGATGTCGGAAAGCATCCGTGCCGACCTGGTGCAGCAGTTGGACATGCTCGGCAAGCTCGACCATGACGCGCTGCTGGCCCGCCGTTACGATCGCCTGATGAGCTACGGTCTCTGATAGCGAGATGAATGGCACCGGCTTCGCCGGTGTGCGCGGGTGAACCCGCTCCCGCAGGTATTGCGCAGCCCTCTGAAACGGCGCGATCCCTGTGGGAGCGGGTTCACCCGCGACTGCATACTCGAATTGAGTGCGGGTTCGATGATCAACCTCACACCTTGGCTCAACGCCCCCACCTGGTACATCGCCTTCTCCGGCGGCCTCGATTCCACCGTCCTCCTGCACCTGCTGGCTGACTACGCCCGCAATCACGCATCACCTCCACTGCGCGCCATCCACATCCATCACGGCCTGCAAACCGCCGCCGATGCCTGGCCCGCCCACTGCCAAACCGTCTGCGACAATCTCGGCATCGAACTCCAGGTCATCCACGTCCAGGTCACCCCCGACGCCAGCCTCGAACAGGCCGCCCGCGACGCCCGCTATGCTGCCTTCAGGCAAGCCCTCGGCCCGGGTGACATCCTGTTCACCGGCCAGCACCGCGAAGACCAGGCCGAAACCCTGCTGTTCCGCCTGCTGCGCGGCGCAGGCCTGCGTGGCCTGGCTGCAATGCCGGGGCAGCGCGCGCTAGGGCAGGGCAGCCTGGTCAGGCCATTGCTGGGCTGTTCCCGTCAGCAGCTGCAGGACCACGCCGAGGCCAATGGGCTGGACTGGATCGAAGATCCATCGAACGCTGACACACAATTTGCCCGCAACTACCTGCGCAGCGAAGTGTTTCCGCTACTTCGGCAACGTTGGCCACAAGCCAGCCAGAACCTGGCCCGCGCCGCCGAGCACCTGGGCGAAGCCCTGGGCCTGCTGGACGAACTGGCGCAGGACGACCTGGCGCTCGCCGGGGAGGGCGCGCCGGTGGCCTGGCCGGGGCTGGACTCCCTCGACCTGGCCACCCTGCTGGCGCTGTCGCCGGCCCGTCAGCGCAATGCCCTGCAATACTGGCTGAGCCGCCGTACCCGCCTGCCTGACACCCGGCACTGGGCCGGCTGGGCGGACCTGTGCGATGCCGCCGCCGATGCCCAGCCCGTCTGGCGCCTTGCCGATGGGCAGCTGCTGCGCGGTCATGGGCGCATCTGGTGGTTGAGCGGTGACTGGCTGCAACTGCCCGTCGGCGAACTGGGCTGGGCCGATCCCGCCGAGTCTTTGCCGTTGCCGGGTAACGGCAGGGTGCGTCTTGCTGGCGCAGCGCCGCTGCACGGCTTGCGCATTGCCTACCGCCAGGGCGGTGAAGTGCTGGATGTCCCCGGCCGTGGCCGACGCGACCTGAAGCGCTTGCTCAACGAGTTGCAGGTGCCGCTCTTCCTGCGCCCGCGCCTGCCATTGCTGTACCAGGGCGAGCGGCTGCTGGCGGTGGCCAACCTGCCCGGGCTGGTGCAGGCGGATTGCCAGCTGTATTGGCAATTGCCGACGAACGCGCAAGGTTTGAGCTGAAGGGTACATTCGGGTAGACTACCCTCCCTTCTTGATACAGCTTCTGTGGGTTCCGCGAAAACACAGGAGTTGCCGATTACCAAGCAGTTTTTTGCTGGGCTGATTCTTAAAATGACGAGCGAGCTCCATGCCGGGATATTCCTGGTCTGTACAGACGCGGCAGTTTTTCGAGATGCACTGTGATTGACGCAGGTGATCGGGGGCTTCGGCCTTCCTTCGCTTTCTCCGGCGGCGCTGGCCGCCTTAACGCAGACTTCTAGGGTTTTTCATGACGCGCTACATATTCGTCACGGGCGGTGTTGTTTCTTCATTGGGGAAAGGCATTGCCTCGGCTTCCCTGGCGGCCATCCTGGAAGCGCGGGGCCTGAAGGTCACCATGCTCAAGCTGGATCCGTACATCAACGTCGATCCGGGTACCATGAGCCCGTTCCAGCACGGTGAAGTGTTCGTCACCCACGATGGCGCCGAGACCGACCTCGACCTGGGCCATTACGAGCGGTTCATCCGCACCACCATGACCCAGAACAACAACTTCACCACCGGCCGCATCTACGAGCACGTACTGCGCAAGGAGCGTCGTGGTGATTACCTGGGCGCGACCATCCAGGTCATCCCGCACATCACCGACGAAATCAAGCGTCGCATCATCAAGGGTGCCGGCGATGCCGACGTGGCCCTGGTGGAAATCGGCGGTACCGTGGGTGACATCGAGTCGCAGCCGTTCCTCGAGGCCATCCGCCAGCTGCGCGTCGAAGTGGGCTCCAAGCGCGCCATGCTGATGCACCTGACCCTGGTCCCGTACATCGCCACCGCTGGCGAGACCAAGACCAAGCCGACCCAGCACTCGGTGAAGGAGCTGCGCTCCATCGGCCTGCAGCCTGACGTGCTGATCTGCCGCTCCGACCACCCGGTCGATGCCTCGTCGCGTCGCAAGATCGCGTTGTTCACCAACGTTGAAGAGCGCGCGGTGATTTCGCTGGAAGACGTCGACACCATCTACAAGATCCCGGGCGTGCTGCACGCACAGGGCCTGGACGACTTCGTCGTCGAGCGCTTCGGCCTGCAGTGCAATGGCGCCGACCTGTCCGAGTGGGACAAGGTGGTCGATGCCAAGCTCAACCCTGAGCACGAAGTGACCATCGCCATGGTCGGCAAGTACATGGAACTGCTGGATGCGTACAAGTCGCTGATCGAAGCGATGAGCCACGCCGGCATCACCAACCGCACCAAGGTCAACCTGCGCTACATCGACTCGGAAGACATCGAGAACCAGGGCACCAGCCTGCTCGAAGGCGCCGATGCCATCCTGGTGCCGGGCGGTTTCGGCCTGCGCGGCGTGGAAGGCAAGATCACCGCGGTGCAATACGCCCGTGAGAACAAGGTGCCGTACCTGGGTATCTGCCTGGGCATGCAGGTGGCCGTGATCGAATTCGCCCGTAACGTGATGGGCTGGAAAGACGCCAACTCCACCGAGTTCGACCGCAACAGCGGCCACCCGGTAGTCGGCCTGATCACCGAGTGGGCCGATGCCACCGGTGCCGTCGAAACCCGCAGCGAAGCCTCCGACCTGGGTGGCACCATGCGCCTGGGTGCACAGGACTGCCAGCTGGCCGCCGGTTCCAAGGTGCACGACTGCTACGGCAAGGACGTGATCACCGAGCGTCACCGTCACCGCTACGAAGTGAACAACAACCTGCTGCCGCAACTGGTCGATGCCGGCCTGGTGGTTTCCGGCCGTTCCGAAGACGGTGCGCTGGTGGAAGTGGTCGAGTCCAAGGACCACCCATGGTTCGTCGCCTGCCAGTTCCACCCGGAATTCACTTCGACTCCGCGTGACGGCCACCCGCTGTTCAGCGGCTTCGTCAAGGCAGCCCTGGCTCAGAAGAACAAGGCCTGATCAATGACCCAGAAGATCATTCGCGTCGGTAACATCGAGATCGCCAACGACAAGCCGTTCGTCCTGTTCGGCGGCATGAACGTCCTGGAGTCCCGTGACCTGGCAATGAAGGTCTGCGAGGAGTACGTGCGGGTGACCGAGAAGCTCGGTATCCCGTACGTGTTCAAGGCCAGCTTCGACAAGGCCAACCGTTCGTCGGTAACCTCGTACCGTGGCCCGGGCATGGAAGAGGGGCTGAAGATCTTCGAGGAGATCAAGCGCACCTTCAACGTGCCGGTCATCACCGACGTGCACGAGCCTTATCAGGCCGAGCCTGTAGCCAAGGTATGCGACATCATCCAGCTGCCGGCCTTCCTGTCTCGGCAGACCGACCTGGTGGTGGCCATGGCCAAGACCGGCGCAGTGATCAATATCAAGAAGGCGCAGTTCCTCGCACCCCAGGAAATGAAACACATCCTGACCAAGTGCGAAGAGGCCGGTAATGACCAGTTGATCCTCTGCGAACGTGGTTCGAGCTTCGGCTACAACAACCTGGTGGTGGACATGCTCGGCTTCGGCATCATGAAGCAGTTCGAGTACCCGGTGTTCTTCGACGTGACCCACGCCCTGCAGATGCCGGGTGGTCGCGCCGATTCCGCCGGTGGTCGCCGCGCCCAGGTCACCGACCTGGCCAAGGCCGGCATGAGCCAAGGCCTGGCCGGGCTGTTCCTGGAAGCCCACCCCGATCCGGACAACGCCAAGTGCGATGGCCCATGTGCCCTGCGCCTGGACAAACTGGAGCCGTTCCTGGCCCAGCTCAAGCAACTGGACGACCTGGTGAAAAGTTTTCCGACGGTAGAAACCGCGTAAAGCTCGATTCTCGGGTAAAGTACCGTCCGATCCACCCCTGACCAGTCGGTCAGGGGTTCCCTTCACCCGGCCTGCCCACTGCAAGTCCGCCCGGTGAACGGCAAGAATTTCCTAAGCTAAGTTGTTTTCGTCAATTCTGGAGTGCTTACAACAATGGCAAAAATCGTCGACATCAAAGGTCGTGAAGTTCTCGATTCGCGTGGCAACCCCACCGTGGAAGCCGATGTACTGCTCGACAACGGCATCATCGGCAGCGCCTGCGCGCCGTCCGGTGCTTCCACTGGCTCGCGCGAAGCGCTGGAGCTGCGTGATGGCGACAAGAGCCGTTACCTGGGCAAGGGCGTGCTGAAGGCCGTCGCCAACATCAACGGTCCGATCCGTGACCTGCTGCTGGGCAAGGACCCTGCCGACCAGAAGGCCCTGGACCGCGCCATGATCGAACTGGACGGTACCGAAAACAAGGCCAAGCTGGGCGCCAACGCCATCCTGGCCGTTTCCCTGGCTGCCGCCAAGGCCGCTGCCCAGGACCAGGACCTGCCGCTGTACGCGCACATCGCCAACCTGAACGGCACCCCGGGCCAGTACTCGATGCCGGTACCGATGATGAACATCATCAACGGTGGCGAGCACGCCGACAACAACGTCGACATTCAGGAGTTCATGGTTCAGCCGGTTGGCGCCAAGACCTTCTCCGACGGCCTGCGCATGGGTACCGAGATCTTCCACCACCTCAAAGCTGTGCTGAAGGCCCGTGGCCTGAACACTGCCGTTGGTGACGAAGGTGGTTTCGCGCCTAACCTGGCTTCCAACGAAGACGCCCTGGGCGCCATCGCCGAAGCCGTCGAGAAAGCCGGCTACAAGCTGGGCACCGACGTGACCCTGGCGCTGGACTGCGCGGCTTCCGAGTTCTACGAAGACGGCAAGTACAACCTGTCCGGCGAAGGCAAGTCGTTCGACGCCGAAGGCTTTGCCGAGTACCTCAAAGGCCTGACCGAGCGCTTCCCGATCATCTCGATCGAAGACGGCCTGGACGAGTCCGACTGGGCTGGCTGGAAAATCCTCACCGACAAGATCGGCGCCAAGGTGCAACTGGTAGGTGACGACCTGTTCGTGACCAATACCAAGATCCTCAAGGAAGGCATCGAGAAGGGCATCGGTAACTCGATCCTGATCAAGTTCAACCAGATCGGCTCGCTGACCGAAACCCTGGAAGCCATCCAGATGGCCAAGGCTGCTGGCTACACCGCGGTGATTTCGCACCGTTCCGGTGAAACCGAAGACTCTACCATTGCCGACCTGGCCGTGGGTACCGCTGCTGGCCAGATCAAGACTGGTTCGCTGTGCCGTTCCGACCGCGTTTCCAAGTACAACCAGCTGCTGCGCATCGAAGAGCAGCTGGGTGCCAAAGCGGTTTACCGCGGTCGTGCCGAGTTTCGCGGCTAAGCAAGAGATGGTAAAAAGACAGCAGCCGGAGTTGTAGGAACGTTCGTACTGTTCTTTCCTACATTCCAACGGGTTTCTGTCGACGAAGCCTGGCCTCGGCCAGGCTTCGTGCTATTCGAGGCCCCGAAGTAAATAATACCCGGCAGCCTTTTTAACCTGGATAACGTGATGCGCAGTCCCTATTGGTTGTTCCTCGTCCTGCTCCTGCTGCTGGGTGGCCTGCAGTACCGCCTTTGGGTGGGTAATGGCAGCCTGGCGCAAGTGACCGAGCTGAAGCAGCAGATTGCCGAGCAGCATGCCGAAAACGAGCGCTTGCTCGAGCGCAACCGCGTGCTCGATGCCGAAGTGCTGGAGCTGAAAAAAGGCATGGAGACCGTTGAAGAGCGGGCTCGCCACGAATTGGGGATGGTCAAAGAGGGCGAAACCCTCTTCCAGTTGCCACAGAAATGATCGAAACCTTACCGGCCTTCTGGGCCGTGATTCCTGCTGCGGGCATAGGTGCCCGCATGGCTGCCGACCGCCCCAAGCAGTACCTGGAGCTGGCCGGGCAGACCATTCTCGAGCACAGCCTCGACTGTTTTCTTGGCCACCCGATGCTCAAGGGCGTGGTGGTCAGCATTGCCGAAGATGACCCGTACTGGCCTGGCCTGCGCTGCGCCAGTGACCCGCGTATCCAACGCGCGGCGGGCGGACGCGAGCGTGCCGACTCGGTACTCAATGCCTTGCTGATGCTGCATGCCCAAGGGGCGGCGGACAGCGACTGGGTGCTGGTGCATGATGCCGCGCGCCCGAACCTGGCGCGCAGCGATCTGGACAAGCTGTTGTCGGACCTGGCGGATGACCCGGTGGGTGGCCTGCTGGCGGTACCGGCGCGCGATACCCTCAAGCGGGCCGATGCCGATGGCCGGGTGGGTGCTACTGTCGACCGTAGCACCATCTGGCAGGCCTATACGCCGCAGATGTTCCGCCTGGGGGCATTGCATCGGGCGCTGGCGGAGTGCCTGGTGTCGGATGTGCTGGTAACCGACGAGTCGTCCGCAATCGAGTGGTCCGGCCAGGCACCGCGGCTGGTCGAAGGGCGCAGCGACAATATCAAGGTGACCCGGCCGGAAGACCTGGAGTGGTTGCGCCAGCGTTGGGCAGGGCGCCGCTGAATTTCTCGTTCCAGTGCCGGCCTTTTCGCGGGTAAACCCGCTCCCACAGGTATCGCACATCCTTTCAGGTTTGCGCTGTGCCTGTGGGAGCGGGTTTACCAGCGAAGAGGCCAGACCAGCCAGCACAAGGTTTCAACTCAAGCGATACTCCGGCAACCCCGCCAATCCTTCCTTCAGGTAATCCACCAGCCGCCGCACTTTCGGCGACAGGTGCCGCTGCTGCGGATACAGCGCCCACACCGCGGTATTCGGTGGCTGGTGCGCCTCCAGCAATGACACCAGCGCGCCACTATTCAAGTGCTCCAGTACGTAATAATCCGGCAGCTGGCACAACCCCATTCCCTGCAGCGCCGCGTCCAGCACCGCCTGCCCGCTGTTGCAACGCCAGTTGCCCTGCACTCGCTGGCTGATCTCCCGGCCGTCCTGCTGTAGCGCCCACAAGTCCGAGCTGCCCACCAGGCAATTGTGCCGCGCCAGTTCCGACAGGCTGTGTGGCCGACCATAATGTTCCAGGTAAGCTGGCGAAGCGCACAAATACATGCGCCGGGGCGCCAGGCGGGTGGCCACCAGTCGCGAGTCGGCCAGCCGGCCCAGGCGGATGGCCAAGTCCATGCCTTCATGCACCAGGTCGAGGGTGTGGTTGCTCAGTTCCACGTCCACCCTCAACTGCGGGTACAGCGCCATGAACCGTGTCACCAGCGGCACGATGAAGCGCTCGCCGTAAGCCACCGCGCAGGTCATGCGCAGCAACCCCTTGGGCTCGCTGGCCAGGTCGCCCATGGCGCGCAGGGCTTCCTCGCGGCCATCCTGCAGGCGCTGGCAGTGCTGCAGAAATGTCTGCCCCGCCTCGCTCAGGGTCACCCGCCGGGTGCTGCGGTACAGCAGGCGTGTCTGCAGGCGCTCCTCCAGCCGGGCGATTTGCCGGCTGATGTGCGATGAGGAAACCCCCAGGCGCTCGGCGGCCGCGGTGAACTGGCCCGACTCGGCCACCGCGACGAATTCGTCGATACCTTCCCAGCGGCTGCTCATTGATTATCCCTGCATGGCAATAATGTTTTGTCTTTGTCCGGATTATTCATCAAAAGGTGGTGAATTACACTGCCAGACTGAATCGACCCTCTGTCTGGAGACCTTTGATGATCAAGTCCCGTGCTGCCGTAGCCTTCGAAGCCAAGAAACCCCTGGAAATCGTCGAAGTCGACGTGGCCATGCCCAAGGCCGGTGAAGTGCTGCTGCGCGTGGTCGCCAGCGGTGTCTGCCACACCGATGCCTACACCCTGTCCGGCGCCGACCCGGAGGGTATCTTCCCGTCGATCCTCGGCCACGAAGGTGGCGCGATCGTCGAAGCGGTAGGCGAGGGCGTTACCTCGGTCGCCGTTGGTGACCACGTCATTCCGCTGTACACCCCGGAATGCGGCAAGTGCAAGTTCTGCCTCTCGGGCAAGACCAACCTGTGCCAGGCCATCCGCGCCACCCAGGGCAAGGGCCTGATGCCGGACGGCACCACGCGCTTCTCCTACAAGGGCCAGCAGCTGTTCCACTACATGGGTACCTCGACCTTCTCCGAGTACACCGTGCTGCCGGAAATCTCCGTGGCCAAGATCCAGAAAGAAGCGCCGCTGGAAAAGGTCTGCCTGCTGGGTTGTGGCGTCACCACCGGTATTGGCGCGGTGCTCAACACCGCCAAGGTCAAGCCGGGTGACACCGTGGCCATCTTCGGCTTGGGCGGCATCGGCCTGTCGGCAGTGATCGGTGCGGTCAAGGCCAAGGCGTCGCGCATCATTGCCATCGACATCAACCCGGCCAAGTTCGAAATCGCCCGCCAGCTGGGTGCCACCGACTGCATCAACCCGAAAGACTACGACCGCCCGATCCAGGAAGTGATCGTCGACCTCACCGACGGCGGCGTGGACTTCTCCTTCGAGTGCATCGGCAACGTGCAACTGATGCGTGCTGCGCTGGAATGCTGCCACAAGGGCTGGGGCGAGTCGGTGATCATCGGCGTGGCCGGCGCAGGCCAGGAAATCGCCACTCGTCCGTTCCAACTGGTCACCGGCCGCGTATGGCGTGGTTCGGCATTCGGCGGCGTGCGTGGTCGCAGCGAGCTGCCAAGCTACGTGGAAATGTCCGAGAAGGGCGAGATCCCGCTGGATACCTTCATCACCCACACCATGGGGCTGGAAGACATCAACAAGGCTTTCGACCTGATGCACGAAGGCAAGAGCATCCGCAGCGTGATCCACTTCTGAGGTTTGCCATGAGCCTGGATAACATCTCCTGCCAGAAGAGCTTCGGCGGCTGGCACAAGCGTTACCGGCATCACTCCAAGGTGCTGGGTTGCGACATGGTGTTCGCCGTCTACCTGCCACCGCAGGCCGAACAGGGCGAGAAGCTGCCGGTGCTGTACTGGCTCAGCGGCCTCACCTGCACCGACGAGAACTTCATGCAGAAGGCCGGCGCCCAGCGCCTGGCCGCGGAGCTTGGGTTGATCATTGTCGCCCCCGACACCAGCCCGCGTGGCGAGCAGGTGCCGGGCGACCCGGACGGTGCCTGGGACTTCGGCCTGGGTGCCGGCTTCTACCTCAATGCCACTCAGCAGCCGTGGGCCCAGCACTACCGCATGCACGACTATGTGGTGGACGAGTTGCCTGCGTTGATCGAGGCGCACTTCCCGGCCTCGGGTGAGCGCAGCATCAGTGGCCACTCCATGGGGGGGCATGGTGCGCTGGTGTGCGCCTTGCGCAACCCGGGGCGCTACCGTTCGGTGTCGGCGTTCTCGCCAATCAGCAACCCGATGGATTGCCCGTGGGGCGAGAAAGCCTTCAGCCGCTATCTGGGTGAAGACCGTGCGCGCTGGCGTGAGTGGGATGCCAGCGTGCTGCTTGCCGAGACCCCGGCCGGCGAATGCCCGCCGTTGCTGGTGGACCAGGGCGACCGCGACGACTTCCTCGAGAAGCAGCTCAAGCCTGAAGCGCTGGAGCAGGCGGCACGCAAAGGCGGGCATGAACTGACTCTGCGCCTGCAGCCTGGCTACGACCACAGCTACTACTTCATCGCGAGCTTCATCGAGGAGCACCTGCGTCATCATGCGGTGGCGCTGGGGCGGGTCTAAGGCGTAGCTGGTGTTTGCTTGATCGCCTGCAGGAGCAGCCTTGTGCTGCGAATGGGCTGCGAAGCAGACCCTGGGTCTGACGCTATCGCCGATATTGCCGGGGCCGCTTTGCGGCCCATTCGCAGCACAAGGCTGCTCCTACAACGACGGCCCCAATACCGGCTAAAGCAGGTAGAATCACGCCCTGACTCATTCAGGGCGTTTTTCTATGCGTATTGGCCACGGCTACGATGTGCACCGTTTCTGCGACGGTGATTTCATTACCCTGGGCGGGGTGCGTATCCCCCACAAATACGGCCTCCTGGCCCATTCCGATGGCGACGTGCTGCTGCACGCCCTGAGCGATGCCTTGCTTGGCGCGGCTGCGCTGGGTGACATCGGCAAACACTTCCCCGACACCGATCCGCAGTTCAAGGGCGCCGACAGCCGCGTTCTGCTGCGCCATGTGGTCGGCATCGTGCAGGCCAAGGGCTGGAAGGTCGGCAACATCGACGCCACCATTGTCGCCCAGGCGCCGAAGATGGCCCCGCACATCGAGACCATGCGCAAGCTGATCGCCGAAGACCTGCAGGTCGAACTCGACCAGGTCAACGTCAAGGCTACCACCACCGAGAAGCTCGGCTTCACCGGCCGCGAGGAGGGCATCGCCGTGCATTCGGTAGCCCTGCTGCTGCCAGCATGACCGAACTGGAACTGCTGGGCCCGCGCGCATCGGGCGAACCACTGGGTACCGCCGTCCTCAAGGCGGTGGCCGAAGATTTTCAGGTCGACGAAGTACTGGACATCCCTCTGTCGGGCCAGGGCGAGCACCTTTGGCTGTGGGTCGAGAAGCGTGACCTGAATACCGAGGAGGCCGCCCGCCGCCTGGCGCGTGCCGCCGGCGTGCCGGTGCGTACGATCAGCTATGCCGGCCTCAAGGACCGCCAGGCGTTGACCCGCCAGTGGTTCAGCCTGCATCTGCCAGGCAAGGCCGACCCGGACCTGTCGCGTGCCGAGGATGCCAGCCTGCGTGTGCTCAAACAGGTGCGCCATCAGCGCAAGCTGCAGCGCGGTGCACATTCGGCCAACGGTTTCACGCTGCGCCTGACGGCCCTGGCTGCCGATCACAAGGCTTTGGATGCGCGCCTGGAACAACTCAAGCAGCACGGTGTGCCGAATTATTTCGGCGCCCAGCGCTTCGGCCACGGTGGTGGCAACGTTCATGACGCCCTCGATTGGGCCGCACGCAAGGCCCTGCCCGAACAGCGCAACGTGCGTTCGCGGTTGCTTTCTGCCGGGCGCAGCTACCTGTTCAACCAAGTGTTGGCAGCCCGTGTTGCCGACGGCAGCTGGGCGCGTGCGCAGGTGGGCGACCTGTTGGCGTTCACCACGAGTCGTAGCTTCTTTCCTGCTGGAGAGTCGGAATGTTCTGATCCTCGGCTGGCGATCCTTGACCTGCATCCGACCGGCCCGCTGTGGGGGGCCGGCGATTCGCCAGCTACCGGAGGCACCGCGCAACAAGAGGATGCGATCGCCGCACGGCAGCCGGCACTTTGCCAGTGGCTGGCCTTGGCGGGCATGGATCACGAACGACGCATTCTGCGGCTCCCTATTGGCGGTCTTACGTGGCATTATCCCGAGCCTGATATCCTGCAACTGGAATTCGTCCTTCCGGCCGGATGCTTCGCCACCGTGGTGGTGCGCGAAGTCGTGGATCTGGTGTCGGCGGGGCAGACGGACAGCTCATGCGTATTCTGATTTCGAACGACGACGGTGTTACCGCACCCGGCATCGCCGCGCTGCACGCTGCGCTGGCGGATTACGCCGAGTGCGTGGTTATTGCCCCGGATCAAGACAAGAGCGGCGCCAGCAGTTCGCTGACGCTGGACCGGCCACTGCACCCGCAGACCTTGGCCAATGGCTTCATCAGCCTCAACGGCACGCCGACCGACTGTGTGCACCTGGGGCTCAATGGGCTGTTGCCACAGGCGCCGGACATGGTGGTGTCGGGGATCAACCTCGGTGCCAACCTGGGTGACGATGTGCTCTATTCGGGCACGGTCGCAGCCGCGTTGGAAGGTCGCTTCCTTGGCGGTACCTCCCTGGCGTTTTCGCTGTTGTCGCGCCTGCCGGACAACCTGCCGACCGCGGCCCATATCGCCCGCCGCCTGGTCGAGGCGCAGTCGCGCCTGGTGTTGCCGCCGCGTACCGTGCTCAACGTCAACATCCCCAACCTGCCGCTGGAGCACATTCGTGGCATCCAGCTCACTCGCCTCGGTCACCGGGCGCGGGCGGCGGCGCCGACCAAGGTGGTCAACCCGCGCGGCAAGGAAGGCTACTGGATCGCTGTGGCCGGGGACGCCGAGGACGGTGGCCCGGGTACCGACTTCCATGCAGTGATGCAAGGCTATGTATCGATCACTCCACTGCAGCTCGATCGCACCTTCAGTGACGCCTTCGAGCAGCTCGACGGTTGGCTGGAGGGCCTGCTCTGATGCGTGAGGACGATATGCTGCGGCGTGGCATCGGCATGACCTCCCAGCGTACCCGGGAGCGGCTGATCCAGCGCCTGTGCGAGGAGGGCGTTTCGAACACCAAGGTGCTCGACGTGATCCGTCGTACCCCGCGCCACCTGTTCGTCGACGAGGCGCTGGCGCATCGCGCCTATGAAGATACCGCGCTGCCGATCGGTCACAACCAGACCATCTCGCAACCGTTCATGGTTGCCCACATGAGCGAGCTGCTGCTCGAGGCCGGCCCGCTGGACAAGGTGCTGGAAATCGGTACCGGCTCTGGCTACCAGACGGCAATCCTGGCCCAGCTGGTCGAGCGGGTGTTCTCGGTAGAACGCATCAAGGTGTTGCAGGACCGGGCCAAGGAGCGCCTGGTAGAACTGAACCTGCGCAACGTGGTGTTCCGCTGGGGTGACGGTTGCGAAGGCTGGCCGGCGCTCGCGCCGTACAATGGCATCATCGTCACCGCTGTGGCGCCGGAAGTGCCGCAGGCACTGCTCGACCAGCTGGCGCCCGGTGGTCGTATGGTGATCCCTGTGGGGTCCGCCGGCGAAACCCAGCAGCTGATGCTGATCGTGCGCGAGGAGCATGGATTCTCCCGCCGCGTGCTGGGGGCAGTGCGCTTCGTACCGCTGCTCAACGGCCCGCTGGCCTGAACACTGCTGGTTCGAGCCGCGCGATATTTTTACGCCAGCACCGAATTCTTGCAGCAGCGCCCTGTCTATCTGGCGGGGTGGAGCGCTAGCGTACAGCGTGTGCCATGGCTTTGCAGCAGTCTTTCACCAACCCTGCCAATGCGGGCGGGCTTGGTTATAATTGCAATAATATTGCATTTCTTGTCTTCATATCGTTTTTGGCACCATGAGGGGAGCGCGGGTGGGTCACACAGTCATTCGGCAGCGCAAGGACGGTTCGGGTTTCACGCTTCTGGTGATTGCACTGGCCATGGGCGCGCTACTGGTGGGTTGCTCGAGCACCAGCAGCAACAGTGCACGGGTGGTCGACCGCAATAACACCGTGCCCAAGCGCCCGGCGGTAACTACCGGGCAGTACATCGTCAAACCTGGTGATACGCTGTTCTCCATCGCCTTCCGTTATGGCTGGGACTACAAGGAACTGGCTGCGCGCAACGGCATCGCGGCGCCCTATACCATTCGCCCGGGGCAAGCGATTCGTTTCAGCAGTGGCTCTACCGGCAGCACCACGGTGGTATCCAGCCCATCGTCGTCGAGCAAGACCACGGTTATCCGGCGGCCTGTGGGAAGCACCGGCACACCCCCTGCCAGCACCAGCAAACCGGCCACGCCGGCAGCCTCCAGCAGCGCCCCGGTGGTCGCTACGGTGCCTGCCGCGGAGCGTGCGGTAGGCGGCTGGACCTGGCCTGCCAACGGTGTGCTGATTGGAAAATTCGCTTCAAACGGTAGTTTGAATAAAGGCATTGATATCGCCGGTGATTTGGGACAGCCTGTTTTTGCTGCGTCTGATGGTACGGTGGTGTACGCCGGGAGTGGCTTGAGGGGCTACGGCGAACTGATCATCATCAAGCACAGCGATACCTACGTCAGTGCCTACGGCCATAACCGCAGGCTGTTGGTTCGGGAGGGGCAGCAGGTCAAGGCAGGGCAGTCAATTGCTGAAATGGGGTCCACGGGCACAGATCGGGTGAAGCTGCATTTCGAGATTCGCCGCCAGGGCAAACCCGTCGATCCGCTCCAGTTCCTGCCACGTCGTTGACCGTTGTACCCGGCCTGTTCCTGTGATGTAGAGGGGACAGGCTCCAGCGCTGCCAGGGAGACAGGTGCCGCTCGAGTCTGAGTTCGAACTCAGCAAAGGACTATAACAATGGCTCTCAGTAAAGAAGTGCCGGAGTTTGACATCGACGATGACCTGCTTCTGATGGAGACGGGGATCGTTTTGGAAACGGATGTGGTGTCAGACGAACCTGCTGTATCTTCGGTTCGGACGAGGGCCAAGTCAGGCTCTTCGCTCAAGCAACACAAGTATATCGATTACAGCCGGGCGCTCGATGCCACCCAGTTGTATCTCAACGAGATCGGATTCTCGCCTCTGCTTTCGCCGGAAGAGGAAGTGCACTTTGCGCGCCTGTCGCAAAAGGGCGACCCTGCCGGCCGCAAGCGCATGATCGAAAGCAACCTGCGCCTGGTTGTAAAAATTGCCCGTCGTTACGTCAATCGCGGCCTTTCGCTGCTCGACCTGATCGAGGAGGGCAACCTGGGGCTGATCCGTGCGGTCGAGAAGTTCGACCCGGAGCGTGGTTTCCGGTTCTCGACCTACGCGACCTGGTGGATTCGCCAGACCATCGAGCGGGCGATCATGAACCAGACCCGCACCATTCGCCTGCCTATCCACGTGGTCAAGGAACTGAACGTCTACCTGCGCGCTGCGCGCGAGCTGACGCAGAAACTGGACCACGAACCCTCGCCAGAAGAAATCGCCACGCTGCTGGAGAAGCCGGTCGCCGAGGTCAAGCGCATGCTGGGCCTGAACGAGCGGGTGTCTTCGGTGGATGTGTCGCTCGGCCCGGACTCGGACAAGACCCTGCTCGATACCTTGACCGATGACCGCCCGACCGACCCGTGCGAACTGCTGCAGGATGACGACCTGTCGCAGAGCATCGACCAATGGCTGGGCGAGTTGACAGACAAGCAGCGTGAAGTGGTGGTGCGTCGCTTTGGCCTGCGCGGGCATGAAAGCAGCACCCTGGAGGATGTTGGCCTGGAGATCGGCCTGACCCGTGAGCGGGTGCGGCAGATCCAGGTCGAGGGGCTCAAGCGTTTGCGTGAGATCCTCGAGAAGAACGGCTTGTCCAGTGAGTCATTGTTCCAGTAGCGAAAGCCTGTAACAGAAAACGCCCCGATGATTTCGGGGCGTTTTTGTATGTTTCGATCAGAGGTGCCCCATTCAAAATTGCCGGGGGCGCTTTGCGCCCCTTTCGCGACACAAGGCCGCTCCCACAGGTATTTCATCGCCTTCGAATGCGCCACTATCCTGTGGGAGCGGCCTTGTGTCGCGAAAGGGCTGCAAAGCAGCCCCAAAACATTATGTACTGCGCTACCCCAGTAACATCGCGTGTAAGCCTTTGCTTACTTGTTCTGTAAGCCTTCTATGTACGCTTCAGTAAATCATTGTCGTATCCAGCACCTGCGTTTTCCCAACTCATTGAAAATCCTGGTTTATTCGGCTGTGAGGAAATGTGTCACCTGCAACACTCTGTGAGGTTTCGCGGTTGCCCGACCGGCTCAAGTCGCTAGTATTCGAACTGTGCACAGGGACATGCACAGGCTTTCAGGATGGAAGCCAGGGACGTCGCAAGAAGCGATTTCATCAGGATGATGTTTGGGACAAGCAGGGACTACGGAAAAAATGTGGGCGGGTCAAACCGCCCCTTTTTTTTGCCCGCAGAAAACAAAAAAGGCCCCAAAGGGGCCTTTTTCGTGTCCGGACGCTATCAGCGCTCCAGGTCTGCAATCTTGCCAGTCTTGCCATCCCACTCTTCAGCGTCCGGCAGGGCATCCTTACGCTCGGTGATGTTCGGCCAGATTTCCGCCAGTTCGGCGTTCAGCTCAATGAAGTTCTCCATGCCTGCAGGCACTTCGTCTTCCGAGAAGATGGCTTGCGCTGGGCATTCCGGCTCGCACAGGGCGCAGTCGATGCACTCGTCCGGGTGGATGACCAGGAAGTTCGGGCCTTCGTAGAAGCAGTCCACCGGGCAGACTTCCACGCAGTCGGTGTATTTGCATTTGATGCAGTTGTCGGTGACGACGAAGGTCATTTCTAATTCTCTCCTCAGGCGACGGCGGCGGCCCTTCCTCTCAGGTCCGCGCGGTTTGCGGGCATGTGGCTGCAGGCCAGGCTAATAACCTGCAGCACCAGCAAACCGCGGCGGATTCTACCAGCTTGTAGTGGGCGCCGTTATAACAGGTTCTTTAGTTGATATAGCATTTCGATAGCTTGACGCGGGGTCATGTCGTCCAGCTGCAGCTTGCCCAGCTTCTCGATGGCCGGGTGTGGCAGGCTGGCGAACAGGTCGCTCTGGTGCGGGACCTGTGGCACGTCCTTGGCCTTATGGGCCGGGGGCTGTTCATGCGGCAGGCTGGTGGTTTCCAGCCTTGCCAGGTGTTCACGGGCACGCTGGATGACGGCCGTCGGCACGCCGGCCAGCTGCGCCACGGCCAGGCCGTAGCTCTGGCTGGCAGGGCCAGGCAGCACGTGGTGCAGGAACACGATGCGTTCGTTGTGCTCGGTGGCGTTCAGGTGCACGTTGGCTACCAGCGGCTCGCTTTCCGGCAGCACGGTGAGCTCGAAGTAGTGGGTGGCGAACAGCGTGTAGGCACGCAGCTGGGCCAGGCGCTCGGCGGCGGCCCAGGCCAGCGACAGGCCGTCGAAGGTACTGGTGCCACGACCCACTTCGTCCATCAGCACCAGGCTGCGGTCGGTGGCGTTGTGCAGGATGTTGGCGGTTTCGCTCATCTCGACCATGAAGGTCGAGCGGCCGCCGGCCAGGTCGTCGCTGGAGCCGATGCGGGTGAAGATGCGGTCGACCAGCGACAGCTCGCAGCTGGCAGCCGGCACGAAGCTACCGATATGCGCCAGCAGCACGATCAGGGCGGTCTGGCGCATGTAGGTGGACTTACCGCCCATGTTCGGGCCGGTGATGATCAGCATGCGTGTGCTGTTGTCCAGGCCCAGGTCGTTGGCCACGAACGGTGTGGTCAATACCTGTTCCACCACTGGGTGGCGGCCCTGCTCGATGCGCAGGCACGGCTCGTCGACGAAGCGTGGGCAGTTCAGGTCCAGATTAAGTGCACGTTCGGCCAGGTTGCTGAGCACGTCCAGCTCGGCCAGGGCGGCGGCGCTGTCCTGCAGCGGTGCCAGGTGGCTGATCAAGGTTTCCAGCAGGGCGTCGTAGAGCATCTTTTCGCGGGCCAGGGCGCGACTCTTGGCCGACAGGGCCTTGTCCTCGAACGCCTTCAGCTCGGGAGTGATGAAGCGCTCGGCGCCTTTCAGAGTCTGGCGGCGGATGTAGTCGCCCGGGGCCTGCTCGGCCTGCTTGGTCGGCAGCTCGATGAAGTAGCCATGCACCCGGTTGTAGCCGACCTTGAGGTTGGCCAGGCCGGTGCGGGCCTTTTCCCGGGCTTCCAGGTCGATCAGGAACTGGCCGGCGTTCTCGCTGATCGCCAGCAGCTCGTCCAGTTCGTTGTCATAGCCGGCCTTGAGCACGCCGCCATCGCGGATCACCGCCGGCGGGTTGTCGATGATCGCCCGCTCCAGCAGGCTGGCCAGTTCGGGGTAGGTGCCGGTAATGGCGGCCAGGCGGGCCAGGTGCGGCGCCTCCAGCTCGGCCATGGCGTTCTGCAGCTCGGGCAGCGCGCCCAGGGCATCGCGCAGGCGTGCCAGGTCGCGTGGGCGGGCGTTGCGAAGGCCGATACGGGCGAGAATCCGCTCGATATCGCCAATTTCCTTGAGCTGCGGCTGCAGCTTCTCGAAGCGGTAGCTGTCGAGCAGGCAACGGATAGAGTCCTGGCGTGCCTGCAGTACCTTTAGGTCGCGCAACGGGCGGTTCAACCAGCGGCTCAGCAATCGGCTGGCCATGGCGGTCTGGCAGCGGTCGATCACTGACTGCAGGGTGTTGTCACGGCCGCCGGCCAGGTTGATGTCCAGCTCCAGGTTGCGGCGGCTGGCGCCGTCGAGGATGACTGTGTCGTCCAGGCGTTCGTGGCGCAGGCTGCGCAGGTGCGGCAGGGCGGTGCGCTGGGTTTCCTTGGCGTAGATCAGCAGGCAACCGGCGGCGCCGATGGCGAGGGTCAGCTTGTCGCAGCCAAAGCCCTTGAGGTCCTTGGTCGCGAACTGTTGGCACAGGGCCTTGCGCGCCGAGTCGCGGTCGAAGTCCCATGGCGCCCGGCGACGGGCGCCCGGGCGTTTCTCGGCAGGCAGGTCGCGCGGCCAGTCGTCGGGGATCAGCAGCTCGACCGGGTTCAGGCGCTCGAGCTCGGCCAGCAGGTTTTCCCAGCCCTTGATCTCCTGCACGCTGAAGTTGCCACTGGTGATGTCCAGTACGGCCAGGCCGAACAGACGCTCGTCACCGAGCAGCGCGGCAATCAGGTTGTCGCGACGCTCGTCGAGCAGGGCCTCGTCGCTGACCGTGCCCGGAGTGATGATGCGCACTACCTGGCGTTCCACCGGGCCCTTGCTGGTGGCGGGGTCGCCGATCTGCTCGCAGATCACCACCGATTCGCCGAGCTTGACCAGCTTGGCCAGGTAGCCTTCCAGCGAATGGAACGGAATCCCGCACATGGGGATGGACTGGCCGGCCGACTGACCGCGCGCGGTCAGGGTGATGTCCAGCAGCTTTGCGGCTTTTTTCGCATCTTCGTAGAAGATCTCGTAGAAGTCGCCCATGCGGTAGAACATCAGCTGGTCCGGGTGCTGGTTCTTCAGCTTCCAGTACTGCTGCATCATTGGGGTGTGTGCGGAGAAATCGGAAATTGCTTTATTCATCAAGGGCTTAGAAAGTAGGTCTCAATATTGTGGGGCAAATTGGGGCGTTCTGTGTTGCATGCGCGTCGCCGAGACCCACCGGATTTTCAAGCCGCATAGGTTAACACGGCTACCCTGCAGGCTGTACCTGCAAGTCCGGCGAGTGCACAGGGATGCGCTGAAGGCAGGTTGACATCATGGTGCCTCCGTGGAGAATTGCCTGCCTTCGCCCATCAGGGATGGCTTGCCTGACGCATTTGCGGTGGCCTGCGGCCCAGTAAAAAATTATTGCAACAGGTTGATCAGTGCAGTGAGCACAATTCGTTTTGATGTAGATGCGGTTTTTTGTATTTCCCTCGATACCCGCGCTGACCGGCGCACGCTGTTCAGCGAAACCATTGGGCGACAGCTCGACAACGAAGTGCACTTTCATGTTGTCGAGAAAAACAGCGACCCCAAGCGCGGTTGCTACGAGTCCCATCAGCAACTGGCCCGGCATGCGCTGGACAATGGCCTCGATCGAATCCTGATCTTCGAAGACGATGCCAAGGCCTATGAGTTCAAGCCTTCGCAAGTGCGCTGGGTGAACCGCTTCATGCAGAAACGGCCCTTCGAGGCCTTGCACCTGGGCTATTCCATGGGGCGAACCTGGCTGACCTGGTTCCCGTTCATCGCCCGCGGGCGGGTGGTGGCGCTGCATGCTTATGTACTGTCGCGCGAGGGCTGCCGGATCCTGGCAGAGACGCCCTACGATGGCACCCCGGTGGATGTGGTGGTCAAGCACCGGATACGCCAGCACTGCGTGTTCCCCATGATGTTCCGCCAGCACGCCGCCGCAGTGGCTGGTAGCGACCTGGAACAGGTGGTGCGCAACGAGGATGAGTGGTGGGAGCGCAACTGGGCCAAGCATCGTCGTTCACCGATGAAGAACATCTGGCGGACTGTGCTTCGGCTGAATTTCTGATCGGTGCGGGCTTCAGGTGCATGCCTTGAGAGGTTTGCCGCTTGCGAGATCGAGCGCCAAAAATCCGATGGCGAACTTCTCATCCCTGAAATGCTAGGGTAGAGGGCAGCCCTCAAGGAGCCCGACATGGACCCGATCACCACGCTTGCCACCCGCCTGGGTGAACACCTGCGCCGCTTCAACGCGCAGGTGACCACCGCCGAATCCTGCACCGGTGGCGGCATCGCCGAGGCCATCACCCGTGTGCCCGGCAGCTCGGCCTGGTTCGAGGCTGGGTACGTGACCTATTCCAACGCCCAGAAAACCCGTCAGCTGGGTGTGCCCGCGGCATTGTTCGGCCAGGTTGGCGCGGTCAGCCAGGAAGTGGTCGAAGCGATGGCCCGTGGTGCCCAGGCCGCCAGCGGCGCGCGCTTTGCCGTGGCGGTGAGCGGCGTGGCCGGGCCGGACGGTGGTTCGCCGGCCAAACCGGTGGGCACCGTGTGGCTGGCCTGGGCCGACGGCAACCACGTGTTCAGCGAGCGGCGCCAGTTCGACGGCGACCGCGAGGCGGTGCGCCGACAGACGGTGATCGCCGCGTTAGACGGCTTGTTACAGCTTGGTGCCGAGTAAATCGAAGACAGGGGTTTGCGCGGGCGCTTGCCTGTGGAATAATACTGGCTACTTATACAGGTATTCCGGCCGTCAGGGCCAAGTCGAACACGTGAGGATTTCAATGGACGACAACAAGAAGCGCGCCTTGGCTGCGGCCCTGGGTCAGATCGAACGCCAATTCGGCAAGGGCGCCGTCATGCGCATGGGCGACCACGAGCGCCAGGCTATCCCCGCCATCTCCACCGGCTCGCTGGGCCTGGACATTGCCCTGGGCATCGGCGGCCTGCCAAAAGGCCGTATCGTCGAGATCTACGGCCCGGAATCGTCGGGTAAGACCACGCTGACCTTGTCGGTCATCGCCGAAGCCCAGAAAAACGGCGCCACCTGCGCCTTCGTCGACGCCGAACACGCCCTCGACCCGGAGTACGCCGGCAAGCTGGGCGTCAACGTCGACGACCTGCTGGTTTCGCAGCCGGACACCGGCGAACAGGCCCTGGAAATCACCGACATGCTGGTGCGTTCCAACGCTGTTGATGTGATCATCGTCGACTCCGTGGCTGCTCTGGTACCTAAGGCCGAGATCGAAGGCGAGATGGGTGACATGCACGTGGGCCTGCAGGCGCGCCTGATGTCCCAGGCGCTACGCAAGATCACCGGTAACATCAAGAACGCCAACTGCCTGGTCATCTTCATCAACCAGATCCGTATGAAGATCGGCGTGATGTTCGGCAGCCCGGAAACCACCACCGGTGGTAACGCTCTGAAGTTCTACGCCTCGGTGCGTCTGGATATCCGCCGTACCGGCGCGGTCAAGGAAGGCGACGAGGTGGTCGGTAGCGAAACCCGCGTCAAGATCGTCAAGAACAAGGTTTCGCCGCCATTCCGTCAGGCCGAGTTTCAGATCCTTTACGGCAAGGGTATCTACCGTAACGGCGAGATCATTGACCTGGGTGTTTCCCAA
Source organism: Pseudomonas pudica (assembly GCF_015680405.1). Taxonomy (GTDB): domain Bacteria; phylum Pseudomonadota; class Gammaproteobacteria; order Pseudomonadales; family Pseudomonadaceae; genus Aquipseudomonas; species Aquipseudomonas pudica. Next base: position 72,800 of record NZ_JADLJS010000022.1, read on the forward strand.
GGCCTGGTCGAGAAGTCCGGTGCCTGGTACGCCTACCAGGGCAACAAGATCGGTCAAGGCAAGGCAAACGCTGCCAAGTACCTGGCTGAAAACCCGGCTATTGGTGCCGAGATCGAGAAGCAGATTCGCGAGAAGCTGCTGACCTCGGGGGCTGTTGCGGCTGCTGGTAAGGCTGCTGCTGCCGAAGCCGATGCCGATGATATGGCCGACGCTGACGCCGGTTATTGATTGCGCGGTAGATAGCCGAACATGTCCGCCGTACTCGACACCCCCGTCGCCATCCGGCGGACAGCCATGGACCTGCTCGCGCGACGTGAGCACGGTCGCGTCGAGCTGACGCGCAAATTGCGTCAGCGCGGCGCTTCGGACGAGCTTATCGAGCCTGAACTCGACCGGCTCGCCGAAGAAGGGCTGCTTAGCGAAGCCCGCTACCTGGAAAGTTTCATCCGGTACCGTTCCAGCTCCGGTTACGGCCCTGCGCGTATTCGCGAAGAGCTAGGCCAGCGCGGTTTGGCGCGTGCTGATATCGAGCAGGCGCTTCGCGAGAGCGAGGTGGACTGGGGCGAGCGCATGCGTGACGTATGGCAGCGCAAGTTTGCCGGGCAGCGCCCGCAGGATCCGCGCAGCCGTGCCCAGCAGACCCGGTTTCTGGCTTACCGGGGTTTCCCCATGGACATGATCGGCCGCCTGCTCAGTGGGCGTGATCTTGACGATTACTGAAGGCACGGACTCTGTGGGAGCGGGTTTACCCGCGAACACCGGCGTAGCCGGTGCCATGCACCACGCCGGATTCTTCGCGGCGGTTCGACGCCTCGATGAACCCGCTCCCACAGGGTGAATTGCGCCCCTGACGTTGGACACGGAATCAACTGACCTTCAACGCCTCCCTGGCCCGCTGTGTGGTATGCATGGGTTGCGGCTTGGCCCAGTTCTCCGGCAGGTTGATGAAGTCCACCAGCTCGCGCAGCCTGCCCTGGTCCCGACCATTGAAGGCAAATGACAAACGGGTCAGGTGGCTGAAATTGCCCACTTCGTGCTCGGCGCTGCTATCAGGTTGCTGGTGATACTTGCCACTCAGGCGCAAGTCGGCAAATCCTTCCTGGATGTCATACAGCGCCGCCTCGCTGAGCGGGTGATGCATGCGGATCACGAACTGGCTCTTCAGCCAGCGGCTGGAGTGGTAGTTGCTGTAGAACTGGTTGATTTCTTCCACTGCCTCGTCAGCGCTGTGCACCAGGCGCAGCAGTTTCAGGTCGCTGGGCAGGATGTAGCGGTTTTCCTCAAGTTGGCGGCTGATGAAGTCCAGGCAATCGCGCCAGAAGCTGCCGCCTGGCGAATCCAGCAGCACCACCGGTACCAGCGGGCTCTTGCCGGTCTGTATCAGGGTCAGCACCTCCAGCGCTTCATCCAGAGTGCCGAAACCACCCGGGCACAGCACCAGGGCATCGGCCTCCTTGACGAAGAACAGCTTGCGGATGAAGAAGAAATGGAACGGCAGCAGCTTGTCGGTGCCATCCACCGTGGGGTTGGCGTGTTGTTCGAAGGGCAGGGTGATGTTGAACCCCAGGCTGTGGTCGCTGCCGGCGCCTTCGTGGGCAGCTGCCATGATGCCGCCGCCGGCACCGGTGATGACCATCAGGTCGGAGCGTGCCAGGGTTGCGCCCAGTTCGCGTGCCAGGGCGTACATCGGGTGTTCCAGCGGGGTGCGCGCCGAGCCGAACACGGTCACCTTGCGCCGTCCCTTGTAGCGTTCCAGGGTGCGGAACGAATGGTCCAGTTCGCGCAGGGCCTGCAGGGTGATCTTGGCGCTCCAGCGGTCGGTGTCGTCATGGGCCATGCGCAGGATGGTCAGCATCATGTCGCGGTACAGCGGCAGGTTGGGGCTGTTCGGTGCTACCAGTTGCAGTTGTGCGTCGATGTTGCTCAGGTCGATGTTGTTATCGCGGAAGTGGCTGAACAGCGGTTCACTCGATTGGTAAGGCATGCAACGTCTCCTTCTGCACCAATACCTCTGACCTCAATCTAGACCCTTGCGCTCAATTGTGCCGAGGGTCTTCGGTACAGCCGCCCGTCGGCATGCGGCCACGGGGGATGTGGGTTTGGTTAACTGGGTAAAGCGAAACGTGTCGATGCAGGAGGTGGCGGTATGCATCGCTTGATCATCGAAGTGGACCGGCAGCTTTACCAGCAGCTGGAGAATGCGGCCCAGGTGCATCACCTGAGCCTGGAAGCCGAGTGCCGGCGCAGGCTGTCGGGGCTGGAATGCCAGTCGCGCTACCTGCAGGCGCTGCTGGCAGATATGCGCGCCGATGCCGCTGAAGGGCGTTGGTGCGCCCGTGAAGATGAGAAGGCGTAGCTATCGAAGTGGGTTACTTCTTCTTGTTGCCGGCCACGCAGCTGGCATTGTCGAAAGCCTGGTCCATGATCGGCTGGTTGGTCTTGTAGACCGTGAAGCGGTAGACCATGACCGCGCCTTTGGACATCAGGTTGCGGAAACCGCTGTTGCGGCAGACGCTGTCACCCAGCTGGCTGCGTACTTGTTCCGGGTTGGCCTGCATGCGCGCGGCATGGTCCTGGCGCACGCTCAGGTGGTTGACCAGTGCCTTGCCTTCCACGGTGTAACCCTGGTCGAGGATGTCCTCGTTGATGGCTCGCGGGGTGCCGACACTGCTCTCTTTGGCAACCTTCTGCAGCATGTTGTTCAGGTCGTATTCCTGCTTGGAAGCCGCCTGGGATGCCAGAGGCAGGGCGAGCAACAGGCTCAGGGCGGGGACGATACGGCGCAGCATGAATCTCTCCTGGTTCGATGACTGGCGCTTTGACATGCGCGGGTCGACGGCGTTCCCTGAAATCGCGCAGGCGCGAGGCCGGGGTACGGTAAAAACAGCGATTATAGGGACCGCGCCGCCACCTGCACAGCAATTGCCCCCTGTTCTGGTAGACTGGCGCCCTTAGTTTTTTCCGAGTCATCCTTGTGTCCATTCCCAACCTGTCCAGAGGCCTGCCGGCATGAGCCATGCGGTAGCGCGCCTGCGTGCCGAACGGCTGGCCCGCAGCAACAAGCCCTTCATCGCTCGTGGTTCGCGTGCCGAACGCTGCCCCGATTGCCGGGTCATCGCCACTCATTGCCTGTGCGCCTGGAAGCCCCGGGTGCAGGCCGATTCCGGGGTGTGCCTGCTGATGCATGACACCGAGCCGCTGAAGCCCACCAATACTGGTTGGCTGATCGCCGACCTGATAGAGGACACCTCGGCTTTCGGCTGGCTGCGCACTTCTGTCGACGAACGCTTGCTGGCATTGCTGGACGACTCGCGTTGGCAGCCCTACATCGTCTTCCCCGGCGAGTTCGTTGCCCAGGAGCGGGTGGTCAGCGAGGTAGTGCGCGAGCCGGGCAAGCGCCCGCTGTTCATCTTGCTGGATGCCACCTGGACCGAAGCGCGCAAGATGTTCCGCAAAAGCCCGTACCTTGACCGCTTCCCGGTGTTGAGCCTGCAGGCCGAGCAGATGTCCCGCTACCGCCTGCGGCGCTCCAAGCGCGACGATCATTTCTGCACCGCGGAAGTCGCCGCCATGTGCCTGGACCTGGCCGGTGATACCCAGGCCTCGCAAGCGCTGGACGCCTACCTGGATGTGTTCAGCCTGCATTACCTGAGCGGCAAGCGGCGCCTGCCGCTGGACGAGCAGGACGACACCCACCAGCGTTTGCATACCTTCCTATAGTCCAAGGGGCACAACCCCTGCTTTGGTTCATAATGACCCTTACCCGAGTGCCCGACACAGAACAGGATCCCCAGATCGATGGCCACTTACGAAATCCTGATTGCCGATGACCACCCGCTGTTCCGTGGCGCCTTGCGCCAGGCCGTTACCCTCGGCCTGGGCCCGGATGTACGCCTGGTTGAAGTCGCCAGCATTGCCGAACTGGAAACCCGTCTGAGCGAAAAAGCCGACTGGGACCTGGTGTTGCTGGACTTGAACATGCCGGGTGCCTACGGTTTTTCCGGGCTGGTGCTGCTGCGCGGGCAATACCCGCAGATCCCCGTGGTGATGGTATCGGCGCAGGAAGAGGCTGCAGTGGTGGTCAAGTCCCGCGAGTTTGGCGCCAGTGGCTTCATTCCCAAGTCCAGCACCCTGGAAGTGATCCAGGATGCGGTGCGCAAGGTGCTCGACGGCGAGGTCTGGTGGCCGCCGCAGGCTTTCGAAAAGGTCGATGTCTCGGCCGAGGCCAAGGCCGCCAGCGAAGGCCTTGCCAGCCTCACGCCGCAGCAGTTCCGCGTGCTGACCATGGTCTGCGAAGGCTTGCTGAACAAGCAGATCGCCTATGAGCTGAACGTGTCGGAAGCGACCATCAAGGCCCACGTGACCGCGATCTTCCGCAAGCTGGGTGTGCGTACCCGCACCCAGGCGGCGTTGCTGCTGCAACAACTTGAATCGGTTGCCAGCAGCTGAGTGCGCGTGGCTTCACGCTTTTTTGACCCGAGCCGGTCTAGTCTGCCGGCCTTTCCGTTGTGAAGTGACTCACATGACATCGCCATTCAAGGGCCAGACCGGCCTCAAACGTATCTTCAACGCCGCCGGCTATTCGCTGGACGGCCTGCGCGCCGCCTTCAAGGGCGAGGCCGCGTTCCGCCAGTTGGTGCTGCTCAATGTGCTGCTGGTCCCGATCACCTTCTGGTTGCCGGTCAGCCGTGCGGAGCGGGCGATCATGATCGCCGTGTGTCTGTTGGGCTTGATCGTCGAATTGTTCAACTCGGCGGTGGAAGCTGCCATCGACCGCATTTCGCTGGAGCGCCACCCGCTGTCGAAAAACGCCAAGGACATGGGCAGCGCCGCGCAACTGGTGGCACTGACCATGGTGGCGCTGGTGTGGGGTGTGATCCTGCTTTAAGCGATCGGTGGCAACACGATCTCGTCACTGCGGGTGAAGCCCGCGGTGAAGTTGCGGCACAGTTCGAGAAATTCGCGCATGGCCGAGGTCTGGTACTTCTGTTTGTGCCAGATGAAGTAGAACTGGCGCATCAGGTCCAGCTCAGGGGTTTCCACCGCTACCAGGCTGCCGCGGCGGAAGGCGTCACGCAGGGCCAGGCGCGAGATGCAGCCGATGCCCAGGCCTGATTCCACCGCGCGCTTGATCGCTTCGGTGTGTTCCAGCTCCAGGCGGATATTGAGGTTGGTGCGGTGGTGGCGCATGGCCTGGTCGAAGGTCAGGCGCGTGCCCGAGCCCTGTTCACGCAGGATCCACGCTTCCTGGGACAAGGTCTGTACATCGGCCCGGCCCATCTTGGCCAGCGGGTGCTGCGGCGCGCAGAACACCACCAGCTCGTCCTCGACCCAGGGCTGCACTTCCAGGTCCGGGTGGTTGCAATCGCCTTCGATCAGACCCAGATCAATTTCGTAATGCGCCACCTGTTGCACGATATGCGCAGTGTTCTGCACATGCAGCTTCACCTGGCTTTCCGGGTGCACCTGCATGAAGCTGCCGATCAGCAAGGTGGCCAGGTAGTTGCCGATGGTCAACGTGGCGCCGACTGCGAGCGAGCCGAAACCGGACTTGCCGTTGAGCAGGTCTTCTATTTCCTTGGCCTGGTCGAGCAGGGCCACGGCCTGCGGCAACAGTTGCTGGCCCAGGGCGTTGAGGCTCAGGCGCTTGCCGGCGCGGTCGAACAGCTGGCAGCTGGACTGGCGCTCAAGCTCGGTGATCGAGGTGCTGGCGGCCGACTGCGACAAGGCCAGCACACTGGCGGCGCGCGAAACGCTCTGGTGCTGGGCCACGGCAACGAAGACTTGCAGCTGACGAAGTGTAAATCGCATATCGATATAACCGATAACACATATCTTGATAATCCAGTTAACAGATATTGTCGCTGCCCCTAAACTATCGCGCAACTGCGCGTCTTGCGCGCGCCGCGTCTTTCTTCAGGAGCCCCATTAAATGAGCAACATGAACCACGAACGTGTCCTCAGTGTGCACCACTGGAACGACACTCTGTTCAGCTTCAAGTGCACTCGCGACCCGGGCCTGCGCTTCGAGAACGGTCAGTTCGTGATGATCGGCCTGCAACAAGAAAGCGGCCGTCCGCTCATGCGCGCCTATTCCATCGCTTCGCCGAACTGGGAAGAGCACCTGGAGTTCTTCAGCATCAAGGTGCCGGACGGTCCGCTGACCTCCCAGCTGCAGCACCTGAAGGAAGGCGACGAGATCATCATCAGCAAGAAGCCTACCGGTACCTTGGTACTCGACGACCTGAACCCGGGCAAGCACCTGTACCTGCTGAGCACCGGCACTGGCCTGGCACCGTTCATGAGTGTCATCCAGGACCCTGAAACCTACGAGCGCTTCGAGAAGGTGATCCTGGTTCATGGCGTGCGCTACGTGAACGAAGTGGCCTACCGAGAGTTCATCACCGAGCACCTGCCGCAGAACGAATTCTTCGGTGAAGCGGTTCGCGACAAGCTGATCTACTACCCGACCGTGACCCGTGAGCCGTTCGAGAACCAGGGCCGTCTGACCGACCTCATGCGCAGCGGCAAGCTGTTCAGCGACATCGGCCTGCCACCGATCAACCCGCAGGACGACCGCGCAATGATCTGCGGCAGCCCGAGCATGCTCGACGAGACCAGCGAAGTGCTGGACAGCTTCGGCCTGAAGATCTCCCCGCGCATGCGCGAGCCGGGTGATTACCTGATCGAGCGTGCCTTCGTCGAGAAGTAAGGCACAGACTGAGGCAAAGAAGGCGACCCTTGGGTCGCCTTTCTTGTGCCTGTGAATCATGTATCGCCAGCACCGGCCTCTTCGCGGGTAAACCCGCTCCCACAGGGATATCTCAAGCCCTGAGGTCAGTGGTACCCCTGTGGGAGCGGGTTTACCCGCGAAGAGGCCGGAACAGGCAAGGCACAATCTACTCGACGCGCGTCTCGCCGCTATACACCAATATTTCCCGACACCGCTTGCACAGGTAGCGCCGCCCCTGGCGCACCAGCTTGTGCCGCTGCGCGGTAAACGGAAAGTCGCTCTGCGGGCACGGGCACCGGTAGATGTAGCGGGTCACCACGCGCCGTTGCACTTCGTAGTTGTGGCAACGGTTGGGCGGCAGTTCATACACCCCGCGCATGATCAGCTGCCACTCCTCGCCATGGGCTTGGATACGGTCGCCGAACAGCTGGTGTGCCACCAGGTGCGCCACTTCATGGGCCACGGTCTGGCGCAGGAAGTCTTCCTGGTTTTCGCGGTAAAGCTGCAGGTTGAAGCGCAGCAGGTTCTCGTGCAGGTGAGCGACACCGGCTTTTTGCCCGCGCAGCTTGAAGCTGACTTCCGGGCGCGGGAAGGGGCGTTTGAAGAAGGTTTCAGCTTGCTGGTAACAGGTTTCGACGCGTTGTCTGAGCAGCTCGGGCATGGCGGGGTGGTTCTCCTGACCGGGCATTATGCCGCAACCCCGGGCAGCCTGCCGAGCCACCGGTCAGCGCACAGCCAGAGGCCGCCTTGCGGCGGCCCCAGGTTTGATGCCCCAGTGTTGGTCGAGTCTGTTCTAGTTGGTGTAGACGGGCCCCACGCCCAGTCCCCAGATGATCACAGTGGCGGCCATGATCGCCACCAGTACCACAAGGCCTACCGCCAGCACCGAGCTGGAGAACAGGAAGCCTTCGTCGGATGGTATGTTCATGAACGTCGGCAAACCGACGTACAACAGGTACACCGTGTAGCAGATGGCGGCGGTGCCGATCAGCATGCCCAGCCAAAGGTGCGGGTACAGCGCCGCCAGGCCGCCGATGAACAGCGGTGTGGCGGTATAGGTTGCAAAGGCGATGCACTGTGCCATGGACGGGTTGGCATCGTAGGTGCGGGCCATCCAATGGATGAACGCCCCCATTACCGCCACCCCGGCAAGCATCGCCAGGTACGACATGATGCTCATCCAGATGGCGCTTTCCATGGTCAGCATCACCGCTGGCCGGTCGCCGATCACCCAGCCGACCTGGGTGGTACCGATGAACGCCGAAACGGCGGGGATCGCAGCCAGGATCAGGGTGTGCGTCAGGTACATGTGGCTGATGGTTTCTTCTTCGCCACGAATTTCCCGCCATTCCTGGTCGGGATGGGTAAACAGCCCCACAACGTGATGAATCATGCCGATCACTCCTCTCAATGTTGCCAAACGCCCCCCAGATGGAGCGCAAGCGGCCCGAGGCCCGAACACCTAAGCAAGCGGTAATGTGGCCTTATGTCGCAGTATAGGAAGCCGTTACCCGCATAAACCGCGCTTTTTAGAGCAAATTGCGCTGTAACGCGCGCTGTTGATTACAATGAAGTCTTTATCGGAATGCCTACAGCACCGCCGCGTTTGTGCGTAAAATAGCCCGCTTTTGTCACACCTCGCGGATCCAAGCGCTATGGGCACCCTCTCGGTCAACCAGAACAAACTGCAAAAACGCCTGCGTCGTCTCGCCGGCGAAGCCATCACCGACTACAACATGATCGAGGATGGCGACAAGGTCATGGTCTGCCTGTCCGGCGGCAAGGACAGCTACACCATGCTCGACGTTCTGTTGCACCTGCAGAAGGTGGCACCGATCAAGTTCGAGATCGTGGCGGTGAACATGGACCAGAAGCAGCCGGGGTTCCCCGAGCACGTGCTGCCGGCCTACCTCAAGGAACTGGGCGTCGAGTATCACATCGTCGAGAAGGACACCTACTCGGTGGTCAAGGAGCTGGTCCCCGAGGGCAAGACCACCTGCTCGCTGTGTTCGCGCCTGCGCCGTGGCACCCTCTACACCTTCGCCGACGAGATCGGCGCGACCAAGATGGCGCTGGGACACCACCGCGACGATATCGTCGAAACCTTCTTCCTCAACATGTTCTTCAACGGCGCGCTCAAGGGCATGCCGCCGAAGCTGCGTGCCGACGATGGCCGCAACGTGGTGATCCGTCCGCTGGCCTACTGCAGCGAGAAGGATATCCAGGCCTATTCGGACATGAAGGAATTCCCGATCATCCCGTGCAACCTGTGCGGTTCGCAGGAAAACCTGCAGCGCCAGGTGGTCAAGGACATGCTGGTGGAATGGGAGCGCAAGCACCCGGGCCGTACCGAGAGCATCTTCCGCGCCCTGCAGAACGTGGCACCGTCGCAGCTGGCCGACCGCAACCTGTTCGACTTCACCAGCCTGAAGATCGACGAAAACGCCACCCCGCGTTTTCTTGACGTGCTGAACATCTGAGCCCATGCGCGATTACCAGTGGTTGCACGAGTACTGCCTGAACCGCTTCGGCTCGGGCCAGGCCCTGGAGGCCTTCCTGCCGCAGCCGCGCACACCGGCGCAGCTGCGTGATATCAGCGACGACCGCTACCTGTCGACCTTGGCCCTGCGCGTATTCCGCGCCGGGCTCAAGCACAGCCTGGTGGATGCCAAGTGGCCGGCGTTCGAGCAGGTGTTCTTCGGCTTCGACCCGGAGAAGGTGGTATTGATGGGCGCCGAGCACCTCGAGCGGCTGATGCACGACGAGCGCATCATCCGCCACCTGGGCAAGCTCAAGAGCGTGCCGCGCAATGCGCAGATGGTTCTTGACGTGGCCAAGGAGAAGGGCAGTTTCGGCGCCTTCATCGCCGACTGGCCGGTGACCGACATCGTCGGTTTGTGGAAGTACCTGGCCAAGCACGGCAACCAGCTGGGCGGGTTGTCGGCACCGCGCTTCTTGCGCATGGTCGGCAAGGATACGTTCATTCCTACCGATGACATGGCTGCGGCGTTGATTGCGCAGAAGGTGATCGACAAACCGCCGACCAGCCAGCGGGACCTGGCCTTGGTGCAGCAGGCGTTCAACCAGTGGCATGCCGAGAGTGGGCGGCCGCTGTGCCAGTTGTCGGTGATGCTGGCGCATACCGTCAACCATTGAAATTGCTGGGGCCGCTAAGCGGCCCCGGGATATCAACTGCCTTCGCCCGCCATGCGCCGCTCATGCTGGAACTTCCAGCGCACATACAGCAGCCCGGTAATGAACAGCCCCAGGCTCACCAGCACTTCTACCCAGCCAAATACCGCCCGTGCCGGGTCGAACGCCGCCAGCACGCCCTTGATGAAATAGATATTCACCACGAAGCAGGTCCAGGCATGTGCCCGGGCGCTGCCTGTCAGCATGCCCGGTAGCAACAGCAGCAACGGCACCAGTTCGATCGCCAGGATCACCTCGACCCGCGCCCCGTGCAGGTTGGCGAACCACAGGTTGTTCACCACCAGCAGAGCGATCAGGCCGAAGAAGAACGCCAGGCTCAAGGTCCGCGTCAGGCGCAGACGCGGTGCCAGCCATTCCAGCGCCGGCAATACCTTGGGCTTCTTAGCCACGTGCGGCCTCCAGTGCCTTGGCAGTGGTCGCCAGGCGTTGGCCAAGTGCGCGGCACAGGGCTATCTCGTGCTGGTCGAGCTCGCGCTTGCCATCGGCGCCAGCATGATGGCTGGCGCCATACGGGGTGCCGCCGCCACGGGTCTCGAGCAATGCCGATTCGCTGTACGGCAAGCCCATTACCAGCATGCCGTGGTGCATCAGCGGCAGCATCATCGACAGCAGGGTGGTTTCCTGCCCGCCGTGCAGGCTGGCGGTAGAGGTGAAAACACCCGCCGGCTTGCCGACCAGTTCACCGCCCAACCACAGGCTGCTGGTGCCATCCAGGAAGTACTTGAGCGGCGCCGCCATGTTGCCGAAGCGGGTCGGACTACCCAATACCAGGCCGGCGCAGTGGCGCAAGTCGTCCAAGGTGGCGTACAGCGCGCCACTGGCCGGGATGTCCGGGGCCACTGCTTCGCACTCGGTGGAAATCGCCGGCACCGTGCGCAGGCGGGCCTCCATGCCGGCCAGTTCGATGCCGCGGGCGATGTGCCGGGCCATCTCGCTGGTCGAACCATGGCGGCTGTAATACAGCACCAGGATGTAGGGCTGGCTCACGGTAGAATCTCCAGTACTTTCTCGGGCGGTCGTCCGACCACGGCCTTGTCACCGGCGACCAGGATCGGCCGCTCGATCAGCTTGGGGTGCCGGGCCATGGCCTCGATCAGTTGTGCGTCGGTCAGCGCCGGGTCGGCCAGGTTCAGCTCCTTGTACTCGTCCTCGCCGGTACGCAGCAGCTGGCGCGGGGCGATGCCCAGCTTGCCGAGCAGGGCCTTCAGGGTAGCAGCGTCGGGCGGTGTCTCGAGGTAGCGCACGATGGTCGGCGCCAGGCCGCGAGCTTCGAGCAGTTCCAGGGCACCGCGGGATTTCGAGCAGCGCGGGTTATGATAGAGCGTAAGGTCGGTCATGTCGGGTCGCATCCAGCAGGTTGTGGCGGCTATTCTAACCGCAGCGACTGACCAATTTGCTTTAAAACTCGAGAAGGATTGACCCATGGCAAGGCGTCTGGCAGCAGTACTGGCAATCACCGCGAGCCTGTTGCTCGGTGGTTGCGGTGCCGATTATGGCGTGGACCAACACGGTAATACGGTTAAGGCCGAACAGATTGATGGGCACTGGCTGGTGCTCAACTACTGGGCCGAATGGTGCGGGCCGTGCCGTACCGAAATCCCTGAACTGAACGCGGCAGCCAAGCAATGGGCGGCCGATGGTATCAAGGTGGTGGGGGTGAACTTCGATGGCTTGCAGGGGCAGGAACTGAAGCAGGCTGCCGAAACCCTGGGCATTGCTTTCACCGTATTGGCACAGGACCCGGCCGAGCGCTATGACCTGCCACGCAGCGAGGCATTGCCGGTGACCTACATCATCGATGACAAGGGCAAGGTGCGGGAACAGTTGATGGGCGAGCAGACCCGGGAAGGGCTGCAGGCCAAGATCAAGGCCCTGAAGGGCGCCTGAAGTCAGCCTGTACCGGCCCTATCGCCGGCAAGCCAGCTCCCACAGGTACTGCACAGGGTTCATATGCTGTGCAGTACCTGTGGGA
>NZ_JADLJS010000023.1 GCF_015680405.1 Pseudomonas pudica
GCGGTGGTCACGGTGGTAGCGGTGGTGGCCATGGCGGTGGCGGCGGTGGTCACGGTGGTAGCGGTGGTGGCCATGGCGGTGGCGGCGGTGGTCACGGTGGTAGCGGTGGTGGCCATGGCGGTGAAGGCGGTGGCCACGGCGCTGGCGGAGATGGAGATGGCCATGCCGGCAACAGTGGGCGCGGCCATGACGGCTCCTCGAACTCTGGGCGCAGCGGCAACCACGCTGAGGCGGGTGATGATCATGGCAATCACGTTGGCGGTGAGCCTGGGGACGATCACGGCAATCACGTTGGCGGCGAGCCCGGTGACGATCATGGCAATCACGTTGGCGGTGAGGCCGGGGACGATCATGGCAATCATGTTGGCGGTGAGCCTGGCGATGACCACGGCAATCACGTTGGTGGTGAACCTGGTGATGATCGTGGCGATCATCTGGGTGGCGAACCGGGTGATGACCGCGGTGAGCATGCCGCAGGCGAACCGGGTGATGACAACAGCAGGAGCTGACTGGCGCTGAACGGCAGCCCCACTCAACGCGAATGCAATGAGCGCCGACGACTATCCCTCATCTCGTCCGGGATATGGTCACAGTTGGTGTGGGATCTTTTCCCGCGTCGTATACTGGGTTCATCTGTCAAGGAATGCGCTCAATGCAATCGCCTACCATCCCCCCTTCGATGTTAAGCGCACTGCGGCGTGTCATGCGTCCTCTGGTGCGCCTGATGCTGCGCAAAGGGGTCACCTACACGATGTTCGCCGACCTGCTCAAGGAAGTGTTCGTCGATGTGGCCCACCGCGAGTTTCGCCTGGACGGTACGGTACCGACCGACAGCCGCATCAGCCTGCTCACAGGCGTGCATCGCAAGGATGTCCGGCGTTTGCGCAGCGAAGGGGGCACATCGCTCGCAGCACTGCCGGAAAACATCACGTTAGGTGCACAGTTGGTCAATATGTGGACCACCGGCAAGCCGTTCTGCTCGGCGCCTGGCCAGGCGCTGCCGTTGCCGCGCCTGGCGAGCGTTGGCGGCGATTGTTCCTTCGATGCCCTGGTGGCGAAGATCAGCACCGACATCCGCGGGCGGGTTGTGCTGGATGAGTGGTTGCGCCTGGGTATCGTCCGGCTCGACGACCAGGACTGTGTTCACCTGCAGGCCCAGGCATTCGTGCCGCAGAAAGGCTTCGACGAAAAGGCCGCTTACTTTGGCCACAACCTGCATGACCATGCCTGCGCAGCAGTGCACAACCTGAGTGGGGGCGGCCAGCCGTTCTTTGAGCGCAGTGTGCACTATGACGCCTTGAGCCCGGCCAGCGTCGACCATTTGCGTGCAACGGTGGACAAGGACGGCATGCAGATGCTGCTTGCCTTCAGCCGGCTCGCAGCAGAGCTGGAAGATGCCGATGTGCCCAGCGCCGAGGAACGTCAGCGCATCACGGTCGGGCTTTATTTCTACACTGAAACTACCGACCCCGGTTTGTCGAAGACTCCAGACCCATGACTTCCCTCGCACGCTGCCTCAGTGTCGTCACACTGGTCCTGGGTTTCGGGTTGAACCTGGTGGCGCCTGCTGAAGTGGCCGCAGCACCGGTATGTGTCAGCCGTGACGAAGTGGGTATGGCGGGGGCGGCGGGCTTGCAGTTCCCAGGCGGTATTGGTGGTACCGGGGCCAGGACGGGCGGTGTCGGTGGTACCGGCGTACGCAGCGAAAACGGCGGAGTGGGTGGCACCGGTGCGCCGCTGCCGCAGCGTCCCGGCGGCACGGGTGGGACCGGCGCGGTGGCCGACGGTGTGGACGGCATCTTCATCGATCACGGCGGGGCAGGCGGTACCGGTGCACCGATCCTGCGCCCGGGCGGTACCGGTGGTACCGGCATTGTCGGCACCATTACCGGGTTCGCCTCGATCTGCGTCAATGGCCTGGAAGTGCACTTTGGCAAGGACGTGCCGGTGAGTGAAAACGGTGCGCCTGCCAGTAGCGCTCACCTGGCAATCGGCCAGGTTGTCGCGGTGGAGGCATTTGCCGGCAAACGCGGCCTGCAAGCAGGGCGCATCTCGATCCTCAACGTTTACGAAGGGCCGCTGACGGCACTGCCCAATGCTTCGGCCCCTCTGCGGGTCATGGGCCAACCTGTGCGGCTTGCTGCAGGGGCGCGGGTGGCTGAAGGGTTGCGCCCGGGCGAGCCGGTCAGGGTCAGTGGCCTGCGCGATGCCAGGGGCGAAGTGGTAGCCAGCCGTATCGAACGGGCGCCGGGGCTCAGGGAAGCCAGTGCCATCGGTGCGGTTGACCGTGCCGGCAGCCTACAGGGGCTGAAGCTGGGGACCCGTGTGGCACCCGCACGGGAAGTGCTGGTACGTGGCCAGTGGACCGGACGCCAGCTGGAAGTGGCGCAAACCCGCCCAGACCCGAGCCTGCCTTTTGCTGGCCGTGTGCAGGCGGCGGTGATCGAGGGGCTGGTGCAGCGCAGCCACGCTCAGCAACTGGTGGTGGCAGGTATCAAGGTGACGCTGGGGCAGGGCACCGTGATCGTCGGCAAGCAGCCCGCGGCATTGGCGCTCGATCAACGTGTGCGGGTGAGCGGGGTGTTCAGTGGCAAGCACGAGCTGCGGGCAACCCGCGTGGAGTTCCACGACGACCGTGCCGACAACCCGGACAGAGGGCGTTCGGGGCGTGGCAGCGAACACGGTACCCGTGACGCTGAGGGTTCCGGCGATAGCGGGCATGGCGGCCGCGATGCGACCAGTGATCGCATCGAAAGCAGCGATGATCACAGCGGACACGGCGGTGTTGACGATTCCAGTGGTCGGGACAGTGCTGAAAGCGTGGACAAGTCCGGAAAGTCGGAGCATGTCGACACCGTGGAGCAACCCGAGAGCAGCAATAGTGGAAGCTCTGACCGGGTAGAGAAGGTCGAGCTTGAAAAGGTGGAAAAGATTGAAAAAGCAGAGAAGCTTGAAAAGGTAGAGAAAGTAGAAAAAGTCGAGAAGTCCGAAAAGCCCGAAAAGGTCGAGAAGATCGAGAAGATCGAGAAAACCGAGAGGCCCGAAAAGGTTGAGAAGATCGAAAAGCCTGAGAAAATCGAAAAAGTAGAAAAAGTCGAGAAGGTCGAAAGGCCTGAGACAGTAGAGAAAGTCGAAAAAGTGGAGCATCCAGAGCGATCCGGGCATTAGGCAACTAGGCTGGGTAGGTGCCATCACCTTTCCCGTCCGGGGATATCGAGGTGCAGATGAAACCCACGCTCCCTCTTTTTGCCTGTTTGCTGTGTTGCGCCAGCGCGTCGGTGCTGGGCGATACCTTCAGCGCCGCCATGGGCATGGACTATTCAAGTGGCGACTATGGCACGGGTACAACCTCGGAAATCTGGTACATCCCCGTGGTCGGCAAGTATGAAACCGGCCCAATGACCTACAAGGTCACAGTGCCCTGGCTGCGCATCACCAACCCTGAAGTGGGCCCGAATGGTGACCCCTTGCCCGGTGGCTGCCGGGATGTGGAAAGCGGGCTGGGGGACACGGTTGCCAGCGCCGGTTATGCCCTGCTCGATGGCAGTGACGGCGGCCTGATGCTGGACCTGATCGGCAAGGTCAAATTCCCCACTGCCGATGAAGACCAGTGCCTGGGCACCGGTGAATACGACTACACCGGCCAGGTAGACATCGCCAAGGCCCTTGGCCCGGTGACCGGCTTCGCGACCCTGGGCTGGAAGAAGTTCGGCGATCCGCCCGACAGCGATTTCGACGACCCAATATTTGCCAGTCTCGGCTTCGCCATGCCCGTGGCTGCAGGCACTTCCGCGGGTGCCTCCTATGACTGGCGGCAGAAGGTCGTCTCGACGGGCGCGCAGATCAAGGAACTTACCCTGTTCCTGACACACAAGCTCAACCAGCAGTGGAAAGTGCAACTCTATGCAGTCAAAGGCTTCTCGGATGCCAGCCCGGATGCAGAAGGCGGCCTGATGCTTTTTCACGCGTTCTGACGAAAAAGCCCCTGGCCCGGCAGTTCCTTGTGGGGAGTGGCGGGGCAGGGGCTTTTCAGTATGCAGCTGCCTTAGATGGGTTCAGCCCACATGTCGTATTCGTCGGCATCCACCACGCGGCAACGCACCTTGTCACCCGGCTTGAAGCCGTGGTCGCCATCGATGAACACGCTGCCGTCGATTTCCGGGGCATCGAAGAAGCTGCGGCCAACCGAACCTTGCTCTTCCACTTCATCGATCAGCACGTCGATTTCCTTGCCGATGCGCAGCTGCAGGCGGGCGGCGCTGATGGCCTGCTGGTGGGCCATGAAGCGGTCCCAGCGATCCTGCTTGACGTCGTCCGGCACTTCTTCCAGGCCCAGGTCGTTGGCCGGGGCGCCTTCCACCGGCGAGTACTGGAAGCAGCCCACGCGGTCCAGCTGGGCTTCGGTCAGCCAGTCCAGCAGGTACTGGAAGTCTTCTTCGGTCTCGCCCGGGAAGCCGACGATGAAGGTGGAGCGAATCACCAGCTCCGGGCACTGCTCGCGCCAGTTCTTGATACGTGCCAGGGTGCGGTCTTCGAAGGCCGGGCGCTTCATGGCCTTGAGCACTTTCGGGCTGGCGTGCTGGAACGGGATGTCCAGGTACGGCAGGATCTTGCCGGCGGCCATCAGCGGGATCACGTCGTCGACGTTCGGGTACGGGTACACGTAGTGCAGGCGTACCCAGGCACCCAGGCTGCTCAGTGCTTCGCACAGCTCGAGCATGCGGGTCTTGACCGGGCGGCCGTTCCAGAAGTCGGTCTTGTACTTGACGTCGACGCCGTAGGCGCTGGTGTCCTGGGAAATCACCAGGATTTCCTTGACCCCGGCCTTGACCAGGCGCTCGGCCTCGCTCAGCACTTCGCCGACCGGGCGGCTGACCAGCTTGCCGCGCATCGACGGGATGATGCAGAAGCTGCAGCTGTGGTTGCAGCCTTCGGAAATCTTCAGGTACGCATAGTGGCGCGGGGTCAGCTTGACGCCTTGCGGCGGCACCAGGTCGATCAGCGGGTTGTGGTCCTGGCGTGGCGGCACTACTTCGTGCACGGCATTGACCACCTGCTCGTACTGCTGCGGGCCGGTCACCGACAGCACGCTCGGGTGCACGTCACGAATGCTGCCTTCCTCGACACCCATGCAGCCGGTGACGATGACCTTGCCGTTTTCCTTGATCGCTTCGCCGATCACTTCCAGCGACTCGGCCTTGGCGCTGTCGATGAAGCCGCAGGTGTTGACCACCACCACGTCGGCGTCCTCGTAGGTGGGCACGACTTCATAGCCTTCCATGCGCAGCTGGGTCAGGATGCGCTCGGAATCGACCAGGGCTTTTGGGCAACCCAGGCTTACGAAACCTACCTTGGGGGTGGCGGGCGTGGTGGACATGACTAACCTCGGTATTGAATGCAGGTCGCCCGACCGGAATCGGGGGCGATCTTGACGGGCGCTTTTGGCGCCTCTGATCAAAAAGTGCGCAATTCTAGCGAGCGCAGGGTCGCTTGACCAGCAGAAATGCGACGAACGCTGCGCTATGCTTCGCGCCATTGTGTCGGGGGTACCAGTATCACCTGGCGCATGGGGAATTCTACTGGCCTTGCAAGGCCGTCTGCGGGAGTGGTCGATGGTTCAGGCAAGCAGTCACGCCGAGGGCGGGCACGAGGGGAAGCAGGGCGCGACGCGGTCGGTGAGCCTGCTCGTGGCGGCGGTCGGGGTGGTTTATGGCGATATCGGCACCAGCCCGTTGTATACCCTCAAGGAGGTCTTCAGCGGCGGGTACGGAGTACCGGTCAACCATGACGGCGTGCTGGGGATCCTGTCGCTGATCCTGTGGTCGTTGTTGTGGGTGGTGTCGTTCAAGTACGTGATGTTCATCCTGCGCGCCGACAACCAGGGCGAGGGCGGCACCATGGCACTGACTGCACTGGCGCGGCGGGCGACGGCGGCCTATCCGAGGTTGCGTACGCTGATGGTGGTGTGCGGGTTGATCGGCGCTTCGCTGTTCTATGGCGACAGCATGATCACCCCGGCGGTGTCGGTGCTGTCGGCGGTTGAGGGCATGGGGCTGGCCTTCGAAGGTATCGACCACTGGGTGGTGCCGATTTCGCTGGTGGTGCTGGTGGCGCTGTTCCTGGTGCAGAAGCACGGCACCGAGAAGATCGGCAAGCTGTTCGGCCCGATCATGGTCACCTGGTTCGTGGCGCTGGGCGTGCTGGGTGTGCATGGCATCTCGCAGAGCCCGGAGGTACTCAAGGCATTCAACCCGGTCTGGGCGGTGAACTTCTTCGTGGTTCACCCCGGCATGGGTGTGGCCATCCTCGGCGCGGTGGTGCTGGCGCTGACTGGTGCCGAGGCGCTTTACGCCGACATGGGCCACTTTGGCCGCAAGCCGATCGCCCGCGCCTGGTTCCTTCTGGTGCTGCCGGCGCTGGTGCTCAACTACTTTGGCCAGGGCGCGATACTGCTGCAGAACCCGGAGGCGGCACGTAACCCCTTCTACCTGCTGGCGCCGGGCTGGGCACTGCTGCCGTTGGTCGCGTTGGCCACCATGGCCACAGTGATCGCCTCGCAGGCGGTGATCTCGGGGGCCTTCTCCCTGACCCGCCAGGCCATCCAGCTGGGCTACATACCACGCATGCAGATCCAGCACACCTCAAGCGACGAGCAGGGGCAGATCTACATCGGTGCGGTGAACTGGGCGCTGATGGTTGGCGTGGTGCTGCTGGTGATCGGCTTCGGGTCGTCCGGCGCCCTGGCGGCAGCCTACGGCGTGGCGGTGACCGGTACCATGCTGATGACCACCCTCCTGGTCTCGGCGGTGATGTTGCTGCTGTGGAAGTGGCCACCGGTGCTGGCGGTGCCGATCCTGCTGGGTTTCCTGTTTGTGGATGGGCTGTTCTTTGCCGCCAACGTGCCGAAGATCATCCAGGGCGGGGCCTTCCCGGTCTTGGCCGGCGCTGTGCTGTTCCTGTTGATGAGCACCTGGAAGCGCGGCAAGCAGATCCTGATGGAGCGCATCGACGAAGGCGCGCTGCCGCTGCAGCTGTTCATCAGCAGTATCCGCATTCAGCCGCCGCACCGGGTCGAAGGCACTGCGGTGTTTCTGACGGCGCGCTCCGATGCGGTGCCCCATGCGCTGTTGCACAACATGCTGCATAACCAGGTGCTGCACAGCCAGGTGGTGCTGTTGACGGTGGTCAGCGAGGACCGGCCACGGGTACCGGAGCAGGAACGCTTTGAAGTGGAGGCCTATGGCGATGGGTTCTTCCGCGTGTTGCTGCACTTCGGCTTCATGGACGAACCGGACGTGCCGGCGGCGTTGAAGCTGTGCCACCTGGAAGACCTGGACTTCAGCCCGATGCGCACCACCTTCTTCCTCAGCCGCGAGACCGTGATCGCCTCACGGCTGGAGGGCATGTCGCGCTGGCGGGGCAACCTGTTCGCGTTTCTGCTGAAGAATGCCAACGGCAATTTGCGCTTCTTCAACCTGCCGCTGAACCGGGTAATCGAGCTGGGGACCCAGGTCGAGATTTGAACCTGCGCCAAGGCCGCTCCTACATCGATCGCGTAGCCTGTAGGAGCGGGTTTACCCAAGGCTATCAGTTCTGTGCCGCCACACTCGACTTGCCCTGGCGCGTCTCGATCTCGCCAATCAAGCGCTTGGCCAGTGCCGGGTAGTTTTCGTCGAAGTGGTGCCCCCCCGGCAGCTTCAGGCGTTCACCCACCGCAGTCTTGTCGGTGCAACCGCTCTCGTCGGTTTCTTCCACACCATACACGCACACCACCTTGGAAGCAGGCAGCCTGGCCATTTCCGGCCCGGTTGGCGCTTCCTGGCCTTCCTTGCCCAGCCAGCCTTCGACTTCGATCTCGAAGCTGCCGCTGCGGGCAAAGGCCAGCAACATCACCGCGTCGATACGTTGCTGGTCCTCGGCCGGCAGGCGGTTGTAGATCGCCGGCAGCACGTCGGCACCGAATGAATAGCCGGTCAGCACGAAGCGCTTGGTGCCCCACTTCTGCCGGTAGTGCTGCATCAGCTCGGACAGGTCGGCGGCGCTTTGTTCCGGGGTCTTGTGCTGCCAGTAGTAGCGCAGCGTATCAATGCCGACCACCGGGTAACCAAGCTTGGCCATTTCGCCGGCCACGTCGCGGTCCAGGTCCCGCCAGCCGCCGTCACCGGAAAGGAACAGGGTGACCGTGTCGGTGGTCTGCCCGGCTGGTACCTCGACCACCGGGATGGCGAGGGCGTTGCCGTCGTGGCCGACCAGGGCCTGGGTCAGCTGGGCCTTGAGCACTTGTGGCAGGTGGATGTCATAGTCGCTGATACTGGTTTCGGCATTGGCCTGGTCGCGTACGAAGGCGGCGCTGGCGTCATCCGGATTGTCGTTCCAGGCGACGTTCCAGTGGCCGTGGGCGGCCGACTTCGGCAGCGCTGCCTGGCAGCCGGGTTGTTCCAGGCTGAAGTCCACGGAAATTGCCCGCGCCTTGTCGTTGTTCTGGCTGGCCAGCCAGCGCCAGGCCTGGGCGGCACCAGGGCCGATACCGGCGACCAGGGTCGGTTTCTCTGGCAACTGGCCCATGGCCTGGTCCATGGCCTGTTGTTGCTTGCTGCAGTCGTTGGGCGGCAGGATCACCTGCACCAGTTGCGCTTCGCCAGCCTGGGCCAGGTCCAGCAGTTGCCTGTCGGTCAGCGCCTGGTCCTGGGGTACACCGATGGCCACTCGAACCTTGGGGTGTACCCCAGGGGTCACACGGGTGATGTGGTTGTCATTGATGCTCAGTTGTTCCAGGTGCGCCTCGGGTGCCGGGCGCGTCCATAGCCAGAACGCCAGCGCGCCTCCCAGGGCGGATAAAAGCAGGGGCACCAGCAGGTACAGCCAAAAGCGTCGGGTCATCAACGTTTCACCAATCCAGTCAGGCCGCCTGCGATCAGGGCGGCGGTGTCGGCCAGTGCCACCAGCGGGTCGAGCCCGGCCGGCACGGCCATGTAGCGGGGTTCCCAGTCCGGTTGGAACTTGTCCTTGAAGCGTCGAAGCCCCTGGAAGTTGTACAACTGCTCGCCACGGCGGAACACCATCGAGCCAAGGCGCTGAGTCAAGGGCGCGCCACGCCGCGGCTGCAGGCCGGAAAGCGGCACCATGCCCAGGCTGAAGCGGGCGTAGTCATGGCTTTTGTAGTGCAGGATCAGGCCGATCATCATGAACTCCATGGTCAGCTTCGGCGCCTCGGGGTGTGCACGCATCAGGTCGAGGCTGGCCAGTTCGTTGCCATGGGTTTCCAGCAGGTTGGCGAAAGCCACCGGGCGGCCCTGGAAGCGGATCAGGGCAATGCGGAAGTGCTGCAGATATTCAGGGCTGAAGCGCCCCAGCGAGAAGCCTTTCTCGCGCACATTCTTGCCGCCAAGCCAGGCGTCGGAGATTTCCTTCAGCTCTGCCAGCGGGGCATGCCCGGGTTCGTGAATTTCCAGGCTCAGGCCGTCACGGCCGCCGCGGTTCCAGGTGTAGCGCAGGTCCTTCATTTCCTTGCCCTTGGCTTCGAGGTCGAAGCGGCGCAAGTCGACCCGGGCTTCTTCGCCCAGCTTCAGTGCGGTCAGGCCGATGTCCATGTAGAACGGCAGGTTCTCGGCCCGCACCTGATAGAACACCGGGCGGGCATGGTGCAGGTCGCACAGGTCGCGGAACTGCCAGATCATCTCGGCACGCTCCTGGGCCGGGCCGATCGGGTCGTACAGGGCTACCAGGCTGCGACCGCGACGGGCGTACATCAGGAATGCGTTGTCGCGAGGGTGGAACAGCAGCGCCTTGTCGCCGGTCAGGGCCAGGCCGCCATCGGGCTGGTCGGAGGCCAGCAGAATACGGTTGGCACGCAGCAACTCTTCTTCGTCTGGCAGGTGGATCACCGGTGGTGCGGTGCGCAGCAGCCAGGTCAGGGCCACGGCCGCCAGCAGCACTGCGCTGCCCATGGCGGCGCGCAGGCCGCGCGGGGCATCGGCGTCGAGGGTGAACTGCCACCACAGCTGATGGCTGTAGGGCACATCCTGGTAGGCGAACAGCAACAACCACACCGATGCGCCGACCACACAGGCGCTGGCCACCAGAAACACCGGCGAGAACGGCAACTCGAGCAAACGGCTGGGGCGGTAGAAGGAACGGCGGAACAGAGCGAGCAGGGCGGCAGTGAAAGTCAGCAGGCAGGCCTCTTCCCAATCGAAGCCCTTGAGCAGCGACAGCAGGGCGCCGACCAGCAACAGCACGGTGGTCAGCAGCCAGGCGGCGGACAGGCGCCGGCGCAGGCCCTGGGCCAGCAGCAGGCAAAGCACGCCGATCAGGCTGGCGCCGAAATGCGAGGCATCGATAAGGCGGTGCGGCACCAGGAACCCCATGTGCTCCAGGCGGGTGTCGATCTCGGGCGTGGCCCCGGAGAACAGCAGCACCACCCCGGACAGGAACACCAGGATCGACAGGATCGGCGCGGCCAGCCCGGAAGCGGCCTTGATTGCCTGTTGCGCGAACAGCAGCCGTCGGGCCTCGTTGGCCAGCAGCAGCACGCAGGCCAGCAGCAGCGGCAGCACCACGTAGATCAGCCGATACAGCAGCAGGGCCGCTGCCAGTGGTGCCGCGCCGAGTTGGTCGGCAAAAGCCGCCAGCAGGATCGCTTCGAATACCCCGACGCCGCCCGGTACGTGGCTGAGCACACCTGCAGCCAAGGCCAGCAGGTACACCAGGACAAAGGCACCGAACGGTGGTGCTTCGGGCAGCAGCAGATACAGCACGGTGGCGGCAGCGGCGACATCCAGTGCGGTGATCAGCAATTGCAGGGCGGCCAGGCGTGCGCCCGGCAGGCGAAGCGTGCGGCGGCCCAGTTGTACCAGCAGGCTGTTGGCCAGTGGTTGCTCAGCCAAGCGTCGGCGGTACAACCCGAACACCAGCACGCTGCATGCCAGCAGCACGGCTATTGAGGCACCCGCCAGCAAGCCAGGCGCCAAACCCAGTGCGGCAGACGCCGCCGGCAGGTCGCTCAAGGTCGCCAAGGCGGCCAGGGGCGGCAGCGCGCAGCCCAATGACAGGCTGGCAAAAACGGTCATCCGTGCAACTTCACCTGCGCCAACCCCCTGGCGTGCATACAGGCGATAGCGCACCGAACCGCCCGAAAGCATCGACAGGCCGATGGCGTTGCCGATGGCAAAGGCGCTGAAGCCGCCCAGCACCAGGCTGCTCACCGGCAGCTTCACGCCGGCATAGCGGCTGGCCGACCACTCGTAGCCCAGCAGGACAACGAAACCGAGCACGGTAGCCAGCAAGGCGCCAAGTAACGACTGGGTCGGTACGCTGAGCATGGCATCGTGCAAGGCATAGATGTCCAATTCACTCAACAGGTGGCGGCAGGCGATCAAGGCCATGGTGAACAACACCAGGGTCACTGCCAGGCCGATCGGCTGGCGGTAGCGGCTCAAGCGTTCCAGCAAGGGCAGGCGTTGCACAGCACCGGGCAGCGCCGAGGCAAGCGGCACCGGTGGTTCGGGGTTGTGCGAAGTCATGGATTGCCCCGGCCTTGCAGCGCGAGGTGAGGGAAAAGTGTGGCCAAGTGAAAGTCCCTTAGGTGAACGTATCCAATGTTACTCCGGCCTCAAGCGTTTTCAGCCACTTGGCAGGGTTAAAGATAGTTCATCCTGGGAGCAACCTTTCAAGCCTGTAGGTTGGCTTAAAGGCGGAGAAATGGGGACGACGTAAGTCGGGAGGGGAAAAGCAACAAACCCCGCGCTGCTGTTACACAGGCGGGGTTCGTTCTGACGAATATGGTTGCGGGAGCCGGATTTGAACCGACGACCTTCGGGTTATGAGCCCGACGAGCTACCAGGCTGCTCCATCCCGCGTCAGTGGGGCGAATTCTACAGTTTCCAGAATGGATGTCAAGCGCTAGTCGTTGATTTTTTTGAAATTTCTTTCAGCGCATTATTTGATGCAAAAGAAAAAGGCCACTGTGTGAACAGTGGCCTTTTCTCGAATCTGGTTGCGGGAGCCGGATTTGAACCGACGACCTTCGGGTTATGAGCCCGACGAGCTACCAGGCTGCTCCATCCCGCGCCTGTGAGATCGAATTCTACGGATTTACCCGTGAGTGTCAAGCTTTTTTCTGAAAAAACCTTTCCTGTTCAAACTCTTAGCGTTTGAATATGGCGCGCAGCTCAGGCGCGACGGGGCTTTCAGGCCGATTATCGACCAGTGCCGCGCACAGGCTGCATACCCCGAAGGCGCATGCGATACTATCTGTATGAATTTACAGTGCTGACGGTCATTCATGTCCTTGCGCAAGATCATCCACGTCGACTGCGATTGCTTTTATGCCGCGATCGAGATGCGCGACGACCCGCGCCTGGCCGGGCGGCCCATGGCGGTGGGGGGCTCGGCCGACCACCGTGGGGTGATCGCCACCTGCAACTATGAAGCGCGTGCCTATGGCGTGCGTTCGGCCATGTCGTCGCGGCACGCGCTGAAACTGTGCCCGGACCTGCTTATCGTCAAGCCGCGCTTCGAGGCCTACCGTGAGGCCTCGCGGGAAATCCACACGATCTTCCGCGACTACACCGAGCTGATCGAGCCGCTGTCGCTGGACGAGGCCTACCTGGATGTGAGCGACAGCCAGTGGTACTCGGGCAGCGCCACGCGCATTGCCGAGGATATCCGTCGCCGGGTCGCACGCACCCTGCATATCACTGTCTCGGCCGGTGTGGCGCCGAACAAGTTCCTGGCCAAGATCGCCAGTGACTGGCGCAAACCCAATGGCCTGTTCGTGATTACCCCGGGCGATGTGGAGGCATTCGTCGCCGCCCTTCCGGTAGCCAGGTTGCATGGGGTGGGCAAGGTAACGGCAGACAAGCTGGCGCGGTTGGGTATCGAGACCTGCCTGGACCTGCGCGAATGGTCGCGCCTGGCGCTGGTGCGCGAGTTCGGCAGCTTTGGCGAGCGTTTGTGGGGGCTAGCGCGGGGTATCGATGAGCGTGCGGTGCACAATGATAGCCGCCGGCAGTCGGTCAGCGTGGAAAACACCTACGACACCGACCTGCCGGACCTGGCCAGTTGCCTGGCACGGCTGCCCGAGCTGCTGGAAAGCCTGAACGAGCGTATCGCCCGCATGGACAGCAGTTACCGGCCGGAAAAACCCTTCGTCAAGGTCAAGTTCCATGACTTCAGCCAGACCACCATGGAGCAGGCGGGGGCGGGCAGGGACCTGGAGAGTTATCGACAATTGCTGGGGCAGGCGTTTGCCCGTGGTGGCAAGCCGGTGCGCTTGCTGGGTGTAGGCGTGAGGTTGCGCGACTTGCGCGGGGCGCATGAGCAGCTGGAGCTGTTCCCGCCTAAATGAAAGGGGCCGCAAAGCAGCCCCAACGTGTTACTGCGCGCCTGGGTCGGCCACCAACCGGCCAGTGGCCTTGGTCAGCGACTGCAGAAACTCCTGCTGCAACTCCGGGTCGTTGCGCGTCAGTTCGATCAGGCTCTGTTCCATTTCACTGGCTTCCTCTTCCAGGCCCAGTTCGGACAAGCGCTTGACCCGGTGTACCCATTGGCCGACATCGTCATCTTCGAGGTCATCGAATATCAGTTCATGGGCTTCGAGCAGCTTGCTGCGCAGGGTGGCACTGACCAGCAGGCTGGCATTGCCACGTACCGCGTTGTCCTCGTCCAGCACCTGCAGATGCAGGGTACCGATGTGGTTGAGGTTCTGCTCGGAGAACGGGCTGTCGAGCAGGTTCAGGCGCAGCACGCCGTTCCTGTCGGTGGTCAGCTCGTGAGTCATCTTGCCGGCCTTGACCTCGACCAGGCGCTCGCTCCAGGGCACGCTGGTAGATTCCTCGCGCTTGCCTTTCTGCACTTCGCTGATCCCGGCCAGGTTCTGCTGGGCACGGCCGTTGGACGGCACGTTCATGAACGGGTTGAGCCCGTCCACGCCGTAGCTGAGCCAGTCGTGGGTGATGCTTTCCGGCAGGTTGCCCAGGGCGAAGACATTGACCACGTTGGCACCCACGCCCGCCACCACGGCCACCGCACCCAGCGGGATCTCGTAGATCTCCCGCCAGGGTTGGTAAGGCGTGTAGCGGTCATAGCTGCGGGTGACTTCGTACTCGGTGACTTCGAAGCGTTTCTGCTCATGCACGCGCACACGTCGTTGCGGAAGCTCCATCACCTTCGGCTCGCCGACATCGATCTGCAGGGTGTGCTCGAGCAGTTTGCGCTCGACGCGCTCCTCATGGTCGCTGCGCTGGGACATCTGGTTGGCGCAGCCGCTGACGAGCAGGGCGCCGCACAGTGCGGCGCCCCCCAGGGGAAAGGTACTTCGCTTGAACATGATCACTCGTGCATTGGTTATCAGCGGCGAACGCGGGCCTGCAGGAAGGTCAGCACTTCATTGAGCGGCAACGCCTGGGCGTCCTGCTCGGTGCGGTGCTTGTACTCCAGGTTGCCTTCGGCCAGGCCGCGATCGCTGACAACGATGCGGTGCGGGATGCCGATCAGCTCCATGTCGGCAAACTTGATGCCTGGGCTGGTCTTCTTGTCACGGTCGTCCAGCAGCACTTCGTAACCGGCAGCAGTCAGTTCGGCGTACAGCTTGTCGGTCGCCTCGCGAACCACCTCGGTTTCGTAGCGCAGCGGTACCAGGGCGATCTGGAACGGGGCCAGGGCGTCGTTCCAGATGATGCCCTTGTCGTCATAGCTCTGCTCGATGGCAGCGGCGACCACGCGGGACACACCGATGCCGTAGCAGCCCATGGAAAGGGTTACCGGTTTGCCGTTCTCGCCCAGTACCTGGCACTTCAGTGCCTCGCTGTACTTGGTGCCGAGCTGGAAGATGTGGCCTACTTCGATACCGCGCTTGATCACCAGGGTGCCCTGGCCGTCCGGGCTCGGGTCGCCTTCGACCACGTTTCGCAGGTCGGCGACCTGTGGAACCGGCAGGTCGCGCTCCCAGTTCACGCCGAAGTAGTGCTTGTCGTCGATGTTGGCGCCAATGCCGAAGTCGCTCATCAGGGCAACCGAGCGGTCAATGACGATTTCCAGCGGCAGGTTCAGCGGGCCGAGCGAGCCGGCGCCGGCACCGATGGCCTCGCGCAGTTCGGCATCGGTAGCCATGACCAGCGGGTCGGCAACCTGTTCCAGCTTGGCCGCCTTGATTTCGTTCAGTTCGTGGTCGCCCCGTACGATCAGGGCGACCAGCTTGCCTTCCTCGGCACCGCGCACGATCAGGGTCTTGACGGTTTTCTCGATCGGCAGGCCGAAGTTTTCCACCAGTTGGGCGATGGTCTTGGCGTTCGGGGTGTCGACCAGGCGCAGCTCCTCGGTAGGAGCCGGGCGCACGGTTTCACGCGGGATGGCCTCGGCCTTCTCGATGTTGGCGGCGTAGTCGGAGCTGTCGCTGAAGATCACGTCGTCTTCGCCGGACTCGGCCAGTACGTGGAATTCGTGCGAATAGCTGCCACCGATGGAACCGGTGTCGGCTTGCACTGGGCGGAAGTCCAGGCCCAGGCGGGTGAACACGTTGCTGTACGCCTGGTGCATGCGGTCGTAGGTTTCCTGCAGGGAAGCCTGGTCGGCATGGAACGAGTAGGCGTCCTTCATGATGAACTCGCGGCCGCGCATCAGGCCGAAGCGCGGGCGGATCTCGTCACGGAACTTGGTCTGGATCTGGTACATGTTGAGCGGCAGCTGTTTATAGCTGGACAGCTCGTTGCGGGCCAGGTCGGTGATGACTTCTTCGTGGGTCGGGCCAACGCAGAAGTCGCGCTGGTGGCGGTCCTTCAGGCGCAGCAGCTCGGGGCCGTACTGTTCCCAGCGGCCGGATTCCTGCCACAGCTCGGCGGGCTGGATGCTGGGCATCAGCACTTCCAGGGCGCCGGCGGCGTTCATTTCCTCACGCACCACGGCCTCGACCTTGCGCATCACCCGCAAGCCCATCGGCAGCCAGGTGTACAGGCCGGAGGCCAGTTTGCGGATCATGCCGGCACGCAGCATGAGCTGATGGCTGATGACCACTGCGTCGGCAGGGGTTTCTTTCTGGGTGGCGAGCAAATATTGACTGGTGCGCATGGTGAGCCGTGTCGATTGCCTAAGACATTGAAATGACCCCGCATTGTACGGGGGCGAAACGAAGGCGTACAGGATGCCCCAGGGCGTGACACTTGTCAGCCAAGAAAAAGCCCGGCGTGATCGCCGGGCTTTTTCAGGTGCGGGGCACTGCAAGCCAGGCTTACAGGATGCTCAGCGGGTACTCCACGATCAGGCGCAGTTCGTCGATCGATGGGGAATCGTAGTAAACGCCATCGGAAGAGCGGTAGGTGGCCTGACGTACGCGGAAGCTCAGGTCTTTCGCCGGGCCGCTCTGCAGTACGTACTTGATATCGACGTCGCGTTCCCATTCCTTGCCGTTGCTGGTGCCGGCGACGTTGGCGTCGGTACCGCGTACATAACGGGTCATGAAGGTCAGGCCCGGGATGCCGTATTCGGCGAAGTTCAGGTCGTAGCGAGCCTGCCAGGATTTCTCGTCTTCGGCGTTGAAGTCGGAACGGGCCACGGAGTTGGCCAGGAAGATGGTGCCGCCACCGTCGATGCCATAGCCATAGTCGCCGTCGCCGGTGACTTTCTGGTAGGCCAGGGTGAAGGTGTGAGCGCCGATGTTGTAGGCGCCCGACAGGCTGAACGCGCGGTTGTCCAGCTTGTCGCCATCGAATGCGAGGTAATCGGCCGAGCCTTCGCTCTTGGTGTCATAGATGTTGAAGTCGAACACCAGGCCTTGTTTGTCCGAGATCGGCAGTGCCCAGTTGACGTTGGCGTAGTACTTGCGCCAGTAGTCTTCGACCTTCGAGTAGTACAGGCTGGTGCTGAGGTTGTCGGTGAAGGCGTAGGTACCACCGACCACGTTGGCTTCCTTCAGGCCGAAGCTGTCGCGGTTGGTCTGCTCCTGGGCGGTCAGGCTGGTGAAGTGACCAGCATGCAGGGTCAGGCCCTCGATCTCGTTGCTGGTGATCAGGGTGCCCTGAGCGATTTCTGGCAGCAGGCGGCTGTCGTCGGTAGCGAAGACCGGCAGTGCGGTGAACTGGTCACCCACTTTCAGCACGGTGTCGGAGATACGGAACTTAACCGCACCACCGCCCTTGGAGTAGTCATCCTGCGAACGGCCGTCGGAGCCGGTCGGGAACAGGCCGGTACCGGCGCGGCCCTTGCCGCTGTCCAGTTTCAGGCCGAGCATGCCGATGGCATCGACACCCACACCCACGGTGCCCTGGGTGAAGCCGGACTCGAAGGTGCCGAGGAAGCCCAGGCCGGTTTCTTCGCGACGGCTCTGGCCGCCTTCGTTGTTACGGAAGTCACGGCTGAAGTACAGCATGCGGGTCTTGACGTTCAGCTTGCTGTCTTCGATGAAACCTTTGGACTCGTCCTGGGAAGAGGCCACTGCCAACTGCGAGGTCCCTGCCGCAACGGCCAGGGCGATCATGCTCCACTTCATCACGCGCATCGTGATTTGCTCCTTTGGTTTTTAGGAAGAGTACCGCTGCGTCCAAGTTTTCTAGTTATATGGGGCAGCTCTTTCTTGTTATGTCGGCGAAAATGTATAGCACGCAGACTGTTGTTGGCGATATGGGTATAAACATCCTTTTCGGAACTTTTTCACCATGTCGCTTTTAGGTATTTCCATGTCGCAAATCACGCCCCGGTTTAAGGGCCGTACAACTCCAGCGCTGTTTCTTTCACCGTAACGAAGCTGTAACTACCGATTCCGGTTGCGGAAACTCCCTGGTAACCAATGCCGCTGTTGTTATTTGTCGCGTACACCTGCCGATGCAGATGTCGTGCCGACTTGGCGTGAAAGGAATGCAACAAGCGTGCTCAAAATTCGCAACGCTTCATGAAATTTTCACAAAACCTGCTACCGGGGGTCGGAAAGTGCCGTAAACACGGGGCGAGAGCCGCCTGGCGGGGTATTACAGTCAAGAATCATTAAAATTTGAAAAGCTGTCATGAAAGTCAATGTGTTACCGCAACTTGTTCATGCAGCGTCACCTGTGGGGTGGCAAGTGTGGTGCGAGGTGTGCCGGCAGCCTCATTTTGGTGCGAAAAGTAGCGCTGTGTTACCGGGAGCGTGCACGGTATCCTTGCAGGTCTGTTTTCCGCGTGACGCGGGTTGGTTCTGCCTGAAGGAGATTTGCCGTGTTCGTCCTCGATTCGCGTTTGCAGCAGGATTCGCTGGTGCTGGGGGAATTTGCGTTGTGCCAGTTGCTGCTGAGCAAGGATGCCAACTACCCATGGTTCATCCTGGTGCCCAAGCGCGCCGGCATCAGCGAACTGTTCGAGCTCGATGCTGCGGAGCAGCAGCAGTTGTGGCAGGAAACCACCAACCTGGCCGAAGCGCTGAAAGCCAGCTACAGCGCCGACAAGATGAACGTGGCCACCTTGGGCAATGTGGTCAGCCAGTTGCACATGCACGTGATCGTGCGCCAGCGCGACGACGCGGCCTGGCCGGCACCGGTGTGGGGCAAGTGCCCGGCAGTGGCCTACACCGACGATCAGGTGCAAGCGATTCGCCAGCGCTTGCGCGGGCTGCAGCTCGCCGGCTACCAGGAGGCCTGACATGTCGCTTGAATCGCGAGTGGTCGAACTGGAAACCCGCCAGGCGTTCCAGGATGACACCATCCAGGCGCTGAATGACGTGGTGGTCGAGCAAGGGCGGGTGATCGAGCGGCTGCAGTTGCAGATGGCCGAGCTGATCAAGCGTTACGAAGAGATGGTTGGTCAGTACGGCAGCGAAGGGGACGAGGCGCCACCGCCTCATTATTGATACCTGAAACCCTGCAGGAGCGGGAATGCCCGCTCCTGCAGGGGATGGTTTCTGCAGTCAGATCAGCGGCGGGTTACCGCAACCACATCCTCGGCCTGCAGGCCTTTGTCGCGGTGCATAACGGAAAATTCCACGCGCTGGCCTTCCACCAGGATGCGGTGGCCTTCGCCGCGAATGGCGCGAAAGTGCACGAAGATATCATCGCCCGAGTCGCGGGAGATGAAGCCGAAGCCCTTGGATGTGTTGAACCACTTCACGGTACCGGTATCACGATTGCCGGTATCCTGCGCAGCATGTTGGCTGGCGCGGGCCTTGCGCGGGCTGCGGGCGAAGCCCACGGCCAGGTGCACGGCCACGGCCAGCGCCGCGCAGACCAGTGCGGCCAGGTTGCCCATTTCCGGGCGGGCCAGCAATGTCAGGGTCTGCAGTACCACCGCCACTACCAGCAGGGCGCAGGCCAAATGCTGCAACTGCTGCCGCGCGCCGCGGTAGTACAGTGGCACGACCGGGGCCAGCACCAGGTTGAGCAGGCCGAGCAGGCTCAGGTAAACCGCGTCGGGTTGTTGCAGGAAGGGTGAAGCATCGGTTTTCAGGCTGGGTATGAGCGATAGCAGCAAGGCTGCCACGCCCGTCACCAGATGGACGATCTTGAACATGGGGTTGGCTCACAGTTGATAAGGCCGATCACAGGAAGAGCTGGCAGCACGGTGCGCATGAGGTGTAGAGCGCGAACACGCGGTAGCCAGCCTATGCACCCGGCAATGACAAGCCGCACGGGTGGCACCCTGCCTATTTAACAGTAAAGCCGCAGGCTACTCAAACCGCAGGCCGCGACGGGCGATGTGTTGCGCCATGTCACATGCGGCGTGTGCCAAGTGTTGCTAAAGTGGTCGGCACCCGCTTGGGTCTCAAGCCTTATGGAAAGGGGAACTTCATGGCAATCGATATCGGTATCAGTGAAGAAGATCGCAAGTCCATCGTCGATGGGCTGTCCCGCCTGTTGTCGGATACCTACGTGCTGTATCTGAAAACCCATAACTTCCACTGGAACGTCACCGGTCCGTCGTTCCGCACCCTGCACCTGATGTTCGAAGAGCAGTACAACGAACTGGCACTGGCGGTCGACTCGATCGCCGAGCGCATCCGCGCCCTGGGCTTCCCGGCACCGGGAGCCTATGCATTCTATGCGCGGCACTCCTCGATCAAGGAGGAAGAAGGGGTGCCGCCTGCCGACGAGATGATCCGCCAGCTGGTCCAGGGCCAGGAAGCCGTGGTGCGTACCGCGCGCAGCATCTTCCCTGTGGTGGACAAGGTCAGTGACGAGCCAACCGCCGACCTGCTCACGCAGCGCATGCAGGTGCACGAAAAAACCGCCTGGATGCTGCGGGTGCTGCTCGACGGCAAGTAGATACCCTGCGCTGTACCGGCCCGTAGGAGCGGCCTTGTGTCGCGATGGGCTGCTCCTACAGGTTCTGCGCAATTTTGTGCAGGAAGATTTTGCCACTGCTTTAAGCTCGCCCATCAGCGCTTCATAGGCCACCTGGTACCTGTGACGAGGAAGTGTGGCGCATGATGCAAGCAAGCAAACGTGTGGCTGGCCAGGGGCGTTGGCCAGGTAAACAGTGCATCGACCCGTTCAAGGCGGATTTCGACATGTTGCAGACCCAGCCGGTGTCGCGCTCGGTGCGGCTCAACGGTTTTTCCACCTGCCTGCGGCTGGAGGCCGTCTACTGGGGCATCCTGGAGCGCATCGCCGCGGCCAACCGCTGCTCGGTCAGCGCGGTGCTGTCCTACGTCGACCGCGAGGTACACCTGCGCCAGGGTGGGGTGCGCAACTTCAGCGGGCTGATCAGGGTGATCTGCGTCGCCTGGCTGCTGGACCCGCCAAGTGTGCGCTGATCGCCTGGCGGGCTGCGCAGTGCTTGCTAACCATATATAATCCCGCTTTTTGCTGCCCCGGCAGCCAGCGTTGTGGTTGACGAGAGACACCCATGCCCCTTTATGACTATCAATGTGCATCCTGCGAGCACCGCATGGAAGTGCTGCAGAAGATCAGCGCCGCGCCGCTGACCGATTGCCCGGCCTGCCAGGCGCCGGCGCTGAAGAAGCTGTTGTCGGTGCCCGGCTTCCGCCTGAGCGGTAACGGTTGGTACGAAACCGACTTCAAGACCGGGGCGAAAAAGAATCTGGCAGGCGGCGACAAGGCCGACTGAGTTGAATGCTGTGACCGGGTCTTGCAGTATTAGCCCTCTCCGGGCGGCCAAGGCCTCCACCGAATACACGAATCACGAGAAGCGAAACCACCATCATGATGCGCAGCCATTATTGCGGCCAACTGAACGAGAGCCTGGACGGCCAGGAAGTCACCCTTTGCGGCTGGGTCCATCGTCGCCGCGACCACGGCGGGGTGATCTTCCTCGACATCCGTGACCGCGAAGGCATGGCCCAGGTCGTGTTCGACCCGGATCGCGCCGAAACCTTCGCTGCTGCCGACCGCGTGCGCAGCGAATACGTCGTGCAGATCACCGGCAAGGTCCGCAAGCGCCCTGAAGGTGCGGTGAATGCCAACATGGCTTCCGGCGCCATCGAGATCCTCGGCTACCAGCTGAACGTGCTCAACGAAGCGGAAACCCCGCCGTTCCCGCTGAACGAATACTCCGACGTCGGCGAGGAAACCCGCCTGCGTTACCGTTTCATCGACCTGCGTCGCCCGGAAATGGCCGACAAGCTGCGCCTGCGTTCGCGCATCACCAGCAGCATCCGTCGCTTCCTCGACGAGAACGGCTTCCTCGACGTCGAGACGCCGATCCTGACTCGTGCCACCCCGGAAGGCGCGCGTGACTACCTGGTGCCTAGCCGTACCCACGCCGGCAGCTTCTTCGCCCTGCCGCAGTCGCCGCAGCTGTTCAAGCAGTTGCTGATGGTCGCCGGCTTCGACCGCTACTACCAGATCGCCAAGTGCTTCCGTGACGAAGACCTGCGTGCCGACCGCCAGCCGGAATTCACCCAGATCGACATCGAGACCAGCTTCCTCGATGAAAGCGAGATCATGGGCCTGACCGAAAGCATGATCCGCAAGCTGTTCAAGGAAGTGCTGGACCTGGAATTCGGCGAATTCCCGCACATGACCTTCGAAGAGGCCATGCGCCGCTACGGCTCCGACAAGCCGGACCTGCGTATTCCGCTGGAACTGGTCGACGTCGCCGACCAGCTCAAGGACGTCGACTTCAAGGTGTTCGCCGGCCCGGCCAACGATCCCAAGTGCCGCGTCACCGCCCTGCGCCTGCCAGGCGGCGCCAGCATGCCGCGCAGCAAGATCGACGAGTACACCAAGTTCGTCGGCATCTACGGTGCCAAGGGCCTTGCCTACATCAAGGTCAACGAGCGCGCCAAGGGCGTCGAAGGCCTGCAGTCGCCGATCGTCAAGAACATCCCCGAGGCCAACCTCAACACCATCCTCGACCGCGTTGGCGCCGTTGACGGCGACATCGTGTTCTTCGGTGCCGACAAGTTCAAGGTGGTCAGCGAAGCCCTGGGCGCGCTGCGTATCCGCCTGGGTCACGACTTCGAGCTGCTGACCTGCGAATGGGCACCGATGTGGGTGGTCGACTTCCCGATGTTCGAAGAGAACGAGGACGGCAGCTTCACCGCGCTGCACCATCCGTTCACCGCGCCGAAGTGCACCCCGGAAGAGCTCGAGGCCAACCCGGCCGTGGCTCTGTCCCGTGCCTACGACATGGTCCTGAACGGTACCGAACTGGGTGGCGGTTCGATCCGTATCCACCGTAAAGAGATGCAGCAGGCCGTGTTCCGCCTGCTGGGCATCGAGGCGGCAGAACAAGAAGAGAAGTTCGGCTTCCTGCTCGACGCCCTTAAGTTCGGTGCGCCGCCTCACGGTGGCCTGGCCTTCGGCCTGGACCGCCTGGTCATGCTGATGACTGGCGCCCAGTCGATCCGTGAAGTGATCGCCTTCCCGAAAACCCAGAGCGCCGCTTGCGTCATGACCCAGGCCCCTGGCATGGTCGACGCCAAGGCCCTGCGCGAGCTGCACATCCGACTGCGCGAACAGACCAAGGTCGAGTAAGCAGTCCCCGGGCGCATCCACATGGATGCGCCTTTGCGTTTCGGCGCAGGCAATTTCCCGCCCCGCCCCTTACTGGGGCGGGGCTGTTTGTGATTCAAAGGATTCGGAGTCGTTATGGCTGGTCATTCCAAGTGGGCGAACATCAAGCACCGCAAAGAGCGCCAGGATGCCAAGAGAGGCAAGATCTTCACCAAGTGGATCCGCGAACTGACGGTCGCTGCCAAGCAGGGTGGTGCTGACCCGGCATCCAACCCGCGCCTGCGCCTGGCGCTGGACAAGGCACTGGGCGCCAACATGAGCCGCGACATCATCGATCGTGCCGTGGCCCGTGGTGCCGGCACCAACGAAAGCGACAACGTCGAAGAGCTCAGCTACGAAGGTTACGGCCCGGGTGGCGTGGCGATCATGGTCGAGGCCATGACCGACAACCGCAACCGTACCGCCGCTGCCGTGCGTCATGCCTTCACCAAGTGTGGTGGCAACCTGGGTACCGACGGTTCGGTGGCCTACCTGTTCGAGCGCAAGGGGCAGATCAGCTTTGCCCCGGGCGTTGAAGAAGATGCGCTGATGGAAGCGGCGATGGAAGCCGATGCCGATGACGTGGTGGCCAACGACGACGGCTCGTTCGACGTGTTCACCTCGTTCAACAGCTTCTATTCCGTGCGCAATGCGCTGGAAGAGGCGGGCTTCAAGGCCGCTGACGCGGAAATCGTCATGCAGCCGACCACCAGCGCCGAACTCGACCAGGAGGGTGCCGAAAAGGTGCTCAAGCTGATCGACATGCTCGAAGACCTCGATGACGTGCAGAACGTCTACTCCAATGCCCAGATTTCCGACGAGATCATGGAAAACCTCGGCTAAGGTATCCTGGCGATCCAGGCCAGTTCTTCAAGTTTGTCAGCGCCTGTACCGGCCCTTTCGCGGGTAAACCCGCTCCCACAGGTACTGCACCACATTCAGAGTCGGTGCAGTACCTGTGGGAGCGGGTTTACCCGCGAAAGGGCCGGTACAGTTTGCAGAGATGCATCAACTTTTCGACAGGCACTATGACTCTGATTCTTGGTATCGACCCCGGCTCGCGCATCACCGGCTATGGCGTGGTACGCCAGACCGCCCGTGGTTGCGAGTACGTGGCGTCGGGCTGCATTCGCACCGGCAGCGGCGAGCTGCACGAACGTTTGCAGATCGTTTTTCGTGGCGTGGGTGAAATCATCGCCCAGCACGGCCCGGTCACCATGGGCATCGAGCGGGTATTCATGGCCCGTAACGCCGATTCGGCGCTCAAGCTCGGCCAGGCCCGTGGTGCGGCCATCGTCGCCGCCGCCGAAGCCGGCCTGGAAATCGCCGAATACAGCGCCACCCAGGTCAAGCAGGCGGTAGCCGGTACTGGTGGGGCCAACAAGGAGCAGGTGATGATGATGGTCATGCACCTGCTGAAACTGACGCAGAAACCGCAGATCGACGCCTCCGACGCCCTGGCCATCGCCCTGTGCCACGCGCATACCCGCTCCAGCCTGGTGCCGCATGGCCTGGCCACGGCACGGCGACGCGGCGGGCGCTTGCGTCTGTAGGCGCTTCATGCGCTGATACACATTTTGTTCGGGTGATGCGTTCACCCGCTGCATTTGCTGATAGGGTTGAGCGGTCTTTGACCGGCTCCCCGAGAGGAAGGATCGGAACGTGATTGGACGTTTGCGCGGCACCCTGGCGGAAAAACAGCCGCCGCACCTGATTATCGACGTCAACGGCGTGGGTTATGAACTGGAAGTTCCCATGACCACGCTGTACCGTCTGCCCAAGGTGGGCGAACCCGTCACCGTGCACACCCACCTGGTGGTGCGCGAGGATGCTCACCTGCTCTACGGTTTTGCCGAAAAGCGCGAGCGCGAGCTGTTCCGCGAGCTCATCCGCCTGAATGGCGTAGGGCCGAAGCTGGCCCTGGCGTTGATGTCCGGGCTGGAAGTGGACGAACTGGTGCGCTGCGTGCAGGCCCAGGACACCTCGGCCCTGGTGCGCGTGCCTGGTGTCGGCAAAAAAACCGCCGAACGCCTGCTGGTCGAGCTCAAGGATCGCTTCAAGGCTTGGGAAACTTCCCCGGCCATGTTCACCCTGGTCTCTGATGGGCCGCTGCCGGTCGCCAGTGCATCCACAGCCGAAGCCGATGCCGTCAGCGCCCTGGTTTCGCTGGGCTACAAGCCGCAGGAAGCCAGCAAGGCGATCGCCGCGATCAAGGACAAGGCCGGCCTGAGCAGTGAGGAACTGATCCGCCGCAGCCTGAAAGGGATGATTACCAAGTGATCGAAGCCGACCGTTTGATCGCCGCCAGTGGCCGCGACCGTGAAGAAGTCCAGGACCGTGCGATCCGCCCGCTGCGGCTGGACGAGTACATCGGCCAGCCGGTGGTGCGCGAGCAGATGGCGCTGTTCATCCAGGCCGCCCGTGGCCGCAGCGAGTCGCTCGACCACACGCTGATCTTCGGCCCACCCGGCCTGGGCAAGACTACCCTGGCCAACATCATCGCCCAGGAAATGGGCGTGTCGGTCAAGAGTACTTCGGGGCCGATCCTCGAGCGCCCGGGTGACCTCGCTGCGATGCTGACCAACCTCGAACCGCACGATGTGCTGTTCATCGACGAGATCCACCGGTTGTCACCGGTCGTCGAGGAGGTGCTGTACCCGGCGATGGAGGACTTCCAGCTCGACATCATGATCGGCGAAGGGCCAGCGGCCCGTTCGATCAAGCTCGACCTGCCGCCGTTCACCCTGGTTGGCGCCACCACCCGTGCCGGCATGCTCACCAACCCGCTGCGGGACCGTTTCGGTATCGTCCAGCGCCTGGAGTTCTACAGCGACAAGGACCTGGCCACCATCGTCAGCCGTTCGGCCGGCATCCTTGGCCTGGCCATCGAAGACCAGGGTGCCTATGAGATCGCCCGCCGGGCTCGTGGCACGCCACGTATCGCCAACCGCCTGCTGCGCCGCGTGCGCGACTACGCCGAAGTGCGCGGCAAGGGGCAGATCACCAAGGCCGTGGCCGACATGGCGCTCAACCTGCTGGACGTCGACGAGCGCGGTTTCGACCACTCCGACCGCCGCTTGCTGCTGACCATGATCGAGAAGTTCGACGGTGGCCCGGTCGGCGTGGACAACCTGGCCGCGGCCATCAGTGAAGAGCGCCACACCATCGAGGACGTGCTCGAACCGTACCTGATCCAGCAAGGCTACATCATGCGCACGCCGCGCGGCCGCGTGGTCACCCGGCATGCCTACCTGCACTTTGGCCTGAACGTACCCGGGCGCCTGGGGGAGGGTGGGGATTTTTCCGAAATGGGCGATGAGTGACAGATCGAAAACGGCTTTTCGTGGTCCTACCGCTGGCATGCCGAGGGTGCGCTGGCAATAAGACATTAATGAAGAAAAAACAGTTGCCACAGCGGATTGGCAAGCTGAGGAGTAAGCACTAGAGTATGCGCGCGCAAAATGGCCTGGAACCTTTCGCACACCGTTGTCGCGTCTATTACGAAGATACCGATGCCGGTGGCGTGGTGTATTACGTCAATTACCTGAAATTCATGGAGCGCGCGCGTACCGAGCGGCTGCGGCACCTGGGTTTTTCACAGGCGCAGCTGGCTGAAGACAACCTGCTGTTCGTGGTCCACTCCAGCGAAGCGCGCTATCACGCGCCGGCGCGGCTGGACGACGAGCTGCGGGTCACCGCGCAAGTACTTGAACTCAATCGCGCCAGCCTGCGCTTCGTGCAGCAGGTCTGGCGGGAAAAAGATGAAACGCTGCTCTGCGAAGGGCAGTTCCTGGTGGCCGCCGTGCGCGCCGACACTTTCAAACCCCGAGCCATACCCCCGGAGCTGCGTGACGCCTTTGCGGCGGACGGCTCGGGTACTCAATCGAATGCAGGAGAATAAGCGTGGAA
Organism: Pseudomonas pudica; assembly: GCF_015680405.1. Classification (GTDB taxonomy): domain Bacteria; phylum Pseudomonadota; class Gammaproteobacteria; order Pseudomonadales; family Pseudomonadaceae; genus Aquipseudomonas; species Aquipseudomonas pudica. The sequence goes on from NZ_JADLJS010000023.1 coordinate 26,823, forward strand.
GCTAACGTCGTCGACCATACCTCCATGTGGAGTCTGGTCAGCAATGCCAGCGTGTTGGTACAGCTGGTAATGCTGACCCTGGTGGCCGCCTCGGTCACCTCATGGGTCATGATCTTCCAGCGCAGCACCATGCTGCGCGCCGGTCGTCGTGCGCTGGATGCCTTCGAGGAGCGCTTCTGGTCGGGCATCGACCTGTCCAAGCTGTACCGCCAGGCAGGCAGCAACCCAGACCCGGATTCCGGTGTCGAGCAGGTCTTCCGTGCCGGCTTCAAGGAATTCTCGCGCCTGCGCCAGCAGCCGGGCGTCGACCCGGACGCGGTCATGGAGGGTGTTGCCCGTGCCATGCGCGTAGCCATCTCGCGCGAGGAAGAAAAGCTCGAGCAGAGCCTGCCATTCCTGGCCACCGTCGGTTCGACCAGCCCGTACATCGGCCTGTTCGGTACCGTATGGGGCATCATGAACTCCTTCCGCGGCCTGGCCAGCGCCCAGCAGGCCACCCTGGCCACGGTTGCCCCGGGTATCGCCGAAGCGCTGATCGCCACCGCCATCGGCCTGTTCGCGGCAATCCCGGCGGTTATCGCCTACAACCGCTTCTCTGCCCGCAGCGAAGTGCTGATCGGCCGTTACTACACCTTCGCCGACGAGTTCCAGGCGATCCTGCACCGCAAAGTGCACACCAGCGAAGAGTAATCAGGTAGAAGCCCATGGCCCGAGTTCGCCACAAACGCAAGCCCGTCGCCGAGATGAACGTGGTGCCCTACATCGACGTGATGCTGGTACTGCTGGTCATCTTCATGGTGACGGCGCCCATGCTCAACCAGGGCGTGAAGGTAGACCTGCCCAAGGTATCCAGTGAAGCCTTGCCGCAGGACAACAACGTCCAGATCCTCACCATCTCCATCAGGGCCGACAAGACCTACTACTGGAACCTTGGCAGCGAAGTCGATACCGACAAGCAGATGGACAAGGCCATGACCTTGCCTGCCATGACCGACGCGGTGACCAAGATCATTGCCGCCGGCCGTGACCAGGGCAAGCAGACCCAGGTGTTCATTCGTGGCGACAAGGCTGTCGACTATGGCGCGGTCATGGGTGCCATGGGCGGGTTGCAGAAGGCCGGTGTCGGTAACGTTGGCCTGATTACCGAGGCGCCCTGATGCAACAGCGAGAGCCATCCGCCTCGGAAAGCTACTTCTGGCCCAGTATCTGGGCCATCGGCCTGCATGTGCTGGTGTTCGCCCTGCTGTTCGTCAGTTTTGCCATGACGCCTGAGCTGCCGCCATCCAAGCCGATCGTCCAGGCTACCCTGTACCAGCTCAAGTCCAAGAGCCAGGCGACCACCCAGACCAATCAGAAGATTGCCGGGGAAGCGAAGAAAACCGCTTCGCGCCAGACCGAGGTCGAGCAGCTGGAACAGAAGAAGGTCGAGCAGGAGGCCGTGAAGGCCGCGGAACAAAAGAAAGCCGACGCCGCTCAAAAGGCCGAAGAGGCTCGCGAGGCCGCCGAAGCCAAGAAAGCCGAGGCAGCTGCCGAAGCCGCAGAGGCCAAGAAAGCAGCAGAAGCCAAGAAGGCCGAAGAGGCGAAGAAGGCTGCCGAGAAGCAGCAGGCCGACATCGCCAAGAAGAAGGCCGAGGAAGAAAAGAAAAAAGCCGAGGAAGAGGCCAAGAAAGAGGCCGCTGAAGAGGCGAAGAAAAAAGCCGCCGAGGACGCCAAGAAAAAGGCGGCCGAAGAGGCCAAGAAGAAAGCAGCCGAGGACGCCAAGAAGAAAGCGGCGGCCGAGGAAGCGAAGAAGAAGGCAGCTGAAGAGGCCAAGAAAAAGGCCGCTGCAGATGCCCAGAAGAAAAAGGCACAGGAAGCGGCCCGCAAGGCGGCGGAAGACAAGAAAGCCCAGGCCCTGGCCGAGCTGTTGTCCGATACCACCGAACGGCAGCAGGCGCTGGCCGACGAGCAGGGCGACCAGGTGGCCGGCGACTTCGACGACCTGATCCGCATGCGCGCGGCCGAGGGCTGGGCACGTCCGCCTTCCGCGCGCAAGGGCATGACGGTGGTCCTGCAGATCAACATGTTGCCGGACGGTACCATCACCAGCGTCAGCGTGGCCCGGTCCAGTGGTGACGGCCCGTACGACAGCTCGGCGGTGGCAGCAGTGAAGAACATCGGTCGACTGACCGAGATGCAGGGTATGAAGCCGAGCGATTTCAACCAATATCGTTCGTTCAAGATGACATTTACACCTGAGGATCTAGCGTTGTGATTAAACGTCTGAGAGGACTGCTGGTCATGCTGTGCTGCGTGGCAGGCATGGCCGTGGCAGAGGAAAAGAACATCCTGGTCACCAGCGGCAGCGACCGGGCCACGCCCATCGCGGTAGTGCCGTTCGGTCTGCAGGGCGGCAGCGTGCTGCCGGAAGACATGGCCGACATCATCGGCAACGACCTGCGCAACTCCGGCTACTACTCGCCGATTCCGCGGCAGAACATGATCAGCCAGCCGTCGCAGGCCAGCGAAGTGATCTTCCGTGACTGGAAAGCGCTGGGCGCACAGTACGTGATGGTCGGCAGCATCGTGCCGTCCGGCGGTCGCCTGCAGGTGCAGTACGCACTGTTCAACGTCGCCACCGAGCAGCAAGTGCTGACCGGTAGCGTCGCGGGCAGCGTCGACCAGCTGCGCGACATGGCGCACTACATCGCCGACCAGTCGTTCGAGAAGCTCACCGGCATCAAGGGGGCGTTCTCCACCCGCATGCTGTACGTGACGGCCGAGCGCTTCTCCACCAACAACACCCGCTATACCCTGCAGCGTTCGGACTACGACGGTGCACGTGCGGTTACCCTGCTGCAATCGCGCGAGCCCATCCTGTCGCCGCGCTTTGCTCCGGATGGCAAGCGCATCGCCTATGTTTCGTTCGAGCAGAAGCGCCCGCGCATCTTCGTCCAGCACATCGATACCGGTCGCCGCGAGCAGGTCACCAACTTCGAAGGCCTGAACGGTGCGCCAGCCTGGTCGCCGGACGGCACGCGCCTGGCGTTCGTGCTGTCGAAGGACGGCAACCCGGACATCTACGTTATGAACGTGGCTTCGCGCCAGATCAGCCGTGTCACTGCCGGCCCGGGCATCAACACCGAGCCGTTCTGGGGCAAGGATGGCAACACCCTGTACTTCACCTCCGACCGCGGCGGCAAGCCACAGATCTACAAGCAGTCGGTCAGTGGCGGTGGTGCCGAGCGTGTAACTTTCGTGGGTAACTACAACGCCAACCCGAAACTGTCGGCGGACGAAAAGACCCTGGTGATGATCCATCGCCAGCAGGGCTTCACCAACTTCAAAGTTGCAGCCCAGGATTTGCAGCGCGGAAGTGTAAAGATTCTCTCGGAAACGAGTCTTGATGAGTCACCCACTGTTGCGCCAAACGGCACCATGCTAATCTACGCCACCCGCCAGCAGGGCCGGGGAGTCTTGATGCTCGTGTCGCTTAATGGCCGCGTGAGGCTCCCACTTCCTACCGCTCAAGGCGAAGTCAGAGAACCGTCCTGGTCCCCTTACCTGAACTGATTGCGGCGTAATACTTTTGCTTAACACACTGGGGTTTCATTAGGAGTTTCACGATGGAAATGCTGAAGTTTGGTAAATTTGCTGCGCTGGCTCTGGCCATGGCCGTAGCTGTAGGTTGCTCCTCGAAGGGCGGTGACAACGCAGGCGAAGGCGCTGCTGTAGATCCGAACGCTGGCTACGGTGCCAACACTGGCGCTGTTGACGGCTCCCTGAGCGAAGAAGCTGCCCTGCGCGCAATCACCACCTTCTACTTCGAATACGACAGCTCGGACCTGAAGCCAGAAGCCATGCGCGCTCTGGACGTTCACGCCAAGGACCTGAAAGCCAACGGCAACCGCGTTGTTCTGGAAGGCAACACCGACGAGCGCGGCACCCGCGAGTACAACATGGCTCTGGGTGAGCGTCGTGCCAAGGCCGTTCAGCGCTACCTGGTTCTGCAGGGCGTTTCCCCTGCTCAGCTGGAACTGGTCTCCTACGGTGAAGAGCGTCCGGTTGCCACTGGCAACGACGAGCAGTCCTGGGCTCAGAACCGTCGCGTAGAACTGCGTAAGTAAGTTCTCATGCGTATGTGCCGCCGTGTAGTAACCGTCCTCGCACTCAGCCTGCCGCTCGCGGCCTGGGCTGAGGTCCCTGTAGTTGATGACAACGCAGGCAGTTATCCGCCTGCGGGTTATGGCACGAGCGGCGCCTATGCCGGGTCAGGGGCTTCGGCCCCTGCCTCTGCACAGGGCCAGCTGTTCATGCAGCTGCAACAGATGCAGGATCAGCTTTCCCGCCAGCAAGGCATCATCGAAGAGCTGCAGAACGATGTGTCGCGCATGAAGCAGGAAAACCTGGAGCGTTACCAGGACCTGGACCGTCGCATCAACAGTGGCGCCGCGCCTGCCGCGACCCCTGACAATTCCTCCGGTGGTGGTGCCTCCAATGCCGCCCCCGATGCAGCAGCAGGTGCTGCTGCGCAACAACCGGCCGCCAGTAGCGAGCCCGGTGATCCGGCGAAAGAAAAGCTCTACTACGATGCCGCTTTCGACCTGATCAAGCAGAAAGACTTCGACAAGGCCAGCCAGGCGTTCAGCGCCTTCCTGCGCAAGTACCCTAACAGCCAGTACGCCGGAAATGCCCAGTACTGGTTGGGTGAAGTTAACCTGGCCAAGGGCGACCTGCCTGCTGCCAGCCAGGCGTTCGCCCAGGTCAGTCAGAAGTATCCGAAGCACAGCAAGGTGCCGGACTCGCTGTACAAGCTGGCCGACGTCGAGCGCCGCATGGGCCACACCGACAAGGTCAAGGGTATCCTGCAGCAGGTCATTACCCAGTACCCTGGCACCTCGGCCGCGCAACTGGCCCAGCGAGACCTGCAGAAGCTCTAAGCCGTACCGTTTGAAAGAAACCCGCGCCTGTCGCGGGTTTTTTCGTTAGAATCACTGCCCTTTTTTCGTAAACACGCTGCTGCGGATAACGCTATGTCGAGTCCGCGACAGTGCCTGACGGAGGCGGACAGCCTGTTTAGCTGTCACGCCCGTGGCGAGCATGCAAGACACATTACGCATCACCGAAGTCTTTTACTCCTTGCAGGGTGAAACGCGAACGGCTGGGTTGCCCACGGTTTTCGTGCGCCTCACCGGTTGCCCCCTGCGCTGCCAGTACTGTGACAGTGCCTATGCCTTCAGTGGCGGTACCGTTCGCACCCTCGATTCGATCCTTGAGCAGGTCGCCGGCTTCAAGCCGCGCTACGTCTGTGTCACCGGTGGCGAGCCACTGGCCCAGCCCAACGCCTTACCGCTGTTGCAGCGCCTGTGTGACGCCGGTTACGAGGTGTCGCTGGAAACCAGCGGTGCGCTGGATATTGCCGGCACCGACACCCGCGTCAGCCGCGTGGTCGACTTGAAGACCCCTGGCTCCGAAGAGTCGCACCGTAACCGCTACGAGAACATCGAACAGCTGACCCGCAACGACCAGGTCAAGTTCGTTATCTGTTCCCGCGAGGACTACGACTGGGCGGTCTCCAAGCTGATCCAGTACAACCTGGCAGAGCGTGCCGGCGAGGTGTTGTTCTCGCCCAGCCACCACCAGGTAAACGCCAGCGAGCTGGCGGACTGGATCGTCGCCGACAACCTGCCCGTACGCTTCCAGCTGCAGCTGCACAAGCTGCTGTGGAACGACGAACCCGGACGTTGATTGAGGAGCAAGCACAGATGACCGAAAAACGCGCAGTAATCCTGTTGTCCGGCGGCCTGGACTCGGCCACCGTGGTCGCCATGGCCAAGGCCGAAGGCTACAGCTGCTACACCATGAGTTTCGACTACGGCCAGCGCCACCGCGCGGAACTGAACGCCGCAGCCCGCGTAGCCCGCAACCTGAGTGTGGTCGAACACAAGGTGATTGGCCTGAACCTGGATGGCATCGGCGGCTCGGCATTGACCGACAGCAGCATCGACGTGCCGGAAACCCCGGGTGAAGGTATCCCGGTCACCTACGTACCGGCGCGCAACACCGTATTCCTGTCCCTGGCCCTGGGCTGGGCAGAGGTGCTTGAAGCCCGTGACATCTTCATTGGTGTGAATGCCGTGGATTACTCCGGCTACCCCGATTGCCGCCCCGAGTTCGTCGAAGCCTTCGAGCGCATGGCCAACCTTGCGACCAAGGCCGGTGTCGAAGGGCAGGGCTTCCGTATACGGGCACCGCTGCAGAACATGAGCAAGGCGCAGATCGTGCAGGCCGGTATGGCTCGTGGCGTGGATTACAGCCTGACCGTTTCCTGCTACCAGGCCGATGATGACGGCCGTGCCTGCGGCAAATGTGACAGCTGCCGCCTGCGTGCCGACGGCTTCAAGGCCGCCGGAGTCGAAGACCCGACGCGTTACTTTTGAAAAAAGTTTGATGGGGTGTTGATTTCCCGTTAGAAATCAGTATTATACGCGCCATCCAACGGGTCGTTAGCTCAGTTGGTAGAGCAGTTGGCTTTTAACCAATTGGTCGTAGGTTCGAATCCTACACGACCCACCATATGCAGTACGTCAAAGCCCGCTACCGGCAACGGTGGCGGGCTTTTTCGTTTTCCGTTGGCCGAGTTTTATTGCTCGGTTTGCTCGATCGCCTGTAGGAGCGGCCTTGCGTCGCGATGGGGCTGCGCAAGGCCGCTCCTACAGGGGCTGTGCAGACTCCAGATGCCTTATTCAGCCCACTCCGGATCCCCTGTAAACACCACCGTCAGCCAACGGTCCGGCCCTTCACCACCCACGGCATCACCGATCTCGTTGCGCCACGCATCCCATTCATCGATGGTTTTCGCGGCCATTGCTTTCGGCACGATGAAATACAGTTCGATCTCCCGCGAGCGCCCGACCTTGGCCACATAGGCGCGGTATGACTGCAGCCCGTGGCGGGCAACGAAGGCCTTGGCGACTTCATCCACGTGCAGCTTGAGGTCACCAGGGGTCACCAGGAAAATTTCCGAAAGGGCCTGGCGCACCACCGACATCGGCAGTGGCACGATCACCAGGCAGACCAGCGCCAGCACCGCCGGGTCGATATACGGCGACACCCACTCCAGCGATGTACCCTGCACTGCATAGCCAAAGCAGAACGCGATCAGCAGCGCGGCGGTGATGCTGGCCGACATCACCCAGCCCTTGACGTCCATGCGCACGAAATCCGAGCCCAGCTTGCGGTTGGCGCGGGCCTCGACAATCGCGATGGTCACGCAGGCGATCACGGTCAGCACCGCGTAGACCATGGCGATGCCGAACTCCAGGTGACGCCCGCCTTGCAGCAGGCTGCTGACGGCGTTGATCAGTGCATAGATGGCCACGCCGCTGAGCAGGATGCCGTTGAGCGCCAGCACCATAGGCTCCAGGTGCCAGAAGCCCATGGTAAAGCGCTCTCGCAACTTGCGTGACATCTGCACGCTGGTGGTGTGCGCGGTAATCAGCCTGACCACTACCAGCGACAGCCCGCTCATGCTGGCATCGACCAGCGAATAGACGCCGTCGAACACGATGGAGAACGAGCCGGAGGCCAGGCCGAAGGCGATGCCGATGATGGCAATGAACAGGGTGACGGCGATCGAGGTGCGTAACAGGCCCTGTTCGCTGGTGATGTCGAAGAAGGTGGATCTGGTTGGGTTTTGCATAAATTGTGCTCTAGAAGAAACGGTGATGCTGAATTGCCTGTCAGGGCCTCTTCACGGGTGAACGCGCTCCCACAGGCTGGCGTCGCCTTCGAGATCGGCGCAAAACCCTGTGGGAGCGGGTTCACCCGCGAAGAAGGCGCACCGGCCCTGACAGGTTAGACGCGGAACTGCTCCATCAGCGCCTGCTGCTGGTTGGCCAGCCGGTTCAGGGCCTGGCTGATCCGCGCTGATTCATCGGCCTGGCCTGCCAGCGATTCGGTCACATCGCGAATGCCGGCAACATTGCGGTTTACTTCCTCGGCCACCGCGCTCTGCTCTTCAGCCGCCGAGGCAATCTGCAGGTTCATGTCGCTGATCACCGCCACTGCCTCGCCAATACGTTGTAGCGCCGGCAGCGCCTGTTCCATCCGCGCAGCGCTGTCCTGGGCCTGGCGCTGGCCTTCGTGCATGGCGCCCACCACATCCTGGGTGCCTTGCTGCAAGCCTTCGATGACCTGGCGAATTTCCTCCACCGACACCTGGGTACGCTGGGCCAGACCGCGCACTTCATCGGCCACCACGGCAAAACCACGCCCGGCTTCGCCTGCACGGGCGGCTTCGATGGCCGCGTTGAGCGCCAGCAGGTTGGTTTGCTCGGCAATGGTGCGGATCACTTCCAGCACCGAACCGATCTGCCCACTGCGGCCTTCCAGTGCGCGTGCTTCGTCCATGGCGCTGTTCATGCCGGCGGCCAGGCGGTCGATGCCCTGGCGGGTGCTGTCGATCAGTTGCAGGCCCTCGCGGCTGGCCTGGTCGGCAGCGCGTGCGGCCTGGGCCGCCTGCGAAGCGTTATGGGCGACATCAAGAGCGGTGGCGCTCATTTCATTGGCGGCTGTGGCCACCTGTTCGATTTCGCGGTGCTGTTGCTGCATGCCGCTGCTGGTCTGGCTGGCGATGGCTGCCGACTGGTCGGCGGTGCCTCGGGCTTCCTGCAGCGAGCCTTTGACCTGGGCTATGACCGGCTGCAGCTTGTCGAGAAAGCGGTTGAACCAACCGGTAAGCTGGCCCAGTTCGTCCTGGCGGGCGTAGTCCAGGCGGCGGGTCAGGTCGCCTTCGCCGCTGGCGATGTCTTCCAGGCGCGCGGCCACGGCCAGGATTGGCCGGGTCACGCCGCGCGCGGTCAGCCATACAAGCAGCAAACCGACTACCGCCGCGCCCAGGCCAACCAGCAGGCTGGTGAGGTTGGCGCTGTGGTTGTGCGCATCCAGGCGCTGGTTGAGGGCGACCGCAGGCGCCTGCAGCACGCTTTCCGGCAGTTCCAGCAATACCTGCCAAGGTGCGGCATCAGGGATTGGCGTGAACGGGTGGGCAACACGCAGCAGGCCGTCGGCTACCGCCTTGTCCATGGGCTCGCCGAGTTTGCTGTCGTCGCGGCTGTTGCCGGCCAGCAGGCCAGCCGCGCTGGCGATACTGACCTGGCCCTGGCCGTCGAACAGTTCCCGGCGGCCGTCCAGGCTGAGCTGCTGCAGGTTGGCCAGGCCGATGTCCAGGCCGACCACGCCGACCACCTTGCCGTGCTCCAGCAGCGGCAGGGCGATGCTGGTCATCAGCACCTCGCGGCCATTCACTTCGTCGAGGTATGGCTCGAGCATGCAGGTTCTGGCGGTGTCCTGCGGACAGGTCAGCCAGCGGTTCTTCGCCACACCGTTGCTGCCGATGCTGGCGTCACCGAGCATCGATTCCGGCATGGCTTCAAGCTCCAGGGTGCCGGGGCGGGGTTGTGACCAGTACAGCGAGAAGCGCCCGCGCTCATTGCTGCCCATGGCATCCTGGCCGAGGTACTGGCTGTCCGGGTCCAGGGCGTTGGGCTGGAACACCAGGTAAAGGCCGATCACATCCGGGTTGCCGGCCAGGCTGGCGCGGGCCTGGCGCGTCAGTTCGGCGCGCAGGTCGTTGCCGCCACGGGCCTTGAGCACCTGCACCAGGCGGGCAAAGCCATTGCCGTACTGGTAGGCGTCCATGAAATAGCGCTGGATGCGCAGGGCCTGGGTTTCGGCATGGGCCTGCAGGCGCAGGCGTGCGCTGCTGTCGAGCATTTCGGTGTTGGCCTGGTTGACCAATGCTGCGCTGCGCCGCGCCTGGGCCAGCGACGTGGTTACCAGCAGGGCGACGATGGCCAGCAGGCACAGGCCGGCGAGCAGGGTGATCTTCCACTGGATGGAGAGGCGACGCAGCGGCATGAGGGCTTTCCTTTTCGATCAAATGCAACGCCCGCGATCAGGCGCGGGCGTTGTCGACAGCATGGGTCATTCAGCGATGTAGTTGGGTGGGGAGTCCCTGAAAGCTTTGGTCAGCCAGGCCAGGTACAGCAGGCCGAGCAGTGCCCAGACACCACCGAACAGCAGCGAGTGGGCGTTCAGGTCCAGCCACAGCGAGACGATTATGCAGAAGCCGATGGTGGGCGCCACCAGGTACGTCAGCTGATTGGCCAGGCCCTGGCGCTTGCCTTCGCGCAGGTAGCAGTGGTTGATCACCGACAGGTTGACGAAGCTGAACGCGACCAGCGCACCGAAGTTGATGATCGAGGTGGCGGTGACCAGGTCGAAGAAGATCGCCGACAGCGAAATCAGGCCCACCACCGCGATGTTCAGCACCGGCGTCTTGTAGCGCGAGTGCAGCCGGGCGAACAGGCTGGCCGGGATCACGTTATCGCGGCCCATCACGTACAGCAGGCGCGACACGCTGGTCTGTGAGGCCAGGCCCGAGGCGATGGTGTTGATCACGGTGCAGGCGATGAAGATCGACTGGAACAGCTTGCCGCCGACGTACAGGGCGATTTCCGGCAGTGCCGCTTCCTGGTCGTGGAAGCGGGACATGGTCGGGAAGTAAGCCTGGATGAAGTACGACACGGTGATGAACACCAGGCCGCCAATCAGGGCGGTGAGGAAGATCGCGCGAGGGATGGTCTTGCCCGGGTCGCGGGTTTCTTCGGACAGGCAGGTGACCGCGTCGAAGCCGAGGAACGAGAAGCACAGGATGGTCGCACCGGCGGCCAGGGCGCTGAGCTGGGTCTTGTCGTCGGCGAACGGCAGCAGGCTCCAGGCGGTACCCAGCCCTTCACCCTGGTCCAGGCCACGCACGCACAGGTAGATGAACACGGCGATGATCGCCACCTGCACGGCCACGAACAGCAGGTTGAAGTGCGCCACCAGGTTCACGCTGCGCATGTTGATCAGGCTGATCAGGGTGACGAAGCCGGCTACCCACATCCACTCCGGTACTTCCGGGAACATGGCCGAAAGGTACAGCTTGGCCAGCAAGGCGTTGACCATTGGCAGCAGCAGGTAGTCGAGCAACGACGACCAGCCGACCAGGAAGCCGACGTGCGGGTTGATCGCGCGCTGGGTGTAGGTATAGGCCGAGCCCGACTGTGGGAAGCGCCTTACCAGTGTGCCGTAGCTCACGGCGGTGAACAGGATCCCGGCCAGCGCCAGGATGTAGGCGCTGGGTACGTGGCCGGCAGTAATCCCGGAAACGATGCCGAAGGTGTCGAACACGGTCATCGGGGTCAGGTAGGCCAGGCCGATGATGATCACGTGCCAGAGGCGCAGGGTTTTACGGAGTTGGCCGTTGCCGGAAGCGCTGTGATCAGGCTGCATGCTGGCATGGCTCCTGCGGCTGGGCGTAAACGGCGGGCACGGTGTACTGCGCATGCGGCAAGGGCGAGCGGGTGGGCTCCATGTTGTTCACCTTTATTGTTGGAGCAGCGGGGACGCGGGGGAGCGCGCAAAGTGGTGAAAATAAAAAACGATGGGTAGCTTAGTGTCAAGTTAAACATGACAAGATGTTGCTGGATTGAAATATTTATCGATTAAAGTGGGGTTTTGTTCGGTTTTTGCGCGTTTTTTTGCGGTTATGATCAATTTTGGTGTTCGCAAAAATTAACGAAGGCCGGTCGCACTTGGAAGATATGTCAGGCGTTTCCCAAAAACGGGATTTCTCGAGACTGGCCAGCGCCAGGGCTGGGCTGCAGTGGTACTCTTGGCGTCCTGTGTGGCCCTTGGCCGCCTACGAAGCCCATATGGACAGCAATCGGTTCTATTCATGAAGAAATCAGTTGGCATCCTTTCCGGCCTGGCTATCGCCATTGCCGTCGTAACCACCGCTGGTGCCTGGTACACCGGCAAGCAGCTGCCTGCGGAGCTGGACAACGCCCTGGTCCGCAGCAACGCAGAACTCAAGAAGGCCCTGGTGAGTACCGGTGGCAGCATGAGCATCGAACGGGTGTCGCTGGAGCAGCATTTCTTCAGCAGTACCGCCCAGTACCGGCTCAAGGCCCGCGATATCAACCTGGGCGAAGGCGAAGTTGTGAATTTCGACGTGGGCGTTACCGACCAGATCGAGCACGGCCCGTTCCCCTGGTCGCGGGTAAAGGCGCTTAAGCTGATGCCGGTGCTGGCAGTCAGCAACAGCACGCTGCAGAAGGACGACGCCACCGCACCGTGGTTTGCCGCAGCGGGCGAGCAGGCCCCGGTCAGTGCCCAGACCAGCCTGGGCTACGATGGCAATGTTGTCAGCCAGGTCCAGCTGGCGCCAGTCAAGCTCGACGAAGCGGACGGCAACAGCCTCGACTTCTCGGGCATGCAACTGCAAGTCAGTGGTGACCAGGAAGGCAAGGCCTCGAGCTTCCACGGCCAGGCCGATCGGTTCGTGATGAAACTGGTACGCGATGACCAGCCGCCTGCCACTTTCGAGCTCAACGGCCTTAAGGTCGGCGGCCAGCTGGCGGCCACCGCGCACGAGGCCATCTATGTAGGCAATGTCGACCTGGCGCTGGCCGAAACCAAGGTCACTCTGGGGCCGAAACAGCAGGTGCTGGTGGTCAAGGGGCTGGAGCAGAACGCCCTGCAAGCCCTTGAGGGCCCGGATACCGTGGGTGGCCGCGTGGAGTACAAGGTCGGGGATATCACCTGGGATGGCCGTGCGGTGGGCAAGGCGCAGATGGCAGTGAGCATCACGTCGGTCAACGCGCCGGCGCTACAGGCGCTGTCGACGTGGTACCAGGCGCACCTGCCGGAATTCGAGGCCGCAACTGCCGCTGGCCAGCCGGTGCCGGAAATCCAGATGGACGATGAGGAGAAGGCCAGGTTCCAGGGCGAGCTGCAGAAGTTGCTGGCTGCCAAGCCCCGGGTGGCAGTGGAAAACCTGTCGTTCAGGACCGCCAATGGCGAAAGCCGCTTTGACCTGTCGATGGGCTTCGCCGCCCCGGCCAGCTTCGACCTGCCGCCTGATCAATTGAGCAAGCAACTGATCACCGAGGTGAAGAGCAAGCTGTCGTTGTCCAAGCCTATGATCGGCGACCTGGCAACCTTGCAGGCACTGCTGGATGGCCAGACCGACGCCCAAGCCATTGCCATGCAATCGAGCCAGGCCGGGGAAATGGTCGGCATGATGGCGCTGCAGAGTGGCATGGCCACCGTGCAGGGCAACGATGTGGTAAGCAGCCTGCACTATGCCGATGGCATGGTCGACTTCAACGGCAAGAAGATGACCGTGGAAGAGTTCGCGATGCTCATGGCCTCGCACCTGGCGGCCCTGTCGCCGCAGGGCTGACGTTTCTCCTGTTCCGGCCTTTTCGCGGGCGCGTCCGCTTCCACAGGTTACTCCTTGCCCCTGAGGGCAGCGCTGTAACGGTGGGAGCGGGCGTGCCCGCGAAGAGGCCAGCACAGGCAAAACAAAAACCACTTTAGAATTCGCTGGATTGTCTGTAGCCTTCGGCCTCCGATAATAATCCGCGCCCGCAGAGGGCCGTGGCGGCCTTCGTGCCGTCCGGCACCCTTAGCCGATCTGTCAGGGCCGGGTGATACACTCGATTCGACGCGCGCACGCGCCTGCAGGTCCAGCGATCATGACCCAGATTTCCGAACGCCTGTTGGTTCAGGCCCACCTCGACGCCAAGCAGCCCAACCCGCTGACAGCCGAGCAGGAGGCCGAATACCGTGCGGCCATTGCTGCCGAGCTCAAGGCCCAGAACGCCGTGCTGGTCGCCCACTATTACTGCGACCCGGTCATCCAGGCGCTGGCCGAAGAAACCGGCGGCTGCGTGTCCGACTCGCTGGAAATGGCCCGCTTCGGCAAAAACCACCCGGCCGAAACCGTGATCGTCGCCGGTGTGCGCTTCATGGGCGAGACGGCGAAAATCCTCACCCCGGAAAAGCGCGTGCTGATGCCGACCCTGGAGGCTACCTGCTCGCTCGACCTGGGTTGCCCGGTAGAAGAGTTTTCGGCCTTCTGCGACCAGCATCCCGAACGTACCGTGGTGGTCTACGCCAACACTTCCGCTGCCGTGAAGGCCCGTGCCGACTGGGTGGTGACCTCGAGCTGCGCGCTGGAAATCGTCGAAAGCCTGATGGACAACGGCGAGACCATCATCTGGGGCCCGGACCAGCACCTGGGGCGTTACATCCAGAAGCAAACCGGTGCCGACATGCTGCTGTGGGACGGTGCCTGCATCGTTCACGAAGAGTTCAAGTCGCGCCAGTTGGCCGACATGAAGGCGCTGTACCCGGATGCGGCGATTCTGGTGCACCCCGAGTCGCCGGAAGCGGTGATCGAGCTGGCCGATGCGGTGGGCTCCACCAGCCAGCTGATCAAGGCTGCCCAGACCCTGCCGAACAAGACCTTCATCGTCGCCACCGACCGCGGCATCTTCTACAAGATGCAGCAGCTGTGCCCGGACAAGGAGTTCGTCGAAGCCCCCACCGCCGGTAATGGCGCGGCGTGCCGCAGCTGCGCGCATTGCCCGTGGATGGCGATGAATACCCTGGAGCGGGTGCTGGATTGCCTGCGTAATGGCACGAACGAGATCTTCGTCGACCCGGCGCTGGTGCCGAAGGCAATCAAGCCGCTGAACCGGATGCTGGACTTTACCCAGGCAGCGCGCCTGAAGTTGTCCGGTAACGCCTGACGCCAGACCGCGTCGCTTTCTTCGCGGGTAAACCCGCTCCCACAGGGACAGCACAGCGCTCACGGGCGGTGCGGTCCCTGTGGGAGCGGGTTTACCCGCGAAAGGGCCGTCAACGCCCCATCATTTCCTGAACCATGCGCTGTTGCTCCATGATCTCGCGCTGGCGCTGGTCAATCTGTGCTGCCAACGGGAAGTTCCCACCCGACCGGCGCTTGGCGTAATCCAGCTGCTGGATCGCCTGGTCGAAATCGCCCACCAGGGTGAAGTACTCGGCCCGCGCCCGGTGCAAGCCAATGGTATTGCCCGAAAGCCCCCGCACTTCGGCCATGTCGTACCACACGTCCGGGTCATCCGGCCGGCTCTTCACCAGTTCGTTCAGCACCTTTTCCGCCTCGGCGGGCTTGTTCAGCTTCACCAGCAGATCGGCACGCACCTGCTTCAGCGGGTAGTTGCCCGGGTACAACCCCTGCATGCGTTCGGCGCGCTGCTGCGCGTCGGCCAGGCGGTTGTTGGTGATGTCCAGGTCGATCTGCGCCAGGTTGTAGGTAATGTCGTTGGGCGCCTTGGCCAGCAGCGGCTTGAGCAGTTCGCGCGCCTCGTTCAGCTGGCCGCCCTTGATCTGCGCCAGGGCCAGGCCGTAACGCGCGGCGTCCAGCTTGGGGTCTTCGTCCAGCTGGGCGCGGAAGCGTTTGGCCGCCAGCCCAGGGGTGCCTTCGTAGGTCAGCGCCACCCGGGCACGGATCAGCTGGTAGCGCATGCTGTCCTCGACGCCGCCCTTGGGAGCCTGCTCGGCGCGGTTGCGGGTGTCGGCGATACGCGACTCGGTTACCGGGTGGGTCAGCAGGAATTCCGGCGGCTTTGCATCGTAACGGTACTGCCGGGCCAGGCGCTCGAACATGGTCGGCATGTTGCGCGGGTCGTAGCCGGCCTTTTCCAGGTTCTGGATGCCGATGCGGTCGGCTTCCTGTTCGTTCTGCCGCGAGAAGCGCCGCTGTTCCTGGATCGCTGCCGCCTGGGTACCGGCGATCACACCGATACCGGCATCACCGCCGCCACCGGCCGCCAGCACGATACCGGCCAGCAGCGCCGCCATCATCGGTAGCTGCATGCGCTGCTGGGCCTCGACGCCGCGGGCGAAGTGGCGCTGCGACAAGTGCGCCAGTTCGTGGGCCAGTACCGAGGCGTACTCGCCTTCGGTCTGGGCGTTGAGGAACAGCCCGCCGTTGACCCCCACGATACCGCCCGGGGCGGCAAAGGCATTGAGCTCGCGGCTATCGATGAGGATGAATTCCAGGCGGCGGTCCTGCAGTTGGCTGGTTTCGGCCAGGCGGTACACGCTGGTTTCGACGTAGTCCTTCAGCTGCGGGTCGTTGAGCTGGTTGACCTGGCCGCGCAGCAGGCTCAGCCAGGCACGGCCGAGCTGGTGCTCCTGCTGTGGCGAGACGATCGCGGAACTGGCGTCGCCCAGTGATGGCAGGTCGTCAGCATGGCCGGGAAGGGCCAACAGGCAGGCCAGCGTCAGCAGGGTAGGGCGCAGTAGATTCATGCATGAAGCTCGCGTCGGTCAAAGATACCTACTGTAGCGGGCTCACACGTTGGCGACCAGTGGCGCTATCCTAGCCGGCCAAATCCAGATACCGCCTGGCAATACCGTTGGAGAGCCCCGCAATGAGTGAAACCCTGACTTGTGACGCCGAACTGGACGCCAGCGGGCTGAATTGCCCTTTACCGCTGCTGAAGGCCAAGATGGAGCTCAACCGCCTGGCCAGCGGCGCGGTGCTCAAGGTAATCGCCACCGACGCCGGCTCCCAGCGTGACTTCCGCACTTTCGCCCAGTTGGCAGGTCATACCCTGCTGCGGGAAACGGCCGAGGCCGGCACCTACACTTACTGGCTGCGCAAGGCCTGAGTCTTTCCAAGGATCGTCAATGTTCAAAGTGCTTCGCGACTGGATGCAGCGCTACTTCTCCGATGAGGAAGCGGTGGTGCTGGCGGTCCTGCTGTTCCTTGCTTTTACCGCGGTACTCACCCTGGGTGGCATGCTTGCGCCGGTGCTGGCGGGCATGGTGCTGGCGTTTCTGATGCAAGGGTTGGTCAATGCCCTGGAGCGCTTGCGGGTACCCTCCCGATTGGCGGTGATGCTGGTGTTCGCCCTGTTCATGGGCGCGCTGGCGGTGTTCATGCTGGTGCTGGTGCCGCTGCTGTGGCACCAGCTGATCACCCTGTTCAACGAACTGCCGGGCATGCTCGGCAAGTGGCAGTCGCTGTTGTTGCTGTTGCCCGAGCGCTACCCGCACCTGGTGTCGGACGAGCAGGTGCTGCATGCCATCGAGTCGGTGCGCGGGGAGATCGGCAAGTTCGGCCAGTGGGCGCTCACCTTCTCGCTATCGAGCCTGCCGTTGCTGGTCAACGCCATGATCTACCTGGTACTGGTGCCGATCCTGGTATTTTTCTTTCTCAAGGACCGCGAACTGATCGGCCGTTGGGTCAGCGGCTACCTGCCACGCCAGCGCAGCCTGCTGAACCGGGTTGGCAGCGAGATGAACCGGCAGATCGCCAACTACATCCGCGGCAAGGGCATCGAGATCCTGATCTGCGGCATCGCCACCTATATCGCCTTCATCAGCCTGGGGCTCAACTACGCCGCGTTGCTGGCGCTGCTGGTAGGGCTGTCGGTGGTGGTGCCTTACGTGGGCGCGGTGGTGGTGACCGTGCCGGTGACGTTGATCGCACTGTTCCAGTGGGGCTGGGGTGACCAGTTCATCTACCTGATGACGGTGTACGCGATCATCCAGGCGCTGGACGGCAACGTGCTGGTGCCGCTGCTGTTCTCCGAGGCGGTCAGCCTGCACCCGGTGGCGATCATCTGCGCGGTGTTGCTGTTTGGCGGGTTGTGGGGGTTTTGGGGGATCTTCTTTGCCATCCCGCTGGCGACGCTGATCAAGGCTGTGCTGGATGCCTGGCCGCGGCAGGAGCCTAGTGTGTCACCGATGCTGTAATTTTGGGGCTGCTTTGCCGCCCATCGCGACACAAGGCCGCTCCTGCAGGGATACGCGATTTCCTGTAGGAGCGGCCTTGTGTCGCGAAAGGGGCGCAAAGCGCCCCCCCAACGATCTCAAGCCTTGTTCAGGGCCTGGGCAGCAGCCAGTACTGCATCCACATGCCCGGGCACCTTCACCCCGCGCCATTCCTGGCGCAGTACACCGTCCTTGTCGATCAGGAAGGTGCTGCGGTCAACGCCCATGTATTCCTTGCCATACAGCTTCTTCAGCTTGATCACGTCGAACAGCTGACACAGGGCTTCGTCCTTGTCGCTGATCAGCTCGAACGGGAAGCCTTGCTTGGCCTTGAAGTTTTCGTGCGACTTGATGCCATCGCGCGACACGCCGAACACCACGGTGTTGGCCGCGGCAAAGGCATCGTGCTGGTCACGGAAGCCCTGGCCTTCGGTGGTGCAGCCCGGGGTGCTGTCCTTCGGGTAGAAATACACCACCACCTGCCGGCCCTTGAGCTCGGCCAGGCTGACGGTCTGCCCGCTGGTAGCCTGGGCCTGGAAGTCGGCAACGGGTTGGTCGAGTGCTACAGCCATGTTCGGTTTCCTTACATTGGGTTCTGTGGACGCCATGGCTCGATCAGCGCATCGAGGTTCAGGGCATCGGCAAAGTCCAGGAACTGGTCACGCAGCCAGCTGATCTGGGTGCCGGCCGGCAGAATCACGGTGAACTGGGCATTGAGCATGCTGCTGCCGGTCTGCGGCGCCAGGTAGGTATCGCAGGTCATGGCTTCCAGCTCGACGCGGTGGTCGAGGAAGAACTGGCACAGCTCGTTGATGATGTCCGGCCGGTAGGCGGCGCTGACGTAGGCCACGTAGGGCAGGGCCTGCGGGCGCACTTCCTGGTCGGCGCTGCGCACCACGTCCAGGGTCAGGCCGTGCTTCTTGCCCAGGCCAGGCAGCATGGCTTCGAGGCGCGCCAGGGCGTCCCAGCTACCGCCTACCTGCAGTACCAGGGCGCTGGTCTCGCCGTGGCGGCTCAGGCGCGAGGTGACCACCGCGCAGCGGTTTTCGAAGGCAGCGCGGCTGAGGACGTTGGCCAGCTCCATGGGGTTGGGGCCCAGGGCACTGATGACAAGGAATTGTTCGCGGACGGTGGGGGTGGACATGCAGCATTCCTAAAGCGATGAGCGGTCGGCACAGGACGGGCGAAAGCCTCCTGTCGGCAGGGCCCGGGGCTCGCATGCGAGGTCGTGGACGCTGGCGGGGAGCAAGGTCGACGGCCCGGCGGGCCGCGCTGCACCGATCAAAGCATCAAGGGTAGCGAAATAAGGCGCCGAGGGGAATGCTCCGCCCGCCTGCTTCGCTTGTGCAAGGCCGATGCCCCCAGTACCATTACCGCTCTCTTTTTCCGGCAGGAGCAGTTACATGATTGCGGGCAGTATGGTGGCATTGGTCACACCCATGGATGCACAAGGGCGTGTGGACTGGGGCAGCCTCGACAAACTTGTAGACTTCCACCTGGAAAACGGCACCCACGCGATTGTCGCTGTCGGCACAACCGGTGAGTCCGCCACGTTGGATGTCGAAGAACACATCCTGGTCATCAAGCACGTGGTCGAGCGCGTCAAGCGCAGCAACAAACCGATCCCGGTCATCGCCGGCACCGGTGCCAACGCCACTGCTGAAGCCGTGCACCTGACCCAGAACGCCAAGAATGCCGGCGCCGACGCCTGCCTGCTGGTGGTACCGTACTACAACAAGCCGACGCAAGAAGGCCTGTACCAGCACTTCAAGCACATCGCCGAAGCCGTCGACATCCCGCAGATTCTCTACAACGTACCCGGCCGCACCTCCTGCGACATGCAGGCCGATACCGTGATCCGCCTGTCGAAGGTCAAGAACATCATCGGCATCAAGGAAGCCACCGGCGACCTGGCCCGTGCCAAGGCCATCCTGGATGGCGTCGACAAGGACTTCATCGTCCTGTCCGGCGATGACCCGACCGCCGTCGAGCTGATCCTGATGGGCGGCAAAGGCAACATCTCCGTCACCGCCAACGTCGCCCCGCGCGAAATGGCCGACCTGTGCGAGGCCGCCCTTGAGGGCAATGCCGAGAAGGCCCGCGCAATCAACGAAAAACTCATGCCGCTGCACAAGGACCTGTTCTGCGAAGCCAACCCGATCCCGGTGAAATGGGCGCTCGTCGAGATGGGCCTGATGCAAAAAGGCATTCGCCTGCCGCTGACCTGGCTGAGCGAAGGCTGCCACGAAAAAGTCCGTACTGCCTTGCGCCAGTCCGGCGTACTGGTTTAAGAGGAAGTACACCGCATGAAGCGACTGGCTGGTCTTTCCGCCCTTGCCCTGATCATCTCCAGCACCAGTGGGTGTGGCTGGCTGTGGGGCGAGGATGGCTATTTCCGCGACCGCGGCAGCGATTACCTGCAGGCGCGCCCGACTGCGCCGATGCAGCTGCCGCCGGACGCCAGCAACGTCAAGCGCCTTGACCCGCTGCTACCGATCCCGCGCAACGTCGCCGACGACAGCGCCACCGGCGAGTTCGAGGTGCCGCGCCCGCAACCGATGACCGGTGGCGCCGCCCAGGTTACCGACTACAGCCTGCAGCGCAGCGGCAGCAGCCGTTGGGTGCTGGCCCAGCATTCGCCGGCCGAAGTATGGCCTGTGGCCCGCCAGTTCTTCGAAGACAACGGCTTCCGCATCGCCGAAGAGCGCCCGCAGACCGGCGAATTCAACACCACCTGGCAGCGTTTCGACGAACTTTCGGCTTCGCTCGGCCAGCGCCTGGCCAGCACTGCGAGCAGCGCTGACAGCGAAGTGCGCGTGCGTGTGCGCATGGAGCCTGGTGTGCAGCGCAACACCTCCGAGGTGTATGTGGTCAGCGTCGAGCGCCCGGCTGGCAGCACTGCCGAACCCGATTTCCCGTCCACCTCCAGCAACACCGGTGCCGATGCCCTGCTGGTCGACGAAATGCTTGCCAGCATGAACCGCAGCGCCGAGAAGGGCGGTTCGGTATCGCTGCTGGCCGCGCGCGATTTCGACGCGCCAAGCCGCGTCAGCCTGAGCGAAGACGGCAGCGGCAACCCGGTGCTGTACCTGGGCGCCGACCTGGACCGCGCCTGGTCCAGCGTGGGCCGTGCCCTGGAGCAGGGTGGCGAGTGGCGTGTCGAGGACATCAACCGCAGCCTGGGCCTGTACTACATCAACCTGTCTGAAAAGCCTGAAGACAAGCAGAACCAGCCTGGCTTCTTTGGCCGCATGTTCGGCAGCGAGCCGACCAAGGAAGAGCGTGAAGCCCGTGCCGAACGCTACCAGGTTCGTCTGAGCAAGGTAGGTGAGAGCGTGCAGGTCACGGTCGAGAAGAACATCAACACCGTGGCCCCGGCCGATGTCGCCCGCCGCGTGCTGAGCGCCATTCAGGACCACCTGGGCTAAGTGCGCTTCGCGGTACTCGGAAGCGGCAGCCAGGGAAACGGCACGCTGATCGCCAGTGGTGACACGTTCATCCTGGTCGATTGCGGGTTTTCCCTGCGCGAGACCGAGCGGCGCCTGGCGCTGCTCGGCGTATCGGCGGCCCAGCTCAGTGCGGTACTGGTTACCCACGAACATGCCGACCACGTACATGGGGTCGGCTTGCTGTCACGGCGCTACAATGTACCGGTCTACCTCAGCCAGGGGACCTTGCGCGGCATGCGCAAGCCGGTGGAGGTGGCCGGTTTTCTCGCTTGTGGCGAAAGCCTGCGTATCGGCAGCCTGGAAGTGACCGCGGCGCGGGTCGAGCACGACGCCTACGAGCCGCTGCAGTACGTGGTCAGCGACGGCCAGCGGCGCTTCGGCATGCTGACCGACCTTGGCTCGTACGACGCGCTGCTGCTGGAGCGTTATCAGGGCCTGGATGCACTGTTGATCGAGGCCAACCACTGCCGCGACCTGCTGGCACGCGGTCACTACCCGGCCTTCCTGAAGCAGCGGGTGGGTGGCATGCAAGGGCATTTGAACAATCACCAGGCCGCGCGCCTGGTGCACGAGTTGGGCTGGAGCAACTTGCAACACCTGGTGCTGGCCCACCTCAGCAGCAAGAACAACCTGCCACAGTTGGCTCGCCAGTGCTTCGTCGACACCCTTGGGTGCGACCCGGACTGGCTCCAGGTGGCGAATCAGGAACACGGGCTCGACTGGCGCGAAATCGCCTAGCCCAACACCTCAAGCAAGCGGAGCCCAATCATGGAAAAACGCGACGAACTCTACCGCGGCAAGGCCAAATCGGTTTACAAGACCGACGACGCCGACCGCTTGATCCTGCTGTTCCGTAACGACACTTCGGCGTTCGACGGCAAGCGTATCGAACAGCTCGACCGCAAAGGCATGGTGAACAACAAGTTCAACGCCTTCATCATGCAGAAACTGGAAGAAGCCGGCGTGCCGACCCAGTTCGACAAGCTGCTGGGCGACAACGAGTGCCTGGTGAAGAAGCTGGACATGATTCCGGTCGAGTGCGTGGTGCGCAACTACGCCGCCGGCAGCCTGGTCAAGCGCCTGGGCGTGGAGGAGGGCATCAAGCTGGAGCCGTCCACCTTCGAGCTGTTCCTGAAGAACGACGAGAAGGGCGACCCCTTCATCAACGAATCTCACGTTGTCGCGTTCGGCTGGGGCACCGCCGAGCAGCTGGCCGAAATGAAAAAGCTGTCGCTGAAGGTCAACGAAGTCCTGAGCAAGCTGTTCGATGACGCCGGCCTGCTGCTGGTCGACTTCAAGCTGGAATTCGGCGTATTCCACGGCCAGATCGTGCTGGGCGACGAGTTCAGCCCGGACGGCTGCCGCCTGTGGGACAAAGAGACCCGCAAGAAGATGGACAAGGACCGCTTCCGCCAGGGCCTGGGCGACGTGATCGAAGCCTACGAAGAAGTTGCCAAGCGCCTGGGCGTGCCGCTGTAAGCGGCACGTTCACGCAAGCGCCTGATACCACGCGATTTTTTTTAAAAAAAGGTTTGCGTTTTAAAAGAACGCTGGTATGATGCGCGGCATTGGAGAGATGCCGGAGTGGTCGAACGGGACGGATTCGAAATCCGTTGTACTGGCAACAGTACCTAGGGTTCAAATCCCTATCTCTCCGCCATACAAGATGAAGCCCCTGGGAACGAAAGTTTCCAGGGGCTTTTTCGTTGTGTGGCGCGAAGTTGTTCGTAGCGAGCATCCCATTTGCGCGGGCGAGCCTATGAAGACGCGGGGAGCTTCTTGAGCAGCCTGTAGGTGAGTTCTACGCCCAAGGCAAGCATCAGCTTCTGAATTGTAGAAAAACGGGTTTTATCGCCGCCCTTGGCCTACAAGGAAGGGGATTATTCTGAGTTTCAACTGTAGGACCGGGAGCGCAAAGCGCCCCCAGGGCCGTCAGCGCATCGCGGCCAGCTTGATGCCGAACCCCACCAGGCAAGCCCCCGCCAACCGCTCGAACATATTGGCAATCCGTGGGTTGGCGCGCATGCGCTCGGCCAACTGGTGCGTCAGCACCACGGCAATCAACCCGTACAGGAAGGTCACCACTGCCACTGTCGCCGCGAGGAAGCCGAAGGTCACCAGCCCCTGATGCTTCACCGGGTCGACGAACAACGGGAAAAATGCCATGTAGAACATGATCGCCTTGGGGTTGAGCAGGGTGATCATCATGGTCTGGCGCAGGTACTGGCCGTTGTCCATACGGCTGGCCCGCGGCGCGCCACCGGGTTTGCTCAGCAGCATGCGCAGGCCCAGGTAGGCCAGGTACGCAGCACCGGCCCATTGCACCACGTGGAAGGCGGCAGGGTAGGCCGCCAGCAGGGTGGCAACACCAGCCACCGCCAGCCACAGCAGCACCTGGTCACCCAGGATAACCCCACAGGTCGCGGCCATGCCTGCCTTGATCCCGCCCTTGCCGGTGGCGGTGATCAGGGCGAAGTTGCCTGGCCCGGGGATGGCCAGGACGATGATGAAGGCGATGACGAACGCGCCGTAGTCGGTGACGCCGAGCATGGAAAACTCCTGTTGATGGTGCGTAGGCAGAGTTCAAGACTATCGTCGCCACCGGTCCGCTTTTCAACCATCTGCCCGAAAATTGAAAACAGGCGCTCAAATTTCAGAAGTGCGGGACATTTCCTACAACGGCAACTAGTTGTTGCACACGTGCAACCAACAACTGCACCTTGAAGCTTGGATCCAATGCTTGGGTTCTGTATCATCCCGCCGCCATCAGAATGATGGCCTTAGATGATTCATTTAAAGGACTTAGTATGAAAAAGCTGTTCAAGGCTACCGTTGCCGTTGCTGTCGTTTCGGGTGTTGCCCTGCTGTCGGGTTGCACCGGCCAGGTTTACAACCAGCCGAAAAACTGCAGCTACGACTACCTGTTCCACCCTTCGGTTTCCATCTCCAAGATCATCGGTGGCTGCGGCCCGATCGATAAACTGCCTCAGCAGCAGTAATCTTGGCGGTACCCTGATCGCGACGCTTGCAGCGTGATCCAAGGCCCCCGGTCATTTCCGTGATCGGGGGTTTTTGTTTTTCCGCGTGACAATCTGCCACTGAGGCAACCCGTCGCCTTGACGCTCCGGGTGGCAATTTGTTTGTGCTGGCATTTAAGCTACAATCGGAAAAACGATTCAGCCGTGTCGGTCAATTCGACAAAAGGCCGAGTCGTTTTCTGGTTCTCTGGCTGCTGAACAATGATCAACAACAAGCCTGCGCTGCAGAACACGCTTTACCTGGGCCAGCCACAGGCCCGCCCTCTGTTCTCCTGACTGGAATCGATCAATGTTCAAGAAAGCTGGCAAGACCTTGCTGGGTCTGGCTGTCGCTGCAAGCGTCATGCAAGCGCACGCCGCAGAAACCAAGAAAGTAGATGTGCTGCTGGTCGGCGGCGGCATCATGAGCTCTACCCTGGCCGTTTGGCTGCACGAGCTGGAGCCAAGCTGGTCGATGGAAATGGTCGAGCGCCTGGATGGTGTGGCCGAAGAAAGCTCCAACGGCTGGAACAACGCCGGTACCGGCCACTCCGCGCTGGCCGAGCTGAACTACACCCCGGAAGACAAGGACGGCAACGTCAACATCACCAAGGCCATCGAAATCAACGAGGCCTTCCAGATCTCCCGCCAGTTCTGGTCGTGGCAGGTCCGCCAGGGCGTGTTGAAGAACCCGCATTCGTTCATCAACACCACGCCGCACATGAGCTTCGTGTGGGGCGATGACAACATCAAGTTCCTGAAAAAGCGTTATGACGCGCTGCAGGCCAGCCCGCTGTTCCGCCCGATGCAGTACTCCGAGGACCACGCGCAGATCGCCAAGTGGGTCCCGCTGATGATGGAAGGCCGCGACCCGAACCAGAAGCTGGCCGTGACCTGGACGCCAATCGGTACCGATGTCAACTTCGGCGAGATCACCCGCCAGTTCGTCGGCCACCTGAAAACCCAGGAAAACTTCGACCTGAAGCTGTCCAGCGAAGTGCAGGACATCACTCGCAACAAGGACGGCTCGTGGCACGTCGAGTACAAGAACCTGAAGGACGGTAGCGAATCGGCCACCGACGCCAAGTTCCTGTTCATCGGTGCCGGCGGCGGCGCGCTGAAGCTGCTGCAGAAGTCGGGCATTCCTGAAGCCAAGGAATACGCGGGCTTCCCGGTGGGCGGCTCGTTCCTGGTGACCGAGAACCCGACCGTGGCCATGCAGCACATGGCCAAGGCCTACGGTATCGCCTCGACCGGCGCGCCACCCATGTCGGTTCCGCACCTGGACACCCGCGTGCTTGACGGCAAGCGCGTGATCCTGTTTGGTCCATTCGCCACCTTCTCGACCAAGTTCCTGAAGAACGGCTCGTACCTGGACCTGCTGAGTAGCACCACCACCCACAACGTGTGGCCGATGACCAAGGTCGGCATCGATCAGTACCCGCTGGTGGAATACCTCGCTGGCCAGTTGATGCTGTCTGACGACGACCGCTTCGAAGCCCTGCGCACCTACTTCCCGAACGCCAAGAAGGAAGACTGGCGCCTGTGGCAGGCCGGCCAGCGCGTGCAGATCATCAAGCGTGATGCCGAGAAGGGCGGCGTGCTGAAGCTGGGCACCGAAGTGGTCGCTTCCGAAGACCGCACCATCGCCGGCCTGCTGGGGGCATCGCCAGGTGCTTCGACTGCTGCACCGATCATGCTGAACGTGCTGGAAACCGTGTTCAAGGAGAAGGTCGCCACCCCTGAGTGGCAGGCCAAGATCAAGCAGATCGTGCCGAGCTACGGCACCAAGCTGAACGACTCGGCGGCGGCCACCCAGAAAGAGTGGAACTACACCGCTGAAGTGCTGCAGCTCGAGAAGCCACCGGTGATCGACGAGAGTGTCGGCACCACGGCTGCACCGAGCCAGCCGGTCGAGAGCAAGCCTGAGAATGACATGGCGCTGTAATCGGCCATTGTTTTGAAAGAAGCCACGGGGGAGACCTCGTGGCTTTTTTGTTGCCTGTACCGGCCCTTTCGCGGGTAAACCCGCTCCCACAGAAATAGCGCCAAGCCTGTGGCCAGCGCTATCCCTGTGGGAGCGGGTTTACCCGCGAAAAGGCCGGCACAGGTAAATCACTGCTGCCGCAGAATGCAGTCCAGCAACCCGGGAAACCGCTCCGCCAGCATCTCGCTACGCAACGAATTCATATGGGTAGTCCCCACATTGCGGGTATGCACCAACCCCGCATCACGCAGCACGCGAAAATGGTGGGACATGCTTGACTTCGGCCGGCCGCCGTCCAGCTCGCCACAGCTGGCTTCGGCCACGCCCGCCAGGTGACGCACGATACCCAGGCGCACCGGGTCGCTCAGGGCGTAGAGCAGGCGTTCCAGGGTAAGGTCTTCAGAATTGGGATGTTGATAGGCTCGCATGGTCGTCATGATAACGGGGCTATCATTAATTGCCATAGTTCGATTATGATCGAACTATCGTAATCAAACAGCTCTGGAGCTTGCCCATGTCCGCCTTGTTCGAACCCTATACCCTCAAGGACGTCACCCTGCGCAACCGCATTGCCATTCCTCCGATGTGCCAGTACATGGCCGAGGACGGCATGATCAACGACTGGCATCACGTGCATCTGGCCGGCCTGGCCCGTGGCGGAGCCGGCCTGCTGGTGGTCGAGGCCACTGCCGTGGCACCGGAAGGGCGCATCACCCCCGGTTGCGCCGGTATCTGGAGCGATGCCCACGCCCAGGCTTTCGTGCCGGTGGTGCAGGCAATCAAGGCCGCCGGTTCCGTGCCGGGTATCCAGATTGCCCACGCCGGGCGCAAGGCCAGCGCCAACCGCCCGTGGGAAGGTGACGACCACATTGCTGCCGACGACGCCCGTGGTTGGGAAACCATCGCCCCGTCCGCCATCGCCTTTGGCGCGCATCTGCCAAAAGTGCCGCGCGAGATGACTCTGGACGACATCGCCCGGGTCAAGCAGGACTTCGTCGATGCCGCCCGCCGTGCGCGCGATGCCGGTTTCGAATGGATCGAGCTGCACTTTGCCCATGGTTACCTGGGCCAGAGCTTCTTCTCCGAACACTCCAACAAGCGTACCGATGCCTACGGTGGCAGCTTCGACAACCGCAGCCGCTTCCTGCTGGAAACTTTGGCAGCGGTGCGTGAGGTATGGCCAGAGAACCTGCCACTGACCGCGCGTTTTGGTGTGCTGGAATACGACGGTCGCGATGAGCAGACCCTGGAAGAGTCGATCGAACTGGCACGCCGCTTCAAGACTGGTGGCCTCGACCTGCTGAGCGTGAGTGTCGGCTTCACCATTCCCGATACCAAGATCCCGTGGGGCCCGGCGTTCATGGGGCCGATTGCCGAGCGCGTGCGCCGTGAGGCGAAGCTGCCGGTTACCTCTGCGTGGGGGTTTGGTACGCCGCAACTGGCGGAAGCAGCGCTGCAGGCCAACCAGCTGGACCTGGTATCGGTAGGGCGTGCGCACCTGGCCGACCCGCACTGGGCTTACTTTGCGGCCAAGGAGTTGGGTGTGGAGAAAGCCTCCTGGACCTTGCCTGCACCGTATGCGCACTGGCTCGAGCGTTATCGCTGAGTTCAGAAGGGGGCTGCTGTACACAGCCCATTCGCGGGTAAACCCGCTCCCACAGGATCTCCACTGCCCTCAAGGCCTGTGCGATCCCTGTGGGAGCGAGTTCACCCGCGAAGAGGCCAGCACAGGCTAAAACCGATCCAACCGGTAAGCCGCCATCTCCGGTCCACCGGCCATCTCAGCCAACCGTCCCACCCATTCCGCTGTCACTGCTGCCTGGGTCAACCCCAGGTGCTGATGCCCGAATGCCAACAGCACTCGCCCATCACACACCCGGTCGATCACCGGCAACGAATCCGGCAACGAAGGCCGCAAGCCCATCCACGGCGTTGCTCCCTCCACACTCAAGTCCCGCTGGAACAACCCCTTGCTCAACCTGTGCAACTGCCACGCCCGTTGCATGCTCGGCGGCGCGTCCAGCCCGGCGAATTCCACCGTGCCGGCCAGGCGCAAGCCCTCGGCCATGGGCGTCATGATGAACTTGCGCTCCAGCGATGTGACTGCAAACGGCAAACGCTGATGCTCGCCAGGCAACATCAGGTGGTAGCCGCGCTCGGTGTCCAGTGGCACCTGCTTGCCGGTCAGCGCGGCGGTCAACCGCGCAGAATGCGCGCCACAACTGATCAGTACCTGGCGGGCATCGAGCGAGCCCTGGTCGCTGGCCAGGCTGACCCCGCCGCCGTGCAGACGTCCGCCATCGACCTGCGCCTGAACAAAGCGCACGCCACTGGCCTTGGCTGCTTCGAACAGTTCGCACACCACCCGGTACGGGTCGATGAAGTGCCCGGTACGCGGGAAGAACAGCCCACCCAGCAACGACGGGCTCAGTTGCGGCGCCGCTTCGCGCACGGTGTCGGCTGACCAGAAGTCCACCGGCACCGCCTGCTGCAGCATGCGTGTGCGCAAGGCCTCCAGAGCCTGGCGCGACTCCGGGCGCTCGAAAACCAGCAACGAGCCATCTTCCTGGAACAGCTCGCTGCGCCCGATCGAACCCAGCAGCCGCTGCCAGGCACCCAGGCTGCCTTCGTTCAACGTGCGGATGCCGGCGACGCTGCGCTGAAACGGGCCCGGGCGCAGGTTGAGCAGCAAGCGGGTGAACCATGGCATGGCCTTGGGCAGGTACTTCCAGTCCAGGCGCAGCGGGCCCATCGGGTCCAGCAGCATGCGCGGCAGGCGTTTGAGAATCGACAGGTCTGCAATCGGAAATACCTGCTCGGTGGCCAGGTGCCCGGCGTTGCCGTAGGACGCGCCCTGGCCGGGTGCCTGGCGGTCGACCAGGGTTACCCGGCGGCCTTGGCGGGCCAGTTGCAGGGCACAGGCGACGCCGACAATGCCGGCGCCGACCACGACGATATCGGTTTCAGCGGTTTCGACCATGCTCAGCCTTCCCGTTTACCGTCGAGCAGGCGCCGCAGTTGCAGCGGGTTGCCGTGCTTCAGCGCCTGCGGCAGCAGGGCATCGGGGAAGTCCTGGTAGCACACCGGGCGCAGGAAGCGCAGGATCGCCGCCGTGCCCACCGAGGTGCTGCGGGCATCGGAGGTGGCCGGGAACGGCCCGCCATGGACCATCGCGTCGCATACCTCTACACCGGTCGGCCAGCCATTGACCAGGATGCGGCCAGCCTTGCGTTCAAGGGTCGGCAGCAGCGCTCGGGCGCTGTCGATGTCGGCGTCGTCCAGTTGCAGGGTGGCGGTCAGTTGGCCTTCCAGGTGCTCGGCCACCTGGCAAACTTGCTCATCGTTGGCGCAGGCCACCACCAGCGACGCCGCGCCGAAGACTTCGGCCTGCAACGCCGGGTCGGCGAGGAACGCTTCGGCCTGGGTCACGAACAGTTGCGCCTGGCACTGGTTGGGGCCTTGCCCGGCCTGGCCACTGGCGGCGGCCTGTGCATTGGCGTTTGCGGCGAGGGCGCCGACACCGGCCTGGTAGGCACTGAAGATGCCCGGGGTGAGCATGGTCTGCGCCGCAGCCTGGCGCACGTGTTCGCTGGCGGCGGCGATGAAACGCTGCAACGCCGGCCCCTGGCGGGCAATCACCAGGCCGGGGTTGGTGCAGAACTGGCCGGCACCCTGGGTCAGCGAGGCGACGAAGCCTTGTGCCAGTGCCTCGGCGCGGGTCTGCAGGGCGGTGTCGAACAAAAATACCGGGTTGATCGAGCTCATTTCGGCGTACACCGGGATCGGCTCGGGGCGGGCTTGGGCCGCCTGGCAGAGCGCAATGCCACCACTGCGCGAGCCGGTAAAGCCAACAGCCTTGATGCGCGGGTCGCTGACCAGTGCAATGCCCACTTCACGACCAGAGCCGTACAATAGCGAAAACACACCGGCCGGCAGGCCGCACTGCTTCACGGCCTTTGCCACTGCCTGGCCGACCAGCTCGCTGGTGCCCGGGTGAGCGCCGTGGGCCTTGACCACCACCGGGCAACCGGCGGCCAGGGCCGAGGCGGTGTCGCCACCGGCCACCGAGAAGGCCAACGGGAAATTGCTGGCACCGAATACCGCCACCGGCCCCAGGGCCACCTGGCGCTGGCGCAGGTCGGCACGCGGCAGGGGCTGGCGCTCGGGCAGGGCATTGTCGACCCGCACGTCCAGCCATTCGCCGGCCCGTACCACGCGGGCGAAGGTGCGCAGCTGGGTGCAGGTGCGGCCACGTTCGCCCTGGATACGCGCCTTGGGCAGGCCACTTTCAGCCACGGCGCGGTCGATCAGGGCATCGCCCAGCGCTTCGATCTGCGTGGCGATGGTTTCGAGGAATTGTGCCCGTTGCTCGAGCGAGGTTTCGCGGTAGGCATCGAACGCCGCCCAGGCCAAGGTGCATGCCTGGGCCACGTGTTCGCTGGTGCCGCCGAGGTAGGCCGGTTCCAGCGCCTGGCCGGTGGCTGGGTCGATGGCACGGATGGCTTCGCGGCTGCCGGTTATCGGCGTCTGGCCGATCAGCAGGTTGCCTGTGAGGTTCATGGAGCCTCCTTTGGAATCAGTAACAAGGGAGACCGCAGCTCTTGTGGGAGCGGGTTTACCCGCGAAGCAGGCGACTCGGTGCCTGGCACCGGCTTCGCCGGTGTTCGCGGGTGAACCCGCTCCCACAGGGGCTGCGGCTCGAGCGTGAATCAGGCGATCAGGCGATGTTCTGCTCAGCCGACCAGCTGGCGTACCAGGTGCGGAACAGCGCGTACTGCTGCTCGGCATAATTGCGCTGGGCGTCGGTCAGCACGTCGGTCTCGTTGAAGTGCAGGCTGTATTCGCTGTCACCGTTCAGCACCATCAGGTGCTTGTAGTAGAGCACCAGGTCACAGCCTTCATCGAACGACGACAGCACCGCCAGCGCCGCTTCCAGTTCACGCGCCAGGCGGCGGGCCTTGGCATCACCCTTGGCCGCCTGCTTGCTCAGGCTCACCAGGTGCAGCACCTCACGCGGCAGGGCGTTGCCGATGCCGGTGATGGCGCCGGTGGCGTTGCAGTTGACGAAGCCATGCACCACCTGGGTGTCGACGCCGACCATCAGGGTCACGTCGTCATCCTTGGAAGTGATGTGCTCGGCGGCGTAGCGCAGGTCGGCGCCCCCGCCGAACTCCTTGAAGCCGATCAGGTTGGGGAACTCGCTGCGCAGTTCGAAGAACAGGTCGGCGCGGGTGGCGAAGCCGTAGTATGGGCTGTTGTAGATCACCGCCGGCAGCTTCGGCGCGGCTGCCAGGATGGCCGAGAAGTGGTGCTTCTGAGCAATCAGCGAGGCACCGCGGCTTAGTACGCGGGGGATGACCATCAGGCCGGCGGCACCGACCTTGGCCGCGTGGGCGGCGTGGGATACCGCCTCACGGGTGTTCACCGCGCCGGTACCGACGATGGTCGGGATGCCGGCGGCCACCAGGCGCGCCACGCCTTCCTGGCGCTCGGCTTCGGTCAGCAGCGGCCAGTCGCCCATCGAACCGCAGTACACCACGGCACTCATGCCTGCCTCGATCAGCTCGCGGCCCTTGCGCACCAGGGCGTCGAAGTCCGGTTTGCGCTCGGCGGTGCAGGGGGTCATCAGGGCGGGCATGGTGCCGGTGAAGATGTTGTTGGTCATTGTTGTCACTCCTCGCGATATTCGACTTTCTGGAAAAAGCCGGGGTCAGATGCCCCAGGCGAATGGGTCCTGTTCGTCGATCAGCAAGGTGCTGTCGGCGGTCATGTAGGCGCGGCCGGTGATGAAAGGGCGAATGCGGTCGCCGTCGCGCTCGTAGCGGCCCTGGAACTGGCTGCCGGTGATACTGGCCTGTACCCAGGTCTGGCCTTCGTCGAGCTTGCCGTCGGCGGCCAGGCAGGCCAGCTTGGCGCTGGTGCCCGTGCCGCAGGGCGAGCGGTCGTAGGCCTTGCCGGGGCACATCACGAAGTTGCGACTGTCGGCGTTGGCATCGTCGGCAAACAGTTCGACGTGGTCGATGGGGGCACCGTTTTCACCGGTGATGCCTTGGGCTTCGAGGGCCTTGAGCATCGCCCAGGTGTATTCGGTCAGCGCCTCGCGGTTGGCCAGTTCGATGCGCTGGCCGTGTTCGGAGACGAGGAAAAACCAGTTGCCGCCCCAGGCGATGTCGCCACGCACCAGGCCATGGCCGGGCACCTCCACCTGCACCTGCTGGCGGTAGCGGTAGGACGGCACGTTGCCAACGGTTATGGCGCCATCTTCATGCAGGGTGGCGGTCACCTGGCCGACCGGGGTGTCGATCTTGTGCTCGCCCGGTGCGATCAGGCCAAGATGCTGCAGCGAGGCGACCAGGCCGATGGTGCCGTGGCCGCACATGTTCAGGTAGCCAGCGTTGTTGAAGAAGATCACCCCGCAGGTGGCGTCGGCCGATACCGGTGGGCAGTACAGCGCACCGACCAGTACATCGTTGCCACGTGGTTCCAGCAGGCAGGCGCGGCGCCACTGGTCGTGCAGCTCGCGCAGCTCGTCGCGCTGCTCGGCCATGCTGCGGCCACGCAGTTGCGGGAAGCCTTTCATCACCAGGCGGGTGGGTTCCCCGCCGGTGTGCGAGTCGATGACATGAACGTGTTTCATGGGCATATCCATTCGAGAGTGGGTCAGGAGGCGACGGCGGCAGGGCGCTGGCCTGGGTAGCTTTCGGAGGAGGCTTCGCTTTCATCCTCACCTTCCAGGCGCACCAGGTGGGCAGGCACGCCGGTGGCAGCACCCCAGTAGTAGATGCCCAGCGCACAAGCGGCCACGACCACGGTGTCGAATGGGTGGCCGAGCACCCCCAGGCCGCCGAAGCTGCCCAGCCACGACAGCAGGATGGTCACCGCGTAGAAGCCGATCAGCCACGCCGACGAGCGCACTTGCTGGGCCAGCGACAGGTGCTGGGTCGGCACGAAGCGGCCGCACAGCAGGTAAAGCACGAACATCACGATCTGCAGGGCCAGCAGCCACGAAACGGTCTTCCAGCCAGACCAGTACACGATCAGCGCGGCGATGATGAACGACAGCGGGCCGAGCACGCCCATGCCCTTGACCCGGAACGGGCGCGGCATGTCGGGGGCGTTGCGGCGCAGGGCGGCGACGGTCACCGGGGCCACGGCGTAGCTCAGTACCAAAGCGGCTGAAACCACGTTGATCAGCGCTTCCCAGGACGGGAACGGCAGGGTCCAGAACACCGACAGGCCAAAGGTCAGCCACAGCGCCGGGCGCGGGATGCCGGACTCGGCGTCGATGCGGGTGAAGTACTTGAAGAAGGTGCCGGTCTGCGCCCAGCCATAGACCACGCGCGGGGTGGCGTTCATGTAGATGTTGCCGCAGCCGCTGGGCGAGATCACCGCGTCGGCCACCACCAGGTAGGCCAGCCAGCCCACACCCAGGGCCAGGGCGATATCACGATAGGGCAGGGCCAGTTCCTTGGTCACGGCGGCCCAGCCGTTGCTCAGCATTTCGGTCGGCACACTGCCGAGGAAGGCCAGTTGCAGCAGGGCGTAGATCGCGGTGGACAGCAGTACCGAGAGGATCAGCGCGATGGGGATGGTGCGCTGCGGGTTCTTCACTTCGCTGGCCACCGAAATGATCGGCGTCAGGCCCAGGTAGGCGAAGATGATGCCACCGGCCGATACCGCCATTTCAACGCCGGACAGACCGAAAGGGGCAAAGCCCTGGACCTCGAAGTTTTCCGGCTTGAAGAAAGTGAACAGCACGCCGATCACCAGCAGCGGCACGATGAACTTGAACACGCTGACCAGGTTGTTGGCCTTGGCGAAGGTTTTCACGCTGCGGTAGTTGAGGAAGAAGAACAGCCCCAGCAGGGCGAACTGCACCAGCCAGCCGAGTACGGTCGGGTCGCTGGAGCCGGCCTCGGTCAGCCCGGGGAACCAGGCGGCGGCGTATTGGCGCGAAGCGACCACTTCGATGGCGATCAGGCTGGAAAAGGCGATCAGGGTAATGAAGCCCATCAAGTAGCCCAGCAGCGGGCCGTGGGAGTACACCGGGTAGCGCACCACGCCCCCGGCACGCGGCAGGGCGGCGCCCAGTTCGCAATAGACGATGCCCAGCAACAGTACGGCGAAGCCGCCAAGGAACCAGGACAGGATGCCGGCCGGGCCGGCGATGGCCGAGACGTGGCTGGCGGCGAACAGCCAGCCGGAGCCGAAGATGGCGCCTAGGCCGATGAAGGTGAGGTCCAGCAATGACAACTGTTTTTTGAATTTGCCTGACATGGGTTCGCCTTTTTGTTGGTTATTGGATAGGCAGGTCTGATGTCACGAGATGCGGCTTTTTGGGCCGCGCTCTTGTAGGACTTGGGGCGGCTTGCGTGGGGCATAGAGTGGACCGATCGGGGCGCCGGTTCTTGATGGTTTTCTGCAGGGTGGATGACGAAATCGGCACAGTTTCAAAAAAGCAGTGACTAGGTGCCGGGGTGTGGAATAGGCTGTAAGCCATACCGAGCAAGGGCTGTAGAGGTATGTGGGTATCGTTGGCCTCTTCGCGGGCGCGCCCGCTCCCACAGGTACACCACAGGATTCGAAATTTGTGGGGGACCTGTGGGAGCGGGCGTGCCCGCGAAAGGGCCGGCACAGCAAACCGAGATAGAGCAGATGACCGACACCCCCCTGGCAACCCTGTACCAGTCCCTCGACCAGCACCGCCCCGCCAGCCTCGAAGCCCTGCTCGCCGGTGTGTCCCTGCTTCTGCCGATCCTCAACGCCATCCCCAACGCCGCGATCTTCATCAAGGACCCGGCCGCCCGCTATGTGCTGGCCAACAACACCCTGGTCCAGCGTTGTGGCCTCAAGCGCCTGCAGCCGCTGCTGGGCAAGACCAGCGCCGAAGTGTTCCCGGCACAGCTGGGCCCCGGCTACACCGAGCAGGACCGTCGTGTTCTCAAGGAGGGCCTGGTGCTGGAAGACCAGCTGGAGCTGCACCTGTATGGCAGCCGCGAGCCTGGCTGGTGCCTGACCCACAAGCGCCCGCTGTACAACCAGGCCGGCGAGATCATCGGCCTGGTCGGCATCTCGGTCGATTTGCAGTCAGCGGCCGATACCCACCCTGCCTACCAGCGCCTGGCGGCGGTGGACGAGCATATCCGCCAACATTTCCACCAGCCGATCAGCATGGGCGAGCTGACCCGTATCGCCGGCATTTCCGTGGCCCAGCTGGAGCGCTACTGCAAGCGGGTGTTCCACCTCACACCACGGCAGATGATCCACAAGGCGCGCCTGGAGCACGCCCACCGCTTGCTGCACTCGGAAATGCCGATCACTGATGTGGCGATGCGCTGCGGCTATACCGACCACAGCGCCTTCAGCCGCCAGTTCAAGCAACTGACCGGCTTCACGCCGCGCCAGTACCGCCAGGCCACCAGCGATCAGTCGGCCTGAAACAGCGCCCGCGCCTCATCGAAGCACTGCTCGGCAATTGCCGAACGCGGTTCGCTGCGGCGCAGCAGCAGGCCGACCGGGCTGTGGATGGCGGCGTCGGCCACCGGCAGGATGCGCAGGTGCTCGCTCAGGTCTTCCAGGCCGCAGCCCAGCGGCATGACTGCGCAGCACATACCGGTGTTGATGGCCTGAATCAGCTGGAAGCTCGAGTCGCTTTCCAGTACCGCATTCGGCTCCAGGCCACGGCTGCGGAAACTCAGGTCCAGCGATTGGCGGTAGTGCATGCCCTTGCTCAGCAGGCCCAGCGGAATGTCGCCCAGCTCGTCCCAGCGCAGGGTGTCGCTGGCGAACTGGAAGTGCCGGGTATCGTGCAGCAGGCCCATGGTGGTGGTGCCCAGTTCGATCACTTCGAAGAAGCTGGTGTTGACCTGGTCCAGGTAGCAGATGCCCAGGTCGAGCTGGTTGCGGCTGAGCCCGTCGATGACCTGTTCCGAGCTGAGCGAGCTGATCTGGAAGTGCAGTTCGGGGTATTTTTCACGCAGCGGCAGCAGCAGGTGCATGGGGTTGAAACTGGCCAGCGGCACCGTGCCCAGGCGCAGGCTGCCTACCACTTGGCCACGGCAGCTGGCGGCCTCGGCCTGCAGGCCGTCGTGGGCGGCGAGCAGCGTACGGGCCCAGGCCAGGATGCGCTCGCCGGCCTCGGTGAAGCCTTCGAAGCGTTGGCCGCGCTTGACCAGCACAAGGTCCAGCTCGTCCTCCAGGTTGCGCAGGCGCATGGACAGCGTCGGCTGGGTGATATGGCACAGCGCCGCCGCCTGGCCGAAGTGGCGGGTCTGGTCGAGTGCGATGAGGAATTTGAGCTGCTTGATGTCCATGGAAGTGCCTGGTAGCGGGTTATGCAGACCTTACCCCACGTCTGCGATAGATGTCATTGATCAGTCGGTACGCCATATCGATTGGACGCCCCCGGGCCATGCCTCTAGCGTGGCGGCAATGCCACTCGAGGAGCCCCACCGTGCGCGTCCAATCCGACGCGGTCTTCGTACCGCTCAACATCGCCGTGCTGACTGTCAGCGACACCCGTACCTACGACAACGACACCTCCGGTGAGCTGCTGGCCAGTCGCTCGGTGGAGATCGGCCACCGCCTGGTGGCGCGGGCGTTGCTCAAGGACGACCTGTACAAGATCCGCGCCCAGGTCGCCACCTGGATTGCCGACGAGCAGGTGCAGGTGGTGCTGATCACCGGCGGTACCGGTTTTACCGGGCGTGACAGCACGCCGGAAGCGGTCGAGTGCCTGCTGGACAAGCGCATCGATGGCTTTGGCGAACTGTTCCGGGCCCTGTCGATTCTCGATATCGGCACCTCGACCGTGCAGAGCCGGGCGCTGGCCGGGTTGTCCAACCGCACATTGGTGTGCTGCCTGCCGGGCTCCACCGGGGCCTGCCGTACGGCGTGGGAGGGTATCCTGGCGGAGCAACTGGATGCGCGGCACCGGCCATGCAACTTCGTCAAGCACCTGAAACCGATCGAGGCCTGTGCAAGCCGGGGCTGAGTTTTCTCCTGTACCGGCCCTTTCGCGGGTAAACCCGCTCCCACAGGCCCCCCACAGGTTTCGAACCCTGCGCGATACCTGTGGGAGCGGGTTTACCCGGGAAAGGGCCGGTACAGGCCACTGCATTCAGTCAGCTCAATACATGGTCCACCGGCAACAACGCCGGCGGTAGCTGTTGTTCCCCCAACCCCGCCAGCACATCACGCTCCACGGTCCGCACCATGGCATCGGTCGGCAGGTCGTTCTCATCGCGCCCGAACGGGTCTTCCAGTTCGTTGCCAATCGCATCCAGCCCGAAGAACGTGTACCCCACGATGGTGGTGAACAGCGGCGCCAGCCAGCCCAGCGGCTCGGCCAGGGCAAACGGCAGCAGCAGGCAGAAGATGTAGATGGTGCGGTGCAGCAACAGCGTGTAGGGGAACGGCAACGGCGTGCCCTTGATCCGCTCGCAGGTGGCCTGCACTTCGGTCAGGCCCACCAGCCGCTGCTCAAGCAGGCTGTAGCGCCAGTCACTGATCTGCTGCTGTTCGGCCAACCTCGAGCAGTGCCCGCCCATTTCGCGCAGGATGGCGTCGCACACGTTGTGCGCGCTGATCGCATCGGGCCGTGCCAGCCAGGACCGGGCGGCGGCCAGTTCGTCCTCGTTGCGCAGCCGTGCATTCAGTGCATGGGCAAAGCCGCACAGGCTGCGCAACAGTTCGGCACGAAGGGTTTCGTCGGTAATCACCAGGCTTTCGCGCACGAACGAGCGGGTTTCGATGATCAGCTTGCCCCAGGCCTTGCGCCCCTCCCACCAGCGGTCATAGCAGGCGTTGTTGCGAAAGCTCATGAAAATAGACAGCGACAGGCCCAGCAAGGTGAACGGGGTGGCGCTGACCGGGTAGAAGAACGCCGGGAAATGCCGCTCGACCAACACGATCAGCGCGGCCAGCAGGGTGATTGTCAGGCAGCGCAGGGCAATGCGTTTGACGATCGAACCCTTGAGGGTGAACAGCACACGCAGCACATCGGGGGTGGGGTGGACGATCATGTCAATCCAGAGACGGCTGGCTAGCCGCCGGTCATGTTCATGAAACGCAGGATCTGCACATCGCCACCGACTTCGAAATGATGGCGGTAGGGCTTGAGGTGCAGCGAGTCACGAATGGCCTTGTCCAGGCGTTCGGGGTTGCCGGGGTGGGCGCGCAGCACCTGCTTCAGGTCCACCGAGTGTTCATTGCCCAGGCACAGCAGCAGGCGGCCTTCGACAGTGAGGCGCACGCGGTTGCAGGTGGCGCAGAAGTTGTGGCTGTGTGGCGAAATGAAGCCGACCCGAGTGTTGGCGGCTTCGGCCAGGCGCCAGTAGCGGGCCGGGCCCTGGGACGACTCGGTCGATTCGACCAGAGTGTACTGCTCGGCCAGCAGCGCACGTACTTCATCGCTGGAGCAGAACGACTCGCCGCGCTCATGTTCGCTGATCACGCCCAAGGGCATTTCTTCGATGAAGGTGATGTCCAGCTCGCGGTCGATTGCAAAGCGCACCAGGTCGACCAGTTCATGATCGTTGCGGCCCTTGAGGACCACGCAGTTGAGCTTGGTGCGCTTGAAGCCTGCCTGGCGGGCGGCGTCGATGCCGGCGATCACCTGGTGCAGGTCGCCGGTGCGGGTCAGTTGCCTGAAGCGCTCGGCGTCCAGGCTGTCGAGGCTGATGTTCAGGCGCGTGACACCGGCGTCGAACAGCGGCTGGGCCAGGCGCCCAAGTTGCGAGCCGTTGCTGGTCAGGCACAATTCGCGCAGGCCGGGCAGGGCGGCGATGCGCCCGCAGAGGTCGACGATGCCTTGGCGCACCAGCGGCTCGCCGCCGGTCAGGCGGATCTTGCGGGTGCCAAGGGCGACGAAGCGCTCGGCCACCTGGAACAGCTCCTCGAGGCTGAGAATTTGCTGGCGCGGCAGGAACTGCATGTCTTCGGCCATGCAGTACACACAACGGAAGTCGCAGCGGTCGGTGACCGACATCCGCAGGTAGTCGATTTTCCGGTTGAAGCCGTCGATCAGGGCCCGGCTGTTCTGTTCCACGTTCGCGCTCGAATGGGTTGGGACTCGATTCAAGCTATAACCTGGGCGCCGGGGCGTCAAATTGCTTTGTCCGACCGTTTGATCGATGGCCTCTATCATGGCTGCAGGCCACGTATTTCAAAGTGTTGATTGCGGCGCCCAATTCGCGGGTAAACCCGCTTCCACAGGTAAAGCGCAGGGCTCGAAACCTGTGGGGCCCTGTGGGAGCGGGTTCACCCGCGAAGGCCGTGACGCGGTTCCAACCCTTGATCGAAACCGCCTATCACCCCGTAAGATCTTTCGATTGGACGGCTCTACCTCACGCTCCATAGGCTGAAAAAAAGCATCGAAGCGTGAGGATTCATCGCATGAGCCAGGACCAACACATCAGGGACTACAAGGGCGCCGCCGCTGGCTGGGGGGCGCTCAAGAGCGTGACCAAGAGCTGGCTGGGCAGCGACAATGCGTTCAAGAACCTGCGGGCCATGCTCAAGACCAACCAGAACGGTGGCTTCGACTGCCCCGGCTGTGCCTGGGGCGAGTCGCCGGAAAACGACATGGTCAAGTTCTGCGAGAACGGCGCC
Source organism: Pseudomonas pudica (assembly GCF_015680405.1). Lineage (GTDB taxonomy): Bacteria > Pseudomonadota > Gammaproteobacteria > Pseudomonadales > Pseudomonadaceae > Aquipseudomonas > Aquipseudomonas pudica. The sequence continues at coordinate 66,530 of NZ_JADLJS010000023.1, forward strand.
AAGGCGGTCAACTGGGAAGCCACCGGCCGCTCGGTAGACCCGGCGTTCTTCGCCAAGTACAGCGTCAGTGCGTTGGCCCAGCAGACCGACTACTGGCTGGAGTACCAGGGCCGCCTGACCCACCCCATGCGCTATGACGCGGCCACCGACCACTATGTAGAAACCAGCTGGGAAGAAGCCTTTGCGCTGGTTGCCCAACACTTGCGCGCACTCGAATCGCCCGACCAGGCCGAGTTCTACACCTCGGGCCGGGCCAGCAACGAGGCGGCGTTCCTCTATCAGCTGTTCGTCCGTGCCTACGGCACCAACAATTTCCCCGACTGCTCGAACATGTGCCATGAAGCCAGCGGCGTGGGCATGTCGGAAACCCTGGGCGTGGGCAAGGGCACCGTGGTGTTCCACGACCTGGAGCTGGCCGATGCCATTTTCGTCATCGGCCAGAACCCTGGCACCAACCACCCGCGCATGCTCGAACCGCTGCGTGAAGCGGTGAAGCGTGGTGCGCAGGTGGTCTGCTTCAACCCGCTCAAGGAGCGCGGCCTGGAGCGCTTCCAGCACCCGCAGCACCCGTTCGAGATGCTCAGCAATGGCTCCGAACCAACCAACACGGCCTACTTCCGCCCGGCCCTGGGCGGCGACATGGCAGTGATGCGCGGCATTGCCAAGTACCTGCTGCAGTGGGAACGCGAAGCCCAGGCAAATGGCGAACCGGCGGTGTTCGACCATGCCTTCATCGCCGAACACACCAGTGGTATCGACGCATACCTGGAAGCCGTGGATGCCACGCCCTGGGCGCACATCGTCGAGCAATCGGGCCTGACCCAGGCCGAGATCGAACTGGCCGCGCGCATGTACCGCAAGGCCGAACGGGTGATCATGTGCTGGGCCATGGGCGTCACCCAGCACCGCCACTCGGTGCCGACCGTTCAGGAAATTGTCAACCTGCAGCTGCTGCGCGGCAACGTTGGCAAGCCCGGTGCCGGCCTGTCACCGGTGCGTGGCCACAGCAACGTGCAGGGCGACCGCACCATGGGCATCGACGAGAAGCCCGGGGCGGCGCTGCTCGATGCCATCGAAAAGCGCTTCCGGTTCCGCGTGCCGCGTGCACACGGGCACAACGCGGTGCTGGCGATCAAGGCCATGGAGGAGGGGCGTGCCAAGGTGTTCATCGGCCTGGGTGGCAACTTTGCCCAGGCTACGCCGGATACGCCGCGCACTCATGCGGCCATGCGCAATTGCGCATTGACCGTGCAGATTTCCACCAAGCTCAACCGCTCGCACCTGGTCACCGGCCGCGATGCGTTGATCCTGCCGTGCCTGGGCCGTACCGAAATCGACATGCAGGCCAGCGGGCCGCAAGGCGTGACCGTGGAGGACACCTTCAGCATGGTGCACATCTCCCACGGCCAACTGCGCCCGCGCTCGCCACACCTGCGCTCGGAGCCGTGGATCATCGCCGGCATGGCCCAGGCGACCCTGGGCAAGCAGCCGATCGACTGGGAATACGCAGTTGCCGACTACGGCCGTATCCGCAGCATGATTGCCGATGTGATCCCCGGCTTTGCCGATTTCAACGAGCGCCTGCAGCACCCGGGCGGCTTCCACCTGGGTAACAATGCCGCCGACCGTACCTGGCGCACGGCCACAGGCAAGGCGCGCTTCAGCCCGAGCCAGCTGCCGGAGCAACTGGTGAATGCCAAGGTGCTGGCGCGTGGTGACAAGCCTGACCTGATCCTGCAGACACTGCGTTCGCACGACCAGTACAACACCACCCTGTATGGCCTGGACGACCGTTATCGTGGGGTGTTCGGCCTGCGTGAAGTGGTGTTCGTCAACGAGGTCGACATCCGCCGGATGGGCTTCGAGCCAGGCGAGCACGTGGACCTGGTGTCGCTGTGGGAGGATGGCGTGGAGCGGCGGGTGTCTGGCTTCCGCCTGGTGGCGTATGACGTGCCCGAGGGGCAGGCGGCGGCCTATTACCCGGAAACCAACCCGCTGGTGCCGCTGGAAAGTTATGGCGAGGGGACCTATACGCCGACTTCGAAGTTTGTGGCGATCAAGGTCGAGAAAGCCAAGGCGGGGAACCGGATTGCGGCGGTGCTGGCCGCGGATTGACAGATAGCCTGCAAGGGCCCTGTCCCCGGCAAGCCAGCTCCGACAGGGACCGCACAGATTTCAGAACCTGTGACGTGCCTGTGGGAGCTGGCTTGCCGGCGATAGGGCCGGTACTGCCATACAGGAATCAGGAACGATGCACCGGGTAAGCCGTGGTGTACTTCATCTGCTCCATGGCAAAACTGGAAGTAATGTTCGACAGCCCATCAGTACTGGTAATCAGCTTCTTGTAGAACCGGTCATACGCCGCAATATCCCCCACCACCACCCGCAGCATGTAATCCCAGTCCCCCGACATGCGGTAGAACTCCATCACTTCCTCGAACCCGGTCACGGTCGCGGCAAACTGCTCCAGCCAGGCGCTGTCGTGGCGCTGGGTCTTGAGCTGGACGAACACCGTCAGCCCCAGCCCCAGCCGTTGCGGGTCCAGCAGGGCAACGCGGCCGACAATGTAGCCGTCCTCCTCCAGGCGTCTGACCCGCTTCCAGCACGGCGTGGTGGACAGGTTGACGGCCTCTGCCAGGTCCTTGAGCGAGATCGAGGCGTCGCGCTGAAGCAGGGTGAGAATGTGCTGGTCGAAGCTGTCCATATTGCGTGTGGGCCGTGGAGAAAAATTTTTCACAGATTACCCCAAGGCCAGAAGATTTGGGTTGTGCGATAGTGGCAACTTTCATTCTGCCAATGGGCCTGACCATGTCCGACAAGCCGCGCAATTTCGCCACCCGCACCATTCACGCCGGTGAACAGTTCAGTGTCGCCGATAACGCTATCTTCCCGGCGATCGTCACCGCCAGCTCGTTCACCAAGCGCAGCCTGGACGACAAGCCGGAATACTCCTACAGCCGCGTCGGCAACCCCACCCGGCATGCCTACGAAACCTGTGTCGCCGCCCTGGAAGAAGGAGTTGGCGCAGTGGCCTGCGCCTCGGGTGTGAACGCCACCGCCACCGTGCTGGAGCTGCTGCCCAAGGATGCGCATGTGGTGGTGATGAACGGTGTGTATGGCGGTACCTTCCGCATCCTCGAAGACTACCGCAGCCGTACCTCGGGCCTGACCACCACCTACGTCGACCTCAACGATCTCGAGGCAGTGGCCGCCGCCATCAAGCCGGAAACCCAGCTGATCTGGATCGAATCGCCGACCAACCCGCTGCTGCACCTGGTCGATATCAAGGCGGTGTGCGACCTGGCCAAGGCGCGGGGCATCCTCACCTGCATCGACAACACCTTCTGCTCGCCGTGGAACCAGCGCCCGATCACCTTGGGCGTGGACCTGGTGATGCACTCGGCCAGCAAGTACATCGGCGGCCACTCCGACCTCACCGGTGGCGTGGTGGTAGCCGCCAATGATGCCCTTTTGGCGCGCCTGCGCCGCATCAGCATGGCAATCGGCGCGGTGCAGGGGCCGTTCGACTGCTACCTGGCCCTGCGCGGTCTGAAGACCCTGGATGTGCGCATGGAGCGCCAGTGTGCCAATGCCCTGCAGGTAGCGCGCTTCCTCGAAAGCCACGCGCAGATCGAGCAGGTGTATTACCCGGGGCTGGAAAGCCATCCACAGCACGAACTGTGCAAACGGCAGATGCGCACGGGTGGGGCGGTGGTGGCGATGAAGGTCAAGGGCGACCGGGCCGCGCTCAACCGGCTGGTGGAAGCGCTGCAGATCTTCGTGCTGGCCGATTCGCTGGGCGGGGTGGAAAGCATGATCAACCATTCCTGGAGCATGTCGCACTGCTCGCTGAGCCCGGAGCAGAAGGGCGTGATGGGCATCAGCGAAAACCTGCTGCGGTTGTCGGTGGGGATCGAGGATTACCGTGACCTGGTCGACGATCTGGATGGGGCGTTGAAGGCTGCGGCTGTTGTGTGAGGGCTGCTGGCCTCTTCGCGGGTAAACCCGCTCCCGCAGGAACTCGGCTGCTTTCAGGTCTGGCACTGTACCTGTGGGAGCGAGGTCATCCGCGAAGAGGCCGGTGGATTCAATGAATTCCTGTCAGGATTTGGGCGGATGAATGATCCGTTCGATCTTGTCCTTGATCAGCAACCGTTCCTTGCGCAGACGGTTGACGGCCTCGTCGTTGGTGCCGTTGGCTTCGGCGGCCACCACCTCTTTGTCTTTTGCGTTGTATTCCTTGTGCAGTGAGTGCAGCGTCTGGTCCTTGTCCATGAGCGCCTGGAATGCATCAGCGGTAACGTGCAGGTCAGCGAGCAGATCATGCGGAACTGGCATTTCTTCACCTCTGTCGGGGGTTGGCGGATGGTTCTGACCTTTGAGGATAGTCGTCTTTGCGCAGGTAGGGGACTGGGGTAGGCTGTCGCATCTCCCCCGTGACCCGGAACTGCGCCATGCCTCACCTGAACCTGGAATACAGCGACAACCTGCGCGAGCTGAACGTCGATACCCTGCTGCTGCGCCTGAACCATGCCCTGGTCGGCAGTGGCCAGTTCGCCGACGAGGCCGACATCAAGAGCCGCGCCGAAGCCTTCAAGCACTATCGCGTGGGCACCGCGCCCGGCGAGCGTGCCTTTGCCCATGTGCGCCTGGCCATCCTCAGCGGACGCTCGCCCGAGGTGAAGAAGCAACTGTCCGCCAGCCTGCTGGATGTATTGCGTGAGGCCATCCCCAAGCAGCCTGGGCTGGACATCCAGCTGTGCGTGGAAGTGCTGGACATCGACCGCGAGCCGTACGCCAAGGAACGCCTGCCACGCTGAACAAGCGCTGAATGAACTTCTTTTAATGTAGAAAAGGCGCCTGCTCACGAATTTGTTGGCGTCTTTTTCACAAAATATTGATGGCACGCTTTCTAGAGTTCAGCCAAGTTTCCCCGGTGCCGCGCAGGCCCTCGGGCTGATAATCACTCTTGATTGCGGACGCTGATGCTCAACTTCAAATCCCTGCGGACTGAATGGGTCACGCTGCTGGCCAGCCTTTACCTGCTGATCGGCTTCAATGTCTTCCTCTGGCAGCATCTTGAACAGGTCGTACCGCCCGGTTTGCCGGGGCTATGGCTGAGCCTGGCGTTTGCCGTATTGATGCTGTTCGCATTTAACCTGATCCTCACGTTGTTCGCCTTCCGTTACGTATTGAAGCCAATACTCATCGTGTTGTTCATGAGTGGCGCGGGCGTGGCTTACTTCATGAACCAGTACGGTGTACTTATTGATGCGGGCATGTTCCGTAATATCGCGGAAACCAACGCGGCAGAAGTGCGTGACTTGCTTTCGTTGAAGTTTGCCTTGTATATCCTGGGCCTCGGTGTAGTGCCTTCGGTGCTGTTGTGGAAGGCACCGATCGCCTATCGCACCTGGCACCGTGAACTACTCGGCAAGCTGGTGGTTGGCGGTGCCTGCGTGGTGGCCCTGGGCTCGGTGGCACTGGTCAACTACCAGGGCCTGTCGTCGCTGTTTCGCAACCACCACGAACTGCGCCTGATGCTCACCCCCAGCAATATCGTGGGGGCCTCCATCGGTTATGTCAGCGAGCGCGTCGGTACCGCATCACACCCCTTCCAGCATTATGGCGAAGATGCCAAGCGAGATGCCGCCTGGCAAAAGCATGAACGCAAGTCGCTGACCGTGCTCGTGGTGGGTGAAAGTGCGCGGGCAGACCACTTCGGCGTGCTTGGCTACAACCGCGACACCACACCGAACCTTGCAAGGGAACAGGGCCTGCTGGCGTTCTCCGATGTGCACTCCTGCGGCACGGAAACCGCCGTCTCGGTGCCGTGCATGTTCTCTGGCATGAAGCGCAAGGACTACGATGCCCGGGTGGCGAAGAACCGCGAAGGGTTGCTGGACATCCTCCAGCGTGTCGGCCTGGCGGTGCAGTGGCGTGACAACCAGTCAGGCTGCAAGGGCACCTGCGACCGTGTGCAGTTCATTGATGTCAGCAACCTCAAGGACCCGCAGTTGTGCGCTGATGGTGAATGCCATGACCAGATCCTGCTGCAGGGCCTGGGTGAGCTGATCGACAACCTCGACAAGGACACCGTGCTGGTGCTGCACCAGATGGGCAGCCACGGGCCTGAGTACTTCAAGCGCTACCCCGGCGCCGACCAGCGTTTCGCCCCGGTGTGCCAGAGCAACGCGCTGGACCAGTGCAGCGAGCAGGAAATCGTCAACGGCTACGACAACACCCTGGCCTATACCGACAAGGTGCTGGCGTCGCTGATCGACACCCTGCGCAGCAAGCAGGACAAGGTCGACACGGCGATGATCTATCTGTCCGACCACGGCGAGTCGCTGGGTGAATACAACCTGTTCTTGCACGGCACGCCCTACGCCATTGCCCCCGAGCAGCAGAAGCACGTGCCGCTGCTGACCTGGTTCTCCGACAGCTACAAGGAAGACTTCGGCGTCGACACCGACTGCCTGGCCAAGCTCAGCGATGCACCGCTGTCGCAAGACAACCTGTTCCACTCGATGCTCGGCCTGTTGCAGGTGCACACCGAGGTCTACCAGCAGTCGCTGGACATGTTCGCCAGCTGCCGGCCGTGGTTGGCAGCCAAGCGCTGAGGCAAAGCGCATTCAAAAACTGCTAGCTTGCGCGGTCTTTGTGGGAGCGGGCATGCCCGCGAAGCAGGCGACGCGGTGGATGGCACGGGCTTCGCCCGTGTTCGCGGGCATGCCCGCTCCCACTGGGATCGCGAAGCTTGCGGATTTTGCGCACGAGAGTTGCTGCTGCCTGAACACGCACAACAGCACCACTGATCGATATCAAGGATGGCGCAGGTTTCACCAGCAGTGCCCGCGCCGTATATACTGCGCGCCAATGTTAGTGGGAGAGCCTCGTGGCCATCGAAATACACTGGATCCGTGACGACCAGAGCCTGGCCGAACACTGCCGCGACTGGCACCAGCTGCCCTTCGTCGCCGTCGACACCGAATTCATGCGGGTCGACACCTTCTACCCGAAAGCCGGGCTGATCCAGATCGGCGATGGCCAGCGTGCCTTCCTGATCGACCCGTTGCTGATCGGCAACTGGCAACCGCTGGCCGAACTGCTGGATGACAGCGGCGTGGTCAAGGTGCTGCACGCCTGCAGCGAAGACCTCGAAGTGCTGCTGCGCCTGACCGGCAAGCTGCCACAGCCGCTGTTCGATACCCAGCTGGCCGCCGGCTACCTGAACCTGGGCTTCTCCATGGGCTATTCGCGCCTGGTGCAGGAAGTGCTGGGTATCGACTTGCCCAAGGGCGAAACCCGCTCCGACTGGCTGCAGCGCCCGCTCTCGGAAACCCAGGTCAGCTATGCCGCCGAGGATGCCGTGCACCTCGCAGAACTGTTCACCGTGTTGCGCCCGCGCCTGAGTGACGACAAGTATGCCTGGGTGCTGGAGGACGGCGCCGAACTGGTGGCCGCATTGCGCCGCGAAGTCGAGCCCGAAAGCCTGTACCGCGACGTCAAGCTGGCCTGGAAGCTGGCCCCCCAGCAACTGGCAGTGCTGCGTGAGCTGTGCGCCTGGCGCGAGCGTGAAGCGCGCAACCGCGACGTGCCGCGCAACCGCATTCTCAAGGAGCACTCGCTGTGGCCCATGGCCAAGAGCCAGCCGAGCAACCTGTCGGCGCTGGCCAAGATCGACGAGATGCATCCGCGCACCATTCGTCAGGACGGTGAGTTCCTCATCGAGCTGATCAAGCGTGCCGCCAGCCTGCCAGCCGAGCAATGGCCACAGGCCTTGCCCGAGCCTTTGCCGATCGAGGCTGCCGGCATCCTCAAGCAGCTGCGTGCCATCGGCCAGGCCGAAGGTGAGCGCCTGGGCATTGCCCCCGAGCTGATGCTGCGCAAGAAAGCCCTGGAAGCGCTGCTCAAGAGCGGCTACCCCAATGGCCCCTATCAATTGCCCGATTCGCTGCGCGGCTGGCGCCGTGAGCGCATGGGCCAGGCCCTGCTGGACAGCCTGGCAGGCGCCGGAGAGACCCGATGAAACGCATTTGCTCTATCTACAAGAGCCCCCGCAAGAACGAAATGTACCTGTACGTGCTCAAGGCCGACGGCCTTGGGCGCGTACCTGAAGGCCTGCTGCCATTCTTCGGCACCCCCATGCACGCCTTCGACCTGGTGCTTACCCCCGAGCGCAAGCTGGCCCGCGAGGACATCGCCAAGGTGCTGGAAAACCTCGACAACCAGGGTTACCACCTGCAGATGCCGCCGCCGGAAGACGACTACATCGAGCACCTGCCCGAAGAATTGCTGCGCCGTAACGACCCTGCCTGATCATGCGAGTACTGATTGCTGAGCATGATCATGCTCGATACGCCGAGATTTTGCGCGCAGCCGCGCCAGAGCTGGAAATCCTGACCAGCGGCGACTCCGCCGAACTGGCCCGCCAGGCGCCTCAGTGCCCGGTGTGGCTGGGCCAGCCGGACCTGCTGGCAAGCCTGCTGCGCCAGGGCCACAAACCGGGCTGGATGCAGTCCACCTGGGCCGGTATCACCCCGCTGCTGGCCGAAGGCCTGCCGCGCGACTATCGCCTGACCCGTGCCGTGGGCATCTTTGGCCAGGTGATGGCCGAGTACATGCTCACCTACATGCTCGGCCATGAGCGCGAGGTGCTGTCGCGCCTGGTCAGCCAGGTCGAGCGGCGTTGGGATGACCGCCCGGGGCGTACCCTGGAAGGGCGCAAGGTGCTGATCGTCGGCACTGGCGACATTGGCCAGCGGGTGGCCGAGTTCCTGCAGGCGTTTGGCGTGGTGCTGTATGGCGTTGCCAGCAGCGCCCGCGAGCAGGCGCCGTTCGTCGAGGTTGCGGCGCTGGCCGACCTGCCGCGCATGGTTGGGCAGGTCGACTACGTGCTCAACCTGTTGCCGGATACCCCGGCCACCCACGACCTGTATGACGCGGCACTGTTCAAGTGCTTCCAGCCCACGGCGCTGTTCATCAATGCCGGGCGTGGGGCGGCGGTGGTCGACGCTGACCTGGTCGAGGCGCTGAAGGAAGGGCACCTGGCGGGGGCCGTGATCGATGTCTGCCGGCAGGAGCCGTTGCCCAGGCAACACCCGTTCTGGACAGCCTGGGGCTTGCTGCTGACCGGGCACAGCTCGGCGCCCACCTCGCCGGCGGCGATGGTGCGGTTGTTTGTCGAGAACGTGCGGGCGTACGCGGCGGGGCAAGGGTTGCGAGGTGAAGTGGACTTCGCCCGGGGCTATTGATATTTAGTGCCTGTTCCGGCCTCTTCGCAGCACGAGGCTAACCATGCGCTCATGCCCGTCCATTCACTACCCTGATGAACCCTGCCTGCCGCCCAGGCCTTGATTAGACTGGTTGCACAAACCGTCAGAACAAGGCCAGCCAACATGCAAAACCGCATCATGATCACCGGGGCCGGGTCCGGCCTCGGTCGCGAGATCGCCCTGCGCTGGGCGCGTGAGGGCTGGCGCCTGGCGCTGGCCGATGTCAACGAAACCGGCCTGCGCGAAACCTTGGAGCTGGCCCGCGCAGCCGGCGGCGATGGCTTTGTCCAGCGTTGCGACGTGCGCGACTACAGCCAGCTCACCGCCCTGGCCCAGGCCTGCACCGAGCAGTTCGGTGGTATCGACGTGATCGTCAACAATGCCGGCGTCGCTTCAGGCGGGTTCTTCGCCGAACTGTCGCTGGAGGACTGGGACTGGCAGATCGCGGTCAACCTGATGGGCGTGGTCAAGGGCTGCAAGGCCTTCCTGCCGCTGCTGGAGCGCAGCAAGGGGCGGATCATCAACATCGCCTCGATGGCCGCGCTGATGCAGGGCCCGGGCATGAGCAACTACAACGTGGCCAAGGCCGGCGTGCTGGCCCTGTCGGAAAGCCTGCTGGTCGAGCTACGGCAACTGGAGGTGGCGGTGCATGTGGTGTGCCCGTCGTTCTTCCAGACCAACCTGCTGGACTCGTTCCGCGGGCCGAACCCTGCGATGATAGCCCAGGTTGGCAAGCTGCTGGAAGGCTCGCCAATCAACGCGGCGGACATCGCCGAGCACATCCACCGGCAGGTAGCCGCCGGCGAGTTCCTGATACTGCCCCATGAGGCCGGGCGCCAGGCCTGGCAGCTGAAGCGCCAGGCCCCTGAGCGGCTTTACGACGAGATGGCTGAGATGGCGGTGAAAATGCGGGCCAAGGCTCAGTCGCGATGATTCGTCTGTAAGGAAAGTTACTAGGAAATGTAGGGCGCTTCTGAATCACGGCAGAACTATTGAGTAGCCCTATGCCGTCAAGGCAGGCTCCGGTTTTCCCTTTCGTTGGAGGATCGGAGCATGCTGGTAATAGGGCGCGAAGTGGGAGAGATCATCATGATTGGTGATGACATTCGGATCATGGTCGTGGAAACGCGGGAGGGGGTGGTGCGCTTTGGCGTGGATGCACCGCGGCAGGTGTCGGTGCATCGGGCCGAGGTGTACAAGCGCATCAAGGCAGGGCAGAAAGACAAAACCCATGCAATCTGATGTTGCCTGTGCCGGCCTCTTCGCGGGCACGCCCGCGAAAAGGCCATACCTGCTAGTCGAGCAGCTCCCTGGGCACATCATGCTTGGCCAGCAACTGGCACTGCTGGCTTTCCAGGTCGAACAGGATGAACGCCTGGCCCTTGGCCAATGCCTGGCGCACCCGCAGCACGCGGGTTTCCAGCGGGGTGTCGTCACCGTTGTCGGTACCGTCACGGGTGACGAAGTCCTCGATCAGGCGGGTCAGGGTTTCGGCTTGCAGTTGGTCGTAGGGGATCAGCATGGTGGGCGTTGCCTAGGGTGTTGGTGGGGGCATGCTACGCGAAACATCTGGCATTTTGGGGCTGCAACGCAGCCCCCAGGGCCTCAAGCCTTGTTTCCGACAAGGCTATCCACCGCCGGCACCCGCGTATCGCTCTCCATTTGCGCATCATGTTCCAGCTGATGGCTGAAGCGCTCCAATGACGCATTGGCCGGCTGCGAATCACTGGCAAACACCGGCGGGCTCAGCAGGTACGCCGACAACAAGCGGCTCAACGCCGCCAGGCTGTCGATGTGCGTTCGCTCGTAGCCATGCGTGGCATCGCAACCAAAGGCCACCAGCGCGGTACGAATATCGTGCCCCGCCGTCACTGCCGAATGGGCATCGCTGAAGTAGTAGCGGAACAGATCGCGCCGCACCGGCAGGTCGTGGTCACCGGCCAGTTTCAGCAGGTGCCGGGACAAGTGGTAGTCGTAAGGCCCCGACGAGTCCTGCATGGCCACGCTCACCGCATGCTCGCTGGAGGCCTGCCCGGGCGCCACCGGGGCGATGTCGATGCCGACGAACTCGCTGACATCCCAGGGCAGGGCGCCAGCTGCTCCCGAACCGGTCTCTTCGGTGATGGTGAACAGCGGGTGGCAGTCGATCAACGGTTGGCGGCCGCTTTCCACCACGGCTTTCAGCGCCGCCAGCAGCGCTGCCACGCCGGCCTTGTCGTCCAGGTGGCGGGCGCTGATGTGGCCGCTTTCGGTGAATTCGGGCAGCGGGTCGAAGGCAACGAAATCACCGATGCTTACACCCAGCGCTTCGCAGTCGGCGCGGGTGGCGCAGTAGGCGTCCAGGCGCACCTCAACGTGCTCCCAGCTGATCGGCATCTGGTCGATGGCGGTGTTGAAGGCATGCCCGCTGGCCATCAGCGGCAACACGCTGCCCCGGTACACGCCGGTGTCGGTGAACACGCTGACCCGGCTGCCTTCGGCGAAGCGACTGGACCAGCAACCGACCGGCGCCAGGGCCAGGCGGCCGTTTTCCTGCAACTGGCGCACGCTGGCGCCGATGGTGTCCAGGTGAGCGGACACGGCGCGGTCGGGCGAGGTCTGGCGGCCCTTGAGAGTGGCGCGGATTGTGCCGCGGCGGGTCAGTTCGAAGGGGATGCCCAGTTCGTCCAGGCGTTCGGCCACGTAGCGCACGATGGTGTCGGTGAATCCGGTGGGGCTGGGGATGGCGAGCATCTCCAGCAGCACGCGCTTGAGGTAGTCGAGATCGGGTTCGGGATGTCGGTCGGACATGGTTGGGGACTCCTTTACTCCTGTGCCGGCCTCTTCGCGGGCACGCCCGCTCCCACAGGAACCCCACAAGTCTCGAGGGCTGTGCTGGACCTGTGGGAGCGGGCGAGCCCGCGAAGAGGCCAGCAGCGGTTACGCCAAAGGCCGGCTATGCGGAAACAGCAGGTCGATAAAACGCTCGGCGGTCGGTTGCGGTTCATGGTTGGCCAACCCGGCACGCTCGTTGGCCTCGATGATCACGTATTCCGGTTGCCCGGCATCCCGCACCATGAAGTCCAGCCCCACTACCGGAATCTCCAGCGCCCGTGCTGCGCGCACCGCGGCGTCGGCCAGCACCGGGTGCAGGCGTTCGGTCACGTCTTCCAGGGTGCCGCCGGTGTGCAGGTTGGCGGTGCGTCGCACGGCCAGGCGCTGGCCTGCAGGCAACACGTCGTCATAGCCAAAGCCCGCCGCGCGCAGGGTGCGCTCGGTTTCGTCGTCCAGCGGAATGCGGCTTTCGCCACCGGTTGCGGCCTGGCGCCGACGGCTCTGGGCGTCGATCAGCTGGCGGATGCTGTGTTTGCCATCGCCCAACACCTGCGCCGGGTGGCGGATGGCTGCCGCTACCACTTCATAGCCGATCACCACGATGCGCAGGTCATGCCCGGCATGGAAGCTTTCCAGCAACACGCGGCTGTCGAACTGGCGGGCCTGCGCCACGGCGTGGGTGATGTCGTCGATACAGGTGAGGTTCACTGCCACTCCCTGGCCTTGCTCGCCATCGACCGGCTTGACCACCACCGCGCCATGCTCGTCGAGAAACGCCAGGTTTTCGTCGGCATTGCCGGCCAACTGCTGCGCCGGCACCTTCAGCCCGGCATTGTGCAGGGCATGCTGGGTCAGGCGCTTGTCCTGGCACAGGGTCATGGTCACGGCGCTGGTCAGGTCGCTGAGCGACTCACGGCAGCGAATGCGGCGCCCGCCCAGGCTGAGGGTGAACAGGCCGCCAGCGGCATCGTCCACTTGGACTTCGATGCCTCGACGCAGCGCTTCGTCGACGATGATGCGTGCGTACGGGTTGAGGTCGGCTTGAGGGCCAGGCCCCAGAAACAGTTGTTCGTTGATGCCGTTCTTGCGCTTGACCGCGAAGGTCGGCAGGTTGCGAAAACCCAGCTTCTGGTACAGGCGCTTGGCCTGGCGGTTGTCGTGCAGCACCGACAGGTCCAGGTAGGCCAGGCCGCGGCTCATGAAGTGTTCGACCAGATGGCGCACCAGCACTTCACCCACGCCAGGACAGGTGCACTGCGGGTCTACAGCCAGGCACCAAAGGCTGCTGCCGTGCTCGGGGTCGTCGAATGCCTTGGCGTGGTTCAGGCCCATGACGCTGCCGATCACCGCGCCGGTGTCTTCGTCCTCGGCCAGCCAGTATACCGGGCCGCCCAGATGCAGAGGGGTAAGCAGCTCGGGGTCGACCGGCAACATGCCGCGCGCCTGGTACAGGGTATTGATCGCCTGCCAGTCGCCCGGGTTCTGCGCCCGGCGCACGCGGAAGCCGCGGAACACCCGTTGCGCCGGGCGATAGTCGGTAAACCACAGGCGCAGGGTGTCGGACGGGTCGAGAAACAGTTGCTGCGGGGCCTGGGCCAGCAGCTGCTGCGGCGCGGCCACGTACAGGGCGATGTCGCGCTCGCCGGGGCGTTCTTCCAGCAGGTCGGCGGCCAGGTCGGCCGGGTTGGGGTAGGTGTGGCCGATCAGCAGCCGGCCCCAGCCGCAATGCACGGCGCGTGGCTGGGCGTGGGGCTGGCTGCCGTCGCCGGCCAGGCGCGCCTGCAGGCGTTCATAGGACGGCGCCTGGCCGCGCAGCAGGCGCTGACCGTAAGCAATTTCGTGGGCTTTCATCGGTCAGATTCCTTGTTCGCTCAGCCACAGGTTCAGCGCTGCCAGCTGCCACAGTTTGGAGCCACGTAGCGGTGTCAGCTGGCCGTGCGGGTTGCTCAGCAGGCGGTCGAGCATGGCCGGGTTGAACAGCCCGCGGTCCTGGCTGGGGTCGGTCAGCAGCTCACGCACCCAGCCGAGGGTGGCACCTTCCAGGTGCTTCAGGCCCGGGACCGGGAAGTAGCCCTTCTTGCGGTCGATCACCTCGTGCGGGATCACCCGCCGCGCCGCCTGCTTGAGCACCTGCTTGCCGCCGTCGGGCAGCTTGTAACGTGCCGGAATGCGTGCCGACAGCTCCACCAGTCGGTAGTCGAGGAACGGCGTGCGCGCCTCCAGGCCCCAGGCCATGGTCATGTTGTCGACCCTTTTGACCGGGTCGTCGACCAGCATCACCGTGCTGTCCAGGCGCAGCGCCTTGTCTACGGCATCGGGGGCACCGGGGCGGGCGAAGTGTTCACGAACGAAATCGCCGGCCGCGTCGGTCTCCAGCAACCAGGGTGCCTGCACGGTGTCGCGGTACTCGGCGTGGCTGCGATCGAAGAAGGCCTCGCGGTAGGCGGCAAAGGCATCCTCGGCACCGTCCACCTGTGGGTACCAGTGGTAGCCGGCGAACAGCTCGTCGGCGCCCTGGCCGCTTTGCACGCCCTTGCAGTGCCTGGCCACTTCCCGCGACAGCAGGTAGAAGGCGATACAGTCGTGGCTGACCATCGGCTCGCTCATGGCGCGGAAGGCGGCTGGCAATTGCTCGATGATCTCGTGCTCGGCGATGCGCAGCTGGTGGTGACGGGTGCCGTAGTGTTTGGCGATCAGGTCGGAATACTGGAACTCGTCGCCGCGTTCGCCACCGGCATCCTCGAAACCGATGGAGAAGGTCGACAGGTCGTCCACACCCACTTCGCGCAGCAGGCCGACCAGCAGGCTGGAATCGACCCCACCAGACAGCAGCACACCAACGTCCACCGCTGCCCGTTGGCGAATGGCCACGGCTTCGCGGGTGGCGTCAAGCACGCGGGTGGTCCAGCCTTCCAGGTCCAGCTCGCGTTCATCGGGGTTGGCGCCGTAGTGCAGCTGCCACCAGGTCTGGCGTTCCACTTCGCCATGGCGGTCGATGCGCATCCAGGTGCCGGGTTCCAGCTTTTGCACGTTGGCCAGCAGGGTGCGTGGCGCCGGCACCACGGCGTGGAAATTCAGGTAGTGGTTGAGTGCCACCGGGTCGAGCATCGGGTCGATGTCGCCACCTTTGAGCAGCGCCGGCAGGGTCGAGGCGAAGCGCAGGCGCTCGCCGTTGCGCGACAGGTACAAGGGTTTGACACCCAGGCGGTCGCGGGCGAGGAACAGGCGCTGGTTGTCGCGCTCCCAGATGGCCAGGGCGAACATGCCATTGAGCTTGGGCAACAGGGCCGCGCCCCAGGCGTGGTAGCCCTTGAGCAGCACCTCGGTGTCGCCGTCGGACCAGAAGCTGTAGCCCAGGGCCTCTAACTCCTGGCGCAGTTCGGGGAAGTTGTAGATGGCGCCGTTGAAGGCCAGCGACAGGCCCAGGGTGTTGTCGACCATCGGCTGGGCAGAGCCGTCGGACAAGTCCATGATTTTCAGGCGCCTGTGGCCGAGGGCGATCGGGCCTTGGCTATGGAAGCCCCAGGCATCCGGGCCACGGGGCGCCAGGTGGTGGGTTATGCGCTCTACCGCAGCCAGGTCGGCTGGGCGAGGGGCTTGGTCGATGGGGGTGAAACGCAACTCTCCTGCTAATCCGCACATAGGTCCTTACCGGTTTTTCCGTTGGGGAGGGGGTGCCCCGGATTAGGGCACCTTAAGGAACTGACCCATGTGGTTTGTGAGAGTTTTAGATCGATCTGTTATATGGGGCTGCTGCGCAGCCCTTCGCGGGCTCGCCCGCTCCCACAGGTTCACCACAGGCCTGGGGACTTGCGCGGTCCCTGTGGGAGCTGGCTTGCCGGCGATTGGGCTGCGCAGCAGCCCCCGGCCGATCACTTGCCGCGAATCAACCTGCGCAAGGCAAACCGGTTCGGGTGGCACGCCTCCGCCACCGCCCGTGGCAACGGCAGCGGTTCCCCGCACACCCAGGCTGCCACCAGTTCGCCGCTCAACGGTGCCGTGATCAACCCGCGCGAGCCATGCCCGCTGTTCACATACAACCCATCCAGCCAGGGGCAGGCTACATTCGGCACCTGCCGCGCATCCCGGCCCAGCACTGCATAGGCCTGGGCGAACGCCTGCGCATCCGCCACCGGCCCGACTATCGGCAGGTAATCCGGGCTGGTGCAACGGAACGCCGCGCGCCCCTGCAATTGCCCGGGGTTAAGTTCGGCGGTGCCCAGACGCTGGGCCAGGTCGAGCGAAATCTCGTCCAGCAATGCCAGGTTGCCCTGGTGCTCGGCCACCGTCGGCGCCAGGTCTGTGCTATGGAAGTCGAAGCTCGCGCCCAAGGTATGTTCATCCCCGCGCGGCGGCGCCACATAGCCTTCCGCACACACCACGGTGCGCAGCGCGCGGCTGCTGGTGGTGGCCGGCAGGCGGGTGATCTGCCCGCGGATGCGCTTGAGCGGCAGGTGCGCGCATGGCTCGAAGCGCAATACGTCGGCGGCACCGGCCAGGACCACCACCGGCGCGTTGGCCAGCAAGCGTTCGCCCGCCCAGGCTTGCCATTGCCCGTCGACATGGCGCAGTTCGAGCACCTCGTGGTGCATCAGCAGGCGAATACCCGGGTGCTGCAACTGCTGCTGGCACAGCGCCGGGGGGTGCACCCAGCCACCTTCGGGATAGAACAGCCCACCAGCCGGCAAGGCCACCCCGGCGATGGCTTCGGCCTCTGCACGTTCCAGCGAGTGCAACAGGCCAGGTTCGAAGGCGCCAGCCAGTTTGCCCTGGCGTTCGGCTTCCTTGCTGTCGAAGGCCAGTTGCAGCACGCCACAGGCATCCCAGTCGCGGCCACGTTGCAGGCGCTGAAGCTGGCGCCGGGTGTAACCGAAACCGGCCAGGATCATCTGCGACAGCGCCGTGCCATGGGCGGACAGCTTGAGGTACAGCACCCCTTGCGGGTTACCCGAAGCTTCCTGTGCCGGGGTGTCGTGGCGTTCCAGCACGGTAACCTGCCAGCCACGCCGGGCCAGGCTGGCGGCGGTTGTGCTGCCGGCGAGCCCGGCGCCTATCACCAGCGCTTCACGCTGCCCCGCTGCGGCAGCCGGGCGCGCGTACCATGGCGCGCCGGGGCTTGGCAAAGGGCCGACATAGGCGCCGCTCATCACTTCCCATTTCTTGCCGATACCCGGCACCTTCTTCATGGCGAAGCCGGCGTCCACCAGGCTGCGGCGTACCCAGCCGGTGGTGGTGAAGGTGCCCAGCACGGTGCCCGGGTGTGACAGCCGTGCCAGTTGCGCGAAGAGCTCCGGGGTCCACATGTCGGGATTCTTGGCCGGGGCGAAGCCGTCGAGGAACCACACGTCGATCTGGGCATCGAGTTGCGGCAGCTGTTCCAGTACGTCGCCTATCAACAGGGTGAGGGTGACCCGGCCGTTGTCGAAGGTGAACTGCTGGAAGCCAGGGTGCACTGCCACGTACTGCTCCAGCAGGGGCTGGCTGTAGGCCGCCAGTTCCGGCCACAGGCGTATGGCGCGGGCCATGTCTTCGCGACCGAGCGGGTACTTTTCGACGCTGACGAAATGCAGGCGAGCCTCGGCGTGGGCGTGTTGCTCGAACAGTTGCCAGGCGCAGTAGAAGTTCATGCCAGTGCCGAACCCGGTTTCGCCGATCACCAGGCAGGCGTGCGGGGCGAGGTTGGCAAAGCGCTCGGCCAGGCGGGTTTGCCCGAGAAACACGTGTTTGGTTTCTTCGATGCCTTCGTTGACTGCGAAATAGACGTCGTCGTATTGCCGCGAATGTGGGCGGCCTTGGTCGTCCCAGTCGATCTGGGCATGCTGGAGGAGGGTGGACATGGTTGGCTCGGTTGCAGCGGATGGGCGGATTTTATGCCATCTGATGATTTTGCGCTGGCCGTACCGGCCCTATCGCCGGGGCGCCCGGGGCCCCCCGTTGTGGTGGGGGTGGGGGGGGGGTGGGGGGGGGTGGGGCCC
>NZ_JADLJS010000024.1 GCF_015680405.1 Pseudomonas pudica
CCCACAGGTACTGCAGGACTTGAAGTCGATGCGGCCGGTGTGGGAGCTGGCTTGCCGGCGATGGGGCGCGCAGCGGCCCCGCACTACATCAATGCGAGAGGTAGACGGTGAGGGTCTGGCCTGGCTTCAGGGCATGGCCGCTGCGCGGGTTCCAGCGTTTGAGGTGCTTCATTTCCACGTTGAAGCGCTTGGCCACCAGGTACAGCGAATCGCCCTTGCGTACCTTGTACTGCGTGGAGCGCTGCCCGGAGGCGGCTACCCGATTGCCGGCGGCGCTCGGCGCGCTGCCACCGCGCAGGGCCAGGACCTGGCCAGCGCGAACGCTGTTTCCGGAGAGGCGGTTCCAGCGCTTGATGTCCTTGACCGAAACGCGGTTGGCCTTGGCGATTGAGCCCAGATTGTCGCCGCGCTTGACCCGGTAGCTGCGTGCCGCCACCGGGGCCTTGCCTTCGGCCACCGCGCGGGCGAACACGGCCTTGTTCGGCTGCAGGCTGACCAGTTGCTCAGGCTTGAGGTTGGACAGGCTGTCGCTTAGCAGCTGTGCCTTGGCGGTGGGTACCAGCAGCTGCTGCGGGCCATCCACGGTCATGCGCTTCTTGAATGCCGGGTTGAGCTGGATCAGCTCGTCTTCGTCGATGTTGGCGAAGGCCGCTACCCGCGACAGGTCGAGGCGGTCGTTGATGGCCACCGCCTCGAAGTAGGGTTCGTTGGCGATCGGGTTCAGGTTCACGCCATAGGCTTCGGGCGTGAGTACCACCTGCGACAGGGCCAGCAGCTTGGGCACGTAGTCACGGGTTTCCTGCGGCAGCGGCAGGTTCCAGTAGTCGGTGGGCAGGCCGAGCCGTTCGTTGCGCTCGATGGCGCGGCTGACCGTGCCTTCGCCGGCGTTGTAGGCAGCCAGGGCCAGCAGCCAGTCGCCGTTGAACATGTCGTGCAGGCGGCTGAGGTAGTCCAGTGCGGCGTTGGTCGAGGCGGTCACGTCGCGACGGCCATCGTAGAAGTTGGTCTGGCGCAGGTTGAAGTGACGGCCGGTGGAGGGGATGAACTGCCACATGCCCGCGGCATGGGCGCGCGAGTAGGCCATCGGGTTGTAGGCGCTTTCGATGGCTGGCAGCAGAGCCAGCTCCAGCGGCATGTCACGTTCTTCGAGGCGCTCGACGATGTAGTGCAGGTAGAGGCTGCCACGCTCGCCGGCGCTTTCGATGAAGCTTGGGTTGCTGGCGAACCACAGGCGCTGCTGCTCGATGCGCGGGTTGACGTCGATGTTGTCCTGCAGCGCAAAGCCCTGGCGCATGCGTTCCCACACATCCTGTGGTGCCTGTTCGGCCGGCTTGACCAGCAGCGGTGAAGGCTTGTGCTTGATCCGCGCCTGGTAGTTGTGCGCGCGAACGCTATCGGATTCGTCGAGCTGACGGGTGCTCTGGCAGCCCACCAAAGTGGCGGCCAGGGCCAGCGCACTGATTTGGGCCAGGCGCGTCAGGGCGACGGAATGAGAGGTTCTGCGGCTACGGGAAGACATCGGCTGACACAGGTTTCCGGGCGAAAAATTTCGGCGATTCTAGAAACCGCTCCGGGCCTGGTCAACCTTTGACCATCGCTTGCGATATATCTTGAGGTTATCAGAAGGTGTCCTTCCAAGACCTCAAGGCAGCAAAAACAGCGACATGCGAGGGGTTTGAATGTCCCTTCCATTCGTCTGCTTTTTGTTTAACTAATGTTTCAGAGGTGCGCAGGAAGGGGTTGGTCAGGCGCTCCAGACCGATCGTTGATGGCAATGTGATGCGATTGTCGGCGCGCAAACGGGTAACGTCCTCGAACCGCCGCTGAACGTGCATGTTGTCAGGTTCCACCGCCTTGGCGAAACGCAGGTTGCTCAGTGTGTATTCGTGGGCGCAGTACACCTCGGTCTGCTCAGGAAGGGCTGCCAGGCGGGCGAGGGCAGGCTGCATCTGTTCGGGGGTGCCTTCGAACATGCGCCCGCAGCCGGCGGCGAACAGCGTGTCGCCACTGAACAGCACCGGCGTTGCCGGCTGGTCGCTGAACAAGGCGATATGCCCCAGGGTATGGCCGGGCACGGCCAGCACCTGGAAGGTCACGCCCAGCACGGTTACCTGGTCGCCTTCGTCCAGCGCCAGGTCACGGCAGGGAATGCGCTCGTGGGCCGGGCCGCATACCCGCGCGCCGGTCAGTTGCTTGAGCCGTTCCACGCCGCCGACGTGGTCGTTGTGGTGGTGGGTGATCAGGATGTCACTCAGTACCCAGCCAGGGTTGGCCGACAGCCAGCGTTCCACTGGGCCGGCGTCACCCGGATCGACCACCGCGCAGCGGCGTTTGGCAGTATCCTGTAACAACCAGATGTAGTTGTCGGAGAAAGCGGGGAGAGCATCGATCTGTATCATGGTGCGGATCCGATTCGCCTAGCGTGGCACATGAGGGCATCTTATCCGCGATGGCGCGGTGCGAGAACCTTCGAGGGAGAGCGCAATGACCGACCAAGCCTTTGCCCAGGCCGACCCGGACTGGGTCAAGCTGATCAGCCTGGCCCGTGAGTGGTTCAACGGCCCACTCGGCCAACTGATGCTCAAGGAGGAGGAAAAACTGCTGGAAGAAGAGCTCGGGCGCTTCTTCGGGGGTTACCTTGTGCACTACGGGCCCTGCGCCGAGCCGCCGCCCAGCGCGCCCCAGGTGCAGCGCAACGTGCGCCTCGGCGCGCCGCTGCCGGGGGTGGAGATCGTCTGCGAAGAGCAGGCATGGCCGCTGAGCGAGCACGCCGCCGACGTGGTGGTGCTGCAGCATGGCCTGGATTTCTGCCTTTCGCCCCACGGCCTGCTGCGCGAGGCGGCCAGCGCGGTGCGCCCTGGCGGGCACCTGCTTATCGTCGGGATCAACCCCTGGAGCAGTTGGGGCATGCGCCATTTCTTCAGCCACGGCGCCTTGCGCAAGGCCCGTTGCATCTCGCCGTCGCGGGTAGGCGACTGGCTCAACCTGCTGGGCTTCGCGCTGGAGAAACGCCGCTTCGGGTGCTATCGTCCGCCGCTTGCCTCACCGGCCTGGCAGCAGCGCCTGGCGGGTTGGGAGCGGGTGGCCGGCGGCTGGCAGAGCTCCGGTGGCGGGGTATACCTGCTGGTAGCGCGCAAGATGGTGGTGGGGCTGCGGCCGTTGCGCCAGGAGCGTCGCGAGCCGATGGGCAAGCTGCTGCCGCTGCCACTGGCCAAGGTCAACCGCACGGCGGCCAATCCGGATACTGAAAAGCACTGAACATGAGTGGTACATGAGCGAAAGCGTCGAGATGTTTACCGATGGTGCCTGCAAGGGCAACCCTGGCCCTGGCGGCTGGGGCGTCCTTATGATCTACAAGGGCGTCGAGAAGGAACTGTGGGGCGGCGAACGCGAAACCACCAACAACCGCATGGAGCTGATGGCCGCGATCCAGGGCTTGATGGCGCTGAAACGCGAATGCGAAGTGGTGCTGACCACCGACTCGCAGTACGTGATGAAGGGCATCAACGAATGGATGACCAACTGGAAGAAGCGCGGCTGGAAAACCGCGGCCAAGGAGCCGGTGAAGAATGCCGACCTGTGGCAGCAGCTGGATGAGCAGGTCAACCGCCACAAGGTGACCTGGAAGTGGGTGCGCGGGCATATCGGCCACCCCGGCAACGAACGTGCCGACCAGCTGGCCAACCGTGGGGTCGATGAGGTGCGCGCCAAGCGTTGAGCTGGGGTACAATTCCGGCCTTTGTAACTGATGCAAGTTGGAGCGCCCCGCGTGGAGCAACAGCAAGATAAACGGTTCGTCATTCTCGATACCGAAACCACGGGTATGCCGGTTAGCGAAGGCCACCGGATCATCGAGATCGGCTGTGTCGAGGTCATCGGCCGGCGCCTGACCGGGCGGCACTTCCACGTCTACCTGCAGCCGGACCGCGAGAGTGACGAGGGCGCCATCAACGTCCACGGCATCACCGATGCCTTCCTGGTCGGCAAGCCGCGCTTTGCTGATGTCGCCGAAGAGTTCTTCGAGTTCATCCAGGGCGCCACCCTGGTCATCCATAACGCGGCGTTCGACGTTGGCTTCATCAACAACGAATTTGCCTTGCTGGGCCAGCAGGACCGCGCGGACATTTCGCAGCACTGCACCATCCTCGACACCCTGCTGCTGGCGCGCGCGCGCCACCCGGGGCAGCGCAACAGCCTGGATGCGCTGTGCAAACGCTACGACATCGACAACTCGGGCCGTGAACTGCACGGCGCATTGCTCGACTCGGAACTGTTGGCTGACGTCTACCTGGCAATGACCGGTGGCCAGACCAGCCTGTCGCTGGCCGGGCATGGGGCAGAGGCCGGGGATGAAGGGGCGGGTGCTGGTGGCAGCGAGATTCGCCGTATTACCGGGCGTGTGCCCGGGAGGGTGATCATGGCCAGTGCCGAGGAGCTGGAGGCGCATGCCGAGCGCCTGGCGGCCATTGCCAAGTCGGCGGGTGGGCCATCCATGTGGCAGGCTCTGACCGAGACACCTGCAGGCTAATCTTTCGCCTGCTCCGGCCACTTCGCGGGCTCGCCCGCTCCCACAGGTATTGCACAGGCCTTGAGCCTGTTGGGAATCCTGTGGGAGCGGGCAAGCCCGCGAAGAGGCAGGTCCTGACCACACAGGTTCTACTACCCTGAACTGGACGCCATGTCCTTCGGAGGTAGCCACCTGATGTACAAGGACCTCAAGTTCCCCATCCTCATCGTGCACCGCGCCATCAAGGCCGACAGCGTTGCTGGCGAGCGTGTGCGGGGCATCGCCGAGGAACTGCGCCAGGACGGCTTTGCCATCCTCGCCGCCGCCGACCATGCCGAGGCCTGCCTGGTCGCCGCCACCCACCATGGCCTGGCCTGCATGCTGATTGCCGCCGAGGGCGTCGGCGAGAATACCCACCTGCTGCAGAACATGGCCGAGCTCATCCGCCTGGCCCGCCTGCGTGCCCCCAACCTGCCGATTTTCGCCCTGGGCGAACAGGTAACCCTGGAGAACGCCCCTGCCGAAGCCATGAGTGAGCTCAACCAGCTGCGCGGCATTCTTTACCTGTTCGAAGACACCGTACCGTTTCTCGCTCGCCAGGTGGCGCGTGCCGCACATATCTACCTCGACGGCCTGCTGCCGCCGTTCTTCAAGGCCCTGGTGCAGCACACCGCGCAGTCCAACTATTCCTGGCACACCCCGGGCCACGGTGGCGGCGTGGCCTATCGCAAAAGCCCGGTGGGCCAGGCCTTTCACCAGTTCTTCGGGGAAAACACCCTGCGCTCGGACTTGTCCGTTTCCGTGCCGGAGCTGGGCTCGCTGCTCGATCACACCGGCCCCTTGGCCGAAGCCGAAGCCAGGGCCGCGCGCAACTTTGGCGCCGACCACACCTTCTTCGTGATCAATGGCACCTCCACGGCCAACAAGATCGTCTGGCACGCCATGGTTGGCCGCGACGACCTGGTGCTGGTGGACCGCAACTGCCACAAGTCGGTGGTGCACGCGATCATCATGACCGGTGCCATTCCCCTCTATCTTTGCCCGGAGCGCAACGAGCTCGGCATCATCGGCCCGATCCCGCTCAGCGAGTTCAGCGCCGAGGCAATCCAGGCGAAGATCCAGGCCAACCCTCTCGCCCGTGATCGCGGGCAGCGCATCAAGCTGGCGGTGGTGACAAACTCCACCTACGACGGCCTGTGCTACCACGCCGGGCTGATCAAGCAGACCCTGGGGGCCAGTGTCGAGGTGCTGCACTTCGACGAGGCCTGGTTCGCCTATGCAGCCTTCCACGACTTCTTCACCGGGCGCCATGCCATGGGCACGGCCTGCGCGGCAGACAGCCCGCTGGTGTTCAGCACCCATTCCACCCACAAGCTGTTGGCCGCGTTCAGCCAGGCCTCGATGATTCATGTGCAGGACGGGGCCAGGCGCCAGTTGGACCGTGACCGCTTCAACGAAGCGTTCATGATGCACATCTCGACCTCGCCGCAGTACAGCATCCTCGCTTCGCTGGACGTGGCCTCGACCATGATGGAAGGGCCGGCCGGGCGTTCGCTGCTGCAAGAAATGTTCGACGAGGCGCTGAGCTTTCGCCGTGCCCTGGCCAACCTGCGCGAGCACATCGCCGCGGACGACTGGTGGTTCAGCATCTGGCAGCCGCCGAGCGCCGAAGGCATCCACCGCCTGGCCGCGCAGGACTGGCTGCTGCAGCCGGGGGCGGAGTGGCATGGCTTTGGCGAAGTGGCGGACGACTATGTGCTGCTCGACCCTTTGAAGGTGACCCTGGTAATGCCGGGCCTGAGCGCGGGCGGTGCGCTGGGGGAGCATGGCATCCCGGCGGCGGTGGTCAGCAAGTTCCTCTGGGAGCGGGGGCTGGTGGTGGAGAAAACCGGCCTGTACAGCTTTCTGGTGCTGTTCTCCATGGGCATCACCAAGGGCAAATGGAGCACCTTGCTTACCGAATTGCTGGAGTTCAAGCGCCACTATGACGGCAATACCGCCCTGAGCGACTGCCTGCCGAGCGTGGTGGCGGCCGATGCCTCACGCTACTTGGGCATGGGCCTGCGCGACCTGTGCGACCAGTTGCATGGCTGCTACCGCGCCAATGCCACGGCCAAGCAGCTGAAGCGGCTGTTCACGCGCTTGCCAGAGGTGGCCGTGAGCCCGGCCCGGGCCTATGACCAGATGGTGCGCGGTGAGGTGGAGGCGGTGCCGATCGAGGCGCTGCTGGGGCGGGTGGCGGCGGTTATGCTGGTGCCGTACCCACCTGGTATTCCGTTGATCATGCCAGGGGAGCGGTTCACCGAGGCGACCCGCTCGATAATCGATTACCTGGCCTTTGCCCGGGCGTTCAACCAAGGCTTCCCTGGTTTCGTCGCCGACGTGCACGGCCTGCAGAACGAAAGCGGCTGCTACACGGTGGATTGCATCAAGGAATGCGAATGATCTCGACGCCGCTGCGCGCCAGTTCGAAGCGGTTTTCACCCAGGTGGTTGACCTTGTCGCCGATGGCCAGGCGATAGGTGGTGATGGGGGCGCCCAGCGTGCTGCCGTCGGTTTGCAGGGTCGACTCCTGGAACTCGTGCACGGGGTAGATGCGGCCTTCGGCGTCACGGGCGTGGAATTGGCCGACCATTACTGCTGCCATTTGGGTGGAAACCTCTGAATTACGTGAGAAATGTCTGCAGGCATAGACCGTGCAACAGCGTCGGAAGTTTTCGCCCCGCGGAAAAAAAACCAAAGCGCCGAGGAACGGTCATCTATAACTACAACGTCTCTTTACCCAGCAGAGGTTGGAAATTGCCATGAGCCAGGTGTATTCGGTAGCAGTGGTCGTCGGTAGCTTGCGCAAGGAGTCCTACAACCGCAAGGTCGCCCGCGCACTCTCAGAGCTGGCGCCGTCCAGCCTTGCCCTGAAGATCGTCGAGATTGGCGATTTGCCGTTGTACAACGAGGATATCGAGGCCGACGCGCCGGACGCGTGGAAGCGTTTTCGCGACGAGATCCGCCGTAGCGATGCGGTGCTGTTCGTTACCCCGGAGTACAACCGCTCGGTGCCTGGCGGCCTGAAGAATGCCATCGATGTGGGCTCGCGGCCCTACGGGCAAAGCGCCTGGAGTGGCAAGCCGACGGCGGTGGTCAGTGTGTCGCCGGGGGCCATTGGTGGCTTTGGCGCCAACCATGCCGTGCGCCAGTCGCTGGTGTTTCTGGACATGCCGTGCATGCAGATGCCCGAGGCCTACATCGGTGGCGCGGCTAGTCTGTTCGACGATGCGGGCAAGCTCAGTGACAAGACTCGGCCGTTCTTGCAGGCGTTTATCGACAAGTTCGCTTCCTGGGTGAAGTTGAACAGGGCGGTTTGAGACCTGTTCGTTCGGTGTCAGCTTTCAAAAGGGGCTGCTGCGCAGCCCATCGCCGGCAAGCCAGCTCCCACAGGGGCCGTGTTGGCTTAGGCAATTTGCTTCTACAGGACACTCACATGGCTTGAGTGCGATTCGCTCGGTGTGGGAGCCGGCTTGCCGGCGATGGCCGCGCAGCGGCCCCCAGCGGACTAGCGGAAGCTGTAGGAAACCCCGGCATACACGCCAAAGCCTTCGCCCGGCGTCGAACGGGCCTCATCCTTTCCTGCATCGTTGTAGCCAGGTGTCACCGTCGCCGCATAACGCTTGTTGGTGAGGTTGCGCAGGTCCAGCCAGGTCTGCCAGTCCTGCTTCGGTGAGTCCCAGCCCAGGCGTGCGCCGAGCAAGGCATATTCATCGGCGTGGTAACTATTGGCGTAGTCCACCTGCACCTTCGACGCCATCTGCGTGTTCACCCCTGCATAGA
Organism: Pseudomonas pudica; assembly: GCF_015680405.1. GTDB lineage: Bacteria > Pseudomonadota > Gammaproteobacteria > Pseudomonadales > Pseudomonadaceae > Aquipseudomonas > Aquipseudomonas pudica. Next base: position 8,333 of record NZ_JADLJS010000024.1, read on the forward strand.
AGCCGTTCGGCCAGTCATAGCGCAGCTCGGCCTGGTAGTAGTGCATGGGGATGCCCGGCAGGCGGTTGTCGCCGAACTTGTCGTCATCGCGGTAGTGGAAGTCACTGAAGGTATAGGCCTGACGCAGGCTGAGCTTGCCAGTACCGGCGCGTTCCCACAGGGTACTGTCGAGGCCTGCCTCCACGCCCTGGTGCACGGTGGGGCTGGCGTTGAATTCCTTGGCCGGAGCGCCTTGCACGATCTCCACCGCCAGCAATTCATGGCGAACCTGCGAGTAGTACCACGCCAGGTCCCAATGCCCCAATGCCGATTCGCCGCGTGCGCCCAATTCCAGTGTGGTGGCCGTCTGGTTTTGCATTTCGATCGGTTGATTGGCTGTGGGCGCACTCCAGATCAGGGCCCAGGGATGGGGTGGTTCGACCGAGCGGCTCAGGTTGCCGTGCACCTGCAGGTCCGGGCTGATGTCATAACGTAGCCCCAGGCGTGGTGCATAGTCCCAGTCATGCTGGCTCACTTTGCCGCCCCCGGCAGGGTGGTAAGTGACATCACTTTCACGGCGGGTATAGATCATCGCCAGGCCAGTGGTCAGCCACAGGTTCGGTACCAGCTCCAGGTCGTTGCCCACATGTAGCACGGTGTCCGAACCCTGGTAGCTGAAGTCGCGGGTGCGCTCACCGAACACGTCGCCATTGCGGGTGAACTGCGAAGCACCGCTGTTGGGCAGGTGCTTGGTGGTGCGCCAGCCGATGGTGGTCTTGCTCTCGTGGCCGAACAGGGTGTCGCGGCGGAAGTAGTTCAAGGTGCCGCTCACATCGGTATAGGCCACCTTCAGGCGCATTGGGCCTTCGCGCAGGTCCATCGGGTAGTCGTGGTAGACCAGGCCGGCTTCCAGCCGCGCATCGTCGTCGAGGTAGAAGGTGGTCTTGTTGCCCGCCCAGGTGCTGCCCGGTTGCGGGCGGCTGTCGTCGCGGGCCAGGTAGGCCGGGTTGGCCGCGCGGGGGTGGTGCTTGATCTGATCCTTGGTCAGGCGCCCGGCCAATTCGTTCTCGGTTTCCCGATAGCGCAGGTAGAAGCGGGTTTCCAGGTTCGGGTTGAAGCGGTAGCCGATGTTGGCGGCAACGCCCTTGGCGCTGCCGCTGCTGTGCGCCTGGTAGCCGTCATATTCCGAATCGGTCAGGGCCACGTAGTAGTCGAGGTTGCCCAGCACCTGTCCCGAGCTGATGTGCCGATGCTGGTAGCCGCGGCTGCCGACTTCGTAGCGCACCTGCAGCGGTGCGGCGTCGTAGCCGGTGTGGGTGACGTAGTTGATTGCACCGCCAAGGGCGAGGGCACCCTGGTCGAAGCCGTTGGCACCGCGCAGCACTTCGGCACGGCTCAGCCACAGCGGCTCGAACAGCTCGTAGGGCGTACCGCCCGGGCCGGTCAGCGGCAGGCCGTCGAACATCGTGTACACCCCGGAACCGTGGGCCCCAGGTGCGCGGTTGATGCCCGAACCGCGGATCGAAAGCTTGATGCCATCGTTGCCTGCCGATTGGGCGAATACTCCGGGCTGGTAGGCAAGTACATCCTGGTTGCTGGCAACCCGGCCTTGCTCGACACGCTGCATGTCCACCAGGTTGCTGGCGCCCGGTACTTCGTGCAGGCGTTCGCTGGCTGCGGTCAGGTCGTTCTGCTCCTCATCGGTGATCAGCACCTGGCCCAACTCGACCGAAGGTGCCGCCAGAGCGGGCTGGGAGGCAGCGAAAGCAGCCAGCAGGCCGAGGCAGGATGGCGGGGGCAAAACGCAACGCATTGTACGACTCCAGGCGAAAGGCGATTGGACAACGGCGTTGAGACGAGCGAAATGCCGCTTGGAGCACGAGGAAAGTCGACAAATATCGCGCAACCTTCGTCAGACGGTTTTGTACGAAAGTTCTTTACAAGCCGTAGCGATGGAGCAGAGCGACCTGCGCTTCGTAAGGTGATTGCAGACCGGCAGCGATGCCTCGCTCAATCACCCGTGGAGTTCAAACATGACTGACAACGCACGACACTCGCAGCAACCCCTGGTGGACGCCCCGGTTCGCCTGACACCACGTGAACGGCAAGTACTGTTGTGGTGTGCCTACGGCAAGAGCTCGTGGGAGATTGGCCAGATCCTTGAGTGCAAGGAATCGACAGTGAACTTCCATGTGTCGAACATCCTGCGCAAGTTCGACGTGCCCACGCGGGTGGCTGCGGTGATCAAGGCCATTCGCTACGGCATGCTGGCCGAGCAGTGAGGGGGTGAAGCATGGGCAACGATCCTCGGTTACCCCGTTTTGCCGATTGCCATGACCCATTCTGGCCACGGGTGGACCTCGGCAGGCTTCGTGAGCGCCTGAACCTGCAGCGGCCTGTCAGTGAGGCTGCGCTGGAAGTGGCCGCACGCTGCGCCGCCATCGACGCGGCACGCGAATTCGCGCGGTGGCGGGCGGTGTTGCGAGAACGGGGCTACAAGCGCCTCGAGGATGTGGCCGGGCATGACCATGGGCGTGCATTGCGGGTGTGCTACATCCGCTTTGTCGAAGCAGCGGTCATGCATAACCTGGGCTCGGCGGGCTACCTGGCCGCTGCACACCGAGGGGCTGCCCATGACTGAAGAATCTGTTTTCGACAGCCTGGCCCGGGCGCTGGTTGAGTTGCTGGGCGTGGATGGCAACGTATTGTTCGCCGCGCTGCTGGGGGCTTTGCTGGTGAGCGCGGCGCGCGACCGGTTGATCACCAACAAGGCCAGGCGCCTGACATTGGGCAAGAAACTTTTGCTGGTGTTCGTGACCGTGGGGGTGGGCCACCTGTTCGAGCCGCTGGTTTCGTCACTGGTGCCCTTGCTGAGCCGCGGCATGGCGGGGTTCGTGGCTGCCGTGGTGGTGATCCCCATCAGCCTCAAGGTGATGGTCTGGCTGGATACGCTGGACCCGCGCGAACTCATTCAGCGCTGGCGCCGCCGGGGCTAGCCGCTGGCGGCATTGGGCGAACGACTGGTCAGCGCGCTCAATTGCCGTTCCAGCTGCTGGATGCGCTGTTTGTCCTGGACCAGCAGGAGAACGGCCTGGCGATCGGCAAGCGACAGGGTGCGCAGGCGCGCGAGCATGTCCTGTTCCCAGCCTTCGTTGTCCAGGCCTGCGCGATTTCGTTCGGGCTCACCCAGCAGAAGCCAGTCCAGTGAGCATGCATACTGCCTGGCGATGTCTATGCAAAGTGAATAAGGAATGCTGTCGCGCACCTTCCAGCTGCTCAATGTCTGCGGGCTGATCGAAAGCGCTCTGGACAGCTCGGCGTCAGATTCCGTAGCGGTCAGAAGCTTCAGTCTGGTCAGAACCGAAGCAAGTACTTGGGTACTCATAACAAATATCCATGACTGGTTTAATGATATTCCATGGGCTTAAACTACTCGTTATGAATACAGCCCTGCGTTTTAAGGAGCATTCCTGCAATGAGAAGCATCAAACTGAAGAATACACCTATACATGCAGCCAATACTGACAAAACCGGAAGACTATTCTCACAGAGGGTAAGCCTGAACAATGCTTGCAGGTACTTGCCGTGAGTACATACAAGCTGGTTTGCCCGCATTGCCACAGCCGGATGCGCATACGCACCAGTGAAGGGCGTCATATTTTCCTGCGGATCGCCTATTTGCAATGCACCAACGAGGCATGTGGCTGGTCGGTGCGCGCCGAGTTCGAAATGACCCATGAACTCTCGCCCAGCGGCATGCCCAACCCGGAAGTGTACCTGCCCTCTGCCAATGGTGATTTACGCAAGGCAGCGCTGCCGGGGGCCGTCCAGGACAAATCTGATGAATGAGCCTTCAAGCTCACTGATGAAAAGCGCGCAGATAAAAAAACACCCCGCATGAGCGGGGTGTCTTGTCTTGCCAGGGCGATCAGCCGATCAGTTGCAGGCCGGCTTGCTGAACCATTTCCAGCAGCGGTTGCGGGTACACACCCAGCACGAACGCGAGAATGGCGATGGCCAGCAGCATGACGCCACCGGTGCGCTGTTCCCACTTCAGCGGAGCGTCGTGACGACGCAGGTTCGGCTCGACCAGGTACAGGGTGACCATGACGCGCAGGTAGTAGTAGACGCCGATGGCACTACCGATCACCAGGGCACCGACCAGCCACCACAGGTGCGACTCGACGCCGGTGGCGATGATGTAGAACTTGCCGATGAAGCCGGCGGTCAGCGGAATGCCCGCCAGCGACAGCATCATCACGGTCAGCACCGCAGTCAGGTACGGACGGCGCCAGAACAGGCCGCGGTACTCGTACAGTGCATCGGCGTCACGGCCGCCGTAAGGCGAGGACATCAGGGTGATGACGCCGAAGGCGCCCAGGCTGGTGATCACGTAGGTGACCAGGTACACGCCCATGGCTTCCAGGGCCAGGCCCTTGCTGGCGACCAGGGCGATGACCAGGTAACCGAAGTGGGCGATGGACGAATAACCCAGCAGGCGCTTGAGGTTGCTCTGGGTCAGTGCCAGCAGGTTGCCGATCAGGATCGAGGCCACGGCAATCACCGCCAGTACGGTGCTCAGCACGCCGCTGCTGGCAGCAGGGGAGAGCATGAACAGGCGCACGACAACGGCGAACACCGCAACCTTGCTGGCGGTGGCCAGGAAGGCGGCGACCGGTGCCGGGGCGCCTTCGTACACGTCCGGGGTCCACAGGTGGAACGGTACCAGCGACAGCTTGAAGGCCAGGCCGACCAGCATCATGCCCAGGCCCAGCTGGGCCACCAGGCTTGGCATGCTGGTGGCGGCCAGGGCCTTGCCGATCTGGTCGAAGCTCAGGCTGCCGGCGTCGGCGTACAGCAGGGCCATGCCGAACAGCAGGAAGGCCGAGCCTGCGGCCGACAGCACCATGTACTTGATGCCGGCTTCCAGCGAGCGCTTGTTGAAGAAGGCATACGCCACCAGGCCGTAGACCGGTACCGACAGCAGCTCCAGGCCGATGAACAGGCCGGCCAGGTGGTTGGCGCTGACCAGCACCAGGCCACCGAGAGCCGACATCAGCAGCAGCAGGTACAGTTCTTCACGGTTGCCCGGGAAGCCCTTGGAGCCTTCGCCGAGGTAGGCGTGGGCGAGGGTGACGCAGGCCAGCGTCGCCACCAGGATGATCGCCATGTACAGGCAGGCGAACTTGTCGATGGTGATCAGCGGGGTGACCGCCAGCGGCGCAACCTTCAGCGCCGGAAGGATCGACAGCAGGGCCAGGTTGAGGCCCACGGTGGACAGCAGGAAGGTCTGCGAGTGGTTGCGCTTCCAGGCGATCGCCAGCATCACCACCACTGTGGTGATGGTGGTGATCAGCATCGGCGCCAATGCGATGAAGTGTTGAGTGGTGAATTCCATAGCGCTCTTACCGGGCCGAAGCGAGTTGAGTGAAAGCGGAACCGAGCCACTGCTGCACACCACTCATGGTGGCGGCAGAGGTGTCGAGGAACGGCTGCGGATACACGCCCAGCAGGATCAGCAGTACCGCCAGACCCAGGACCATGATCAGCTCGCGACCGTCCATGCCGGCCAGCACGGTATCGGTCTTGGCCGGACCGAAGTAGGCGCGGTGGATCATGATCAGCGAGTACACCGAACCGAACACCAGGCCAGTGGTGGCGATCACGGTGATCCACGGCACGCTGGCGAAGCTGCCGATCAGGATCAGGAACTCGCCGACGAAGTTGCCGGTACCGGGCAGGCCCAGGGAGGCGGCTGCGAAGAACAGGCTGATGGCCGGCAGGTAGGCGATGCGGTGCCACAGGCCACCCATCTGGCGCATGTCACGGGTGTGCAGGCGCTCGTACAGCTGGCCGGCCAGGATGAACAGCGCGGCAGCGGACAGGCCGTGGGCCAGCATCTGGATCACCGCGCCTTGCAGGGCCTGCTGGCTGCCGGAGTAGATACCGATCAGTACGAAGCCCATGTGCGAGACGCTGGAGAAGGCGACCAGGCGCTTGATGTCGGTTTGCGCAAAGGCCAGGAAGGCACCGTAGAAGATACCGATCAGGCCCAGGGTCATGGCGATTGGCGCGAACTCGGCCGAAGCGTTCGGGAACAGCGGCAGGGCAAAGCGCAGCAGGCCGTAGGCCGCAGTCTTCAACAAGATACCGGCCAGGTCCACGGAGCCTGCGGTCGGCGCCTGGGCGTGAGCGTCAGGCAGCCAGGAGTGGAACGGCACCACCGGCAGCTTCACCGCGAAGGCGATGAAGAAGCCCAGCATCAGCAGGTATTCGGTACCGGCTGGCAGTTCGGCCTTGAGCAGGTCGCTGTAGTTGAAGGTGATCACGCCGGTGTTGGTGTAGTTGACCAGCACCAGGCCGAGAATCGCCACCAACATGATCAGGCCGCTGGCCTGGGTGAAGATGAAGAACTTGGTCGCCGCGTAGATCCGGGTTTTCTTGCCGTCCGCGGAGCTGTGACCCCAGAGCGCGATGAGGAAGTACATCGGCACCAGCATCATTTCCCAGAAGAAGAAGAACAGGAACAGGTCCAGGGCCAGGAACACACCGACCACGCCGCCGAGAATCCACATCAGGTTGAGGTGGAAGAAGCCGACGTGACGCTGGATCTCTTTCCAGGAGCACAGTACTGACAGCACACCGAGCAGGCCGGTGAGCAGGATCATCAGCAGCGACAGGCCGTCGAGGGCCAGGTGGATGCTGATGCCGAAGCGCTGGATCCACTGGACTTTGTATTCCAGGGCCCAGGCAGGCTCGGCGCCCGGAGCGGGGGCCAGGGTGTAGTCGCCGTTACCCCACAGCCACAGGCCGATGCCGAGCAGCAGGGACATGGTCAGCAGCGCGATCCAGCGCGGCAGGGTGGCGCCGAAGCGCTCACCCAGCCAGCACAGGAAGCCGCCGATGAAGGGGATCAGGATCAGCCAAGGCAAAATCATGACGGGTTCGTTTCCTTTTGCAGGGTCGCAAGGTTCGCAAGGTTCATGGTCATACCGCGGCCACTACCACAGCGCCGAGTACCAGCACTGCGCCAACGGCGATCGAAGCGGTGTACCAGCGCAGCTGGCCGGTCTCGGTCTTGCTCATGGCGACGTGGCCGCCGCGAGCCAGGCGAGGGATCAGGCCGATGCTGCGGTCAACCGGGTCCTTGCGCAGGATGTGGCTGATCAGCAGGTAAGGTTTGACGAACAGCTTGTCGTAGATCCAGTCGAAGCCCCAGGCGGCGAACCACCAGGCCGACAGGACACGGCCGATACCGCTGTTGGCGATGGCGCTGACGAAGCGGCGCTTGCCCAGGAACAGCAGGGCCGACAGCAGGATACCGGCGATGGCGATGGCGCCCGAAGTGAGCTCCAGCGCGTGCTTGGCTTCGCCACCAGCGTGGCCGGCGCTTTCAGGCAACACACCTGCCAGCGGCGGGGTGATCCAGGCGCCGACGAAGGTCGACAGCACGATCAGCACGCCCAGCGGCAGCCAGTGGCTGATGCCGTGGCCAGCGTGGGCTTCGGTCTTGGCTTCGCCGTGGAAGGCGATGAAGATCAGGCGGAAGGTGTACAGCGAGGTCATGAACGCACCGACCAGGCCGGCATACAGCAGGCCGGTGTTGCCACTGGCGAAGGCTTCCCAGAGGATCTCGTCCTTGGAGTAGAAGCCCACGGTCACGATCGGCAGGGCAGCCAGGGCAGCGCCACCGACCACGAAGCTGGCGTAGGCCAGCGGCAATTTCTTCCACAGGCCACCCATCTTGAAGATGTCCTGCTCGTGGTGGCAGGCAACGATCACCGCACCGGAGGCAAGGAACAGCAGGGCCTTGAAGAAGGCGTGGGTCATCAGGTGGAAGATCGCCGCGTCCCAGGCGCCAACGCCCAGGGCCAGGAACATGTAGCCGATCTGGCTCATTGTCGAGTAGGCGAGGATACGCTTGATGTCGGTCTGCACCAGCGCGGCGAAGCCGGCCAGTACCAGGGTCACGCCACCGACCACGCCTACCAGGTGCAGGATGTCCGGTGCCAGCAGGAACAGGCCGTTGGTACGAGCGATCAGGTACACGCCCGCGGTCACCATGGTTGCCGCGTGGATCAGTGCGGAGACCGGAGTTGGGCCGGCCATCGCGTCGGCCAGCCAGGTCTGCAGTGGCAGCTGGGCCGATTTACCGACCGCACCACCCAGCAGCATCAGGGTTGCCAGCACCATCCAGGTGTCGCCAGCCTGGAACTTCTGCGGTGCCAGCACCAGCAGTTCCTGCACGTTCAGGGTACCCAGCTGGACGAACAGGATGAACAGGCCGATGGCCATGAACACGTCGCCGATGCGGGTGACGATGAATGCCTTGAGTGCCGCGTTACCGTTGTTGCGGTTGCTGTAGTAGAAACCGATCAACAGGTACGAGCACAGGCCCACGCCTTCCCAGCCAAAGTAGATGAACAGCAGGTTGTCGCCCAGCACCAGGAACAGCATGCTGGCGATGAACAGGTTGGTGTACGCGAAGAAACGCGAGTAGCCGGCTTCGCCACGCATGTACCAGGAGGCGAACAGGTGGATCAGGAAGCCGACACCGGTGACCACGCCCAGCATGGTGACCGACAGGCCGTCCAGGTACAGGGTGAAGTTCGGCGCGAAGCCGTCCACCGACATCCACTGCCACAGCAGCTGGCTGTACGCGCCGCCTTCAGGCGGGGCGACGTTGAATTGCCAGATGACGTAGGCGGCAACGGCGGCCGAAAGGCCTACCGAGCCGACGCCGATCAGGGCGGAAAGGTTCTCCGAGAACCGCCCGCGCGAGAACGACAGCAGCAGGAAGCCGACGAGGGGGAAGACGAAAGTCAGGAAGAGAAGGTTCATCCGCGCATCTCACTGGCAGCATCGATGTCGAGAGTGTGGAAGCGGCGATACAGCTGCAGCAGGATGGCCAAGCCAATACTGGCTTCGGCGGCTGCCAGGCTGATCACCAGAATGAACATCACCTGGCCGTCGGGCTGGACCCAACGGGCACCGGCGACGACGAACGCCAGGGCAGAGGCGTTCATCATGACTTCCAGGCTCATGAGCACGAAGAGGATGTTGCGGCGGACCATCAGGCCAACCAGACCTAAGCAGAACAGGATGCCGGCGACCGCCAGACCATGCTCGAGAGGGATAGCACCCATGATTTACTCCTTCGCCTCGTTGCGGCCCAGGTGGAAGGCGGTGACGGCCGCGGCCAGCAGCAGCATCGAAGCCAGTTCGACCACCAGCAGGTAAGGGCCGAACAGGCTGATGCCGACTTCTTTCGGGCCCACGGTGGTACCGCTGATGCCGGCGCCGCTCGGGGTGACGAACAGCACGTACAGCAGCTCCAGCAGCAGCAGGGCGGCGAGGATCACCGGCCCGGCCCAGATGCCGGGCTTGAGCCAGCCCCGTTCCTGGGCGACCGAAGCCGGCCCGAGGTTGAGCATCATCACCACGAACACGAACAGCACCATGATGGCGCCGGCGTAGGCGATCACTTCCAGGGCGCCGGCGAACGGCGCACCCAGGGCGAAGAAGATCATGGCCACGGAAATCAGCGAAATGATCAGGTAAAGCAAGGCGTGCACAGGGTTGGTGCCGGTCACCACCCGAAGGGTGGAGACCACGGCGATCCCGGATGCGAAGTAGAAAGCGAATTCCATCTTTCTGTCCTTATGGGAGCAAGCTCTTCACGTTGATCGGCTCGGCTTCGTTCTGCGCAGCGCCCTTCGGCTTGCCAGCGATTGCCATACCCGCAACACGGTAGAAGTTGTAGTCAGGGTTCTTGCCGGGGCCGGAGATCAGCAGATCTTCTTTCTCGTACACCAGGTCCTGACGCTTGAACTCGGCCATTTCGAAATCCGGAGTCAGCTGGATCGCGGTGGTCGGGCACGCTTCTTCACACAGGCCGCAGAAGATGCAGCGCGAGAAGTTGATGCGGAAGAACTCCGGGTACCAGCGGCCGTCCTCGGTCTCGGCTTTCTGCAGCGAGATGCAGCCGACCGGGCAGGCCACCGCGCAGAGGTTGCAGGCTACGCAGCGCTCCTCGCCGTCGGGGTCGCGGGTGAGGACGATGCGGCCGCGGTAGCGCGGCGGCAGGTACACGGGTTCTTCGGGATACTGCAGGGTGTCGCGCTTGCGGAACCCGTGGGAGAACACCATTGCCAGGCTGCGCAGCTGGGTGCCGGTGCCCTTAACGATGTCGCCGATATACTTGAACATGGGTCAAATCCTCACTGGGCCGCGACGGCTGGCGTGTTGTAGAGCACGATCGCAGCGGTCACCAGCAAATTGATCAGGGTCAGCGGCAGGCAGAACTTCCAGCTGAAGTCCATCACCTGGTCATAGCGTGGGCGCGGGATCGAGGCGCGCAGCAGGATGAACAGCATGATGAAGAACGCGGTCTTCAGCGCGAACCACAGGAACGACAGTTGCGGCATGATGCCGAACGGGCCGTGCCAGCCACCGAAGAACAGGGTTACCAGCAGCGCCGAGATGAGGATGATGCCGATGTATTCACCGACGAAGAACATGCCCCATTTCATGCCGGCATACTCGATGTGGTAGCCGTCGGCCAGTTCCTGCTCCGCTTCTGGCTGGTCGAACGGGTGACGGTGAGTCACGGCGACGCCAGCGATGAAGAAGGTGCAGAAGCCGAAGAACTGCGGAATGATGAACCACAGGTTCTGGGCCTGGTATTCAACGATGTCGCGCATGTTGAACGAACCCACCTGCACCACCACGCCCATCAGCGCCAGGCCCAGGAACACTTCGTACGACACGGTCTGTGCCGAGGCACGCAAGCTGCCCAGCAGGGCGTACTTGTTGTTCGACGACCAGCCGGCGAACAGCACCGCGTAGACCGACAGGCCGGCCATGGCGAAGAAGAACAGCAGGCCGATGTTCAGGTCGGCGACGCCCCAGGTCGGGGTGATCGGGATGACCACGAAGGCGATCAGCAGGGCGCTCATGGCCACTACCGGTGCCAGGGTGAAGATCACGCGGTCGACGAAGGGCGGGTTCCAGTCTTCCTTGAAGAACATCTTCAGCATGTCGGCAGCGATCTGGAACATGCCGAACGGGCCGACGCGGTTCGGACCGTAACGGTCCTGCCACCAGCCCAGCAGGCGGCGCTCGACGAAGCTGAGCAGCGCGCCGCAGACCACCACCGCCAGCAGGACCACGATGGCCCGCAGCACGGAGAGGATCACATCGATCACTTCGGGGGTGAACCAGCTCATTGTGCTGCCTCCTGCAGACCTTCAACGGATGCACCGAAGATGGCAGGCGGAATGCCGGCCAGGCCTTTCGGCAACGCGACCAGGCCAGCGCCCAGCTCTTCATTGATGCGCAGCGGCAGGCGCAGGGCCACACCGGCCACTTTCAGGCTCAGCAGGGCACCGTCGTTGACGCCCAGACGGTCGGCTTCGGACTTGGCCAGGGCCACATAGGCTGCCGGGATGCGTTCTTGCACCGGGGCGGCGCGCGAGGAGCTCTCTTCGCTGCCGAACAGGTGGAAGAACGGCACGGCAGTCCAGGTGCCACGGGCTGGGTTGAAGGCGCCCGGAATGGCGTTGAACCAGTGCAGACGGTCGCCTTGCGATTCGATCAGGCGCACGCCCGGGTCACCGGCACGCAGGTGACCGCCGACCTCGTCCTGGAACTTGTTCCAGGCCTGCGGCGAGTTCCAGCCCGGCGACCAGGCGAACGGAACCTGCTGGCGCGGTTCGGCCGAACCCGAATAGCCTTCCATGGAGAAGGCGAACGCAGTGTCCTTGTCTTGCGGGGTGCGTGGCTCGTGCACGCTGATGTTGGCGCGCATGGCGGTACGGCCGGAGTAGCGCAGCGGCTCACGGGCCAGTTTCAAGCCCTTGATGCGGAATGCGGCGCCTGGTGCGGCGTTGACGATGCCGGCCAGTTGCGGGACGGCTTCGGCGCAGGCGCTGGTGACGTGGTCCAGCTGGGTCCAGTCGACTGGCTTGTTCAGCAGGGTGGCACGCAGGGCGTGCATCCAGCGCCAGCCTTCGTGGATCTGGATGCTGCTGTCCAGGTACTGCGGGTCGAAGACCTGGAAGAAGCGCTGGGCACGGCCTTCCTGGCTGACCAGGGTACCGTCGCCTTCCGCGAACGAGGCGGCCGGCAGCACCAGGTGGGCGCGGTCGACAGTCGGGGTTTTCGAGTGGTCGGCAACGATCACTACCTTGGCTGCGGCCAGGGCTGCATCGACCTTGGCGGCTGGTACGCGGGTGTACAGGTCGTTTTCCAGCACGACGATGGCATCGGCCTTGCCGCTGATGACCGCGTCCAGCGCGGCATCGACCGACTCGCCACCGAGCATGGCCAAGCCGAGGCTGTTGGCTTCAGGCACCACCAGGCTCAGCGAGCCGTTCTTCTCGCGCAGTTTCAGCGCTTTGGCGATGTTGGCGGCGGCTTCGATCAGCGCCGGGTCGGCCAGCGAGGTACCGGCTACGACCAGTGGGCGCTTGGCTGCGACCAGGGCGTCGGCGATGCGCTGGGCCAGGGCTTTCGCTTCGGCGTCCAGGCCTTCGACGGCAGGGGCGCTCGGGTCGATGGCGTGGGCCACGGCGAAACCGATACGGGCCAGGTCGGCCGGGGCGGCGTGCACGCATTCTTCGGCGACGTCGTCCAGCTTGGTTTCAGCCAGCGAAGCGATGAACAGCGGGTACAGCGCGTGCTGGCCGATGTTCTTCACGGCGGCGTCGAGCCACGGTTGCACCTTCATTGCTTCGGCCATGGCCTCGGCCTTGCCCTTGGTGGCCTGGCGCACGGCCAGGGCAACGCGGGCAGCGGTCTGGGTCAGGTCTTCACCAAGCACGAACACGGCGTCGTGATCTTCGATGTCGCGCAGGGTCGGGACCGGCAGCGGGCTGTTGTTCAGCACGTTCAGGGCCAGGCGCACGCGGGCCAGTTCGCCGGCCTCCATGCCCGAGTAGAAGTACTCGGCACCTACCAGTTCACGCAGGCCGTAGTTGCTTTCCAGGCTGGCGCGTGGCGAGCCGATACCGACGATGGTACGGCCGCGCAGCAGGTCGGCGGCCTTGTCCAGGGCAGCGTCCAGGCCCAGCTTGGTGCCGTCGGCCAGGTGTGGCTGGCGCGGGCGATCCTTGCGGTTGACGTAGCCATAGCCGAAGCGGCCGCGGTCGCACAGGAAGTACTGGTTGACCGAACCGTTGAAACGGTTTTCCACCCGACGCAGTTCGCCGTAGCGCTCGCCCGGGCTGATGTTGCAGCCGCTGGAGCAGCCGTGGCAGATGCTCGGGGCAAACTGCATGTCCCACTTGCGGTTGTAGCGCTCGGAGTGGGTCTTGTCGGTGAACACGCCGGTCGGGCAGACCTCGGTCAGGTTGCCGGAGAATTCGCTTTCCAGCACGCCGTCTTCGACGCGGCCGAAGTACACGTTGTCGTGGGCGCCGTAAACGCCCAGGTCGGTACCACCGGCATAGTCCTTGTAGTAACGCACGCAGCGGTAGCAGGCGATGCAGCGGTTCATCTCATGGGCGATGAACGGGCCGAGGTCCTGGTTCTGGTGGGTACGCTTGGTGAAACGGTAGCGGCGCTCGTTGTGGCCGGTCATTACCGTCATGTCCTGCAGGTGGCAGTGACCGCCTTCCTCGCACACCGGGCAGTCGTGCGGGTGGTTGGTCATCAGCCATTCGACGACGCTGGCGCGGAACGCCTTGGACTCTTCATCGTCGATGGAGATCCAGGTGCCGTCGGAGGCAGGGGTCATGCAGGACATGACGATACGACCGCGGGTGTCGTTCTCGTCGGTGTACTGCTTGACCGCGCACTGCCGGCAGGCACCAACGCTACCAAGCGCCGGGTGCCAGCAGAAATAAGGGATGTCGAGGCCGAGCGACAGACAGGCCTGTAACAGGTTGTCTGCACCGTTGACTTCGAGCGCTTTGCCGTCTACGTGGATAGTGGCCATTGTTCAAAGTTCTTCGTTGGCCCGCGTGAGCGGGCGTGGCTAATGGAAATCGGTGAGCTTGCGACACGCCACGATTTCTCGGGCCTGCCGGCAAGCTGGCGAGTGGCACGGACCACCCGCCTCAATCATCTTGTTATGCGCCGACCACGATCGGCTTGGCCAGGTTGGGGCGCAGGGCATCGCCAGCCGCAGCGGGAGCGACACCGGCCTCGAACTCGGACCGGAAGTATTTGATGGCACTGCCCAGCGGCTCGACGGCACCCGGTGCATGAGCACAGAAGGTACGGCCAGGGCCGAGGAAGTTGACCAGGCCCAGCAGCGTCTCGATGTCTTCGGCGCGGCCCTGACCTTTTTCCAGTGCGCGCAGCATCTTCACGCTCCACGGCAGGCCGTCACGGCATGGGGTGCACCAGCCGCACGACTCGCGGGCAAAGAACTCTTCCATGTTGCGCAGCAGCGAAACCATGTTGATGCTGTCGTCCACCGCCATGGCCAGACCGGTACCCATGCGGGTGCCGACCTTGGCGATGCCGCCGGCGTACATCTGCGCGTCGAGGTGCTCGGGCAGCAGGAAGCCGGTACCGGCGCCGCCTGGCTGCCAGCACTTGAGCTTGAAGCCGTCGCGCATGCCGCCGGCATAATCCTCGAACAGTTCGCGGGCGGTCACGCCGAACGGCAATTCCCACAGGCCCGGGTTCTTCACCTTGCCAGAGAAGCCCATAAGCTTGGTGCCGTGGTCTTCGCTGCCTTCGCGGGCCAGCGACTTGTACCAGTCGTTGCCGTTGGCGACGATGGCCGGGACGTTGCACAGGGTTTCGACGTTGTTCACGCAAGTCGGCTTGCCCCACACGCCAACGGCGGCAGGGAAGGGCGGCTTGGAGCGCGGGTTGGCGCGACGGCCTTCCAGCGAGTTGATCAGTGCGGTTTCTTCACCGCAGATGTAGCGGCCGGCACCGGTGTGCACGAACAGCTCGAAATCGAAACCGCTGCCGAGGATGTTCTTGCCCAGCAGGCCGGCGGCCTTGGCTTCCTCGATGGCGCGGTTGAGGTTCTTCGCTGCGGTGGTGTATTCGCCACGCAGGAAGATGTAGCCACGGTAGGCCTTCAGGGCGCGGGCGCTGATCAGCATGCCCTCGACCAGCAGATGGGGCTGTTGCTCCATCAGCATGCGGTCCTTCCAGGTGTTCGGCTCCATTTCGTCCGCATTGCACAGCAGGTAGCGGATGTTCATGGATTCGTCTTTGGGCATCAGGCCCCACTTCACGCCAGTGGGGAAGCCTGCACCACCGCGGCCCTTGAGGCCGGAGTCCTTGACGCTTTGCACGATGTCGTCGGCCGACATTTGCGCCAGCGCCTTGCGGGCGGCAGCGTAGCCGTTCTTCGATTCGTACTCGGCAAGCCAGACCGGCTCGCCGTCGTCACGCAGGCGCCAGGTCAGCGGGTGGGTTTCGGCCGTGCGCGCGATGCGGTTGGCCGGGCCGAAGGAAGTAATGGTCATACGTAACCCTCCAGCAGTTTGGAAACGCCAGCCGGCTGCACGTCACCGAAAGTGTCGTCGTCGATCATCAGCGCCGGGGCCTTGTCGCAGTTGCCCAGGCAGCATACCGGCAGCAGGGTGAAGCGCCCGTCGGCGGTGGTCTGGCCCAGGCCGATGCCCAGTTCGCTCTGGATCTGGCTGACCACGGATTCATGGCCGCCGATGTAGCAGACCATGCTGTCGCACACGCGGATGATGTGGCGGCCGACCGGCTGACGGAAGATCTGGCTGTAGAAGGTGGCGACACCTTCGACGTCGCTGGCCGGGATGCCCAGTACTTCGCCGATGGCGTGAATGGCGCCGTCCGGCACCCAGCCACGTTCCTTCTGGACGATCTTCAGGGCTTCGATGGACGCCGCGCGCGGGTCCTCGTAGTGATGCATTTCGTGCTCGATGGCCGAGCGCTCGGTTTCGCTCAGGGCGAAACGGTCTGTCTGGATAAGCGTGCTGTTCATGCTTAGCGGTCCACGTCAGCCATAACGAAGTCGATACTGCCCAGGTACGCAATGAGGTCGGCGACCATGCTGCCTTTGATCACCGAAGGGATCTGCTGCAGGTGCGGGTAGCTCGGGGTACGGATCCGGGTGCGGTAGCTCATGGTGCCGCCATCGCTCGTCAGGTAGTAACTGTTGATGCCCTTGGTCGCCTCGATCATCTGGAACGACTCGTTGGCCGGCATGACCGGGCCCCACGAGACTTGCAGGAAGTGCGTGATCAGGGTTTCGATGTGCTGCAGGGTGCGCTCTTTCGGCGGCGGCGTGGTCAGCGGATGATCCGCCTTGTACGGGCCTTCCGGCATGTTGCGCAGGCACTGGTCGATGATGCGGATACTCTGGCGCATCTCCTCGACACGGACCATGCAGCGATCGTAGGCATCGCCGTTGTGGGCCAGCGGTACTTCGAACTCGAAGTTCTCGTAGCCGGAGTAGGGCCGGGCTTTGCGTAGGTCGAAGTCGCAACCGGTGGCACGCAGGCCGGCACCGGTGGTACCCCAGGCCAGCGCTTCCTTGGTGTTGTACGCAGCAACGCCGATGGTACGGCCCTTGAGGATGCTGTTCTGCAGGGCGGCCTTTTCGTACTCGTCGAGGCGCTTGGGCAGCCATTCGACGAAGTCCTTGACCAGCTTGTCCCAGCCGCGCGGCAGGTCGTGGGCGACGCCACCGATGCGGTACCAGGCCGGGTGCAGGCGGAAACCGGTAATCGCTTCGATCACGGTGTAGGCGCGCTGGCGGTCGGTGAAGGTGAAGAACACCGGGGTCATGGCGCCGACGTCCTGGATGTAGGTACCCAGGAACAGCAGGTGGCTGGTGATACGGAAGAACTCGGCCAGCATCACGCGGATGGTGTCGACCTTCTGTGGCACCTTGATGCCGGCCAGCTTCTCGACCGCGAGCACGTACGGCAGGTTGTTCATCACCCCGCCGAGATAGTCGATACGGTCGGTGTAGGGGATGAAGCTGTGCCAGGATTGGCGTTCGGCCATTTTCTCGGCGCCACGGTGGTGGTAGCCGATGTCCGGTACGCAGTCGACGATCTCTTCGCCGTCCAGCTGCAGGACAATACGGAAGGCACCGTGCGCGGAAGGGTGGTTGGGGCCGAGGTTGAGGAACATGTAGTCCTCGTTCGCGCCCTGGCGCTTCATGCCCCAGGCTTCCGGGTTGAAGCGTGCCGATTCCTCTTCAAGCTGCTGCTTGGCCAGGGTCAGGCTGTAGGGATCGAACTCGGTGGCGCGGGCCGGGTAGTCCTTGCGCAGAGGGTGGCCTTCCCAGGTGGGCGGCATCATGATGCGGCTGAGGTGCGGGTGGCCGGCAAAGTCGATGCCGAACATGTCCCAGACTTCGCGCTCGTACCAGTTGGCGTTCGGCCAGATACCGGTCACGGTCGGCAGGTTCAGATCGCCTTCGCTGAGCGACACCTTGATCATCACATCGCTGTTACGCTCGATCGACAGCAGGTGGTAGAACACGCTGAAGTCGGCGGCTGGCAGGCCGCGACGCTGGGTGCGCAGGCGCTCGTCGACGCCGTGCAGGTCGTACAGCATGCTGTACGGTTTGGCCACGCCGCGCAGGAAGCTGAGCACTTCCTTGAGCTGCTCGCGCTTGACCCACAGCACGGGCATGCCGGTGCGGGTTTCCTGGGCGACGAATGCTTCGGCGCCAAAACGGTTATGCAGTTCGACGACCACATCCTGGTCGTCAGCCTTGTAGGGCGGAATGAAAATAGCGTTGTCCGCTGTCATGGTCTCGGTCGCTTTGGGTCAACGTTAAGAATGAAGCCAGGCCGCCGGCTCCAGGGGAGCGGGCGGCAGGTAGCTGGATCAGACTTCGTCGGGGCTGCGCAGGTTGGTTACTGCAATGCGCTGCTCACGACGCAGGTCTTTCTGGGCTGGCATCTCGGCACGGTAAATACCTTGATCACCAACAACCCAGGAAAGCGGGCGTCGTTCTTGGCCGATCGACTCCTGCAGCAGCATCAAGCCTTGCAGGAAAGCCTCAGGGCGTGGCGGGCAGCCAGGCACATAGACGTCCACGGGGAGGAACTTGTCGACCCCCTGAACGACCGAGTAGATGTCGTACATGCCGCCGGAGTTGGCGCACGAACCCATGGAGATGACCCATTTCGGTTCGAGCATCTGCTCGTACAGGCGCTGGATGATCGGCGCCATTTTGACGAAGCAGGTACCGGCGATGACCATGAAGTCGGCCTGACGCGGCGAGGCCCGGATGACTTCGGCGCCGAAGCGGGCGATGTCGTGGGGTGCCGTGAAGGCCGTGGTCATTTCCACGTAGCAGCAGGACAGGCCGAAGTTGTACGGCCAGAGGGAGTTCTTGCGACCCCAGTTGACCGCGCCACGCAGCACATCTTCAAGCTTGCCCATGAAGATGTTCTTGTGGACCTGGTCCTCCAGCAGTTGGTCGGTGACGGTTTCCCGTTCACCGACCGGGTACTGCTCGTTGGGCGCATCCGGATCGATTCTGGTGAGATTGTATTGCATGCCAAAGCCTCATTGTTTCAGCTTCGCTTGCCGCTTGCGGCGACCTTCGGGAGCCCAATCAAGTGCCCCGACGCGCCATAGGTAGACAAGACCAGCCAACAGAATTGCTATGAAAACGAGTGCTTCGACGAATCCGGTCCAGCCGCTTTCGCGGACGGACACAGACCATGCAAAGAGAAAGAGGGCTTCGATATCGAAGATCACGAACAGCATCGCGACCAGATAGAATTTGGCGGACAGGCGCAGGCGGGCGCTGCCGACGGGCAGCATGCCGGATTCGAAGGGTTCGTTCTTGGCGCGACCCCAGGCCTTGCTACCGAGCAGGCTGGACAGGCCGAGCATGAAGGCGCACAGGCCGACGACACCTAGGAGGAAGATGGCAAAGCCCCAGTTGTGGGCGATGAGTCCTGCCGAATCGGACATGCTAGAGATCCTTATACAGAGACCCAGCTCTGCAGTCTGAAATAAGTGTAGAGCGGCGACCTGGTGTCGCACATGCAGTGACCAAATGTCGCAGCTGAATCAATCGCGCTGATTTTATGGGTAAACCCCGTGCAAGTAAAATTTCTGTCGCAAAATTATTCGTAGGATTAAGTACAAAACCTGCGTCTAACTGGCTGAAAGCCTTGATATTCGGGCATTGCGCGCGTTTTTGTTAATTATGTTTCTTGCGGCGGGTAACGAATTGCAAGTTTCGTAATGATAATTAATATCATTTGGCCTGAGACCTGATATTTCTTCTGTTCTGCGCCTTGTAAAGTTCATCTGGCGATTCCCTCTACTTGCAAATGTGAAAAACGTCTGTTCTAGCACCGTTCGACACCGCTCGTACCGCTCTGGGTCAATTCTTTATCGATTGAGTGATGACTGGCTGATGAAGCGATCGCCCACTGGCCGAGCCAGTAGGTGAGGATGATCAGGTACGGCGCGGCGGCGAACGGGCTGACGAAGCGGTCGATACCGATCAGGCTGTCGGAGAGCACGAACAGGCAGGCGCCGAGCGCGGCGAGCCCGCCACAGGCCAGGGCGCGCCAGAGCATGGCGCTGATGGCCAAGGCATAGAGCACGACCGGGATCAGTAGCGGGCCGAGACCGTGGCTGACCAGCACGCCGAGCAGAGTGATGCCGGTGATGGCGCTCAGCAGCAGTGCGGGCAGGGCTGGGCGCAGGGTCTGGCTGCAATAGGCGCGCAGGTAAGCCAGGTGGGCGCAGAGGAAGGCGGCCAGGCTAAACACGAACAGGTCAGCGGGGATGGCCAGCAGGATGTCGCCGAGTACCGAGAATGCCAGGCCTAGGGTGATCCAGCGGCGATAAGGTTTGTCGGGAGCACTGCGCAGCCAGGCGATCAGGGCCAGTACCGGGATCGGTTTGGCCAGCAGGGCGAGCAGGGGGTTGTCGCTGGCCAGTGCATATATATAGAAGGCGGCGGCGACCAGGGCGATTGTGGTCAGGTGGCTTGGACGGGGCATGGACGGTCCTTGCTGCTGGGCTGCCACAAGCATAGACCTGATTGTGATCCTGATGATGATCTCGATGCATGAGCTTGAGGTACTGCGGGCTTTGCTTGAGTCTGCATTGATTCAGGTGCAGATGCCTGCTGAGCCTCGGACATTGCACTGAGGCTTGAATGAGGTGTTGTCTGGGCGGGCCTCTTCGCGGGTAAACCCGCTCCCACAGGATCACCACAGTCTTCAACACTTGCACAGTCTCTGTGGAATTGAAGGGTTACGTTCGCGAACTGAATTGCTTTGTAGGAGCGGCCTTGTGTCGCGAAAGGGCCGCAGAGCGGCCCCGGGATTTAAGCATCGAGGCAAAAAATGCTGGGGCTGCTTTGCAGCCCTTTCGCGACACAAGGCCGCTCCTACAGGTTCGGTGTATTCCTGATAGGTGTGGTACAGACCAAAAAGAAAGGCCCGGGGCTTCAGCAAGCCCCGGGCCTTTCTTCAACAGCAACCCACTATCAGTGGAACTGCTCTTCCTCGGTCGAACCGGTCAGTGCAGTCACCGACGATGCGCCACCCTGGATCACGGTGGTCATGTCGTCGAAATAGCCAGTGCCCACTTCCTGCTGGTGCGCCACGAAGGTGTAGCCTTTGTTGGCGTCAGCGAATTCCTGCTCCTGCAGCTTCACGTAGGCGGTCATGTCGTTGCGGGCGTAGTCGTGCGCCAGGTTGAACATGCCGTGCCACATGTTGTGGATGCCGGCCAGGGTGATGAACTGGTGCTTGTAGCCCATTGCCGACAGCTCGCGCTGGAACTTGGCGATGGTCGCGTCGTCCAGGTTCTTCTTCCAGTTGAAGGAAGGCGAGCAGTTGTACGACAGGATCTGGTCCGGGTACTCCTTCTTGATCGCTTCGGCGAAGCGGCGGGCTTCGTCCAGGTCCGGCTTGGCGGTTTCGCACCAGATCAGGTCGGCGTACGGTGCGTAGGCCAGGCCACGAGCGATAGCCTGGTCGAGGCCGGCGCGTACCTTGTAGAAGCCTTCACGGGTGCGCTCGCCAATCACGAACGGCTGGTCGTACGGGTCGCAGTCGCTGGTCAGCAGGTCGGCGGCGTTGGCGTCGGTACGGGCCAAAATGATGGTCGGCACGCCCGATACGTCAGCTGCCAGGCGCGCGGCCACCAGCTTTTGCACGGCTTCCTGGGTCGGTACCAGCACCTTGCCACCCATGTGGCCGCATTTTTTCACCGAGGCCAGCTGGTCTTCGAAGTGCACGCCGGCGGCGCCTGCTTCGATCATGTTCTTCATCAGCTCATAGGCGTTGAGTACGCCACCGAAACCGGCTTCGGCGTCGGCCACGATCGGTGCGAAGTAGTCGATGTAGCCATCGTCGCCCGGGTTCTTGCCGGCTTTCCACTGGATCTGGTCGGCGCGGCGGAAGGCGTTGTTGAT
This sequence comes from Pseudomonas pudica, assembly GCF_015680405.1. Lineage (GTDB taxonomy): Bacteria > Pseudomonadota > Gammaproteobacteria > Pseudomonadales > Pseudomonadaceae > Aquipseudomonas > Aquipseudomonas pudica. The sequence goes on from NZ_JADLJS010000024.1 coordinate 29,676, forward strand.
GCGCTTGACCACGGTCGGTACCGAGTCGACCGGGTACAGCGACTGGTCAGGGTACATGGACTCGGCCGAGTTGTTGTCGGCGGCAACCTGCCAGCCGGACAGGTAGATGGCCTGGATGCCGGCCTTTACCTGCTGCACTGCCTGGCCGCCGGTCAGGGCGCCCATGCAGTTGACGAAATCTTTTTCTGGGCGGAAGGACGGGTGGGCACCTTCGGTGACCAGCTTCCACAGTTTTTCTGCACCCAGGCGGGCCAGGGTGTGCTCCGGCTGCAGGGAGCCACGCAGGCGAACGACATCAGCGGCGGTGTAGGTACGGGTCACGCCTTTCCAGCGCGGGTTCTCGGCCCAGTCTTTCTCGAGGGCTGCAATTTGCTGTTCGCGTGTCAGTGCCATGGAAATAAACCTCGTCGCATCGATCTTGGGGTAATTGTGCTGATGCTCGGAGCAGATCAGGAGCTGGCGGCTGTCCTGTTCGCAGGAGTGCGGCGGCGAACGCGAAGGCTCGAAGGGGAAGGGTGTGCAGGCTGGGCGAAAGGGTGCTCCGGCAGGTCGGCTCGTGGTTGCCTTGCTGCGGTGCTACGCGATTGCCGTTACTGCGGTGATGCGCTTCCGTCCCTCGGGACAACTTCTTCGTTGCAGTCGCAATCCCGTCGAACCGCCTTGTGGGCCGTATAGACACGAGACGCCTCCAGGGGTGGGAGGAGCGCGCCTCGAAGGCCCTTGCCAGGGCCCCTGATTAGCGGGAGCGAGGCCATCATGCCCTTGGGAAAAAGACCCTGTCAAATGTTTTGTAGTGGTTTTTTTCACTTACTACATCTTTGGTCTAATGCGACTTGGCAGTCAGTTTCAAGGCCTTTGGTCGAGGCCTTGAATTGCCTGGGATCAGTCGAGAAGGTCGACTTTGACACGCAAAGTCATGTTTTCACCCCGTTGGGTGCTGTAACTATGGCTTGACGCGCTACGGTCGGCTTGACTCTGCTGGTTGTAGCCCGCCAGGGTGATCCATTCTCCGAGCTTGCCGGTGATTGTCGTGTCGGTACTTTGCACTTTCACTACATCAGCACGTTCCTGGCTGATGCGATCATTATTGGTGCTTATTTGCAGACGAACCGTGTCACCACTCAAGGTGGGGGTGACATAGAAACCCTGGGTCACGTTGCGGTATTCGGTGTTGCTCTGGATGCGTCCGTAGCCGTCGGTGCTGGTGCTGGTGATCGGGATGCTCTGGCCAACCTGGATCAGCGCCGGCTGGCCTTCGCTGGCCTGAATCTGCTGCAGGCCGCCGTCACGGTTGCTGGTGCCGTAGTGGATGACACGTGCGTTGCCACGGTTGTCCTGGAAGTTGCTGTCGTTGTTGTCGACGCTGATCAGCAGGCGCTTGGGTGCGGTGTCCAGCTGTTGCAGCAGGGTGCGCAGGTCGTCGATGCGCTCGGGGCTGGCGTTGACGATCAGCTTGTTCTCGAAGGCGCTGACCGTGCCATCCTTGCCAATGAACGCCTGGGCGGCGGGCAGCAGTTCGGCGCTGCTGCGGTGTTGTAGCGGCAATACCTCGGTGGCGGCCTGGGCGGTGAGGCTGGCGGCCAGCAGCAAGGCGGCGAATAGGGGGCGTAGCGGCATGTCCATGATCTCCGCAGGTGGAATGGACATGATGGCAAATTTACTGACTTCCTGCCGGGTCTGGATCATGTCGATGATGGGGAAGTGGCTACCAAAGCACCTGGGGCGAGACGGCTGTCCGCCATGGCTGAACCTTTGATCTTTCCCGTCAGTCGCATTCACAGGGAGTGAGTGGGGCTGATGGCATGAAGCGTGGTCTGATCCTGTTGTTGTGGCTTTGCAGCCTTGGTGCCCAGGCTGCAGCTGATTCGTTGCGCATCAAGCAGCTGCAGCGTTGCGGCGACCTGCTTGGCGATGGCCAGCAGCAATGGTGCCTGCGCGCCGAGGGGCTAGGGGCGCAGCTGCCGACGGTCTGGCTCGGTGATGCGCGGCTGCCGACAGCCGATTTCGAGCGGCACGGTGACCGGCTTACGCTCAAATTGGCGGAACAAGCCCTGCGCAGTGCTCCGCTGTGGCTGGAAGACGGCGAGCGCACCAGCAACCCGGTTTGGCTCACCCGCCAGCGCAGCCATGTTGTGGCCGCCGGGCCTGATGAAGTGGCGAAGAACATGGATGGCCTCACCACCTATGTGGACCTGGTAAGCCTTTTGATCGAGGAAAAACATGATGGCTACGGCGAAGCCCGACGGATCGCCGCGAAGTACGGCGCCCAGGTCGTGGGTACCATACCGCCGCTGAATGTCTACCAGTTGCGCTTGCCAGTGGGCGACCTGGTGCAGCGCGACGCGATGATCCTGCGCATGGGCAGTGAAGTCAGCGTGGATGCAGTGATTGTCGAGGAGTCTGCCCCGGAGCGTGGCGAGGAAGGCAGCGGACGCGATGCCCAGGCCATCGATCAGGCGGATGAATGGGCCGCCAACCGCTTCATGGACGCGCTGTATTACTACCAGCGGCGAATTGCCGCTTCCAGCTTGCCGGTGCAACCGGTGCGGGTCGGGGTGATCGAGCGAGAGGTGGACTTCGACGCGCCAGGGTTCAGCCATTATCGAGGGCGCTGCGAGCAGGCGCAGACGTGCCTGTATGCGCGCGACGATGACCGCCCAGGCAGTCACGGCAGCCATGTGGCCGGTATCCTGGCGAACCAGGATGAAGGCTTTTTGCCAAGGCTGGGCAAGCACAGTCCTGGCTTCGAGGTGATTGTCGAGCGCAACTCGGATGCCGGTATCACCGCCAATATCGCTGCATCGGTGAACCTGGTCGAGGATGGGGTGCGGGTGTTGAACTGGAGCTGGGGCATCCATCGGGTAGGGGCGCGCGATGTCAAAGGTGACGAAGTCGATTCGCTGGTGCGTTCCGGGCTGGCCATGAGTGGCTATGAGGAACTGCTCGAGGAGTTCTTCCTGTGGCTGCGCGCCGAGCACCCTGATGTGGTGGTGGTCAACTCGGCGGGTAATGGTGCGTCCTGGTCGGGTACGGATGAATATCGCCTGCCATCGTCGTTCATCACCGAACAATTGCTGGTGGTGGGCGGGCACCAGCGCAGTGACAAGTCAGTGGCGGTCGAACACCCTGGCCATGTGCGCAAGCGTCATAGCTCCAACATCGACATGCGCGTGGATGTCAGTGCGGCGGCCTGCATTCGCCCGGGTGCGGGCGCTGCGCATTGTGGCACGTCGTACGCAACACCGCTGGTGACTGCAACCGTGGCGACGATGCTGTCGATCAACCCGGCCCTGACCCCCGAACAGGTGCGCATGCTGTTGCGACGCAGCGCCTTGACCCTGGGCGCCGAGCAGGATTTCGAAGCGATGGACGCCGAGGACCTGACGGCGCCGATCCTGCCGTCTGAGCGTGGCGGCCAACTGAACCACCCCGACCTGGGGCGTTCGGCGCGCCTGGACATGCAGCGCGCCCTGGACCTTGCAGTGCAGAGCCGGGAGCGGGTGCGCTGAACGGTGGCCGCTGCCGGACAAATTCCGTAACATCGCGCCCGCTTGTTTTCGATTTGTCCATCCGGACTGCACCACAGGATACCCATGAAACCCGCCCGACTCCGTGCCGACGTGCTCGCCGGCCTGACCACCTCGTTCGCCCTGGTGCCCGAGTGCATCGCCTTTGCCCTGGTGGCTCACCTCAACCCGCTGATGGGCCTGTATGGCGCCTTCATCATCTGCACCCTGACGGCGCTGTTCGGTGGTCGGCCGGGGATGATTTCCGGTGCCGCCGGCTCGATGGCGGTGGTGATCGTTGCGCTGGTGGTGCAGCACGGTGCGCAGTACCTGCTGGCCACGGTCTTGCTGGGCGGCGTGGTGATGATCCTGTTCGGCTTGCTGCGCCTGGGCAAGCTGGTGCGGTTGGTGCCATACCCGGTGATGCTCGGCTTCGTCAACGGCCTGGCTATCGTCATCGCCATGGCCCAGCTGGAGCACTTCAAGGAGGGCGGGCACTGGCTAGGCGGTGTACCGCTGTACCTGATGATCGGCCTGGTGGCGCTGACCATGACGGTGGTCTATGTGCTGCCGAAGTTGACCCGTGCGGTGCCGCCAGCGCTGGTAGCGATCCTTGGTGTTGGTTTGCTGGTGTACCTGCTAGATCTGCCTACCCGCACCCTGGGCGACATGGCGCGCATCGCCGGTGGCCTGCCACAGCTGGCCCTGCCAGACGTGCCGTGGAACCTCGAGACCCTGAAGATCATCGCCCCCTACGCGGTGCTGATGGCCATGGTCGGCCTGCTGGAAACCCTGCTGACGCTCAACCTGACCGATGAAATCACCGAGAGCCGTGGCTACCCGGACCGCGAGTGCGTGGCACTGGGCGCGGCCAACATGGTTTCCGGCCTGTGCGGTGGCATGGGGGGCTGCGCGATGATCGGCCAGACGGTAATCAACCTCAGTTCCAATGGCCGCGGCCGGCTGTCGGGCGTGGTGGCCGGGGTGATGGTCCTGCTGTTCGTGTTGTTCCTGTCGCCGCTTATCGAGCGCATTCCGCTGGCGGCGCTGGTCGGGGTGATGTTCGTTGTGGCGCAGCAGACGTTTGCCTGGGCGTCTTTGCGGGTGCTGCACAAGGTGCCGGTCAGCGATGTGCTGGCGATCATCGCGGTGACCGTGGTCACGGTGTTCACCGACCTGGCGGTGGCGGTGCTGTTCGGCATCGTCATCGCGGCGGTGAACTTTGCCTGGCAGCATGCGCGGGAGCTGTATGCCGATAGCCGTGAGGATGGGGAGGGCGGCAAGCGTTACCAGGTGCACGGCACACTGTTCTTTGCCTCGACTACGGTGTTCCTGAACCAGTTCGACCCGGCTAACGACCCGGCCAAGGTGACCCTGGACTGCCAGCATTTGAGCTTTGTCGATTATTCGGCGATTGCGGCGTTGAAGACCTTGCGGGAGCGGTATGCGAGGGCGGGCAAGCAGTTGCGGGTGGTGCATCTGTCCGAGCGATGCAAGAAGCTGCTGAAGCGGGCTGGGGAGCAGCACTGAGAGTGGTTGTTGCCTGTACCGGCCTCTTCGCGGCTAAAGCCGCTCCCACAGGTGTTATGCATTCCCTGTGGGAGCGGCTTTAGCCGCGAAGAGGCCGGTACAGGCGAATGAACTATTCCCCGCGGTTCTTCTTGACGATGGCATCGGCAATGCTCGCCGGTGCCTCGGCATAACGGGTGAACTCCATCGAGAAGCTGGCCCGGCCCTGGGTCATGGAGCGCATCGAGGTGGCGTAGCCGAACATCTCGCCCAGCGGTACCTCGGCACGGATCACCTTGCCGGCCGGCGTTTCATCACCATCCTGAATCATCCCGCGGCGCCGGCTCAGGTCGCCAAGGATGTCACCCTGGTACTCCTCCGGGGTCACCACTTCCACCTTCATCACCGGCTCCAGCAACACCGCTCCACCTTTCTGCGACAGCTGCTTGGTGGCCATCGAGGCGGCGATCTTGTAGGCCATTTCGTTCGAGTCGACATCGTGGTACGAGCCGTCGTACACCGCCGCCTTCAGGTTGATCAGCGGGTAGCCGGCCAGCACGCCGTTCTTCATCTGCTCCTCGATGCCTTTCTGGATCGCCGGGATGTACTCGCGTGGTACCACGCCGCCAACGATCTCGTTGATGAACTCCAGGCCTTCCTTGCCCTCGTCGCCGGGGGCGAAGCGGATCCAGCAGTGACCGTACTGCCCTCGGCCACCGGACTGGCGGACAAAGCGGCCCTCGATCTCGCAGGTGTTGCGGATTTTCTCGCGGTAGGCCACCTGCGGTTTGCCGATGTTGGCCTCGACGTTGAACTCGCGGCGCATGCGGTCGACGATGATGTCCAGGTGCAACTCGCCCATGCCCGAGATGATGGTCTGGCCGGTCTCCTCATCGGTGCGCACGCGGAATGACGGGTCTTCCTGGGCCAGCTTGCCCAGGGCTATGCCCATTTTTTCCTGGTCGGCCTTGGTCTTTGGCTCCACCGCCACGGAAATCACCGGGTCGGGGAAGTCCATGCGCTCCAGGATGATCGGCTTGTCCATGTCGCACAGGGTGTCGCCGGTGGTCACGTCCTTCATGCCGATCAGCGCGGCGATGTCGCCGGCGCACACGTCCTTGATTTCGGCGCGCTGGTTGGCGTGCATCTGCACCATGCGACCGATGCGTTCCTTCTTGCCCTTGACCGAGTTGAGCACCGCGTTGCCGGAGCTGAGCACGCCGGAGTAGACCCGGGCGAAGGTCAGGGTGCCGACGAACGGGTCGGTGGCGATCTTGAATGCCAGGGCCGAGAACGGCTCGCTGTCATCGGCGTGTCGCTCCAGGTGCTTTTCTTCGTCATCCGGGTCGGTGCCCTTGATGGCCGGGATCTCCGACGGGGCGGGCAGGTAGTCGATGACCGCGTCGAGCATCAGCGGCACGCCCTTGTTCTTGAACGACGAGCCGAGGATGGTCGGCACGATCTCGTTGTTCAGGGTGCGTTTGCGCAGGCCGGCCTTGATCTCTTCGATGCTTAACGCTTCGCCTTCGAGAAACTTGGTGAGCAGTTCGTCATCGGCCTCGGCCGCTGCCTCGACCATGTGCGCGCGCCACTCGTCGGCCAGTGCCTGCAGTTCGGCGGGGATGTCTTCCTCGCGGTAGCTGGTGCCCTGGTCGGCATCGTTCCAGTAGATCGCCTTCATCTTCACCAGGTCGATCTGGCCAATGAAGTTCTCTTCGCTGCCGATCGCCAGCTGGATCGGTACCGGGTGGTGGCCCAGGCGCTGATCGATCTGCCTGACCACGCGCAGGAAGTCGGCGCCCTGGCGGTCCATCTTGTTGATGTAGGCAAGGCGGGGCACGTGGTACTTGTTGGCCTGGCGCCATACGGTCTCGGACTGAGGTTCGACCCCGTCCGCGCCGCTGAACACCACCACCGCGCCATCGAGCACGCGCAGCGAGCGTTCCACCTCGATGGTGAAGTCGACGTGGCCCGGGGTGTCGATGATGTTGAAGCGGTACTTGTGGGCGAACTGCTTGGTCGAGCCCTGCCAGAAGGCAGTGGTCGCCGCCGAAGTGATGGTGATGCCGCGCTCCTGCTCCTGGGCCATCCAGTCCATGGTCGCGGCACCATCGTGCACTTCGCCCATCTTGTGATTGACCCCGGTGTAGAACAGGATCCGCTCGGTGGTCGTGGTCTTGCCGGCGTCCACGTGGGCGACGATACCGATATTGCGGTACAGCTCGATGGGCGTTGTACGGGCCATGGCGGACTACCTGCGGATGAACGGATTCTCCCACGGTAGCAGAACGGGAGAATCCTGCTTTACCGCCGGGCCGTCAGTCGGCCTGGGCTTGCAGCAGCCACTGGCCATCCACTTCGCGGGCCAGGCCGCTGGCAGGCAGCAGGGCCAGCAGGCGCGCGTGCAGGGCAGCCTCTGTGAAGGTCTTGAGGGTGGCCAGGTCCAGTGCGCCGACCAGGTTGAGATCGGCCTTGGTGTATGACAGCCAGGCCTTTTTCAGGGCCTGGGCGACGTCGCTGCCGGAGGTGCTGGCAAAGCGGCGGTGCCATTGGCTGCCGTCGAAGGTGAAGGTGTGGGCGTGGCTGTAGGTGCCTTGGTCGCCACCTTCGGTGCAGCGATGGCAACGGCACGCGCCTTCGCCGAAGGCGTTGCGCAGGTAGCTGTTGAAGTCCACCACGGGCTTGAGGGACAGGCGTTTGTCGACTTCGAACAGGTCGGCGATCAGGGGTTCTTCGGCGCTCACTCGGTATCCTCGTGTGGTGTGGCATGCATCGGCGGGCACCCTAACAGATCGGGCCCTTCAGATCACCTTTTGCAGGCCCGGCCTCTTCGCGGGTAAACCCGCTCCCACAGGTACTGCGCATGCGGTCCCTGTGGGGCGGGTTTACCCGCGAAGAGGCCAGTAGAGACAATAGAGACCACCTGCCGTACTCTACGCGCCCATACGCCTACACACCCACTGAGGTAACCCCGCTTGAGCACCAAGTACCCGTACATCGCCACCATCACCGTCAGCGCCGAAGACCGTGGCGGCGACGCCGAGGCCTCGGAAAACCCCAACATGCGCGTTGGTCTGGAAGCGGTGACCGAAACGCTGAAGAAGGTGCATTTCGTCGGTACGCTCGCAGCCCCCGAAAAGAACGCCACACACATCTGCGTGACCCTGGAGAACGGCCTGACCTACTACGGCCCGATCGTCAACGGCCACGCCGAGCTCGAAGGCGGCTGGATTGCCTTCGAGTCCGACATGCTCACTCCGGCAGAACTGGGTTTGTAAGTATCAGTTCAGCTCGGTCAGGCACTGCTCGAGGATATCCAGGCCCTCCTCGAGCACTTCGGCCTCGATGGTCAGCGGTGCCAGCAGGCGGATGATGTGCCGCGCCTTGCCGCTCGGCATCAGCAACAGGCCCTTGGCCCGCGCCGCTTCCATCACCTTGGCCAGTTGCGCCGGTGCCGGGCTGCCGTCGGCATTGACGAATTCGATCCCGCGCATGGCGCCGACGCCGGTCAGGCGGCCGATGAACGGGCTCAGGCCCGAGGCCTTCCAGTGCTCGAAGCGGCGCACGATTGCCTGCTCCTGGCGCTCACCCCAGGTAGCGACGTTCTCGTCGGTCATCTGCGCCAGGCTGGCCAGGGCCGCTGCGCAGGCGATCGGGTTGCCAGAGTAGGTGCCACCCAGGCCGCCTTTGGGCAGCGCTGCCATCAACTCCTTGCGCCCGACCACTGCACCCAGCGGCATGCCGCCGGCAATGCTCTTGGCCAATAGCAGCAGGTCGGGCTCGAGCCCTAAGCGCGGGAAGGCGAAGCGCTGGCCGGTGCGGCCGAAGCCCGACTGGATCTCGTCGATGATGATCAGGATGCCGCGCTCGTCGCAGAAGCGGCGCAGGGCCTGGGCGAAAGCTGGGTCAAGGGCGAGGAAGCCGCCTTCGCCCTGCACCGGCTCGAAGATGAACGCCGCCACGTCCTCCACTGCCAGCTCGACGCTGAACAGGCGGTCCATGGCCTTGAGGGCCTGTTCGCAGGTAACCCCAGTGTCGGCGCTGGGGTAGGGCAGGTGATAAACCGGCCCCGGCAGTTCACCGACCCGCTGCTTGTACGGGGCGACCTTGCCGTTGAGGTTCAGGGTGGCCAGGGTGCGACCGTGGAAGCCGCCGTCGAAGGCAATGATGGCGCGTTTTCCGGTGGCACCACGGGCCACTTTCAGGGCGTTTTCCGCAGCTTCCGCGCCACTGTTGGTGAGCATGCCGGCCAATGGGTAGCTGACTGGTACGAATTGGCTCAGTTGTTCCATCAGCGCCAGGTATGGGCCGTGGGGGGCTGCGTTGAAGGCGTAGTGGGTCAGGCGAGCGGCCTGGGTCTGGATCGCCTCGACCACGGCCGGGTTGCAGTGGCCCAGGTTGAGTACACCGATACCGCCGACGAAGTCGATGTAACGTTTGCCGTCGGTGTCCCAGACTTCGGCATTGCGGCCATGGGAAAGTGTGATCGGATGAACGATGGCAATGGACTGGCTGATACTTTCCTGGTTCATGGGCACGCGGACCTTTGTTCGAATTTCTTATTATCCAAGCGTGTTGGCAGGTTATTCCGCAAACGAATTATTCGATTGCGATCATTCCATGGATTCGTGATCTCGCCATTTTTTTGTTACCTGTGCCGGCCTCTTCGCGGGCTTGCCCGCTCCCACAGGTACTGCACAGTGTTCAAACCTGCAGCGATCCTGTGGGAGCGGGCAAGCCCGCGAAGAGGCCGATGCAGGCAGCATCAATCCCCCTCGGCCACCCGCTCCCGAATCCACTGCACGAAGGCCCTGACCTTGGGCACTTCGGCCGCATGCTCGGCATGGGCGATGAAGTGCCGGCCATTGCTCGCCACCGGGTGGTCCCAGGCCACCACCAGCTTGCCCTCGCTCAGCTCTTCGGCCACAAGGTAGCGCGGAATCAGGGCGATGCCGCAGCCGGCAATGGCCGCGCGGATGCACAGGTAGAACGTGTCGAAGCGGGGCCCGTGGTAGCTGTTCTGGCTGTGCAGCCCCAGCCCCAGGAACCATTCGTGCCAGGCCTCCGGGCGCGACACGCACTGCAACAGGCGGTGTTCGGTCAGCGCCTGGGCACTGTCGAAACGGTAATTGGCCAGCAGTTGCGGGCTGCACACCGGCACCACTTCCTCGCTGAACAACTCGATGCAGGTTGCCCCGGGCCAGGTGCCCTGGCCGAAGAAAAACGCAATGTCGGCCTTGGCCTGCACCAGATCGAACGGCTCCAGCTCGTTGCGGATATCCAGGTGAATGCGCGGGTAGCGGTCGCCAAAACCCTTCAGCCGGGGTACCAGCCAGCGTGCGCCGAAGGTGGGCTGTGTGGCGATGCGCAGCACTTCGGTCTCGTCGCCGTAGCTGAGGATGTAGCGGCTGGAAATGTCGATCTGGGTGAGGATCTTGTTCACTTCGGTGAGGTACAGCGCGCCTGCCGGGGTCAGGTGCAGGCGCCGGCGAATGCGCTGGAACAGCGAGTGCGACAGCATGTCTTCGAGCTGCGCTACCTGCTTGCTGACGGCGCTCTGGGTCAGGTGCAGTTCCTGGGCCGCGCGGGTGAAACTCAGGTGGCGGGCGGCCGCTTCGAAGCACTGAAGGGCGGTGGTCGAAGGCATCAGGCGTTTGGACATGACGGGCAAATACCGAGCAAAAAAGGAAGGAGTTCATTCCATAACGGAATCATGTGTTTCGAAAAGGTCGTTTGTTGACCCCGCCCTATAGATTAATACTGACCTGGATCAACGATTACAACCGGTCGTGCGAAGAGGAGGTCAGTACCCGCTTCCGGCATCTGCAAAACAACAACAACGAACATCAGAAATTTATAAGAATTCTGCTCCAGTCTTCAGCCGCCTTGCTGCGGCCGACCCATTCGAGGGTTCTTCATGGCTTCGCTACACAACAACAAACAGCGCTCCCTGCAGCACGGCCTGACGTCCCGTCAGGTATCCATGATCTCCATCGCCGGCATCATCGGCGCCGGCCTGTTCATCGGTTCCTCCAACGCCATCGCCACCGCCGGCCCGGCCATCCTCATCTCCTACGCCATGACCGGGCTGCTGGTCCTGCTGGTGATGCGCATGCTGGGCGAAATGGCCATCGCCAACCCCAACAGTGGCTCGTTTTCCACCTATGCCTCCGAAGCCATCGGCCCTTGGGCGGGCTTTACCATCGGCTGGCTGTACTGGTGGTTCTGGGTACTGATCATTCCGGTCGAGGCCATTGCCGGTGCCGACATCCTGCATGCCTACTTCCCTGGCGTGCCGTCGTGGCTGTTCGCCTTCCTGATCATGCTGGTGCTGTCGGGTACCAACCTGATCAGCGTGAAGAGCTTCGGTGCCTTCGAGTACTGGTTCGCACTGGTCAAGGTGGTGGCGATCATCGCCTTCATCGTGGTCTGCAGCCTGGCGGTGTTCGGCGTCTGGCCGCTGGCCGAGGTGTCGGGGGTCAGCCGGTTGTGGGACAACGGCGGCTTCATGCCCAACGGTTTCGGCACTGTGCTCGGTGGCGTGCTGATCACCATCTTCTCGTTCTTCGGCGCCGAAATCGTCACCATTGCGGCTGACGAAACCGCCAACCCGAAAGACAAGATCCGCCGCGCCACCAACCTGGTGGTGTACCGCATCGCCATCTTCTACCTGGCGTCGATCTTCCTGGTGGTGTCGCTGGTGGCGTGGAACGACCCGGGCTTGAAAGCGGTGGGGTCGTTCCAGCGCGTGCTGGAAGTGCTGAACGTGCCGGGTGCCAAGCTGCTGGTGGATATCGTGGTGCTGGTGGCCGTGACCAGCTGCATGAACTCGGGCCTGTACACCGCGTCGCGCATGCTCTATTCGCTGGGTGCCCGCGGCCAGGCACTGAGCGTTACCAAGCGTATCTCCGGCTCTGGCGTACCGACCGTGGCGGTCATCTTCTCGACCCTGGCCGGCTTTGCCGGATGCTTTGTCAACTATGTGTTCCCGGGCAAGGTATTCGGCTTCCTGCTGTCCACCACCGGCGCCATCGCCTTGCTGGTGTACCTGGTGATTGCCGTGTCGCAGCTGCGCATGCGGGCCCGTGCCGAGCGTGAAGGGCGGCCGCTGGAGCTGAAGATGTGGCTGTTCCCGTGGCTGACCTGGCTGGTGATCGGCACAATCGTCATGGTGCTGGGCTACATGCTGTTCAGCGATGCCTACCGCTACGAGACGCTGATGACTGCCGGGGTGACCGCGTTCATCCTGCTGGTTTCGCTGACCCAGCGGCGCGCCAGGGTGGTTGCCCAGGCGGCCTGATGTTTCTGCTTTAATGTGGGGGCGTTGCGCGCCCCCCATATCAATAAGCACAGGAAGCGTATGAACGACCATTCCCTTTCCCTCCAGGCCCTCGCCGCACCCGACGGCACTTGCTACGGCTGCGGTTGCTCCCACCCCAGCGGCCTGCACCTGCAAAGCCACTGGGACGCCGACGGCATCCACCTGGTGTGCCGGCACGCGCCCGACAGTACCTTCATCGGCTGGCCCGGGCTGGTCTACGGCGGGTTGCTGGCGATGCTGGTCGACTGCCACTCCAACTGGACGGCAATGGCTTACCACTACCGCAACGAAGGTCGCGAAGCGGGCAGCCTGCCGCGCATCGACTGCGTCACTGGCAGCCTTGGCCTGAACTACCTCAAGCCCACGCCCATGGGCGTCGAACTGCTGCTCAAGGCGCGTGTGGAAGGTGAAGTCGGGCGCAAGACCCGGGTGATCTGCGAAGTCTGGGCCGATGATGTGCTGACAGTGACTGCCGACTCGGTATTCGTTCGCGTCGATACCGAAAAGCTCAAGCTCAAGGCCCACGGCCAGGCGTGAGGTGCCAGTGCTGATGAGTGGTCGGTGATGGTCAGCGGCCGGGGATGTCTCTAGAGTGAGAGCTTCATTCCCCAGGCAAGGTTGATCATGACCGATCTCAGTGCTTTCCCCATTACCCGCAAATGGCCCGCCAGACACCCCGAGCGCCTGCAGCTTTACTCGCTGCCGACGCCCAACGGCGTCAAGGTGTCGATCATGCTCGAAGAGATTGGCCTGGCCTATGAGCCGCACAAGGTCAGCTTCGACAACGATGACCAGCTGAGCCCCGAGTTCATCTCGCTCAGCGCCAACAACAAGATCCCCGCCATCCTCGACCCCAATGGCCCGGGCGGCCAGCCGCTGCCGCTGTTCGAGTCGGGGGCGATCCTGCAGTACCTGGCGGAGAAGAGCGGCCAGTTGCTCAGCCAGGACCCGGCACAGCGTTACCAGACCTTGCAGTGGCTGATGTTCCAGATGGGTGGCATCGGGCCGATGTTCGGCCAGGTCGGGTTCTTCCATTTCTTCGCTGGCAAGGAATACGAGGACAAGCGCCCGCGGGACCGTTATGTCAACGAGTCCAAGCGCCTGCTCGGTGTTCTGGACCGGCATCTGAACGGCCGGGAATGGATGGTCGACGAGTACAGCATTGCCGATATCGCGATCTTCCCGTGGGTGCGTAACCTGGTTGAGCGTTACAACGCCCGAGACCTGGTCGGCTTCGATCAGTTCAAGGAAGTGCAGCGGGTGCTGGCGGCGTTCCTCGAGCGGCCGGCCGTGCAACGCGGGCTGAAAATTCCAGGTTGAGGTTGGCTGTAAGGGCCCTATCGCCGGCAAGCCGGCTCCCACAGGTAATGCACAGGGCTTGAGGTCTGTGGTGTTCCTGTGGGAGCTGGCTTGCCGGCGATAGGGCCAGTGAAGGCGAAACTGTATTCAGGCTCAGAAGATGTGGTGCAGCAGCCAGTACAGGCTGCCGGCCAACAGCATCGCTGCCGGCAGGGTCAGCACCCAGGCCATCAACAGGTTGACCAGCGTATGCTTCTGTATCCCCGACCCGTTGGCCACCATGGTCCCGGCCACCCCGGAACTCAGCACGTGGGTTGTCGACACCGGCAGCCCGAACATGTCCGCCGCACCAATGGTGCACATTGCCACCACTTCGGCCGAAGCCCCTTGGGCATAGCTGAGGTGGGTCTTGCCGATCTTCTCGCCTACCGTCACCACGATGCGCCGCCAGCCGACCATGGTGCCCAGCCCCAGTGCGATGGCCACGGCCACTTTCACCCACAGCGGGATGTAGCGGGTGGCATCGTCCAGCTGGGTCTTGAATAGCAGCACCTGACTGCGCGTGTCTGCATCGAACATCACCAGCTGGTTCTTCTCGATCAGGCGGATGGCTTCGCTGGTCAGGTACATGTCGTTGCGCACGTTGGCCATGGCTTCTGCCGGTACCCGCTTGAGCGAGCCATAACCTTTGACCTCTTCGCCGATCATGCCGGTCAGTGCCGCCAGCGCCGGTATCAGTTGGGGGTTGGCCTTGGGCTCGGCAATGAACGTAGTCAGCACCTGACGTGGGTCGGCCGGTGCTGCTTGCGGGGCGTCGCGCACCAGTGCCTGGCGGGTAACCTCGGCGACTGCGGAAAACTGCAAGGCCTGTTCATTGGGCATGGTCTTGTTCAATGCATAAGCCATCGGCAGGGTGCCAACCAGAATCAGCATGATCAGGCCCATGCCTTTCTGGCCGTCGTTGGAGCCGTGGGCGAAGGACACCCCGGTGCAGGTCAGGATCAGTACACCGCGAATCCACCACGGTGGTGGTGTCTGGCCTTCCGGCGCCTGGTACAGCGCCTTGCGCTTGACCAGCGCGCGCAGGGCCAGCAGCAACAGGGCGGCACAGGCAAAGCCGATCAGTGGCGAGAACAGCAGGGCGTAACCGACCTTGCTGGCCTGGGCCCAGTCCACGCCGCTGGTACCGTCGCGCCCGTGCATCAGGGCATTGGCCACGCCCACACCGATGATCGAACCGATCAGGGTGTGCGAGGATGATGCCGGCAGGCCCAGCCACCAGGTGCCGAGGTTCCAGATGATCGCTGCCAGCAGCAGGGCGAAGACCATGGCGAAACCGGCCGAGGAGCCGACCTGCAGAATCAGCTCCACCGGCAGCAGGGCGATGATGCCGAACGCCACCGCGCCACTGGAAAGCAGCACGCCGAGGAAATTGCACAGCCCGGACCAGACCACGGCGACGGGGGCCGGCAACGAGTGGGTGTAGATGACGGTGGCCACCGCGTTGGCGGTGTCGTGGAAGCCATTGACGAACTCGAAGCCCAGGGCAATCAGCAACGCCAGGCCCAGCAGCAGGAATGGCGTGACCGTGGTGATTACCGTGCCGCTGGCCGTCACATCCTGCTTCAGGCTCCAGGCGGTGTAGGCGATACCGGCCAGCAGCAGGCCGAAGAACAACACCAGGGTGGCTCGCCCGGGCTTGTGGGCAAGTTGCGGGCGGGCATCGCGTTGGGCCAGTTGCGGCAAGCTGGCCAGTGAGGGGGTTGCCATGGTGGCTCCGGTCGGGGTGGGGCAAGGGTGCCGAAGGCCTTGAGCATAGAAACAATTCGTAACCCGGCCGTGACCTCGATCAATGATTTATCTAGGCTCAAGACGGACGGTAATGGCAGGAGAGACCCATGATTCGCTGCAAGCGTGTCTACGATGCGGTTGAGCAGGACGACGGCCTGCGCGTACTGGTCGATCGCCTGTGGCCGCGCAACAAGCGCAAGGAAGACCTGCACGGGCAGTGGTTGCGCGAAGTTGCACCCTCGGATGAGTTGCGCAAGGCGTTTCACCAGGGTGAAGTGGATTTCGCCGGCTTCACTCAGCTTTACCAGCAAGAGCTGGCGGCCCACCCCGAGTATTGGTACCCGCTGCTGGACCAGGCCGGAAAGGGCACGCTGACATTGCTTTATGCGGGCAAGGATACCGAGTACAACAATGCCCGGGTGTTGGCTGAATGGCTGGAGGATGAACTGGACCGGCGTGGGCCCGGCAGTTCGCCCGTGTGCTACGCCCAATGATTGGTATTCGTTGTGCTGGCCCTATCGCCGGCAAGCCAGCTCCCACAGGTACGGCGCTGCCTTCAAGACTATCGTTGTAACTCTGGGAGCTGGCTTGCCGGCGATAGGGCCAAAACAGGCAACACAAGACAGTTGCTCCACAGGTACGGCGCTGCCTTCAAGACTATCGCTGTACCTGTGGGAGCTGGCTTGCCGGCGATAGGGTCAAAACAGGCAATACAAGACAGTTGCTCCACAGGTACGGCGCTGCCTTCAAGGCTATCGCTGTACCTGTGGGAGCTGGCTTGCCGGCGATAGGGCCGGGCCTGGCAAACCGAAGAGTCCGAAATGTGATGTCCCTGAAACTGACCCCCGCCAACGACACCCACCGCACCTTCGCCCGTGACCTCACGCGCCGCGCCATGCTGCCGTACTACCGCGAATACGACCTGCTTTGGCTAGAGGAAGCCTTCGACGAAGCCTGGGGCTGGCGCGAGCAGTGGCTGGTGACTGAAGGCGACGCCGTGTTCGGTTTCTGCAGCCTCAGCCAGGACCGCCAGGCGCTGTTCATCCGCGAGTTGCACCTGCTACCCGAGCACCGTCGATGTGGGGTCGGCAGCTGGGTGCTGGAGCAGCTGGCATTGTGGGCCCGCCAGCGGCACCTGCCGCTGCTGCGGCTGATGGTGTTTCGCAGCAACCCGGCGCGTGTGCTCTACCAGCGCCATGGTTTCGTCGAAATGGGTGAGGACGAATGCTTTGTGCGCATGCAGCGCATGATCGACTAATAGCTCAATGATGGCTTGTCGCGACTGGTGAGCATCGGCATAGTGCCCAGGCGTTCACGGCCGCCTGCAGGTAGGTAGGCCGTACATGACTGTGATCAGGGATAAGGAGACCCCCATGAATGGAATCGGTCCGCGGCTGAGGGAAGAGCGAGAACGTCTGGGGATGACCCAACGCGTGTTTGGCGATATCGGCGGGGTCGAACCCAATGCCCAGGGCAAATACGAGAGTGGTGAACGCACGCCACGGGTTGATTACCTGGCGGCATTGGCAACCCGAGGTGTAGATGCGCTATATGTGCTCAGCGGTATCCGCACCCCGGTACCGCTCGAGGGGCTGAGCGCCGATGAGTCCTGTTTGCTGGGGGCTTTCCGGCAGTTGTCGTGCGACGATCAGGCTGCACTCTGGCATTTGTTGCGGCGGTTGACCAACAACGACAAATCCAGGCAGACAGTGAGGCCGCTTACGGTTTAACGTCAGGCGTTTCTTACGGAAGGAATGCGTTAGGTCCGCCGTGAAAAATTTTGTTAAGGTGGCAGGATCCAATCGCCCTGCTGACGAGGTGTGTGCTTGATTAGGGTCTTAGTGGTCGACGATCACGATCTGGTACGAACCGGTATTACACGCATGCTGGCCGACATCGATGGCCTGCAGGTGGTGGGTGAGGGCGATTCGGGCGAGTCGGCACTCAGGCTGGCCCGTGAACTGAAGCCGGATGTGGTGCTGATGGATGTGAAAATGCCCGGCATCGGCGGCCTGGAGGCCACCCGCAAGCTGCTGCGCAGCCACCCGGACATCAAGGTGGTTGCCGTGACCGTGTGCGAGGAAGACCCGTTCCCCACGCGCCTGCTGCAGGCCGGCGCTGCTGGCTACCTTACCAAGGGCGCCGGCCTTGACGAAATGGTCCAGGCTATCCGCCTGGCCTTCGCCGGCCAGCGCTACATCAGCCCGCAGATTGCCCAGCAGATGGCGCTGAAGCCATTCCAGCCACAGGGCTCGCCGTTCGATGCCTTGTCGGAGCGGGAAATCCAGATTGCCCTGATGATCGTCGGCTGCCAGAAAGTGCAGATCATTTCCGACAAGTTGTGCCTCTCGCCCAAGACCGTCAATACTTACCGTTATCGGATCTTTGAAAAACTCTCGGTCACCAGCGACGTCGAACTGACCTTGCTGGCCGTTCGCCACGGTATGGTCGACGCAAGCCTGTAAACCTCATGTCTCAAGTTTTCGATGCCAGCGCATTCCTGGCGACCTGCAGTGGTCGCCCGGGCGTCTACCGGATGTTCGATGGCGAAGCCCGGTTGCTTTACGTGGGCAAGGCCAAGAACCTGAAGAAACGCCTGGCCAGCTATTTTCGCAAGACCGGCCTGGCTCCCAAGACCGCCGCGCTGGTGGCGCGCATCGCCCAGGTCGAAACCACCATCACCGCCAATGAAACCGAGGCGCTGCTGCTGGAGCAGAACCTGATCAAGGAATGGCGGCCGCCGTACAACATCCTGCTGCGCGACGACAAATCCTACCCCTACGTGTTCCTTTCCGACGGCGAGTTCCCGCGGCTGGGTATTCACCGTGGGGCGAAGAAGGCCAAGGGCCGCTACTTTGGCCCGTACCCCAGCGCCGGGGCCATTCGTGAAAGCCTCAGCCTGCTGCAAAAGGCCTTTTCGGTGCGCCAGTGTGAAGACAGCTACTACGCCAACCGCACCCGGCCATGCCTGCAATACCAGATCAAGCGCTGCAAAGGGCCCTGCACGGGCCTGGTGACCGCCGAGGAATATGCCGAGGACGTGCGCCACTCGGTGATGTTCCTCGAAGGGCGTAGCCAGCAACTGGGCAATGAGCTCAATGCCGAGATGGAGAAGGCCGCCATGGCCCTCAATTTCGAGAAGGCCGCCGAGTTGCGTGACCAGATCGCCTTGCTGCGCCGCGTCCAGGACCAGCAGTACATCGAAGGCGGCAGCGGCGACGTCGACGTTATCGCCGCCTTCGTCAACCCCGGTGGCGCCTGCGTGCACCTGATCAGTGTGCGTGGCGGGCGGGTGCTGGGCAGCAAGAATTTCTTTCCGCAGGTGGGCATCGAAGAGGAGGTAGCCGAAGTGATGGCCGCGTTCCTCTCCCAGTACTACCTGGGCAATGCCGAGCGCGAATTGCCGGGCGAACTGATCGTCAACGTGGTGCACGAAGACTTCGCAGCCATCAGCGAAGCCCTGCAGACCCTGCGCGGCCGTGAGCTGACCATCAGCCACCGGGTACGCGGTACCCGCGCCCGCTGGCAGCAGCTGGCGGTGACCAACGCCGAGCAGGCGCTCAATGCCCGCCTGGCCAACCGCCAGCACATGGCCGCACGTTTCGAGGCCTTGGCCGAGGTGCTGGGCCTGGACGAGGTGCCGCAGCGCCTGGAGTGTTACGACATCAGCCATTCCAGCGGCGAAGCCACCGTGGCCAGCTGCGTGGTGTTCGGCCCCGAAGGCCCGCTCAAGTCCGACTACCGCCGCTTCAACATCGAAGGCGTCACCGCTGGTGACGACTACGCCGCCATGCACCAGGCCCTGACCCGCCGTTACGGGCGCATCAAGGATGGCGAGGGCAAGCTGCCAGACGTGTTGCTGGTGGACGGCGGCAAAGGCCAGCTGAACATGGCCCGTGACGTGATGCAGGAGCTGGGCTTCAGCGACCTGACCCTGCTTGGCGTGGCCAAGGGCGTGACGCGCAAGGCCGGTTTCGAAACCCTGTACCTGAACGACGTGCACCACGAGTTCACCCTCAAGGGCGACTCACCGGCCTTGCACCTGATCCAGCAGATCCGCGACGAGGCCCACCGTTTCGCCATCACCGGCCACCGCGCCCGCCGTGGCAAGGCCCGCCGGGTGTCCAGCCTGGAGGATGTGGCCGGGGTAGGGCCCAAGCGCCGGCGCGACCTGCTGAAACATTTCGGCGGCCTGCAGGAGCTCAACCGCGCCAGTGTCGATGAAATCGCCAAAGCACCCGGCATCAGTAAAAAGCTTGCCGAGTCGATTTATGCCAGCCTGCATAGCGAGTAGAATGCGGGCTCAACTTGCGGCCAGTCGTACCGATGAATATTCCAAACCTGCTCACCGTTCTACGCGTCCTGCTCATCCCGATCTTCATACTGCTGTTCTATATGCCGTACCACTGGAGCTACATGGCCGCCAGCAGTGTGTTCGCCGTTGCCGCCGCCACCGACTGGCTGGACGGCTACCTGGCGCGTCGCCTGCAGCAGAGCACGCCGTTCGGTGCCTTCCTCGACCCTGTGGCCGACAAGCTGATGGTGGCGGTGGCCCTGGTGCTGCTGGTGCAGACCCATGCCAACTTCTGGCTGACCCTGCCGGCCGCGGTGATCATCGGCCGCGAGATCGTGGTGTCGGCGCTGCGCGAGTGGATGGCCGAGCTGGGCGCCCGGGCGCATGTAGCGGTGTCCAACCTTGGCAAGTGGAAAACCGCGGCGCAGATGCTGGCGCTGGTGATCCTGCTGGCCAACCCGCCGGCGGTGACCTTCTGGGTAATCCTCGGCTACGCGCTGCTGCTGGTGGCGGCGGGGCTGACCCTGTGGTCGATGGTGCACTACCTGCTGGCCGCCTGGCCGCACCTGCGCGAAGGCTCTGAGCAGAAATAAAAGTTTTTTTGAATCAAGGGGTTGACGCTGTTTTAGAAATCGCTAGAATGGCACCCATCACGACGCGGGAATAGCTCAGTTGGTAGAGCACGACCTTGCCAAGGTCGGGGTCGCGAGTTCGAGTCTCGTTTCCCGCTCCAAATATAGATTTACAGGGTTCCATGGAAATCTGTAAATCATTGAAAAAAGACGCTTCGGCGTCTTTTTTCGTTTCAGTCAGATCCATCAGGATCCATGGCATTCGGGCCTTTCCAGGCTTTGTACGAAATCCCAAGAAACCCAATCACCGCCCCTCGAACGCTGAAACTTTGCAGAGTCCCCCGGCATCGACGGAAAGGCATTCTGTGATGGCAAAGCGTTACGAATACTCGGACGAGGTGTGGGGTGTGGTCTCCGAGCTCCTCATCAAGCCCCAGCAGCTACCGGCCTAGCCTTGGGATATCCGCACCCGGCAGGAGCTGACTCGTTGTTCTGGCTTTCACGGTACCAGGGAAAGCTGACCTTTACTCGGCCCCACTCATCGCAATAGATCTCTTCTCCCTTCGGGCCGACCAAGGTAGCCTCGTGTGCTCCGCCGATGTGACGATGAGGTCCATGGTGTTCTTCGTGCATGAACTGCATGGACAGCTCATTGGTCGACAAGTCCGGTTGCGTACACTTATGCTGGTGAAATTATGGTTTTACCAGTTTAGCTTTAGTTCTTCGTTTATTGTTTCCCAGAATCTGTGATTGCTAAGAGCTTTAAGCAAGGGGAGCGTTAGGGCCTCTGTATTTGATATTTCAACTTCCTCATTGAGGATGTTGACTTTTTTCCAGTTGTTGTGTGTTCCGTACAGGAAGTAGTAGTTTCGATAGGATTCTGGTGATGATATCTCTTGATGGCCAATTATTCTCCAGTCGCCACCTTTGTCAATTTTCTTGTCGAATAAAGCGTAACTATCTAGCAGTAGCGGTCGGCCTGCTAAGGCTGATTGTTCAAGTTCTTGCTGGGTGATTGATGGGCTGTCTTTAGTGATATTTAATATTTCGACTGCGTGGCCTACAATCATTTTTGACAAGATTTTACCGAAATGATAGTTGCTGTTGTCTTTGGTGAGGCAAAATATATCTCCAACAGAGATTTTTCTCAGCATTGTTCTCTCTTTATCTTCCCACTTCCAGGTTTTTAGTTCTTTCATGGGCAAGCTCCTATTTTTTTGTTCTTGCTGGCTTAATTGATGTTGAGTGGCATGTTGACTTGCTGTAGTTGATCACCAGCAGCCGGTGCTGACCTAGAATCATGCAGGCGGCCTGGAGCTGGAAGTTGGGCTTGTCCCCCACCTTGAATTCAATGGCCATTTCTCGAGCTTCGACGGAGTGCTCACCTCCCCCAAACGTGCGATCTTCGTGGGTGTGATGGTCATTGCCCCGGACTTTTTTCGCAGCATCCGCAGTTGGTCATCGATGGCTTGGTCTAGAGTCTTGTCGTTGCCGACGGGGCTGCGCGCCATTACCAACGTGGTGTCTCGAGCACGAAAGCGCAGCATGTTGAGCGTCAGGTCTTCAGGTGCTTCCTCGCCTAGGTCGGAAGCGGCGGCAACAGATACTGCTGAGATGTCTGTTGTTCGCCTGCTTTGGTTGACCATAAAGTAGTATTGATTTGACGGTGGTTGCAGATCTATCTGCAATCGCCGTCAATGTTTATAACGCCACGCAGATGGTGATATTTACATAATTATGGTTTTCTCGATCCTCTTATGGCGTCGAGGAAAGCGCGAAAATTGGGAGCGATAAGTATTGCGCTCGAGGGATCGGATAGGTGCTCTGATCTCGTGTATCTAATAACTCCGGTTGCTGTGTCAATCCAGAAGTCGTTGTCGCCAGCGTCACCCGCGAAAGGGATGTTTTTTGAAAGAAAGCAGGAGTTAGCTTTGTGATGAATTATTCTTAAGTCTAGTTTTTCTGTTGTCGACATTAATCTTGAGTGTGTCTGGTTTGGGTGCGCGGGTATAAAGTTGAACGCTTCGATTTCTAGGAGGTTGTAGTCGTCTGGCTTTAAGGTGTAAATGTCTTCTCTGTAGATATAGGCGCCGCCATCAAGGTATCCTCCATTATAGGTGGAGTAAAATGATATTAGGCTGTCTCTTTCAGGGAAATTGTTAGGGAATATCTGTTTTAATGAGTTAATGCTCAATCCTGGCAGTGAGTCGTTGAGCATGATGTCATTATGGGTAAATAGCTTTTTCTTGCCCATTTGTCTTAACCTTTGCGTAAAGTGGATTTTTATTAATGGCACCACTTTGCATGTTGGTGTATTGGGCTTGGAATTTTGCGAAAGGGAGTTCCATGTTTTTCTCCTGTGGGCAAGTGGTTTTATTTGGTGGCAACAGACATACTGCTGGATGTCTGTTGATCGCCCTTTTCGCTTAGTGAATGGTCAGCTCGACATTCATCATATCCATGCCTTCACCGCGTTCCATGGCTCTGGTTGTGCTGACTTGATCGGAGAGTCCCTAGGGCAGGAGCGGCAGCAATAGATATACATCTATATTGGTTTCTATTGTTCGCTCACTCCAATTGCTGTGAGTTTTTATATTTTGTCCATGATATCTTGCTGTTCGGAAAACCAAAATTTTATAGCTGAGTCATTAATTCCGTTTGTGCCTGTCCAGAAGTCAATGGGGTATCGCCAATCAGATTTTGATGTTTTTGCGGATTTTGAAAAGGGAGGTGTGTATTCATAGATATAGCCTGGGTGCAAAGGGGATTGCAAGATTCCGGTAAATCCGAGAGTTTCTAGTAGGCCTCTGATTTCTTCTTTTGGAAAATTTAAGTGCTTATTGTTGCTTAGTCTTTTAAGTAGCGATGTGGGAGTCTCGTTTATTGGAGAGATGGCTAGTTCGCTTAAAAGAACTATGAATCTCTCGTTTGTGAATTTTTTTGGTGCTGGTAGATTAGTGTCTAGTTGTAAATAGAGAGCTAGATCTGCAGGAGTCATGCTTCTTAATGAGCCGTAGAGGTATCTGGAGCAGTTGATAAGTGTCAGGTCTATGGTTTGAGTCTCGAAGGCTCCGCAAGTTTTGCAGTAAACGTCGAGTCCTTGGTAAGTGTGGCGTGGTAACTTTGATGCAACTGAAAAGGCCGAAAAAGCGGCTCTGTATTCAGGTTTGAAGTTTTGAACCCCGTAGAGGAAGTGATCTGTAACAAGTTTTTTGGATGTTGATTTGAGTGAATGGTCAAGCCACCTCAGGCACTCGTCGTGAGACATTGTTTTTGGGGGGATGTATAGCTCTGATTCAATCAAGATGCTGATATCTTCGTCATGGCTGTCTATACCTATAGAGTAATTCTTTAACGCTTTTTTGGTTCTGGCTGGGATTTTCATGATGGAGTGCTCTGCTATTTGCAAATACTTGGGATTTTCTGAGTGGGTGGGGTGTGTGGGTGAGCCATGTTGTTAAGAGAGGGAAGTTTGGTTGGTGATGTGACCCCTTTGCTTTCTAAATACGCCCCTGCTTGAGCAAGATATGCTGAACGGTTACGGTTTTTGTCTGAGATGCCAGGATCCACGTTTCCTCTAACTCTACCTGTTCCACGGCCAAGTACGCCATTCTCGCGACTACCAATATCTTCTATCCCCCGGACAATGTCTCTTCTCGTGCCGACTGGTGTGACCTGGTGAATTGTATCTCCAGCTTGGAAGCGGTATCCATCGATACCTTTGTTCTTACTATGGCGCCGCGCTACGGTCTTTAGGGTTTCTTTATCAGATGCGCGCCCATGGTAATATGGGCCACTACTGTCGACTAGGACGTAGTTCCAGTCCAGACCAAGTGGGTCGGTATAGGTAGTCGGATTCGGTGGGTATGGATAAAGATTGGTGTTACCCATGAGCCCGATAGGATCCGGCTGTGTGAAGCGACCAAGATCTGGGTCGTAGAGTCTGAAAATATTGTAATAAAAAGATATTTCAATATCTGCGTACTGGCCTTGATGTCGAAGATTTTGTTGTCGTCTTTCTGCTAAGCGGTGCCACTCGCCATGTGTCTTGCCCCAGCCATGATAGTCACTTCGCCACGTGATATCCCCATTGCTATCAGTTAGTTGTTCAGGAAGTCCTGCCAAGTTGGTGTGAAAATAGTGGATATCCTCTTGGCTAGGACTTCCATCTATTCGCGCCAATGGCTCATAGCCGTTCGTGTTGGCATAGATGAAAAGACTGTACATACCACTTTGTATCTCCTGCAGCAGGCGGAACCCTTGCCAGTAGAACACTACCTGTTGACGTGGTTCAGAGTGTTCGTCTTGGTAAACCTCCTTGCTGATTCGTCTTCCCAGTGGATCGTAACGAAACACAACACGTTCGCGCTCACCGCTGCGATACTGGTCTACGCAAATCAGACGTTGTTCAGCGTCGTACTCGAAGTACTGTACCCAGTTACTCCCAATCCTTTTCTCGCACAATCGCCCAAATCGATCATAGCGATAGCGTTTGTCCTGATAGACCAGTACACGGTTGTGTTTGATCAGGCCGTTGAGCTTCGGCCCGTCGAACAGGTTGCCGGCCTTGTCATATTTGAAATCCTCAACCTGTGTCGCTTGCCAGTTGGGGCGAGACTGCTGAGTACTCTGCAACTGCTCGTTCGGATCGTAGCCATACCGGTTGCTACCGGTGTAACTCTTGCCGGTGTGTGGGGAGCGATGAAAATGGCCGATGATCTGTTCAAGGTGTGCGGCGTCTTCAGTTGCAACGTCGGCAACACCACGACGCTGGGTTTGGGTCAGAATCTCAGCAATCAGGTTGTCACTAGCATCGTAGCGGTAGCTCTTCTCAAGTAAAGGCAGCATTTCAACCGGGGCATCGCGATAGTGGATGGTCTTGCTACCCAGACGGCCGCTCTGGTCATAGCGGGTGCGAGTGATGAGACTTCCCTGAGTACGTAGCACTTCGTCGTGCACCGCATCGCGCTCGAAGTCACTGATGACCCGGCCGTTCAGGTTGATCTGATGAAGGTGCCCACTGCCGTAGTGCAGGTAGTTCAGTTGTCGCTGGTCAGGCAGTGTCAACGTCTGCAGATTGCCCAGTTCGTCATAGCGGTATTGCAGCAGCCCGGCACTGTTGGTTTCGCTGAGCAACTGCCCGTTCGCGTCATAGGTGTAATCAAGCTGCTGTTGCTCACCCTGGTTGTCCGTGAACGTGATGGACAACAGGTTGTCGGCGGGGTCATAGCTGTAGTCGGTGATGCCATCCTCGGTGCGTTTGCTCAGCAGGCGGCCAACGGCATCACGTTGGAAATCATGGCGAATCGAAGTGGCCCGTGTCGGCGGGGCGTTGTCGGAGAGGGGTGGCTGTTCGTATGAAGAGGGGACATGGGTTAGGCTGGTGACACCGTCGAGTGTGTCGTACTCGTATATCCGGCCACTTCCATCCAGATCTTGTTGTGCCACCAGGCGGTCAAGTTTGTCCCAGCCAAACGTGTAGGACTCTTCATTCTCGTTGGTGAGTTGCAGCAGGCGACCATAGGCGTCGTAGCGAAACTTCACGCTGTACCCCATGGCATCGGTGCGTTTTACCAGGCGGCCGCTGCGGTCATAGCGAAACTGCAAGATCTTTTGCGCGGGATCGATGTAGCGCGTCAGCTGGCCGGCGGTATCAACTTCGTAGCGGTCGATACGACCATCGGGTCGTTCGCTTTCTATGAGATAGCCGCGAGCGTCATAGCGGAAGTGGGTCTGCTCTCCGCGGGCATTGATGCTTTCGCTCAGGCGGCCATGCAAGTCGTAGTGGTACAGCGTCTGGTTGTTGCTGCAGTCGCGATAGCTGAGCAACTGGCCACGGGTGTTCCAACCCAGGTGCTTGGTCTTTTCGAGGGCATCGGTGACGCGGGTAACACGACCTTCCGGGTTGTATTGATACTGTGTGCTCCGGCCCAGTGGGTCCTGTTCCCACAGTAAATTGCCATGAGCATCGTAGCCGTAGCGCCGGGTACGTCCTGCTCCGTCTGTGACCTGAACGGGCAAGGCCCAGTGGCGCAGATAGCTTATGCGTTCGCTTCGCCCAAGCGGGTCACGTGTCTCGATCAGACGCCCGATATCGTCATAGCTGTATTCCCACTCGCCGCCCTGTGGATCAGTTCGTTTGACCAACTGGCCGGCGACGATCTCTGCTTGCCAGCAGTTCCCAAGTGCATCGACATGCTTGTAAACGTCGTATAGCGGGCCCCAGAAATAGCGGTCTATACGTCCCAGTCCGTCTGTTACGAGGGTTTCGCCTTCTTCGAGGTTGTACTCGAACTTGTACTCCTCCCCATCGCTACCCCAGTGGCGAACCACCCGCCATTCGTGGTCAGGTTGCGGCTCAAGCAAAGGTGGCAGGCGATAGGGTGTGCCATTTGCTCTTACAGGCAAAGGGCGTTTTTCAGGGATGGTGTAGCGCTCCCACTCGTACTCGCGGACGGCGCCGCTAGCCAATTGGTGGCGCTTCAGATAGCCCTCTTCGGTATAGCTGAAGCGGCGCACCACCTGACCTGTCGCATCCAGGACTTCCTGCAACTGCCCTCTGTCGGTATAGCTGTAGCTGACCAGCAGCTCGTTCCGCTCGATAGCGGGCTCACCGTTGTTTGACAGGAAGAGCCGCGACACCTTGCATACGCGCCTTGTATGCGCAGCATCATAGTGAAGCTGGACAACCGTCTGGCCGTACTTGTCATAGAGTGCTTGCAGGCGACCTTGTTTGTCGTAAAGCACATCTACGTAATTGAGATTGCGGTCGCTCAGCCTGATGAGTCTTGAACGACTGGGCTCGTGCGGGTCGACATCAAAAACCTTGTAGCGTCCCTCATGAATGTCCTCGACAACTGTTTGGCCATCCTCCAACTGGAAGAAAGCCAAGCCGTCCACAACACTGACAAAGGCATCGCCGGCGCGCAGGCGCCCGAGTTCCAGGCGATTGCCTTCTTCATCGACGTAAATCCACAACTCGCCGCCGTCAGGATGCGGGACGCGGACCAGTTCAACTTCATAAGGAACACTCCAGCCCTTTCCGAACAGGCCGCCAGTGCGTAAGTCTCTACTGTCGTAACTACGAGCCCATTGGATTCCCAGCAAGCCAGGTAAGTTGAAATCAACATCCTCTGGACCGTCCTGGAACTTGCTACCCGTGGCGACCGCAACGGGGTTGCCCAATTTGCAACCTTTGATGCGCCCAAAACGTCGTGAAATGAGTATCCCCGCAATGATCCCGGTAAACATCGCAATCTTGCTCTTGCCATTGCGAATATCCCGAACCGTCGCCGTTCCGCCGCCAATGCGTACATTCGGCGATACCTTCTCATTCACATCGATCGTGGCATCGCAGGTGGTCTTGTCACCCGATCGCGCTGCAGGCTGGCCGTTGATGAAGACTTTGTCCGACCCTTGCGCAATATGGTTTTCGGGCAGAGGCGGGTGGCGGCTGCATGAAATCTTGTCCTGCTCTTTGGATTCCGCGCCGGGGTCCTTTGGCGTGGTGACGGGCGGGTTGAAGATGTCGCGTATCGCCATGCCCAGCCCCACCACGGGGAACAGGTAGGGCACCGCCGCCATGGCCATGGAACCCACGTTCTCCAGAATCGAAGGCTCTGCTTGCTCTGCGTCGGCCGCTCCCCCACCTGGCGGCCCTGTAATACCGGCTGCGCGAGCGGCGGGCTTGCTGTTGACGAACACGTTGTGTGACCCGCTTTCGATCTTTCCGTAGGGGTCGGGTGCATCCACGCTGTTGCCAAGGCTGTCGCAAAAGCGGGAGATGGCATCGCCGACAGTCTGGTCTTCACCGACCGAAAGGGTGCTCATCGCACCGACCGCCACCCCCGCAACGGCGGCGATGGCGATGCCAGCTGCGCCCCCCGTCGCGACAGTACCGACAACGGCCAGGCTGATAGCGGCAGCCACGGCGGCGGTGGCTGCGGCATAAATGACGGCCTCTGCAACTGCACTGACCATTTCGGCGATCAGGGACGGATGCAGGATTTCATCGCCCATGCGGGCGGCGTGAACGATCTGCGCCATGGCTTGCAAGCTCCAGAAGTTCTGAATGAGGTTGACCTGGGTGGTGAAGGGGTCAGGTGAATCGGAGCTGTTGTTTGATTGCGCGCCAGTGCTCGATGTCGTCGCTGCTCAAAGGGCTTGGCTTGCTGTAGTTGATCACCAGCAGCCGGTGCTGCCCTGGAATCATGCAGGCGGCCTGGAGCTGGAAATTGGGCTTGTCCCCCACCTTGAATTCAATGGCCATTTCGCGGGCTTCGACGGAGTGTTCACCGCCCCCCAAACGCGCGATCTTCGTGGGTGTGATGGTCATTGCCCCGGACTTTTTTCGCAGCATCCGCAGTTGGTCATCGATGGCTTGGTCCAGGGTCTTGTCATTGGCGACGGGGCTGCGTGCCATTACCAACGTGGTGTCTCGGGCACGAAAGCGCAGCATGTTGAGCGTGAGGTCTTCAGGTGCTTCCTCGCCTAGATTGAGGATCAGGTCGTGAGTCAGGTATTCCGTCATTGCGGGAGTCCTTTCAGGAGGTCTTTACGTACGGGCAAGTGCAAGCAGCTACTTGAAATGCCCATCCACATCGGCTTTCAGTGCACTGCTATCGCGTCCATCCGCTGCGGCACCTGCCGCTCCGCCCTCAGGGTTGAGGTCGAGCTTCGATGCGGGCGTGTTGATCTGTCCGGTCTGTTGCCCGGTGAGGTTGAAGGTCTCGCAGGTGATATTGAGCGTGCCGTTGGCCTGCATCTCGATCAGTGTCTTGCCGCACTTGAGGCGCAGGGTGTTGCCTGCTTCGATCTCGTAGTCGCCGGCGATGAGGTCGTTTTTGCCGCCGCCGACTTTCAGGGTGTCATTGGCTTTCACCACGCGCAGGCGATTGCGGCCGATGGCAACGGACTCGTCCTGGCCAATGCTCTGGGTGCGATCAACACCGACGGTGAGAGACTGGTTGTTGTTGACCTGGGTGTTCTGGTCCTTCTGGGCATGGATGAACACCTCTTCCTTGCCCAGTTCGTCCTCAAAGCGCAATTCATTGAAACCATCGCCCTTGTGGGTCTGGCTCTTGATGGTCATGCGGGTCTTGTGATCGGGCAGGTCGTAGGGCGGGAGCTGATCACCACAGTAGGTGCGCCCGGTAATTATCGGCTGGTCGGGGTCACCGTTGACGTACTGGATGATCACGTCCTGGCCGATGCGCGGGATCGCCATCGAGCCCCAGCTGCCACCGGCCCAGCCTTGCGACACACGCACCCAGCAGGAGCTGAACTCGTTGTTCTGGCTTTCACGGTCCCAGGGAAAGCTGACCTTCACCCGGCCCCACTCATCGCAATAGATCTCTTCTCCCTTCGGGCCGACCACGGTAGCCATGTGCGGGCCGTCGATTCGTGGTTTTCCCAGTGGGGCAGGGCGCCATTCGGTCCGGCCGGGGACCAGCACGGTGGTCTGCTTGTAGTGCGTGCTTACATCTGCGCCGGCGGCTTCTTCCTGCAGGCTGGTGAATTGTTTGCCTTTGTGGGTAACCGTGTTCACCCGCCAATGCGCGTTGAGGTCGTCACGTGGGTGGCCAGTCAGGGTGAAACTCAGGCCCGGTTGCAGGCGAACATCGTCACCCTCAACCTCGGCAATACGGACATCGTGGCGCAGCGCAGTGATGCGGTTTTCAGTGAACGGCTTGCCCACGGCATCGCGTTTATAGCGGCCTGGGTAATCGAAGTATTCGTACTCGTTGGACTGATGCTCCAGGAAGGGCCCGGCAGCTCTGTGTTCCTGGCGGTAGGCCGGGTTGGTAAAGGTGTAGTCGCGCTGAACCTGGCGAGCGGTGCGCACCTGCTCGCTGTAGCGCAAGCGGCGAAGGCACGGCATGGCTTGATCGCCACCGCCGGTGGCTTGGTACAGCACGCTGTCAGGGTCTACAGGCTCGTCGGCATCAAAAAAGCCCTCGTCGTCATCCTCGGCCTTGATGGTCCCATGGCTGATCAACCCGAATGATTGCAGCCGATCGGTAATGATCAGCTTGTGCAGCTTTTCACTGTGTGCAAAGCGGTAGACGAAGCCTTCTTCAGCAGCCAGGCGGGCGATGAACGCCAGGTCCGTCTCACCGGCCTGAACACAGAACTCGCGGACCTGATGGTCCATGCTGGCGCGCAGTTCGTACTGGTTGATGCCCTGGCGCTGGAGCATCAGCTCGAGAATTTGCGGAACGGTCTTCTGCTGGAAGATGCGCCAGTTCGAGCGCAGGTCGGCCCGGGCCAGCTGAGGCTCGACCAGCGCGTGATAGTAGGTGCGGTAGAAGCCACTTTCAGCCTGGCTGAAGCGGCTGACCAGACCGTGCACGTAGCGCACCGGACGTTCGCCGTCCCAGATGGTAAAAAGTACGGGCTTGTCGAGCAGGTGGCCGAAGTCGATATCGTTTTCGAAGCTGATGAGTTTCAGCTCCAACTCGAAGGGCATGCTGATCCCCTCTCGGAGTTCGAACGACACCACTTCGAATTCAGCGTTGCCAACCAGCGGCTGGAAGCTGTAACGCAAGTCAGATTGGCTAGGCATAAGCAGTCCTTGTCCGCCGTCTGAGGTGGCACAAAGTCCGAGCAGGCACGGCCTGCCCGGAGCATTCGTAACTATCAGGTGGCTGGCGCGCGCCAGTCATCGGAGCCAGCGGTACCGGCTACGCCGTGGTCCCAGAGGATCTTCCTGTAGGCCAGTGCTACCTCGACCAGCTGCGTGTAGTTCTCGTTCTCCTTGTCTTGCGAGTGGGGTAGGACGGTGTTGATGCTGACGATGGTCGCGTCTTCAAGCTTGGTGGTGAAGAAATGCTCTTGTTTGCCTTCCGTCGAGGTGCGGTACCACTTGATTTCGACCTCCTTCAGCGTTTCGCCAGTGGCCAGCGCTTGATACATCAGCGGCGTGGCCTTGTTCAGCGAACTGGTGAACTTGAACGGCTTGTGTACGCGCTGACCGCTGGGTTGGCCACTCTGTGGGTCAGTAGGCGTGGTCACCTCATGGTTGATTTCCTGAACCAGGATTTGATCTTCATGGCCTTGCTGGTAAACATTGCCGACGGAGTCAGCGGTGAATGCGCCAGCAGTGATGAGGCCTTGTTTCTCACCAGTGATACTGATGTAAGCGGGTGTTGGCATGGAGTTTCTCCTGCGTCCATGTGGATAAAGCACGCGCACTCAGGGTGGCGTGGCCATCGGGAACGATGGGCTTGTCAACGAAGCAATCGCCTCGCTAATTCGTTGAAATCCGTGGCGACATGCGCCGATCTGTTACTGCTGCAAGATGCCGTTCAGCGACTCCAGCACCTCGGTGGTAATGAGGTGCAGGCGGTAGCTGTAGATGCCGTAGGCCACCGCCATGGCGAGGGCGGAAATGACCAACGGGCTCCACCACGGCCATTGCCGGTTCATGCGGAAGTTGCTTGGGGCGACGTTGGTGTACGGATCGCAGACTGTCTCCGGCGTAGGGCCGCGCAGCTCGCGAATGATCCCGTGGAGTTGGTGTATCAATGCGTTGAGGGATTCTTCGCCCTTCGGCGCGATGGCGTACTTGCCCTTCAAACCGAGGCAAAGCGCGAAGTACATGAACTCCAGCACGTCCTTATAACGTTTGGGTTCCTGCATGAGGCGCGACAGTACGGTGAAGACTTTCTCTCCACCCCAGGTTTCGTCGTGGAAGATGCTGAGCAGGGGCTCCTGGCTCCAGCAGCTGGTTTTACCCCAAGGCCTGTCCATGACAGCCTCATCGATGAAAAGGCAAAGACCGTATGAGTACGCCAGCAACTGAGCGGGCTCGTAGCCGTGCTGGCGCATCTCTTCCCGCACGTTTTCGATCTGGTTGCGCACCTGCTGGTGCACCTCCTTGATGTTGGGCAAGGCATCCAGTGTGCGCAGGCGTATCACCAGGCCGAACAGCGGCGCGGCTGCATCCAGCATCAGGTTGTCGTAGCCGCCACGTAGCTGGAAGTCCGGGTCTGCCGGGTAGCCTTCATACACTGGCTCTGCCTTCGGCTTTCGCTCAGCGCCATCAGCTGCTGTTGGTGCGGATGAGTCGTTGGACAATGACGCATCGAGCATCGCGTGCAGTTGCTCGCTTTCGACCTGTTCGGTATCAGTTGGGGGGCTGTTTTCTTGTTTCATTTCATTCACTCCTGATCGCCCAGAACTGAAGTTCCAACCCCGGGAATTCCCCCGCGACGTGGATACCGAAGCCACTGGATGCCTCCATGCCCGCCCAAGCCGGGGAGCGACGGTCCAGCTCGAAGTAGGTGAAGCCTGCATGGAAGGGCAGATCCCGAGGAGCCACGGGCAGCGGCACCAGTGGAATACCTGGAAGCTGCAGCGGCACTACCTCGTTCAACGACTCCAGCGAGACGACCTTTGCCTTCTGCACGAACATCCGACGCAATGTCTGAGGCGGCATGTGGGCTCGCACTGCCAGAATGAAGTCGGCCTCGTCGATCAGGCGGCGATCCTCCAGCGTGGTTGTCAGCAAGCCGTACTCCAGCGTCTCCAGCGGCAGCGAAACGGCGCGGGGTTGCAGCACCGTGCTCAGTGCCCGGCGTAGCGTGTCCTCCAGCGGCTTGAAGGAGGTGCGCAGCGCGGTATGGTGATAGGCGGGGTATTCCTGCGGCAGCCGGCTCTCGTCGGTAAACGTCACGAACTCGCCACAGGCCTGGCTCATGCACAGGTACAACTGTTCGGGATGGGTCTGCCCTTGCCTGGCCAGATGCTGGAAGCATGGCCACCAGCGGTTCATGGCCTGCAGCAGGTTGAAGTCGCGAATGTCGGCGATGCCGGACTGCCCTGAGGCGCCAATGCGGGCGGCGAGGTTGCGCGCACGTTCGCGCAGGGAGTTGGTGATTTCTTCCAGATACCGTTGCAGCGCAGGTACGGCGCGCACTGAAACGCTGGTGGGATAGAAGCCTTCATCCAGTTGCAGGCTGCCATCGGGGCGCCGTTCCAGAATGCGCGTCACGGCCAGGCGGGTGTAGGCGCTGCTGTCGTCGGCCTTGCGTTTGAGCTGCAGGTTGGGTACCGCCAGGTCAATCTGCACCAGGTCACCGTCGGCGCTGTGCGTGTCCTTGATTTCCTGGGCCTGGGCGCTGTAACGGAAGTTGGCGGGGTTATCGGGCCAGCTCACCTCACGGCCACCTTCGGTGCGCAGCGGCAGGCACAGGTAGATCTCGCTGTCTTTCGCGCCGTCGTCTTCGATTTCCAGCGGTGGCGGTGGTGGCATGTCTGCAGGGATATCGAACACCGTGCCGTCCGGCATGATGCCCCGCGCACGGGTGATGGCGACCTTGCCCAGGCTCAGGTACTCATCGTTCAACTGCAGCTCGCTGAAGCCATAGAAGGCGGCGTTCAGGCTGCCAAGACGTTGATGCAAAGCCGCTTCGGCGGCACGGGCAGCTTGCTGGAAGTGCTGCGGTTTGACGAACAGGCCTTCAGGCCACAAGACGGGGTTACGTGAACTCATGAGCGCTCCGTGTCAGCGTGATTGAGCGGGAAGGGCAGCGTTACAGGCGCCATCAGTCTTCCTCCTTGAGCAGGAGCTGCGTGTCGTTGAGCAACACCGACAGGATGATCTGGTGCCCGCGGGGCGGAATGCGCAGCACTTGGCTCCAGGTGGCGTTTTCCTGGTTCCGGTAGTCGGCGATCACCGCGACGAAGCGCGTTTCGGGCTCGATGGGCGCAAAGGGGATGAACTTGAACTGCCCAGGGCGCAGCAGGTAATCGTCATCGCGTATGTAGGTGCTGCGCAGCGCCTCGGCAGGGTCCTTGTCCAGCAATTCGTAAACACTGTTGCGCAAGAGAGAGTCGTCGCGCAGTTGCAGGATCTTCACGGCCATGGGCGTAGCGACGGGCTCGGCGGCCATGGTGGTGGTGCGCGGCAAGGTCAGCACCACGGTAGGGTCGTCGTAGCTACCCGGGGTACTTTCTTCCATGGGGGAGCGCGCAGGATCCTCGCCATCGTCAACTGGCGAATCGACGGGCGACATGGCTGGGAATTGTTCCAGCAGGTACTCGAACAGGGCCCCGACTTTCTCGGTCAGCACGTAGGGGTCGCCTGCACTCAGGCTGACCGCGTAAGGGCTGGGCTCCACAACCGGCCCGAGCTCGGGCGCCACCTCAAGGCTGTTCGGGTTGCCATTGAGCGTTGGGCTGGCGTTGATGCTGAACGCGACCTGGGTGGGGTGCTCCCCGGGCGGTCCGACGGGTAATGAGGGGTCCATCACCACCTGGCCAATCTTGCTCAGGGACGTGCAACCCGAGAGCCCGATCAACGCCGTCAGCAGGCCGGCCATGAATGTTGGACGCATCATGGGCGGTCTCCTGCAATCAAACGTTCCAGTGGGCTCTGCTGCGCTGGTGCTGCCTCTGTGTCCAGTGCCGCCAATGGGTCGTTGCCCATGCCCGGTTCGAATGCCGAGCAGATGTCTGCTACAGCCTGGGGAGCGGCTGCAGCGGCATGGCAAGTCTTGGGTGGAACAGCCAGCAACCAGTGATCGAGGGTTCGTTGTTCAGGGCTGAACAGGTCCTCCAGTGAGCGTGCATCGGCCTGCGAAAGCTGGGCCTTCAGTCGATAGGCGCCAATGCGCAACTGGTCACCCTCGAGCAGCCGCCTGGCGGTAAGCGACCCCAGGCTGTGGAGGCTGTCGTTCAGGTAGGTACGCTGGCAGCGATCGATGATGCAGAAGCTGCCCTCGATCCAGCGGATCTCGCAATGGATCGGTGCAATGGTCTGCTCACGATCGTTGATCTGCCAGGTGGCTTTCGCGCTGCCGATGGTGCCGCCTGCGCGGTCGAACTGATGTCGGGCAGTGACGTTGTGCTGCAACTGATCCAGGTTGGTGATGCTCAAGGTCAAAGTGCTCATGAGCGCCCCCGGAACCGCACGACAGGGCTGCTCTGGCCGTGACGGTCATCGACGAAGCTGGTCCAGCCCAGGTAGGCACCCAGGCTGCGGTGCAGGCAGAAGGGAGGCAGTGCGTTCTGCTTCAGGCGCAGCTCCAGGTCATAGGCCAGGCCATCACGCAGCAGGAAGTCGATCAATGCCCGTAACCGGCCGAAGTTGATGCCGCTGGGCAGCAGGTCGCGCAACTGTGCAGGGTCGAGTTCGCTGATCACGATGGTGAACTTGCTGCTGCGTGTTCGCGTGCGGCTGCCCACCATGAAAGTACTGCCCAGCTCACCGTTGCTTCTGCCAAGGCTGACCAGTTGCTTGGCGGCTGTGGGGACCGAGCGGGTTTCGAACTCGCGAATCTGTACCTGCTTCAAGTCGAAGCAATGGGCAATGATGCCGGCGACCGTGCCTGGCGCACGGCTGCGGCTGGCAATGACGCCGGCGAAACTGAGCAGCCGGCTCCACGGCAGTGCCGTGTCCCCGCGCAACTGCCTGTCATTCAACCCGAGCAGGGCAAAGATGTACTGGGAGAACCCATCGGTAGCTCCCGGCTGAAAGCGGATGTAATAGCGATATTTGCGCCAGATGCGATGCAGCAGGCTGAGCAGGTAGTGGTTGAAGAAATCGAAGAACGCCGGCCGCACGCCGATGCCCTGTGCATGCTCGTATGCCACCTGCTCCAGGTAATAGGTGGGCAACGGCGAGTCGGTGCCATGCAAACCCATGAAGGTGGTGCACACGCGATAGCGGTCAGCTTCCCCGGGCATGCGTTCGACCTTGTACACGTCGGAAACCGGGAAACTCAGCCGTGGGTCGCTGGCAAGCCGCACCCTCAGCCGGGTGGCCTGGTCTGGCCAGCGTGGTTCCAGGTCGTCCCCGTGCAAGCCGTGCAGGCGCTCCAGCAACTGGAAAAAGTTGTACTGGTGTGCTTCGGCCAACAGCTTGTCGGCTAGATCAGCGGTTGTTTGCCGGTCTGGATTGGCCATGTGTAGTGCTCGTTGTTGGTGGTGTTGATCACTTCCAGTTGGTGGAAGGAATTGATGCTGGCGTACAGGGCGAAGAAGTGCGCGAGCACGCAACCGAACAGGTACAGGTCGCCTTCGCAGAGGAATGCGCTTTGATCCAGCTTCAGCCGCGTGCGCAAGCCACGAATGGGCTGGCCCTTGATCAGCCAGTCCAGCGGTTCCGTTTGCACTTCGCGGATGCCATCGAGGCGTTTGCGGGTGGTGCGTGTCTGCTGGATGTCGTGCAAGGCCGCGAAGTCGTAAGCGCGGATGACCGCTTTGAGCGGCTCGGCCGAGAGCAGCGACAGGTAGTTGAGCGACATGTTGGAAATCAGGGCCCATTGCAGCTGGCCGTCCAGCACCGGCCTGTACGGGCGGGTGGGTGTACGGATGTTGGTATAGGTGGCCAGGGGCGGCGTGATCTCGGTGAGCACGTTGATGTCATCGATACCCAACGCCAGCGGCAGGTCGCGGTTGGTGCAGGTCAGGTCGATGGACGCTGTTTCCAGTTCGCCGATGTAGGCGTTGGCATCGGCGCGCACGAAAGCGATGCGATGGGTGACGCCATCGCCGCGCAGGGAGTCCTCGAGTGTGTAGCGGTAGTACAACGCTGTACGCCCCTGCACATGCTCGATCTCATGGGCGAAGGACTCGAAGGGGCGGAAGGTTCTCAGGTGTTCGCCGGTACTCCCGTCAGTCGTGGTGCGGGTGCTGATGACCCGATCGACACTGAAGATTTCATAGGCGTGCCGCTCCTTGCCTCTGGGCACAAGCTCGACCTGGGCGGGCCGGCTGGACAGGTCGATGGGCTCGGCGCTGTGCTCGAACAGGTTCACTGCCGGGGCGCAGAACAGGCTGAAGTCTGCTTTGCCGACCCGCAGCGAATCAGGTAACTGCCGGGTGAAGTGAAATTCGAGGCCGACACGCTGAGCCGCTTGATCAGGCCAGACTTTCTCCAGGCCGGTCATGCTGACGAAGTGAAAACGCTCGGGAAATATGAAGTACTCCTGCAGGATCCGGTAACCGTCAAAGACGTTCTGTGGGTAAGGCAGCAGTGCTTCGTCCGTGCTGAAACCCGGGAAGACGATGCTGCTGGCCGGCAGCCGGCGTACCTCACCATTGACTGTCACCGAGACGTGCTTGAGGTATTGAGCGATCCACAGGTACAGCGTGCGGGCAGTTTGGGTATCACCACTCAGATGAAAGTCGAAGCTGGCGCAGCCCAGGGTGTTCAACGGCCGCTCGACCAAGCTTTGCAGGTCGATGCGAACCACCGAACTGTCAAGTGTCTGGGTAGCGCTTACCGACTCGATCTCGAACGGGTGAATGTCCACTGCCGTGCAGGTGCGGAATTCGCAGGGCACTCCATCCACGGGGCTGGAAAACAACCGCGAGCCTTTGGCGATGGTTTGCGACTGGCTGAGCGCTTGCTTGCGCGGCGTGAACTGGATGATCGTGGCGCTCGGCAGCGGCCGCAGGTAGTTGGGCCACAGCAACTGCAGCATGGGGTGCGTCAGCTCGGGCAGGTCGTCCTCCAGCTTGAGCCGCAGTTTGGCCGTGAGGAACGCAAAGGCTTCCATCAGGCGCTCGACATCCGGGTCGCTGCCACCCTTGCCTAGCAGGCGGGCAAGTTGTGGGTTGTCCTGGGCGAAGTCGTTCCCCAGTTCATATAGGTAACGCAACTCTTCGCTGAATCGATCCTTGAGTGACATAGGTCACCTCACTCGGGTGTGGCGGTTATGGCCATTGACCAGTAGTTCCAGTTGCAACTGCTCCGTGTGGTTGTTGACCTGCACGTGGCAGTCCAGCCTGAAATGCAGTTCCAGCGGGGCATGGCAATCGGGTACGGCCTTGAGCGCGCGCACATGCACACGCGGCTCAAAGCGCTGAATGGTGCGGCGGATGTCCGCGCTCACCTGTTTCAGGAGGTCGCCACTGCTTGCGTCGTGCCCGTTGAAGTCACTCAGGCCCAGCTCAGGGCTGCTTTGCGAGCAACCCTGACGAGCATTGAGCAGCGTTTCCAGGTGGCGCTTGATGGCGGCGAACTTCTGGGTAGCGTTCTCTTGCCTGGAGGGCACCCGGTTTGCGTGTTGATCTGTCACCAAACGGTCGAAAAAACCACTCATTGGGTATCAAGCCGACCTACCAGGGAGATCTCGAAATTCGCCCCCATGTACTTGAAGTGCGGGCGCACGGCGAGCGAGACCTGATACCAACCCGGATCACCGGCAACGTCCGACACCTCGACCTTTGCAGCACGCAACGGGCGACGGCTGCGCACATCGGCTGACGGGTTCTCCTGGTCGGCAACGTACTGCCTGATCCATTTGTTCAGTTCGGACTCAAGGTCCTTGCGCTCTTTCCAGCTACCGATCTGCTCGCGCTGCAGCACTTTGATGTAGTGGGCCAGCCGGTTGACGATGAACAGGTAGGGCAACTGGGTGCCGAGCTTGTAGTTGGTTTGCGCTTGCAGGCCTTCCGGGGTCTTGGGGAAGTTCTTCGGTTTTTGTACCGAGTTGGCCGAGAAGAACGCGGCGTTGTCGCTGTCCTTGCGCATGGTGAGGGCAATGAAGCCTTCTTCGGCCAGTTCGAACTCCTTGCGGTCGGAAATCAGGACCTCGGTCGGAATCTTGGCCTGCAGCTGACCCAGGGACTCGTACAGGTGCACCGGCAGGTCCTCGACGGCACCACCCGACTGCGGGCCGATGATGTTCGGGCACCAGCGGTAGCGGGCAAAGCTGTCATTGATGCAGCTGGCCAGCAGGAAGGCGGAGTTGCCCCACAGATAGTTGTCATGCCGCCCGGCGATGTCCTCGTCGTAGGTGAAGCTCTGGACCGGGTTTTCTTGCGGGTGATAGGCAGAGCGCAGCATGAAACGCGGCCCGGTCAGCCCGGTATGACGGGCATCCTCGCTTTCACGGAACGCACGCCACTTGGCATGCCGGGGGCCGGCGAAAATGTCCTTGATCTCCTTCAGATTGGGCAGCTCTTCAAAGCTGCTCAGGTTGAAGAACTCAGGAGAGGGCGCAGCGAGAAAAGGTGCGTGTGCCATGGCACCGACCGAGGCCATGTAACTCAGCAGTTTTATATCGGGAGAAGATGGGCCGAAGCTGTAGTTGCCAACAATCGCTGCAACGGGTTCACCACCAAATTGGCCATAACCTGCGGTGTAAACATGCTTGTAGATGCCGCTGCAAGTGATATCGGCGGCATTCTCGAAGTCATCGAGCAAGTCATCTTTGCTGACATGCAAGACTTCAAGCTTGATGTTCTCGCGGAAGTCGGTTCGGTCGACCAAGAGTTTGAGGCTGCGCCACGCGGATTCAAGTTGCTGGAACTCGGGTTGATGCAGGATGGCATCCATCTGCTTGCTGAGCACCCGATCCAGTTCAGCGATCATCTGGTCGACGCGATGTTTGTTGATGAGTTGATCAGGGTCATGGCTTTTAAGGATTTCGGCGATAAAAGCAGATACACCCTGGCGAGCGACTTGATAGCCCTCTTGAGTAGGCACCAGCCTGGTTTCTGCCATGATCTGATCGAGCAGGGTGGCGTTGCTCAGTGTTTCGGTTGTTGTTTCAACCGCGACGGTCGTGCTGTTTTGCTTTGGCATGGGGACGCTCCGTTGTCTCAGTCTTCTTTTGGCGCCTCGAGCACCAGGTCAAGTTCTTCTGCCAGTTGTTTGCGCGCCTGTTCGTTATTCAGCAGGTGCTGCAGTTGCTTGCGGAAAGTGGGCACATTGCCCAGCGGGCCTTTCAGCGCGACCAATGCCTCGCGGAGCTCCAGCAGCTTGTTCAGCTCCGGTACCTGGCGGGCGATGCTGTCTGGCCCGAAATCGTTGATGGACTTGAACTGCAGGTTGACCGCCAGCTCTGCGTCGGGGGCAGTGCTGAGCATGGATGGCACTGACATGGCGAGGCTGACATCGGCGTCGCTCAACACATCGTTGAAACTGTGTTTGTCGATTCGCATGATCGAACGGTCTTCCAGCGCGCGGGCATCATCCAAGCCGAAATCGCCTAGTACCAACATCTTGTGTGGCAGCTCCACCTCGGCTTGTTCGCCGTCGGTGGCCGGTACGTACTTGATGTTTATGCGTTCTTTGGGTGCAACGGAGCCCGAGCGTTTATTCATGGGTGTCAGCCTTCGTGAAGTTTTGATATATGTAGGAAGCATCCTACAAAGTTGTGTTTAAATTTAAACGTAGTTGGCTTCTCGCTATGTGCGTGTAAAAAACCATGCACCGAAAAAATATTGTGCGTCGAGCGTGAAAGTGTAAGGAAATATTTGGTTGTGAATATTGTTTTGTCTGTACTAGCCTTTGTTTTGTTTCGATGCTCCACTATCCGGTAGTTATATTTGATGACTGCTGTAGAAGCGTGACTGATCAGTCGGATAGCGCTGTTGCCATATTTGATGAGTGAGTGAAACCAATGATTGTCCGCTATGCATATGGCGTTGGGCTTTCGATGTTGCTCTCCCTGGCGCCAAGTTTGGCAAGCCAGACCAGGGACTGCCCGCGGATCGTTTCCAACGTCGAGCGCCTGGCTTGTTTCGACCAGGCCGCTGGCACGCCGGCGCATGTGACGAAACTGCAATGGTCCGCGCCGGAGCAGGATTCGCCCACGCTGCGTCGTGTGATGACCCATGAGGCGGGGCGGCCGCCGGAGGAGCTGACGTTTCGCCTCGAAAAAGGGGATGACGGGCTGATGATCTCAGCGCCCGCAATCGCTGCGGTCGCACCGTACCCCTACCTGGTGATCAGTTGTGTGCAGAACATTTCCAGGTTGCAACTGGTTACCGCACAACCCATCGATGCCGGTCGGGTGATGGTGCGATTGCAGGGGGAGCGTGGCTCCACTCTCGCTACACCCTGGCAGGTGACGGAAAACGGTCAGGTGCTTGACGCTGGCAGGGGATTGCCGGGCATCGAGCAGATCAAGCCACTGATCGGGGCCCATCGCATTCAGGTCGAGAGCGACAACCCGGCCGTCGATGGGCTGGTTTTCGACGCTCAGGGGCTGGACCCACTCATCGATGAGGCGCGCAAGGCATGTCGCTGGTAGCAGAGGTCACCGCAGAGGAAATTGCCCGGTTGCTTGCCCCCATCGACGCGCAGAACCCTGCCGGGCTGTTCGACGTGGAGAACGAAACCTACCAGGCCATCGACCAGGAAATGGTCAAGCTGGGTGGGTTGCAGGAGCCGTCCATCGACTGGGCGTATATCGAAGAAGCGTCCCGCCAGTACCTGGGCCAGGAGTGCAAGCACCTGCGCATCGTCGCCCATCTCGGTGTCGCCTGGCTGCGCAGCCAATGCTGGGAGCGCTGGGTTTTTACCCTCGCACTGCTGGCCGGCATGGTCGAAGCCTATTGGGAAAGTGCATACCCGAAACCGGGCCCCAAAGGGTTCCTCGGCAAGCGCAAGCTGGTTGGCCTGATGCTCAACCGTCTGCTCGTGGCGTTGCCGCGCCTGGACCGCTTCACGTTCAGCCCCGCGCACGCCGCGGCGGCTCAGGGCGCGCTGCAACGTCTGCACCAGCAGCGGGAAGCAGCGCAGCTCGATGAAGCGGCCCTTGGCGAACTGGAGCGCCTGCTAAGCAAGCACACCGAACTTTCAAACGGCCGTGCCGAGCCTGCCACGGACAAGCCCCCTGCAAAGGGCATCAAGGCTGCGCCACTGGCCGAGGTCATCGCCACGCCGACTCCCCGTGTGTCGTTGGGCAACGAGCGGGAATCACGAAGGGCCATGCTGACCATGGCCGAGCTGATCAATCAACAGGACCCGTACGATCCTGCTGGCTACCAGTTGCGTCGGTTCGGCTTGTGGGCACACATCCAGGCGCCGCCTCAAACCAGGCAAGGCAACCGCACGGAGCTGATGGCGGTGCCGCAGGACATTGCCGGTGACTATGAAGATGCCATTGCCGCTACTGCAATCGACGCGGCACTGCTCCAGCGGATCGAAAAGAGCGTGACGGCTTGCCCCTACTGGATTCGCGGCAGTTTTCTGGCAGCGAGTGCTGCCACGCGGCTGGCGATGGGCGAGGTAGCTGAGGCCATTCGCGCTGCGACCGCGCGGTTCGTGCAGCGCATGCCCGCGCTGCAGCAGTTGTGCTTCAGCGACGGCAAGGTATTTGTCGATGACCAATGCCTGGCGTGGCTCAGGGGGGCGCAAGGGCAATCCGATTCGGGCGCAGCCTCTCAGGAATTCGCCACGTTGCGAGAGGAACTGGCCTGCCAACTGGAAACGAGTGGCGTAGAAGCGGTGTTGCTCAGGCTGCAGGGCATGCAGGTGGACTTCCGCAGCCTGCGTGAGCGCTGCCATACCACCATGATCGCGGCTGATCTGCTGGCTGCTCGGGGCGTGTCCTGGCTGGCCCAGGACTTGTGCGCAGGCGTTGCCCGAACGATGCAGGAAAGCACCGCCAGCGCCTGGGAGCCTGAGGTGTTTCAACGCCTTCAGCAGCACGCGTGCACTGTCCCTCGCGGGTTGATTGGAACAAGGAACGGGAGTCACGATGAATCAACTGTGGAAGCATCTTAAACGTTGGGGCTTGCCCTTGGTGGTCCGTATCGGCCTGGCCATGCCGCTGCTGCTCGGGCTGGGGGCCGCATTGATGCTGGTTGCAATCTGGTGGCTTGGCCCGCAATGGGTCTGGCACGAGCAGCAGCCGCTGGCTAGCGTGGCGCATCGCGGTTTGGCCAGCCTGACGCTTGTATTAGTGCCGCTACTCTGCTGGCTTGTGGTGCTTCGCAGGCGTTTTCGCCGTTTGCAGGCCGAACGCAAGCAGGCGGTGGAAGCTGAACTGGACAACGTGTTGCCGTTCGTCCAGGCACAAGAGAAAGCCTTGGACCAAGGGCTGGCACGCTATCTGGACAATGCGGGTGGCAGGCGTGCCTTGTACCGACTGCCGTGGTATCTGGTGGTGGGGGACCAGCAGGCCGGCAAGACCAGTTTCATCGACCGTACCGAACAGAGTTTTTCCCTGACCCGCATCGACAAGGCACAAGCGCGAGGCAGGCAAGCGCAGGTGCTGGCTTATCCGATAGGCTGGTGGGTCAGTAACGATGCGGTGATCATCGACCCGCCGGGCGCTTTCGTCCGCCAGGAGTCGTTGGCAGGTTCATCAGCCGAGGAGTCGGACACGTCGAAAGCACCACCCGCAACCTCGGCCAGGTTGTGGGAACACATGCTGGGCTGGTTGGTGCGTAACCGAAGCCAGAGGGCACTCAACGGCTTGCTGTTGGTCGTTGACCTGCCTGCGCTATTGCATGGCACGCCTGAGCAACGTGTCGCCTTGGCGCATGTGCTGCGCACGCGTCTGTATGAAGTGAGCAGTCAGTCGGGCTCGCGCCTGCCGCTGTATGTGGTCCTGGCCAAATTCGATCTGCTGGACGGTTTCGATCAGCTGTACGCCGGGCTTCCCGCCGCCATGCGGGAAAACATGCTGGGCTTCACCTTCAAACTGGATGCGGTCGGCACGTTCGATGCCTGGCTGGATGAATATGGCGATCATTACGACCGGCTGATCAGTCAATTGTTTGAACAGGTAGTGGATCGGCTCGATGTATTGGGCGGTGCGCCATTGCGTGTTCGCTTGTTCTCGTTGCATGCCCAGTTGATCGGGCTGCGTCCGATACTGCTGGATTTCCTGAAGGAAACCCTCGCAAGTGACCGCTTCACCACGCCTGCCTTGGTACGTGGCGTGTACTGGTCTTCGGTCTTGCAGCAGGGCGACATGCTCAATGCGTTCGTGCGTGAGGCGGCACAGCCGTACAAGACCGAGTTTCCGCTGCGTGAAGGCAAGGCGCAGGGGCAGGCGCTGGTCTACTTCATTCAGCACGCCTTCCGGCGAGTCATCTACCAGGAGGCCGGCCTTGCCGGGGACAACATCAAGGTAGCGCGCAACAAACGTCGGTTGCTCTGGGTTGGTTCTGCAGTAGGCGTGCTGGCCTTCTGTGTCGCTATCGCCAGTTGGCAACGCTACTTTGACATCAATGGCGCCAAGGCCGCCAACGTGCTTGCCAAGAGTAGAGAGTACAGTCATCACGAAGTGGACCAGCGTCTGGACCCCACCGGGCGCAACCTGCTGGAGCCGCTGGACCAGATACGCGATGCCGTGTCGGTGTTTGGCAACTATCGTGCCGCGTGGCCGGGTGTTTCCGACCTTGGCTTGTATCAGGGGCGCGCCATTGGCCCTCGCGTCGATGAGGCCTACCTGAGCCTGCTCTCCAGGCGTTTCCTGCCAGCCTTGGCCAGCGGTGTGATCGATGCCATGGACGCCGCGCCGCCGGGCAGCGAACAGCAGATGGCTGCACTTCGGGTTTATCGAATGCTGGAGGACCGCCAGAGCCGCCGCCCCGAATGGGTCGAGGACTGGATGGCCCGGCAGTGGCAACAGAAGTTCCCCGGGCAGGGGCAATTGCAACGCGACCTCATGCGGCACCTGAAGTATGCCTTGGCCTATGCCGATACCGAACTTCCGCAGTACAGCCAGCGTATGGCGCAGGTGCAGCAGGTGCTGCGCAAGGTACCGTTGCCAGAGCGGGTCTACGCGAGCCTGAAACAGCAGGCTGGCGAGCAGTTGAATGCTGGCCTGGACCTGCGTCATCAGGTGGGGCCAGCGTTCGATGTGGTGTATC
Organism: Pseudomonas pudica; assembly: GCF_015680405.1. Taxonomy (GTDB): domain Bacteria; phylum Pseudomonadota; class Gammaproteobacteria; order Pseudomonadales; family Pseudomonadaceae; genus Aquipseudomonas; species Aquipseudomonas pudica. Next base: position 74,538 of record NZ_JADLJS010000024.1, read on the forward strand.
AGGCCTCTCCCGGCCTCAAGCAGGGCGATGGTGTCCTGATAGCACCAATGCTCACCGCCAAGGGCTTCAAAGAGTACTTCGAGCCCCGTAGCCAGCGCTTTGCAGATATGGCGATGATCGACCAGTGGGCACTGGGAGAGCGCGACCAGCTCGATTACTCGGATGCCGACCGGGAGGCGCTGGGCGAACGGCTACGGAACCTGTACAGCGCCGATTTCATTGACAGTTGGCGTCGTGCCTTGAACGCCTTCTCGGTGGCCGACTTCCGCGACCTGGATCATGGCGTCGCGATCCTGGAGCAGTTGACTGGGCCAGCAGCACCCCTGCATCGGTTGTTGGACACAGTGAGGGACAACACTTCGCTTTCATCAGCCTTTGGCGCTCAGGCGCCTGGAGAGGTGGAAGAGGTGCGACCAACAAGTGGCAGGCCTGATCAACAACAAGCCTGGGCGATTCAGCGGGCCTTTGCCGGGCTGAGTGCCATGCTGCAGGCAACCGGTGAGAAACCCAGCTACTACGATGAGACGCTTGGTGCCATCGCGGCCGTGCACGACTATGCCAAAGCGGTTCAGGACAGCCCGGACCGAGGCAAGGCCGCACTCCAGGCCGTGCATCAGCGATTCTCGATGACCGGGCAAGACCCCATCGGCACCCTGCAGAGGGTGGCCACCGGCTTACCGGAACCGATCAACCACCAGGTCAGAAAAATGGCCGATCAAACAGCACAAGTGCTGAATGTCGAAGCCCTGCGCGAATTGGAGCGACGCTGGGACGCCGAGGTTTACAGCTTCTTCCAGCAACGCCTGGCAGGGCGCTACCCCTTCGTCGTGAAAGCTCCCGACGCTTCGCTGGACGACTTTGAAGCCTTCTTCGGGCCGAAGGGGCGGCTGCAGCAATTTCATGATCAATACCTGAGGGTCTTCCTGAAAGATAACCTCGAAGCGTTGCAGGCCGGCCAGCATGGGCAGTCACTGATCCGCAGTGATGTGCTCGAACAACTGGAGCGGGCAGATCGTATCCGTGAGACCTTTTTCGATCAGCGCGGCAACCTGAGTGTGCAGTTCAGCATCGAGCCGTTGGGCCTGAGTGCCAACCAGCGTACAAGCTTGCTGGACCTGGACGGTCAACTGATTCCCTACACCCATGGCCCAAGCCAGATCACCGGTATCGTCTGGCCCAATACCTTGGGGCAGCAGGTGCGCAGTAACCTGACCTTGCTCCGGCAGAACGGAAACAGCAGCAGCCTTGAGTACCGTGGCCCCTGGTCGATGTTCCGCTTGCTCAGCCGTGGTTCGCTCAACGGTCGCACGGCGACCAGCGTGGACCTGAGCTTCAGGGCCGGCGATGGCGTGATGCGCTACAGGCTTAACGCGCAGAAAGCCTTCAACCCTATCACGCAAGAGCCTTTCAAAGGTTTCCAGTTGCCACGAGGGTTGTTGCAGAAGTCGCCCAAGCTGGGGCCGACCACGCAGGCCGGCTTGTGAGGGTTGGCTTGGGAGTACGGTGCGTACCCGTCACCCATTGCGCTGGCGCCCCCAAAGTTGCGCCGACAGCAGTTGAAGGCGCTCGGCCAGCTTGGCGACATGGGCGGCAGTGGTGCGACTCTGGTTGCTGGCAAGCACGCTTTTCTGGGTGGTTTGACTGATATCGGCCAGGTTGCACTGAATGCTGTCACCCACCGCGCTTTGTTCCTCTACGGCGGCAGCGATCTGCACACTCATGCCGCTTATCTCATCGACGCGCTGGGTGATCCCGTCCAGCGCCCGGGCGGCCAGCAGTGCCTGCTCGACACTGACGCCGGCCTTGCTGTGGCTGCGCTGCATCGCAAGTACGGCATCCCCGGTGGAGCGTCGCAAGGTATCGATGGTGCCCTGGATGTGCGCGGTGGATTGCTGGGTCCGCGAAGCCAGCCCGCGCACCTCGTCGGCGACCACTGCGAAACCGCGGCCGGCCTCGCCGGCGCGGGCAGCCTCGATGGCCGCATTGAGGGCAAGCAGGTTGGTCTGTTCGGCGATGCTTTGAATGACCTCGAGTACGCGGTCAATTTCATTGCCATGCTGTTCCAGTTGATGAATCACCATGCTGGTCTGTTGTACCTCGCTGGCGAGGCTATCAATGTGCTGGCGGGTCTGCTCGACCAGTTGGTGGCCGCGGTCGGATTCCTGGTTGGCCAGGTTCGCGGCGCTGGCGGTGAGCTGAGCGTGGCGCGCCACTTCCTGCACACTGCTGGCCATCTGCGTTATGGCGCTGGCTACCTGGGCAGTTTCCCCCTGCTGGCGGAGGGTCGCGCAATTGTTGTTGTCCACTGCGCAGACGAGCTCTTCGGCTTCCTTGCTCAACTGGCGGGACGAATCGGCAATGCGTCCGACAATTGCCCGGGTCTCGGCCTCGAGCATTTGCAGGGTGAAATCGATCTGGCCAAATTGGTCGCGGCGGCCACTGTAGAGTATCTGGCTCAGAGGGTTGTTGGCGATATTCCTGGCTTTTCGGGCAAGGGCGTCCAAGGGGCGCAGGCTGAAGCGCAACACGCCGCCGAGCAGCAAGCTCGATAGCATCATGGAGAGGGCGGCATGGTTCCAGGACAACGCGCCCAGCAAGCCCAAGGCCGCAAAACACAGCAGGTTCACGCCAGTGCTGACAAGTGCCAGGCGCATGCCGACGGACAGCCGTGACATACGCAGGCAGTTGGTGTTTTTACCACTACGCAACTGTGCGTAGAGATGTTCAGCGGCTTGCACCAGTGCTTTGGCCGGTAGCGTGCGAACCGATTGGTATTCCACTGTTTCGCCATTGCGCTGCATCGGCGTGACGTAGGCACTGACCCAATAGTGGTCACCATTCTTGCACCGGTTTTTTACCAGCCCCATCCACGAGCGCCCATCCTTGAGTGTCTGCCACATATGCGCAAAGGCTTCCGGCGGCATGTCCGGGTGGCGCACGATGTTGTGATTGACGCCGAGCAATTCCGCTTCACTGAACCCGCTGATGTTGATGAAGTCGGGATTGACGTAGGTGATGGCGCCCTTGGGGTTGGTTGTTGAAAGAATGTTCGCGTTTGAGCTGAATTCGACGGCACGACCACTGACCGGAAGATTGTTTTTCATTGTTTTTCTCCTGAACTGACTGGTACGCGCCGCGTAATTGCGCTTCCCTCGAAACGGTCTTCTGTGCTGAGCAGGTGTTGTATCTGGGCGGCGGGTTGTGGCCGGCTGAACCAGTAGCCTTGTGCGTAGTGGCAGCCTTCACCGACCACGAATTCGAGTTGTGCCGAACTCTCGATGCCTTCGGCCACTACTTCCAGGCCAAGGCTACGGCCGAGAACGATGATCGCCTGGCTGATCGCGCGCTGTTTGTTCTCGTGAGGAACGCCGGTGATGAAGCTCTTGTCGAGCTTGAGGATGTGCAGCGGAAAGCGCGTGAGGTAGCCAAGCGAGGAGTAACCCGTGCCAAAGTCATCCAGCGCCAGCAGGACACCAAGGCTGGTCAACTCATGCAGGCAGGCCAATGTGTCCATGTCGTCATGCATCAGTTGGCTTTCGGTGATCTCCAGGATCAGGCTGGCGGGAGGCAGGCCGCTTTCTTGCAGGATATCGATCAGCCGGAGGGTGAAGTCGGCTTGTTGCAATTGGGTGCTGGAGATGTTCACCGAGCAGCGCAGGTGCTCATGCCCGGCCAGTTGCCAGGCCCGGGTCTGTTGGCAGGCCTGGCGCAGTACCCATTCGCCGACGCGGATGATCTCTCCCGATTCCTCCAGCGCAGGAATGAACTCCAGTGGCGAGATCAAACGTTCGCCGTGGCGCCACCGCAACAGCGCTTCGACCCCGGTCACCAGCGGTGCCCCTTGGTCCAGGCGATAGATCGGTTGGTAGTACAGCTCGAATTCGTTATGTTGCAGTGCCTGGCCTAGCGCGGACTCCAGTTCCAGATGCTGTTGTGCGGTGTCTTGCAATGTTTCGTCGTAGTGGGCGAAGCGCGCCTTGCCGGCGGACTTGGCTCGGTAGAGGGCAAGGTCGGCAGCCTGCAGGACATCCAGGGCTTTGCCATTGTCGTGCAATGGCGCGATGCCGATGCTGGCGCTGACTACCAAGGTACGACCGTCCATGTGCAGCGGTTGATGCAGATTGTCGAGGATGCGTTGGGATATCTGCTCGGCGTCGCGGTCGCAGGTGAGGTCATGAAGCAGGACGATGAATTCGTCGCCGCCGAAGCGGAACAGTTGGTCAGTAGGGCGCAGCGACTCTTTCAAGCGCATTGCCACTTCCACCAGCACGCGATCACCGACATTGTGGCCGAGGCTATCGTTGATCAGCTTGAAGCGGTCGAGATCGATGAACAGCAGCGCCTCGTAGTCACCGCCCTTGCGCTGCTTCCTGAAGGTCTTCTGCATCTGCTCGTCAAGCCGGATGCGGTTGGCCAGGCCGGTCAACGGGTCGTGCTGGGCGGTATGTTGGAGGCGCTGCTCGGCATCCTTGCGTGCACTGATATCGGACTGCGAGCCGGCCATGCGTAGCTCTCCAGGGGTCGTCATTTCGGCGACCCCTCGCACGAGGACCCAGATGTAGTCACCGTTGTGCTTGCGGATGCGGTACTCATGGTGAACGGACGATGTCAGCCCTTGTAGATGCGCATCGATGGCATGGCGAAAGTCCGGCAGGTCGTCCGGGTGCACGCGACCGAACCAACTGGAACTGCTCTCGCCGATGCTATCGCGGCTGAGGCCGAGCATGCTGGCCCAGCGCTCCGAAACGTAAAGCCGATCCTGATCGACATGCCAGTCCCACAGCCCATCGTTGGCACCGCGTAGCGCGCGGGCGAAGCGAGCCTCGCTGTCTTCCAGCGCCTTGTGCTGGGCCGCGCTGTAGGTATCGATGGCCAGCGTCATGTCGAAGAACACCGCCTTCAACAGGCTTGAATAGAGCGTGGCATCCGGGCTGTCGCCGAACACGCTTTCAAGCATGTCGTCGAGGTACAGCCGATAGCTGCCGAGGTACCACTTCAGTTCCAGGCCGATCTGCTGATGGATCACCCCGATGCGCAGGCGGCCGTTGACGTAGGTTTCATCGTATGGACCGCCCCACAGGCACTGATAGTACTGAGCCTGGCTCTGCTTCAAACGAGCGGTGACCTCCGGCGTGCGTAGCAATGCAGAAGGGGTGGAGAATTGCGCCAGGTGACGGTACAGATGGTCGACGAAAGCCTGCTGGGACGGGGCCATGTACCGAGCTGCTGCGCCTAGTCGCCTGGCATCTTCGGCGCTCCAGTCGAGAAAGCGAAAGCGTTCGGCAATCTCCGCCTGGTCGAGACGGATACGCTTGAGTAATTCCTCGAGGTCTTTTGTCACCTTCATTCACATCCCCCGGTGTTGGAGAAGATTCCTTTTTGCTGAACAAAAAAAAAGCGCCCTGAAAAAAAATTAACTTTGAGAAAATTTTGTGACGGCGCGTAGGGTTTTAGGCCGATTTTACATCAAGGCAAAA
>NZ_JADLJS010000025.1 GCF_015680405.1 Pseudomonas pudica
TGAGATGGCTGTGAGCTTGAATTGCTCTGTGTATTTGCCCATAGGTCCCCCAAGGGTTGGATTTTTTGTCCAACTTCTTGGGGGCAGTCCACCTTGTAGGAGCAGCCTTGTGCTGCGAAGAAGCCATTACTGCAGAAGAACATCTGCTGCCCTACTGTCCTCTTCGCAGCACAAGGCTGCTCCTACAGGTTATGCGCATGACTTCAAGCCGATGCGGTCGAGGCGGGAGCCGGCTTGCCGGCGATAAGGCCGGTACGGCCACCACATCAATTACTTGTGTGACAAAGGCCAAAGGCCATTGAGATCCAGAGCTTCCAGTACAAGCTCGGGCTCCCTCTGCGGCCACTGCCGCAGCAGCTCTTCTGCCGCACTCTGCGGCGTCCATGCCTCCGGTATCGCGTGCGCCGATGTTACAGGTGTTTTCAACGACTGCGGTCCCACCACGGTCAGCTCAACCCCTTGCGCCTTCAACGCCTGGCGTTGCTCGCGCATCCATTGCGGCATGTTGTTCCAGCCTGCAGGCACCTGCGTCGGTGCATGCAATTGCAGCGCCGAATAACGGTTGAATACCGCCATCACCTGCGGCGAGTCACCCTTCGCCAGCAAAGGCAGCGCACTGGCCAGGCAATGCTCGCCGGCCAATTGGTTGTCAGTGACGATAGCCTCGAACAACTCGCTGTCCGCCACATCGTCCGCCAGGTAATCGCTGGTACCCGCATTGATGATCAAGCCGTCCAGTGCGCACCAGGCATGGCATATCTGCTGGCCGGCCTGGGCCGCCTGATGCTCTTCGTGCAGCTGCCACGGCACGCGCAGCAGCTGGCTGCCATAGCGCTCAGCCAAGGCATCCAGTGCCTCGCCATGTTTGGCGCTTGCAGCTACCCGATGTCCTTGCTCGAGCAACTCTTCCACTAACGCCAGGCCTAGTCCATTGCCTGCTCCCGTCACCCAGATACTGCGTGCGTTGTTCAAGATGCTGCCCTCTGATACTGCCGGCGCGGGAGGTTCTTGAATGCCTCCAGTGCGCGCTGACGACTTCTGTCGAGATCGACAATTGGACTGTGGTAGGAATATCTAGCAAAAAGATCGGCCGACTTCATGGGGAAATGAATGGCTTTTTCATCCAGCCCCTGCAATTCCGGTAGCCAGTGCCGAATGAAACGCCCCTGCGGGTCGAAACGCTGCGACTGTGAAACCGGGTTGAAGATGCGGAAGTAGGGCACTGCGTCGGTGCCTGTGGATGCGCTCCACTGCCAGCCGCCGTTGTTGGCGGCCAGGTCGCCGTCTATCAGGTGGCGCATGAAATGCCGCTCGCCCTTGCGCCAGTCGATCAACAGGTTCTTGCTGAGGAACATGGCCACGATCATGCGCAGGCGGTTGTGCATCCACCCTGTATCCAGCATTTGGCGCATGGCGGCGTCGATGATCGGGAAGCCGGTTCGGCCCTGTTCCCAGGCTTCGAGGTCGTCCGGTGCGTCGCGCCAGGGCAGCGCTTCGGTCTGGGCGCGGAAGGCGCGGTGACGCGAGACCTGTGGATAACCAGTCAGGATATGTTTGTAGAATTCACGCCAGAGCAGTTCGTTGATCCAGGTTTGCACACCGCTGCTGCCGCTGTCGAACTCGCCGCGGTTGCTGGCCAGGGCACCGTGCAGGCACTGGCGCGGCGAGATCACGCCTGCGGCGAGGTAGGCCGAGAGCTGGCTGGTGCCGGGCTTGGCAGGCAAGTCACGCAGCTGTTGGTAGTCGTCGATGGTATCGTCGAGAAAACGGGTCAGCCGCGCCTGCGCTTCGGCTTCGCCGGCCGGCCAGTGGTCGCGCAGTGCTTGCGCAGGTTTTTCGAAGCCGTCCACATGCTGAGGGATCGGGTCGCTGCTGACCTGCAACGGTGCCTGACGTTTCACCCGGTGAGCCAAGGCGGGGAGGCTGCGGTGCAGGTGCTCCAGGCAGTTCTTCTTGAACTGGCTGAACACCTGGAAATAGTCGCCGCTGCGGGTAAGGATGGTGCCAGGGCGGAACAACAGCTGGTCGAGGTGGCTGTGGGCCTGGATGGACGACTTTTCCAGCAGCGTGCGGGTGGCGTCGTCGCGACGTTGCTCGTTGATGCCGTACTCTTCGTTCCAGTGCACGCTTTGCACCTGATGTTGGCGACAGACGTCGAGTACGGCCTGTGGCGCCTGGTCCCAGGTGTCGATCTTGCGGATCAGCAGGGGGATGTTCAGTCGCTCCAGCGACTGGCGTAGGTCGCGCAGGTTTCGCAGCCAGAAGTCGACTTTGCAGGCGGCGTCGTCGTGGGCCAGCCATTGCCCGGGGCTCACCAGCCACAGGGCGAGGGTCGGGCCGCGTTCGCTGGCGGCGCTGAGCGCGGTGTTGTCATCGATGCGCAGGTCGCTGCGCAGCCAGGTCAGGTGCATGGTGCGATCATCTCTCCAGGCTGGCGGCCGTGGGCTTGCAGCAAACGCAATGCCGCCTGTGGGGTATCGAACAGGGCAAGGTTGGGTAGCCTGAGGGCACGCAGGCGGGCTTCATGCAGTGCCAGCGTCGGTCCGCCGACCAAGGTCGGCACGAGCAGGTTGGACAGGGTACGTTGCAGCGCCTTGTCATCGATGCGTGGCCCCAGGTGCAGCAGCACGGCTCGCGGCTTGAGCATGGTGACGGCGCGTTGCAGATGCGCGCCGGTGATGGTGTGCTCCAGCACTTCGACCGGCAGGCCGTTGCTGGTGAACAGCCAGGCGCACAACCACAAATCGGGGCTGAAGGTGTGTTCGCTATCTTCGGCCAGCAAGATGGCAGGGCCTTGCAGCAACTGGTTGTCGTGGTAGACCCGGGCGCCCAGCTTGCTGCGCAGCCAGCTGTGGAAAAACACCTGCTCCAGCCGTGCATTGAAATAGTTGCGCCAGCGCAGGTCGAGGAGATCGAGCAGTGGCAACAGCAATTGTTCGCACAGCGTGACGGCCGGATACAGGGCCATGGCCTGGTTGAGCTGCTGGTCGAGGGCGCGCTGCGACAGCGTTGCGATGGCTTCGATCAGCTGGAGCTGCCGGGCTTGCCAGTCGCCTTTCGGTGGCGAGCTGGCCGGCTTGTCGAGCAGCTCGCGTACCTGGCCGACGGAGGCGCCGCGTTGCAGCCAGGCCAGGATCGCCTCGACGCGTTCGACCTGCTCCAGCGGATACAGGCGATGGCCCTTGGCGGTACGCTGGGGCTTGAGCAGGCCGTAGCGGCGCTCCCAGGCGCGCAGGGTGACGGGATTGACGCCGGTGCGGCGAGCCAGTTCGCCGATGGGCAACAGGATTTCAGACGGCATTGCGCAAGCCCAGGCGCTCGGGATGCGGCTGCAGGTAGGCCTGCTGCTGCAGATACGGATCGGGGTGCTTGCGCAAATGGTGCTTGAGCAGGGTCAACGGCACTATCAGAGGCACAACGCCCTGCTGGTACTGGCCGATGATGGCTTGCAGCTCGGCTTTGTCCTGCTGTGTGAGGGTATCTTTGAAGTAGCCGCTCAGATGCTGCAGCACGTTGCAATGAGTGCCGCGGCTGGCACAGCGACGCAGAGCTTGCATCAACTGGCTGAAATAGCGCGGGCCGAAGCTTTGCGGGTCATCGTCCTTGCTCATGCTGCCGAGCATGCGCCCGAGGCTGCGGTAGGCCTGCGGGTTGTTAGCCATCAGCAGGTACTTGTAGCGCGAATGGAACCGTACCAGGGCGCCACGGCTCAGGCCTTCGGCCAGCAGGCGCTGCCAGTCGGCGTAGGCGTACACGCGGCTGATGAAGTTCTCGCGCAGCACAGGGTCGTGCAGGCGGCCTTCTTCTTCCACCGGCAGGTCCGGGCGCCGTGCGCAGAACGCCTGGGCGTATACGCCCCGCCCACCGTGCAAGGCCGGGTGGCCATTTTCCTGGTACACCTTGACCCGTTCCAGGCCACAGGAAGGCGATTTCTGCATGAAGATGTAGCCGCAGATATCGTCGAGTTCGACTGCCATTTGCTCGCCGTAGCTGCGCAGAGGGCCGGTCAGGTCCATGCCGGGGTTGCGGGTACCTACCACTTCCGGCCGGTCGGGGTTGCCGACCAGGCGGATCGGGTCGCGCGGTACGCCCAGGCCGATGGCCACCTCCGGGCACACTGGTAACCAGTCGAAATGTTCCTCGAGTTGCATACGGCACAGGTCGGAGGCCTTGTGGCCGCCGTTATAGCGCACGCTGTGCCCGGTCAGGCAGGCGCTGATGGCGATGCGCGGCTTGCTGTGGGCGGATGGGTCGTGCATGGGCTGTCTCCAAGAAACCTGTACGAGACCAAAAATTTGTACAGGTTCATTCCAGCACAGCCCGGAAGTTATGCAAACCAGTTTTTTTGTATAACCCTACATCACTCGAGGTGTTCGAGCAGCCGACGCGCTGCTTCCTGGCCGCTGAGCCAGGCGCCTTCGACACGGCCGGACAGGCACCAGTCGCCGCACGCGTACAAGCCCTGGTCAGCATCGGCCAGCGCACCCCATTCATGGTTGCTGCTCGGGCGGGCATACAGCCAGCGGTGGGCCAAGGCAAACGTAGGGGCCGGCACCACGCAGCCAACCAGTTCGGCGAACTCTCCCCACAGCTGTTCGATCACTTCTTCCTTGGGCAGGTCGATGTGTTGCCGGCTCCAGTCCGGGGTGGCGTGCAGTACCCAGGTGTCGAGGTGCTCGTCGCGCCCAGGCTTGCTGCGGTTGCGCGCCAGCCAGTCGAGCGGGTTGTCCTGCACGAAGCAGCCTTGCATCGGGGTGTCCAGCGGGGTCTGGAAGGCCAGGGCGACGGCCCAGGTGGGTTCCATCTGCACGCCGGCGGCAACCGCAGCGAGCTTCGGGGTAGAGGCCAGCAGCGGCGTGGCCTGCGGTGCCGGCACGGCGATCACCACGCGGCTGTAGGGGCCGTGGCTGCAGCCTTCGGTGTCCTGCAGGTGCCAGTACTGCTTGCCGCGGAACACTTCGGCGATGCGGCAACCGAAGTTGACCGTCACGTCCTTGAGAAGGCCGCGGGTGATTGCACTCATGCGCGGCACCCCCACCCAGCGCGTCTGCTCGTCGGGGGAGGGGCTGAGTTCACCATCGCGGTAATTGTACAGCTGTGGCTTCCATTGCTCGGCCCAACCAGCGGCAACCCACTGCTGTACCTGCTCGACAAAGCGCCGGTCACGGGCGGTGAAATACTGGGCGCCGAGGTCCAGCGCGCCAGCTTCGCTGCGCTTGCTGGCCATGCGCCCGCCACTGCCGTGGCCTTTGTCGAACAAATGCACGGATTGCCCGGCCTTCTGCAAGGCCTGGGCGGCTGACAGACCGGCGATACCGGCCCCGATGATGGCAATAGGTACTGTCATGATGGCCTCTTCAAACCTTGCTGTAAGCAGACTACGCTGTCAGGCAAACCTGTACAATGCTCAAATGTTGTATAAGGTTATTCCGTGTTGCAGGCAGGTTGGCCTATGTTTATCCGAGAGCGTCGGGTCAAAAAAGTGCCTTGATGTTAAAAATAGACCACCGCCGCATTCTGCGAGGACACAGCCATGCATATATTGCTGACAGGCGGCACCGGGTTGATCGGCAAGCACCTGTGCCAGTACTGGCTCGGCCAGGGTCATCGCCTGACGGTATGGAGCCGGCGACCCGAGCAGGTGCCGAAAATCTGTGGGGCCGGCGTGCGTGGCATTGCCCGCCTTGAGGAACTGGAGGCGGATGATCACCTGGACGCAGTGATCAACCTGGCCGGCGCGCCGATTGCCGATCGGCCTTGGACGGCGGCCCGGCGCAACCTGCTGTGGGCCAGCCGCGTCACCCTCACCGAGCAGCTGCTGGCCTGGCTGGGTAGCCGCGAACAGCGCCCGGAAGTGCTGATCTCCGGCTCTGCGGTGGGCTGGTACGGAGACGGTGGCGAACGCGAGCTGACCGAGGCTTCACCGCCGGTGCGCGAAGATTTTGCCAGCCAGCTGTGCATCGCCTGGGAAGAGACGGCGCTGCGTTCCCAGGCCCAGGGCATTCGCGTGGTGCTGGTGCGTACCGGCTTGGTGCTGGCCAGTGACGGCGGCTTTTTGTCGCGCCTGCGGCTGCCCTTCAAACTGGGGCTGGGCGGGCCTTTGGGCGACGGGCGGCAGTGGATGCCTTGGGTCCATATAGAAGACCAGGTCGCCCTGATTGATTTTCTCTTGCAGCACAAGGATGCCAGCGGTCCTTATAATGCCTGCGCCCCGGAGCCGGTGCGCAACCGCGAGTTTGCCAGGCGCCTGGGCCGCACCTTGCACCGGCCGGCGTTGCTGCCAGTGCCGGCACTGCTGCTCAGGGCCGGGCTGGGTGAACTGTCGACCCTGCTGCTCGGCGGCCAGCGCGCCCGCCCGGTACGCTTGCTGGCGGCAGGCTTCAACTTCCGCTTCAACGATTTGCAATCGGCCCTGGACAACCTGTCCAGCCGCCTCTGACATAGGATGCTGCATGACCGATCACGCCCTGCTGCTGGTCAACCTGGGTTCCCCGGCCTCCACCTCGGTGGCTGATGTGCGCCGCTACCTCAACCAGTTCCTCATGGACCCGTACGTGATCGACCTGCCTTGGCCGGTGCGGCGCCTGCTGGTGTCGCTGATCCTGATCAAGCGCCCTGAGCAATCGGCCCACGCCTATGGCTCGATCTGGTGGGAGGAGGGCTCGCCGCTTGTGGTGCTGACCCGTCGCCTGCAGGCGGCAATGGTCGAGCACTGGCCCCATGGCCCGGTGGAGATTGCCATGCGCTATGGCCAGCCGGCCTTGCCCGAGGTGCTGGAGCGTCTGGTCGCACAGGGGGTGCGCAAGGTGACCCTGGCACCGCTTTACCCACAGTTCGCCGACAGCACGGTGACCACTGTGGTGGAGCTGGCCAGGCAGACGGTCAGTGAACGCCAGTTGCCGTTGCAACTGCGCGTGCTGCAGCCGTTCTACGAGCACCCGGACTACATCGAGGCACTGGCGGCTAGCGCCAGGCCTTATCTGGAGCAGGATTACGACCACCTGTTGCTGAGCTTCCATGGTTTGCCGGAGCGGCACCTGAAGAAGCTCTACCCGGCCGGCAAGCATGACCTGCGCGCGGCGGATTGTTGCGAAGGTGCCAGTGCCGAGGTGCGTGCGGTGTGTTATCGCGGGCAGTGTCTGGCCACGGCCAAGGCTTTTGCGCAGAAGCTGGGCATACCGGACGGCAAGTGGTCGGTATCGTTCCAGTCGCGGCTCGGGCGCGACAAGTGGATCGAGCCTTACACCGAAACCCGGCTGGATGAACTGGCCAAGGCTGGGGTGAAGCGCTTGTTGGTGATGTGCCCCGCGTTCGTTGCCGATTGCATCGAGACGCTGGAGGAGATCGGCATGCGCGGCAGCGAGCAGTTCGTCGAGGCCGGTGGGCGGGAGCTGGTGCTGGTGCCGTGCCTGAATGAACACCCGGAGTGGGTGAAAGCGCTGGCGGGGTTGTGCGAAAAAGCCTGACTTCCAGGTTGCCTGTACCGGCCCTATCGCCGGCAAGCCAGCTCCCACAGGATGCTCACAGTTCTCCAAACCTGTGGGATACCTTTGGGAGCTGGCTTGCCGGCGATAGGGCCAGATCAGGCTAAAGCCGGATCAAGGCAACTGATCATCCAGCTTCTTGTGCTTCCACCCATCATTGCCCGGCAAGATCAGGTTCAGGGCGATAGCCACGATGGCGCACAGGGCGATGCCTTTCAGGCCCCAGTCATCCGGGCCGTCACCGCTGCCGATCAGCACGCCGCCTATACCGAACACCAGGGTCACCGACACGATCACCAGGTTGCGTGCTTCGGCCAGGTCGATCTTGTGGCGGATCATGGTATTCATGCCCACCGCCGCGATCGAGCCGAACAGCAGGCACAGGATGCCACCCATCACCGGTACCGGGATGCTTTGCAGCAGGGCGCCGAACTTACCGATGAAGGCCAGGGTGATGGCGAACACCGCCGCCCAGGTCATGATCTTCGGGTTGTAGTTCTTGGTCAGCATCACCGCGCCAGTCACTTCGGCATAGGTGGTGTTGGGCGGGCCGCCGAACAGGCCGGCTGCGGTGGTGGCCAGGCCGTCACCCAGCAGGGTGCGGTGCAGGCCGGGCTTCTTCAGGTAGTCGCGGCCGGTCACGCTGCCGACTGCGATCACCCCGCCGATGTGCTCGATCGCCGGTGCCAGGGCAACCGGGACGATGAACAGGATGGCCTGCCAGTTGAACGCTGGCGCGGTGAAGTTGGGCAGCTCCAGCCACGGTGCGGCGGCGATCCTGGCAGTGTCGACCACGCCAAAGGCGAACGACAGGGCAAAGCCTACCAGCACGCCGGCAATGATCGGCACCAGACGGAAGATGCCCTTGCCGAATACGGCGACGATCAGCGTTGTCAGCAGGGCCGGCATCGAGATCATCATGGCGGTCTTGTAGGGCAGCAGCACGCTGCCGTCACCGGCCTTGCCCATCGCCATGTTGGCGGCGATCGGCGCCATGGCCAGGCCGATGGAGATGATCACCGGGCCGATCACCACCGGTGGCAGCATGCGGTCGATGAAACCGGTGCCTTTGATTTTCACCATCAGGCCCATGAAGGTGTACACGAAACCTGCGGCCATCACGCCGCCCATGGTCTCGGCCAGGCCGAACTGGCCCTTGGCGAGGATGATCGGGGTGATGAAGGCAAAGCTCGAGGCCAGGAACACGGGTACCTGGCGGCCGGTGACCAGCTGGAACAGCAGGGTGCCGATACCGGCGGTGAACAGCGCGACGTTCGGATCAAGGCCAGTGATCAGTGGCATCAGCACCAGTGCGCCGAATGCCACGAAGAGCATCTGCGCGCCTGAAACGACCTGGCGCCAGAGCGGGTCGTTGAAGCCGTCCTGCATGGTCAGGCGTCCTTTTGCTTGGTGCCGAAGATCTTGTCACCTGCATCGCCCAGGCCCGGCACGATGTAGCCGTGTTCGTTCAGGCGCTGGTCGATCGAGGCGGTGTAGATCTGCACATCCGGGTGGGCTTTTTCCACCACTTCGATGCCTTCTGGCGCGGCGACCAGGACCATGGCGCGGATCTCTTTGCAGCCGGCTTTCTTCAGCAGGTCGATGGTGGCGACCATCGAACCGCCGGTGGCCAGCATCGGGTCGATGATCAGGGCCAGGCGCTGGTTGATGTCGGGAGCGAGCTTTTCCAGGTAGGTGTGGGCTTCGAGGGTTTCCTCGTTGCGGGCAACGCCGACGGCGCTGACCTTGGCACCCGGGATCAGGCTGAGCACGCCGTCGAGCATGCCGATGCCGGCACGCAGGATCGGTACCACGGTAATCTTCTTGCCGGCGATTTTTTCAACTTGTACCTTACCGCACCAGCCATCGATCTCGTAGGTTTCGAGCGGCAGGTCCTGGGTGGCTTCGTAGGTCAGGAGCGCGCCGACTTCCTGGGCAAGTTCGCGAAAATTCTTGGTGCTGATATCGGCACGGCGCATCAGGCCGAGCTTGTGGCGGATCAGCGGATGGCGGATCTCACGAGTGGGCATAGGGGGGCTCCGAAAGGCGGGCAAAAAAACCGCGCTAGATTAATCTATTCAGCCTGTGCTGTCGTCTGGTCATTCTGGACGTTAGTCCATAAATGCTTGATCTGTGACGAGCGGATGCGTACCTTTGCCCGCTTTTCCAAAATGCACCCCCCGGAGAGCGCCATGTCCGCCGATCTCGAGCATATCCGTCAAGTCATGCGTGAAGCTGACTGCCTGTACACCGAAGCCGAAGTCGAAGCGGCCATCGCCAAAGTCGGCGAGCAGATCTGCAAGGACCTGCACGACAAGAACCCGGTGGTGTTCTGCGTGATGAACGGCGGCCTGATCTTCTCCGGCAAACTGCTGACCCACCTGCAGTTCCCGCTGGAAGCCAGCTACCTGCACGCCACCCGCTACCGCAACCAGACCAGCGGCGGCGAGCTGTTCTGGAAGGCCAAGCCCGAAGTGTCGTTCATCGACCGTGACGTATTGATCGTCGACGACATTCTCGATGAAGGCCACACTCTCAGCGCCATCATCGAGTTCTGCAAGCATGCCGGTGCGCGCTCGGTGCACACGGCGGTACTGATCGACAAGGACCATGACCGCAAGGCCAGCCCGGATCTCAAGGCCAACTACGTGGGCCTACCCTGTGTCGACCGCTACATTTTCGGTTACGGCATGGACTACAAAGGCTACTGGCGCAACGCCAACGGCATCTTCGCCGTCAAGGGGTTGTGATCATGCGCCAGCCTGCGTTCATCGACCAATCGCTGTTCGCCGGGCTGGCTGCACAGGCTGCCGCCAACCCGCGCGGGCGGCAGCATCACACCTTCCATGAGATGGAGGACCCCTGCCATCGCATGGCGGTCGGGCTGCAACCGAGCACCTATATCCCGCCGCATCGCCACCTGAGCGCCGACAAGGCTGAAACGCTGATTGCGCTCAAGGGGCGCTTCGGCCTGTTGCTCTTCGATGAGCAAGGGGCGGTGACCGACAAGCGAGTGCTGCAGGCGGGCGGCGACTGCCTGGGTGTGGATCTGGCTCCAGGTATTTACCATGGGCTGGTGGTGCTGGAGCCGGACAGCATCCTGTTCGAGTGCAAGGCCGGGCCGTATCGGCCAGTGGGTGAAGGCGAACATGCGCACTGGGCGCCGCGCGAAGGTGAAGAAGGCGTGGCCGAGTACCAGGCCTGGATGCGCGCGCAGTTCGATTGATGTTGCCTGCACCGGCTCCTACAGGGCGATAGGGTCATACGCCCCAGGCACTACATGCTAGAGTGCTCCTTCATTCAAGGAGCCTCACATGCGTGCGTTTCTTCCCCTCCTGCTGGCGGTCAGCCTGCCACTCGCCGCCGCACCGCTGCACAGCCAGTTCCTGCCACCTGACGACCAGTCCCTGCGCCAGGAAGCGCCGACCGGCCAGCAATTGCTGCAAGTGACCGACTACTCGGTGGTAGTGGGTACCCAGCGCCAGTCCGACCAGCAGCCGATCCCGATCACTTCGTCGTTGCAGGTGCGCCTCAAGGGCAAGCCGCTGAGCAAGGGCGCCACCATCGCCCAGGTGCTGCTGACCTTTGACGGTGAAGCGGCCAAGAGCCTGAAGAAACCCGTGTACGACGACAAGACCCGCACCCTGAGCCTGAATTACCCGCTCAGCGACTACCGCGTGATCATGGACCTGCTGCGCAACGAGACGCTGTATGTGCAGTTTCTAACGTACGGTAACGGACACGTCTGGGCCGACCTGCACACCGGTACCGTACGTACGCGTTGAGGCGCCCGGCCTGCGGGGGGTACACTGCCGGCCTTCGAAATTTCGTGATGGTCCAGTTGGAGTCGGCAATGCGTAAAGACAAGAAACAGGTAATCGGTGACGAGATCAGCGACGACTACATCAAGACGTTCCTTCAGTTCGAACCGGCCGATGGCGTGACTTCGCCGTCGCTGCACAAGCTGGTCAAGGCCTACCGCGGCCTGCGCATCGACGATTTCGAGCGTTTTGTCGGCTTCTTCGTCGACGCTGGGCTGGACCTGGATGGCAAGGACGAGCACGGCAAGACCTTTGTCGAGCAGATTGCCGACCAGCGCAATGCGGCGGAGTACATCGAGATCATCGCCAAGGCCCGTGGCTGATTTTTAACCTGTGACGGCCCTTTCGCGGGCACGCCCGCTCCCACAGGGATGGTGCAGAGCCTGAGGGCGACGCCAAAACCTGTGGGAGCGGGCATGCCCGCGAAGAGGCCGGCACAGGTCAATGAGCAACCAGGCACAAAAAAACGCCCCGAGGGGCGTTTTTCGCTACCGGTCGAATCAGGCGTAATGCTTGGCCGCCGGGCTGCTTTCCACCAGGTCCAGCGCCACATCGTTGTCGGCACTGATCTTGTGGTACAGGGCAGCATCGGTCGCCAGAGTCTTCTCGCGAGCCGGGAAGATCTCCTTGAGCTTGGCAGCCCAGGCGCCCTTGGCCTGCTCGGGGAAGCAGCGCTCGATCAGTTCCAGCATGATCGACACGGTTACCGAGGCACCCGGCGATGCGCCGAGCAGTGCAGCCAGGCTGCCGTCCTGCGCCGAGACAAGCTCGGTACCGAACTGCAGCACACCGCCTTTCTTCGGGTCTTTCTTGATGATCTGCACGCGCTGACCAGCCACTTCCAGGCGCCAGTCTTCGGCCTTGGCCTGAGGATAGAAGCGACGCAGGGCTTCCAGGCGCTGCTCCATCGACTGCATCACTTCGCTGACCAGGTACTTGGTCAGGTCCATGTTGTCACGGGCCACTGCCAGCATCGGGCCGATGTTGCCCATGCGCACCGACAGCGGCAGGTCCATCAGCGAACCGTGCTTGAGGAACTTGGTGGTGAACCCGGCATATGGGCCGAACAGCAGCGATTTCTTGCCATCGACCACGCGGGTATCCAGGTGCGGTACCGACATCGGCGGAGCGCCGACTGCGGCCTGGCTGTAGACCTTGGCCTGGTGCTGCTTGACGATTTCCGGGTTGTCGCAACGCAGCCACTGGCCGCTGACCGGGAAGCCGCCGAAGCCTTTGCTTTCCGGAATGCCCGACAGCTGCAGCAACGGCAGGGCCGCGCCACCTGCGCCGAGGAAGACGAAGCTGGCGTCCACTTCACGGCTGCCACCGCTGTTGACGTCCTTGATGCTCACGGTCCAGCCCTTGCCATTACGGCGCAGGCCGACGACCTTCTTGCTGTACTTGACGTGGGCATCCTGCGAGTCGCCCAGCAGCTTCAGCAGCTTGTTGGTCAGGGCGCCGAAGTTGACGTCGGTACCCTTCAGTACGCGGGTGGCGGCGATGTGCTGGTCGGCTGGGCGGCCTGGCATCATCAGCGGCATCCAGTCCTTCATCACGGCTTTGTCTTCGGTGTATTCCATTTCCGCGAAGGCATGGTGCTGCTTGAGCAACTCATAGCGCTTCTTGAGGAAGGAAACACCCTTATCACCCTCGACGTAGCTCAGGTGCGGGACAGGGTTGATGAAGGCACGTGCCGAGCCGAAGTTGCCCTTCTTGCTCAAGTAGGCCCAGAACTGGCGCGAAACCTCGAACTGGGTGTTGATGTGCACGGCCTTCTTGATGTCGATGCTGCCATCGGCGGCCTGGGGCGTGTAGTTAAGCTCGCACAGGCCGGCGTGCCCGGTGCCTGCGTTGTTCCAGGGGTTGGAGCTTTCCGCGGCTCCGGAGTCCATCGCCTCCACGACCTCAAGCTTTAGGGTCGGGTCGAGCTCCTTGAGCAGTACGGCCAGGGTGGCACTCATGATGCCCGCGCCTACCAGTACCACATCAACCGATTCGTTCTGCGCCATTTAACGCGTCTCCACAATCTACAGCTACCTAATTGACAGCATAGGACCTGGGTTCGCCAGGGTCGCCATGTCCGACTTTTCGCAGTTCTTGCAACTTCCGCGGACACCGCCAATCAGTCTTCGGGTTCGCGTATTGAACGCGGTTTGCCACGGGTGCGGCAATTCGACTTATGGTCAAGGTGTCGTGCGTGCGTTATGGAACGGCTCAGACACTCATACGAAATGAGCGCATTTGCCGCCTGTTCAGGGCTGTTCGGGACACATCTGCCGCTTTTGCACATGCCAGACTGTTCATTTGCTCGCCACACTCTTGTGAAGTTGTGAAAACCGTTTTTTCACGCTCTTTTGGAGACGTGAACCTCAAAAGGGGACTGCGCGATGGCAACCCGCAGGTTCATGCAGTGTGAAGGGCCGGAAAAGCAGGCACGACAGCCGATGCAAGACCTGAGTGGAAGGCTCTCTGTGGGCGAAGCGTGAAGTTGCCGGGGTCAATCGGCGAGTGCGGGGCCCGATCAGGAGACGTCCTTATAATCGGGGGGAGATTATAGCGATGTCGCGGGCAGAAATGTCGCCATTCGTGGTTTTTATTGCAGCGTTTGTCAGGCCGCGAGGATGCGCTGGTGCCAGCGGCGGCTTGCGCGGGCGCAAACCCGGGCACTGGCGGGCAATTCGCGGCCCAGCCAGGCGAGCTGGATTTCGCTGATCTGGACCCAGCCGCTGCCGCTGGGCGCCTGGCTGCATTGCTTGAGGGCCAGGCATTTGCCGTCGGCATCAAGGCGGGCATAGGCATTGTAGTGCGGGCGTTGGAAGAGCAGAGTCCAGAGCGAGGCCATGGCAGCGAGTCCTGTGCGTTAGGGCTTGGCGCAAGGATAGCGGCGCGGCGATGAAACGATTGTGACAAGCGGGCCGGGCCGATGACTGGCCGAGGCGTGGCTGGGTATACTGTGGGCCTTCGCCGCATTTTCTGGAGTAACGCGCATGTTGCAACGTCTGTTGTTCGGTTTGATCGCCGTGGCCAGCCTCAGCCTGGTCGGTTGTGCCCACAGCCCGCAACAACTCAATCCGCAACCCACGCTCAAGGCCCAGCTCGCCCCGGTCGGCCATGGCCAGCCGGTAGTGGTCCGGGTGGTTGACGGCCGGGCCTCGCAGTCCCTGGGCACTCGCGGTGGCATGTACCCCGAGACCAGCACCATCAGCGTCAGCGGTAACGACATCGTGCCCAAGCTGCAGGCCCAGGCCGAAGCCGCCGTGCGCCTGCTCGGCTTCACCCCGACGCCGAACGCCTATAACGCGCCGCAGCTGACCGTGACCCTGGCCGAACTGAAGTACCAGTCGCCGAAAGACAACCTGTACGTGACCGAGGCTACCATCGGTGCCACCTTCCGTGCCGACGTGTCCAATGGCGGCCGCCGCTACAGCGGCCGTTACGGCGCTTCGCTGGACCAGCGTTTCGGCATGGCGCCGAACCAGGAAACCAACACCCAGCTGGTGGGCGATGTGCTGAGCGATGCCCTGACCCGCATGTTCAAGGACCCGACCATCGGTCAGGTACTGGGGCAGTAAGGCTTCAGCTGTAAAACAAGGCCCGCTGCCTGTATTCCAGGCAGCGGGTTTTTTGTTGTCTGTGCCGGCCTCTTAGCGGGCAAGCCCGCTAAGAGGCCGGCAAGTCTTCATGCCAGGACAGATGAAATTTAATGACACTTTGTCGCCTGGACCGGGCGTGAGAGGGCGACTTGGGTAGAATGCCGGCCTTTGCCGTCGCTCATACCGAGGTTGCGTGATGTCCTTGCAAGTGCTCTGGGGGTTCCTGGCCGCCCACCCGACCAAGCTGATCAATCTGCTTGCGCTGCTGCTGACCTGCCCGGGCGGGTTGCTGCTGCACAGTGCCCGGCGGCGCGAGGCCGAGACCCGCGAATACATGGCGGTGGACGACGGGGTAGTGGACGCATTCGACCTTCGAGTGCCGCGCTATTTCTACATCCTCGGCTTTTCGTGCCTGGCGATGGCGTTGCTGTTGTCCTGGTTCAGTACCTGGGTCTGAGATTTCGGGGCCGCAAAGCGGCCCCGGCATTCGCTCAGGCAACCGGTGCCTGCTGCCTGACCTGGTACTGGTTGCGCACCGGCGTCGCATACTGCAACACCAGGTACGGCCGCTGCTCCTCGGGGCAGGCATCCAGGCGGCGTTGCCATTCTTCCTTGGCCCGGGCCAGTTCATCAGCGGGGAACACTTTCTCGGCGCTCGGCACCTGCAGCGCCTCATCTTTGCCATCCCACATCGCATAGGCCAGATAGTGCACCGGGAACAGCCGGTAGCCACCTAGGATCTGCCGGTCGATTTCCGCTGCCAGCTGCTTGGTGTCCTCGTGATACTCGGTCACCGGCGGTGCGAAGTTGATGTGCACCCGGCCCTTGTAGCCGGTGATGCCCTTGGCGATGCTGTTGTCGTCCTCCCCCGGCGCCTTCTTGTAGGTGCCGGTAGTGGCGCGGATGTACAGTTCGCGAGCCTTGGCCTGGTCGCACGGGTCATATTCGTAGCTGATCGAAACCGGTGTCAGGTTCAGGCTCTGGATCACCGCGCCGAACGGCTCGTCCTTGCGACTCATGTGGAACATCTTGAGGATCGCCGAATCGGTGCGGTCGTCACCGTCCTTGGCCCGGCCTTCGGCCTGGGCGATCCAGATCGATGTGGCGTCGTTGCGGATCGAGTGGTTGATGTAGGCCGAGAGCAGTTGGTAGGCCGCCAGCTTCTCGCGGCGCCCACTGATCGAGCGGTGCACGATGAAGCTCTTGTTCAGGCGCATCATGTCGCTGACAAACGGTTTTTGCAGCAGGTTGTCGCCAATGGCGATGCGCGGCGTGGGCAGGCCGGCGTGGTACACCGCATAGTTGACGAAGGCCGGGTCCATGACGATGTCACGGTGGTTGGCCAGGAACAGGTAGGCGGTACCGGCCTTGAGCTGCTCCACGCCCGAATAGGTGACGCCGTCGGTGGCGCGGTCGATGGTCTGGTCGACGTAGTACTCGACTTTGTCCTGCAAGGTCGAAACACAGGTGACGCCGGCGAATTCCTTGCGCAGGCGGCGGGCGATCAGCGGTTTGAGCAACCAGCCGAGAGCGCCGGCCGCACGCGGGAAGCGGAAGTGGGTGAGGATATCGAGGAATGCCGGATCGCTGAGCAGGCGTGCCAGAACGGCAGGGACCTCAGCGTCGTCGTACGGTCGGATGGCATCGAATTCGCCCATCATGCTCTCTTGTTGGAAACGGCTAGGGTAATAAGGTAGGGACGGGCTCCGAAAAACGGCTCGGACACACACAGGCCCTGTAAACAGACCGGCAATTATACGCATAAGTCACCCCGGAGGCCGCGATGCTGGAAACTGCTATCTACGATTGCCCTTATTGTGGCGAAGAAGTCGAAACCACGGTGGACCTGTCCGGTGGCGATCAGGAGTACATCGAGGACTGCCAGGTGTGCTGCAAGCCTATCCGCTTCGTGCTGCAAGTTCATGGCGAGGAGTGGATGCTGGATGTATTCGGTGAGAATGACTGATGCAGCGCATCTACGAACCGGAAAGCCTGCTCGAGGCTGAAATGCTGGCGGGGATGCTCGCCAGCGAAGGGATCGAGGCGCACTTGGTTGGCCGTGACCTGGTGGGTGCTGCCGGTGAACTGCCGATGCAGGGTTTGCTGGGGCTGGCCGTGGCAGATGAGCAGGCTGAGTACGCACGGCAGCTGATCGATGCGTACAATGGTGCCCAGCCATTGGTTGGCGACGAACCGGAGAGTTTCCCCGGTACCTTGATCTGCTAGGTTTTGAATTCGCCCATGTGTGGACGTTACGCCCTGTTTCGATGGCCCCAGGCTCTTGCCGGTCTGCCGGGCTTTCCCGTTGGCCAGCCAGCCCAATGGAACATTTCGCCCGGGGCTTCGGTGCTGATCCAGCGCCAGCTCGACGGCCAGCTGCAACTGGCCAGGGCGCGCTGGGGGTTGACTCCGGCCTGGCTCACCGACCTGTCCCGTACCCCCGCCCATGCACGCGCCGAAACCCTGGCCGAGCAGCCGATGTTTCGCGACGCGTTTCGCCAGCGCCGCTGCCTGATGCCAGCCAACGGCTTCTACGAATGGCGCGGTAGCGTGCGCAAGCGCCCCTACTGGCTGACCCCAGGGGAGGGCGCATCTCTGTATTTCGCGGCTGTGTGGGAGGCTTACCCGGTGCAGGACCAGGTTTGGCTGAGTTGTGCGGTAGTGACCCAGGCGGCGATGAGTCAGCGTCGGCCACTGATAATGGACGATGCGGGGCAGGCGGCCTGGCTTGACCCGGGCACGCCGCTGGCCCGCCTGCATGAGTTGCTGGCCAGCCCGCCGGCGACCTTGCGCGAGCGGGCCCTGGCGCATTTTGTCAATGACCCGAAGCTGGATGCGCCGGAGTGCCTGACCCCGGCCTGATGTATGCCTGTGCCGGCCTCTTCGCCGGTGAAGCCACTCCTGCAACGATCGCATTGTCCCTGTAGGAGCGGGTTCACCCGCGAAGGGGCCGGCACAGGCGACGAAAATCTTCCCTGCGGCTATAGCGGCCCCAAGCGACTCGGCCTACGATACGGCGCATGTAAAAAGGGAGTGTTTTCATGCGTAAGTCTTTTGTCGTCAGCCTGTTGAGTGCTGGCATCCTGCTAGCCGGCTGCCAGGCGGTGAATACCACCAGTGGCGGTGCTGTCGGCGTCGAGCGCCAGCAGTACATGTTCAGCATGCTCTCGACCGATGAGGTCAACCAGATGTACGCCCAGTCGTACCAGCAGACCCTGGGTGAAGCATCGAGCAAAGGCGTGCTCGACAAGTCCAGCGCTGTTGCCAAGCGTGTGCAGGTAATTGCCAACCGCCTGATCGCCCAGACCCCCAAGTTCCGCCCGGATGCCGCGCAATGGAACTGGGAAGTGAACGTGATCAAGAGCGACGAGCTCAACGCCAACTGCGGCCCGGGCGGCAAGATCATCGTCTACACCGGGCTGATCGATCAGCTCAAGCTCAACGATGCGGAAATTGCTGCGGTGGTGGGTCACGAGATCGCCCACGCTCTGCGTGAGCACAGCCGCGAGGCGATGTCCAAGGCGTACGGTGTGGAAATGGCGCGCCAGGGCGCCGGCGCCCTCTTTGGCCTCGGCCAGGGTAGCATGGCCATGGCCGATACCGTGGTGAACTATGCCATGACCCTGCCCAACAGCCGGGCCAACGAGAACGAAGCCGACCTGATCGGCCTGGAGCTCTCGGCGCGTGCCGGTTACGACCCGAATGCCGCGATCACCTTGTGGAACAAGATGAGCCAGGCTTCCGAAGGCGCACCGCCTGAGTTCATGAGCACTCACCCGGCGTCCCAGAGCCGCATTGCTTCGTTGCAGGCGGCCATTCCGAAGGTGATGCCGCTGTATCAGGCGGCCAAGAAGTAAGCCTCGACTTCAAGATGCTTACCCCTTGTAGGAGCGGCCTTGTGCTGCGAAAGGGCCAGTAAGAGCACCACATTTCCTGGTGCCTGTACCGGCCTCTTCGCAGCTCGATGCTGCTCCTACAGGTTCGGCGTCAGCCTGTCGCCTTTCGGGTTAGCCCACCCAGCCACTGGCTTTCATCGCCGTGTACACGGCCACGATCGCCAGCACGAAGAACGCCGTGGCCGCCAGGCGACGGATCAGCGTCAGCGGCAGTTTGTCCGCTGCGAAGTTACCCGCCAGTACCACCGGCACGTTGGCAATCAGCATGCCCAGGGTGGTACCGATAATGACCATGATCAGGTGCGGATACTGTGCTGCCAGCATCACCGTGGCGACCTGGGTCTTGTCACCGATTTCAGCCAGGAAGAACGCGATCAGCGTGGTCAGGAACGGCCCGAAGCGGCGCGCCGGGTTCTCGTCGTCATCCATCTTGTCCGGAACCAGGGTCCACAGGGCAGTAGCGGTGAAGCTTGCAGCCAGGATCCAGTGCAGTGCCGAGTCGCTGAAGAAGCTGCCGACCCACGCGCCCACGGCCCCAGCCGCGGCATGGTTTGCCAGAGTGGCGGCGATGATGCCGGCGATGATCGGCCAGGGCTTGCGGAAGCGGGCGGCGAGTATGAGCGCGAGCAGTTGCGTCTTGTCGCCGATTTCGGCGAGCGCAACGATGGCGGTGGGGACCAGCAGAGATTCCAGCATCAGGATTCCTACGGGGGCGGGTCGACACGGCTATGACACGTACAGCCTCCCCGCCCCGGGTAAGGTGTGCGTGTCATAGGTCTTGTCAAACCCTGGATCCGTCTATGCGGATCTCGCCATGCAGGTTGGCATGGTGGGTCGCACGCGCCATGGTCTGTGGACCAAGTATGTTGACGCGTACCGGGCGAGCTGGGCGCTCGCGGGAGACTACTCCCCTAGGACGGTGCGGATTCTGCCTAGGCAAAACGCTTTCGGCAAGCGCTGTTTTTATCCGTGTGTTGCCCGGTAGATGCGGAAACCGTCCGCCTCGTCGCGTATCTGGCAGTTGCCCAGAGCCCCTTCGATCAGTGGCTGGTAGCGCAGGAAGCTGTTGGCAACCAGGCGCATTTCGCCACCTTTTCGCAGATGAACGGCTGATTTTTTCAGCAAGTTTTCCGATGCCTGGTAGTTGGTGTGTACCCCGGTGTGAAACGGCGGGTTGCTCAGGATCAGGCTCAGCTCTGTCGGCGCCGCGTCGATGCCGTCGCCGCTGATCACCTCGCCTTCCAGACCATTGGCGGCCAAGGTCAGGCGGCTGGCGGCCACGGCGAAGGCATCCACGTCCAGCAGGGTTACACGGCTTTGTGGATAACGGCGTTTGACTGTGGCGCCCAGCACCCCGGCACCGCAGCCGAAGTCCAGCACATGCCCGCTCGGTAGGCCGTCGAGGTGCTTGAGCAGCAGGGCGGTACCGCGATCGAGGCGGCCATGGCTGAACACGCCGGGCAGGCTGACCACTTGCAGTGGGCCGTCTTCCAGGCTGAGTTCGAAGCGTTCGGCCAGGCTCTCCAGGGGCTTGGCTTCTGGCGCGCGCTCGATGGTCACCTGCCACAGCTGGCAATGGCGGGCGCTGTCGAGCTTGCGTGGCTTGCCAAAGGCCTGCAGCTGCTTGGCCGCGCCCTCGATGCCACCGCGTTTCTCGCCGACCAGGTACAGCTCGCGGCCAGCCAGGCGCGAGGCCAGGGCGTTGAGCAGGTAGGCAGCCAGTTCGCGGGACTTGGGCAGGAACAGCACGGCGTTGTCGAAAGCCACTTCCGGTGGCTCGACCCCATAGTGGCTGCGCCCGGCGAAGCGGCTTTCGAGCATGGCATGATCGCCCGCATGCCAGGTCCAGCCCCGGGCCTGGGGCAACTGGCCGAGCAGGCCGTCGGCGGGGGCGCCGGCGAGCAGCAGCGGGCCCTGGAACAGCTCTGCCTGGCGGAGCAACACTTCACTGCGCGGGTCCATGGACGACGCCTCCTGGAAAAAGTGGCGCAGTTTATCAGAGCTGGGCGCCGCGCTCAGCTGACCACGCGGCGTGGCTGACCGGCGAAGAAGGCCTGGGCATTCTCGCTGAGCTGGCCGACGATGCGCTGGCGCGATTCCACCGCGCCCCAGGCGCTGTGCGGGGTGATGATCAGGCGCGGGATGCCGGGTTCGAGCAGCGGGTTGCCGTTGACCGGCGGCTCCACGCTCAGCACGTCGGTGGCAGCGCCGCCCAGGTGGCCATTGCGCAGGGCGTCGGCCAGCGCTTGTTCGTCGATCAGGCCGCCACGGGCGGTGTTGACCACCAGCGCGTTGGGCTTGAGCAGGGCCAGTTCGCGGGCCCCGAGCATGTGTCGGGTGTGCTCGTTCAGCGGGCAGTGCAGGGTCAGGGCGTCGACTTGCGGCAGCAACTCGTCCAGTGGCAAGCGGTCGGCGCGTTCCGGACGACCGGGGATCTGCCCGCTGAGCACGCGCATGCCGAAGGCTTCGGCCAACCTCGCCACCGCACCGCCCAGTTCGCCGTGGCCGAGCAGGCCAAGGGTCTTGCCCTCCAGTTCGACGATGGGGAAGTCCAGCAGGCAGAACTGGCTGGCCTTGGCCCACTGGCCGTCGGCTACCGCCTGGTTGTAGTCGCACAGGCGGGTGGCCAGGGCCAGCAGCAGGGCGAGGGTGTGCTGGGCGACGGACGGTGTGCCGTAGCCTTGGCAGTTGCACACGGTGATGCCTTGGGCGCGCGCGGCCGCCAGGTCGACGTTGTTGGTGCCGGTGGCGGCCACCAGGATCAGCTTCAGTTGCGGGTTGGCTGCCAGGGTCGCGGCGTCGAGCATGACCTTGTTGCTGACTACCGCCACCGCGCCCTGCAGGCGTTCGGCGACCTGCTCCGGGCGGGTGGCGGCGAACAATTCGAACTCGTCGAATTGCTGCTTCAGGGGTGAGAGGTCGAGATCGCCTAGGTCCAGGGACTGGTGATCGAGAAACACGGCGCGACGCGGGCTGGGCATGAAGTTCTCCGAGGCTGGGCGGGATTTCGGTGTCGTGGCCATTTGCGGGTATTGCACCATTGAGAAGGCTGATGCAGTACCTGTGGAGCGGGTTTACCCGCGAAGAGGCCCTCAGCTTCACCACATGACCTGAAGCTGCCGCCGCAGTGTCTAGCTCAACCTTGCTGCCCGTCAACGCCCGCCACTCATACCCTCATCATGCAAATCATTCCTTCGGCTGATTTAGCCGTCACATTGGCGAACTACAGTAGTTCCCAGACTTGTCCGGCCCGCTTTTCAGAAAAGGGATACCCATGTTGCAGACCCGCATCATCAAGCCCGCCGAGGGCGCCTACGCCTACCCCCTGCTCATCAAGCGCCTGCTGATGTCTGGCAGCCGCTATGAAAAGACCCGCGAAATCGTCTACCGCGACCAGTTGCGGCTGACCTACCCACAACTGAACGAGCGCATCGCGCGCTTGGCCAACGTGCTGACCGAAGCCGGAGTAAAGGCCGGTGACACCGTGGCGGTGATGGATTGGGACAGCCACCGCTACCTGGAGTGCATGTTCGCCATCCCGATGATCGGCGCGGTAGTGCACACCATCAACGTACGCCTGTCGCCCGAGCAGATTCTGTACACCATGAACCACGCCGAAGACCGCGTGGTGCTGGTCAACAGCGACTTCGTCGGCCTGTACCAGGCCATCGCGGGGCAACTGACTACCGTCGACAAGACCCTTCTGCTGACTGACGGCCCAGACAAGACAGCCGAGCTGCCCAACCTGGTGGGTGAGTACGAGCAACTGCTGGCCGCTGCCAGCCCGCACTACGACTTCCCGGACTTCGACGAGAACTCGGTGGCCACTACCTTCTACACCACCGGCACCACCGGCAACCCCAAGGGGGTGTACTTCACCCACCGGCAGCTGGTGCTGCATACCCTGGCTGAAGCTTCGGTGACCGGTAGCATCGACAGCGTGCGCCTGCTGGGCAGCAACGATGTGTACATGCCCATCACGCCGATGTTCCACGTGCACGCCTGGGGCATTCCCTACGCCGCCACCATGCTCGGCATGAAACAGGTGTATCCGGGGCGCTATGAGCCGGACATGCTGGTCAAGCTGTGGCGCGAAGAGAAAGTCACCTTCTCCCATTGCGTGCCGACCATCCTGCAGATGCTGCTCAACTGCCCAAACTCTCAAGGCCAGGACTTCGGCGGCTGGAAGATCATCATCGGCGGCAGCGCACTCAACCGCTCGTTGTACCAGGCCGCCCTGGCACGCGGCATCCAGCTGACCGCCGCGTATGGCATGTCCGAGACCTGCCCGCTGATTTCCGCCGCCCACCTGAACGATGAGCTGCAGGCCGGCAGCGAGGATGAGCGCGTCACCTACCGCATCAAGGCCGGCGTGCCGGTGCCGCTGGTCGAGGCGGCCATCGTCGACGGCGACGGCAACTTCCTGCCCGCCGATGGTGAAACCCAGGGCGAGCTGGTGCTACGGGCGCCGTGGCTGACCATGGGCTACTTCAAGGAGGCGCAGAAGAGCGAGGAGCTGTGGCAGGGCGGCTGGTTGCACACCGGTGATGTCGCCACGCTCGATGGCATGGGCTACATCGACATCCGCGACCGCATCAAGGATGTGATCAAGACTGGTGGCGAGTGGATTTCCTCGCTCGACCTCGAAGACCTGATCAGCCGCCACCCGGCCGTGCGCGAAGTGGCGGTGGTGGGGGTGGCCGACCCGCAGTGGGGTGAACGCCCGTTTGCCCTGCTGGTGGTGCGCGAAGACCAGGTCATTGACGCCAAGGCGCTGAAGGAGCACCTCAAGCCGTTCGTCGAGCAAGGGCACATCAACAAGTGGGCGATTCCAAGCCAGATCGCTGTTGTTACTGAAATTCCCAAGACCAGTGTCGGCAAGCTCGACAAGAAACGCATCCGCCAGGACATCGTCCAGTGGCAGGCCAGCAACAGCGCGTTCCTCTCCACGCTGTAACCGCCATGCGGGTCGCGTATCGCAGCACGCGACCCGCATGCTAGAGGGGTGGAACCTTGCCAAACGGCAGAAATACGCCATCCTTTAGCACTGCCAGCACGCAGCCGGGGCAACATGGCAGCGAGTTGGCCGCACGGAGCGCAAATCACACTTTAGAGGGATCAAGCGCCTGTGCCTTGCTGGCTATAGTCGGGGCCAGGGGATTTTCAGGAATGGGGGAGGCGACATGCGCAAGCCGTGTCGCCGCAGGCGCAAGCCTGCAAACCGGTCGCTCGGGCCGTTCTTGAAAGGACTCACTGCCATAACAAAAAAAGTACATGGAGTAGCGTCGATGAAATCTGCAAACCTGTTCTGGCGCCGGGCCAAGTTGCCCCTGGCTGTCAGCCTTGCTTCCACGCTCGCAAGTCCTGCTTTCGCTGTCAGTTTCAACATTGGTGAAATCGAAGGCCAGTTCGACTCGTCGCTCTCCATCGGCGCCAGCTGGTCGACGGCCAACCCCAACAAGAACCTGATCGGGGTGAACAACGGCGGCAAGGGCCTGTCGCAGACATCCGACGATGGCCACCTGAACTTCAAGAAGGGCGAAACCTTCTCCAAGATCTTCAAGGGCATCCATGACCTGGAGCTCAAGTACGGCGACACCGGCGTGTTTGTCCGCGGCAAGTACTGGTACGACTTCGAACTGAAGGACGAAGGCCGCGAGTTCAAGGACATCAGCGACTCCAACCGCAAGGAAGGCGCCAAATCGTCCGGTGCCGAGCTGCTCGACGCTTTCGTCTACCACAACTACTCCATCGGCGATCAGCCAGGCTCGGTGCGCCTGGGCAAGCAGGTGGTGAGCTGGGGTGAAAGTACCTTCATCGGTGGCGGCATCAACTCGATCAACCCTATCGACGTGTCGGCGTTTCGCCGCCCGGGGGCCGAGATCAAGGAAGGCCTGATCCCGGTCAACATGTTCTACATCTCGCAAAGCCTGACCGACAACCTGTCGGCCGAGGCCTTCTATCAGATCGAATGGGACCAGACGGTCGTCGACAACTGCGGCACCTTCTTCTCCCAGCCGGACATCATTGCCGACGGCTGTACCGACAACCTGCGCGTGCTCAACAGCAGTCGCACAGTGCCGGGGGCGGCGCAGCAATTTCTTGCCACCCGTGGCGTGAACATCAACGAAGAAGGGGTGATGGTGCGCCGCGGCGCCGACCGCGATGCGCGTGACAGCGGCCAGTTTGGCGTGGCAATGCGCTACATGTTCGAGCCGCTGGACACCGAGTTTGGCGCCTACTTCATGAACTACCACAGCCGTGCGCCAATCTTCAGTGCCACCGGGGCCGCGCCTTCAGTGTTCGCCGGGCTGAGCGCCCTGCCTGCACAGCTGCGCGCATTGGCACCGCTGATCGTGGCAGGTAACTCCGAATACTTCGTCGAATACCCCGAGGACATCCGCCTCTATGGCTTGAGCTTCTCTACCACGTTGCCCACCGGGACCGCCTGGAGCGGCGAACTCAGCTACCGTCCCAACGCACCGGTGCAACTGAATACCACGGATATCCTGTTCGCCGGGGTCCGCCCCATTGGCGGTGCCTTGAGCAACGCTTCGCTACTGACCGGTACGCCGGGGCAGGACTTGCACGGGTATCGCCGCAAGGAAATCACTCAGTTCCAGACCACCCTCACGCATTTCTTCGACCAGGTAATGGGCGCCAGCCGCATGACCGTGGTGGGCGAGCTGGGTGTCACCCATGTGGGCGGCCTGGAGAGCGCCCACGATACTCGCTACGGTCGCGACCCGGTGTTCGGTCCAGGCCCGCTGCCATCCACCGGTGGAGCAAACACCTGTCAGGCCCTGAATGCCAGCACCATCGCAGGCGCTGGTGCTGGTGCCTCCACCGCCAACCTGAGCCGCAACTGCGAGAACGATGGCTTTACCACCAGCACGTCCTGGGGTTACCGCGCCCGAGTCATCTGGGACTACAACGACGTCTTTGCCGGGGTCAACCTGAAGCCAAGCGTGGCCTGGTCGCATGATGTTTCCGGCTATTCGCCTGGCCCTGGCGCCAACTTCGAGGAGGGCCGCAAGGCTGTCAGCCTGGGCCTGGACGCCGAGTACCAGAACACCTACACGGCAAGCCTGTCGTACACCAACTTCTTCGATGGCGAGTACACCACCGTGGATGACCGCGACTTCGTCGCGCTCAGCTTCGGCGTGAACTTCTAAGCATTCAGATCCAGGACGACACGACATGAACAAGACCAGAAGTCTGCTGCAAGCCGGTGTGCTGGGCCTGTCCCTGCTGGCGACCAGCGTCATGGCTGCAGTATCCGCCGACGAGGCGGCCAAGCTGGGCAGTACCCTGACCCCGATGGGCGCCGAAAAGGCTGGCAACGCCGATGGCTCGATCGGGCCGTGGGAACCGCTGTCCAAGAGCTCGGGCAGCGTCGACGGCAAGGGCTTCCTGTCCGACCCGTACGGCAGTGACAAGCCGCTGTTCACCATCACCGCGCAGAACGCCGACCAGTACAAGGACAAGCTCTCGCCGGGCCAGCTAGCCATGCTCAAGCGCTATCCGGATACCTTCAAGATCCCGGTATTCAAGACCCATCGCGGTTCCACGGTGCCGGCCGATGTGTTCGCTGCCATCAAGGAAAACGCTACCAAGACCACCCTGGTCGAAGGCGGCAACGGTCTGAACAACTTCCGCACGGCTGTACCGTTCCCGATCCCGAAAAGCGGCCTGGAGGTGATCTGGAACCACATCACCCGCTACCGGGGCGGTAGCGTCAGCCGTCTGGTGACCCAGGCAACGCCGCAGCAGAACGGCTCTTTCAACCCGGTGTACTTCTCCGACCAGTTCGTCTTCCGCGAAAGAATGAAGGATTACGATCCGAGCAACCCGGGCAACATCCTGTTCTACTTCAAACAGGAAGTGACCGCGCCTGCGCGTCTGGCCGGTACCGTGCTGCTGGTACACGAAACCCTCGACCAGGTGAAGGAACCGCGCAAGGCGTGGATCTACAACGCCGGTCAGCGCCGCGTGCGCCAGGCACCACAAGTGTCGTACGACGGCCCGGGTACCGCCGCCGACGGTTTGCGCACCTCCGACAACCTGGACATGTTCAACGGTGCGCCAGACCGCTATGACTGGAAGCTGGAAGGCAAGAAGGAGATGTACATCGCATCCAACGCCTTCAAGCTCGACGACCCTAAGCTCAAGTACACCGACATCATCAAGGCCGGGCACATCAATCAGGACCTGGCCCGTTACGAGCTGCGCCGTGTATGGCACGTGGTCGCCACCCTCAAGCCGGGCCAGCGGCACATCTATGCCAAGCGTGACTTCTACATCGACGAGGACACCTGGCAGGCTGCGGTGATTGACCAGTACGACGGCCGTGGCCAACTGTGGCGCGTGTCCGAGGCACATGCCCAGCCGTACTACAACGTGGAAGTGCCGTGGTACACCCTGGAGGCCATCTATGACCTGCAGTCTGGCCGTTACCTGGCCCTGGGCATGAAGAACGAAGAGAAGCGCGCCTACGACTTCGGCTTCAGCGCCAGCAAGGCGGACTTCCAGCCTGCGGCACTGCGCCAGTCGGGTATTCGCTAAGTATCGCGCAACCTCGGAGCGCCCCGGCTTGCCCGGGGCGTTTCATTTTCCTGTACCGGCCCCTTCGCGGGTGAACCCGCTCCCACAGGTACTGCACTGCACTTGAAACGTGCAATCCCTGTGGGGCCGGGTTCACCCGCGAAGAGGCCGGTCCAGGCAATAAACCTGCTGAATACCTCCCCAAACCCCCGCCCCAGCCCCTGTCCATCAGACGTGTTGCTTTTTGTCGCAGTCTTTTCCAGGGGAATTGAGCCCATCATCTTCAAATGGGCAGCGTTACCCGCTAGTCTCGCAAGCATCCATACCGCCGTAGTCTTCCAACCAGAACGAGCCGGCCATGACAGATCTGTCCCGTACGCATGGATTCACCAGCCAGGCCCTGGGCCTGCTGGACGGGCGTTTCTTCCGGCCGCCCTTGCCGGACGGCCATGTACCGCGCCTGCGCCTGTGCCAGCGGCTGCAAGCCGGCCTCGGCGGGCGGCTGTTGCTGGTCAATGCCCCGGCGGGTTTCGGCAAAAGCTCCCTGGCCATTGAATTTTGCGAAGCGCTGCCCGAGCACTGGCGTAGCCTGTGGCTGGGCCTGAGCCAACGGGATGCCGACCCTGGCCGCTTCCTCGAACGCTTGCTCGAAGGCCTGCAACAGTATTGCCCGGCACTGGGTGGCCAGGCCATGGGCCTGCTGAAAATGCGCCAGCGCCACCAGCCGTTCGCCTTCGAGGAATGGCTCGACGGCCTGCTCGACGAGCTGGCGTTGTACCTGCAAGCCGATACTCCCTTGTTGCTGGTGCTGGACGACTATCATCTGGCCCAGGGGCCAGTGCTCGATCGTTGCCTGCAGTTCTTCCTCAACCACCTGCCCCCCGGCCTGGTACTGCTGGTCACCAGCCGCCAGCGCCCGGACTGGCACCTGGCGCGCCTGCGCCTGTCGCGGCAACTGGTCGAGCTCAACGAACAGGACTTGCGCCTGACCGCCGAAGAATCGCTGGCGGTGATCGGCCGTCAACCCACCGGCCTGCGCGGCCAGGCCCTGGACAACCTGATCCAGCGCAGCGACGGTTGGGTGGCCGGGTTGCGTTTCTGGCAACTGGCTGCCAGCGAGTCCGCTGACGACCAGGCCTTGCCCCAGGCCTTGCATGGTGGTGAGGGCCTGATCCGCGACTATCTGCTGGAAGAAGTCATCGACATGCTGCCCGCCGACGTGCAGGCCTTCCTGTACGAAACGGCCTGCCAGGAGCGTTTCTGCGCTCCGTTGTGCGATGCCGTGCGCGGCCGCCACGACAGTGCCTCGATCCTGCGCTTCTTGCAGGCGCACCAGGTGTTTCTGGTGCCGCTGGACGAGCATGGCCACTGGTTCCGCTATCACCACCTGTTCTCCGACCTGCTGCGCAGCCGCCAGGCCAGCGAGCCGCTGGCCGGCCTGCAGTTGCGTGCCTGCCGCTGGTTCGAAAGCCAGGGCCTGCTCGACGAAGCGGTGGAGCAGGCGCTGCGGGCCGGTCACCTCGATGTCGCGGCCGACCTGGTGCAGAGCCTGTCCGAGGAGCAACTGCTGGCCGAACAGAACGTCGGCATGCTGCTGCGCTGGAAGATGGACCTGCCCGACAGCCTGTTGATAAGCACGCCGCGGTTGATCGTGTTGTACAGCTGGGCGTTGGGCCTGGCGTGCCAGCTGGACGCGGCCGAGGAGCTGGCGGGGTATCTCAGCCGCTTCCTGCCCGCGCCTTCGGCGACCGCGCAAAAGTCCATGCTGGCCCAGTGGCTGGCGCTCAGTGGTGTGATCGCCCGTGGCCGTGGCGACCGCGAGCGCACCTTGGCCTATTGCGGCGAAGCGCTGCAGAGCCTGCCGAGCAAGCGTTATGGCCAACGCCTGGTGTGCCTGTCGACGCTGTCCAACCTGGCGATTGCCGATGGCGACTTCTGGCGGGCCCGTGGCTGGAACCGCGAGGCCCTGGAGCTGGCCCAGCGCGTTGGCAACCCATTGTTCGAGGCCCTGGCCCATTACGACCGGGCGCGGGTGCTGCATGCCCGTGGCGAGGTGTTGCGCGCGCTGGACGAAGTGCGCGAGGGGCTTCAGCGCCTGCAAGGGCTGTCGGCACAGCGGCTGTATGCCGTGCGCGCCCGCCTGACGCTTTACGAAGGGTACCTGCTGGTATCGCGTCTGCAGCCGTCCCAGGGCCGTGCCCGGTTGCGTGCGGGATTGGGCGAGGCGCGGGCCTGCCGCGATATCAGCGTGCTCATCGGCCACTGCGTGATCGCTACGCTCGATGGCCGCGAAGGGCACTTTGCCGAGGCTTTTGCCGAACTGGCCGAGGCCGAGCGGCTGATGCACATCTGGGATGTGCCGCCGGTCTACTACCTGGCCATGATCACGCTGGTCAAATGCGAATTGTGGCTGGCACAGGGGCGCATCGACCTGGCCGAGTCCTGGTTGCTGCGCCTGGGCCAGACCTACGGTGGCGAGCAACCGGCGGCGGCCCCGGAGTTCCACCCGTTGCTGCCGTTGCACATCGCCTTGCAGCAGGCATCGCTCGAGCGTATCCAGGCGCGTAGCGGCGAGGCGGCGCAACGCCTGGCCAGCCTGGTCGAGCACGGCCAGGCCAGTGGCGGCATGATGCTCAGCGTCAGTGCCCTGTGCCAGTGGCTTGGCTTGTTGCTGGGCGAAGGCCGGGAAGGGCAGGCCGCCCAGTTGTTGCCACGGTTGCTGGAGGCAGCCCAGGGCGGCGTGCTGCAACCGTTCCAGCCTCTGCTGGAGCAGCACCCGCAGTGGCTTCTCGAACAGCTGCGGGCTGTTGCCGCTTGCCCGGTGCAGGCCGAGCTGCTCAAACGCCTGCCGCAGATGCCAAGCACCAGCACCGGCAGCGGCGAAGCCCTGAGTAGCCGCGAGCTGGCCGTGCTCGAGCTGATTGCCCAGGGTTGTTCCAACCAGCAGATCAGCGAGCGGCTGTTCATTTCCCTGCATACGGTGAAAACCCACGCCAGCCATATCAACAGCAAGCTTGGGGTGGAGCGGCGTACCCAGGCGGTGGCCAAGGCCAAGTCCCTGGGGCTGTTGGCGTGATCCTGGCCCTCCAGGGCCTTGCTCGCTAAAGTGGTGGCACAAGGCTTTGGTTCGTGGCCGCCAACGCTCTACCCTCATCTTTCCCGACCAACTGCCGATACAGCTATCGGTGGCATCGCCTCGCGCGATTTTTCAATTATTCCAAGGCAGGTCGTGTTGATGCTGCAGTACGGGCAAAAGAGCTTTCTGATCGTCGACGACTTTACCGACTTTCGCACGTCGACCCGTTCCATGCTGCGCGAGCTGGGCGTACGTGACGTGGACACCGCCGACAGCGGCGAGCAGGCGCTGCGCATGTGCGCGCAAAAGCGTTATGACGTCATCCTGCAGGACTTCCACCTGGGCGACGGCAAGAAGAACGGCCAGCAGGTGCTCGAAGACCTGATCCTCGACAAGCACATCAGCCATGAGTGCATATTCATCATGGTCACGGCCGAGAGCAGCCAGGCCATTGTCCTCAGCGCCATCGAGCACGAGCCTGATGCCTACCTGACCAAACCATTCAACCGGGTTGGCCTGGCCCAGCGCGTGGAGAAGCTGTACCAGCGCAAGACCCTGCTCAAGCCGATACTGCAGGCTTTGGACCGCAATCGCCCGGCCGAAGTGCTGGCGGCCTGTGCCGAGTTGTGCAAGCGCGACCCGCGCCTGGCCCCGCTGTGCCTGCGTTATCGGGCCGATGCCTTGCGCAACCTCAACCGTTTCGAGGAGCTGGAGAAGTTCCTCAAGGCCATCCTGGCCAGCCGCCCGCAGCCGTGGGTGTACTCGGCGTTGGGCAGCCTGATGCACAAACGTGGCCAGAACGCCCAGGCCCAGGGCGTGTACGAGCAGGCGCTAAAGGCCTTTCCGATCATGCCAGGTCTGTACGATGGCATGGCCGAGGTGCTGGTGGCCCAAGGCGAAACCAGGCGTGCGCAGAACATGCTTGAAGAGGCCGTGCGCCTGTCGCCGCTATCGGTGCGCCGGCAGTCGACGCTGGGCAAGCTGGCGTTGGAAAACGAAGATTTCGAAAGTGCCTCGAAGGCGTTCCGCCATGCGGTGAACCAGGGCCAGAGCTCACGCTACAAGGACCCTGAGAACAACCTGGGGCTGGTGCAGGCGCTGATGAGCAGGAATGCCGGCTTTGGCCTGGATGCGCGCACCCGGGTCGAGATCAACAGCACGCTGAGCGAAGTGGCCAAGGAAAACCCCGAGGACCAGGGCCTGCAGGTGCGTGCCCGCATGATGAAGGCCGCCAGCCTGCAGCAGGCCGGCGACCCTGAAACGGCTGCCAAGCTGACCGAACAGGCGATCCAGCGCCTGGACAAGATGAACCAGTTCTTCTCGGTCGATTCGGCCCTGACCGTTGCCGCGCAGTTGCAGGCCATGGGGCAGGAAGCCGCTGCCATCGGTGTACTGAGGAGTTGTGTGGAAAGTTATGGCGACGACCCCAAGGTCATGGAGAGGGTCGGCAAGCTGACGGACGACCCCAGCGTGCTCAACGCCATTACCGAAGCGGTCACCCTCAATCGCCAGGGTGTGCGCAGTTACCAGGGGGGGCAGCTCGGCGAGGCGTTGCAGCTGTTCCGCAAGGCGCTGGGTTTGCAGCCGAAGAACATCAGCATTGCCCTCAACACTGCCCAGGCGCTGCTGCGCATCGGCGGAGACAGCCCTCAGCCCGCCATCATGCAGGAGTGTCGCGACGCCCTGACCAGCGTGGCCGGCATACCTGCCAGCGACAACCGCTACGACCGCTACCGCAAACTGCACATCCGAGTGTTCGGCGCATGAATCAAGATAACCAGGGGCTTGATTTTTCCACGGTGATCGCCTCCACCGTGCACGACCTTAAGAATTCCCTGTCGGCGCTGATCCAGTCCCACAACCAGTGGATGCAGCGCTTGCCCGAGGAACTGCGTGGTGGTGCCGAGCAGGGGGCGATGGAGCATGAATTTCGCCACCTCAACGGCATGCTGGTGCAGTTGCTGGGTTTGTACAAACTGGGCGTAAACCAGTTGCCGGTGTGCCCGGACTACCATGAACTGGACGATTTCATCGAAGCCCAGCTGGCCGCGCACGAGGAAGTGCTCAAGCACAAGGACATCCTTGCGACCTGGCGCATCGACACCGACAACCCGCTGGGCTTCTTCGATCGCGAGCTTGTGGCCTCGGTGATCGCCAACGTGATCACCAACGCCACCCGCTTTGCCGCGCATGCCTTGCTGATCACCATCGAAGAGGCAGACAACCAGTTGGCCATCTGCGTCAACGATGACGGCCCGGGTTATCCACAGCGCATGCTCGAGCGCCAGGAAGAATTCATCCAGGGTATCGACTCGACCAGCGGCAGTACCGGCCTGGGTCTGTATTTTGCGGCGCGGATCGCGGCACTGCATGAAAGCGGCGGGGTGCGCGGGCGGATCGAGATCTCCAATGGCGGCGCGCTTGGGGGTGGGTTGTTCAGATTGTTCTTGCCTTAGGATGTATGGCGCTCGATCTCACAGGCGCCACACATCTCAAGACATGAACCTCGTGCACCCACCCCAATTTCCTGTCAGGCTCTCAGCAGAACTCCAGCTTTGCCATCGAGAACACCATGACCCAAGCCCCGCCTGCGCTCATCCGCGAAACCTTCCCCGTAGGCCCCCTGCAATGCAATTGCACCCTGATCGGCGACCCGCTTACCAAAAAGGCCATCGTCGTCGACCCGGGCGGTGACCCGGACAAGATCCTGGCTCGCCTGCAGGCCCACGGCCTGACGCTGGTGAGCATCATTCACACCCACGCGCACTTCGATCACTTCCTTGCCTCGGGCAAGCTCAAGGAACTGACCGGCGCGACGCTGCACCTGCACAAGGATGACCAGGCGCTGTGGGACAACCTGGAAATGCAGTGCCAGATGTTCGGCGTGCCCTACACCCCGGTGCCTGCACCCGACCGCTGGCTGGGGGATGACGAGGAGCTGGCTTGCGGTTGTGGCGTGGCCTTGCATACGCCAGGCCACACGCCGGGCTCGATGAGCTTCTGGTTTGCCGATGCCAAGCTGCTGATTGCCGGCGATACTCTGTTCCGCCGTGGCATTGGCCGTACCGATTTGTGGGGTGGCGATCAGCGGGCCATCGTCCGTTCGATCAAGGAGCGCCTGTACCGGCTGGACGAGGAGGCAATCGTGGTGACCGGCCACGGGCCGGATACCCGCCTGGGTGACGAAATGCGT
Organism: Pseudomonas pudica; assembly: GCF_015680405.1. Lineage (GTDB taxonomy): Bacteria > Pseudomonadota > Gammaproteobacteria > Pseudomonadales > Pseudomonadaceae > Aquipseudomonas > Aquipseudomonas pudica. Next base: position 33,608 of record NZ_JADLJS010000025.1, read on the forward strand.
GAAAACCCCTTCGTGCGTGCCTGATGGCACATGAAAGCACTTTCATGGAATTTTTCGTTGCCGATGCAATCCAAGGCTGGCATAGATCCGTTTATGATCTGCCGCATTCATGAATTCAGTAGGAGCTTGTCCATGTTCACCATGCGTCGTCTGATTATCGTCGCAACCGCCGCTGCCTTGATGACCGGCTGTGCCGGCCAGAACCCTTATGACAGCCAGGGGCAGGCGCAGGGCTCCACAGGGATGAGCAAGACCGCCAAGTACGGCGGCCTGGGCGCGCTGGCCGGTGCTATCGCCGGTGCCGCCATCGACCACAACAACCGTGGCAAGGGTGCACTGATCGGTGCTGCTGCCGTGGGTGCCGCCGCAGCCGGTTATGGCTACTACGCTGACAAGCAGGAAGCCGAGCTGCGCGCGCAGATGGCCAATACCGGCGTTGAAGTGCAGCGCCAGGGTGACCAGATCAAGCTGATCATGCCGGGCAACATCACTTTCGCCACCGACTCGGCCAACATCGCGCCAAGCTTCTACTCGCCGCTGAACAACCTGGCCGGTTCGTTCAAGCAGTTCAACCAGAACACCATCGAAGTGGTCGGCTTCACCGACAGCACTGGCAGCCGCCAGCACAACATGGACCTGTCCCAGCGCCGTGCGCAGGCGGTCAGCACCTATCTGACCTCGCAGGGTGTGGATGCCTCGCGTATCTCCGTACGTGGCATGGGCCCGGACCAGCCGATCGCCAGCAACGCCGACGCCAATGGCCGCGCGCAGAACCGCCGGGTGGAAGTGAACCTGAAGCCGATTCCGGGTCAGCAGTATGACCAACAAGGTCAGGTTCAGCAGTATCCCTGATCGATCAGAGTGACCCTGTGGGAGCGGGTTCACCCGCGAACACCGCGCCGCATTCTTCGCGGGTGAACCCGCTCCTACAGGGGCTGCAAAGCAGCCCCAGCTTTTAGCCCGCCACGCTGGCCTGAATCGCCGTCAGGGCAATGGTATGCACGATATCGTCAACCTGAGCCCCGCGCGGCAGGTCGTTCACCGGCTTGCGCAACCCTTGCAGCATCGGTCCCAGGCTGACCCCGTCGGTGCTGCGTTGCACCGCCTTGTGGGTCGTGTTGCCGGTGTTCAGGTCAGGGAACACGAACACCGTCGCCCGCCCGGCTACCGGGCTGCCCGGTGCCAGGTCCCGTGCGATCGCCGGGTTGGCCGCCGCGTCATACTGCAACGGCCCGTCGATCAGCAGGTCTTGCGCCGCGTCCTGTGCCAGGCGAGTCGCTTCGAGCACTTTCTCGACTTCCTCGTCGCTGGCCGAATCGCTTGAGTAACTGATCATCGCCACCCGTGGCGCGATGCCGAAGGCCTGCGCCGATTCGGCACTCTGCCGGGCGATCTCGGCCAGTTCGACAGCACTTGGGTGTGGGTTCATCACGCAGTCGCCGTACACCAGCACCTGCTCGGGGAACAGCATGAAGAAAACCGACGACACCAGGCTCGAGCCCGGTGCGGTCTTGATCAACTGCAGGGCCGGGCGGATGGTGTTGGCGGTAGAATGCACCAGGCCCGAGACAAGGCCATCCACTTCGTCCAGCGCCAGCATCATGGTACCGATCACCACCGGGTCTTCCAGTTGCTGCTCGGCCATTGGTGCATTGAGGTTCTTGCTCTTGCGCAGTTCGACCATCGGCTCCACGTAGCGCCGGCGAATCACCTCGGGGTCGAGGATTTCCAGGCCCGGAGGCAAGGTGATGCCCTGGGCGCGGGCCACGGCATCGACATCCTCGGGCTTGGCCAGAAGCACGCAGCGGGCAATCCCGCGGGCCTGGCAGATAGCTGCAGCCTGCACCAGCAGCGGCTCGGCGCCTTCCGGCAGGACGATGCGCTTGTTGGCCTGCTGCGCTCGCTGGATCAGCTGATAGCGGAACACTGCCGGCGACAGGCGCAGTTCGCGCGGGGTGCCGCAACGCTGGTGCAGCCAGGCGGCGTCGAGGTGGCTGGCGACGAAGTCGGTGATGAATTCGGCGCGCTCGCGGTCGTCCACCGGGATTTCTCGGTTCAGCGAGTTGAGCTGGTTGGCGGTGTCGTACGAGCCGGTACTGACCGACAGGATCGGCAGGCCAGCCTGCAGGGCGCCACGGCACAAGCCCAGGATGCGTGGGTCTGGCTTGCCGTCACTGGTCAGCAGCAGGCCGGCCAGTGGTACGCCGTTGATCGCTGCCAGGCTGACGGCGAGGATGATGTCGTCGCGGTCGCCCGGCGTCACCACCAGGGTACCCGAGGTAAGCAGCGGCACCGTGTTGGCCACGGTGCGCGCGCAGATGATGATCTTGCTCATGCGCCGCTGTTCATAGTCGCCGGCATTGAGCACCTGGGCACCGAGCAGGTCGGCCACGTCTCGGGTGCGCGGTGCGTTCAGTTCGGGCTGGTAGGGGATGCAGCCGAGCAGGCGGAAGTCGTTGCCGCGCAGTAGCGGCGAGTGTTCGCGCAGGCGGGTGGAAAAGTCCGCCATGCTTTCGTCGGTGCGCACCTTGTTGAGGATTACGCCGAGCACTTTCGGGTCGCGCGGGCCGCCGAACAACTGTGCCTGCAGTTCGACCCGGCCGGACAACTCGCTGAGCACTTCGTTTTCCGGTGCAGATACCAGTATCACCTCGGCATCCAGGCTCTTGGCCAGGTGCAGGTTGACCCGCGCCGCATAGCTGGCGTGGCGCGTGGGCACCATGCCCTCGACCACCACCACGTCGTTGCCGATGCAGGCTTGCTGGTAGAGGCGGATGATTTCTTCGAGCAACTCGTCCAGCTGGCCATCGCCGAGCATGCGCTCGACGTGGGCCAGGCTCAGCGGCACGGGGGGCTTGATGCCGTGGGTGCGGGCGACCAGCTCGGTGGAGCGCTCGGGGCCGGTATCACCCGGGTGGGGCTGGGCGATCGGCTTGAAGAAGCCGACCTTCAGGCCGGCACGCTCCAGGGTGCGCACCAGGCCCAGACTGATAGAGGTCAGGCCGACACCGAAATCGGTCGGCGCAATGAAAAATGTCTGCATGCGTGCTTCTCGAAATAAGCGGTGCAAGAAATTAACGGCCAAGGGTAGCGCTATCGGCCCCTTGTGCGCACCAGCCGCAAGCGAAAGGCTGGCCGATGCTCTGTGCGCGCTGGGCCGGATCGAGCACCCACGGGCGCGCCTGCCACGGCGGCTGGTGGCGCAGGTGCTGGGTGTGGCCGCAGGACAGTTCGGCCACCCAGTGGCCCTCTTCGTCCTGGTGGAAGCCGGTGATCCGACTGATGGGCCGTTGCTCGTCCGCAGTGCGTTCGCAATCGGGCGATGGCTTGGTTACACTTGTTCGCTCTACATACTTTTGCAAAAGGTCTTGCCCCATGCTGATCGCCGCCAACAAGGCTGTCTCCATCGACTATACCCTGACCAACGACGCCGGGGAGACCATCGACAGCTCCGCTGGCGGTGCACCGCTGGTTTACCTGCACGGTGCCGGCAACATCATCCCGGGCCTGGAAAAAGCCCTGGAAGGCAAGCAGGCCGGTGACGAGCTGAACGTTTCCATCGAGCCGGAAGATGCTTACGGCGAATACCTGGCCGAGCTGGTCAGCACACTGAACCGCAGCCTGTTCGAAGGCGTCGACGAGCTGGAAGTGGGCATGCAGTTCCATGCTTCGGCACCGGATGGCCAGATGCAGATCGTCACCATCCGCGACATCGACGGCGACGACGTGACCGTCGACGGCAACCACCCGCTGGCCGGCCAGCGCCTGACCTTCCAGGTCAAGGTAGTCAACGTGCGTGATGCCAGCGACGAAGAAATCGCTCACCGCCACATCCACGGTGAAGGTGGCCATCACCACTGATTTTCTGCGCTAAGCTCAGATAGTCGCCAGGCGCTCGGGCAAGCCGATTTGCCTTCCTACGGGAGGTGGACGGCTTGGACGAGCGCCTTTTTAGTGGGCGGAATTCGTCTGCGCGGCAACCGGGAACCTGAGAGGGGATTCATCATGAGTGCATTTCACGACCTGAAACTGGACGCGTTGAACGGCGGGGAGCTGCCCCTCGCACCGTTCAAGGGCCAAGTGGTGCTGGTGGTCAACGTTGCCTCCAAGTGTGGTCTCACGCCGCAATACAAGGCCCTGGAGAACCTCTACCAGATTTTCAAGGAACGGGGCTTCAACGTGCTTGGCCTGCCATGCAACCAGTTTGCCGGCCAGGAGCCAGGCAGTGAAAAGGAAATCCAGGAGTTCTGCAGCCTCAACTACGGGGTGAGCTTCCCGCTGGGCGCCAAGCTGGAGGTCAACGGGCCGCAACGCCACTCTCTGTACCGCCTGCTGGCGGGTGAGGGGGCAGAGTTCCCGGGGGACATTACCTGGAACTTCGAGAAGTTTCTGGTGGGCAAGGACGGGCGGGTGCTGGCGCGTTTTTCGCCGCGCACGGCGCCGGATGATCCGACTGTGGTACAGGCTATCGAGAAAGCCTTGGCCTGAAGCGCCTGACGCGGTCCCTCTGTAGGAGCGGTCTTGTGTCGCGATCGGGCCGCATAGCGGCCCCCGGATATCAGCATTGTCGCAACTATCGAGGGGCTGCTCTGCAGCCCGATCGCGACACAAGGCCGCTCCTACACAGATCGCGTAGCACCCAGCCTCGAAGTTGGTGAAGTCGCAGCCTGGTTCCGGGCTGCATGCAGATACCCCTCGAACTGCTCGACAATCCCTGGCCAGCCCTGGCGGCTGGCATGCCGCCGCGCATTCAGGCGCACCCGGCGCAACGTCTCCTCTTCTTCCAGCAGCCAGCAGGCAGAGTCGATAAACGCTGCCTGATCCCCCGGCATGGCCAGTGCACCGCTGTGGCCATGGCGAATATGCTGCGCAGCGGCCGCTTCGTCATACGCGACCACCGCCAACCCCGAGGCCATGGCTTCGAGCACTACATTGCCAAAGGTTTCGGTCAGGCTCGGAAACAGGAACAGGTCACCGCTGGCATAGTGTTCGGCCAGCACCTCGCCGCGCTGGGCACCGCAGAACACGGCATCCGGTACCTGCTGTTCCAGGGCGGCACGCTGAGGGCCGTCACCCACCATGATCAGGCGCAGGCGCTTGTGTGGATACGTTTTCTTCAGGGCCTCCAGGCATGGGCGCAACAAACCCAGGTTCTTTTCTGCCGCCAGCCGCCCGACATGCAGTACGGCGATGTCATCCGGGCCGAGCCCCCAGCTTTCCCGTAATGCCGGGCTGCGCCGGGCCGGGTTGAACAGGCAGGCATCGACCCCTCGGGCCAGTAGCTCCAGGCGTTCGAAACCGCGGCGTTCAAGCTCCAGGCGCTGGCTGAGGCTGGGTACCAGGGTGGTCGTCGTGCGCCGATGGAACCAGCGCAGGTAGTTGGTGAGCAGGCGCGTCAGCAGGCCCAACCCGTACTGGCCGGAATACTGCGGGAAATTGGTGTGGAAGCCGCTGACCACCGCTACTCCCAGGCGCCGGGCCGCGCGCAGTGCGCTGAGCCCAAGTGGCCCCTCGGTGGCGATGTACAGCACATCCGGCCGCTGCCGACGCCAGCGGCGCATCAGCTTGTGCATCGACACCTCGCCCCACTGCAAGCCCGGGTAGCCAGGCAGTGGCCAGCCACGGCACAGCATCAGGTTCGGGTCGTTGTGCAGCGGTGCTTCACCGGCCTGGCGCGGGCGCACCACTTCGATTTCATGGCCGCGTTGGCGCAACCCTTCGCTCAGGCGGCCAAGGGTATTGGCCACGCCGTTGATTTCGGGTGGGAAGGTTTCGCTGACCAAGGTAATGCGTAGGGCGGGTGTATTCATGACAAAAAGTGTCCGCCTGCTGGATTGCGCCAATGTGACTGTCGTGTGACGTACAGGTGACGCCTGATCGCCGACGCTTTTCGCCTTGTGAATTTTCCTTGCAAGGGTGCTCAAGAGGGAGCAACGGCAGCCGATGAAGATGCATTCGACGATGCGCTCCAGGAGAGCGGTGATGTTCAACAACAAGCTCAAGCAAGAAATCCGGCAGTTGCGCGAAGACCTGATGTCCATCGAACAGGTCAAGAGTAGCCTCGACAGCGAGATGCTGGTACTGCAACTCGACCCCCAGGGGCGGATCGAGATGGTCAACGGCAACTTCGAGAGCGAGATGCTCTACCGTGCCGAACAATTGCTTGGGCGCAACATCGAGGACATCGTCCCCGCCCATGTGAAGTCGCTGGATTTCTACCAGCGCATGAAAGGTGCGATCAGCCGCGGTGAACACCTGAACGGTGCATTCCGCCTGCTGCGCGGCAATGGCCAGGAGGCCTGGTTGCGGTCGATCCTGCAGCCGGTAAAGAACAGCGAGGGGCGCATCAAGTATTTCACGCTGCACTCCAGCGACCTTACCCGCACCATCGAAACCTCCCGCGAGCACGAAAGCCTGATCAAGGCCCTGATGCGCTCCACCGCCGTGATCGAATTCGCCCTCGATGGCACCGTGCTCACCGCCAACGAACGCTTCCTGGCCACCGTCGGTTACCGCCTGGAGCAGATCCGTGGCAAGCATCACCGCATGTTCTGCGAGCCGGAGGAGGCCAACTCGGCCGGCTACCAGGCGTTCTGGGACAAGCTGCGCCGTGGCGAATATGTTGCCGACCGCTTCAAGCGTATCGATGCCCATGGCCGGGTGGTCTGGCTGGAGGCTTCATACAACCCCATCTTCGATGCCCATGACGTGCTGTACAAGGTGGTCAAGTTCGCCACCGTCATCACCGAGCAGGTCAACCAGGAGCAGGCGGTGGCCGATGCGGCGGATGTCGCCTACAACACCTCGCTGGGCACCGATGCCAGCGCCCGCAAGGCCACCGATGTGGTCACCCAGAGCGTCAGCGTGATGCGCGGGCTGGAAGCTTCGATGCAAGAGGCGGCAGAGGGCATCCAGGCGCTGGATACCCAGTCGCGGGTGATCGGTTCGATCATCAAGACCATCAGCGACATTGCCGGGCAGACCAACCTGCTGGCGCTGAATGCAGCCATCGAAGCGGCCCGCGCCGGCGAGCAGGGGCGCGGGTTTGCCGTGGTTGCAGATGAAGTGCGCCAGCTGGCCTCGCGCACCAGTACCGCCACCGAGGAAATCGCCCGGGTGGTGCAGCAGAACGAGCAACTGGCCCAGGCGGCAGTGGCGATCATCGACACCAGCAAGCGCCAGGCCGAGCAGGGGCTGGCGCTGGCGGACGAGACAGGGAGCGTGATTGTCGAGATCCAGGACGGGGCGAAGCGGGTGGTGGATGTGGTCGGGCAGTTTTCCAGCCGGTTGGGGCAGTAGGAGCAGGATCAGACGCGGTCTGCTTCTTGTGGGAGCGGCCTTGTGTCGCGAAAGGGCCCTCCCACAGGAGGCCGCGCAAGGTCCGAGAGGGATCAGTTGCGCTCCCGCACCCAGAACAACGTGGCCCCGGCCACCGCCGCCGGCATCATCAGCACGTTGACCAGCGGAATCATCAGCGCCAGGTAGGTTATTCCGCCAAAGCCCAGCGACTGCCAGCGCTTGCTGCGCAGCCAGGCCAGCATGTCCTGCCAGCTCATCTTGTTGTTGTCCGCCGGGTAGTCGATGTACTGGATAGCCATCATCCACACCCCGAAGATCAGCCAAAGCGGCGCTGCCACCACGTTGACCACCGGGATCAGCGACAGGATGAACAGGCCGATGGCCCGCGGCAGGAAGTAGCCCAGCTTGCGCATTTCACGGCCAAAGGTACGTGGCACCATGGTCACCAGTTCGCCCCAGCTGAACGCCGGGAAGTTGTCCTGGCCACGCACCACCACCTCGACCTTTTCCGCCAGAAAGCCATTGAAAGGGGCGGCAATGATGTTGGCCACCAGGGTGAAGGTGAAGAACACCATCAACACCACCAGGGCGACGAACAGCGGCCAGAGGATGTAGGTAAGAAAGCTCAGCCAGCTTGGCAAGCTCGGCATCAGGGCGTCCACCCACAGGCTGAACTGGTGGCCGGCGAAGTAGATCAGGCCGCCGAACAGCAGCAGGTTGACGGCCAGTGGCAGCAGCACGAACAACCGCAGGTTGGGGCTCAGCACCAGTTTCAGGCCTTCGCGCAGGTACTGGGGGCCAGAGAGGACAGGGGCTTGCATCGAGATACTCCGCAGAGAAGGAAAACGCGCTGACCTTACCGAGTTTGCCGCGCCGACGGAAGGCGAGCAGCGGGCGGGAAACCGGCTGTAACAAAAGCGGCAGGGCTTGGCTATCGATGAAATCGCTGAATAGACGATGCCTATGAGGTGGATTGTCGAAGGATATTTCCTTAATCTTTGCGACCTCGCTACAGTGCGCTCAACTTTCCGCTTTCTGGGCCTGCGCGTTGTAGCCTTCCCCAAGTGCTGCGTGGGTCCTTTTTAATTTTCCTGCTGGCGCAGCCGGCACACCGATGCCGGCCCAGCGGCCCGCTCGACAGGAGTTCGACATGTCTGAAGTACGTCATTCGCGCGTCATCATTCTCGGTTCCGGCCCTGCCGGTTACAGCGCCGCGGTGTATGCCGCCCGTGCCAACCTCAAGCCGCTGCTGATCACCGGCATGCAGGCCGGCGGCCAGCTGACCACCACCACCGAAGTCGACAACTGGCCGGGCGACCCCCACGGCCTGACCGGTCCTGCTCTGATGCAGCGCATGCAGGAGCACGCCGAGCGTTTCGAAACCGAAATCGTCTTCGACCACATCAACGCCGTCGACCTGGCCAACAAGCCCTTCACCCTGCAGGGTGACAGCGGCAAGTACACCTGCGACGCGCTGATCATCGCCACTGGCGCCAGCGCTCGTTACCTGGGCCTGCCGTCGGAAGAAACCTTCATGGGCAAGGGTGTGTCGGCCTGCGCCACCTGCGACGGCTTCTTCTACCGCAACAAGCCGGTTGCCGTGGTTGGTGGCGGCAACACTGCCGTGGAAGAGGCGTTGTACCTGGCCAACATCGCCAGCAAAGTGACCCTGGTACACCGTCGCGACACCTTCCGCGCCGAGAAGATCCTGGTCGACAAGCTGCACGCCCGTGTGGCCGAAGGCAAGATCGAGCTCAAACTCAACGCCACCCTGGACGAAGTGCTGGGTGACAACATGGGCGTGACCGGTGCGCGTTTGAAGAACAACGACGGCAGCAGCGACGAAATCAAGGTCGACGGCGTGTTCATTGCCATTGGCCATACCCCGAACACCTCGCTGTTCGAAGGCCAGCTGACCCTGAAGGACGGCTACCTGGTGGTCAACGGCGGCCGTGAAGGCAATGCCACCGCCACCAACGTCGAGGGCGTGTTCGCCGCCGGTGACGTGGCTGACCACGTTTACCGCCAGGCCATTACCTCGGCCGGTGCCGGCTGCATGGCGGCGCTGGATGTCGAGCGTTACCTGGATGGGCTGGCCAACGCTTCGTTCTGATCCGAGAGCGCCCCCCAAAAAAACCGGCTCAATGGCCGGTTTTTTCATGCCTGCAATCAGCTCACAGGCTCAACCGCATCGACAGGTCCACCGCCTTCACATCCTTGGTCATGGCGCCAATCGAGATGTAATCCACCCCAGTCTCGGCAATCACCCGCAAGGTCGTCTCGTTGATCCCGCCACTGGCTTCCAGTTTGGCCTTGCCCGCGGTAATGCGCACTGCTTCGCGCATCTCCTCCAGGTTCAGTTCGTCGAGCATGATGATGTCGGCACCTGCGGCCAGTGCCTGGCGCAGTTCATCGAGGCTTTCCACTTCGATTTCCACCGGCTTGCCCGGCGCAATGCGGTGCGCCGCAGCCACGGCCGCGGCCACTCCGCCACTGGCGGCGATGTGGTTTTCCTTGATGAGGAAGGCGTCGTACAGGCCGATGCGGTGGTTGTCGCAACCGCCGCAAGTCACGGCATACTTTTGCGCCAGGCGCAGGCCCGGCAGGGTCTTGCGTGTGTCCAGCAAGCGCACCTGGGTGCCTTCCACCAAGTCTGCCAGGAAGCGCGCACGGGTGGCGACACCCGACAGCATCTGGAGGAAGTTCAGTGCACTGCGCTCTCCACTGAGCAGCGAACGCGCGGGCCCTTCCAGATGGAACAGCGGCTGGTTGGCCGTGGCGCGCTCGCCATCGGCCACCTGCCAGTGCACCGCCACGCGTGGGTCGAGTTGGCGGAACACGGCGTCGACCCAGGCGGTGCCTGCGATCACGCAGTCTTCGCGGGTGATGATGGTCGCCTTGGCCAGGCGCTCCGCCGGGATCAGCTGTGCTGTGATATCGCCACTGCCGATGTCCTCCAACAGCGCGCGGCGCACGTTGGCTTCGATTTCAGCGGTCAGGTCGGCAAGGCGTAGGTTCGGCATGGTCGGCTCCACAAGCTAGATGCCGGCGATTATAGGGCAGGGGGCCGGTGTGTACAGTCGCCTCGGCGATGACCTTTGGTCGGCCGGTGTGAGCAAGCGGGGTAAATCAGGGTCATTAGCCAGCCAGTGAAACGGCGCTGGCAGCTGTGCGGGTTTTTACCGATAATGGTGACCAGTATTTGGCGTCATGACTTTGACGATCTTCAGCCCCTTTGGGCGAGACACCCTGCAAGGAGTACAGGATGCAAAAAGAAGGCAAGGTGGTGCCCTTGGCGGCAGCCATCGATCGAGGCGGGCGTGCGCCTCTCCCTTGCCTTCCGGTGTTGCTCCTGCAAGTGCGGGACAAGGCCGCCTTGCAGTTGCGTCAGGGCCTGCAGGACTTGTTCGACAACGCCGACGACACCCTCTTCGAGATGGCCGACAAGGCCTTCGACCGCAGTGACCAGAACCTGTACTTCGAGGCCATGCGTGACCTGCGCCTGAAGCGCAAGAGCATCGAGCGCGGTTTTCTCGACACCTTCTATGATGCCTTTGCCCGTATCGGCCAGGTCGACCTGCTGGCGCGCCTGGTCGAGCCGGGCAACCTGCGCAGCAAGGCCCAGGTGGAGAGGGCCGCCGCGATCGAAGGCATGGTCGCGCGGGTGCTGTCACGTGACGGCATTGCCTTGCAGCAACTGGGCCTGCGCTTGCAGCTACTGCTCGACCGCCCCCTGCACGAGCAGCACAACCCGCTGGGGCCCGCGGCGCTGTGCGGCTACTTCCTGGACGCAGGCCGTAACCTGGGGGTTGGCCTGCGGGTCAAGCTGGTCCTGCTCAAACTGTTCGAGCGCTATGTGCTGCGCGATGCCGATGTGATCTATGGCGAAGCCAACCAATTGCTGGCCGCCGCCGGTGTGCTGCCCGAGTTGCCACCGGCACCGCGCCGGCGCGCCGAAGACCGGCGCATGAACGCACGGCGCGGGCCGGCGAACCTGGGGAGCGAGGTGGGTGCGGACGCGGCAGGGCAGGCGTTCTTTGCCTCGTTGCAAACTCTGCTGGCCCCGGCGCGTGGGCAGTTCGCGCCTCGTTTGCAGGCGGTGGCCGCCGCCCAGCCAATCAGCACCGCCGACCTGCTGCGGCTGCTTTCGCATTTGCAGCACTATGTGCCCGCTACCCACGAGGACGATGATTTCGAGCTTGGCCAACAGCTTGAACAATTGCTGCTGCGGGTGAGCGTGCGCAGTGGCACACGGCGGCGCATCGACGTGGCCGACGAGGACATGATCAACCTGGTTGGCCTGCTGTTCGCCTTCATCCAGAGCGACGACAACCTGCCGGCCAGCCTGCGTGCGCTGATCGGGCGCTTGCATATTCCGCTTTTGAAAGTGGCCCTGCTGGACAAGGGGCTGTTCAGTCGGGCCAGCCACCCGGCCCGCCGCCTGCTCAACGAGATCGCTGGCGCGGCAATCGGTTGGGAATGCGGCAGCGACGGCATGCGCGACAGCCTGCACCTGCGGGTGGAGCGTATCGTCCAGCGCCTGCTCAATGATTTTGCCGAGGATGCCAGCCTGTTCGCCGAACTGCTCGAAGACTTCCTCGCTTTCAACCAGGACGAGCGGCGGCGCAACGAGCTGCTTGAACAGCGTACCCGCGACGCCGAAGAAGGGCGTGCCCGTGCGCTGCAGGCCAGGCAGCAGGTGCAGCATGCACTCAATCAGCGGCTGCGCGGCCGGTTATTACCGCAGGTGGTGGTACAGATGCTGGTGCAAGCCTGGAGCCAGGTACTGCTGCTGGCCTGGCTAAAGCAGGGTGAGGCATCCCAGGCCTGGCGAGACGCCTTGCAGACGATGGACACGCTGCTGGTCAGCATCACCCCGCCGCATGAACCGCATGCCTTGCTGCAGCAGGTGCCGGACCTGCTCAAGGCACTGCGCGATGGCCTGGCCAGCGTGGCCCTGGACTCGGCAAAGACCCGCGAGTTCTTCCTGCAACTGGAGCAGTTGCACCTGCGAGCCTGCGCGGGTACCGCGATGCAGCCCGGTGGAGAGGTCCAGCCGTTGAACGAGGTGCTGGTGGACGAGGACATCGTCCTGGCGATTGCCGAAGAACCCGCTTGTGCTCCGTTGCAGTTTGCCGACGGGCAGGCTGTGGCGCTGCGCCAGGTGCAGCGCCTGCGTATCGGTACCTGGGTCGAGGTGCGGGACGAGGACGAACCGTTGCGCTGCAAGCTGGTGGCTCGCATCGACAGCAGCGACCGGCTGGTGTTCGCCAACCGCACCGGCATGAAAGTGCGTGAATGGAACGGAGCCAGCCTGGCCCAGGCACTGCACCGAGGCGACGTGCGAGTGCTGGATGACGGGCTGCTGTTCGAGCGGGCGCTGGAAGCGGTGCTCGACAGCTTGCGCCGTTAGGAGCAACGGCCCTGCGCTAGGGCTGCAAGCATGCCCGCTCCCTCAGCATTACAATGATTCACATGCAAACGCCGTTGGCCACAGGGCATACTGTTGACCTGTTCACGGCGTTTTCAGGATCTGCCCCATGCAATTGGACCGTGCCACTGGCTGGTTCCACGGAATCGGAATCACCCACTGCCCCTCGCCGAACTTCAATCCCCGCCCCGAAGGCGAATCGATTTCCCTGCTGGTGATCCACAACATCAGCCTGCCGCCTGCCTGTTTCGGTACCGGCAAGGTCCAGCAATTCTTCCAGAACCGCCTGGACCCCGACGAACACCCTTACTTCGCCAGCATCAGCCACCTGACCGTCTCGGCGCACCTGTTCGTCGAGCGTGACGGTACGGTGACCCAGTTCGTGTCGTTGCTCGACCGCGCCTGGCATGCCGGTGTGTCGTGCTTCGACGGGCGTGAAGGCTGTAACGATTTCTCCATCGGCATCGAACTGGAAGGCACCGACGACCTGCCTTATACCGATGCGCAGTACGCGGTGCTGGAGCAACTTACCCGGCACATCCGCGGTGCCTGGCCGGCCATCGACCTGGGCCGCATCCAGGGTCACAGCGACATTGCCCCGCAGCGCAAGACCGACCCCGGCCCGGCTTTCGACTGGCCGCGCTACCGACAGGCGCTGCAGCAAAAAGAGGACAAGGCATGAGTTTTCTGGTGTTGTTGCTGGCGCTGTGGGTCGAGAAATTCTCGGCCCTGCGCCATCAGGTGCAGCGCGATGGGTTCTTCCTTGGCGAACTGGTACGCCTGGAGCGCAGCGGCAAGGTGCACCCGTGGTGGACGCTGGCCATCCTGGTACTGGCACCGGTAGCGCTGCTGGTGTTGCTGCTGCATGTACTGGACCCGGTGGCGTACGGCTTGCTGGCATTGCCGGTGCACCTGCTGGTGCTGATCTACAGCTTGGGCCGCGGCGATGCCAAGGCATCGTTGGGGCCGTTCCGCGATGCCTGGCGGCGCGGTGACGACCAGGCCGCGTTGCATGTGGCCGAGCGCGACCTTGGGCTGGCGGCCGACGAACCGCACAGCCTGTTGGTGCGGGTACAGGGCAACCTGCTGTGGCAGGTGTACCAGGGCTTTTTCGCGGTGATCTTCTGGTACTTCGTGCTGGGTCCGGGGGCCGCCCTGGCCTATCGCCTGCTGGCGCTGTGCGGCGAACACAGCAAGCAGCCGACGTTGAAGGCCCGTGCCGAGCAGCTGAGGCATATCATGGACTGGTTGCCGGTGCGGGTGCTGGCCTTGAGCTTTGCCCTGGTCGGCAACTTCCTCGCGGTTACCCGTGTGATGCTGCACGAGGTGCTCAACTGGCACATCAGCGCAGCGCACCTGGTGGCCCGGGTCGGGCGCATTGCCGATGACATTCCCGAGGAAGAAGACAGCCAGCGCGGGCTGGGGCGGCTGGACAGCCTGTGGGAGCTGTTGCTGCGCTGTGCGGTGCTTTGGTATGCCGGGTTTGCGCTGTGGACGGTGCTTGTCTGAACTGACACGCTGGCTTCTTCGCGGGCTTGCCCGCTCCCACAGGTACTGCGCCGGCCTACGATTTGCGCGGCCCCTGTGGGAGCGGGCAAGCCCGCGAAGAGGCCCACGCAGGTGCCAGCACTTCAGTTACCAGCCAAACAACTCGCAAGCATTGCGGGTGCTGGCTTCAGCCAGCTCCGCGACATCCACACCCATCACCTGCGCCAGCGCCCCGGCAATTTCCGGCAGGTGCTCCGGGCTGTTCCTCACCCCTGGGTACATGACCGGCGCCATGTCCGGCGCATCGGTCTCCAGCACCACGCTGTCCAGCGGCAACCGCGCCAGGGTCTTGCGCAGCCGTAGGGCCTGCGGCCAGGTACCCGCACCGCCAAGCCCAAGCCGGAACCCCAGCTTGATGTATTCGCGGGCCTCTTCGTAACTGCCGGCAAACGCATGTATCACCCCCGCCCGCGCCGGCTTGTAGCGCTTGAGCGTGGCGATCACCTGGGCATGGCTGCGGCGCACGTGGAGCAGGGCGGGCAGTTCGAAGTCGCAGGCCATCTGCAGTTGCGCTTCGAACAGCGCCTGCTGGCGGGCCTTGTCCAGGTCTTCGAGGTAATAGTCCAGGCCAAACTCGCCTACGGCACATAGCCGTGGGTCGCCGTGCAGGCGCTCCAGCCATTCGCGCAGCTGCACCAGGTGCTCCGGGCGATGCTGGTCCAGGTAGATGGGGTGCAGACCGAGCGCGGCGAACAGGTGCTGGTCGGCACAAGCCAGGTCCCACACCCGCTGGAAATTCGCCTGGTACACCCCCAGGACCACCATCCGCTCAACCCCTCGCGACATCGCGTTGGCCAGCAAGCGCGGGCGGTCGGCGTCGAAATCGGGGAAGTCCAGGTGGGTGTGGGTGTCGATCAGGCGCATGTTCAGGCCGCTGTAATGCGTTGCTTGAACGTTCGACCGACGGCATGCACGCCAGGTTCGTAGCGTTTGTCCTCGATCGCGGCCAGTGCCAGTTCCAGGGCGGTGGCGGCAATCAGGCCATGCTGCTGGGCCATGGCATTGACTGGCAGCGGCAGGAAGTCGAGCAGCTGGTTGTCGCCAAAGGTACCCAGTTGCAGCTGGCGCGAGTCGGCAGGGCGCGCTTGCAGGGTGTCGAACACCCCTTGCAACAGCACGTAGGAGGTAGTCACCAGGGCGTCCGGCAGGCCGCCAAGGTCGTCGATCAACTGCTGCATCAGGCGCTGGCCGCACTCACGGCTGAACGCTTCGCCCTGATAGCGGCGAACTTCGCCGGCATAGCCTTGCAGTGCTTCGTCGAAGCCGCCGGCACGTGCCTGGCTGACCGACAGCTCGGGGCGTGCGCCGATCAGTGCGATGCTGCGCGGGGCGGCGTTGAGCAGGCTGGCGGCCAGCTGGCGGCTGGCATCGCGGTCGTCGCTGATCACCGAGCAGAAGTGCGCAGGGTCCAGGCGGCGGTCGATGGCGATCACCGGCAGGCCTTTGTCCTGCAGTTCGCGGTAGCTGTCGTCCTCTGGCGGCAGGCAGCTGGCGACAAACAGTGCATCGCAACGGCGGGCGCGGAACAG
The DNA here is from genome assembly GCF_015680405.1 of Pseudomonas pudica. GTDB lineage: Bacteria > Pseudomonadota > Gammaproteobacteria > Pseudomonadales > Pseudomonadaceae > Aquipseudomonas > Aquipseudomonas pudica. The sequence goes on from NZ_JADLJS010000025.1 coordinate 49,415, forward strand.
CTGCTGCAACTGGCGCTCGCTGTCGGGCTGGTCGTCGCTGCTGGCGATCAGCAACTGGTAGCCGCGGGCGCGGGCACCTTGTTCGAGTTGCTTGGCGATGCGGGCGTAGCTGGGGTTCTCCAGATCCGGGAGAATGAAGCCCAGGGTGCGGGTATGCCGGCTGCGCAGGCCAGCGGCCTGCGGGTTGGGGGTGAAGCCGTGGGCCTCGACCACCGCGCGTACCCGCTCGACAGTGCTGTTGCTGATGCGCTGCTGTTCGGCCTTGCCATTGATGACGTAGCTGGCAGTGGTCACGGACACACCGGCCAGACGGGCGATATCGCTGAGTTTCACCGAATTTTCCTTGTTATTACCGGGGCTGGCTGTGAGCCCTGACCGGGTATTTTGACCCGGCGAGGGCGCCACGCGCAGACGACCATTGTCGCAATTGTCCGACAGGATGGGGCTTTTTCCTCGGCAGATTATCGAGTAACGTGGCCGCCTGGTCAGATTAATCGTTTCAGCTGCCGAATTTTCTGCCTCGGCTGCCATCCATGCAAGGCTGTTGAACTGGCCGTTCATGTGAATTTCACAACAATACTCCAGTACCCGACCGGGAACTGCAAAAGGAGAAGGTCATGCTCGAGCTCGCCAAGGAGCAGATAGCCATGGGCCAGAAGGCCGCCGACAAGACCGAGGCATTGCGCCTGCTGGCCGACCGGCTGGTCACTGACGGCCTGGTCGCCGAGGGTTACCTGCAAGGGCTGCAGGCCCGAGAGACACAAGGCTCCACCTTCCTTGGGCAGGGCATTGCCATCCCCCATGGCACGCCGCAGACCCGAGACCTGGTGTACGCCACCGGCGTGCGCCTGTTGCAGTTCCCCGAGGGTGTGGACTGGGGCGATGGCCAGATGGTCTACCTTGCCATTGGCATCGCCGCCCGTTCCGACGAGCACCTGCGCCTGCTGCAACTGCTGACCCGCGCGCTGGGCGAGACCGATTTGGCCGAAGCATTGCGCCGCGCCGGCTCCGCCGAGGCGTTGCTGAAACTGTTGCAGGGCGCGCCACAGGAACTGGCGCTGGATGCACAACTGGTCGGCCTGAACCTGCCGGCCGAAGACTTCGATGAACTGGCCTGGCGCGGCGCCCGCCTGTTGCAGCGCGCCGACTGCGTCGACAGCGGTTTTGCCGCCGTGCTGCAGCAGGCCGAGCCGCTGCCGTTGGGCGAGGGCCTGTGGTGGCTGCACAGCGAGCGCCAGGTGCGCCAGCCGGGCCTGGCCTTCATCACCCCGCAGCAGCCGCTGCGTTACCGCGACCAACCGCTCAACGGCCTGTTCTGCCTGGCCAGCCTCGGTGCAGCCCACCAGGCCTTGCTCGAACGCCTGTGCGAAGTGCTCATCGAAGGCCGCGGGCAGATGCTCTACCAGGCCACCAGCAGCCGCGCGGTGCTGGAGGTGCTGGGCGGTGAGGCACCGGTGGACTGGCCCAGCGCGCGCGTGGTGCTGGCCAACCCGCATGGTTTGCACGCCCGGCCGGCAAAGGTATTGGCGCAGCTGGCCAAAGGTTTCGAGGGGGAAATACGTGTACGCCTGGTCGACAGCGCGCAGCCAGCGGTGTCGGTGAAGAGCCTGAGCAAGCTGCTCAGTCTCGGTGCCCGGCGTGGCCAGGCGCTGGAACTGGTGGCTGAGCCAGGCATCGCCGCCGATGCCTTGCCGGTGCTGCTGGCCGCCATCGAGCAAGGCCTGGGCGAAGAGGTGGAGCCACTGCCACAGAGCGCGGCGACCGTAGCAGGCGCAGCCGCCGAAGTGCTGCAAGCGCCCGCAGCCGGTAGCCGCATCCACGGCGTGGGTGCGGCGCCCGGTATTGCCAGTGGCCCGGCGCATGTGTGCGTCGAGCGTGAGTTCGACTACCCCCTGCGCGGCGAGTCCTGCGTCCTGGAGCGGCAGAAGCTGCGTGAAGCCGTGGCGACTGTCAATGGCGAGCTGCAGGCCTTGGTCCAGCGCAGCGACAAGGCCATTGGCGAAATCTTCGTCACCCATCAGGAAATGCTCGCCGACCCGGCTCTGACCGATGATGTCGAGCAGCGCCTGGGCCAGGGCGAGAGCGCCGCAGCCGCCTGGATGGCGGTGATCGAGGCGGCGGCGCGCCAGCAGGAGTCGCTGCACGATGCCTTGCTCGCCGAACGTGCTGCTGACCTGCGTGACATCGGCCGCCGTGTGCTGGCGCAGTTGTGTGGTGCGCAGGCCCAGGCTGAACCCGAGCAACCCTACGTGCTGGTGATGACCGAAGTCGGCCCGTCCGATGTCGCCCGGCTGGACCCGAGCCGCGTAGCCGGTATCGTGACCGCCCAGGGTGGCGCCACCGCCCACAGCGCCATCGTCGCCCGTGCCCTGGGCATCCCGGCGGTAGTGGGCGCGGGGGCGTCGATACTGCTGTTGGACAGTGGCACGCCGTTGCTGCTCGATGGCCAGCGTGGCGTGGTCAGCGTGGCGCCGCCAGCGGATGAACTGCAACGGGCCCTGGCCGAGCGAGACCTGCGCGAGCAACGCTTGCAGGCCGCCTGGGCCAACCGCTTCGAGCCGGCGGTCACGCGTGATGGTCACGCGGTCGAGGTGTTTGCCAACATTGGCGAGAGCAACGGCATTGCCAAGGTAGTGGAGCAGGGCGCCGAAGGCGTGGGCCTGCTGCGCACCGAGCTGATTTTCATGGCTCACACCCAGGCCCCGGATGTGGCGACCCAGGAAGCCGAGTATCGCCGTGTGCTCGATGGCCTCGACGGGCGCCCGCTGGTGGTACGCACCCTTGATGTTGGCGGGGACAAGCCGCTGCCGTACTGGCCGATCGCCGCCGAGGAAAACCCGTTCCTCGGCGTGCGCGGCGTACGCCTGACCCTGCAGCGCCCGCAGGTGATGGAGGACCAGCTGCGCGCCTTGTTGCGCGCGGCCGACCAGCGCCCGTTGCGCATCATGTTCCCGATGGTCGGGCAGGTGCATGAATGGCGCGAGGCGCGCGCCATGGTCGAGCGGCTGCGTGCCGAGATCCCGGTAGCCGACCTGCAACTGGGCATCATGGTCGAAGTGCCCTCGGCGGCGCTGCTGGCACCCCAACTGGCGCGCGAGGTGGACTTCTTCAGCATTGGCACCAACGACCTGACCCAGTACACCCTGGCCATCGACCGTGGCCACCCCAGCCTCTCGGCCCAGGCCGACGGCCTGCACCCGGCGGTGCTCAGCCTGATCGACATGACCGTGCGCGCCGCCCATGCCCATGGCAAGTGGGTGGGCGTGTGCGGCGAACTGGCGGCCGACCCGCAGGCAGTGGCCGTGCTGCTGGGCCTGGACGTGGACGAACTCAGCGTCGCCGCGCGCAGCATTGCCGAAGTCAAGGCCCTGGTCCGCCAGGCCGATCACCAGACGGCCCGCGCCCTGGCGCGCGAGGCCCTGCAACAGGACAGCGCCGCAGCGGTTCGCGCGCTGGTGGAGCGTTACTGAATGGCCAAGATCCTCACCCTCACCCTGAACCCGGCGCTGGATATCACCATCGGCCTGGATACCCTGCGCCCGGGGCAGGTCAACCGCAGCCATGAGCAGCACAGCCACGCCGCGGGCAAGGGGCTGAACGTTGCCCAGGTACTGGCCGACCTGGGGCACAGCGTCACCGTTGGCGGCTTCCTCGGGCGTGACAACCTGCAGCCCTTCGAGGCGCTGATCTACTGGCGCGGCTTCGTCGACTGCTTTGTCCGCGTGCCGGGCGAAACCCGCAGCAACATCAAGCTGGTCGAGGATGATGGCCGTGTCACCGACATCAACGGCCAAGGCCCGGAAGTCGACGAAGCGGCACGTAGTGCATTGCTGCGGCGCCTGACGCAGATTGCCCCAGGCCACGACGCGGTGGTGGTGGCTGGCAGCCTGCCGCGCGGGATCAGTGCCGAGTGGTTCCGCCAGTTGCTCGAACAGCTCAAGGCGCAAGGCCTCAAGGTGGTCCTGGACAGCAGCGGCGAAGCCCTGCGTGCCGGCCTGCAGAGCTCGCCCTGGCTGGTCAAGCCCAATACCGAAGAGCTGGGCGAGGTGCTTGGCCTGGCTGTGGATGACCCGGCGCAGCAGCGCGCTGCTGCCGAGCGCCTGCTGGCCAGTGGCGTCGAACACGTGGTGGTGTCGGCGGGTGAGCAGGGCGTCAGCTGGTTTACCAATCGCCATGTCGTACATGCTTGCCCGCCCAAGGTGCAGGTTGCCAGCACGGTGGGCGCAGGTGATTCGCTGGTGGCAGGCATGGTCCACGGCTTGCTGCAGGGCGAAGCTCCGGCAAAGACCTTGACCCGCGCCACCGCGATCGCTGCACAGGCTGTTACCCAGGTTGGTTTCGGTATCCGTGACCGCGAGCAACTGGCGCGTCTTGAAGCCGCCGTGCAACTGACAGAACAACAAGAGGGTTGCCGATGAACATTGCCATTGTCACTGCCTGCCCGAACGGCCAGGTGTCGAGCCTGCTGAGCGCGCGCTTGCTGTCCGCCGCTGCACAGCGGCGCGGCTGGAGCACCAGCGTCGAAGTGCAGGATGCCGGCCACCCCGAGCGGCAACTGAGCGCCGCGCAGATCGCCGAGGCCGACTGGGTGCTGGTAGTCAGCACAGGCCCGGTGGACCTTGAGCGTTTCGTCGGCAAGCGTGTGTACCAGAGCACGCCGTCCCAGGCTTTGGCCGACCGCGAAGGCTTCCTCGATGAGGCAGCTTCCAAAGCCTGTCTGCTGGCCACGGTGCCAGGCCTTCTGGCCGAAACTGGCAGCGCTGGCGCACGCATCGTTGCCGTCACGGCCTGCCCAACTGGCGTTGCGCATACATTCATGGCTGCGGAAGCCTTGCAGCAGGCCGCGCAGCAACTCGGCTACCAGCTCACCGTCGAGACTCAGGGCTCGGTCGGTGCGCGCAACCCCTTGTCCGCCGAAGCCATCGCCGCAGCCGATGTAGTGCTGCTGGCCGCCGACATCGAAGTGCCCACCGCGCGTTTCGCCGGCAAGCGCATCTACCGTTGTGGCACCGGTATCGCCCTAAAGCAGGCCCGTGCCACCTTGGACAAGGCCTTGGCCGAAGCCAAGGTGGAAAACAGCAGCGATGCTGCAGCGGCGAGCACGCCAGCGAAGGGCGAGAAGACCGAGGTATACAAGCACCTGCTCACCGGCGTGTCGTTCATGCTGCCGATGGTGGTGGCTGGCGGCCTGCTGATTGCCCTGTCGTTCGTGTTCGGTATCGAGGCCTATAAAGAACCGGGCACCTTGCCGGCGGCGTTGATGCAGATCGGCGGTGAGGCTGCGTTCAAGCTGATGGTGCCGCTGCTGGCAGGCTATATCGCCTGGTCCATTGCCGACCGCCCGGGGCTGGCGCCCGGCATGATCGGTGGCCTGCTGGCCAGCACCCTGGGTGCCGGTTTCATCGGTGGTATCGTCGCCGGCTTCCTCGCCGGCTATAGCGCCAAGGCCATTGCCCGCTGGGCACGCCTGCCCAGCAGCCTGGAGGCACTCAAGCCGATCCTGATCATTCCGCTGCTGGCCAGCCTGTTCACCGGCCTGGTGATGATCTACGTGGTCGGCCAGCCGGTGGCGGCGATGCTGGAAGGGCTTACGCATTTTCTCGACAGCATGGGTACCACCAATGCCATCCTGCTGGGCCTGTTGCTGGGTGGCATGATGTGCGTCGACCTGGGCGGACCGATCAACAAGGCGGCCTATGCCTTCTCGGTGGGGCTGCTGGCCTCGTCGAGCTATGCGCCGATGGCGGCGACCATGGCCGCCGGCATGGTGCCACCAATTGGCCTGGGTATCGCCAGCTTCCTGGCCCGACGCAAGTTCGCCCAGAGCGAGCGTGAAGCGGGCAAGGCTGCCCTGGCGCTGGGGCTGTGCTTCATCTCCGAAGGGGCTATCCCGTTTGCCGCCAAGGACCCGCTGCGGGTGATCCCGGCCAGCGTGGCCGGCGGGGCATTGACCGGGGCTTTGTCGATGTACTTCGGCTGCAAGCTGATGGCGCCGCATGGCGGCCTGTTCGTGCTGCTGATCCCCAATGCGATCAACCATGCGCTGCTGTACTTGTTGGCGATCGTGGCGGGCAGCCTGCTGACGGCGGTGGTGTATGCGGTGATCAAGAAGAGCGAGCGGGTGGAGTTGGCGGTAGCGCCGGTGAAGGGTTAGAGATTTCAGCGGGCCTTACTGGCCTCTTCGCGGGCACGCCCGCTCCCACAGGGTCACTGCAAGCTTCAGGATCATGCAGTACCTGTGGGAGCGGGCGTGCCCGCGAAGAGGCCGGAACAGGTCATCGCCGATGCTTCTGCCGCAACGGCACCAGCAGCTCACCCAGCCCGTTGTGGTCGATCTCGTGCATCAGCGCCAGCAACCCACCCAGTTCCCCCGCCGGGAAACCCTTGCGCGCAAACCAGGCCAGGTAATCCCCCGGCAGGTCGGCAATGATTCGTCCCTGGTACTTGCCAAACGGCATGGTGCGGGTCACCAGCAGTTCGAGGGTTTCCGGCTTCATCATCGGCGCACCTGGCTGTCGAAAAGCGCCGACCATACTGCAATCTGCACGAAGGCCCAAGCGGCAATCATGCAGAACGCCGTGTTCAATCTTTACCGGTATATTTATATCTATTTGATTTTAAAAGATTTTATATATGGGGCTCGCTTGGCACGAAGGCTGCTCCCTTACAGATGACTATCACCTGCCAAGGAGTTTGTGCCATGAGCAATCCCAACAAAGACGTTATCGACGTGCTCAACGACCTGATCGAGTACAGCAAGGATGGCGAGAAAGGCTTCAAGGCCTCGGCCGATGATGTGAAGAACCCAGAACTTAAAGCGTTCTTCGTTCAACGTGCCGGTGAGTGTGCCAATGCGGCTGGCGAACTGCAGAGCGAGGTGCGTCGCCTGGGTGGTGACCCGGAAACCTCTACCAGCATCAGCGGTGACCTGCATCGGGGTTGGGTCAACCTCAAGGCGATGGTCACCGGCAAGGATGAGGAAGCGGTGCTGAACGAGGTGGAGCGGGGCGAAGACCATGCCCTGAAGGCCTATAAGGAAGCCCGCGAAAAACTGGTGAAGTTGGGCCGCACCGCCAGCGACCAGACCTACAACCTGGTGGAAAAACAGTTGCAAGGTGTGCAGCGCAACCATGACCAGGTCAGGGCCTTGCGCAACGCCGCACGCGCTCGTAGCTAGTCGGCAGGCCCCTCTACCCGGTTGCGGCCCTTGGCCTTGGCCCGGTAGAGCGCTTCGTCCGCAGCACCCAGCACTCTCGCCAGATCGTGCTGGGTGCCTGACAGGCCGATGCCGATGCTCACCGTTACCGAGTGGGCATCATCGGCAAACGGCGCCAGGGCCTCGACACTGGTACGAATGCGCTCGGCCAGCAACTGCGCACCTGCCAAATCGGTTTCCGGCAGCACCACTTGAAATTCCTCCCCACCGTAACGCGCAGCCAGATCGGCCGGGCGGCGTATGCACGCCTCGATGGTCTTTGCCACCTCGCGCAGGGCATGGTCGCCACCGGCATGGCCATGACGCTGGTTGAACGCCTTGAAATGGTCCACATCCACCATCAGCACCGCCAGCGGCTTGCGGTTGCGCTGGGCACGTGCCCATTCCTGGCGCAGTACCTGATCCAGGTGACGGCGGTTGGCCAGGCCGGTCAGGCTGTCGGTGGCGGCCAGGGTCGCCAGGCCCTGTTCGGCTTCGTGGCGGCGGCGTAGTTCGCGGCCCAGCAGCAGGGTCAGCCAGAGGATGCCCACACACAATACACCGGTGGCGACGCTGACCAGGGTTGCAGTGCGGCGCCAGGATTCGAACACGTCTTCGGCCGAATGCACGACCAGTACGATCAGCGGCAACTGCGCGACCCGGGCGAAGGTGTACATGCGCGGTTTGCCGTTGCGGCTGGAGCGGGCGGTGAAGCTGCCGCTCTGCTCGCTGAGAATGCGTTTGAAATTGGGCCGCTCGGCATAGTTGCTGCCAATCCGCGGGTCTTGTGCGCGGCTGGGCTGGCGAGCCAGCAGTTGGCCGTCAGTGTTGAGCAGGTTGATGCTGCTGTCTTCTCCAATGTCCAGGCGCTGAAACAGCTCACTGAAGTACGACAGGCGCAGTGCACCCGCTGCCAGGCCGGTGAACTCGCCATTGGCGCCGGAGATACGCCGGCTGAAACTGATGCACCAGCCCAGGTCGCCGAGCCCGGCCTTGAACGGCGGGCCCACCAGCAGGCCGAGGTTGGCATTGTGCAGGTGCGCCTGGAATATCCCTGTGTCGCTGAAGTTGGCCTTGCGTGGCACGCTGCTGGTGGAATCGCCCACCACATTGCCTTGCTTGTCCAGCCACAGCACCTCACCGCGCTTGCGGTCGACGAAGGCTTCATTGAACAGCAGGCGTTGGCGAACCGGGCCGGGGATTTCCGGCAATTCCTTGCGCCCGACCGCCCAGATCAGGCCCTGCAGCGACTGGTCGTAGAGTTCGACGTTGCGCAGGATGTCGCTTTCGATCAGCTGGACGATATTGTTGGACGAGCGAATTGCCGACAGCTCGACATTGTCGCGCTCGCGCGCCAGCAGATAACTGACGATGGCCACGATGGCGAGCACGGCAAGGCAACTGCCCAGGTTGAGGATCAGCTCGGGGTGCGACCTGTAGAGTGCGAAACGCGGTAATCGGGTGGTCATGCTCGCTACTGCGTGGGCAGGGCCATTCGCGGCGGCGACATTCTAGGGAAGCGGGGATTGTCGGACAAGATTTGTCCGACGGAATCACGCCGGGGCTGCTGCGCAGCCCATCGCTGGCAAGCCAGCTCCCACAATTACCGCACAAGGCTTGAGGTCTATGCGGGCGATGTGGGAGCTGGCTTGCCGGCGAAACGAGGGCGAAGCCCTCGCATCCGGTCCTGGATCAGAACACGTTCAACGGGTAATCCATGATCACGCGCAGTTCATCGTTGTCGCTGTTGCTGTCGATCGATGCATAGCCCTGGCTGCCACGGTGGGTGGCATAGCGCACCAGCACCGACAGGTCCTTCAGATCACCCTCCTGGAACACATACTTCACGTCCAGGTCGCGCTCCCAGTGCATGGCATTCTTGCCATCGGCACGGTAGTAGTCGTAGTGGGTGGTTTCCTGGACGGCCTTGGTCAGGTCGGCCTCACCGCGCGAGTACGACAGCACCGTGGTCAGGCCAGGGATGCCCACGCCAGCGAAGTCATAGTTGTACTGCAGCTTCCACGAGCGCTCGTTCGGAGCGTTGAAGTCCGAGTACATGCGCGAGTTGTCCAGGTAGATGCTGTCGCCCAGGTTGATGTAATCGAACGGCGTGTTGCCATTGACCCGCTGGTAGGCGGCGGTGACGCTGTGGAACCCGGCGTTGACGGTGAAATGCACGCTGTAGGTGTTGTTGTCGATCTTGCCCAGCAAGGCCTGGCCGGTGTCCTGGGTGTGGTAGAAGTGCACGCCCGGGTTCAGGCTTACCAGGTCGTTGACCGCATAGGTGTAGTCGAAATCGGCGTAGTACTGGTTCCAGATGTCCTTCAGCTCGGCCGCATACAGGTTGGCGGTGATGTCAGGGGTACCGCTCCACGACGCGCCGGCCCAGTTCAGGTGCTTGCTCTTGTCATGCTCGCCCAGCGAACCGTAATAAGTGTCGATGCGGCGGTGGCCACTCTGGTTGTACGGCTTGGTGAAGCTCACCTGGCCGCCTTCGAGCAGCAGGCCGTCGATGCTGGTGTTGGTCAGGCTTACACCACGGAAGGTCTGCGGCAGCATGCGGGTTTCGCCGCCAGCGATCACTGGGTTGGTGAGGAACAGGTCACCGGCTTTGAGCTCGGTGTCGAACGCCTTGAGCTTGACTGCGGCACCGGCGGTGGAGAACGAGTGCGGGGCAGCACCCAGTTCGTCTTCGTTCTTTTGGTGAGTAGGCAGGATGCTGGTGCCAGCATGGCCGCCGCCACCGTCGAGCTTCAGGCCCAGCATGGCGTGGGCGTCCAGGCCAAAGCCGACCACACCTGGGGTGTAGCCCGACTCGAAGCGTGCAACCGCGCCCTGGCCCCACTCGCGGGTGTCGCGCACGCCGGCGTTGTGGTTGTCGCGGTTGAAGTAGGCATTACGGAAATGCAGGTTGAAGGACGAGCCTTCGATGAAGCCATCAGCCTTGTCTTCATCTGCCTGGGCGGCGAAAGGGATCGTTGCAGTCAACGCAATGAACAGCGGGGTAAAACGAAACGCGGAAGGCACCGTTACTAGCTCCTTGGGTCTGGCGGTGGGGCAGTTTTTATTTTTGAATGTGCGTCTTTTTTATAGGTGGACGTTACAGCTTGGCTGATAGTTGAAGCACATAAAAAAAGCCGCTGATCGGCAGCGGCTTTAAAAGGCTAACATATCGGCACCGGTGGTGCCCATGGCGTAGCCAAGGGAAAACGGGAGCAGCGAGAGCGCTTTATCAGCTGTCGGCATTGGCATCGACAGAGATCTTGGAAGCTGTCTGGTTTGCGTCTTTCGCGGTGTCTGCCTGTTGCGCGGCTACGGTTTCGCGGGCCTCTTGGTGGACCGCGGCGAACTCGGCATTACGGGTGACGAAAGCCTTGGATTCTTCAGCCATGGCCAGGGGCGACAACAACAGGGAAGACAGGACGAAAACGCTGGCAATACCCATACTGTTGGACATTTGAAACTACCTTCTTGCGGTGCAAGTGCTAATGAGGACGGGGGTAAAGTTAGTCCTTTCAATGCACTTGAAACAGAGCGAAGCGCGATAAGCACTGTTGCGTAAAAGGTAACTATCGCAGGAAAAGCAATTGGACTTTCGCCGCAAACCTGCATGCTAGAGGGCCTACGCGGTCTTTACTTTTGTGGGAGCGGCCTTGTGTCGCGAAAGGGGCGCGAAGCGGCCCCAGGTTCTGTGCCATGGCAGCATTTGTCGGGGCTGCTGCGCAGCCCTTTAGCGACACAAGGCCGCTCCCACATCGACCGCGACCTCCTGTCAGGCATGGGTGGGTAGCCTGATACCAAAGGTATTGGCCCCAGCGGCACTACGCACGAACACTTCCCCACCATGCATCAGCGCAATCGCCTTGACGATCGCCAACCCCAAACCATGGTTACCGCCGCCACTGTTGCTACGTGCCGCATCCACCCGGTAGAAGCGTTCGAACAGCAACGGTAGATGCTCATCGTCGATTGCCGGCCCCGGGTTGCTCACGGCGATGCTGACCTGCTCCGGCCCGGCATCGATCTGCACCTTGATCACCTGGTGCGGTGCGGTGTGTTGCACGGCGTTGTTCAGCAGGTTGATCAGCGCCCGGCGCAGTTGGGCCTTTTCGATGGGCGCCTGGGCATCGCCGCTCACGCTCACGCCGACCTGCGCGTCTTCGAGAATGTAGTCCAGGTAATCGAGGGTGGTCGCCACTTCCTCGGCCAGCGAGGCTTGGGTCAGGGCCGTGGCCTTGCTGCCTTGGTCGGCACTGGCCAGGAACAACATGTCGTTGATGATGCTGCGCAGGCGCTCCAGCTCCTCAAGGTTCGATTGCAGCACTTCGAAGTAGTGCTCGGCGCTGCGTCCGCGTGTCAGCGCCACCTGGGTCTGGCCGATCAGGTTGGTCAGCGGTGAGCGCAATTCGTGGGCGACGTCGGCGTTGAAGGCTTCGAGCCGTGTATAGGCTTGGCTGACTCGGTCCAGTGCGGCATTGAAGGCGCTGGCGAATTGGGCCAGCTCCGGTGCCAGGCTCTCAGTCTGCAGGCGCCCGTCCAGGCGCGGTGGCGCCAGCGCCTGGGCCTCAACGGACAAAGCCAGCAGCGGGCGCAGGCCGATGCGCGCCACCCAGTAGCCCAGCAGCGAGGCCAGCAGCACGCCGAGCACCGCCAGCCCGACAATCGCTACCAGCAGGCTGTGCTGGGCCTGCCAGAAAGTTTCGGTGTCTATGCCGATCAGAAAGCGCAGCGGCGGCCGCTCGCCCAGGGCCGGCAATTCGCTGACCAGCACCTTGTAAGGGTAGGGCCGGTCGGGCAGGCGCAGGTCGCGCATGCCCTGCGCACCTTCGGCGAAGGCGCGGACCAGCTCGCTGGGGTGCCCGTATTCGTAGGCCGGGTTGCTGCTGACCACCCAGAAGCGAATACGCTTGTCCTCTTCACTGAGCAGATTGAGCTTGTTGTTGATCTTGACCCAGTGCTCCGGTGTGCCGAAGCGGTTGAGGGTGGACTCGAGCACGCTGAAGCGCGCATCCAGCTCGGCCTGCGGCAACAGGTCGAGGCTGCGGTCGACCTGGCGGTACAGCGCCGAACCGATCAGCAGGAACACGCCCAGCGCAACCAGGATGAACAGCGCCGACAGGCGCAGTGCGATGGAATTACCCCGCACGGTTTTCCAGGACATAGCCCATGCCTCGGATGGTGTGCAGCAACTTGTTGTCGAAAGGCCCGTCGAGCTTGGCGCGCAGGCGCTTGATCGCCACTTCGACGACGTTGGCATCGCTGTCGAAATTGATGTCCCAGACCAGCTCGGCAATCGCCGTCTTCGACAGGATTTCACCTTGCCTGCGGGCCAGCACGCTGAGCAGCGAGAACTCCTTGGCCGTCAGCTCCAGGCGCTGGCCGGCGCGTGTGGCCTTGCGCGCCATCAGGTCTACCCACAGGTCACCTACCTGCACCTGCAGTGGTTCATGGTTGCTGCTACGGCGGGTCAGGGCTTGCAGGCGGGCGACCAGTTCGAGGAAGGAAAACGGCTTGCCCAGATAGTCGTCGGCACCCTCGCGCAGGCCATGGATACGGTCTTCGACCCGTTCACGGGCGGTCAGCATGATTACCGGTGTCTGCTTGCGCGCGCGCAGGGCGCGCAGCACGCCATAACCGTCCAGGCCTGGCAGCATCACATCCAGCACGATCACCGCGTAGTCACCTTCCAGGGCCAGGTGAAGGCCGTCGATGCCGTCCCGCGCAAGGTCGACGGTAAACCCCTGCTCGCTGAGGCCGCGATGCAGGTAGTCGGCCGTTTTTTCTTCGTCTTCGATGATCAGCACACGCATGGTCTTGTCCTAACTGGCACTGGGCGCCGCCGCACGGGCGGCCCGGCGGCGGTGGAACAGGCGCTCCAGGGCCAAGTATATGACCGGGGTGGTGAACAGCGTCAGCGCCTGGCTCACCAGCAGGCCGCCAACCACGGCGATGCCCAGTGGCTGGCGCAGTTCGGCGCCGGTGCCGAAGCCGAACATCAGCGGAACCGCGCCGAGCAAGGCGGCCAGGGTGGTCATGATGATCGGCCGGAAGCGCGTCGGGCAGGCCTGGTGGATCGCCTGCTCCGGGGTCAAGCCCTGGCGGCGTTGGGCTTCGAGGGCGAAGTCGATCAGCAGGATGCCGTTTTTCTTGACGATGCCGATCAGCAGCACCACGCCGATCAGCCCCATGATGCTGAAGTCCTGGCCCATGGCCCACAACAGGATCAGTGCGCCGAGGCCGGCCGAGGGCAGGGTGGAGATGATCGTCAGCGGGTGGACGAAGCTTTCGTACAGCACGCCGAGGATGATGTACACCGCCACCAGCGCTGCCAGGATCAGCCACGGCTGGCTCGACAGCGAGCTCTGGAAGGCCTGGGCCGCGCCCTGGAAGTTGCCGCTGATGGAGTCGGGCATGCCCAGTTCGCGCTGGGTGCGCTCGAGGATGGTCACGGCATCGCCCAAGGCCACGCCCGGGGCCAGGTTGAACGACAGGTTGGCCGCCGGGAACAGCCCGTCGTGGCTGATCGACAGCGGCCCGGTGCTGGGCGGTGCCACGTGGGCCACTGCCGACAGCGGCACCATCTCGTTGGTCAGCGGCGAGCGCAGGTAGAAGTAGTTGAGGCTTTCGGCCTTGCCGCGCTGGCGGGCATCCAGTTCGAGGATCACCTTGTACTGGTTGGTCTCGGTCTGGAATTCACTGATCTGCCGCTGGCCGAAGGCGTCGTACAACGCCTGGTCGACGTCGGTGGTGGTCAGGCCGAAACGTGCCGCGGCCTGGCGGTCGATATCGATGCGGGTGACGCTGGCACCCAATTGCAGGTCATTGGACAGGTCGCGAAACGCCGGGTTTTCCCGCAGGCGCTCGGTCAGGCGCTGGGTCCACAGGTTCAGTGCCATGCCGTCGTTGCTCTTGAGCACATACTGGTACTGGGTGCGCGACGGGCCGGAGCTTAGGTTGATGTCCTGGCCGGCACGCATGTACAGGACAATGCCCGGTACCTGGGCCAGCTTGGGCCGCAGCCGGTCGATCAGTTCGCTGGCCGATACATCGCGTTCGCCACGCGGCTTCAGGGCGATCCAGAAGCGGCCGTTGGCGATGGTCTGGTTGCTGCCGGTGACGCCCACCGAGTGGGAGAACGCGCGCACCGCCGGGTCGGCCTCGATGATTTTGGCCAGCGCCTGGTGCTTCTCGATCATCGACGGGTACGACACATCCGCCGCCGCCTCGCTGGTGCCGAGGATGAAGCCGGTGTCCTGCAGCGGGAAAAAGCCTTTTGGGATACCCACGTAACCGGCCACCGCCAGGGCCAGGGTCAGGCCGAACACGCCGAGGGTCAGGCGCTGGTGGGCGAGGGCGTGGTCCAGGCCCTTTTCGTACCACCCGACCAGCCGCTCCCCAAAGCCACCCTTGTGCTCTCCGGGCGGGCGACGCATGAACAGTGCGCACAGGGTTGGCGCCAGGGTCAGCGAAACCACCACCGAAATCAGGATGGTGGCGGTGGCGGTAAGGGCGAACTCCTTGAACAGCCGGCCGACCACGCCGCCCATGAACAGCAGGGGGATGAACGCGGCGATCAGCGAAAAACTGATCGACACCACGGTGAAGCCGATTTCCCCGGCGCCCTTGAGCGCCGCTGTGCGGCTGTCGTCGCCGGCCTCCAGGTGGCGGTGGATGTTCTCCACCACGACGATGGCATCGTCGACCACGAAGCCCACCGAGATGACGATGGCTACCAGCGTCAGGTTGTTCAGGCTGAAGCCGAAGATGTACATCAGCGCGCAACTGGCGATCAGCGATACGCCGAGCACGCTGGACACCACCAGGGTCGCAGACCACTGGCGCAGGAACAGCGCCATTACCCCGATCACCAGGGCCACGGCGATCATCAGGGTCAGCTCCACTTCATGCAGCGAGGCGCGGATGGTCTGGGTTCGGTCCTGCAGCACTGACACTTCGACCGAGGCCGGCAGCATCTCCTGCAGTTTGGGCAGGGCAGCCAGAACCCGGTCCACGGTATCGACGATGTTGGCGCCAGGCTGGCGGAAAATCACCAGGTTCAGCCCGGGTTGGTCGCCGGACCAGGCTTTGACGTAGGCGTTCTCGGCGCCATTGATCACCTTGGCCACGTCCTTCAGATGCACCGGTGCACCGTCACGGTAGGAGACGATCAGCTGGGCGTAGTCGTCGGGGTGGAACAACTGGTCGTTGGCGGCGATGGTCGACACGCTGTGTTCGCCGTACAGCGCGCCCTTGGCCAGGTTCAGGCTGGTCTGTTGGATGGCTTGGCGCAGGTCGGCCAGGGTCAGGCCGATGGCGGCCAGTTTCTCGGGTTGCGCCTGCACGCGGATCGCCGGGCGTTGTTGCCCGGTGATGTTGATCAGGCCGACCCCGTCAATCTGGCTCAGTTGGCGCGCGAGCAGGGTTTCTGCGTAGTCGCTGAGGTCGTTGCCAGGCATCTGGCTGGAGCTGACCGTCAGCACCAGTACCGGGCTGTCGGCCGGGTTGACCTTGCGCCAGGTCGGCGGGTTGGGCAGGTCTTGCGGCAGGCGCGCAGTGGCGGTGTTGATGGCCGCCTGCACTTCCTGGGCGGCGGTGTCGATGTTCTTGTCGAGCGTGAACTGCAGGATCAGGTTGGTTGAGCCCAGTGCGCTGCTGCTGGTCATCTGGGTCATGCCGGGGATGGCGCTGAACTGCACTTCCAGCGGCGTGGCCACCGACGAGGCCATGGTTTCCGGGCTGGCGCCTGGCAGCTGGGCGGTGACCTGGATGGTCGGGAAGTCGGCTTCCGGCAGCGGTGCAACCGGCAAGCGCGGGAAGGCGATGGCCCCCAGCAGCACCAAGGCGAAGGTCAGCAGCAGGGTGGCGATGGGGTGATCGATGCACCAGGCCGAAACACCGTTGCGCGTGTTCATGGCTGGCTCCGGCGGTCGGCTATTTCTGACGGCGCGGGGGCGTCGGGGGCCACCTCGACCCGCGAACCGGGCTTGAGCCGCGAGTGGCCATCGAGCACCAGGCGCTCGCCCGGCTTGACCCCGGCGATGACGTTAAGCCCGCTGTCCTGGTACAACACCTTGACCGGCACACTGGTGACCTTGTCACCGTCCAGGCGGTAGACGAAATGCCCGTCGACGCCGCGCTGTACCACTGGCGGTGGCACTACCAGGGCGTTTTCCTCCACGGCGGTGCGCAGGCGGATGGTGACCAACTGGCCCGGCCACAGGTGGCCGTCCTTGTTGTCGAACTCGGCTTTTACCCGCACGGTGCCGGTGGTGGCGGAGATCTGGTTGTCGATCAGTGCCAGGTGGCCTTCACCGAGCAGGCTGCGTTCGCCGTCGGCATCCATGTAGGCCTGAACCAGTGCCGGGGTGGGCGCCTTAAGCAGGCTTTGCAGGGTTGGCAGCATCTGCTGCGGCAGGGAGAATTCGACGGCGATCGGATCGATCTGGGTGACGCTGAACAGGCTGCGGGTATCGCTGGTACGCACCAGGTTGCCGGGGTCGACGTTGCGAATACCCACCCGGCCGGTCACTGGCGAGCGGATCTGCGTGTACGACAATTGCACCTCGGCATTGGTGATGGCCGCCCGGTTGCCCTTGACCGTGGCTTGCAGGCGGTTGACCAAGGCCTGCTGCTGGTCGAGGGTCTGCTTCGACACGCCGTCGTCGGTACTCAGCAGGCGGTAGCGCTGCAGGTCGACGTCAGCTACCTGGATCTGCGCCTGGCTCTGGCCGAGTTCGGCGCGGGCCTGGTCGAGGCTGGCCCGGATGGCTCGGTCGTCGAGGGTGGCCAGCAGGTCGCCTTCCTTCACCCACTGGCCTTCCTTGACCAGCACCTGGGTCAGTACCCCCTCCACTTGCGGCCGCACTTCGACGCTGTGCAGCGACAGCACCGAGCCGATGGCGCTGGCGTAGCGCGGCACGTCCTGCTGCACGACACTGACCACGCGCACCGGGATGGCGGTTTGCGCACGGGCGGCAGGTGCTGGCTGGCGCTGGCCGAACCAGATACCCGCTACCGCCAGGACCAGGAGCGCCAGGGCGGCGAGGATGACAGGGCGGGACGGACGTCGCATCGGCGCGGGCACCTTGGCCAGAGGGGATGGGAATGGTTGTCTGTATTCAAACTTATAGCCCCCGAACCGGGTCGGCAGCGTGACCGCTGGCTGACAGCGCTGTCAGTTTTGCCTGCACCACCATCACACATCTGGCATGCGAACTGCGACCCCTGTGGGAGCGGGCATGCCCGCGAAGAATACAACGCGATGGATGGCACCGGCTGCGCCGGTGTTCGCGGGCACGCCCGCTCCCACAGGGACCACGGCAGGCTTTGGTTCTTGAGCAAGGCAGTTGCCCTGCAAGGGCATAGCTAGAAGCTGATGAAGGCGTAATACACCGGGGGCTCGTTGGTGGTGCGCAAACCATGTTCCCGCAAACTCGCCACCAGCGCCGCGTCCTCCACATGCAGGGCCCACTGTGCCCGACCAACCTCTGGTACCTGGGCCAGGGCCGCGCTGAACGCGCCCATGTCTGGCAGATAGGCAGTAAACCCGTTGCCCTTGAGCGCACTGGTGGTCATGCCCAGCGCCTGGCACACCGCCACCTTGGCGGCGATGTCATCGCGGTCGGCCTGGCGCGAGGCCTGCACCAGCGCCTCCAGCCCGGCATCGACCAGTTGCGTGCCGTGAATCAGCTCCGGCCCCTGTTGCCAGGCTTCCGGCGGGCAGTCCTTGCTGCCTGGCCGCAGCGGGATATGCGGGTTTATTTCCACCGGGTAGATGCGGCAGACCAGCGGGCGCTGGTCATAGATAGTGCACAGGTCGTTGTCGTCGAGGTTGCGGCAGCGCCCGGGGTTGAAGGCGGCAAAGGTCACCGATACGCGCGCCTCGCCTTCGCCACAGGGCACAGGGTGGGAACGACGCAGCACATGATCACGCTGTTCTACCGGCATGCCGGGGCCGTCTGCCACGAAAGCTTCGATCAGCACCACCACCTGGCCGTCGTTGTTCGCCCAGCGGCGCGCTTCCGCCAGGGTCAAGGGCACGTGGTGGCCGGTACAGCACTTGCCGCAGCCGGTACAGGCGAAACGCAGGCTGTCGGTCACTTGACCTCCGGGCTCCACTCGCTGACGAAGGCGCGCTGGTGCTGGCGGTCGTACAGGCACAGCTCGGTGCCGGTGCGTTGCTGCATGTGCTTCTGGGGGTAGACACCTTCGATCAGCAGGGCGCTCATGCCGATCTGGTCATCGAACTCGGCGGGCTTGCTTCGGGCGTGGGCATCCTTGAACTGGCTGGCGGCCAGGCAAGCCTTGAGCATCTGCTGGCGCTGCTCGTTCCAGGCCTGGCTGCTGGAGGCTTGGGCGATACCGCTGAAGAGGGCGCAACTGATCAGGATAGAGCTGAGAAACTTCATACGCGATTCCGGCAAGTTACTTGCGAGGGGCGCGAATTATGCCCGACTCGACCCCGGCGGTAAGCCGGGGAGTTTGTCTCCGAATATATCAACGCTCGGCGAACACCACAGCGCGCGCCGCCACCACCAGACAATCGGTCAGCTCCGGCGAGGAGAATTTGGTGAGGATGGCATTGGCCCCGGCCTGGGTCGCCTTTTCGCTGCTCATGGCGCTGTCCAGAGAGGTGTGCAGCAGAATGTAAAGGTGCTGGAAGTCGGGGGTTTCGCGCAGGGTTCGAGTGAAGGCGTAGCCGTCCATTTCGCTCATTTCGATGTCGGAGACGATCACGTTGATTTCCTGCGCGGTGCCTTGCAGTTCAAGCAACACGTTGATGGCGTCCTTGGCGCTGCGCGCGGTGTGGCATTCGATGCCGAGGTTGCGCAGGGTGTGCACCGACTGCTGCAGGGCCACCTGGCTGTCGTCCACCACCAGGATGTTGGCGGCGGCCAGCAGGCTGGCGTCTTCCTCGCTCAAGTTGCCGTGAGGCTGCTCGGGCACCGGTGGGGCGATGGCGTGGATGACTTTTTCGATGTCCAGCACCTGCACCAGGGTGTTGTCGACCCGGGTCACGCCGGTGATGAACGAGCGGCTGCCCGAGCCGTAGGGTGGTGGTTTGATGTCGGTGCTCAGGCAATGCACGATGCGGCTGACCGCTTGCACATGCAGGCCCTGGCGTGAGCGGCTGATCTCGGTGACGATCAGGCAGCCGCCGTCCGGGTCGGCCAGCGGCCGTTCGCCAATGGCCCGGGACAGGTCGATGACCGACAGCGAATTGCCGCGCAGGGTCGCCACGCCTTTCACGTGGGGATGCGATTCGGGCAGTTTGGTCAGCGGCGGGCAGGGGATTATCTCGCTGACCTTTAGCAGGTTGATTGCCATCAACTTGCCGCTGCGCAGGGTGAACAGCAGCAGGGACAGCGAATCCGCGCGGGCATTTTGCGTGGCCATGGTGACCTTCGTGGGGAACAGGGGATAACCGGTTATCGGCCTGTTCGGGCTTGGCTTTAGTCATTTTGCAGCGAGCCAGGGAATGCTCCGGACCCTGTGGGCTTTAGCCGCGAACACCGGCGCAGCCGGTTCCATGCACCGCTTGGATTCTTCGCGGCTACAGCCGCTCCCACAGGTATCAATCAGCGCAGACCCAGCCGACGAGCCAGGCGACTAAGGTTGGCGCGGTCCAGGCCGAGTTCCCGGGCAGCCGCTGCCCAGTTTTCTCCGTGCCGCTGCAGGCAGGCCTCGATCACCTGGCGCTGGTAGCTGTCGACAGCTTCACGCAGCCCCCCCTCGGGTAGCGGCGCTGCTGGCGAGGGCGCGGCAGGGGAGGGCGGGGTGCCGGGCGTTGCCGTTGCGCGCAGGTCCAGGTCGATGGCTTCCAGGGTGAGGATGCGTGGCCTGTCGGAATGTTGGCCCAGCGCCTTGAGCGCCGAGCGGCCGATCAGGTGTTCCAGTTCACGCACGTTGCCTGGCCAGTCGTAGGCCAGCAGCGCGGCCTGGGCCTCGCTGCTCAGGCGCAGGCTGTTCAGGCCCAGGCGCGATCGGTTCTGTTCGAGGAAATAGCCGGCCAGTAGCAGCACATCGCGCCCACGTTCGCGCAACGGCGGCACATGCAGCGGATATACGCTGAGGCGGTGGTAGAAGTCGGCGCGGAAATTGCTATTGCGTACTTCTGCTGCCAGGTCGCGGTTGGTGGCTGCTATCAGGCGCACATCCACCCGGTGTTCGCGGTCCGAGCCCAGGCGCTGCAACTGGCCGCTCTGCAGCACGCGCAACAGCTTGGCTTGCACCGTCAATGGCAGCTCACCGACTTCGTCGAGGAACAAGGTGCCGCCATTGGCCAGTTCGAACTTGCCGCGGCGCTCGCCATGGGCACCGGTGAAGGCACCGCGCACATGGCCGAACAGTTCGCTTTCCACCAGGGTATCGGGCAGGGCGGCACAGTTGAGGCTGACCAGCGGTTTGTCGGCGCGGTTGCTGGCCTGGTGCAGGGCCTGGGCCACCAACTCCTTGCCGACACCGGTCTCACCGGTGATAAGCACGGTCAGGTCGCTGCCACCGACCAGGCGGATTTCCTCCACCAGGCGCTTGTGCGCGGGGCTCTGACCAATCAGCTCTTTGTCCTGGCCGCTGGCCTGGCGGTAGATCTCCGCGCGGTGGTGTTCGTCTTCCGCGCGCAGGGCCAGGTGCTCGATGCGCTCGGCCACGGTGACCGTGGCGGCGGCCAGGCTGGCGAAGGCCTGCAGGGCACCCAGCTCCAGGCTCTGGAATTGCCCGGGGGTGAGGGCATCGAGGGTAACCAGGCCCCAAGGGCGCTCATCGACCATCAACGGGCAGCCCATGCAGTCATGTACTTCCAGGTTGGCATCGGGGGCGTTGACCAGGCCGTCGTAAGGGTCGGGCAGCTCCGAGTCGCTGGCGAAGCGGGTTGGTTCCGCGCTGCTGAGCAGTATCTGGAAGCGTGGGTGCTCGCTGACCCGGAAGCGCCGGCCCAGGGTATCGGGGCTCAGGCCGTCCACTGCCAGCGGCACCAGCCACTCGCCGTCCAGGCGCAGCAAAGCGGCGGCATCGCAGGGCAGTAGCCCACGCATGGCCTGCAACAGGCGGCGATAGCGCTCCTGGTCGGGCAGGTCGCGGGAAAGGTCGCTAACCAGGGGCAGCAGGGTGGTGAGCAGAGGCTTCGTGGTCATATAGACTCCTGTGAGTCGATATGACTATACGTCGAAGTGGGTCGTTTTGACATGACCTGCGTCAACCCACTGATTTTGCTGGAGATAAATGTTGGCACGATTGATGTAACAGCTCGAGCAGTCATTTGAAGCCACAGGCTCAGGAGTTGTTGCAATGCTCAATGCCGAACAACGTGCAATCATCAAGGCCACTGTCCCCCTGCTGGAAAGCGGTGGCGAAGCGCTGACCACTCACTTCTACAAGATGATGCTCAGCGAGTACCCGCAAGTGCGCCCGCTGTTCAATCAGGCCCACCAGGCCAGCGGTGACCAACCGCGCGCCCTGGCCAACGGCGTGCTGATGTATGCCCGCCACATCGACCAGCTGGAGCAGCTTGGCGGCCTTGTCGGCCAGATCATCAACAAGCACGTTGCCCTGCAGATTCTGCCGGAGCACTACCCGATCGTCGGCAGCTGCCTGCTGCGCGCCATCGAAGAAGTGCTGGGCAAGGAGATCGCCACCCCTGCGGTGATCGACGCCTGGGGCGCGGCCTATGGCCAGCTGGCCGATATCCTGATCGGCGCGGAAGAGAACCTCTACAAGCAGAAGGAAGAAGCCGAAGGCGGCTGGCGCGGTACCCGCGAATTCCGCCTGGTGCGCCGTGAGCAGGAAAGCAGCGAGATCGTTTCGTTCTACTTTGCCCCGGTGGATGGCGAGCCGGTGCTAAAGGCCGAGCCTGGCCAGTACATCGGCCTGAAGCTGGACATCGACGGCGCCGAGCAGCGCCGCAACTACTCCCTGTCTGCACTGTGCGACGGCAAGGAATACCGCATCAGCGTCAAGCGCGAGGCGGGTGGCAAGGTGTCCAACTACCTGCACGATGTGCTGGCGGTGGGCGATACCCTGCAGCTGTTCCCGCCGGCAGGCGATTTCACCCTGGCAGCGAGCGACAAGCCACTGGTGCTGATCAGCGGTGGCGTGGGTATTACCCCGACCCTGCCAATGCTGCAGGCGGCACTGCAAACCCAGCGTGAGGTGCATTTCATTCACTGCGCCCGTAACGGCGCCGTGCATGCCTTCCGCGACTGGATCGACGAGCTGGCCGAGCGTCACCCGCAGCTCAAGCGCTTCTACTGCTATGCAGAGCCGCAGGGTGGTGCCGCCGCTGATGCCGTGGGCCTGCTGAGTGAGGACCTGCTCGGCGAATGGCTGCCGCAAGAGCGAGACGTGGATGCCTATTTCCTCGGGCCCAAGGGCTTCATGGCGGCGGTCAAGCGCCAGCTGAAAGGCCTGGGTGTGCCAGAGCAGCAGAGCCGCTACGAGTTCTTCGGGCCGGCGGCTGCGCTGGAGTGATGTAGTGCCTGCACCGGTCTCATCGCCGGCGTGCCCGCGAAGAGACCCGTGCAGGCTTGCAGAATACTTATACGGGCCGCTGGGCCGCACCTCAACTATCTCCCTATATATAAAGGAGAGATGAAAGCGGCTGTGCAGCTTTCATCTTTAATCTTCCTTTAATCACGGTATCCTTCACTCCCGGGTGTCGAGGGGCTTGCCCCTGCGCGGCACCCGGGCAGCCGCTTTTTTTGCCGCCCGGCGTTGAACCGACGTCGTTGCGACCGGTCTCAGCCACACCGGATAGCCCTGCGCAGCGCTATCACGCCGCTTCCTCGGCACGCTCAAAGGCCCTGCCCAGCGTGTAGACTTGCGCCAGGCAGGCGGATCACGCTGCCACTATCCATCGAAGGAACCGGCAATGAACGAACAAACATCGCGCCTGAATCGGGAACGGCGCTTTCTGGTACTGTTGGGCCTGATCTGCATTTCGTTGATCGGCGGCGCCCTCTACATGCAGATAGTCCTGGGCGAGGCACCATGCCCGCTGTGCATCCTGCAACGTTATGCGCTGTTGTTCATCGCCGTGTTCGCCTTCATCGCCGCGGCGATGCCCGGGCGCCGTAGCCTGACCTTCTTCGAGGCCCTGGTGGTACTCAGCGCCATTGGCGGAATCGTTGCGGCCGGCAACCATGTGTATATACTCGCCAACCCAATGGTCAGTTG
Organism: Pseudomonas pudica; assembly: GCF_015680405.1. Lineage (GTDB taxonomy): Bacteria > Pseudomonadota > Gammaproteobacteria > Pseudomonadales > Pseudomonadaceae > Aquipseudomonas > Aquipseudomonas pudica. Next base: position 72,780 of record NZ_JADLJS010000025.1, read on the forward strand.
CGGCATCGACACCCTGCAGCCGATCGTGGACGACCTGCCGCTGGCCAAGCTCTGGCCGCTGGTGTTCCAGGTCGACGGCTTCTGCAGCACGCCGTACCCGCCGATCCTCGGCCTGTCGCTGGCGCAATGGGCGCTGGTGGCGTTCGTCCTGACGGCCGTCCTGGTTCCGCTCGGCATCTACCGCAACCGACGCCAGGCTTAGACAAAAGTCCCGAATGGCATGGGGTCTTTTACGCCGCATGAGAAGAGGGAAAATTGGCTCACCGCTTGATTCAGATCAACCCGAAGGCCTTGCAGAATGCGGCTTTGGGGCCTATCAAGCGGGGTGCGACAAACTGTCGCGAAGTTGAATTTTTGAGCAGTATTGTTGCAGATTCTGTAAAGGACTGTTGCTCAATAAGTCATAGTCAAGGGTTGGCGACCTATCTACAATCGCCCCCAATTTCCGTTCGGCACTGCTTGCAAGTCGCAGGATTGAAGGAAGCCCCAGCGCTCCTTTTTGCTGACTTCGTCAAGTTTCGCCCAACGGCGATACCGGGCGGACCCCCCTCCGCGTTTTCCCGCACCAAATGGACTTGGTCTGAAGTACAGGCCTGTTGCCTACGAAACCATAAGCACCGCTAACCCGCTTGACGCCAAGGTCCTGCAGTCGGACCCCGGGCAGGAGCGAGTACGGGCGCGAAATGCCGCACTTGGCAGGACGAAGTGTTGGCTACCAAAACACAAATTGCATTGAAGCAAGCTGATCTAGAGGTCGTGAGATGAGTAAAAAGCGTTACCCCAGACTGTTTGGCATATTGCCCTTTTTAGGCATGCTTTTACTCAGTGGGTGCAACTGGACCCTGCTCGACCCGAAAGGTCAGGTCGGCATTGAGCAAAAGAACCTGATCCTGATCGCTACCGGCCTGATGCTGCTGGTGGTGATTCCTGTCATTATCATGACCGTGGTTTTCGCCTGGAAGTACCGTGCTTCCAACAAGGCTGCCACCTACACCCCTGACTGGTCGCACTCGACCAAGATCGAAGCCGCGGTGTGGATCATCCCGATCCTGATCATCATCGCCCTGGGCTACTTCACCTACCACTCCACCCACAAGCTGGACCCGTACCGTCCGCTGGATTCCGATGTGAAGCCGGTGCAGATCGACGTGGTCGCGCTGGACTGGAAGTGGCTGTTCATCTACCCGGAGCAGGGCATTGCCACGGTCAACAAGATCGTCTTCCCGGCTAACACTCCGGTCAACTTCCGCGTCACTTCCGACGCCGTGATGAACTCGTTCTTCATCCCGGGCCTGGGCGGCCAGATCTACGCCATGGCCGGCATGACCACCAAGCTGCACCTGATCGCCAACGAAAACGGCGAGTTCGACGGTATCAGCGCCAACTACAGCGGTGCTGGCTTCACCGGCATGAAATTCAAGGCTACTGCCACCTCTCAGGAAGACTTCGACAAGTGGGTCGCCGAGGTCAAGCAGTCGCCGAAGAAGCTGGACAAGGCCGAATACGAAGCCTTGGCCAAACCAAGCGAAAACAACCCAGTCGCGCTGTATAGCGAGGCTTCGCCTGACCAGTTCCAGCTGATCGTCGACAAGTACGAAGGCATGAACCGCGGTCGTCCGAGCCACGAAGAAGCAGGCAGCAAAGATCTGGCCACTACCAAGGGTGTGGAATCGAGTATGCAACCAGCTGCCGGTGCAGAGGAGTAAGAGATGTTCGGTAAACTAAGCCTGGAGGCGATACCCTATCACGAGCCGATAGTCATGGTGACGCTTGCCATGATCGCGCTCGGTGGTATCGCTGTCGTCGGTGCTATCACCTACTTCCGCAAGTGGACCTACTTGTGGAGCGAGTGGTTGACGACTGTCGACCACAAGAAAATCGGGGTGATGTACATCATCGTCGCGATGGTCATGCTGCTGCGCGGCTTTGCCGACGCCATCATGATGCGTACCCAGCTGGCTGCCGCTACCGGTGGCTCCGAAGGTTACCTGCCGCCTGAACACTATGACCAGATCTTCACCGCTCACGGTGTGATCATGATCATCTTCATGGCGATGCCGTTCTTCACCGGCCTGATGAACCTGGCGGTTCCTCTGCAGATCGGTGCACGTGACGTTGCCTTCCCGTTCCTGAACTCCCTGAGCTTCTACCTGCTGCTGGCAGGCGTGCTGCTGGTCAACATCTCGCTGGGCGTTGGTGAATTCGCCAAGACCGGCTGGGTTGCCTATCCGCCGCTCGCGGGCATTCAGTACAGCCCTGGGGTGGGTGTCGACTACTACATCTGGGCTCTACAGCTCTCAGGCCTGGGTACGACGCTTACCGGCGTGAACTTCCTCGTCACCGTGATGAAGATGCGCGCACCTGGCATGAAGCTGATGGACATGCCGATCTTCACCTGGACCTGCACCTGGGCCAACGTGCTGATCGTGGCTTCCTTCCCGATCCTGACCGCTGCACTCGCTCTGCTGACTGTTGACCGTTATCTGGACTTCCACATCTTCACCAACGAGCTTGGTGGGAACCCGATGATGTACGTCAACCTGTTCTGGGCGTGGGGTCACCCTGAGGTGTACATCCTGATCCTGCCGGCCTTCGGTGTGTTCTCGGAAGTTACCTCCACCTTCGCAGGCAAGCGTCTGTTCGGCCACCACTCGATGATCTACGCATCGGGCGCCATCGCCGTGCTGGGCTTCGCCGTATGGCTGCACCACTTCTTCACCATGGGTGCCGGCGCCAGCGTCAACACCTTCTTCGGCCTGGCGACGATGCTGATCTCCATTCCGACCGGTGTGAAGCTGTTCAACTGGCTGTTCACCATCTACCAGGGCCGTCTGCGCTTCACCGCGCCGATCATGTGGACCCTGGGCTTCATGATCACCTTCTCCATCGGTGGCATGACTGGTGTTCTGCTGGCTGTTCCAGGTGCTGACTTCGTGCTGCACAACAGCCTGTTCGTAATTGCTCACTTCCACAACGTGATCATCGGTGGTGCGGTATTCGGCTACATCGCCGGCTTCGCCTACTGGTTCCCGAAAGCCTTCGGTTTCACCCTGAACGAGAAGTGGGGCAAGGCTGCCTTCTGGTTCTGGATCTCGGGCTTCTACGTAGCGTTCATGCCGCTGTACGCCCTGGGCTTCATGGGCATGACCCGTCGTCTGAACCACTCCGACAACCCACTGTGGGAACCCTACCTGTACGTAGCCGTTGTCGGCGCTGTGCTGATCCTGTTCGGTATCGCCTGCCAGCTGATCCAGCTGTACGTATCGGTTCGCGACCGCAACCAGAACCTGGACGTGACCGGCGACCCATGGGGCGGCCGTACCCTGGAATGGTCGACTTCGTCGCCACCTCCGTTCTACAACTTCGCCCACATGCCTGAGAAGGTTGGCCTGGATGCCTGGCACGAAGCCAAGGAAGCCGGCGTCGCCTACAAGCCTGCAGCCAAGTACGAAGCGATCCACATGCCGAGCAACACCTCCACCGGTTTGTTCATGGGCCTGTTCCTGACCGTCTTCGGCTTCGCCTTCATCTGGCACATCTGGTGGCTGGTTGGCGCGAGCCTGGTTGCAACCATCGCTGTCTTCGTTCGCCACGCTGCGCGTGACGACCAGGGCTACATGGTTCCGGCCGAAGAAGTGGCGCGCATCGAAGGCGAGCGCATGAAAGCGCTGGCCAAAGCAGGTGCTCTGCCTGCCGGCGCACGTGTCGAATCGTTTGAGCGGGTGTAATCAATGTCCAGTCAAGTAATGCACGGTGCTGCTCATGGTCACGACCATGGGCATGACGACCACCACCACGACTCGGGCCAGATGACCGTACTCGGTTTCTGGCTGTACCTGATGACCGACTGCATCCTGTTTGCGTCGCTCTTCGCCACCTACGCGGTGCTGTCCGGCAGTTTTGCCGGCGGCCCGTCGGGTCATGACATCTTCCAGCTCGATTTCGTAGCTGTTGAAACGCTGTTCCTGCTGCTGTCCTCGATCACCTTCGGCTTCGCCATGCTGAAGATGTTCGATGGCAAGAAAGCTGGCGTACTGGGCTGGTTGGCTGTGACCTTCCTGTTCGGTGCAGGCTTCATCGCGATGGAAATCTACGAATTCCATCACCTGATCGCCGAAGGCTTCGGCCCGCAGCGCAGTGGCTTCCTGTCGGGCTTCTTCGCCCTGGTAGGTACCCACGGTCTGCACGTGACCGCCGGCCTGATCTGGATGGCGATCATGATGTACCAGATCAACAAGCACGGCATCACGCCGACCGCCAAGACCCGCATGAGCTGCCTGAGCCTGTTCTGGCACTTCCTGGACGTGGTCTGGATCTGCGTATTCACCGTCGTCTACCTGCTGGGAGTTCTGTAATGGCTAACGCACACGACACTCATCACGAAGGTAACCACGGCAGCGTCAAGTCGTACATGATCGGCTTCATCCTGTCGATCATCCTGACTGCGATCCCGTTCGGCCTGGCCATGTCGCCAAGCCTGCCGAAGAACCTGACCGTTCTGATCATTGTTGCCATGGCCGTGATCCAGGTAGTAGTGCACCTCGTGTACTTCCTGCACATGGACCGCTCGAAAGAGCAGCGCAACAACGTTTCGACGTTCCTGTTCACCACTCTGGTGATCGCTCTGCTTGTCGGCCTGTCGCTGTGGATCATGTTCAGCATCCACTTCGAAATGTTGGCCAAGTGAGGTAAGACTGCATGTCCGTTAAGCACTTTATCCAAATCACCAAACCGGGGATCATTTTCGGTAACGTGCTTTCCGTGGCAGGCGGTTTCTTCCTTGCCTCGAAGGGCCATGTGGATTTCGCCCTGTTCCTGGCGGTGGTGATCGGTACTTCGCTGGTGGTCGCGTCCGGATGCGTGTTCAACAACTGCATCGACCGTGACATCGACCACAAGATGGAGCGCACCAAGAACCGCGTCATGGTCCAGGGCGGCATGTCGCTGCCCCTTGCGCTGATCTACGCCACCCTGCTCGGGGTGGCGGGTTTCAGCCTGCTGTATGTCCAGGCCAACCCGCTGTCGGCGTTCTGTGCGCTGATCGGTTTCATCGTCTATGTCGGTTTCTACAGCCTTTGGCTGAAGCGTAAATCGGTGCACGGCACCTTGGTCGGCAGCCTGTCTGGTGCCATGCCTCCGGTGATCGGCTATTGCGCCGTGAGCAACAGCTTCGACCTGGCTGCGGTTACCCTGCTGGTGATGTTCAGCCTGTGGCAGATGCCGCACAGCTTTGCCATCGCGATCTTCCGCTTCAAGGATTACAGCGCTGCCAACATTCCGGTCCTGCCGGTGGCACGTGGCATCCTCGCGGCGAAGAAGCAGATCGTGCTGTACGTGCTGGCCTTCGTGCTCGCGACCCTGATGCTTACCCTCGGCGGTTACGCCGGCCTCGGCTACCTGGCCGTGGCAGCAGCCATGGGCCTGTACTGGCTGTACATGGCCTGGGGTGGCTACAAGGCCGAGGACGACAGCAAGTGGGCCCGCAAGGTGTTCGGCTTCTCCATCCTCACCGTCACTGCCCTGAGCGTGATGATGGGTGTGGACAGCCAGACCGCTGTGGATGTGCTGATGACATACGCACGCTGATACTGCTGCCTGTTTCACGAAAACCCCGGCCACTGTGCCGGGGTTTTTTATGTGTGTTTTTCTGTGCCGGCCTCGTTCGCGGGCTTGCCCGCTCCCACAGGTACGGCGCAGGTCTCGGGGCAGGTGAGTAATCCTGTGGGAGCGGGCAAGCCCGCGAACGAGGCCGGCACAGCAGAATATAAATTTCTTATTTTCAAAAAATACATCTGAAAAATTCTAAAAAAACAGGAAATTGTCATTTACATGGCTCCTGTCTCGGCATTATCTTCTGATCCAGGCCGCCACATCGGCCAGCGTCGCTCGGACGGTTCCGGGCGCTTACGTACTCAGAGGAAGCCATGGCCAACCCAGGTTCGCCGCGCCGCTTTGCGCGCATCGATCGTCTCCCCCCTTACGTCTTCAATATCACTGCCGAACTCAAGATGGCTGCCCGCCGCCGTGGCGAGGACATCATCGACCTGAGCATGGGCAACCCCGACGGCGCCACCCCGCCGCACATCGTCGAAAAGCTGGTGCAGGTCGCCCAACGTGAAGATACCCACGGCTACTCCACCTCTCGTGGCATCCCGCGCCTGCGTAGGGCCATCTCCAACTGGTACAAGGAACGCTACGAGGTCGAGATCGACCCGGAAAGTGAAGCCATCGTCACCATCGGCTCGAAGGAAGGCCTGGCGCACCTGATGCTGGCTACCCTCGACCAGGGCGACACGGTGCTGGTGCCCAACCCCAGCTACCCGATCCATATCTACGGGGCGGTGATCGCCGGAGCCCAGGTGCGTTCGGTGCCATTGGTGCCGGGAGTGGACTTCTTCAACGAACTCGAGCGGGCCATCCGCGAATCGATCCCCAAGCCGAAGATGATGATCCTCGGGTTCCCGTCCAACCCCACCGCGCAGTGCGTGGAGCTGGACTTCTTCGAGCGCGTGGTGGCCCTGGCCAAGCAGTATGGCGTGCTGGTGGTGCATGACCTGGCCTATGCCGACATCGTCTACGACGGCTGGAAAGCCCCGTCGATCATGCAGGTGCCGGGGGCCAAGGACATCGCGGTGGAGTTTTTCACCTTGTCCAAGAGCTACAACATGGCTGGCTGGCGGATCGGCTTCATGGTCGGCAACCCCGAGTTGGTCAGTGCCCTGGCGCGGATCAAGAGCTACCACGACTACGGCACCTTCACCCCGCTGCAGGTAGCTGCCATTGCAGCACTGGAAGGCGACCAGCAATGTGTGCGGGACATCGCCGAGCAATACCGCCAGCGCCGCAACCTGTTGGTGAAGGGGCTGCACGAGCTGGGTTGGATGGTCGAGAACCCCAAGGCCTCGATGTACGTGTGGGCGAAGATCCCGCCGGAGTATGCGCACCTGGGTTCGCTGGAGTTTGCCAAGAAGCTGCTGGCCGAGGCCAAGGTATGCGTATCGCCGGGGATCGGCTTTGGTGATTATGGTGATGACCATGTGCGCTTTGCCCTGATCGAGAACCAGGACCGTATTCGCCAGGCGATTCGCGGGATCCGGCAGATGTTCCGGGCTGATGGGGTGGCCCGGAAATAGGCTGTTGGGGCCGCTTTGCGGCCCTTTCGCGACACAAGGCCGCTCCTACAGGGACCGCGCAGTTTTCGAATCCTGCGCGGTCCCTGTAGGAG
>NZ_JADLJS010000026.1 GCF_015680405.1 Pseudomonas pudica
GCTTTCAGGGCTAGCAAAGATTTTTTGGGCTTCTTCGGGCACGTATTCGACTACTGTTGGATGTGAATTGTTACCGGAGAGATAAAAAGGCAGTCGATTTTGCCCTGCTGGGTACACGGTCAGTTGCCATTTGTACTGTGCGTCCTCAGTACTGAAGTTTGGCAAGCTTATGTATAAATCGAGATAAAAACCTGCCGCGACAGCAGCGTCATCGCTGATGAAGGCTCTTGTTTGGTCTGGCGTGTGCGTACTATGAGTTGGTTGAAATCTTGTCTCAATTGAAGCACGCGCTTGAACTCCCAAGGCTGCCGCGTTCAGTGAGCCAATTGCGGTATCCAGATCTTGTGGATTTGTCCAGCGCCGATGTTCCTCTGGTGTTCCCCATCTACTGTGTCGGGACCAAAGCTCTAATAGTGAAGATTCTTGTTTTTTGGCATCCATCGCCAGCGTATAGGCTGCCAGGCCAAGGATAATTGTAAAGCCTAAGGGAGCGAGTAGCGAACTTGCGAATAATGCCGAGTAGATACCAGAGACAGTGGAAACTGCGGCAAGCACGGCCGCGCGAGCGTACTGGTTTGCAGAGGTGCTGTCCCCTTGGTTATTAGTTCTGGTGAGCGCATTCACGTATTGCACTGCATCCATGGCATTGGCGAGTGCAGTGATGGCGCCGCCATACTTGGCTAGGTTCTTTCCAAGTAAAGTTGTGGTTACCGTTCGCGGCCACGGTATCTTCGGTCGTACAAGTGTGACAGCAAGCCCTGCCGCTTCGACACTCACTCCCAACAACCCAAGCGAAGAAGACCAGATCGCCGCAAGCGCCTCCGGGTTGTTCTGATGCGTTTCTTGTAACGCTCGATAGTTCTTGCCAAGGCTATCCTGCTGGAACCATATGCCCCCCAAGGCAAGCAGCAGCTTCACGCTTTCGCTACTCGCTGCAGCATCCCGCAGGCTGCGCATCGCATCGCTTGCCAGGCTTTGCGCGGCCGTAGAACTGATCTTCAAACCACTCGTAACCTGCGCACGTAGCGTACCCGCACCAATCGCAACATTGCGTACCAGCGCCCCGACGCTACCGGCTGCACCCTCGCGCAACTGCACCAACCGCGCCTGCAAACTCTCGGCGCTTTCGAGCGTCCAGAGCATCACCTCGATCATCTGGCTACGGTTACCCGCTGCCGCAATATTGATCGCGCCACTCAGCACCATGGCTCGCACCTTGCGGCCCAGTGGGTCACGGAACTGCTTGTCTACCTGCTGCAGAAACGCATCGGTCCGCGCCTCCAGGGCTTCGTTGAGCAGGCTCATGTATTCGCCCACTGTCAGCGACACCCGCAGTGGCGTTACCTGCTGCCCCGCAAACAGGGCAAACGCCGAGCGATGCACATGGCCGATCAGGGTCTTGGTCCGTTCACTCAGGTGCTGGCTGAGCGCATTCCCGGCGCTGTTGGTCGCGGCCAGCAACTGGCCAACGGCATCCTGTATCGGCTTGATCATCAACAGCTGGCCGTCGGCGGTGCCGGCGATGCCCTTGATGATGTCGTACACCTTGCCGAAGTCATCCCCGGCCAGCGCGCTGGCCACCTGCTGCATCAGCTTCTGGTTCTTGGCCAGCAGTGCCTGGTAAAGCAGGCTGCGGTCGTCTTCCAGCAGCTGCTGCCAGATATGCTGGGTGATCCCGAGCGGCTGACCCTCCTGCGGCAGGGTTTCAGTGGGCCCGCCGGCCAGGCAGGCGGCCATCATCTGGATGAAGTACTCCACCGAAACAGGGGAGGTCGTGTCATAGTCGTAGTAGCCGATCTGCTGAAACGCCCGCTTGGCATAGTGCCGCGCATACAGATCGCCAACCTGGTCGATCATCGACTGCCAGTTTTTCAGTTCGCGGTCGTAATCGGCCTGGAACGCCGCGCGGGCGCTTTCGTCGTAACGCTCTTCCAGCCGCTCGCGGGCGTCCTGCTGTTTGCGCGCGATGTTGCGTTCGGTCTGCGCGTCGATGTCCACCGGAGGCAGATACGCCTTGGCCGCGATCGGGCTGTCGTTCCACTGCTCGACCTGCCGGGCTTGCCGCTGCGCGTCCTCGGCACCCTGCGCGGCAGCCATGGCAGCGTGCAGTTCGCGGATGCCCAGTAGTGCTTGCGAGGTGAAGTATTCGAAGTGCCGCTGCGGTTGCGCCCGCCATTCCTGCAGGGCCTGCACCCAGCCAGTGCGTTGCGCGTTGAGCTCCATGACCATGCCGACCGGGTCGGGCAGCGTCAGCGCCAGCAGGCCATTGGGCAGTTGTTCCTGCTGGATGACATTGCGCACATGCGTGCGGGTTTCATGCCAGCGGCCCAGGCGGCTGTAAAAGCCATGAGCGCTGGTGAACCTGGCAGAGGAAAAGGTAGAGAACTCCAGCACCTGTTCCAGGCCGAAGCGGAAGCTGTCGGTCATGGCGATGCCGAGGCTGGCAGGGTCGTTGCGTGCGGTGTTCAGGTCCACCTCGACGAAGCGGGCGAGGGTGCCCGGGTCACTGTCGACGATGCCTTGCCGATAGCGGTCGAGTACGGCACGGGGCCAGGGGTCGTTGGCGAAGGCGATCCAGGCCTTGCGGTAGAGCAGGGTATCGATGTTGATGAACGAGGCGATCACATCGTGGCCTTCGGTGGCGCATACCTTGGGTAACGACCTGGGTGGCCCCAAGGGCATCTGCGACACCGGAAAGCGCTGCAAGGTACCTTCCGCCGCTACCTCGAAGGCCTGCCAGATTTCCTGGTCGAGCAGTACGTAGACATAACCCTGGCGCAGGAGGCGCAACTGGTCGGTGTGCATCGGGTGGAAGATGATTTCGCTATCGTCTGCCAGGCGATAGGGGCGCCCTGTATCCGGGCGCGGGGCGTAGGCCTCGCGCAGCAGCAGAATTGGCAGGCCGGAGCGTCCGCAGGCGTTACAGGTGCCGTAGGTGTTGGGGATTTCTTCCTGCATGGCGATGTGGATGGTTTTGCTGATGCTCATCAGGAGTTCCTTTTCCAGTGATTTGACGCAACGGCCAAAACACTAGCGAGGAACGCCTTCGCGGGGGAGCAATGGGCTTCCTAAAACGTTGTAGGATTTTTCGCTTTAGTGCCCCTATAGCAGCGACCTTGCGTCGCGACGGGCTGCGCAGCAGCCCCAGGATCTTGCAGGCGATAAAGGCCTATTGCCCCAACATCTGCCGCACCAGCCACTGCCCCGCCGGCCCGAGCGCGCGCCGGCTCGACCATGCCACATCCATGTCAACCCGTCGCGGGTACCCGGCCACCTGCAGCTCCACCAGCCCACTGCCAAAGCGTGCCACCAGTGCCCTGGGCAGTTCGGCCCAGCCGAACCCGCGCACGGCGAACTCCAGCAGGGTGAGGTAGTCCGGTGCCGACCAGGCCTGGCCACGCCCCTGGTGCAAGCTTTGAGCATAGGTCTTCATATACAGCTGCCGGACGTTCTCCAGATGCTGCATCTGCACCTGGGGCAAAGCCGCCAACGGATGCCCGCTGGCCACGTACACACCAAACTCTGCCTGCTCGGGCAGGCGTGCCACGGCAACGTCAGCGGGGTAGCTGGGCTGGGTGGCGAGAATACCGACATGTGCCAGGCCCTGCTGGATCAGCTCGATCACGTCGGCATCTTCCGACGGGCCGCAGCGCAGCTCGGTATGCGGGTAGTGCTGGGCGAAGCGGGCCATCACCGCGCCCTGGAATGTCACGCTGTAGCTGTCCGACATCACCACCGAGACCAGTGCCTCGACGTTTTCAGCCAGCCGCACCGCCAGGGCATCGAGCTGGGCGCTGGCATCGAGAATCGCCTCGACATGGCTCAGCACCTGTCGCCCAGCCTCGTTCAGCGTGGGGTGACGGCCGCCACGCTCGAACAACGGGCAACCCACATCGGCCTCGAAATTGGCGATGGCGATGCTGATCGTCGACTGGCTTTTGCGCAACTTGCGCGCCGCAGCGGAAAACGAACCCAGCGATGCAGCTTCGACAAAGGCGACCAGAGCTTCGGGTGAGTAGCGCATGGTATTGATAAAATCGATGGTAGCTATATCGCGAGTATCAGTTCTATCAAAGAAAATAGGAAGCACGACTCACGCAAAGGATGGATTTTGCAATGAAAAACGTGTCTTTCACCGAGCGCCTGGTTCACGCCGTCGGTTATGAAGTGTTCGCCGTGCTGCTGTGTGCGCCGCTGCTGTCCTGGATCATGGGCAAGTCGCTGGCGACGGCGGGAGCGCTGGCGGTGACCCTGTCGGTGATCGCCATGCTGTGGAACATGGTCTACAACGCGCTGGTCGATCGCTACGTCCGCGGCGAGCGCATCCACTGGAAAGCCAGCGCACGCTTTGTGCACGGCCTGGGCTTCGAAGCCGGGCTGGTGGTGTGGTGTCTGCCGGTGGCGGCGTGGATGCTGGAGATTTCGTTGCTGCAGGCGTTCATGGTGGAGTTGGGCTTCTTCGTGATCATCCTGCCCTACACCGTGCTGTACAACTGGGCCTTCGACAAAGCCCGGCACCTGCTGATACAGCGTCGCCTTGCATGAGAACTACCTGCCTGCGCGGCCCCTCGATTTGTGCATTGTGCGGATATCCTGGGGCCGCTTCGCAGCCCTTTCGCGACACAAGGCCGCTCCTACAGGGACGGCGCAGGCTTCAGGCTTGCGCTTTACCTGTGGGAGCGGTTTCAGCCGCGAACACCGGCGCAGCCGGTGCCATCATAGTTGACCGCGTCAGCCAATAAAAAACGGGGCATGCCATCGCTGGCATGCCCCGTTTTTCAAGCCGCTAAAGCGTCTCAGGCAACCTTGACGATCCAGCCAGCCGGTGCTTCCACGTCACCGCTCTGAATACCGGTCAGCTCGTTGTAGAGCTTCTGGGTAACCGGGCCGACCTTTTCCAGGTCGTGGAACACGTGCAGTTTGCCGTTGTACTCGATGCCGCCGATCGGGGTGATCACCGCCGCGGTACCGCAGGCGCCGGCTTCGACGAAACGATCCAGCTTGTTGATTTCCACATCGCCTTCGATCACGGTCAGGCCCAGGCGCGATTGCGCCAGTTCCATCAGCGACAGGCGGGTGATGCCTGGCAGCACCGAAGCCGATTTCGGGGTGACGAACTCGTTGTTGGCGGTGATGCCGAAGAAGTTGGCCGAACCGACTTCCTCGATCTTGGTGTGGGTCAGCGGGTCGAGGTAGATGGCGTCGGCGAAGTTGGCTTTCTTCGCTTCTGCACCCGGCTGCAGGCTGGCGGCGTAGTTGCCACCGACCTTGGCCGCGCCAGTGCCTTGCGGGGCAGCGCGGTCGAAGCTGGAGATCTGGAAGTTGTGCGGCTTCATGCCGCCCTTGAAGTACGAGCCAACCGGGATGGCGAAGATCGAGAAGATGAACTCGGGGGCGGTGCGCACGCCAATGTTGTCACCGGTGCCAATCACGAACGGGCGCAGGTAGAGGGCGCCTTTACCGTGCGGAGGCACGAACTTCTCGTTGGCCTTGACCACTTGCTTGCACGCCTCGATGAACACATCGGTCGGCACCTGCGGCATCAGCAGGCGGGCGCAGCTGCGCTGCATGCGGGCGGCGTTCTGGTCCGGGCGGAACAGGTTGATCGAACCGTCCTTGCAACGGTAGGCCTTGAGGCCTTCGAAGCACTGCTGGCCGTAGTGCAGGGCGGTGGAGCCTTCACTGATGTGCAGTACGTTGTCTTCGGTCAGGGTGCCCTTGTCCCACTCGCCATTGCGCCATACGGACAGGTAGCGTTTGTCGGTCTTGATATAGTCGAAACCGAGCTTGTCCCAATTAATGCTTTCGTTGCTCATGACACCCTCATTGTCTTGCAAGTGCCCGATTGCTCGGGCTGCTGTTATATGCGCACCACGCCACCATAATACATCCGTGGCAGATCGGGAACGGCCAGTCACGAATTGATAGCCTGCAATGCATTTATTGCGGCGTTTACAGGTGCAGGTACTCGTCCAGCGCCAGCTGGTCGAGCAGTACCTGGTCGTGGGACGCCACCACCAGCGCCCCGCGAAACTGCCCGAGCATGTGTTCCAGTGCGGCCAGCGATGGCAGGTCCAGGTGGTTGCCGGGTTCGTCCAGCAATAACAGGTCGAGCGGCCGTTCGCGGTATAGCACGGCGGCCAGTGCCGCCTTCATCCGCTCACCCCCGCTGAGCAGGCTGCTGGGTAGTTCGATGCGGGCCGCATCCAGGCCCAGTTGCGCCAGGCGGCTGCGCAAGTCGCCCTGGGCCAGCGTCGGGTTTGCCTGGCGCAGGTGCTCGAGCACACTGGTATTGCCTGGCAGTGCGCTGCAGTGCTGGTCGAGCAGGGCGGTTTCCCCACTGAGGCGCAGGCTCTCGGTTGGTGCTGGTAACTCACCGTTCATCAGCCTGAGCAGGGTGGACTTGCCACTGCCATTGGCGCCTACCAGGCCCACCCGCTGGCCCAGGCACACGCGCAGGTTCAGTAGTTTGCGCGTCCCGCGTGGCAGGCGCAGCGCCTGCAGGGCCAGCACTTCGCGGCCTGGATGAAGCTGCGGCGTGGGTGCATGCAGGGTAATGGCGCTGTCCTGCTCGACTTCGCGGGCGGCGTCACGCACTTTGCCCTGCAGCGCCTGCCGGGCGTCGCGATGGTCGCGGCGCTGTTTGCCCGCAGTGGCCTGACTGCGCTCCTGCTGGCGGTCGATCAGGATCTTGGCCTGGTTGGCGTGCCTGGCATTGCGTCCGGCGCGGGCTTGATGACGTTCCAGGTCTTCGCGCTGACGCTGCAGTTCGCGCGCCTGGCGTTGCTGCTCCTGTTTCAGCCGGGCAAGTTGCTGTTGGGCCTGTGCTGTCTGGCTGGCTTTCTGGGCCGAATAGAAGGTGTAGTTGCCGCCATAGGCCCGCAAGCCCAGGCTGGACAATTCGACGATGCGCGTCATGTGCGCGAGCAGGCTGCGATCATGGCTGATCACCAGCAAACCCCGGTCCCAGGCTTCGATCATGCCCAATAGTTGGGCGCGGGCGTCGCTGTCCAGGTGATTGCTCGGTTCGTCGAGTATCAGGTAGTCCGCTTCGCTGAGCCAGGCGCCGACCAGCGCCACGCGCATGGCCTGACCACCGCTCAGGCTGTGGGCGGGCTGGTGCCAGTCGAGTTGGCCCAGGCCGTGGCGTTGCAGGTGCCCCTGCAATCGCTCGCGAATATCCCAACGTTCGCCGACGGCGTCGAAGTCACTGGGTGCGACACTGCCTTGCTCGATGCGCTCCAGCGCAGCGAGCACCGCGCCCACCTGGGCCAGGTCGGCGACCGTGGCGCTGTGCTCGATCACCTGCTGGTCCAGAAGATGGACGCGCCCAAGGCGCCGACACTGGCCGCTGCTTGGTTCGCGCTGGCCGGCAAGTATCTGCCCGAGCAGGCTCTTGCCCACACCGTTGCGCCCGACCAGGCCGGTGCGGCGTTGGTCGAAGGTTTCGCTGAGGTCGGTAAATAACAGCCTGCCGTCAGGCAAGGCCAGGGAGACGCTGTCCAGCGTCAGGATCGACGTGTTCGTCATGCACAACTCCACAAATGCCGCGACATCTCCGGAGCGAACCGGAGGCTGAAGACTGGCCGTCAAAGTGACGGCGGCATCAATGGCGCATTGGACGAATACCTCGTGACAGGGGAATGCGTAGCCTAACGGATAGAGGCATTGTTGTCGCGGGAAAACACATTCCGCGAGTGCGCCACGGACCCTGTGGGTGCGGGTTCACCCGCGAGACAGGCGACGCGGTGGATGGCACCGGCTTCGCCCGTGTTCGCGGGTAAACCCGCTCCCACATGGCCGGCGTCGCCCTTAAGGCGTGCACCGGACCTGCAGGGCCGCGCATGCCCCTGGCTCAGCGCCCCACCAAACGCCTGGTCCAATCGCCCCCGTGGCTCTGCTGGCACGCCTCTTCACTGTCAAACCGTACATGCCAGGCTGGATGATCCAGCTGAATGCCGGCCTGCTCCAGCGCAAGGCCCGTCAGCGCGAGCATGCGCATTTTGGCGTCGCCCGCCAAGGCGGCGGCCTTTTCGGCCTCTCGCTCGAATACCCAGGTAATACGCAGGCTGGCCGGAAAATCCTCGAGAGCCAGACGATGGGTAAGCCAGCTGAAACCGACGATCTCCGCCTTGGCGGTTTCGCAGGCTTCGGTCAGGCAAGCCACCAGCTCACGCTCCAGGCGTGCCATATCGCGCTTGTTCAGGGGTTTCACCGTGGGCCTCGCTGCTCAAAGCCACCACTCTAACGCAGTTGCGGCGCTTGTTGTCGGCCAGCCCGACAGCAATGGTTGACCACCCGCCAGCCACTGCGTAGCCTTGCCACTTCGAGGTTCTTCGGCCAGGCCGAAGCTAAGACGGGAACGCGGTACAAGCCGCGGCTGCCCCCGCAACTGTAAGCACCGACAACGGATCGACACAGCCACTGCGCCCGCGCGCGGGAAGGCGTCATCCCGCCAGCCTGCTGCACCAGCGGGCACATGGAACGGTGCGAGCCAGGAGACCTGCCTCGTCACGTTTTCGACTTTCAACCGGGCGGGGTGATCCGGTGGCGAACAAGCCCGGCCGGCCTGGCCTGCGGCTGTCGTCCTGCATGCCCGCGCCAATCTGCCAAGGGCAATGCGACATGAAAACACTGGCCAAGCTCCCCGTCACCATCGTCACCGGCTTCCTCGGCTCGGGCAAGACCACCTTGCTGCGCCACATGCTCGACAACGCCCAGGGCCGCCGCATTGCGGTGATCGTCAACGAGTTCGGCGAACTGGGCATCGACGGCGAAATCCTCAAGCAGTGCAGCATCGGTTGCACCGAAGAAGAAGCCACCGGTCGCGTCTACGAGCTGGCCAACGGCTGCCTGTGCTGCACCGTGCAGGAAGAGTTCTTCCCGGTGATGCGCGAGCTGGTGGCACGCCGTGGCGACCTGGACCATATCCTCATCGAAACCAGCGGCCTGGCCCTGCCCAAACCGCTGGTGCAAGCCTTCCAGTGGCCGGAAATCCGCAATGCCTGCACCGTCGACGCGGTGATCACGGTAGTCGACAGCCCGGCCGTGGCCGCCGGCACCTTCGCCGCCTACCCGGACCAGGTCGATGCCCAGCGCAAGCTCGACCCCAACCTGGACCACGAGTCGCCGCTGCACGAACTGTTCGCCGACCAGCTGGCCAGCGCCGACCTGGTGGTGCTGAACAAGGCCGACCTGATCGACGCCGAAGGCCTGGCCAAGGTCCGCGCCGAGGTGGCCGAAGAACTGCCGCCGGCGGTCAAGGTGATCGAAGCCAGCAGCGGCAAGCTGCCGCTGGAAGTGCTGCTGGGCGTGGGTGCCGAGTCCGAGGCGCACATCGATGGCCGCCGTACCCACCACGACTCGCACCATGACGGCGATGACCATGACGATCACGACCACGATGCCTTCGACTCCATCTCCATCGACCTGCCAGAAGCCGACGAAAGCCTGCTGCTTGACGCCCTGACCCAGTTGGTGGTGGAATTCGGCATCCTGCGCGCCAAAGGCTTCGCTGCCATCCCGGGCAAGCCGATGCGCTTGCTGGTACAGGGCGTGGGCACCCGTTTCGACAAGCACTTCGACCGCGCCTGGCGCGCCGACGAGCCGCGCATCACCCGCCTGGTGCTGATCGGCCAGGACCTCGACGCCGCCCAGCTGGAAGCGCGCCTGCGCCAGGCACTGGGCGCCTGACCCATGCACCTGCTGCGGACCCAGCCCGGCGGCTTCGTGCCGGATGACAGCATTGCCGACCTCGGCCAGACGCCCGCCGAGCTGGTGATTCTCTGCAGCGGCGATTCGCACCTGGCATTGCTCGCCGATACCGCCGAGCAATTGCCCGAGGATTACCCCAGCCTGCGCCTGGCCAACCCGATGCAGGTACAGAACCATGCTTCGGTCGACCTGTACGTCGACGAGGTGCTACGCCATGCCAAGGTCATCCTGGTGTCGCTGCACGGTGGCGTCGGCTACTGGCGCTATGGCGTCGAACGACTGGTCGAGCTGGCCGGTCGTGGTGTGCAGCTGATCCTGGTGCCGGGTGACGACCGCCCGGACCCGGAGCTGACCAGCCTGGGCAGTGTCAGCGGCGAGCAGGCCGAACGCCTTTGGCACTACTTGCGCCAGGGCGGCAAGGCGAACGCCATCAACCTGTTCAACTGCCTGGCCAGCCAGTGGCTGGGCCGCGACTATGCCTGGGACGAACCACAGCCTTTGCCGCGCACTGCCGTGTATCACCCGGCCAAGGGCAGCGCCACGCTGGAGGACTGGTACCCGCAGTGGCACCCCGAACAGCCAGTGGCGCCGCTGCTGTTCTACCGCTCGCACCTGCAGGCGGCCAACACCGCGTTCATCGATGTGTTCTGCCAGCGCCTGCAGGCCGCCGGGCTCAACCCGTTGCCGATCGCGGTGGCCAGCCTAAAGGAAAGCGCCTGCCTGGAGCAGGTCGAAGCCTGGCTGGACGAGGTGGGGGCCGAAGTGCTGGTCAACACCACCGGCTTTGCCCTGTCCAGCCCCGAACGCCCCAACCTGCGCCCGTTCCGTCGCGACATCCCGGTGCTGCAGGCCATCTGCGCACAAGACAACCAGCCCGGCTGGGAAGCCAGCGAGCAGGGCCTGGGGGCGCGTGACCTGGCCATGCACATTGCCTTGCCCGAACTGGACGGGCGCATCATCACCCGCCCGGTCAGTTTCAAGGACATGGCCTGGCGCAGCGAGCGCAGCCAGTCCGACGTGGTCTGCTACCGCGCCCACCCCGAGCGCATGGACTTTGTCGCCGAACTGGCCCGCCGCTGGGTCGAGCTGGCGCGCCTGCCGAATGCGCAAAAGCGCGTGGCCCTGGTGCTGGCCAACTACCCGACCCGGGATGGCCGCATTGGCAACGGCGTTGGCCTGGACACGCCAGCGGCGGCGCTGAACATTCTCAAGGCCCTGCAGGCCGAAGGCTATCCGCTGGCCGACTTGCCGGGCAGTGGCACGCAACTGATCCACCAGTTGCTCGGCGGCGTGACCAACGACCTCGACCATCTGGACCTGCGCCCCTGTGCGCAGAGCCTGAGCCTGGCCGACTACCAGGCCGCCTTCGAGCGCCTGCCAGAGGCCAACCGCCAGGCTGTGCTGGAGCGTTGGGGGCCGCCGCAGCAAGACCCGATGTACCGCAGTGGCCGGCTGATGGTGGCCGGCCTGCGCTTTGGCTTGACCTTCGTCGGCATTCAGCCGGCGCGGGGTTACCAGGTGGACCCCAGCGCGGTGTACCACGATCCGGACCTGGTGCCGCCGCACGGCTACCTGGCGTTTCACTTCTGGCTGCGCCATGCCTTTGCCGCCGACGCGGTGATCCATGTCGGCAAGCACGGCAACCTCGAATGGCTGCCCGGCAAGGGCGTCGGGTTGTCGGCGCAGTGCTGGCCGGACGCCTTGCTCGGCCCGCTGCCGAACATCTACCCGTTCATCGTCAACGACCCGGGCGAGGGTGCCCAGGCCAAGCGCCGCACCCAGGCGGTGATCATCGACCACCTGATGCCGCCGCTGACCCGTGCCGAAACCTATGGCCCGTTGCGCCACCTGGAGCAATTGGCCGACGAGTTCTACGAGGCCCAGCTGCTCGACCCGCGGCGCGCCCGCGAGTTGCAGCGCGACATTCTCGAACTGGTCAAGGCCAACCACATCGACCGCGAACTGCAACTGGAAGGCCAACTGGACGATGCCGCGGTGTGGTTGCCGCGCCTGGACACCTACCTGTGCGACCTGAAGGAATCGCAGATTCGCGATGGCCTGCATGTGTTCGGCCAGTCCCCGGAAGGCCGGCTGCGCCTGGATACCTTGCTGGCGCTGTCGCGGGTCGAGCGTGGCGACGGTCGCGGCGGCAATGCCAGCCTGCTGCGGGTTCTGGCCAAGGCGCTGGTGCCGGGTTTCGACCCGCTCGATTGCGAACTCGGCCAGCCGTGGCAGGGCGCACGCCCCGAGCAGTTGCAGGCCATGAGCAGCGAGCCCTGGCGCACCTGTGGCGATACCCGCGAACGCCTCGAACTGCTGGCGCTGCAGGTAATCGACCAGGCGCTGGGCGGCACCGCACAGTTGCCTGCCGAGAGCGAATGGCAGCCGGTGCACGATGTGGTGCAGGCGCTGCGCGAAGCGGTGGCACCCAGCCTGGACGCCTGCGGCAGCGCCGAAATGAATGGCCTGCTATCGGCGCTGGCCGGGCGTTTCGTGCCCGCCGGGCCCAGTGGCGCGCCCAGCCGTGGGCGCCTGGACGTGCTGCCTACCGGTCGCAACTTCTATACCGTGGATGTGCGCAACCTGCCTACCACCACCGCCTGGCGCCTGGGCTTCGCCTCGGCCAACCTGGTCCTCGAACGCCACCTGCAGGACCACGGCGATCACCTGCGCCAACTCGGCCTTTCGGTGTGGGGTACGGCAACCATGCGTACCGGCGGCGACGACATCGCCCAGGCCATGGCGCTGATGGGTGTGCGACCGGTATGGGCCACCGGCAGCCAGCGGGTCGACGATTTCGAGATCCTGCCGCTCAGCCTGCTCGACCGCCCGCGGGTTGACGTGACCTTGCGCGTTTCCGGCTTTTTCCGTGATGCCTTCGGCAACCTCATCCGCCTGTTCGATGCTGCAGTGCGGGCGGTGGCCGCGCTGGATGAACCGGACGATCTCAACCCCTTGGCCGCCCGCGTGCGTAGCGAGCGCGCCGCGCTGCAGGCGCAGGGCGTGGACGCCGAGCAGGCCGCGCGCCAGGCTGGCTGGCGGGTGTTCGGTGCCAAGCCCGGGGCCTACGGCGCCGGGGTGCAGAACGCCATCGATGGGCGCCTGTGGCACAGCCGCGACGACCTGGCCGAGGTCTACCTCAACCACGGCGGCTATGCCTACGGCGCCAGTGACGACGGTACCCCGGCCCGCGCCCAGTTCGCCCAGCGCCTGGCCAAGGTGCAGGCGGTGCTGCAGAACCAGGACAATCACGAACACGACCTGCTCGATTCCAACGACTACTACCAGTTCCAGGGTGGCATGCTGGCGGCGTCGGAAACCTTGTCCGGTGCGGCAGTGGCCAGTTACCACGGCGACCACAGCCAGGCCGACCGGCCGCGTATCCGTACCCTCAAGGAAGAGCTGAACCGGGTCATCCGCGCCCGGGCGCTGAACCCGAAGTGGATCGACGGGGTCAAGCGCCATGGCTACAAAGGCGCCTTCGAGATGGCGGCGACGGTCGACAACCTGTTCGCCTTCGACGCTACCACGCAGCTGATCGACGACCATCATTACCAGGCGCTGGCCGATGCCTACGTGCTCGACCCGGCGACCCGCGACTTCATGCGCGAGCACAACCCCGAGGCCCTGCGCGACCTTACCGAACGTTTGCTGGAGGCCCAGCAGCGCGGCCTGTGGCAGGCGCCTGGCGACTACCGCGAAGCCCTAGAGGAACAACTGCTCGACGGCGAGGAACAGGCTTGAAATGAGTGAACCCGTGCAATTTCCACTGGCAGCCGTGGTCGGTGCCGACGACCTTAAACTGGCGCTGTGCCTGACCGCCATCGACCCTAGGATCGGCGGCGTGCTGATCGAGGGGCCGCGTGGCATGGCCAAGAGTACCCTGGCCCGTGGCCTGGCCGACCTGCTCGGTGAGGGCCCGTTCGTCACCCTGCCACTGGGCGCCAGCGAAGAGCGGTTGGTCGGCACCCTCGACCTGGATGCCGCGCTGGGGCAGGGCAAGGCGCAGTTTTCCCCCGGGGTGCTGGCCCAGGCCGATGGCGGCGTGTTGTATGTCGATGAGGTCAACCTGCTGCCCGATACCCTGGTCGACCTGCTGCTCGACGTGGCGGCCAGTGGCACCAACCGCATCGAGCGCGACGGCATCTCGCACCGGCACAGTGCCCGCTTCGTACTGATCGGCACCATGAACCCGGAGGAGGGCGAACTGCGCCCGCAGTTGCTCGACCGCTTTGGCCTCAACGTGGCTCTGGAAGGCTTGCCCGAGCCTGAGGCGCGCCAGCAGATCATTCGCCGGCGCCTGGCCTTCGACAGCGACCCGCAGGCCTTCTGTGCGCAATGGGCCGAGGCCCAGGCGCAATTGCGCGAGCGCTGCCAGGCGGCGCGCCACGCCCTGGCGGACATTGCCCTGGACGACCAGGCGCTGGCCTGGATCACCGAACGCTGCTACGCCGCCGGGGTCGACGGCCTGCGCGCCGACCTGGTCTGGCTGCGCGCTGCACGCGCCCACTGCGCCTGGCGTGGCGGCGAGGCCATAGAGGAGGCCGATGTCGATGCAGTGGCCGAGTTCGCCTTGCGCCATCGCCGCCGTGTTACGCCCCAGGCCAACCCGCCTTCAGCTCCGCAGCAGCCTGAGCAACAGCCCGGCCGGCAAGGCGCGGGCAACCCTGGCGAACAGGGCGGGCAGGGCGACTGGGGGGCAATGCCGGCACAGCCGGTGGCCAACAGCGCCCGCCGCGAGGTGCCGAACTGGGCAAAAAAGCCCTGAGCATCCCCCAGCCACCTGCCAAAGGGGTGGATGCCAAAGCAGGCGCAGGTAAGCAGTACGGTGCCAGCCGAGGCCGGGCGCGCAATGCCGCGGCCGGTCGGGTGGCCTGGCTGCCGACCCTGCTCAAGGGCCGGCCACGCCAGCGCCAGGACCTGTGCTGGCAGCAACGCCAGGCCAGGCCCGCAGAGCTGTGGCTGATAATCGTCGATGCGTCGGCCTCGACCCGCCGCCACCAGGCGCTTACACAAACCAAAGGGCTGCTGGCGGCGCTGTTCGATCACGCCTACCGCCAGCGGGCCCGGCTGGCCCTGGTTACCGCCAGCGGGCGTACGCCGCAGTGGCAGCGCCACGGCCTGAAGGCCTCGGCCGCCTTGCAACCGTGGCTGCAAGCCTTGGGGGCCGGTGGCGGCACGCCGTTGATCGCTGCACTGGAAGAGGCCCGGCAATGGTTGCAGGCGCGGCGACGAGCCCACCCCGAAGAAGCGCTACGCTGCCTGGTGTTTACCGACGGTCGTCTGCAGCACTGGAATACCGTGCAGCCGATGCCGTGTGCCACTCTGCTGGTAGATATGGAACTGGCACCAGTGCGCCTGGGGCGTGCGCAGCGTCTGGCGCAACAACTTCAGGCTGATTACCAGCATCTGCAACAGTTCAGTTTGGTGGATTGAAAAGTATCGGTGCGACACTATGTCGCAATAAGAAAAGTTGCCAGAACAGCAACCCGGAAGTTGTACAAGTGCGTGGCGATGCACGCACTTGGTTTGCCGGCCGATATTATTTCGGCATCGACCACGGTTGCAGGTCGTAACCTTTCTCGCACAACTCGGCGCGCACTTCCTCGATCAGGCTGGCCCACTGGGCCGGGTCGGAGTAGATACGCGAGGACACTTGCTTGCTGCCGATGCGGGTGCTGGTCCGGTCGATCACTGCCAGGCTCAGTTCACCAGTACCGTTGGGTGCATCCCAGGCTACGCACTGGAAAGGTTCGAAGGCGTGGTCGGCAATCAGCAGTGCTTCGTTGACACGGAGCGGGGCATTCATGGTTCGGTCTCTCTATGGTCCCAAACATTCAGGTAAGTCCGCGTTGCTTCAAAGTCGCCTCGGTTATCGCGAAGTGCAGCGCGGGGTTATGTGTACTGATGCTCGTTGTCCGGGGGCGAGTCACACATTGGTTGAAAAAAAATTTGCCAGGTTCGAATCCGTTCTTGCCCACGCCGCCATGTGATGTCGATAAAGTGCGAAAATTCCCGTCATTGATTGTAAAAAAATGATTCGGCAGACAGACGGTACTGGGAACCGTCAACTTCGTTGCTACTGTTAATCGGGCGCCACAACTTACTGTTTTATTTCAAAAAACCGAAAACTGGCGCCAAGGATCGGTCATGCAGCAGCCTGCCGCCCAACGCCGTTTGCTCATCGTCGACCCCTGCGATGACTGCCACCGTTTGTTGCCTGGATTGTCTAGCGCAGGCTGGGATGTACACAGCTGCATGCTCGGAACCGCGCTGGATCATCCCTGCGATGTGGGCCTGCTGCGCTTGCAGGCGTCACATCTCAGGCGCCCGGACGGGGTCAAGGACTTGATCAAGCGCAGCAACACCGAATGGATTGCGGTGCTCAGCGCCGAACAGCTGCGCATGCCGGCCGTCGGCGATTTTGTCTGTGAATGGTTCTTCGACTTCCACACCTTGCCGTTCGACGTTTCCCGCGTGCTGGTCACCCTGGGCCGGGCCTTCGGCATGGCGCGCTTGCGCGGCAAAGGGGTGGCGAGGGTGGATGAAACCAGCCACGAGCTGCTCGGTGACAGCCGCCCGATCCGCGAGCTGCGCAAACTGCTGGGCAAATTGGCGCCTACCGAGTCGCCGGTGTTGATCCGCGGCGAAAGCGGCACTGGCAAGGAACTGGTGGCCCGCACCCTGCATCGCCAGTCGCAACGCAGCGAGCAGCCGTTCATTGCGATCAACTGCGGAGCGATCCCCGAGCACCTGATCCAGTCGGAACTGTTCGGCCATGAAAAGGGCGCTTTCACTGGTGCCCATCAGCGCAAGGCCGGGCGCATCGAAGCGGCCCATGGCGGCACGCTGTTCCTCGATGAAATTGGCGACCTGCCGCTGGAGTTGCAGGCCAACTTGCTGCGTTTTCTGCAGGAAAAGCACATCGAGCGTGTGGGTGGCAGCCAGCCGATCCCGGTGGATGTGCGGGTGCTGGCGGCTACCCATGTGGACCTGGAAAGGGCCATCGAGCAAGGGCGCTTTCGCGAAGACCTGTATTACCGCCTGAACGTGTTGCAGGTAGTGACCGCGCCTTTGCGCGACCGGCATGGCGACCTGTCGATGCTGGCCAGCCATTTTGCCCATTACTACAGCCTGGAAACCGGGCGTCGACCGCGTTCGTTCAGCGACCATGCCCTGGCGGCCATGGGCCGGCATGACTGGCCCGGCAATGTCCGCGAATTGGCCAACCGTGTGCGGCGCGGGCTGGTGCTGGCCGAGGGCCGGCAAATCGAGGCGCAGGACCTGGGGTTGCAGACCCTCGACCAGGTGCAGCAACCGCTGGGCACGCTGGAAGAGTACAAGCACCGGGCCGAGCGCCAGGCGCTGTGCGATGTACTCAGCCGGCACAGTGACAACCTGAGCGTGGCGGCCAAGGTGCTAGGTATATCGCGGCCTACGTTCTATCGGTTGCTGCACAAGCACCAGATTCGCTGAGCAGTGGATGGCACCGGCTACGCTGGTGTTCGCGGGTAAACCCGCTCCCACAGGTACTGTATCGACCGTGACGCTGGCGCAGTACCTGTGGGTGGGGCTGCCCGCGAACAGGCTATCGATCAATGCGGCCCGCGCGGAATGGTCTTCAGCAGGTCTTCCGGGCTGATGTGCCCCACCACCTGGGCCACCGCGCTGCCCGGGGTCGGCAGGTCGATGATGTGGCTTTTCATCTTGCCGATCACGTGCATTTCGCACGGCTTGCAGTCGAACTTGAGGGTAAGCACTTCATCACCCTGAATCAGCTGCATCGGTGCCACCTTGGTGCGCACGCCGGTCACGCCCTTGGCCTGCTTGGGGCACAGGTTGAAGGAGAAGCGCAGGCAGTGCTTGGTGATCATCACCGGCACTTCGCCATGCTCTTCATGGGCCTCGTAGGCCGCATCGATCAGCTGCACGCCGTGGCGGTGGTAGAAGTCGCGGGCCTTCTGGTTGTACACGTTGGCCAGGAACGACAGGTGCGACTCCGGGTAAACCGGCGGTGGCGTGGTCTCGGCCTTGCGCCCGCCACGCGGGTGCGCCTGAACCCGTGCATCAGTCAGCGCCTCGATGGCTTCGCGGCGCAGGGCCTTGAGCTGCGAGTTGGGGACGAAGTACGCCTGCGGGGCGTCCAGCTCGATGCTGTCGGCGTGGTACATGGTGGTACCCAGCTGGCCGAGCAGATCGTGCAACTGCTCCAGCGCCTGTTGCGGCTTGTTGGCCGGGCCGAACGGGCCGTCCAGTGCCACTTGTGCGCTCACGCCTTCCTCGCTGGTGACGGTCAACGCCAGGCGTTGCTCGCGCAGTACCGCGTGCCATTGCACGCCGACCCGGCGCTCGGCCGAGGTGCGTTGCAGGGCCTGCTGCCAGTTGTGGTCGAGGTTGCGCGACAGCGGGTGGTTGGGCCGCAGCTTGTGCAGGCCTTCGGGCATTTCGTTGGGCTCGACGCGGTAGCGGTAGCGCTTCTCGCCGTCTTCCTCGAACTCCCCACGCGGTTCGGCGATGTTGGCGCGGAAGCCCACCACTTCGCGCTTGACCAGCACATTGAGGCCGTCGCCATTGGTCAGCGGCACCTCGGTGACTACCAGCATGTCACGCTTGCCGACCTTTTCCACCACGCCCACCGGCAGGCCGGTGAAGGTTGGCGAGTCGAAGGCGCCGATGTCGACCTTGCGGTCGGTGACGAAGTAGTCGGTGCTGCCGCGGTGGAAGGTCTTGTCCGGGTCGGGCACGAAGAAATGTTTGGTGCGACCGCTGGAGGCGCGGGCCAGCTCCGGGCGGCCTTCGAGGATGGCGTCGAGTTCCTTGCGGTAGTGGGCGGTGATGTTCTTCACATAGGCCACGTCCTTGTAGCGGCCTTCGATCTTGAACGAGCGTACGCCGGCATCGACCAGGTCAGCCAGGTTGGCGGTCTGGTTGTTGTCCTTCATCGACAGCAGGTGCTTCTCGAACGCGACCACCCGGCCCTGGTCATCCTTCAGGGTGTAGGGCAGGCGGCAGGCTTGCGAGCAGTCGCCACGGTTGGCGCTGCGGCCGGTCTGCGCATGGGAAATGTTGCACTGGCCGGAGAAGGCCACGCACAGCGCACCGTGGATGAAGAACTCGATGGCAGCGTCGGTTTCTGCGGCGATGGCGCGGATCTGCTGCAGGTTCAGTTCACGCGCCAGCACCAGCTGGGAGAAACCGGCCTGATCGAGGAACCTGGCCCGTTCCAGGGTGCGGATGTCGGTCTGGGTGCTGGCGTGCAGCTCGATCGGCGGGATGTCCAGCTCCATCACCCCCAGGTCTTGCACGATCAATGCGTCGACACCGGCGTCGTACAGCTGGTGGATCAGCTTGCGCGCGGGCTCCAGCTCGTTGTCGTGAAGGATGGTGTTGATGGTGGTGAACACGCGTGCATGGTAGCGATGGGCGAACTCGACCAGTTCGGCGATATCGCTGACTTCGTTGCAGGCGTTATGGCGCGCGCCGAAGCTCGGGCCACCGATGTAGATGGCGTCGGCGCCGTGCAGGATCGCTTCGCGGGCGATGGCCACGTCACGGGCAGGGCTGAGCAGTTCCAGGTGATTCTTTGGAAGGGACATGTCGTTATAGGTTCGGGCTGTCACGGTTTAGGCGGGCATTGTAGCGGCGAAACGGGCTGGCGGCATCATCGGGGTGCCGAGAGGTGTACTGCCTGCACCGGCCCTATCGCCGGCAAGCCAACTCCCACAGGTACTGCACTGGCCTGAGGGCAGCGCTCTCAAGACACAAGCTGGCTTGCCGGCGATAAGGCCCTTGGAGGTGAATCAGCGCTTGGCGGCCATTGCGGTCACTTCCACGCGCATGCCTTCGACCGCCAGTGCAGCCACACCCACGGCAGCGCGTACCGGCCAGGGCTTGCTGAAGAAGCGCTGGTAAACCTCGTTGAATGCCGCGCGGTCGGCCATGTCGGTGAGGTAGATGGTCAGGTGCAGCACGCGGTCCATGCCGCTGCCGGCCTTCTCCAGCGCCACTTTCAGTGCCTGCAGGGTGCACTCGCTCTGCTCGACGATGCCGCCCAGTTCCAGGCTGCCATCGGCGTGGGTCGGGATCTGCGTGGTGACCAGCACGCCGTTGTATTCGGCGACGTCGGAGGAAATCGACTCGGCGTCCGGGTCCGGGGTGTAGATGATGTCTGCTTGTGCCATTGTGTGTTTTGCCTTGCTACGGAAGGAAAGCGGCAAGCCTACGCGAGCGCGCTGGCCCGGTCGAGGGCACCCCGGAGTTTGAAATGCGCGGCGTTCGCCGTCAGAATCGCGGCCGATTGCAAAGCAGGGGTTTACGTTGAACGAACAGACATTGTCCAGGCGCCTGGAGCGCGTGGCTGCACAAGTACCGCAAGGTGCACGCCTGGCAGACATCGGCTCGGACCATGGCTACCTTCCGGTGGCCTTGATGCTGCGCGGCGTACTGGACGCGGCGGTGGCGGGCGAGGTGGCGCAGACGCCGTTCGCCTCGGCCCAGCGCAACGTGCGCAGGAACGGCCTTGAAGGGCGGGTCAGCGTACGCCTGGCCAATGGCCTGGCAGCGGTCGAGCCGGAAGACCGCATTTCGGTGATCAGCATCTGCGGCATGGGTGGCGACACCATGTGCGAGATCCTCGAGGCCGGCAAGCAGCGCCTGGCTGGCGTCACCCGCCTGGTGCTGCAGCCCAATGGCGCCGAGCGCGAACTGCGCCAGTGGCTGATGGGCAATGGCTACCGGATCGTCAGCGAAGAACTGCTGCGGGAAAACCGCTTCGACTACGAGATCATCGTCGCCGAGCCGGGCGGGGCAGCGTACAGCGCTGAACAGCTGTATTTCGGCCCGGTGCTGGTGCAGGAGAAAAGCGAGGCGTTCCTGGTCAAGTGGCGGCGCATGCTGCGGCAGAAGCAACAGACCCTGGCCAACTTCGAGCGGGCCCGCGGTGCGGTGCCTCAGGCGAAAATCGACGACTTCAGGCAACAGGTCGGCTGGATCACCGAGGTGCTGGCCTGACTCACTGCTGCGAGCAGTTGCCCATTTCCCGGTAGTCGATTTCGTGTTTCTGGCCCTGATGGTCGACATACACCATGTGCGCGGTACCAACCTGGCAGTCGGCGGCGTTGGTGGCCGGGGTGATGGAGATGACCTTGGCCACGTCCAGCGGCATGCCGTATTCATAATTGCTGCTGCTGACCGGCTGGTTGCTGCCGGTGTCGGCAAAGGCACCGAACGAGGCGAGAGTAGCGGCAACGGCAAGGACAGCGATCGAACGTTTCATGGCAGGCTCCTTTTTTCAATGTATGGCTAATGATCCATTCATTGGTCATCCACAATAAATGGGCTAACTCGTGATAGATTCCTGCCTGTAACGCAAGAATAAGACCGAACAAGGAGCACACCTTCATGGACATGCTGCATGCCATGCGTACCTTCGCCCGTGTGGTGGAATGCGGCAGCTTCGCTGCGGCCGCCAATGCCCTGGACATTTCCGCGGCTCAGGTTTCGCGCATCGTTGCCGAGCTGGAAAACCAGCTGCAGACCCGCCTGCTGCACCGCACCACGCGGCGTTTGCGCATGAGCGAGGCAGGCGAGCGGTTTCTCGAGCGCTCGCGGCAGATCCTGTTGCTGACCGAAGAGGCGGTGGGCGAAGCCCGTGGCGCGCACCTCACGCCCCGCGGCCACCTGCGCTTGCATTGCCCGCACGGCATGGGCCTGTTGCTGATGCCGCTGGTGGCCGGCTACAACGCACTGTGCCCGGAGGTGGTGATCGAGCTGACCCTGTCCCAGCGCAACCCCGACCCGCTGGCCGAAGGGCATGACGTGGTGATTACCGTGGACGGTGCGTTGCCGGATTCGCAGCTGATCGCCGTGCCGCTGGGCAACATTTTCAGCATCCCCTGCGCGGCCCCGAGCTACCTGATGGCCCATGGCGTGCCAGAGCGCCCGGAAGACCTGCATCAGCACCGTTGCCTGCGCATGGCTTATCCGATGTACGAAGGTGACTGGGTGTTCCCGCAAGGGGTGGACCAGTGCGTGATCGCACCGAGCGACAGTTTTTCCACCAACGTCGCCGACGCCATGCTGGTGGCCAGCGAGCTGGGCATGGGCATTGGTCTGCTTCCGTTCTACACCGCCAGCCAGGCGATCGAGCAGGGGCGGTTGTGCCGGTTGCTGGCGCCGTATCGCCTGCGCGAGAGCGCGCTGTACGCGATCTACCCGTCACGGCACTACCTGGATGCCAAGGTGCGTACCTGGATCGACTACCTCAAGGAGCAACTGCCGGCGCTGTTCGAGGGGCATGCCAGGGTGGTGGATGATTCGCGGTATTGGCGTTGAAGCATTGATCTGGTTTTTTTGGCAACTTCTCGCACTGCCTGTACTGGCCCTATCGCCAGCAAGCCGGCTCCCACAAGGTACTCCACAGGTTGCGAAGGTGGTGCAGTGCCTGTGGGAGCTGGCTTGCCGGCGATAGGGCCGCACAGCGGCTTCTGTATCCCGTCTGATTACAGCGGATAGTGCTTCAACTCCCGCGCAATCAGCATCCGCTGGATCTCGCTAGACCCTTCATAGATCTGCGTGATCCGCGCATCGCGGTAGTAGCGCTCCACCGGGTAATCCTCCAGGTAGCCATAGCCGCCATGCACCTGGATCGCCATCGAGCACACCCGCTCGGCCATTTCCGAAGCGAACAGCTTGGCCTGCGAGGCCTCCGACAGGCACGGCTTGCCGGCGCTGCGCAGGCGTGCGGCATGCAGGATCAGCAAGCGCGCGGCATTCACCTGCACCTGCATGTCGGCCAGCAGGTTGGCGATGCTCTGGTGTTCGTTGATCGGCTTGCCGAACTGCACCCGTTCACGCGAGTAGACCAATGCCGCCTCGAACGCGGCGCGGGCAATGCCCAGTGCCTGGGCAGCAATGCCGATACGGCCGCCCTCAAGGTTGGACAGGGCGATGGCCAGGCCCTTGCCACGCTCACCGAGGATGTTGGCGGCAGGGATGCGGCAGTTGTCGAAGGTGACCGCGCAGGTGTCGGAGGCGCGGATGCCCATCTTGTGCTCGCTGCGATCGACCTTGAAGCCCGGGTTGTCGGTGGGCACCAGGAACGCCGACAGGCCCTTTTTGCCCAGCTCCGGGTCGGTCACCGCGAAGACGATGGCCAACCCGGCGCGGCGGGCGTTGCTGACGAACTGCTTGGCGCCGTTGATCACCCACTGGCCATCCACCAGCTCGGCGCGGGTGCGCAGGTTGTGCGCCTCGGAACCGGCCTGTGGCTCGGTCAGGCAGAAGCAGCCGATCACCTCGCCGGTGGCCAGGCGTGGCAGCCACTGCTGTTGCTGTTCTGCCGTGCCGTAGGCCAGCAGCGGGCCGCAGCCCACCGAGTTGTGGATGCTCATCATCGCTCCGGTGGCGCCGCAGCCGGCGGCGATTTCTTCCACCGCCAGGGCGTAGGCGACGTAGTCGGTGTAGCTGCCGCCGAAGTCTTCCGGCACCACCATGCCCAGCAGGCCCAGTTCGCCCATCTTGCGCACCACGCCATCGTCGATCCAGCCGGCCTTTTCCCAAGCCTGTGCATGCGGGGCGATCTCGCCACGGGCAAAGTCCCGGGCCATGTCGCGGATCATGATCTGTTCTTCGCTCAGTTCCAGGTCTTGCATCTGTGTACTCCCGGGCTCACAGGCCTTCGAAGAATTGGTCGACCCGCTGGCGTTGCAGTGCGGCCAGGGTCGGCGGGTTCCAGCGTGGCTGTTTGTCCTTGTCGATGATCAGCGCGCGCACGCCTTCGATGATGTCGCCGTGCTGGAACCACTGGCGGTCCAGGTGCAGCTCCATGGCAAAGCAGTCGTCAAGGCCCAGCTGGCGACCCCGGCGCAGCATCTCCAGAGTAACCGCCATGGCCAGCGGCGAGCGGCTTTCCAGCTGGTCGGCGGTGGCCACGGCCCAGGCGTGGCTGTCGCCAATGCTCACCGCACGCAGTTGCTCGACGATGGCAGGCACGTCCGGCAGAGCGAAGAAGTGGTCGATGACCGGTCGCAGTTTTTCCAGCGGCGCATCGGCGAGCACCTGGGTGCCGAGCCTGGCCAGCAGGTTTTGCAGGTCCTTGAGGGGGTGGTCGCCAAAGCGCAGCTGGTCCAGGCCCTGGTCGAGGGCTGCCAGCTGGTCGCTGGCCAGGTACCAGTCGGCCAGGCCGCAGTACAGTGCATCGGCTGCCTGGATCTGCGTGCCGCTGACACCCAGGTAGGTGCCCAGTTCGCCGGGGATGCGCGACAGGAAGTAGCTGCCACCCACATCCGGGAAGTAGCCGATAGCCACTTCGGGCATGCCCAGGCGGCTGCGTTCGGTGACCACGCGCAGGTCGCAGCCCTGGGCCAGGCCCATGCCGCCACCGAGGGTGAAGCCGTCCATCAGCACCAGCACCGGCTTGCGGTAGCGGTGGATGGCCAGGTCAAGGGCGTATTCCTCGACGAAGAAGGTTTCATGCAACGTTTCGCCGGCCTTGAAGCTGTCGTGCAGCGAACGGATATCGCCACCGGCGCAGAAGCCCTTTGGGCCCTCGCCACGCAGTACCACGGCGCGAACGTGCGGATCATCGGCCCACATGTCGAGGTGCTGGCGCAGGCTGCGGACCATGTCCAGGGTCAGGGCATTGAGGCCGGCGGGGCGGTTCAGGGTCAGGTGGCCGACCTGGTTGCGGACCTCGGCCAGCACATGGTCTGTTGCCGAGGTATGAGCGTGCGCAGTCATTGCGTTCTCCCTGCTTTGTTATTGATTTTCCAAGTGAAGTCTGGAGTTCGCTGGAGGATCGCAGGATCCTGTCATGCGAATTTGCCTTGCACAATCGACAAATCTGCAGGGGGATTCTGCATTTTTGTCTTGTGGGGCGATAACGCCACTCTAGCAAGGTTTCAGGTTGGCCGGGCTGGCCCTATCGCCGGCAAGCCAGCTCCCACAGATACCGCACAACCTTCAAGGCCTGCGCTGTACCTGTGGGAGCTGGCTTGCCTGCGATAGGGTCATGAGCGACAGCGCATATGCTAAATCGTTACCCTGACCGTAACGATCAATGCCTGAGCTTGATTGATGCGCAACCACCCCAGCCCTAAGGTGACCCCCACGACAGCGAACCCGTGGAGTCACCATGACAACAACCAAGAATCCACCGCCGCAATGGTCGCGGCGGCGCGCCGAAAAGCAGCGTCGCCTTGACCGGGTCCGCCACCTCGCCGACGGCGTGGTGCTGCCCACCGAGCGAATCGTCGAAGCCCTTGAACTGCTGCTGGCTCCCGGCGACCGGGTAGTGCTAGAAGGCAACAACCAGAAGCAGGCCGACTTCCTCTCCCGCGCGCTGGCCAAGGTCGACCCTGGGCGCCTGCACGACCTGCACATGATCATGCCCAGCGTCAGCCGGGCCGAGCACCTGGACCTGTTCGAACGTGGCATCGCCCGCAAGCTCGACTTCTCCTTCGCCGGTCCGCAGAGCCTGCGCATTGGCCAACTGCTGGAAGACGGCCTGCTCGAAGTCGGCGCCATCCACACCTATATCGAGCTGTACTCGCGGCTGTTGGTCGACCTGATCCCCAACGTCACCCTGGTGGCTGGTTTCATGGCCGACCGCGATGGCAACCTGTTCACCGGCCCCAGTACCGAAGACACCCCGGCACTGGTGGAACCGGCCGCTTTCAGCGACGGCATCGTCATTGCCCAGGTCAACCAGCTGGTGGACCGTGTGGATGACCTGCCGCGGGTCGATATCCCGGCATCCTGGGTCGATTTCGTGGTGGTTGCCGACCAGCCTTTCTATATAGAGCCGCTGTTCACCCGCGACCCGCGCCATATCAAGCCGGTGCACGTGCTGATGGCGATGATGGCCATTCGCGGCATCTACGAAAAACACCAGGTGCAGTCGCTGAACCATGGCATTGGCTTCAACACCGCCGCCATCGAGCTGATCCTGCCTACCTATGGCGAGTCCCTGGGCCTGAAGGGCAAGATCTGCCGCAACTGGACACTCAACCCGCACCCGACGCTGATTCCGGCCATCGAGACCGGCTGGGTGGAAAGCGTGCATTGCTTCGGCACCGAGCTGGGCATGGAGGACTACATCGCCCAGCGCCCGGACGTGTTTTTCACCGGCCGTGATGGTTCGCTGCGTTCCAATCGCATGATGTGCCAGCTGGCCGGGCAGTATGCTGTCGACCTGTTCATCGGGGCCACCCTGCAGGTGGATGGCGATGGCCATTCCTCGACCGTGACCCGCGGCCGCCTGGCCGGCTTCGGCGGTGCCCCGAACATGGGCCACGACCCCCGTGGCCGGCGCCACGCGACCCCGGCCTGGCTCGACATGACCGTGCCGGAAACCATGCTCGAACGCGGTCGCAAGCTGGTGGTGCAGATGGTCGAGACCTACCAGGAAGGCGGCAAGCCCACCTTCGTGGAAACCCTCGATGCCGTGGAAGTGGCCAGGAAAGCCGGCATGCCGCTGGCGCCGGTGATGATCTATGGCGACGATGTCACCCACCTGCTGACCGAGGAGGGCATTGCCTACCTGTACAAGGCCCGCAGCCTGGAAGAGCGCCAGCAGATGATCGCCGCCGTGGCCGGAGTTACCGCCATCGGCCTGCGGCACGACCCCAAGGACACTCAGCGCCTGCGCCAGCAAGGCCTGGTCGCCTTGCCCGAAGACCTCGGCATCCGCCGCACCGACGCCAGCCGCGAACTGCTGGCTGCGCGCAGCATCGCCGACCTGGTCGAATGGTCCGGCGGCCTCTACAACCCGCCTGCACGGTTCAGGAGCTGGTGATGAAAGCACTCGACTTGCAACCGCGTGGGCTTCTTCGCGAGCACAGCAATAGTGATGCATCTGGAAATTGCGCAATCCTTGTGGGAGCGGGTTTACCCGCGAAGAGGCCAGCGCAGGCAACCGAATTACCCCTGGCCGACCACTTGGCCGACCTGGCCGTGGAAGCCCTGATCGACGAAGCCGACCTGTCCCCCAAACCCGGCCTGGTCGACCGCCGTGGCAACGGCGCCCACCACGACATGACCCTGGCCCTGATGCATGCCTCGGCCCTGGCCCTGTGGCCCTGCCTGCGCAACATGGCCGAAGCCGCTCAGGCCATCGGCACCCTCGGCCAGCCCCTGCGCACCACCCTGGGCCAGCTCGGCCGCGAAGGCGAGGCGGCAATGCTGGCCGCCACCGGCGGGGTCAACACCCACCGCGGCGCAATCTGGGCCCTCGGCCTGTTGGTAGCATCCAAGGCCCTCGATACCCAGGCCGATGCCAGCACCCTGGCTGCCCGTGCCGGTCGCATCGCACTGTTCGACGATCCCGCCATGACCACCCAAGACAGCCATGGCCGGCAGGTACGCCGCCGCTATGGCACTGGCGGTGCCCGCGAACAGGCGCAACAAGGTTTCCCGGCGGTTATCGGCCACGGCCTGCCGCAACTGCAGCGCAGCCGCACCGCCGGTGCCAGCGAGCCGCACGCCCGGTTGGACGCGCTGCTGGCGATCATGGCCGTGCTCAACGATACCTGCGTGCTCTGGCGCAGCGGCCCGACCGGGCTGGCTGCCGTCCAGCACGGCGCCCGTACCGTGCTGAGCGAAGGCGGCAGCGCCACGCTGGCCGGGCGCCGGCAGCTGCGCCGGCTGGACCAGCACCTGCTGCAC
Organism: Pseudomonas pudica; assembly: GCF_015680405.1. Taxonomy (GTDB): domain Bacteria; phylum Pseudomonadota; class Gammaproteobacteria; order Pseudomonadales; family Pseudomonadaceae; genus Aquipseudomonas; species Aquipseudomonas pudica. Next base: position 27,379 of record NZ_JADLJS010000026.1, read on the forward strand.
CTGAATGCCTCACCGGGCGGCGCCGCCGATCTGCTGGCCGCCTGCCTGTTCCTCGACAAAGCCGGGAGCCTGTGACATGGAAACCCTGACCTTTCAATTCCCCGCCGCCGCACCTGGGCGTGGCCGCACGCTGGTGGGCTGCGTCAGCTCCGGCGACCTTGAAGTGCTGATCGAACCCGGCACCGCCGGCAGCCTGCAAATCCAGGTGGTGACCTCGGTCAACGGCAGCGCTGCCCGCTGGGCGCAGCTGTTCCAGCGCCTGTTCGAGGGCCGCACCTGGCCGGCCGTGAACATCGACATCCATGATTTCGGCGCCACCCCAGGCGTGGTGCGCTTGCGCCTGGAGCAAGGCTTCGAGGAGATCGCCCATGACTGATATCGCGCGCCTGCTGCACAGCCGCAGCTTTGTCGAACTCGGCGCCCGCCAACGCGCCCGCGCCTTGCTCGACCCGGGCAGCTTCCGTGAACTGCTGGGCCCTTTCGACCGGCTTATGTCACCCTGGCTGCCGCGCCAGGGCATCGTGCCCCAGGCCGATGATGGCGTGGTCATCGCCAAGGGCCTGCTGAACGGGCGCAACGCTGTGGTTGCCGCCATCGAAGGCGGTTTCCAGGGCGGCAGCATGGGCGAGGTGGGGGGGGCCAAGATCGCCGGTGCGCTGGAACTGGCCATCGAAGACAATCGCAACGGCATCCCCACCTGCGCCGTGCTGCTGCTGGAAACCGGCGGTGTACGCCTGCAGGAAGCCAACCTGGGCCTGGCGGCGATTGCCGAAATACAGGCGGCGATTGTCGAGCTGCGCGCCTGGCAGCCGGTAGTCGGCCTGGTCGCAGGGTCGGTCGGCTGTTTCGGCGGCATGTCCATCGCCGCCGGCCTGTGCAGCCACTTGCTGGTCACCCGCGAAGCCCGCCTGGGCCTCAACGGCCCGCAGGTGATCGAGCAGGAAGCGGGCATCGGTGAATACGATGCCAAGGACCGCCCCTTCATCTGGAGTTTGACCGGCGGCGAGCAGCGCCACGCCAGCGGCCTGGTCGACGCCTATGTGGCCGATGACATCGAGGCTTTGCGCGAACGCTTGCTGCAATTGCTCGACGAGCCTTCAACGGATCGCGCCGGTCAACACGCCTGGTTCCTCCAACGCCTGGCCCGGCTGGGTGATGGCTGCCCGCAACTGGATGCCGCTGCCGTGCGTGACCTTTACCAAGGAGATGCCGAATGAACCGTGCCTTGAACTGGCTGCCGGGCCTGGCCGGCGGGCAAGCCTTGCCAGGCTACCCCGCGTCGTTGCGGGTAATGGATGGCGAACTGGACAACCGCCTGGCGCGCTTCATCGCCGTGGTGCCGGACGCCGAAAACCCGTTCCCCCGTGCGCGCTCGGGCGAAGTCGGCCTGCTGGAAGGCTGGGGCCTGGCCAAGGCCGTGAGCGAAGCGGTCGAGGCTGACCGCCATGGCCAGAAGCGCGCCATCGTCGCGGTGATCGACGTGCCCAGCCAGGCCTATGGCCGCCGTGAAGAGGCGTTGGGGATCCACCAGGCTTTGGCTGCTGCGGTGCAGGCCTATGCCCAGGCACGGCTGGCGGGGCACCCGGTGATCGGCCTGCTGGTCGGCAAGGCCATGTCTGGTGCCTTCCTGGCGCACGGTTACCAGGCCCAGCGCCTGATCGCCCTGGACGATGCCGGGGTCATGGTGCACGCCATGGGCAAGGCTGCGGCGGCGCGCATCACCCTGCGCAGCGTCGAGCAACTGGAAGCCCTGGCCGCCGAGGTGCCGCCAATGGCCTACGACCTTGCCAGCTACGCCTCGCTTGGCCTGCTGTGGCGCCGCCTGACGGTGGACAACCCCGAGACGCCTAGCAGTGCCGACATCGCTCAGGTACGTGCCTGCCTGGCAGATGCGGTGCGCGACATCGGCAGCTCGAGCGACTTGTCGTCGCGGCTGGCGGGCGAAAACCGCAGCGCCTCGCGCCAGGTGCGCGAACAGCTGCGTCGCCAGTGGCAGGGCGCTTGAGATGAACGCGCCAAGGCCACACGACCTGCTCTGGGGCATGCCCGTATCTGGCCTGCCTGCCGATGCGCCGCGTTGGGCGCAGGATGTGCTGCTGAGCGGCCAGCCGGTGGTGGTGCGCCGTGCCACCTGTGCGGACGGCTGGGTGGCGGTAGGGCTGCGTGGCCAGGGCAGGGCGCAGCGGTCGGGCGTACTGATGCGGCTGGCCGATATCCAATGTCAGCAAGGCCCCGAAGCGCTGCGCTGGCAAGCGGAAAGCCCTTGGCCTGCATTGCAGGCCCTGGCCTCGGTCGCCCCGGTGCTGGATGCCAGCGGCCTGGCCTGGGGGCCGACAGGTGGGGTGGGGTATCAGCTCGCCACCGGTATGGAGGTGGTACACGCCGAGAGCGACCTGGACTTGCTGCTGCGCACGCCACAACCACTGGCCCGGGCGCAGGCGCGTGCGCTGCTGGATATTCTCGATTGCGCGCCTTGTCGTATCGACCTGCAGCTGGAAACCCCGGCGGGCGCTGTCGCCCTGCGCGAGTGGGCCGGCTTCGCCCGCCGCGTGCTGCTCAAGTCGGCCGATGGCCCACGCCTGGTCAGCGACCCATGGGCAGTGATGGAGCGTGCCGCATGAGCAGCCTGTTCGCCTTCCCCGGCCAGGGCGCTCAGCAGGTGGGCATGCTGCAGCGCCTGCCCGAGTGTGCCGGGCAATTGCTGGAAGAAGCCAGTGACACCCTCGGCCAGCAGGCCTTGGCGCTGGACAGCCAGCAGGCCCTGCAGACGACCCGTGCCGTGCAGCTGTGTCTGCTGCTGGCTGGCGTGGCCTGGGCGCGCTGGCTGATGCAGCGCAGCCCCGCGCCGGATTACGTGGCGGGGTTGTCGATCGGCGCCTATCCGGCAGCGGTCACGGCGGGCGCCCTGGGCTTTGCCGATGCCGTGCGCCTGGTTGCCCTGCGTGGCGAACTGATGCAGCGCGCCTATCCGCAAGGCTATGGCATGACCGCACTCAGCGGCCTGGACCTGGCCTGTGTCGAACGCTTGTTGAGCGATACAGGCGGCGAGGTGTATGTCGCCAACCTCAACAGCGACAACCAGATCGTCATCGCCGGTAGCGATGACGCGATGGCTGCGGTTGCCGCCAGGGCACGCCGCCTGGGCCAGGGCGTGGCCCGGAGGCTGGCGGTCAGCGTGCCGTCGCATTGCCCGTTGCTGGATGGCCCCGCGGCCGAACTGGCCAGTGCCTTCGCCACGGTCGAGCTGCAGCGACCGCGTATCACCTACCTCAGCGGCAGCAGCGCACGGCCGGTGTTCGACCCACAGCGTCTGCGCGACGACCTGGCCGGCAACATGGCGCGGCTGGTCGACTGGCGTGCCACGTTGCGCAACGCCTATGAGCGTGGCGTGCGTCTGCACCTGGAGTTGCCGCCCGGCAACGTGCTCGGCGGGCTGGCCCGACCGGTGTTCGAACAGGGCAGGGTGGTTGCTGTCGAAGGCACCCGCTGGGACACCCTGGATGCGCTGCTGCGCCAGGAGGTGGCCAACGAACGATGACAGCGGCACTGCGGCGGATGGTGACCCCTGTGGGAGCGGGCGTGCCCGCGAAGCAGGCACCTCGGTGAATGGCACGGGCGTCGCCCGTGTTCGCGGGCACGCCCGCTCCCACAATGACCGCGATAGCCGCACAAAAGTGTGTTTACGAAGAACAACAACAAGCAACTTCGACACTACCTGAGGACAACAACAATGATCATCTATGGTGTGGCACTGCTGGCGGTCTGCACGCTTGCCGGCGTCATCGTCGGCGACTTCCTGGGCGTGCTGCTGGGCGTCAAATCCAATGTGGGCGGGGTCGGTATCGCCATGATCCTGCTGATCTGCGCACGCCTGTACATGCACCGCAACGGCGGCATGAGCAAGGAATGCGAGTTCGGCGTAGGGTTCTGGGGCGCAATGTACATCCCGGTGGTGGTGGCCATGGCAGCCCAGCAGAACGTGGTCACCGCCCTGCACGGCGGGCCGGTGGCGTTGCTGGCGGCAGTGGGCGCGGTACTGGTGTGCGGTGCGACCATTGCCCTGATCAGCCGCAGCCACCGCGGCGAACCCCTGCCGGCAGTAAAGGCCGGCCCCGAAAGCAATGTGCAGGCTGCCCCTGCAGGAGGGCGTTGATCATGTGGCCGGTCATTGACAATGCCCTGGAACATAACGGTTTGATCACTGCCTTCGCGGTGGTGGGCGCGATCATGTGGTTGTCGGTGGTGCTGTCGAAGTACCTGACCTTCGGCCGCGTGCACGGCTCGGCCATCGCCATCGTCATCGGCCTGGTGCTGGCCTGGGTCGGTGGCACCATAACCGGTGGCCAGAAAGGCCTGGCCGACATGGCGCTGTTCTCTGGCATCGGCCTGATGGGCGGGGCCATGCTGCGCGACTTCGCCATTGTCGCCACGGCCTTCGAGGTGCAGGCCACCGAGGCGCGCAGGGCCGGGATGATCGGCGCGGTGGCGCTGCTGCTCGGCACGGTGCTGCCGTTCATTGTCGGCGCGGCGGTGGCCTACGCGTTCGGTTACCGTGATGCGGTGAGCATGACCACCATCGGTGCGGGTGCGGTGACCTATATCGTCGGGCCGGTGACCGGGGCGGCGCTGGGGGCCAGCTCGGACGTGATGGCGCTGTCGATTGCCACCGGGCTGATCAAGGCGATCCTGGTGATGGTGTTCACCCCGGTATCGGCGCGCCTGCTGGCGCTGGACAACCCACGTTCGGCGATGGTGTTCGGCGGGTTGGCGGGAACGGTGTCGGGGGTGACGGCCGGGCTGGCGGCGACCGATCGGCGCCTGGTGCCGTACGGGGCACTGACAGCCACCTTCCATACCGGGTTGGGCTGCCTGATGGGCCCGTCGATCCTGTACTTCTGTGTACGTGCCCTGGTCGGTTGACAACAATCTGCTGGACTGCGCAGACCCCTTGTAGGAGCGGCCTTGTGTCGCGATCGGGCCGCAACGCGGCCCCAGCGATATCCGCATCGCCGTCAAGATCCTGGGGCCGCTGCGCGCCCCATCGCGACACAAGGCCGCTCCTGCAGGTACAGCGACAACCTCGAGAGCAATGCTGTACCTGTGGGAATATCTCGTGACGAACACCTGCAACCCACCCCCCGTTTCGGGGAAAACCGCTGGGGAATCCTCCCCAACCTGTTTCGTTTGCCGCTGCAACCAACTGAAAATAAAAGCAATCCGTTCCTGGCATACACCTTGCTCCAGCTCCACGCAGAGATCCTGTGTACCGGAGGTGCAGCATGTCTATGCCACTCAAAGGCCCCATCCTGTCATCACTCGTACTGGCCTTGCTCGGCTGGGAGTCGACCAGCGAAGCCGCCGTGCAGTGCCAGCGCACCCTGGTCGCCAACGTGGTGGCGCTGGACCAGCCACTGATGTTCAACCGCCTTGGCGCGCAAAACGCCAACGGCATGATGTTCGCCCTGCGCGAGGATGTGGTGGACGACAAGATGGTCCCCCTCAGCAGCGGCGGGGCGGCGGTCCCGGGCAAGGTCACCCTGCGCCCGGACAAGCGCCCGCGGCCCATCGTGCTGCGGGTGGCCGCCGGTGAATGCCTTACCGTCAACCTGACCAACCTGCTCGACTACAAGGCCAACCCCAACAAGCACGGCATCGAGGCTGAAGAGCCTGAGGGCGAAGAGGAGGGGCCGGAGCTCGAAAATGACGCCGCCGAAGGCTTCGTCGCCGACGAGCAGGTGGCCGAGCGCATGGTCGGCTTCCAGGTCAACGGCATGCAGGCGGTCAACAGCATCGCCGATATTTCTGCCTACACCGGGCGCAATGGCAGCTTCTTCGTCAGCCCAGGCAGCACCCGCAGCTATACCTTGTACGCCGAACGCGAAGGCGCTTTTGCCGCTACCAGCAAGGCCGCCACATTCGGCGGCGAGGGCACTGCGGGCAACGTTGCCAACGGCCTGTTCGGCCAGGTAGTGGTGGTGCCAAAACTCGGCCGCACCTACCGCAATACCCTTACCGAAGAAGAAATGCGCCTGGCCACCACCGGCCGTACCGCCACCGGCCAACCGGTGATCGACTACGAAGCCCGCTACCCGCAAATGCAACCCTGGATCGCCGAAGGCAAGGCCGGCAAGCCGATCATTGCCATGGTCGACGGCAACCAGATCATCAACAGCGAAACCGATGCCATCGTCATGGGCCCCAACCCCGATGGCAGCTTCCCCAAGTCCACCTACCCGCTGGAAAGCCTGGGCAAGCGCAACCCGGCGTTGCCCAACCGCCTGGAGGCGTTCCGTGACTTCGCCTCGCAGTTCGCCGACGAGGTCGCCGGCACCCAGGCGTTCCCTGGCTACTGGGCCGACCCGGTGATGGGCCATGTGCTGGAACCCACCCGCGACTCGTTCATGATCAACTACGGTTCCGGTGGCATGGGCGCCGAAGTGGTGGCCAACCGCCTGGGCGTGGGGCCGATGCATGACTGCCTGTCGTGCGCCTATGAGGAGTTCTTCCTCAGTTCGCACACGGTCGGTGATGTCGGTACGCTGGTGGACGTGCCGGCCAACGTCGGCCTGGAGCACATCCGTCCTGGCGAGGTACCACCGGCCAGCGCCGTCGGGGTCAAGGCCAGCATGGCCCTGTTCCCGGCGGAACCGGCCAACGTGCACCACAGCTACATCGGTGACTTCACCAAGTTCCGCAACACCCACAACGGCCATGAACAGCACATCTTCCACCTGCATGGCCACCAGTGGCTGTTCAACCCCAATGACGACAATTCCGACTACATCGATGCCCAGGGCATTGGCGCGGGGGTCGGCTACACCTACGAAATCGCCAACGGCGGTGCGGGCAACCGCAACCGGGTGGCGGGCGATGCCATCTACCATTGCCACTTCTACCCGCACTTCGCCCAGGGCATGTGGGCCATGTGGCGAGTGCATGACGTGTTCGAGGAAGGCACCCGCCTTGAAGTGAGCGGGCAGGGCGAAAACGGCTACCACAGCACCCCGTTCGCCCTGCGCAGCGGCAAGCCGGCGGTTGGCGCGCGGGCCCTGCCCGATGGCGAGATCGTTGCCGGCACGCCGATCCCGGCCATCGTGCCGCTGCCCGGCAAGGCCATGGCGCCGATGCCAGGCAAGGTGGTGGTGGTACCGAAGCTGTCCGAAGAGCTGGTTGCTGCCAATGACGACGAGCCCGAAGAAGAGGATGACGAGCCAGCCAACCAGGCGCCGGTTCGCAAGGCCATCGGCTCGCTGGCGCTGGTCGACCGCAGCGACGCCAACCGCAACGCCGACGGCACCTTGAAGAACCCTGGCTATCCGTTCTGGATCGGCGGTATGGAAAGCAGCGTGGGCAACCGCCCACCAACCCCGCCACTGGACATGCTCGACCCGGCCATGGCACGCCAGCTCAAGGAAAGCGGCAAGGCTCTGTGGGCCAACCTCGACCCCAACCAGGTCGATGGCTGGGACGGTGGCCTGGGGCGCCATGCGCTGGACGGCGTATCCGCCGGCGGCGAAGCCGAAACCACCACCACCAAGCTCGATTTCACCAAGGTGGTACACAAGGCCAAGCCGATCTATCTGCCCGAAGAAGGCACCGATGTCGAGCAGGCGGCCATGCAGTTCCACGCCCAGGCCGAACACCAAAGCTTTGCCCTGATCCCTGGCAGCGAGCCGGTGGCCAAGGCGTTCCGCACCAACGGCGCATTGCCCACTGCCGGCGCGCCGTTCTACGAGCCGTGCATGGATGACCGGGGCAAACGCCTGACCCAGTCCTCCGGGGTAGGCGAATACTTCAGCGGCGAAAGCCTGTCGGGCCTGAACTTCCGTGGCGCCTCGGCCTTCACCGCCGACCGCCCACGCATCTACAAGGGCGCCAACATCCAGTTCGACGCGGTGTACAACAAGGTCGGCTACCACTTCCCGCAGGCACGCATCATCGCCCTGTGGGAAGACGCCTGGCCGGTGATCACCAAGCAGCGCCCGCCAGAGCCGCTGGTGATGCGCATGAACACCTTCGACTGCACCATGTACCAGCACACCAACCTGATCCCGAACATCTACGAGATGGACGACTACCAGGTGCGCACCCCGACCGACGTGATCGGCCAGCACATCCACCTGCCCAAGTGGGACCTGACCGCCGCCGACGGCTCGGCCAACGGCTGGAACTACGAAGACGGCATCTTATCGCCCGGCAGCGTGGTCGAGCGGGTGCAGGCCATTCGTGCCTACAACGGCTGCACCCAGGGCGATAGCCGCGACGGCACCGCCGCCTGCCCGCAAGCCCGGCAGCACCCGTACTTCGGCCGCTTTGGCAGGGCCGACTGGCTGGGCGCACGCACGGCCATGCAGCGCTGGTTCGCCGACCCGCTGGTGAACGTGTACAACGTCGACCGTGGCCTGGGTACCATCTTCACCCACGACCACCTCGGCCCATCGACCCACCAGCAGCTTGGGCTGTATGCCACCGTGCTGGCCGAACCGGCCAACTCCACCTGGTACCACGCCGAAACCGGCGAGAAGCTGTACAACCCGGCCACGCGGCAGGACGGTGGCCCGACTTCGTGGCAGGCGGTGATCCAGACCGGTGACCACGACGGCGACGGCAAGAACGACAGCTACCGAGAGTTCTTCCTGGAATACAGCGACTTCCAGCACGCGTACGAGGCCGGTGTGTACGTCGGCGCCGGGCCGGACGGCATCCCCAATGCCCAGTCGTACCCGGCCACTGCCGACAGCTTCCGCTACGCCATCAACCCGCCCGTGCGCGGCAAGGCATCGAACCTGCTGGAGGCCATCGTCGAAGAACGCGGTGGCATCAACCCGGGTTGCCCAAGCCGGCCCTGCCCACAGGCCATCTCGGTGGACGACCCGGGCATGTTCGTCGTCAACTACCGCAACGAGCCCCTGGCCCTGCGTGTTTACGACCCCAACAAGGTCGGCCCGGACGGCAAGCGTGGCATGCAGGCCGACGGCCTGGCCGGCGACCTGAGCTACGCCTTGCAAACCCGTACCGACCGCGCCATCCCGGCAATGAACCTGGCGCCCTCGGCGATCACCTCGGCGGTCGGCCCCACTGGCGGCACCACGCTGTTCCCGCCGCACATCAACGCGGCCGGCAGCGAACCGGGCGACCCGTTCACCCCGATGCTGCGCACCTACTCCGGCGACAACGTGCGCCTGCGCATGCACGCCGGTGGCCATGAAGAGGAGCACAACATCACCTTGCATGGCGTGAAGTGGCTGCAGAACGGCACCGGCTACGGCAACAGCTCCAACTCGGGCTGGAAGTCATCGCAGATGATCGGTATTTCCGAGCAACTGGGTTTCATGGCGCCGGTGTCGATGATCTCCAGTTCGGCGGCCACCAACGGTGACTACCTGTATTCGCTGGATGCGGCCCTGGAAGGCTACTGGAACGGCATCTGGGGCATCATGCGCAACTACACCGCGCAGCGTGCCGACCTGTTCCCGCTGCCCAACAACCCGCAGCCGGTGGCCATGCGCAACACCGTGAACTTCGATGGCATCTGCCCGAAAACCACGGCCAACCCCAACGGCATCGGCACCCGCCCCACGGTCAAGCGCAGTTACGAGATCGTCGCGGCACTGGCCAACGATATCCTCGAGAACCGTAACGGTGTCAGCATCAACGACCCGGCCGGTGTCGGCCAGCATGTCGGCGGCCCGCTCAAGGCCAACGGCGGCACCTTGGTGTTCAACAGCCGCAAGACCGCCATCCCGCTGGTCAGTGGGGTAGACCCCGAAGATGGGGAAACCTTCACCATCGGTGGCCACAGCGCGCCGCTGCACGACCCGACCGCGATCCTGTACGTGCGCAAGGCCGACCTGGACGCCACCACCGGCAAGCTGAAGGCGGGCGTGCCCGTGGAGCCGCTGGTGCTGCGCGCCAACGCAGGTGAGTGCATCAGCATCACCCTGGAAAACCGCCTGCCACTGGTAATGCCGGACTTGCCCAGCACTGCGGTGATGCACAACGTGGTCAAGCGTGACCGCTTCGACAGCGAAGGTGCCACCGCGTTTGCCAACAACCTGATGCGGCCATCCAGCCACGTGGGCCTGCATGCCCAGTTGCTGGCCTACGACATCACCAAGTCCGACGGCGCCAACGTCGGCCTCAACCCGGTGCAGACCGTGGCCCCGCGTACCGGCACCAGCGGCGCCTGGCCGACCCGTACCTATCAGTACTATGCCGGCCACCTGGAGCGTGAAGGCAAGCCGGTGTCGCAACTGGGCCGCACGGTAGACAACATCAACACCACGGCCATCGAATTCGGCGGCCTCAACCTTACCCCGTCGGACGTCATCAAGCAGCCGCAGAAAGGCCTGGTGGGTGCCATGAGCATCCTGCCGCAGACCGCCACCTGGACCGAGGACACCGCAACAAGGGCCCAGGCCACGGTCAAGGTCACCGGCCAGCCGGACTACCGCGACTTCGTCACGGTATGGCAGCGTGCGCTGAACATGCGCTGGGCCGACGGTCGCCCGGTGGAGGGCATCAATACCGAAGGCAACGGCGCCGCCGGCGACCCTCAGGACAACGGTAACATGGCGGTCAACTACAAGACCGAACCCCTGTGGCTGCGCTTCGGCATGGCCCCCGACTCACCCTTCGGCCGCGCCGGTGGCCTGGGCTTTGGTGATGTACCCAACGCCCATATGGCCTACGCCAACGCCCTGGTCGGTGGCGACCCGCAAACCCCGGTGCTGTACGCCAAGCCCGGCCAGCCAGTGCGCAACCATATCGTGATGCCCAGTGGTGGCAGCCGCGGCATGGTCTATCAGCTGGATGGCCACTTGTGGCCACTGCACAACTATCAGGCCGAGAAGAACGACGTGGACGGCTACCCGCTGAGCCTGCCCGGCATCGGCTCGGTGCGCTTCGGCTACAACCCGATGGCCATGTACATCGGTGCCCAGGAAAGCGTGCTGCCAGCGGCGCACTTCAGTTTCATGCTGCCCAGTGCCGGCGGCGCCAACGCGGTGGCGGGTGACTACCTGTTCCGCGACTACGCCGCCTACGGCAACCTCTCGGGGCTGTGGGGGATCTTGCGAGTGACCAATGAAGCGCCGCCGGCAACGGCACCGGCGCAGTGACGGTAAATGGGGGCGCGAACATGAACAAGAAAACCCGCCTTGCATGCATGGGTGTAGCACTGGGGGCAGTGCTGATCGGCCTGGGCGTAGCCTATGAAAGCCTCTGGTGCGATCCGCGCGAGTATCTGCAGGACGCTGACGACCCGCAGGCCCTGCACCGGCTGAGCCGGGACGGCGTGACCGTGGAGTTCGAGGCCCGGCCGCTGGCGGGGGGCGAGCTGCAGGAGGGCAGCTTTGCCAACATTCGTTTCAAGGTCAGTGACCAGGCCAGTGGCCAGCCGTTGTCGGGCATGGCCCCAGGGGCGTGGATCGACCCGACGCAGTCGGCCCCGGAGGGCGACCGCGACCAGAGCTGCAAGGCCCGTGTCGCGCTGTTTCTCAAGAGCAGCATCGGCGCCCGGCCATTGCTCGACCTGAACGGTTACTTTCTGTTGATGATGAACAGAGACGCCAGCCTGACGGTGATCGACCCGACCGTGTCGGTGGGCGGCGTGACCAGCACCATGGCCCGCATCGACCTGCCCGGGCGGCCCATGGACTGGGTGGCCACCAGTGACGACAAGCTGGTATTCGTGTCCATCCCCGAGCGCGGCAAGGTCTCGGTGATCGACACCGAGACTTTCACCCGCGTGGCCGACCTGGACGCTGGCGACCAGCCGCTGCGTGTGGCCCTGCAGCCGGACCAGCACCGGCTGTGGGTAGGCAACAACAGCAGCGACCCGGCCAAGGGCGGGGTGACGGTGATCGATGTACCGGGTCGCAACACCCTTAAAACCTTCAACACCGGCAGCGGGCACCACGAAATCGCCTTCAGTGCCGACTCGCGCTACGCCTATGTCAGCAACCGTGACAGTGGCACCCTGAGCGTCATCGACATCCCGGAAATGCGCCTGGCCAAGACCATCAAGGTTGGCCCGCACCCGCTGTCGGTCAGTTACTCGGCGTTGTCCCAGGCGGTGTACGTGGTCGACGGTGAGGAGGGCAGCGTGCGCGTGTTCGATGCCCGCAGCCACCAGCTGCGGCACACGGTCCAGGCCGATCCGGGCCTGGGGCCGATGCGCTTCAGCAGCGATGGCCGCTACGGCATCGTGCTCAACACCCTGGAGAACCAGGCCCTGGTGATCGACGCCAGTACCGACAAGCTGATCCACCAGATCCCGGTGGCGGCCGAACCGTACCAGCTGACCTTCACCAAGGGCTATGCCTACGTGCGCGGCCTGGCTTCGCCGAAGGTGAGCATGATCAACCTGGCCAGCCTGGGCGAAGGGCGTTCGCCGATCATCCAGGGCTTCGAGGCCGGCCCGGCGGCGCCACGCCAGGCAGGTGACCTGCCGCTGGCCCAGGGGCTTTCGGTATCGCGCGACGACAATTCGGTGTTCGTGGTCAACCCGGTGGACAACACCACCTACTTCTACGCCGAAGGCATGAACGCACCGATGTCCGGTTACAACAACCGTGGCCACCAGGCCCGCGCCGCCATCGTCGTCGACCGCAGCCTGCGTGAACTGGCACCGGGCGTGTACGGCTCGACGGTGAAGATGCCCGCGGCCGGCAAGTTCGACGTGGCCTTCCTGCTCAACCAGCCGCAGATCATCCACTGCTTCAGCACCGACGTGGCCGCAGCGCCGAATGCCGGCAAGCGCAAGGGTGCGCACGCCGAGTTCATCGGCCTGGACAGGCCGTTGTCGCAGCACAGCGCCATTAATGCACGGGTGCGCATCCTTGGCGACGATGGCCAGCCGCGCCTGGGCCTGAACGACCTGAGCCTGCGTTACTTCCTGGCGCCTTCGTCGATGCCGCGCAACCTGCGGCTGGAGGAAGTGGGCGAGGGCATCTATCAGGCAGCCCTGACCCTGCCAGAACCCGGTGCCTGGTACCTGCACGTGCAGTCGCCGTCGCTGGGGCGCAGGTTCGCCGAGGAAAACTACACCAGCCTGCGCGTCCTGCCGGCCGCAACGTCCACCGTTTCCGAGAATGACGTGAGGAATCTGCGATGAACGCCAAGCATGCTTGCAAACTGTTGGCCCTGAGCCTGGCTTTTGCCGGCAACCTGGCCCAGGCCCATGGTGGCCACGACCACAACGGCCACGCCGAACAGCCACCGGCGGCGCGCCAGGAAAAGGCCAGCGTGCGCTTTGCCGATGTCTCGCTACTGAACCAGGACGGCATGCCGGTACGCCTGGAAAAAGACCTGGTGGGCGACCACCTGGTGGTCATGGGCTTCATCTACACCAGCTGCACCACGGTGTGCCCCGTGGTGTCGTCGATCATGGGCAAGGTCCAGCAGCAACTGGGTGGCCGGGTAGGGCAAGACATTCATCTGGTGTCGATCAGTGTCGACCCGCAACGTGACGACGCCAAGCGCCTGCAGGATTACGCCAAGGCCTTCCAGAAAGGGCCGGGCTGGAGCTGGCTGACCGGCACGCCATACGCCATCAGCGAAACCCTCAAGGGCCTGGGTAGTTTCAGCGCCGACCTCAGCCAGCACCCACCGCTGATCCTGGTGGGCGACGGGCGCACCGGGCACTGGACGCGCTACTACGGGTTCACCGACCCGGCTGTGCTGATCGATGAAATCAACCGCCTCGGCGCCCGCCGGGTGCATGCCAAGAGCACGGCCATTGCCGACCATCACGAGGTGCAACCATGAGCCAGACAAGCTCCCGCCGCGTAGGCATGCGCGGTTTTGACTGGCTGGTGCTGGGTGGCTGCCTGTGGATCCTTGCCTCGGTGGCGCTCGCCCATGAAGGCCATGCTCCGCAGGCGCTAGAGCCGCAGCCGGCCCCGCAGGCGATGACCAGTGGCGGCGGTACCCGCGATGCCCAGGCCTGGTTCACCGACACTGTGCTCAAGGACCAGAACGGCCGCGAGCTGCGCTTCTACAGCGATGTGCTCAAGGACAAGGTGGTGATGCTCAACGTGATCTTCACCCACTGCACCGACGCCTGCCCGCTGATCACCCGCAAGTTGCGCGAAGTGCGTGAGACCATGGGGCCGCAGCTGGCCAGCCAGGTGACCTTCGTGTCTATCAGCAGCGACCCGCTCAACGACACCCCCGAAGTGCTCAAGGCGTTTGCCGGGAAGCAGGGCGTGGATGGGCCCAACTGGTTGTTCCTGACCGGTGACAAGGCCAATGTCGACCTGGTGCTCGGGCGCATCGGCCAGTTCCTGCCCAGCCCCGAGCAGCATTCCACACAGCTGATTGCCGGCGACGTGGCCGGCAAGCGCTGGAGCAAGATCCGCCCGGATGCACCGCCGGCGGCGATTGCCCAGCGCATGCAGTTGCTGGCACTGCCTCTGGCAGGGCGGTGAGTATCATGCGATCCCTGCGGCATTGGCCTCTGTGGCATCTGCCACTCTGGGAACTCCCTTTGTGGATGCGGTCTTTGTGGGAGCGGCCTTGCGTCGCGAAAGGAGCGCGCAGCGCTCCCCGTTTTCTGGGCTGGTGCAACTATCGCTGGGGCTGCTGCGCAGCCCTTTCGAGACGCAAGGCCGCTCCCACAAAGACCGCTCCCACAGGGCTTGCGATCTGGTTGGCGTTCGTGCTCGGCATGGCACCCTTTTTTTCTGCCTTTGCCCTGGACCTGACCGAACATGAACAAGCCGGCAAACGCCTCTACCGCGAGGGCGTCTCCAGCAGTGACGCACAGCTGCAAGCCCGGGTCGGCGCCAGCGACATGACGGTCCCCGCCAGCGTGCTGCCCTGCGCCAGCTGCCACGGCAACGATGGCCGCGGTCGTGCCGAAGGTGGTGTGCGGCCACCCAGCCTAGACTGGCAGCGCCTGGCGCAAGGCCAAGGCGAACGCGAAAGCAACGGCCGCCGCTACCCGGCATACACCGACAGCAGCCTGGCCCGGGCCATTCAGCAAGGCGTCGACCCGGCCGGCAATCGCCTGGACCCGGCCATGCCGCGCTTCGAGCTGACCCTGGCCGACCAGCGCAACCTCACGGCCTACCTCAAGCGCCTGGGCCAGGAGCGCGACCCCGGCGTAGAGGAAGGCGTGCTGCGTTTGGGCACCCTGCTGCCGGCATCCGGCCCGCTGGCCAAGGCCGGCCAGGTGGTGCGTGCTGTGCTGGAAGACGGCCTGACGCAACTCAACCAGCAAGGTGGCATCCATGGGCGACGCCTGGAACTGGTGGTGCTCGACCCGGGCCCCGACCCGGTCAGCGCCGAGCGGGCGCTGCAGCAGTTGCTGGAGCAGGAGCGAGTGTTCGCCCTGATCGCGCCATTGGCACCCATGCTCGACCAGCGCCTGGCAACCTTGCTGGCACCACACAATGTACCGCTGATCGGCAGCACCCCACGCAGCGGTGGCAGCCCACAGATTTTCGACCCGTTGCCCGGCTTGCCCGCGCAATTGCTCAGCCTGGCCGGCCACGCCCGCGCGGCGCTGGGCCTGGCAGCGGGCGACCTGCGTGTGGTGTATGCCGGCAGTGAACAAGCGGCGTTGGCCGAGCAGGTGCGCGAACGCTTGCAGCAGCAGGGCTGGGTACCACCGGCGGCCCAGGCCTTTGCTGGCCAGCCCGTGGACGGGCGGGGCATTGTCTTCCTCGGCCGTGCCCAGGCCTTTGCCGAACTGGCTTCGGCACTGCAGTCAGCCGGCCGCCAGCCATACCTGTTCGCCGCCTCCAGCCAGGTGGCCGGCGCCGTGGCGCGCTTGCCCGAGGTTTGGTCGCAACGGGTGTTCCTGGCTTATCCGTACGTGCCCGAGGACTGGACCGAACAGGGCCTGGCGACCCTGGCCGGCCTGCAGCAGCGCCAGGGCCTCGACCCACGCCAGGCGTCGTTGCAGGTCAACACACTGTGCGCCCTGCGCCTGTTGAGCGAAGCGTTGAAGCAGACTGGCCGTGACACCAGCCGCGAGCAGCTGATTGTCGCGCTGGAAGGCCTGCATGATGTGTCCACCGGCCTGACTCCGGCCTTGGGCTTCGGCCCAGGTCGCCGGCAAGGCATGGCCGGTGCCCATGTGGTGGCGGTGGCCCTGCCCGGGCCGCGCTTTACCGCAGTCACCCCGTACCGGCCACTGCCGGAAAACCCTTGAGCGGAGGTTGCCATGCGTGTTCTGTTGTTGTGCCTGTTGCAGGTGCTGGCCAAGGCAGCCTGGGCTGACATGCCGGTGGCGCGGGTCAACGGTGTGGAGATCGAGACGATGCGCCTGGAGCGCTATTTCAGCGAATACCTGGACGCCCAGGGCCGCGCGGTAGCCAGTATCCGCAACCCCAACCTGTATCAGCGTCTGCGCGACCAGGCCCTGGATGAGCTGATCGACAAGGAGCTGTTGTGGCAGGAGGCCCAGCGCCGCGGCATAGCCGTCAGCGATGAGCAGGTATCGGCGCATGTGGGCGAGGTCGAGGCCGCGCTTGGCAGCCCGGCAATTTTTGAGCGGCGGCTGGCGGAAGCGGGTTTCGATAGGGCACAGTACAATGAGTACACCCGGCGCGAGCTGGCCGCGCAGCAGGTGTATGCCCAGCTCAGCGCGGTGGCCGCGCCCAGCCAGGCCGAAGTGGAGGCATTCTATGATGCCAATTCGCGAAAACTGCAAGGAGTGCAGCAACAAAGTGACGACTCTTCGGTCATACGCGAACAGGGCCTGGCGCTGGCCAGGGCCGCGCTCATCGGGCAGCGGGAGGCGCAGGCGCGCCAGGCCGTGCGCCAACGTTTGCGTGCGTCCGCTACCGTTGAGATCGCCAACTGAGGCCCCTGATGGCGTTTCCCCAATGCTGGGGAATAACGAAGTGGCAGTGTGCCATCAGTTTCCCCGCATGTGGGGAACGGGGCCGGTGCGCCTGTTTGCCGCGTTGCGGGTGGTGATCGGCGCCCCTGCAAAATCAATGAGTTACGGTTATTCAGCATGACTATTCACGCCTGGCACGAAGCCTGCTCAAGCCTGTACAGGGGCGCACTTCGCAGACCGGGTTACCGGGCAGTTCTTGGGAGTCGACCTTGGTGAACAGAGTATTGGTAGTCGATGACGAACAGACTCTTGCGCAGAACCTGCAGGCGTACCTGCAGGCGCAAGGCCTGGAAGTTCATGTTGCCCACGACGGTGCCAGTGGTATCGAGCAGGCTGCAAGCCTGGCACCGCAAGTGATCGTGCTGGATTACCGCTTGCCCGACATGGAGGGGTTTCAGGTTCTGGAGACCGTACGCAGGAACAGGCAGTGCCACTTCGTGCTGATTACCGCCCACCCCACCGTCGAGGTGCGTGAGCGGGCCGCCGAACTGGGTGTGAGCCATGTCCTGTTCAAGCCGTTCCCGTTGGTGGAACTGGCCCGTGCGATCTTCGACCTGATGGGCATCGAGCGCCGGCGCAGGGCCACGGACAACCCGGCTGAAGGGTTCGTCGAACGACGCCAGAACAGGAACGAATCGTTCCCCCTGCAGTTGTACGATGGAAGCTGGGTTTTGGCCGACCGCCGCCGTAACGGCGCCAAGCCTCCAGGGCCCGACGACGATCAACTGCTCACAGGGGAATAGCGGCGCCCGCACCCTTGGCCGAGCCAACCTGCGACGCGCCCCTGAGCGGAGTCGCAGGCCATGCCAGAAGCATTCGATGCAACCCAGGACGCTCTACCGCCTGCACCGGCCTCTTCGCGGGTACACCCGCTCCCACAGGGGCACTGCAATCCTGAAGATATCGAAAATCCTGTGGGGGCGGGTTTACCCGCTAAAGGGCCGGCACAGGTAAAAGCATATTCTGCCTACCCCCGCGACCTGTTGGCCCAGGCCCGCCTGCAAAGCAGCGACGAACGCCTGCTCACCCGCCTGGAACAGCTGGCCTGCGACACCCCCGACATCTTCACCCAGCGCCTGGGCCTGACCCTGCATTATCCGGTGCTGGGCAGCCATACCCTGCTGGCCAGCACCCCACGCTTCGACAAGGTCAGCCTGGCGATGTGCCTGAAGCGTGAATTCGTGCTGATCGAGCAGGGCGGCCAACTGCTGGGCGTGTTCGCCGATCCCTTCGACCACGCCCGCCTGGCCTGGATCGACGATGTGCTGCAAGGCGCACCGCTGTACCTGGCCCATGCCGCAGACCTGGCCACCTTCCTGGCCCGCCACGAAGAAAGCTTCCACGCCGTGGACGCTCTTGACCACGACGCCGAAACCAGCAGCGAAAGCGACCCGCTGCAGCGCCTGTCGCTGGCCAGCATCAGCGAAGACCAGAGCCGCGTGGTCAAGCTGGTCAACTCTACCCTGTACGACGCCCTCAAGCTGCACGCCAGCGACATCCACCTGGGCATGACCGGCCAGGGCCTGACCATCAAGTACCGCATCGACGGTGTGCTAAACGGCGCCGGCAAGGCCAGCGGCAGCGCCTTCGCCGACCAGGTGATCTCGCGCATCAAAGTGATGGCCGAGTTGGACATCGGCGAAAAACGCGTGCCCCAGGACGGCCGTTTCAAGGTTGCCGTGGGCGACCGGCAAATCGACTTCCGGGTATCGATCATGCCCAGCATCTTCGGCGAAGACGCGGTGCTGCGGGTGCTCGACAAGCAGGACTTGTCCGACCGGGTCAGCGGCGTGCAGCTGCAGGCCCTGGGCTTTGCCGAGGAAACCCTGCGCGCCCTGCGCCGGCTGGCTGCCGAACCGTACGGCATGATCCTGGTCACCGGCCCCACCGGCAGCGGCAAGACCACCACCCTCTACGCCATGATCAGCGAGATCAACCACGGCGTGGACAAGATCATCACCATCGAGGACCCGGTCGAATACCAGCTGCCCGGCGTGCTGCAGATCCCGGTCAACGAGAAGAAGGGCCTGACGTTCGCCCGCGGCCTGCGCTCGATCCTGCGCCACGACCCGGACAAGATCCTGGTCGGCGAAATCCGCGATCCGGACACCGCGCAGATTGCCGTGCAGTCGGCGCTCACCGGCCACCTGGTGTTCACCACCATCCACGCCAACAACGTATTCGATGTGATCGGCCGCTTCAGCCAGATGCAGGTCGACCCCTACAGCTTCGTCTCCGCGCTCAATGCGGTGCTGGCCCAGCGCCTGATCCGCCTGGCCTGCCCGCACTGCGCCACGCCGTGCGAAGTGGACGACGACACCCTGTACGGCGCAGGCCTGACCCGTGAGGGCGTGGCCGGCTGGAAGTTCGTCCGCGCCCAGGGTTGCGGTCAGTGCCGCGGCAGTGGCTACCGCGGCCGCAGTGCCATCGCCGAACTGCTGCACCTGGACGACGACCTGCGGCAGATGATCGTCGAGCGCCGCCCCCTGTCGCAAATCAAGAACCTCGCCTGCCAGCGCGGCCTGCGCCTGCTGCGGGCCTCGGCCCTGGATCTGGTCCGGGATGGCCGTACCACTCTCGAGGAGATCAACCGTGTCACATTCATCTGATCGTGGCGCTTACAGATACAGCGCCGTACTCGGTGCCGAAGGTGTGGGCCTGGGTAGCTGGCACGCCAATCACCACCAATGGCTGGGCAGCCGCGACTTTACCTGCGATGCCACCCAGCCGGCCTGGGAGGCCGCCGCCGACGCCCTGGCCACGCTGCTGGCCGAGCATGCTGTGCGCGGTGCCCAGTTGCGGGTACTGCTGTCGGCCCGCTACAGCCGCTTCTGCCTGGTGCCCTGGAGTGATGCCATCAGCCACCCGCGCGAGCTGGACGCCTACGCCCGGGCCTGTTTCGAAAACCTCTACGGGCAGCCGCTGGACGACTGGCGCATCGTGCTGTCGCCCGAGCCGGCAGGTGCCGCGCGCATCGCCACGGCGCTGCCCGAAGCCTTGCTGCAGCGGCTGCAGGCGCTGGGCCGGGAAAGCCACCTGAGCCTGCGCTCGGTGCAGCCGTACCTGATGGCCGCCTACAACCGCTGTTCGGCACAGCTGGAGCAGGGTGACTTCCTGTTCGTCCTGGCCGAACCGCGCCGCAGTGTGCTGCTGCTGGCCGCCGGAGGGGCCTGGCAGCAAGTGCTGGCGCAAGGCTGCGCCGATAGCGACCAGGCCCTGCAAGCACTAATCGAGCGCACCTGCGAGCTGTACGGTGAGCACCTGCCACGGGTCTACCTGCATGCCCCGGGCCGGGGCGAGGTGCCGCAACTGGCGGCGGTGCAGCTGTGCCAGCCGGCCAGCGATGTTGACCCGCTTTGCGCCATGTGGCGGGCGGTGGCCTGACATGCGCCGTCTCGACCTGGAATTCCAGCCCCGGCGCAGCAGCCCGTTGGCCTGGTCGCTGCTGGCCGTGGCGAGTGCCATGGTCGCCGGCCTGGTGCTGGTGCAACAAAGCTTGCAGGCCGAGCAGGTCGAAGTGGAGGCCAGCGTGCACCGCCTGGAGCAGCAACTGGGCCGTCGCCCAGCCACTGTCGCACTGCTGAGCAGCGCCGCCAGTCGCGAACAGGCCGAGCGCCTGGCGCAGATGCAAAGCGTGTCGCAGCAGCTGCAACGGCCCTGGCAGCAGCTGTTCGCCATGCTCGAAGCGCAGCCACAGGACGACGTGGCCCTGCTCAGCCTGGCCCCTGACGCGCGCAAAGGCCAGCTGCGCATTACCGCCGAGGCGCGCAACCTGGAAGCGATGTTGCAGTACCACCAGCGCCTGGAAGGCAGTGCCGAGCTCAGCGATGTGTCGCTGCTCAACCACGAGGTGCTGGCCGCCCAGCCCGAGCACCCGGTGCGCTTCACCCTCACCGCCACCTGGGAGACCGGCCATGCGCGCCCGTGAATCGCTGAACAGCCTGATCCTCCAGGAACGTCTGCGTCGCATCGGCCCGGTCGGCCTGGCTGCAGTTGCGGTGGGCCTGCTGGCCGTGGGCGTGCTGTGCGTCGGGGTGTTGCCGCAATGGCAGAACCTGCGCGAGCTGCGCGCCGCCGAAGCGGACGCCAGCGTGCAGGTCGAGCGGGTCAGGCGTGGCGAGCTGAAGATCGCCATCAAACCCGAGCAGCAGGCCCTCGACAGCCTGCGCCAGCAACTGCCGGGGCAGCCCCAGGCCAGTGCGCTGATCGAGCGCTTGTACCACCTGGCCAGCGCCGAGCACATCAGCCTCGCGCGTGGCGAATACGCCCTGGGCATCGACCCCAGGACGCAACTGGCGCGTTACCAGATCGTGCTGCCGGTGCGCGGCAGCTACCCGCAGATTCGTGGCTTCCTCAAGGGCCTGCTCAAGCAGTTGCCGACCCTGGTACTGGAAGACCTGGAGCTGCAACGCAAACGCATTGGCGACAGCGAGCTCAACGCCCGCCTGCGCATGACCCTTTACCTGTCGAGGTCGTGATGAACACACAACGTGCTGTCATCTGGGTTGGCTTCCTCGGCGTGAGCGCGGCGCTGGCCTGGGCCCCGGGCCACTGGTTTGGCCAGGAAGACGGCGTGGCCCCCTTCGCGGGCGCGCCCGCTCCCACAAAGGATTCGGCTGCGTCCCCGTCCCCTGTGGGAGCGGGTTCACCCGCGAATAGGCCGGAACAGGCCTCTGGTGATCTCTTCCCAACCCAGCAATGGACCAGACCCCAGGCCCTTGCCACCGTCACCGAACAACCCGTGAACGCCGCCCCGGTCGCCCCCTCAGCCCCGACCGCCCCGGCTCTGCCATTCCAGTTCATTGGCCGCATCGGCGACCGCGACGACCTGCAGATCTTTCTGCAGAGCGGAGAAAAACTCTACGTCGTGCGCCAGGGCGACGTGATCGAAGACACCTACCGCCTCGAACGGGTATCGGCCAGCGAGCTGCATCTGGTCTACCTGCCTTTGCATCAGTCGCAGACTTTGTCTGTAGGGAGCGCACCATGAAGTCGTCAAAGCTGTGCAAACCGGCTCCGTTCCTGCTAGTGGCGCTGTGCGTGGCCATTGCCGGCTGCGGCTCCAGCGCGGTACGCAAGGACAGCGACCGGCTGATGAAGGAGGGCCAGTACGAAGCCGGCATTGCCCGCCTGGAAGAAGCCCTGCGCGAGGACCCGCGTGACACCGAACTGAACATCGCCCTGGCCCACAGCCGCCAGGCCGCGGTCGAGGCGCTGCTGACCCAGGCCGACGCCGACCGCATCCGTCACGACTTCGCAGGCGCCCGCATGGGCTATGGCCGTGTGCTGACCCTGGAGCCGAACAACCGCCGCGCCCAGGAAGGTATCCGCCAGCTGGAGCTGATCCGTACCCTCGACGAGCGCGTGGCGCTGGGCCAGGCGGCGCTGCGCCAGGGTGACCTGTTCGGTGCCGAGCGCTACATGCGCGAAGTGCTGCGCCTGGACCCGCAGAACCAGAAGGGCATTGCCCTGCGCAGCGACATCGAGAACGTGCAGGCGCGCACCGCGCAACCGTTCCCGCAGCTGCGCAGCAAGCTGGAGCGGCCGGTGACCCTGGAGTTTCGCGATGCCAACCTGAAGACCATCTTTGAGGTGCTGTCCCAGGTCGCCGGCATCAACTTCATCTTCGACAAGGACATGCGCCCGGACATGAAGGCCACCATCTTCGTGCGCGAGTTGCGCATCGAGGACGCCGTGGCACTGCTGCTGGAGCAGAACCAGCTGCGGCAGAAGATCGTCAACGAAAACACCCTGATGATCTACCCCGACTCGCCACAGAAGACCAAGGACTACCAGGAACTGGTCATGCGCACCTTCTACCTGACCAGCATCGACTCCAACACCGCGCTGAACATGGTCAAGACCATGCTCAAGACGCGCGACGTGTTCGTCGACGAACGCCTCAACACCTTGACCATGCGCGACACCCCCGATGCCGTGCGCATGGCCGAGAAGCTGCTGCAGTCGCAGGACCAGTCCAACCCCGAGGTGGTGCTGGAAGTGGAGGTGATGGAAGTGGCCACCTCGCGCATCCTCGACCTCGGCCTGCAATGGCCGAACACCTTCGGTGTGCTGAGCTCCGACGGCCAGCCGGTGAGCGTGCTCGACCAGCTCAAGGGCATCGACTCCAGCCGCATCAGCATCGCGCCGGCGCCGCAGGCCAAGATCAACGCCCAGGACAAGGACATCAACACCCTGGCCAGCCCGGTGATCCGCGTCAGCAACCGTGAGCAGGCACGCATCCACATCGGCCAGCGGGTGCCGATCATCAGCGCCACCTCGGTGCCGTCCACCCAGGGCCCGGTGATCACCGAAAGCGTCACCTACCTGGACGTCGGCCTGAAGCTTGAAGTGCAGCCCACCGTGCACCTGAACAACGAGGTGGCGATCAAGGTAGCCCTGGAGGTGAGCAACGCCACCCCGCTGGAGGCCACGCGTCAGGGCACCATCCCGGTCCAGGTCGACACCCGCAACGCCCAGACCACCCTGCGCCTGCACGATGGCGAAACCCAGGTGCTGGCCGGCCTGGTGCGCAACGACCACAACGCCAGCGGCAACAAGATCCCGGGCCTTGGCGACATCCCCGGCCTGGGGCGGCTGTTCGGCAGCAACAAGGACGACATGAGCAAGTCGGAGCTGGTGCTGGCGATCACCCCGCGCATCGTGCGCAACCTGCCGTACCAGAGCCCGTCGGACATGGAGTTCGCCACCGGCACCGAGTCGGCCATGCAGGTGCGGCAGATGGCGCCGTTGCCGCCGGCAGATGTGCCTGGCAATGCCCCGGCCACCGACGCTCCGGTGGTGGAAAGCCAGATGGCGATCGCCCCGGCCAAAGGGAGCCCGCGGCCATGATCGCGCAGCGCCGCATGCAGGGCTTCAGCCTGATCGAGGTGGTGCTGACCCTGGCACTGCTCGGGATGCTTGCCAGCATGGCCGCACCGTTGACCGAAACCGTGGTGCGCCGCGGCAAGGAGCAGCAGCTGCGCGAGGCGCTGTACCAGATCCGCGATGCCATCGACGCCTACAAGCGCGCGTTCGATGCCGGCTACATCGAGAAGCGCCTGGACGCCAGTGGCTACCCGCCGAACCTGCAGGTGCTGGTCGACGGCGTGCGCGATGTGCGCAGTGCCAAGGGCGCCAAGTTCTACTTCCTGCGGCGCATCCCGCACGACCCGCTGGTGGCGGCCAAGGGTGAGGACGAAGGCGGGTGGGGGCTGCGCGCCTACGACAGCAGCCCCGACAACCCGCGCGAAGGCGAAGACGTGTTCGACGTGTATTCCAAGGCCCGCGGCAAAGGCCTGAACAACATCCCCTACGGGCAATGGTGACAGCCATGAAACGCAGCAAAGGCTTCACCCTGATCGAACTGCTGGTGGTGCTGGCGATCATCGCCACGCTGATGACCATCGCCATGCCGCGCTACTTCAACAGCCTGGAAAGCTCCCGCGAAGCCACCCTGCGCCAGAGCCTGGCGGTGTTGCGCGAGGCGCTGGACCATTACTACGGCGACACCGGCCACTACCCCGACTCGCTGGAGCAACTGGTGGAGCAGCGCTACCTGCGCAACACCCCGATAGACCCGATCACCGAGCGCAGCGATGCCTGGCAGCTGGTGCCACCGCCCGAAGGCGTGGCCGGCGGCGTGGCCGATATCAAGAGCGGTGCCACAGGGAGGGCGCGCGATGGCAGCCTGTTCGCGGAATGGTAAGGCCGACGCCGGCTTCACCTACCTGGGCGTGTTGCTGCTGATTGCGGTCAGCAGCGTGGCCCTGGCCGCCACCGGCACGCTCTGGGCCAGTGCTGCCCAGCGTGACCGCGAACGCCAACTGTTGTGGGTGGGCAGCCAATATGCCCAGGCCCTGCGCAGCTACTACCGCGCCTCGCCGGGGCTGGCCCAGTATCCCCAGGAGCTGGCCGACCTGCTGCAGGACAACCGCTTCCCGCAGGCCAGGCGGCACATTCGCCGGCTGTACCCCGACCCCATCACCAACAGTGACGATTGGGGCCTGCTGCGCTCGATCGATGGCCGCATCACCGGCGTGCACAGCCGCTCGGACGCCACCCCGTTCAAGCGCAGTGGCTTCAGCGCCGAATGGAGCGGTTTCGACGGGTTGGAGAACTACAGCGACTGGCAGTTCGTCGCCGAGCAGGCCTTTGCCGAAGGTGCCGGTGGCGTGCAGACCCATGCCGGCCCGGGAGACACGCCATGAGCCGCCTGGCCGCGCTGTGCCTGGGCCTGCTGCTGGTGGCAGTGCTGGCCACCTCGGCCAGGGCAGGGGACGAGGACGAGATGCAAGGTTTCATCGTCGACAACACCATCTCGCACATCGGCCACGACTTTTATTACTACTTCGCCGACCGCCTGCGCGCCACCAGCCGGCTGGATTTCAACCTGGTGGTGCGCGAACGCCCGGATGCCCGCTGGGGCAGCCTGGTCACCGTGGAATTCGAGCGTGAGGTGGTGTACCGCCGCTTTCTGCCACCGAACACCACCGAGCTCAAGGACGAGGCCGTTGCAGCAGCCGACCTGGTCAAGCAGCAAATCATCCAACGCAAGTTGCAACGCCTGCTGCAGGACACCACCGATCTGGAGAGGGACGAGCTATGAAGTACCACATACCCCGTTGCATCGCCGCCTGCCTGTTTGCCAGCGCATGTGCCGCCCAGGCCACCGAGCTGGTGTACACCCCGGTCAACCCGGCCTTTGGCGGCAACCCGCTCAATGGCACCTGGTTGCTGAACAACGCCCAGGCGCAGAACGACCACGACGACCCCGACCTCAAGGACCGCTCCTCGGCCTTTGCCGGCACCACGGCCCTGGAGCGCTTCAGCAACCAGCTGGAGTCGCGGATGTTGTCGCAGTTGCTGGACAACATCAGTAACGGCAACACCGGCAGCATGGCGACCGATGCGTTTCTCATCGACGTCATCGACGATTCCGGGGCCTTGAGCATCAAGGTCACCGATCGCGCCACAGGAGAAATCTCGATCATTGAGGTCAGCGGCCTGAACCCTTGAGGGGGAAGGGCTATTTGTTGGGGAGAGAACACCATGAAACGTCTGCTGAGCACACTGCTGATTCTCACGGCCCTGGGCCTGCACGGTTGTGGCCTGCGCGAACCGATGCCCGCCGAACAGGACTCGGAAACCCCGACCCTGACCCCCCGGGCCTCGACCTACTACGACCTGATCAACATGCCACGGCCCAAGGGCCGGTTGATGGCGGTGGTGTACGGCTTCCGCGACCAGACCGGGCAGTACAAGCCGACCCCGGCCAGCTCGTTCTCCACCAGCGTCACCCAGGGCGCGGCAAGCATGCTGATGGACGCCCTGAACGCCAGCGGCTGGTTCGTGGTACTGGAGCGTGAAGGCCTGCAGAACCTGTTGACCGAGCGCAAGATCATCCGTGCTTCGCAGAAAAAGCCTGATGTACCGGAAAACATCATGGGCGAGCTGCCTCCGCTGCAGGCCGCCAACCTGATGCTGGAGGGCGGTATCATCGCCTACGACACCAACGTGCGCAGCGGCGGCGAGGGTGCTCGTTACCTGGGTATAGACATCTCCCGCGAGTACCGCGTCGACCAGGTGACCGTTAACCTGCGTGCGGTGGACGTGCGCACCGGGCAGGTGCTGGCCAATGTGATGACCAGCAAGACCATCTACTCGGTCGGGCGCAGTGCCGGGGTGTTCAAGTTCATCGAGTTCAAGAAGCTGCTCGAGGCCGAGGTGGGGTACACCACCAACGAACCGGCGCAGCTGTGCGTGCTGTCGGCGATCGAGGCGGCGGTGGGGCATCTGCTGGCGCAGGGGATTGAACGGCGGCTGTGGCAGGTGGCGGGGGATGCGGGGGAAGGGCAGGCTACGGTGGACAAGTACCTGAGCCAGAATCAGCAGCCGTGATTGGCTACGAGGGCCTCTGCGCGGGTGAACCCGCTCCCACAGGTACAGCTTCAACTCGAAGCCCGCGCTGTCCCTGTGGGAGCGGGCCCGCCCGCGAAGCAGACGACGCGGTGGATGGCACCGGCTTTGCCGGTGTTCGCGGGCTTGCCCGCTCCCACAGGGACCGCGTGATCTCAAGTGCGACGCCATCCCTGTGGGGTTTACCCGCAAATGGGCCGGTGCCGGGTGTCTGGCGGGCACCTGGGCTTTGTTGAAATCAAGCGGCAGCCGTGATTGAGCTTGAGGGCCTCTTCGCGGGTGAACCCGCTCCCACAGGTTCAGCGCCAACTCAAAGCCAGCGCAGTACCTGTGGGAGCGGGCCCGCCCGCGAAGCAGACGACGCGGTGGATGGCACCGGCTTTGCCGGTGTTCGCGGGCATGCCCGCTCCCACAGGTACCGTGTGATCTCAAGTGCGACGCCGGCCCTGTGGGAGCGGGTTTACCCGCGAATGGGGCGGTGCCGGGTGTCTGGCGGGTACCTGGGCTTTGTTGAAATCAAGCGGCAGCTGTGATTGACCTCGTGGGCCTCTTCGCGGGCGCGCCCGCTCCCACAAATATTGCGCAAGCTTCCAGATCTTGAGCAAGGCGGCGCTCCTGCGTGTCCCTTTACGTAAACGTCACCATATGCCACCTTCTACCGCAGCCTGATGACGGCCAGGGATTTCTCCCGCAAACTGCGGAAAATTCCCAAGCCCGTTCCCCGCCACCTTGGCGGGGCACAGCCGGAGTAGAAAATGGCGCGACAACTAATAACAAACGCCCACGACCCGCTGCACGAATCCCGCCAGGCCCGCCTCAGGCTGGCCAGCGAAGGCGAGCTGCCACTGGGCATGCTGCGCGACGAGATCGATGCCTCCTGGCGCCGCAGCCTGGGCCATGGCCTGGATTGCCTGCAGGGCGAGCAGGTCGGCCTGGGCCTGGAGCAGGGCCACGACCTGCGCATGCTGCTGGAGCGCAATCGCCTGCTGGTCGACGCCGTTACCCCCGAACTGGACTACCTGGTCGCGCGCCAGGGCAAGGCCGGCATCGTCATCCTCGGCGACGCCCAGGCCAACGTGCTGGCCATAGAAGGGCAGAAGCACGTGCTGCAACGCGAGGGCCTGCGTGACCTGCACCCGGGCAGTTGCTGGAGCGAGTCATTGCGCGGCACCAACGCCATCGGCACGGCAGTGGTAGAAGGCCGACCGACCTTGATCAACTGCGGCGAACATTACCTCGACCGCCTCAGCCCGTTCTCCTGCACTTCGGTACCCCTGCGCGACCCGCGCGGCGAGGTGATCGGCGTGCTCGACATCACCCGTGAAGGGGTGATGGCGCAACCACAGGACAGCCTGTCGACGCTGATGCTGGCGGCCGGCAACATCGAAAGCCGCATGTTCGGCCTGTGCCACCCAGAGCAATTGGTGCTGGCCTTCCATAGCCGCCCGCAATACCTCAACAGTGCCTGGCATGGCCTGCTGGCGCTGAGCCTGGACGGCGAGGTGCTGGCTGCCAACGACAGTGCCTGCCAGCTGTTGCAGGTGCCGCGCCATGAGCTGTTGGGCCGGCGCAGCAGCGACCTGCTGGGTGAACGGTCACCGGCCTTCATCGCCCGCCTGTGGCAGGGCGGGGTGAGCAGCGTGCAAACGGCCAAGGGCGAGTTCTACTTCCGCGCCCTGCAGCTGCCGCGCCATGGCCGGGTCAACGGCAGCACGCCGGTGAGCAAGCCGGCGCCGGGCAAGCAGTCGCCAGCCCTCGACGCCCTGGCCGGTGGCGACCCGCGCCTGGCGCGCAACCTGCGCATGGCCCGCCAGGGACTGGGCAATGGCCTGCCGGTGCTGTTGCTGGGCGAGACCGGTACCGGCAAGGAGGTCGTCGCCCGGGCTCTGCATCAGGCCAGCCCGCGTGCCGACAAACCGTTCGTGGCCGTCAACTGCGCGGCCATCCCCGAAGGGCTGATCGAGTCCGAACTGTTCGGCTACCGTGAAGGCGCGTTCACCGGTTCGCGCCGGGGCGGCATGGTCGGCCGGCTGATGCAGGCCCATGGCGGCACGCTGTTCCTCGACGAAATCGGCGACATGCCGCTAGCACTGCAGGCGCGCTTGTTGCGGGTACTGCAGGAACGGCGAGTGGCCCCGCTGGGGGCGGGCGACGAGCAGGAAATCGACGTGGCATTGATCTGTGCCACCCACCGCGACCTCAAGCGCCTGGTGCAGGAGCAGCACTTCCGCGAAGACCTTTACTACCGGGTCAACGGCGTGTCGCTGCGCCTGCCGGCACTGCGCGAGCGTGATGACCTGGCGGCGATAATCCAGGGGCTGCTGGACAAGTCAGATGCCCGGGGCGTGACGCTGGACCCTGCCCTGACCGCGCTGCTCGAAGGCTTCGACTGGCCGGGCAACATCCGTCAGCTGGAAATGGTCGTGCGCACCGCGCTGGCCATGCGCGAGGACGGCGAGCAGGTGCTGACCCTCGACCACCTCACCGACTGCCTGCTGGACGACCTGGCCAGTGGCACGGCACCTTCCGGCAGCCTCAAGGACAACGAACTGGAGCTGATCCGTGGCGCCTTGGCGCGCCATCAGGGCAACGTGTCCGCGGCGGCCGAGGCGCTGGGTATCAGCCGGGCGACGCTGTACCGCAAGCTCAAGCAGTTGCGCGGCTGACGTGGGCGGCCTGTTCGCCCGGCTGGTGGAATCCAGCGACCCTGTGCTCATGCGCCAGGCGTTGGCCTGGCTGTATGGTTTCGTGCGCCCCCATCGACGCGCCATCGGCCTGTTGCTTGGCTTGTCGCTGGGCGCCTCGTTGCTGGCGCTGGCGCAACCCTGGCTGGTCAAGACGCTGATCGACGAGGGGCTGCTGGCCAAGGACTACCAGACCCTCTGGCACATGGCCGCGATCATGATCGGCGCGGGCCTGCTGGGTACCGTGCTGGCCGGGGTAAACCGCTACCTGCACACGCGCTTGTCGGGGCGCATCCTGTTTGCCCTGCGCGATGACCTTTACCGCCACCTGCAGCAGCTGTCGCCAACGTTCTATGGGCGGCGGCGCATCGGCGACATCCTTTCGCGGCTGGATGGCGATGTGGCGGAAATCCAGCGCTTTGCCGTGGATTCGCTGTTTTCGGCGGTGTCGGCGGCGATCGGCCTGGTGGGCGCGGTGGTGCTGATGCTGATGCTGTCGTGGCAACTGTCGCTGCTGCTGGCGCTGCTGGTGCCGATCGAAGTGCTGTGGCTGCGCTGGATGCGGCGCAAGGTGGAGCGCGAAGTACGCAACCTGCGCGAACGCTCGGCGGATGTGTCGTCGTTCCT
The DNA here is from genome assembly GCF_015680405.1 of Pseudomonas pudica. Classification (GTDB taxonomy): domain Bacteria; phylum Pseudomonadota; class Gammaproteobacteria; order Pseudomonadales; family Pseudomonadaceae; genus Aquipseudomonas; species Aquipseudomonas pudica. Next base: position 57,463 of record NZ_JADLJS010000026.1, read on the forward strand.
GGTCGAAACCCTGCCGGCGATGAAGTTCATCCAGGCCGCCGGCCAGCAGGGCCGCGAGGCGGGGCGCCTGGACCAGTTGGGCCAGGGCTACATGCGCCAGTTGCTGAAGGTGCAGGTGACCGAGTTCTTCACCCAGGCCATTCCCGGCACGCTGACCTCATGGTGCCGCGCCTGCGCGTTTCTGGTTGGCGGCTGGTGGGTGATCCAGGGCACCTGGCAACTAGGGGCGCTGATCGCCTTTTCCACCTACATGGGCATGGCGGTAGGGCCAGTGCAGAGCCTGCTGGGCCTGTACGTGGCGGTGCAGCGCATGGCGGTAAGCCTGGGGCGGGTGATGGAACTGAAGCAGGAGGCCGTCGCCGTGCGTCCGGCAGCCAACCCTCAGCCCCTGCCCGATGGCCCGGGCGAATTGCGTCTGGAAGGGGTGAGCTTTGCCCATGAAGGGCGCCAGGGCGCGGTCCTGAACAACGTGCAGGTGTGCGTGCCGGGTGGCCTGAAGGTGGCCATCAGCGGTGCTTCGGGGGTGGGCAAGTCGACCCTGATCGACCTGCTGCAGCGCTTCTATGACCCGGACGCCGGGCGCATCCTGCTGGATGGCACCGACTTGCGCGAGCTGGACCTGGCCGCCCTGCGTCGGCGCATTGCGGTGGTCAGCCAGGATATCGTGCTGTTCCGCGGCACCCTGGCACAAAACCTGGCCTACGGCGTGCCCGAGGCAAGCCGTGAGGAACTGGAACGGGTAGTGCGCCTGGCGCGGCTGGACAGCCTGGTCGACAGCCTGCCGCTGGGCCTGGACGGCCTGCTGGGTGAGCGTGGCCAGCAGTTGTCGGGCGGGCAGAAACAACGCATTGCCATCGCCCGCGCGGTGTTGCAGACGCCGGCGATCCTGGTGCTGGACGAGGCTACATCGGCGGTGGACGAAGCCACCGAGCGCGAGGTGATCGCGGCCATCGACCAGCTGTTCGCCGGCCGCACGCGCATCCTGATCAGCCATCGTGCTTCGACCCTGGCCGATGCCGACCTGCACCTGCAGCTGCACGATGGCCAGTTGCAGGTGTTGCCCGAGGAGGTAATCAAGCATGGGCACTGACTTGCGCGTTGGCGTCATCGACAGTGGTTGCTCGCCGGAGCAGGCCAGTGCCTTGCTGGGCGCGCGCCGCTTCTGGCTGGAGGACGGCCGGTTGCGCGAAGGTGACCTGCTGCCCGACCAGCTTGGGCACGGTAGCGCCGTGCTCGCCGGCTTGCAGCGGGAGGCCGGGCCGGTGCCCGTGCTGCTGGCCCAGGTTTTCGGCGCCCAGGCCAGCACCAGTGCCCTGCAGGTGGCGGCCGCGCTGCTGTGGCTGGTGGAGGCGGGGGCTACGCTGGTCAACCTCAGCCTTGGCCTGCAGCAGGACCGGCCTGTGCTGCACCAGGCCTGCGCCGAGGCTTTGGCCGCGGGTGTGCTGTTGTGCGCCTCCAGCCCGGCCCAGGGCGGGCCGGTGTATCCGGCCAGCTACCCCGGGGTGATCCGGGTTACCGGCGATGCCCGCTGTGCGCCGGGCCAGTGGTCCTGGCTGGGTACCCGGCAGGCGGACTTTGGCGGTTATGTGGGCGTGGGCGGCAGGGCGGGCGCGAGCCTGGGCTGTGCGGCCCTGAGTGGCAGGGTGGCTGCGTTGCTGCGTGATCAGCCGGGCATGGACCACCCGCAGGTTCATGACTGGTTGCGCCACCACGCGGCGTTTGCCGGCCCTGAGCGACGAGGTGCCGGCCATGGCTGAACCACGCATTGTGGTGCTGGGGGCAGGCCCTGCGGGTGCGGCCACGGCCATTGGCCTGCGGCGGCTGGGCTATGCGGTGACGGTGGTGTCCGAATGGCGCCGGTTTGCGGCGGTCGAAGGGGTTTCGCAGCGGGTGCTGGAGGGTCTGCGCCACGCCGGCCTTGGCGGGGCGTTGCGCCAGGCGGCAATGCCGGCGACTCGGCAAGTGCACTGGAATGGCCAGCAGCTGCACCTGAACCAGGAATTTCTGCTGGATCGGCAAAGGTTTGACCGGGCGCTGCGCGACGACCTTCAGCGTGCGGGTGTGAGCGTGGTCGAGGGGCGGGTGCGCGAGGTGGTTCGCGAAGTCGGTCATGGTATTCGCCTGGACGACGGGCAGGTACTGCAGGCCGATTTCCTGGTCGAAGCCCGAGGCCGTCAGGCCCCGCTGGCTGCCGATCGCCTGCGCGGGCCGGAGACGGTCAGCTTGCTGAATGTCTGGCAGGCCGCCCCCGGGGCGCCCGCATCGGCGGTGGAGAGCCTGGCGGATGGCTGGGCGTGGATGGCGCGCCTGGAGGACGGCCGCTGCTACTGGCAAGTCACCCTGGACGCCGCCGGGCTGCCGGGCAAGGCCGGGTTGGCGGATTACTGCGCGGCGCGGCGAGCCGACAGCGCGCTGGTGGCCGAGCTGTTCGATGCCAGGGCATTGGCGTCGGCAGAGGTGCATGCTCGCAGCAGTACCGCGATTCTGGCTGGTGAGTGCGTCGGGCAGGACTGGATACGCGTGGGCGATGCCGCGATGGCCGTTGACCCACTGTCGGGCAACGGGATCTTCCAGTCGCTGTCTTCGGCGCTGCAGGCGCCGGTGGTGATCAATACCTTGCTGCGCAGGCCCGAGCGGGCAGGGTTGGCGCGGCAGTTTCACCAGCAGCGGATCGAACAGCTGTTTTTGCGCTTTGCCCGGATCGGGCGGGATTTCTATGGCCAAGAGCAGGGGCGCGTGGGGCAGCCGGTCTGGGCACGGCGGCAGGGGTGGCCGGACATGCAGGCATTGCACGTGGCGACGGACTGGAGTGCGGTGAGGGTCGAGCGGCGGCCGGTGTTGCGTGACGGGCTGGTGGATGAGGCGGAAGTGGTGGTGACGGCGGATCAGCCGTTGGGGGTGTGGCATTTGCAGGGGGTGGAGCTGGCGCCGGTGGTGCGGGAGTTGCAGGCTGGTCGGCCTCTTGAGGCAGTGGTGTCGGGCCTGTCGGGGGAGCAGCAGAGAATGGTGCGGCGGTGGTTGTTGGAGCAGGGTCTGGCTTGAGATTGCAGGGGCCGCTTTGCGGCCCTTTCGCGACACAAGGCCGCTCCCACAGGTTCACGCAAACCTTGAGGGCAGCGCTGTACCTGTGGGAGCGGCCTTGTGTCGCGATGGGCTGCGCAGCAGCACCAGGATTTCGAATCAGAAGAAAGTCCCGACGATCAACTGCATGTAGGTCCCGGTATCCCGCCCGCCCAACTGCGTGCCGCCATCGGCCGCGTTGCGCTCCGGCTTGTAGAACCCTACCAGCGGGCTGATCAGCAGATGGTCATTGACCATCCATTCCACATACAGGTCCAGCTCCCGCCCGCCCAGGTTGCCCTGGTCGGTGTCCAGCGTATCGAAGTCGAAGTACAGCGCCCCGACGGTCAGGTTGGCCCGTGGTTTGCCCTTCAACGCCACGTGATGTACCTGGCTGTTGCTGTTGAACGGCCCGGCATAGTTGGCTGCCACCTCACCCTGGAACCAGGTGCCATAGCCACGGCTCAAGCCATAGAACAATGGGTCGAAGTCTTCGGAAAAGCGGCTGTAGCGGTAGGTGGCGGTGGGTGACCAGGGCAGTTCGGAGAAGGTCCAGTTGCCTTCCAGGTACCAGGCGTTCTCCCGCCCGCCGGTTTTGTCCTGGGTCACGTACTCGGCGGCCAGCTCCAGGTCTTTCACCCCCAGGTTGCCACGCCCGCGCAGGCTGGTGGTGTCCATGCCGTCGCGGTGTTCCAGGCCCATGATCTGCGCGTAGCGCTGGTCCACGTCGAGGCCGCGGATCCAGCTCAGGCCCACGGTGCCGGCGTCGGCGACGTGTTCCAGGTTGGCCACCGCCAGCGAGGTGTCGGCCTGGTAGTGGTTGTCGGACTTCAGCCACATCAGGTCGCTGCGCCAGCCTTGCTTGCCGCCCAGGCGCAGCACGGCTGTGCGGTCGAAGGCCTTGCGTGCGGCCAGGTAGTAGGCACCGCCGCGGTCGAAGTTGGCGCCCAGGTCGACCTTGCCCAGGTTCACCGGATCGCCCTGGATCAGGAAACCGTCGCCCAGGGTCACCACTTGGCGGCCGCCGGAAATATCCACGCCGTCCTCCCCCAGGGCCGGGAACAGGTTGGCCGAGCGCCAGCCCAGGTACAGGTCTTCGATGGCGGTGCGGCGCTCGTCGCCCAGGGTAAGGCCGGCGGCATCGCCATCGCCCCAGGTGGCGGAGCTGAGCAGGTTGAAGGCGCCGTAAAGCGCGCCGCTGTCGGCCAGGGCCTGGCTGCCGCTGAGGCCATACTTGACGTAGCCTTCCTGCCAGGCGGTGCTGCCGGGTTTGCGGTTGCCGGCCAGGTTGAAGCTTTCGTCGCTGTGGAAGGCGCCGAACAAGGCTTCGAGGTCGGCGTTGAGGGTGGTGCCGTCGTGGTTGTACAGCTCGTAGGCCTGGGTGACTTGGGCGGCGAACAGCAGGGCCAATGTGCAGGCGAGTTTGTGCCTCATGGTGTGCTCCATGTTTTTGTTGTTGTTTTCGGGTTGCCTGTGCCGGCGTCTTCGCAGCACAAGGCTGCTCCTACAAGGACCCCACAGTATTCAGGCCTGTGGTGATCCTGTGGGAGCGGGTTTACCCGCGAAAGGGCCGGTACTGGCTGAAGATCAGAGCTTGATCAACACCGACTTCAGCTCGGTGTAGTGCTCGATGGCAGCGGCCCCCATCTCACGGCCGACCCCAGACATCTTGTAGCCGCCAAACGGCAAGGCAGGGTCGAGGGCGCTGTGGCAGTTGACCCACACCGAACCCGACTTGATGCGCGGGATCATCCGGTGCACGGCGGCCAGGTCGTTGGACCAGATGCTCGCACCCAGGCCGTAGGGGTTGTCGTTGGCCATGCCGATCACTTCGTCGATGTCATCGAACGGCATCGCCACCAGCACCGGCCCGAAGATCTCTTCCTGCACCAGGCGGTGGCGCTGGTCGACATCGACGATCACCGTCGGCTTGACGAAGTAACCCGGCCCGAAGCCTTCGCCGCCGCAGGCAATGGTCGCGCCCAGCTCGCGGCCAAGCTCGATGTAGCCGGTGACGCGGTCCTGCTGCTTGGCCGAAATCAGCGGGCCCATCTGCACCGCCGGGTCAAGGCCGCTGCCCAGCTTCATGCCGTTGGCGATGCCGGCGATGTCGGCCACCACGTTGTCGAAGTGCTTGCGGTGCACGTACAGGCGGGACCCGGCGCAGCATACCTGGCCCTGGTTGAAGAAGATCGCCGTGGCGGCGCCGGCAGCGGCTTCCTGAAGGTTGGCGTCGGGCATGACGATGGTCGGCGACTTGCCGCCGAGTTCCAGGGTGACGCGGGTCATGTTGTCCATGGCCGCCTTGCCGATCAGCTTGCCGACCTCGGTGGAGCCGGTAAAGGTCAGCTTGTCCACGCCGGGGTGGCGGCTGAGTGCGGCGCCAGCGTTCAGGCCGGTGCCGGTGACCACGTTGAACACGCCAGCCGGGTAGCCGGCTTCGTCCACCAGCTCAGCCAGCTTGAGCACGCTCAGCGGGGTTTCGTCGGCGGGCTTGAGCACTACGGTGCAACCGGTAGCCAGGGCCGGGCCGAGCTTCCAGCAAGCCAGCAGCAACGGGAAGTTCCAGGCGACGATGGCCCCGACCACGCCCACTGCCTCGCGCCGCACGAAACCATGGAACTGGTCGTTGGGCATCAACGGCATCGAGGCTTCGACGGTGCTACCCTCGATCTTGGTAGCCCAGCCGGCCATGTAGCGCAGGAAGTCGATGGCCAGTTGCACGTCCATCACCTGGGCCACGGCGGCGCTCTTGCCATTGTTCAGGCATTCCAGTTCGGCCAGCTGGCGGGCATCGCGCTCCATCAGGTCGGCCAGGCGCCACAGCAGGTTCTGCCGTTCGCGCGGGCGCAGGCGGCTCCAGGGCGAATCATCGAAGGCCTGGCGCGCGGCGCGCACGGCGCGGTCGACATCTTCGGCCTCGGCGGCGGGCACCTCACCCAGCACCTCGCCAGTGGCCGGGTTGCGGAACGACAGGGTGCGACCGCTGGCGGCGTCCTGCCAGTCGGCGCCGATGCGCATCTTCAGCTTGCGTTCGAGAAAGGCGCGGGTGGCGGGCAGGATGGGCAGTTCAGAAAGCATGGGACGGTGCCTCTTGTCATTGGATGTGACGGGCACAGGCGCAATGGGCGTGCCAAGGTCGGCAGATGGCCGCAAGCCGTTGAGCAGGTTGGTTTTTGTCCTAGGGCAAGGTTGGGATTGCAGGGTTGCGCTGTTGCACATTGAGACGGTGTGAGACGGTGGTGAAACAGTGGCATCAAGGGCCAATCGCCGGCAAGCCAGCTCCCACAGGTACAGCACAGGCCTTCAAGGCAGTGATTAACCTGTGGGAGCTGGCTTGCCGGCGATTGGCCTGCGCAGCAGGCCTTGTCTCAGGATGAAACACCCTGTCGCGAAATGGCACGCTGCAATTGGCCATACCTGCTGCTGGCCAAGGCCGGAAAACCGGTTAAAAGGTTGAAAGAAAACACTTTTACAGCACCTGGCACAGTTCCTGTATCACTACCGTCACATGCACACCTGCTGTACCAAAGCGTGCGAAAACGATAAGAACAACAACCGTGGAGGTCTGACCTTGAAGACGACTCGACTCCGGCGGCATGCGGGCAAACTGGCGCTGGTCGCCGCCGCGCTGCTGAGCACCCAGGCCATGGCGGCCGAGCAGGGCCCGAGCCTGTTGCAGAACAAGTGCATGGGGTGCCATATCCCCGAAGGCAACGACACCTACAGCCGTATCAGTCACCAGCGCAAGACGCCGGAAGGCTGGCTGATGAGCATCGCCCGCATGCAGGTGATGCACGGCCTGCAGATCAGCGACGACGACCGCCGCACCCTGGTCAAGTACCTGGCCGACAAGCAGGGCCTGGCGCCCAGCGAAACCGATGGGGTGCGTTATGCCATGGAGCGCCGGCTGAACACCGTCGAGCAGTTCGACACCCAGCTCAGCGAAACCTGTGGCCGTTGCCACTCCGGTGCCCGTGTCGCCTTGCAGCGGCGCCCGGCCAAGGAATGGGAGCATCTGGTCAACTTCCATCTCGGCCAGTGGCCGTCCCTCGAATACCAGGCCCAGGCGCGTGACCGCGACTGGCTGCCGATCGCCCTGCAGCAAGTGGTGCCTGACCTGGCCAAGCGCTACCCGCTGGAAAGCGCGGCATGGGCCGAATGGCAGAAAGCCAGGCCCAAGGCCGATGCGCTGCCGGGGCAGTGGGCATTCAGCGGCCACATGCTGGCCAAGGGCGACGTGCGCGGGGTGATGAGCGTCACGCCTGACCAGGGTGACACCTTCAAGGTCGAGGTCAAGGGTGCGTATGCCGACGGCACACCGTTCAATGGCAGCGGTTCGGCGATCCTCTACAACGGCTATGAATGGCGTGGCAACGTCAAGGTGGGCGACGCCAACCTGCGCCAGGTGTTCGCCGCGCTGGATGGCGAAATGAAGGGCCGCATGTTCGAGGCCGAGCACGACGAGCGTGGCCTGGACTTCACCGCGGTGAAGGAGGGCAAGGCGCGCCTGCTGGCGGTACAGCCGGCATTCATCAAGGCTGGTGGCGAAAGCGAGATCACCCTGGTCGGCAGCGGCCTGGCCGGCAAACCGGACCTGGGCGCTGGCGTGGAAGTGACCGAGGTGCTGGAGCAGACCCCGACCCTGGTACGGCTGAAGGCCCGCGCCGCGGCCGATGCCAAGCCTGGCCAGCGCGAAGTCGCCGTAGGGACGCTCAAGGGTGTCAACCTGGCGGTGTACGACAAGGTCGAGGAAGTGAAGGTGGTGCCGGCGTTTTCCATCGCCCGCATCGGCGAGAACGGCGCTTCGGTGCCCAAGGTGCAGGGCCGTTTCGAGGCCGAAGCCTGGGGCAAGGACGCCAATGGCCAGCCGCTGCGCATCGGCTACCTGCCGGCCAGCTGGAAGGTCGAGCCGTTCAACGAGCGTGCGGTCGAGGACGAAGACGTCAAGTTTGCCGGGAAGATGCAGGCCGATGGCGTGTTCGTGCCAGGCGGTGCCGGCCCCAACCCGGAGCGCAAGATGATGACCAACAACGCCGGCAACCTGAAGGTCATCGCCACCCTGGCCGACGGTGGCCAGACTGGTGAAGGGCACATGATCGTCACCGTACAGCGCTGGAACAACCCGCCGCTGCCGTAACGGCAGGGGCTTACGGTTTTCCAACGGATCGTTTATCGGGAGGTCGCCATGGGCGCGCTACTGAACCTGGTCGAACGCAACCTGCATGAAGTGCAGGTCGACGCCGACCGCATGCTGTTCCATATCCCCAGCAGTTCGCTGTTCACCGCCGACGCGGTGACCGGCGGCATCATCGACACCCTGCGCCAGCAAGGCTGTTCGGCCGAGGAGCTGATGCAGCGCCTTGGCCAACAGTTTGCCGGCAGCGATATCCAGGACACCCTGCGCGAGCTGATCGCGCTGGAGCTGGTCAGCGACGGCTCGCCGCTGACCCCGGAAATCGCCCTCAGGCAGGTCGAGCGCACGGCGCTGAACACTGTGGTGCTCAACGTCAACACCGGCTGCAACCTCAGCTGCACCTACTGCTACAAGGAAGACCTGGACAAACCGTCCGCGGGCAAGAAGATGAGTACTGCCACCGCCGAGGCTTCGGTGGAGATGCTGCTCAAGGAGTCGCCCGACGAGCAGCGCTACAGCGTGGTGTTCTTTGGTGGCGAGCCGCTGTCCAACCGGCCGTTGATCGAGCACATGGTCGCCTACTGCGAGCGGCGCTTCGCCGAGGCTGGCAAGCAGGTGGAGTTCATCATGACCACCAATGCCACCTTGCTCACCGAAGAGATCGTCGACTGGCTCAATGCCCACCGGTTCGGCCTGTCGGTCAGCATCGATGGCCCCAAGACCGTGCACGACCGCAACCGCATCACCGTGGGCGGGCAGGGCACCTATGACGTGGTAAGGCGCAAGGTCGACATGCTGCTGTCGCGCTACCACAGCCGCCCGGTGGGCGCGCGGGTCACGCTGACCCGTGGCATCACCGACGTCGAGACCATCTGGAACCACCTGTTCAACGAACTGGGGTTCGCTGAAGTCGGCTTTGCCCCGGTTACCTCCGGCGATATGGCCAACTTCAACCTCACCGGCGAAGAGCTGGTACAGGTGTTCGCCAACATGAAGGCGCTGGGCCGGCGTTACCTGGAGGCTGCGCTGGAGCACCGCAATATCGGCTTCTCCAACCTGCACCAGCTGATCACCGACATCCATGAAGGCCACAAGAAGGCCCTGCCGTGCGGCGCCGGGCTGAAGATGCTGGCCGTGGACCATGAGGGCGAGCTGAACCTGTGCCACCGCTTCACCGGTTCCAGCCTGCCGACCTTCGGCAATGTGCACCAGGGCGTGAAGCAGGCGCAGCTCAACGACTTCCTGTCGCAACGCCTGGACCGCAGCAACACCGGCTGCGACAGCTGCCGCATCCGCAACCTGTGCTCCGGCGGCTGCTACCACGAAAGCTATGCCCGCTATGGCGACCCGCAGCACCCGACCTACCACTATTGCGAACTGATGCGCGACTGGGTCGACTTCGGCATCGAGGTCTACAGCCGCATCATGGCCGCCAACCCGGCCTTCATCGATCGCTACATCACCCCGCGGAAGGCGCACTGACATGAAACACTTGAAGCCCCTGAACAACAAGGCGCGCATCCTCGAGCAGGCCGCCGCCGAAGACCGTGTCGAAGAAGTCATGGCCATGAGCGCAGTGGCGGGCTGCACCGCCACCACCGACCCGGGCTGGGAAGTGGACGCCTTTGGTGGCGTGAGCTCGCTGTGCCAGCCAATGGAGGCCGACCTGTATGGCTGTTCCGACCCTTGCTGGTGGCCGGCCCAGGTGCCGGACATGATGAGCACCTACCAGGACTGGAACGCCCAGGCGAGCAACTCGGCGGAAGACTGGCGCAACCTCGGCACCGTGTTCCCGAAAGACAAGTGACCGGCCCAACAAGAATGACAAGGGGAAACCGCATGAAAGCTGGACGCTGCGCGTCACTCGCGCTCACCATCGCCGCCGCGGCCTGTGCCGGGCTGGTACAGGCCGCCGACACCGGGCCGGCGCTGAAGGCTGGTCACGAATACATGATCGTGACCAACTACCCGAACAACCTGCACGTGGTCGATGTGGCCAGTGACACGGTGTACAAGAGCTGCGTGATGCCCGACAAGTTCGGCCCCGGCACCGCGATGATGGCGCCGGACAACCGCACCGCCTACGTGCTCAACAACCACTACGGCGACATCTACGGCATCGACCTGGACACCTGCAAGAACACCTTCCACGCCAACCTGTCCAGTGTGCCGGGTGAGGTGGGCCGGTCGATGTACTCGTTCGCCATCAGCCCGGACGGCAAGGAAGTGTACGCCACGGTCAACCCGACCCAGCGCCTGAACGACCACTACGTGGTCAAGCCGCCGCGGCTGGAAGTGTTCAGCACCGCCGATGGCCTGGAGGCCAAGCCGGTGCGCACTTTCCCGATGCCGCGCCAGGTGTACCTGATGCGTGCGGCGGACGATGGCAGCCTGTACGTCGCCGGGCCGGACATCTACAAGATGGACGTGAAGACCGGCAAGTACACGGTGGCCTTGCCGCTGCGCAACTGGAACCGCAAAGGCTACAGCGCCCCGGACGTGCTGTACTTCTGGCCGCACCAGAGCCCGCGCCACGAGTTCTCGATGCTGTACACCATTGCCAGGTTCAAGGATGACAAGCAGGACCCGGCCACCGCCGATCTGCTGTATGGCTACCTGAGCGTCGACCTGAAGACCGGCAAGACCCACACCCAGGAATTTGCCGACCTGACCGAGCTGTACTTCACCGGGCTGCGTTCGCCAAAAGACCCGAACCAGATCTACGGCGTGCTCAACCGCCTGGCCAAGTACGACCTCAAACAGCGCAAGCTGATCAAGGCGGCGAATCTGGACCACACTTACTACTGCGTGACCTTCGACAAGAAGGGCGACAAGTTGTACCTGGGCGGCACCTTCAACGACCTGGCGGTGTTCAACCCGGATACGCTGGAGAAAGTGAAGAACATCAAGTTGCCGGGTGGGGACATGTCCACCACCACGCCGCAGGTGTTCATCCGTTAAACCGGTGCTGGCTTCTTCGCGGGCTTGCCCGCTCCCACAGGGGCTGCACAGGCCTGGAAACCTGTGTGGTACCTGTGGGAGCGGGCAAGCCCGCGAAGAGGCCGGTACAGACAATACAAGAACAACAAGAGACCGCCATGCCCCAGCCAAGCTACTCCCAGGGCAACCAGGACAAACCCCTGCTTACCCAGTGCATCGGCGACGCCTTCGATACCACCGTCGCCCGCTTCCCCGACCGTGACGCCCTGGTCGTCCGCCACCAGGCCCTGCGCTACACCTGGCAGCAACTGGCCGAAGCCGTCGACCGGCACGCCCGTGCGCTGATGGCCTTGGGCGTGCAGCCCGGTGACCGCCTTGGCATCTGGGCACCCAACTGCGCAGAGTGGTGCATCAACCAGTTCGCCAGCGCCAAGGTCGGTGCGATCCTGGTCAACATCAACCCGGCCTACCGCTCCAGCGAACTGGACTACGCCCTCGGCCAGTCCGGCTGCCGCTGGGTGATCTGCGCCGACGCGTTCAAGACTTCCGACTACCACGCCATGCTGCTGGGCCTGGTCCCGGGCCTGGCCGGCGGCCAGCCGGGCGGCCTGATCTGCGAACGCTTCCCCGAGTTGCGCGGTGTGGTCAGCCTGGCCGTCGCGCCACCGCCGGGCTTTCTCGCCTGGCACGACCTGCAGGCCCGTGCCGCGGCCGTCAGCCGCGAAGCCCTTGCCGAGCGCCAGGCACAGCTGCGCTGCGACGACCCGATCAATATCCAGTACACCTCGGGCACCACCGGTTTCCCGAAAGGCGCCACCCTCAGCCACAGCAACATCCTCAACAACGGCTACATGGTCGGTGAAGGCCTGGGCCTGACCGAGCATGACCGGCTGGTGGTGCCGGTGCCGCTGTACCACTGCTTTGGCATGGTCATGGCCAACCTCGGCTGCATGACCCACGGCAGCACCCTGATCTACCCCAGCGACGCCTTCGACCCGTTGGCTACCCTGCGTGCGGTGGCGGAAGAAAAGGCCACTGCGTTGTACGGTGTGCCGACCATGTTCATCGCCGAACTGGACCACCCCCAGCGTGGCGAGTTCGACCTGTCGAGCCTGCGTACCGGGATCATGGCCGGTGCCACCTGCCCGATCGAAGTGATGCGCCGGGTTATCGGCGAGATGCACATGGCCGAGGTGCAGATTGCCTACGGCATGACCGAAACCAGCCCGGTGTCGCTGCAGACCGGCGCCAGCGACGACCTGGAGCGCCGCGTGACCAGCGTCGGGCGCACCCAGCCGCGGTTGGAGAACAAGGTGATCGATGCCGATGGCAACACCCTGCCGCGTGGCGAGATCGGCGAGCTGTGCACCCGGGGTTACAGCGTGATGCTGGGCTACTGGAACAACCCCAAGGCCACGGCCGAAAGCATCGACGAGGAAGGCTGGATGCATACCGGCGACCTGGCGGTGATGGACGAGCAGGGCTATGTGCGTATTGTCGGGCGCAGCAAGGACATGATCATTCGCGGCGGCGAGAACATCTACCCGCGTGAACTGGAAGAGTTCTTCTTCACCCACCCGGCGGTGGCCGATGTGCAGGTGATTGGCGTGCCGTGCAGCAAATACGGTGAAGAGATCGTGGCCTGGGTGCGGCTGCACCCGGGGCATACGGCCAGTGCGGAGGAACTGCGCGATTGGGCGAAGGCGCGGATAGCGCACTTCAAGGTGCCGCGGTATTTCCGCTTTGTCGATGAGTTCCCGATGACGGTGACCGGCAAGGTGCAGAAGTTCCGCATGCGCGAGATCAGTGTCGAGGAGCTGTCTGCCGGTTGATGTGTTGCCAGTACTGGCCTCTTCGCGGGTAAACCCGCTCCCACAGGTACTGCACAGGCTTCAAGGGCAGTGGAGAACCTGTGGGAGCGGGTTTACCCGCGAAGAGGCCAGTGCAGGCAGCGGATGACCTCAACCTTGCAACAGTTCCGGGCTGTTGAAGTTGCTCAACCTGCGATCATCATCGGCACATTCCAGCCCCTGCACCGCTTCACGCAGCAAGGCCTTCTGCAAACTCCGCTCGCCCGCCGCCCAGGCCTGCTCCAGCACTGGCAACACCCTGCGTGGCAGCACGCTGAACATCGGCTGCCAGTACCCACCCTGGCGCACCATCGCCGCACTGTCACTGCTCACCGCCAGCCGCAGCAAGTCTTCGATCAACCCCCGGTCAACCAGCGGCGCATCACAGGCCAGCAGCACCACCCATTCATGCCGCGCCACCTTTAGCCCGGCAATCACCCCCGCCAACGGCCCGGGGTAGTCCGCCTCGGCATCGCCCACCAACTGGTCGGCATACGCCCGGTAGGCCTGCTGGTTACGGTTGCAGGAAATCACCAGGTCATCGCTGAGCGGCCGTACCACGCGCTGCACATGCGCCACCAGCGGTTTGCCCTGCCAGTCGACCAGGCCCTTGTCACGGCCGCCCATGCGCTGGCCGCGGCCACCGGCGAGAATGAGGATGGAGCAGGGGGGAAGGGCATCAGGCATGAAAAAGGGTTCCGGGCAGTCAATGCCGGGAACCCTCCCATTTCACGCGGGGCTTGTCCAGTCAGCTGTCGCTGGTCACGGCCTGCGTGTCGGCACCCGCCTGGCGTCGCCCGGCAAGGCGCATCACCACCACGAAGAACACCGGCACGAACACCACCGCCAGGGTGGCGCTGAGCATGCCGCCGATCACGCCGGTGCCGATCGCCTGCTGGCTGGCCGAACTGGCGCCGCTGGCAATGGCCAGTGGTACCACGCCGAGGATGAACGCCAGCGAGGTCATCACGATCGGCCGCAGGCGCAGGCGCGCGGCCTGCACGGCGGCGTCGACGGCATCCACGCCCTGGTCGACCAGGCTCTTGGCGAACTCGATGATCAGGATGGCGTTCTTCGCCGACAGGCCGATCAGGGTGATAAGGCCGACTTTGAAGAACACGTCGTTGGGCATGCCGCGCAGGGTCACCGCCAGCACCGCACCGAGCACGCCCAGCGGTACTACCAGCAGAACTGCGGTGGGGATCGACCAGCTTTCGTACAACGCTGCCAGGCACAGGAACACCACCAGCAACGACAGCGCCATCAGCATCGGTGCCTGGCTGCCGGACAGCCGCTCCTGCAGCGACAGACCAGTCCATTCCAGGCCGGCACCGGCCGGCAACTGGGCTACCAGGCGCTCGATCTCGGCCATGGCTTCGCCCGAACTGTAGCCAGCCGCCGGTTCGCCGGAAATCGACACCGCCGGGTAGCCGTTGTAGCGGGTCAACTGCACCGGGCCGCTGACCCACCTGGCCTGGACGAAGGCGCCCAGTGGCACCATCTTGCCGCTGTCGTTGCGCACGTGGATCTTCAGCAGGTCTTCGACCTGGCTGCGCTGGTCGCCTTCGGCCTGCACCACCACCCGCTGCATGCGCCCCTGGTTGGGGAAGTCGTTGACGTAGCTGGAACCCACGGCCACGTCCAGCACCGAGCCGATATCGGCAAACGATACGCCCAGGGCATTGGCCTGGCGGCGGTCGATTTCCAGCTGCACCTGCGGGCTTTCCGCCAGCGAGGCTTCGCGCACGTTGGTCAGCACCTTGCTCCTGGTGGCATTGGCCAGCAGCTCGTCGCGGGCGGCCATCAGCTCGGCGTGGCCCATGCCGCCGCGGTCCTGCAGGCGGAACTCGAAGCCGGTCGACTCGCCAAGGCCGTCGATCGGCGGCGGTAGCACGGCATAGGCCACGGCGTCCTTGAGCTGGGTGAAGGCCATGGTCGCGCGGTCGGCGATCGACTGGGCGCTGTCATCGGCGCCGCGTTCGGACCAGTCCTTGAGGGTGGTGAAGGCCAGTGCCGCGTTCTGGCCGCTACCCGAGAAACTGAAACCCAGGATCAAGGTGGTGTTACCCACGCCCGGCTCTTCGGCATTGTGCGACTCGATCTGCGCCGCCACCTGCTCGGTGCGCATGCGGCTGGCGCCTGGCGGCAGCTGGATATCGGTGATGGTGTAGCCCTGATCTTCGGTGGGCAGGAACGCCGTGGGCAGCTGGCTGAAGCCATAGCCCAGCACCGCCAGCAGCAGCACGTATACCAGCAGGTACCGGCCGCTGCGCTCGAGCGCCTTCATCACCCAGCGCTGGTAGCCGTTGCTCATGCCCTCGAAGCGCCGGTTGAACCAGCCGAAGAAGCCCTTGCGTTCGTGGTGTTCGCCCTTGGCCACCGGCTTGAGCAGGGTGGCACACAGCGCCGGGGTCAGGCTGAGGGCCAGGAACGCCGAGAACAGGATCGACACGGCCATCGACAGCGAGAACTGCTGGTAGATCACCCCCACGGAGCCTTGCATGAAGGCCATGGGCAGGAACACCGCCACCAGCACCAGGGTAATGCCGACGATCGCGCCGCTGATCTGGCCCATGGCCTTGCGCGTGGCCTCTTTGGGCGGCAGGCCTTCCTCGGCCATGATCCGCTCGACGTTTTCCACCACCACGATGGCATCGTCGACCAGGATGCCGATGGCCAGCACCATGCCGAACAGGGTCAGCACGTTGACCGAGAAGCCCATGGCCAGCATCACGGCGAAGGTGCCCATCAGGGCCACCGGCACCACCAGTGTCGGGATCAGGGTGTAGCGCAGGTTCTGCAGGAACAGGAACATCACCGCGAACACCAGCAGCATGGCTTCGAACAGCGTGTTGATGACCTGTTCGATCGACACTTTGACGAATGGCGAGGTGTCGTAGGGGATGTCGTACTTGACGCCTTCGGGGAAGTAGCGTGCCAGGTCCTGCATCTTCGCCCGCACCAGGGTGGCGGTTTCCATGGCGTTGGCGCCCGGCGACAGCTGCACGCTGAAGGCAGTGGCCGGCTTGCCGTTCAGGCGCGTGCCGTACTGGTATTCCTGGGCACCGATCTCGACCCGTGCGATATCGCCGATGGTCACCGTGGAACCGTCCGGGTTGGCACGCAGGACAATCCCGGCGAACTCCTCGGGGGTGCTCAGCTGGCCCTTGACCACCACGTTGGCGGTGATTTCCTGGGTGCCACGGGAGGGCAGGTCACCAATGCTGCCGGGGGCCACCTGGGCGTTCTGCGCGGCGATGGCCTCGGCCACGTCGTTGGGCGTGAGGTTGAAACCGATCAGCTTGCGCGGGTCGATCCAGATGCGCATGGCACGCTCCGAACCGTACAGTTGGGCCTTGCCGACGCCCTTGAGGCGGCGGATTTCGTCCATCACGTTGCGCGCCAGGATATCCGACAGGGCGGTTTCGTCGAGCTTGCCGTCTTCGGAGGTGAGGGTGGCCAGCAGCAGGAAGCCGGTGGAGACCTTTTCCACCTGCAGGCCTTGCTGGGTCACCGGGCGCGGCAGCCGCGACTCGACCACTTTCAGGCGGTTCTGCACGTCGACCTGGGCCAGATCCGGGTTGGTACCCGGGGCGAAGGTGGCAGTGATGGTCGCGCTGCCCAGGCTGCTCTGCGACTCGAAGTACAACAGGTTATCGGCGCCGTTGAGTTCCTGCTCGATCAGGCTGACCACGCTCTCGTCCATGGTCGCCGCCGATGCGCCCGGGTACACGGCGTAGATTTCCACCTGCGGCGGGGCCACGTTGGGGTACTGGGCCACCGGCAACTGCGGGATGGCCAGGGCACCGGCCAGCAGGATGAACAGGGCGACCACCCAGGCGAATACCGGGCGGTCGATGAAGAATTGCGGCATGAATCAGGCCCTCACTGGCCAGTGTGCTGTGCGATGGGCGATGCCCCTGGTGCGTTGTCGACCTGCACCTGGTCACCGGCCTTGACGTGTTGCAGGCCTTCGACCACCACCCGTTCGCCGGGGGCCAGGCCTTCGCTGACGATCCAGCGGTCGCCCTGGGCGCTGCCCAGTACTACCTGGCGGTCGCTGACCCGGGCCTGCGGGTCGACCACCAGCACCTTGGGCACGCCAGCGCTGTCGCGCAGGATGGCGCGCTGCGGCACGCTCAGGCCCTTGGGCTGCACGGCTTGCTCCAGGCGCACGCGCACGTAGCTGCCGGGCAGCAGGTCGAGGTCCGGGTTGGGGAACTCGCTGCGCAGGGTGATCTGGTTGGTGCTGGGGTCGACGCTGATGTCTGAGAACAGCAGTTTGCCCGGCAGCGGGTAGGTGCTGCCATCGTCCTGGATCAGCGTGGCCCGGGCCTGACCGTCGCCGACCCGCTGCAGCTCGCCGGCGCGCAGGGCGCGGCGCAGGGCGTTGAGCTCGCGGGTCGACTGGGTGACATCGGCGTGGATCGGGTCCAGCTGCTGGATGGTCGCCATTGGCGTGGTCTCGTTCTGCCCGACCAGCGCACCTTCGGTGACCTGGGCGCGGCCGATACGGCCGGAAATCGGCGCGGTCACGGTGGCGTAGCCGAGGTTGAGGCGGGCGCGCTCCAGCGCAGCCCTGGCCTCGGCCACTTCGGCATCGGCCTGCAGGTAGCTGGCCTTGGCGTTGTCGTATTCCTGGCGGCTGACGGCCTTGTCGTCGACCAGCTCGCGATAGCGCTGCTCCTGCAGGCGAGCCTGGTACAGGGTGGCTTCGGCCTTGGCCAGGGTGGCGCGGGCGCTGTCGTGGTCGGCCTTGAACGGCGCCGGGTCGATCAGGAACAGCACATCGCCCTGCTTGACGTCGCTGCCTTCGCGGTACACCCGCTTGAGCACCACGCCCGCGACCCGCGCGCGCACTTCGGCGGTGCGTGGTGCGAGGATGCGGCCGCTGAGTTCACTGCTGATGGCCAGTGGTTGCAGTTGCAGGGTTTCCACCCGCACTTGCGGGGTGGGGGCCTGTTCTTCCTGTTCGGCGCTGTCGTCGCAGCCGGCCAGGGACAGGCTCAGAAACGCCAGAAGCGCCAATGGGCGCAAGCGTGGGGGTAGGGTAGTAGACATACGGATCTTCCGATGATGACCGCCTGTATGCTACGGCAGGCGTTCCTTGGGTGGCTGTTAATACCTGTAGGACGAGTGTGAAAAAGTGTGAAGAAGAATCCTGTCTGCCTGTAGTGTTCTATATCCTGAGTATTCCTGTGCCGGCCTCTTCGCGGGCTTGCCCGCTCCCACAGGGACTGCACAGCTTTCAAGTGCTGTTGGGTCCCTGTGGGAG
>NZ_JADLJS010000027.1 GCF_015680405.1 Pseudomonas pudica
GCCCTCCCCGCCCACCCCCCCCCCCAAACAGTCTTATCCTTGGGGGGTGCTGCCCCCCCGGCGATAGGGCCCATACAGGCGATACATAAATCCGCTAGTCTTGCTTATCCATTGAAGGAGCCAGTGCATGTTCGAATCCGCAGAAATCGGCCACAGCATCGACAAGGAGGCTTACGACGCCGAGGTACCCGCTTTGCGCGAGGCCCTGCTCGAAGCCCAGTACGAACTCAAGCAGCAGGCACGCTTCCCGGTGATCGTGCTGATCAACGGTATCGAAGGCGCCGGCAAGGGCGAGACGGTCAAGCTGCTCAACGAGTGGATGGACCCGCGCATGATCGATGTGCTCACCTTCGACCAGCAGACCGACGAAGAACTGGCCCGCCCGCCGGCCTGGCGCTACTGGCGGGCCCTGCCACCGAAGGGGCGGATGGGCGTGTTCTTCGGCAACTGGTACAGCCAGATGCTGCAGGGGCGGGTGCACGGGGTGTTCAAGGATGCCGTGCTCGACCAGGCCATCACCGGCGCCGAACGGCTGGAGGAGATGCTCTGCGACGAAGGTGCACTGATCATCAAGTTCTGGTTCCACCTGTCCAAGAAGCAGATGAAGGCGCGGCTGAAGTCGCTCAAGGACGACCCGCTGCACAGCTGGAAGATCAGCCCGCTGGACTGGCAGCAGTCAAAAACCTACGACCGTTTCGTGCGCTTTGGTGAGCGCGTGCTGCGCCGCACCAGCCGCGATTACGCGCCGTGGCATGTCATCGAGGGCGTCGACCCGAACTACCGCAGCCTGGCAGTAGGGCGCATCCTGCTGGAAAGCCTGCAGGCGGCACTGGACAACAACCCCAAAGGCAAGCACCGGGGCAATGTCGCCCCGCTGGGCCGCAGCATCGACCAGCGCAGCCTGCTCGGCGCGCTGGACATGACCCTGCGCCTGGACAAGCCCGACTACCAGGAGCAACTGGTCACCGAGCAGGCCCGCCTGGCCGGCCTGCTGCGCGACAAGCACATGCGCCGGCATGCCCTGGTGGCGGTGTTCGAAGGCAACGACGCTGCCGGCAAGGGCGGTGCCATCCGCCGCGTGGCCGCCGCGCTGGACCCGCGCCAGTACCGCATCGTGCCGATTGCCGCGCCCACTGAAGAAGAACGCGCGCAGCCTTACCTGTGGCGGTTCTGGCGGCACATTCCGGCGCGTGGCAAGTTCACCATCTTTGACCGTTCCTGGTATGGCCGGGTGCTGGTGGAGCGGGTGGAAGGCTTCTGCAGCCCGGCCGACTGGATGCGTGCCTACAGCGAGATCAACGATTTCGAGGAGCAGCTGGTGAATGCCGGCACGGTGGTGGTCAAGTTCTGGCTGGCGATCGACCAGCAGACCCAGCTGGAGCGTTTCGAAGAGCGCGAGCAGATCCCGTTCAAGCGCTACAAGATCACCGAGGACGACTGGCGCAACCGCGACAAGTGGGACGAGTATGTCCAGGCGGTGGGCGACATGGTCGACCGCACCAGTACCGAGATTGCGCCGTGGACGCTGGTGGAGGCCAACGACAAGCGCTGGGCGCGAGTGAAGGTGTTGCGCACCATCAACCAGGCGCTTGAGGCGGCGTTTGCCAAGGACAAGAAATAATCGAAGTTCCTGTTTGCCTGTGCCGGCCTCTTCGCGGGTGAACCCGCTCCCACAGGAATACCACAGGGCTGAATGTTGTGTGATCCCTGTGGGAGCGGGTTTACCCGCGAAGAGGCCAGAACAGGCAGCACACCCGCCAAGCCATGCCGCAGAAGAATGACCTGATGAATTCTTTTCTCGGCACTTGCCACCGTCCCCGTCCTCCAAGCCCGTAGAATTCAACTACCCCCACCACGGGCTTGATCGAGGATTTTATGCACACCATTACCGGCCGCTGGGGCTATGGGCTGTTCCTGGCACTTCTGACTGCGCTGCTCTGGGGCATCCTGCCGATCAAGCTCAAGCAGGTGCTGCAGGTGGTCGACCCGGTCACCGTCACCTGGTACCGCCTGCTGGTTTCCGGTGGCCTGCTGTTCGCCTGGCTGGCCGCCAAGCGCAGGTTGCCTTCCTTCAGCAAACTGGCGCCCAAGGGCAAAGGCCTGGTGGTAGTGGCCGTGTTCGGCCTGATGGGCAACTACGTGCTGTACCTGATCGGCCTGAACCTGCTAAGCCCGGGCACCGCGCAACTGGTCGTGCAGATCGGCCCGGTGCTGTTGCTGGTGGCCAGCGTGTTCGTGTTCCGCGAGCGTTTCAGCCTGGGGCAGGGCGTGGGCCTGCTGATCCTGCTGACGGGGTTCGGGCTGTTTTTCAACCAGCGCCTGGAAGAGCTGCTGACCTCGCTCGGTACCTACACCACCGGCGTGCTGACCATCCTGCTGGCTACCAGTGTCTGGGTGTTCTATGCGCTCAGCCAGAAGCAACTGCTGACTGTATGGCATTCGCAGCAGGTAATGATGGTGATCTACCTCAGCTGCGCCGCGCTGCTGACGCCTTGGGCCCACCCCTTGGAGGCGTTGCAGCTGACCCCGGTTCAAGGCTGGCTGTTGCTGGCCTGTTGCCTGAACACCCTGGTGGCCTACGGCGCGTTCGCCGAGGCGCTGGCGCACTGGGAGGCGTCGCGGGTGAGTGCCACTCTGGCGCTGACCCCGCTGGTGACCTTCGTCGCGGTGGCGCTGGCGGCGTTGGTGTGGCCTGAGTACGTGCACGCCGAGGACATCAATGCCCTGGGCTATGTGGGGGCGGTGACCGTGGTGCTGGGCTCTGCGTTGGTGGCGCTGGGGCCTTCGCTGGTGGCCGGGTGGCGAGCCCGCAGGGCGCGGTTGGCCCAGGTTAATTGATCGCCTGTAATGGCCCCATCGCCGGCAAGCCACTCCCACGGGATTACCACAGGCCTGAGCATTATGGGGAACCTGTGGGAGCCGGCTTGCCGGCGATAGGGCCAGTACAGGCAATGAAGAACTTAGCCCTTGCCCCCCGGAGCCAGCATGTTCTCCGGCCTCACCCACTGGTCGAACTGCTCATTGGTCAGGTACTTCAACTCCAGTGCCGCTTCGCGCAAGGTCTTGCCTTCGCCATAGGCCTTCTTGGCAATTTCCGCCGCCTTGTCGTAGCCAATATGCGGGTTCAGCGCCGTCACCAGCATCAGCCCACGTTCCAGGTGCGCCTTCATCTGCTCGGCATCCGGCTCGATGCCCGCCACGCAGTGCTGCTGGAAGTTGCGGCAGCCGTCAGCCAGCAACTCGATCGACTGCAGCAGGTTGTGGATGATCACCGGCTTGAACACGTTCAGTTGCAAATGCCCCTGGCTGGCGGCAAAGCCGATCGCCGCGTCGTTGCCCAGCACCTGGCAGGCCAGCATCGACAGCGCTTCGCACTGGGTCGGGTTGACCTTGCCTGGCATGATCGAGCTGCCCGGCTCGTTGGCCGGCAGGCGTACCTCGGCCAGCCCGGCGCGCGGGCCGGAACCCAGCAGGCGCAAATCGTTGGCGATTTTCATCAGGGCCACGGCCAGGGTTTTCAGGGCGCCGGCCAGGCTGGTCAGCGGCTCGTGGCCGGCGAGGGCAGCGAACTTGTTCGGCGCAGTGACGAACGGCAGGCCGGACAGCGCCGCCAGCTCGGCGGCGATGGCTTCGGCAAAACCATGCGGGGCGTTGAGGCCGGTACCCACGGCAGTGCCGCCCTGGGCCAGTTCGCACACCGCCGGCAGGGTGGCGCGGATGGCACGCTGGGCGTAGTCGAGCTGGGCGACGAAGGCCGACACTTCCTGGCCGAAGGTGATCGGCGTGGCGTCCATCATGTGCGTGCGGCCGGTCTTTACCAGCTTGTGGTGGCGTGCCGACAGCTCGGCCAGCCCCGAGGACAGCTCGGCGATGGCCGGCAGCAGCTTGTCGTGCACCGCGTGCGCCGCAGCGATGTGCATGGCGGTGGGGAAGCAGTCGTTGGAACTCTGTGAGCGGTTGACGTGGTCGTTGGGGTGCACGGGCGCCTTGCCGCCACGGCCCTTGCCGGCCAGTTCGTTGGCCCGCCCGGCGATCACTTCGTTGACGTTCATGTTGCTCTGCGTGCCGCTGCCGGTCTGCCAGACCACCAGCGGGAACTGGTCGTCATGCTGGCCGCCCAGCACTTCGTCGGCGGCCTGTTCGATCAGCCGGGCGATGTCGGCTGGCAAGTCGCCGTTACGGTCGTTTACGCGTGCTGCGGCCTTCTTGATCAGCGCCAGGGCGTGCAGCACCGCGATGGGCATGCGTTCCTTGCCAATGGCGAAGTTGATGAGCGAACGCTGGGTCTGCGCACCCCAGTAGGCGTCCTCAGGAACTTCGACCGGGCCCAGGCTGTCTGTCTCGATACGGCTCATTCTGTACTCACTCCTGTGTAGTTCGAAATCGCAGTTTAGGCCCTGATTCGACCGAGCGGTTCCGTCGCTCGTCGTGCCACTTGAGCACATCGCCACCACGGCGCAGAATGCTCTACTCTGAGGTACCCGCCTCCCTCTCTTCTGAAGGAAATGCAATGACCCGTCTCCGTGTCCTTTGTGCCGCCGTTGCCCTGGCTTGCGCCAGCGGCCAGGTACTCGCTGCCACCGCCAGCCACAACGCTGCTGCCGAGAAATTCCTGACCCTGGCCAACGCCGACAAGCTGGGCACCCCGGTGTACATGCAGGTCCAGCAGATGTTCGCCCAGCGTTTCGCCCAGACCAAGGCCCCGGCCACCAAGCAGCCGGTGCTGGAAAGCTACCAGGCCAAGGCCAACGCCGCGCTGGACAACGCCATCGGCTGGAACAAGCTGAAGCCGAAGATGGTCGACCTTTACACCCAGACCTTCACCGAGCAGGAGCTCAAGGACCTGGTCAAGTTCTACGAATCGCCGCTGGGCAAGAAAGTGCTGCGCGAAATGCCCAAGGTCACCCAGCAGTCGGCCCAGCTGACCCAGCAGAGCCTGGAGCCAGCGGTACCGGTGGTGAACAAGCTGCTGGACGACATGACCAAGGAACTGGACCCGAACGCTGGCAAGGCCGCCGCCCCGGCGAAGAAGTGAGTACGCCGCGATGACCATGCAACAGCGTATCGAACAGCAGCTGGCCGCCCTGGCGCCGCAACACCTGCAAGTGCTCAATGAAAGCCACATGCACAGTCGTGGTCAGGAGACCCACTACAAGGCAGTGATCGTCAGCGAGCAGTTTGCCGGGTTGAACAGCGTCAAGCGCCACCAGAAGGTGTACGCCACCATGGGTGAGCTGATGGGCGAGATCCATGCCCTGGCCATCCACACCTACACCGCCGAAGAGTGGGCCAAGGTCGGCGTGGCACCGGCCTCGCCGGTGTGCGCGGGCGGCGGGCACTGAAACCTTGCTGTTGTTCTGGTAGAATCCGCAACATCCCAAAAGGGGGCTGCTGTGCAGCCCATCGCCGGCAAGCCGGCTCCCACAGGTAAAGTGCCCTTCTTGAGTGTGGCGCAATACCTGTGGGAGCTGGCTTGCCGGCGATGGGGCGCGCAGCGGCCCCCTGTTTCTTGTGTAACCCGGTCCGCCCCTTACGAGGGCAACCACCTGGAGATTCTGCTTCATGTCCCAAACCATCGTCGTCGCGGCGCTGTACAAGTTCGTCACCCTGGAAGACTACGTCGAGCTGCGCGAGCCGCTGCTCCAGACCATGCTCGACAACAACGTCAAGGGCACCCTGCTGCTGGCTCACGAGGGCATCAACGGCACCGTGTCGGCCACCCGCGAAGGCATCGACGGCCTGCTGGCCTGGCTGCGCAAAGACCCGCGTCTGGCCGATGTCGACCACAAGGAATCGTACTGCGACGAACAGCCGTTCTATCGCACCAAGGTCAAGCTCAAGAAAGAGATCGTCACCCTCGGTGTACCGGGCGTGGACCCGAACAAGGCAGTCGGCACCTACGTCGAGCCCAAGGACTGGAACGCGCTGATCAGCGACCCGGAAGTGCTGCTGATCGACACCCGCAACGACTACGAAGTGGCCATCGGTACCTTCAAGGGCGCCATCGACCCGAAGACCGAAACCTTCCGCGAGTTCCCCGATTACATCAAGGCCAACTTCGACCCCAGCAAGCACAAGAAGGTTGCCATGTTCTGCACCGGCGGTATCCGTTGCGAAAAAGCCTCCAGCTACATGCTCGGTGAAGGCTTCGAGGCGGTCTATCATCTTAAGGGCGGCATCCTGAAATACTTCGAGGAAGTGCCTCAGGAAGAAAGCCTGTGGGACGGCGACTGCTTCGTCTTCG
Organism: Pseudomonas pudica; assembly: GCF_015680405.1. Lineage (GTDB taxonomy): Bacteria > Pseudomonadota > Gammaproteobacteria > Pseudomonadales > Pseudomonadaceae > Aquipseudomonas > Aquipseudomonas pudica. Next base: position 6,245 of record NZ_JADLJS010000027.1, read on the forward strand.
ACAACCGAGTCACGGTGCGTCATGACCTGAGCGAAGGCGAGTACGACCAGTGCCACGCCTGCCGCCACCCGATCAATGCAGAGGAGCGCGCGTCCGAGCACTATTCGCCAGGTGTCAGCTGCCCGCATTGCTGGGACACCCTGAGCGAAAAGACCCGGCGTAGCGCCATCGACCGGCAGAAGCAGATCGAGCTGGCCAAGGCCCGCAACCTGCCGCACCCGATCGGTTACAACTACAAAGCCGAGGCTTGATGCATGTCTGCACGCCTGATTTATGTGATGGACCCGATGTGCTCCTGGTGCTGGGGTTTTGCACCCGTGGCAGCGGCCCTGATCGCCCAGGCGCGTGATGCAGGTGTGCCCACCCACCTGGTGCCGGGCGGGCTGCGTACCGGCGGCAGTGCCCTGGACAGCTCTACCCGCAAGTACATCCTCGAGCACTGGCAGGCGGTGGCCGATGCCACCGGCCAGCCGTTCCGCTTCGAGGGGGCCATGCCCGACGGCTTCGTCTACGACACCGAGCCGGCCTGCCGTGCCCTGGTCAGCGCCCGCGAACTGGACGCCGAGCGCGTCTGGCCGCTGCTGGCGCTGATCCAGCGTTCGTTCTACGAGCAGGGCGTGGACGTGACCGTTGCACCGCATCTGGTCGACCTGGCCGAACAGGCGGGCTTCGACCGCCCCGTGTTCGCCGAGGCCTTCGCCCGTGCCGACACCCGCGCCGCCACTGCAGCCGATTTCAGCTGGGCCCAGGACCTGGGCATCGCCGGTTTCCCGACCTTGCTTGCCGAACGTAATGGCCAGCTGGCCCTGCTGACCAACGGCTACCAGCCGCTGGAGCGCCTGCAACCCTTGCTCGGCCGCTGGCTGCAGCAGGCCGCCTGTGCTTGATGTGCCTGGGTCACCCGACCCGGTGCCGGGCAAGCCTCACACTGCGGCCGATCGACTGAGCTGGGCGGAAATCCGCCGCCTGGCCCTGCATCACAAAAAAAACCTCTGGTCCGCCAACCTCATCGCCGTATTGGCGGCCTGCTGCAGCGTGCCTATCCCGCTGCTGCTGCCGCTGCTGGTGGACGAAGTGCTGCTGGGCCATGGCGATGCCGCGCTGAAGTGGATGAACCACCTGCTGCCGTCCAACTGGCAGGTGGCGGCAGGTTACATCGGCCTGATGTTGCTGCTGACCCTGTGCCTGCGCCTGGCCGCCCTGGCATTCAACGTGCTCCAGGCCAAGCTGTTCGCCGGCCTGGCCAAGGACATCGTCTACCGCCTGCGCATTCGCCTGATCGAGCGGCTCAAGCGCATCTCGCTGAAGGAATACGAAAGCCTGGGCAGCGGTACGGTGACCACCCACCTGGTCACCGACCTGGACACCCTCGACAAGTTTGTCGGCGAAACCCTGAGCCGCTTCCTGGTGGCCATGCTGACCCTGACCGGCACGGCGGCCATCCTGATCTGGATGCACTGGCAGCTGGCCTTGCTGATATTGCTGTTCAACCCGCTGGTTATCTACTTCACGGTGCAGTTGGGCAAGCGCGTCAAACACCTGAAAAAGCTCGAGAACGACAGCACCGCACGCTTTACCCAGGCGCTGGCGGAAACCCTCGACGCCATTCAGGAGATCCGCGCCGGCAACCGCCAGGGCTATTTCCTCGGTCGCCTTGGCCTGCGCGCCCGCGAAGTGCGTGACTACGCAGTGGATTCGCAATGGAAGAGCGACGCCAGCGGCCGCGCCAGTGGCCTGCTGTTCCAGTTCGGCATCGATATCTTCCGCGCCGCGGCCATGCTTACCGTGCTGTTCTCCGACCTGTCGATCGGCCAGATGCTCGCGGTGTTCAGCTACCTGTGGTTCATGATCGGCCCGGTGGAGCAGCTGCTCAACCTGCAATATGCCTATTACGCCGCCGGTGGTGCGCTGAGCCGCCTCAACGAACTGTTGGCACGCGACGACGAGCCGCAGTACCCGGCTGCCAGCGATCCGTTCGCCGGCCGCGAGACGGTGGGCATCGAAGTGCGCGACCTGCGCTTTGCCTATGCCGAAGAGCCGGTGCTCGAGCACCTCGACCTGTCCATCGCCCCGGGCGAGAAGGTGGCGATCGTCGGCGCCAGCGGTGGTGGCAAGAGCACCCTGGTGCAGCTGCTTCTGGGCCTTTATAGCGCCCAGGCCGGCACCATCCGCTTTGGCGGTGCCAGCCTGCAGGAAATCGGCCTGGAAACCCTGCGTGAAAACGTCGCGGTAGTGTTGCAGCACCCGTCGTTGTTCAACGACACCGTGCGCGCCAACCTGACCATGGGCCGTGACTGCAGCGACGAGGCCTGCTGGCAGGCGCTGCGCATTGCCCAGCTTGATGCGACCATCGCCGCCCTGCCGCAGGGCCTGGACAGTGTGGTGGGGCGCTCCGGCGTGCGCTTGTCCGGTGGCCAGCGGCAGCGCCTGGCCATTGCCCGCATGGTGCTGGCCGAACCCAAGGTGGTGATCCTCGACGAGGCCACCTCGGCCCTGGATGCTGCCACCGAATACAACCTGCACCAGGCCCTGGCGCGCTTCCTCAGCGGCCGCACCACACTGATCATCGCCCACCGCCTGTCGGCGGTGAAACAGGCCGACCGGGTGCTGGTGTTCGATGGCGGGCATGTGGCCGAGGATGGTGACCACCAGCAGCTGATTGCCGAGGGTGGGTTGTATGCCAAGTTGTATGGGCACCTGCAGCAGAGCTGAGTTTGTGGGGGCCCTATCGCCGGCAAGCCAGCTCCTAAAGGATTACCACATGCCTGAGCATTGTGGGGTACCTGTGGGAGCTGGCCTGCCGGCGATAGGGCCGGGAAGGCCGTGCAGGCCCCCGGGTTCCCTGTCATAAAAAACCCATCCGCGAGGATGGCAAATGGCCTACGCTGTGCTTTGTCTGGGTTGATTTGCGCCTTATCTGCTCTGTGACAGGGACTCCATGAAGGGACATCGCACTCTAGAAGCGCCAAAGTTGCTCGGCATCACCTGGCCCTTCATCGCTGTTGTGGTCTTCCAGGTAGCCTTGGGCAGCCTCAGCCTTTATACGCTCTCGGCCGTGCGTGCCTATGTCGCGGGCGAAAGCCTGTGGTCCAAGGCGCAGAAAGACGCCATCTACTACCTCACCCTGTACGGCGAAACCCGCGACGACAGCACCTACCATCGTTATCGCCAGGCCATCACTGTGCCCCAGGGCGACCACCAGCTGCGCGAAGTGCTGGACCAGCCCAGCCCCGACCTGGACGCCGCGCGCCAGGCCGTGCTGCAAGGCGGCAACCACCCCGACGATGTCGAGCGGATCATCTGGTTCTACCGCAACTTTCGCAACGTCAGCTACATGCAGACGGCCATCGACTACTGGGATATCGGCGACGACTACCTGGGCAAGCTGGATATGCTGGCCATGGAAATGCGCAGCAGCTTTGCTGCTGGCCCGGTCGACGCCCGCACGCTCAGCGACTGGAAGGCGCGCATCGTCACCATCAACGAAGGGGTAACCCCGGCCGCCAAGGCGTTCAGCGATGCCTTGGGCGAGGGCTCGCGCATGTTGCTGCGGGTGCTGCTGATCACCAACCTGCTGACCGCGATGTTCCTGATTGCCATTGCCTGGCGCCGCTCCAGCAAGCTGCTGGCCCAGCGCCAGGCCTTTGCCAGCGCCCTGCAGGAAGAAAAGGAGCGGGCGCAGATCACCCTGCAGGCCATTGGCGATGCGGTGATTACCGCCGATGTGGAGGGCAGTATCGGCTACATGAACCCGGCCGCCGAGCAACTGACCCACTGGCAGGCCGGCCAGGCCCAGGGCTTGCCGCTGTCGGCGCTGTTCAGCCTGGTGGACGAGCAGGCCGAGGAAGATGGCCGCAGCCTGGTCGAACAGGTGCTCAGCGGCAGCCTCAAGGGTGGCGCCGAGCATGCCCGGCTGATCCAGCGCCTGGACGGTAGCACCGTGTCGGTCAACCTGGTCGGCTCGCCGATCGTCAATGACGGCCAGGTCAGCGGCATCGTGCTGGTGCTGCACGACATGACCCAGGAGCGCCAGTACATCGCCAACCTGTCCTGGCAGGCGACCCACGACGCCCTGACCGGCCTGGCCAACCGCCGCGAGTTCGAATACCGCCTGGAGCAGGCACTCAATGACCTGGCGCGCCAGGCCGGGCGGCATTCGCTGATGTTCCTCGACCTCGACCAGTTCAAGCTGGTCAACGATACCTGCGGGCATGCCGCTGGCGACGAGCTGCTGCGGCACATCTGCGCCGTGCTGCAGTCCGGCCTGCGCGAAGGCGACACCCTGGCGCGGCTGGGTGGGGATGAATTTGGCGTGCTGCTGGAAAACTGCCCGCCCGACCAGGCCGAGCGCATTGCCGAGCAGCTGCGCCAGCTGGTGCAGAGCCTGCATTTCGTGTGGAAAGGGCGGCCGTTCGTCACCACCGTCAGCGTCGGCCTGGTGCACATGGCCCAGTCCCCCGGCACCCTCGAGACCTCGCTGCGCGCCGCCGACATGGCTTGCTACATGGCCAAGGAAAAGGGCCGCAACCGCGTGCAGGTGTACCATGCCGACGACAGCGAACTGTCCATGCGCTTTGGCGAAATGGCCTGGATCCAGCGCTTGCACGTGGCCCTGGAAGAAAACCGCTTCTGCCTGTACGCCCAGGAAATCGCCCCACTGAAAACCTTCGAGGGCCCCGGGCATATCGAAATCCTGCTGCGCCTGCACGACGAAAGCGGGCGTACCATCCTGCCCAGCAGCTTCATCCCGGCGGCCGAGCGCTACGGCCTGATGACCGCGCTGGACCGCTGGGTGGTGCGCAATGTGTTCCTGGTCATCCGCCAATGCCTGGACGAAGGGCGCGAGGGGCCGTTGTCGATCTGCGCAATCAACCTGTCGGGGTCGAGCATTGGCGATGACAAGTTCCTCGAGTACCTGCAGCGCCTGTTCGTCGAATACGCCATTCCGCCACGGATGATCTGTTTCGAAATCACCGAAACCAGCGCCATAGCCAACCTTGGCAGCGCCATCCGCTTCATCAACGAATTGAAGGGGCTCGGTTGTCGCTTCTCGCTCGATGATTTCTGCGCCGGCATGTCGTCGTTCGCCTATCTCAAGCATTTGCCTGTGGACTACCTGAAGATCGACGGGAGTTTCGTCAAGGACATGCTCGACGACCCGGTCAACCGGGCCATGGTCGAGGTCATCAACCATATCGGTCATGTAATGGGCAAGCGCACCATCGCCGAATTCGTCGAAACACCCTTGATCGAGCAGGCCTTGCAGGAAATTGGCGTGGATTACGCCCAGGGCTATCTCATCGAACGCCCTCAGGTGTTCACCTGTGACAGTCTGCAGCGCCAACGGATCGCCGCCCGGCCTCTGTTGCAGCGGGCACCTGGCACGTTTCGCTAGCTAGAAATCACAAGGATCAAGGAGCTGAAAGTGATTGACGCATTCGTTCGTATCGGGCCTTTGATGGACCCCGCCAGTTACCCCCAATGGGCCCAGCAACTGATTGAAGACTGCCGCGAGAGCAAGCGCCGGGTAGTGGAGCATGAGTTCTACGCGCGCCTGCGCGATGGCCAGCTGAAGCAATCGACCATTCGCCAGTACCTGATAGGTGGCTGGCCGGTGGTGGAGCAGTTTTCGCTGTACATGGCCCACAACCTGACCAAGACCCGCTATGGCCGCCATCAGGGCGAAGACATGGCGCGGCGCTGGCTGATGCGCAACATCCGTGTCGAGCTCAACCACGCTGACTACTGGGTGAACTGGTGCCAGGCGCATGGCGTGCACCTGCACGAGCTGCAGGCCCAGGATGTGCCGCCAGAGCTGAACGGCCTGAATGACTGGTGCTGGCGCGTGTGCGCCACCGAGAACCTGGCCATTTCCATGGCGGCGACCAATTACGCCATCGAAGGTGCGACCGGTGAATGGTCGGCGGTGGTGTGCTCCACCGACACCTATGCGCAGGGCTTCCCGGAGGATCAGCGCAAGCGGGCGATGAAGTGGCTGAAGATGCATGCCCAGTATGACGATGCGCACCCGTGGGAGGCGCTGGAGATCATCTGCACCCTGGCCGGCGAGAACCCGACCCAGGGGCTGCGCAATGAACTGCGCAAGGCGATTTGCAAGAGTTATGACTGCATGTACCTGTTCCTGGAACGGTGCATGCAGCTGGAAGGGCGCCAACAGGGGCGCATGCGCCCGGTGTTGGCAGCGGGCTGATCGCTCTCCTGTCCCGGCCTCTTCGCGGGCATGCCCGCTCCCACAGGTATGGCGCAGTCCTCAAGGGCTGTGGTGATCCTGTGGGAGCGGGCGTGCCCGCGAAGAGGCCGGTGCAGGCCTACTGGGCGTTGAACGCCTGCCCATTCACCCCTTTGCTGTCCGGCCCCATCAGGTACAGGTATACCGGCATGATCTCTTCCGGCAGCGGGTTGTTCTGCGGGTTTTCGCTGGGGTAGGCCTGTGCCCGCATCGCCGTGCGCGTGGCACCCGGGTTGATGCTGTTGGCGCGCACCGGTGCCACGCCTTCCAGTTCATCGGCCAGGGTTTGCATCAGGCCCTCGGTGGCGAACTTGGACACGCCGTAGGCGCCCCAGTAGGCCCGGCCCTTGCGCCCGACGCTGCTGCTGGTGAACACCACCGAAGCGTCTTCCGACAGCTTCAGCAGCGGCAGCAGGGTGCTGGTGAGCATGAAGGTGGCATTGACGTTGATGTGCATCACGCGCATGAAGTTGTCACCCGACAGCTGCTCCAGCGGCGTGCGCGGGCCGATGATCGAAGCGTTGTTCAGCAGGCCGTCGAGGCGGCCGAACTGGTCCTCGATCATCACCGCCAGTTCGTCGTACTGGTGGGGCAGGGCGGTTTCCAGGTTGAACGGGATCACCACCGGTTGCGGGTGCCCGGCGGCTTCGATCTGGTCGTAGATCTCGTTGAGGTTGGCCTCGGTCTTGCCCAGCAGCAGCACGGTGGCGCCCAGCGCAGCGTAGGCCTTGGCAGCAGCGGCGCCGATGCCGCGGCCGGCACCGGTAACCAGGATGACCCGACCTTGCAGCAGGTCGGGGCGGGCGGTGTAGTCGAACATGGTAGGTCCTTCGAGTTCGTTGGCGCGGCACCCTCCCCGTGGGAGCGGGTTTGCCCGCGAATGCGTACTATCAGGCGCCGGTGTCGCCTGGGCTGGCGCATTCGCGGGTGAACCCGCTCCCACAGGGGCTGTGCTGCGGTCTAGACGGGGTTCAGCAGCCGCACAGCGCGCTGTCGATCACCTTGCGCAGTTCCAGCGGGTGGTCCACCACCACGTCGGCGCCCCAGTTGTTGGGGTTGTCCTCTGGATGAATATAGCCGTAGCGCACCGCCGCTGTGCGGGTGCCGGCGTCGCGGCCAGACTCGATGTCGCGCAGGTCGTCGCCGACGAACAGCACGCTGGCCGGCTCCAGGCCCAGGGTCTTGCAGGCGAGGATCAGCGGCTCGGGGTCGGGCTTGCTGTTCTTGACATGGTCCGGGCAGATCAGCAGCGCCGACCGCTCGGCCAGGCCCAGTTGCTGCATGATCGGCTCGGCGAAGCGCACCGGCTTGTTGGTGACCACGCCCCACAGCAGGTTGCCTTTCTCGATGTCGGCCAGCAGCTCGGCCATGCCGTCGAACAGCTTGCTGTGCACCGCACAGTCACGCTGGTAGCGCTCGAGGAACTCCAGGCGCAGCGCCTCGAAGCCCTCGGCCTCCGGGCTCATGGCGAAGGTCGCGGCGACCATTGCCCGGGCACCGCCCGAGATCACGTCGCGGATCAACTTGTCATCGACGGCCGGCAGGCCGCGCTCGGCGAGCATGGCCTGGCAGATGGCGATGAAGTCCGGCGCCGTGTCGAGCAAGGTGCCGTCCATGTCGAAGAGTACTGCTTGCAAACGCATGCTCATTCCTCGCGCAGGGTCTGGATCATGTAGTTGACGTCAACGTCGCTGCTGAGCTTGTAGTGCTTGGTCAGCGGGTTGTAGGTCAGGCCGATGATGTCTTTCACCTGCAGGCCGGCAACACGGCTCCAGGCGCCCAGCTCGGATGGGCGGATGAACTTCTTGAAGTCGTGGGTACCGCGCGGCAGCATCTTCAGGATGTACTCGGCGCCGACGATGGCCAGCAGGTAAGCCTTGGGGTTGCGGTTGATGGTGGAGAAGAACACCTGGCCGCCCGGCTTTACCATGCGGTAGCAGGCGCGGATGACCGAAGACGGGTCGGGCACGTGCTCGAGCATTTCCAGGCAGGTGACCACGTCGAACTGTTCAGGCATTTCCTCGGCCAGGGCTTCGGCGGTGATCTGCCGGTATTCCACCTGCACGCCCGACTCCAGCTGGTGCAGCTGGGCCACCGCCAGTGGCGCCTCGCCCATGTCGATGCCGGTGACCGTGGCACCGCGCAGGGCCATCGCCTCGCTGAGGATGCCGCCGCCGCAACCCACGTCCAGCACTTTCTTGCCGGCGAGGCTGGCGCGCTCGTCGATCCAGTTGACGCGCAGCGGGTTGATTTCGTGCAGCGGCTTGAACTCGCTTTCGCGGTCCCACCAGCGGTGGGCCAGCGCTTCGAACTTGGCGATTTCGGCGCGGTCGACGTTGCTCATTAGAACAGTCCTCTGAAACTTCGCAAAATTGCGCCGGAGTATACCCGAGCGCTCGGCCCCGAGGGTCGCTATAATCGCCGGCTTTTGATATCCGAACGACGGGGAGAGGCGATGCGCGAGCGACTTTTGGCGGCGGAGAAGGTGACCGGGATCCGCTGGCAGGGCGGCGTCTTGCACCTGCTCGACCAGCGCCTGCTGCCGTCGGAAGAACGCTGGCTGGCCTGCGACAATGTCGCGCAGGTGGCAGTGGCGATCCGCGACATGGCCGTGCGCGGCGCCTCGGCCATCGGCATTGCCGCGGCCTATGGCCTGGTGCTGGCCCTGGAAGAGCGGCTGGCCGAGGGCGGCGACTGGGAAATGGACCTGGAAGAAGACTTCCTCGTCCTGGCTGAAGCGCGCCCTACCGCCGCCAACCTGTTCTGGGCGCTGAACCGCATGCGTGAGCGCCTGCAGCGGCTGCGTCCGGACGAAGGCGTGCTGGCGGCGCTGGAGGCCGAAGCGGTGGCCATCCATGAAAGTGACCGCGAAGCCAACCTGACCATGGCCCAGCACGGTATCGAGCTGATCCGCCGCCACCAGGGCAACGCCCAGGCCCTGCTCACATACGGTAATGCCGGCGCCCTTGCCTGTGGTGGCTTCGGTACCGCCCTGGGGGTGATCCGCGCCGGTTACCTGGAGGGCATGGTCGAGCGGGTGTATGCCGGCGAGACCCGCCCCTGGCTGCATGGTTCGCGCCTGACTGCCTGGGAACTGGCCAACGAAGGCATCCCGGTGACCCTGTGCGCCGACTCGGCGCTGGCCCACCTGATGAAGATGAAGGGCATCACCTGGGTGGTGGTGGGGGCGGACTGCATCGCCGCCAACGGCGACGTGGCCGGCAAGATCGGTACCTACCAGCTGGCGGTCAGCGCCATGCACCACGGCGTGCGATTCATGGTGGTGGCGCCGAGCACCAGCATTGACCTGAACCTGGCCACGGGCGAGGACATCCCGCTGGAAGAACGCGCTGCCGACGAGTTGCTGGACATCGGCGGCACCCGGGTGGCGCCGGATGTGGAGGTGTTCAACCCGGTATTCGATGTGACCCCGGCCGACCTGATCGATGTGATCGTGACCGAGCGCGGTATCGTCGAGCGGCCGGATGCCGCCAAGCTGGCACAATTGGTCTGCCGCAAGCGCCTGCACTGATCGGAAACCTCGCTGGCCTCTTCGCGGGCACGCCCGCTCCCACAGGGACACCACCACTCTCGAGTGTTGCGATATCCCTGTGGGAGCGGGCGTGCCCGCGAAGAAGCCAGTGAAAATCCGAAGATTCAACCTCGTGTGAGGCCACCTGCCACATCTCCCCACCGCCCCTGCCTTTGTGATAACATCCGGCAGTTTCCAAGACCGCCCACCACGGCGGCCTTCATTGCGCAGATCCATGGCACAACTCATTGATTTGTCGTAAGTCGTCGCACCCTTATGCGTTGCGGCGGCGAGCTTCGTTCGGCCCTTGATGGAGCTGCGAAGTTTCACCAGAAAAAGGAATCAGGCTTCTCATGGGCGAACTGGCCAAAGAAATCCTCCCGGTCAATATCGAAGACGAACTGAGACAGTCCTACCTCGACTACGCGATGAGCGTGATTGTCGGGCGAGCGCTGCCCGATGCGCGTGACGGCTTGAAGCCCGTGCATCGTCGCGTTCTCTATGCGATGAGCGAACTGGGCAACGACTGGAACAAGCCGTACAAGAAATCCGCCCGTGTGGTCGGTGACGTGATCGGTAAATACCACCCGCACGGCGACACCGCGGTCTACGACACCATCGTGCGTATGGCCCAGCCGTTCTCGCTGCGCTACCTGCTGGTCGACGGCCAGGGCAACTTCGGTTCGGTGGACGGCGACAACGCCGCCGCCATGCGATACACCGAAGTGCGCATGGCCAAGCTGGCCCACGAGCTGCTGGCCGACCTGCACAAGGAGACCGTCGACTGGGTGCCAAACTATGACGGCACCGAGCAGATCCCGGCGGTCATGCCGACCCGTATTCCCAACCTGCTGGTCAACGGCTCCAGCGGTATCGCCGTGGGCATGGCGACCAACATCCCGCCGCACAACCTCGGCGAGGTCATCGATGGCTGCCTGGCGCTCATCGACAACCCCGAAGTCACCATCGATGAGCTGATGCAGCACATCCCTGGCCCGGACTTCCCGACTGCAGGCCTGATCAACGGCCGTCAGGGCATCATCGAGGCCTATCGTACCGGCCGGGGTCGCATCTACATGCGTGCCCGCTCCGAGGTCGAAGACATCGACAAGGTCGGTGGCCGCCAGCAGATCGTGGTTACCGAGCTGCCGTACCAGCTGAACAAGGCTCGCCTGATCGAGAAGATCGCCGAGCTGGTCAAAGAGAAGAAGATCGAAGGCATCACCGAGCTGCGCGACGAGTCCGACAAGGACGGCATGCGCATCGTCATCGAGCTGCGCCGTGGCGAGGTGCCGGAGGTGGTGCTCAACAACCTCTACCAGCAAACCCAGCTGCAGAGCGTATTCGGCATCAACGTGGTGGCCCTGGTCGACGGCCGTCCGCGCCTGCTCAACCTCAAGGACCTGCTCGAAGCGTTCGTGCGTCACCGCCGTGAAGTGGTGACCCGCCGTACCGTGTTCGAGCTGCGCAAGGCCCGCGAACGCGGCCATATCCTTGAAGGCCAGGCGGTCGCGCTGTCCAACATCGACCCGGTCATCGCCCTGATCAAGGCCTCGCCGACCCCGTCCGAAGCCAAGGAAGCCCTGGTTTCCACTGCCTGGGAATCCAGTGCCGTGCAGGTCATGGTCGAGCGTGCCGGCGCCGATTCCTGCCGCCCCGAGGACCTGCCGGAGCAGTACGGCCTGCGTGAAGGCAAGTACTACCTGTCGCCGGAACAGGCCCAGGCCATTCTCGACCTGCGCCTGCACCGCCTGACCGGCCTGGAGCACGAGAAGCTGCTGGCCGAGTACCAGGAAATCCTCGAGCAGATCGGCGAACTGATCCGCATCCTCAGCAGCGCCGAGCGCCTGATGGAAGTGATCCGCGAAGAGCTGGAAGCTATCCGCGCCGAATATGGCGATGCCCGCCGTACCGAAATCCTCGATGCGCGCCACGACCTCAACTACGGCGACATGATCCCGGAAGAAGAGCGCGTGGTGACCATCTCCCACGGCGGCTACGCCAAGACCCAGCCGCTGTCCGCCTACCAGGCCCAGCGCCGGGGCGGCAAAGGCAAGTCGGCTACCGGTGTGAAGGACGAGGACTACGTCGAGCACCTGCTGGTTGCCAACAGCCACGCCACCCTGCTGTTGTTCTCCAGCAAGGGCAAGGTGTACTGGCTGAAGACCTACGACATCCCTGAAGCGTCCCGCGCCGCCCGCGGTCGCCCGCTGGTCAACCTGTTGCCGCTGGAGGAAGGTGAGCGCATCACCGCCATGCTGCAGATCGACCTCGAGGCCCTGCAGCAGAATGCTGACGCCGACGAAGAGCTGGAGGACGCGGAAGACACCGTGCTCGAAGGCGAAGTGGTCGAGGCCGAGGAAGTGGACGAGGAAGACGGCGATACCCCTGAGTGGGTGGCCGAGCCGACCGGCGCCTACATCTTCATGGCCACCGCTTCGGGTACCGTGAAGAAGACCCCGCTGGTGCAGTTCGCCCGTCCGCGCTCCAACGGCCTGATCGCCCTGAAGCTGAAGGAAGGTGACACCCTGATCGCTGCGGCCATCACCGACGGTGCCAAGGAAGTCATGATGTTCTCCGACGCTGGCAAGGTGATCCGCTTCGCTGAAAGCGTGGTGCGCGAGATGGGCCGTAACGCCCGTGGCGTGCGCGGCATGAAGCTGGGCAAGGGCCAGCAGATCATCTCCATGCTGATCCCGGAATCCGGCGCGCAGATCCTCACTGCCTCCGAGCGTGGCTTTGGCAAGCGCACCCCGCTGTCCAAGTTCCCGCGTCGCGGCCGTGGTGGCCAGGGCGTGATAGCCATGGGCACAAAGGGGCGCAATGGCCTGCTGATCGGCGCCATCCAGGTGCAGGAAGGCGAAGAGATCATGCTGATTTCCGACCAGGGCACGCTGGTGCGTACCCGCGTTGGTGAAGTGTCCAGCCTGGGCCGTAACACCCAGGGCGTGACCTTGATCAAGCTGGCTGCCGACGAGACGCTGGTGGGCCTGGAGCGTATCCAGGAGCCTTCCGAGGACGAACTCGATGATGTGATCGAGGCGGACGAAGAGGGCGTCGAGGCTGAAGCGCCAGACAACGAAGAAGCTGCTGGCGCCGAAGAGGCCCCGCAGGAGTAAGCAAGCGTAAAACCCGAACGGGGCGACCAAGGTCGCCCCGTTTGACTGATCAGGCCAGGTCATTGGGGCCGCTGTGCGGCCCATCGCCGGCAAGCCGGGCTCCCACAGGTCCGGCGCGAGCTTTGAGGTTTGTGCGGTCCCTGTGGGAGCTGGCTTGCCGGCGATGGCCTGCAAAGCAGGCCCATGGCAGGCGACACAGTCTTGACGGGTCGGCACCGAATTAAGATTTTGTACCATTTGGCAGAGCGAGAGTGGATGTGAGCAAACGAGCCTTTAACTTCTGCGCAGGCCCTGCTGCGCTTCCTGACGCTGTTCTGCAGCGCGCTCAGGCCGAGATGCTGGATTGGCGTGGCAAGGGCTTGTCGGTGATGGAAATGAGCCATCGCAGCGACGACTACGTGGCCATCGCCGAAAAGGCCGAGCAGGACCTGCGTGACCTGCTGTCCGTCCCCTCCAACTACAAGGTGCTGTTCCTGCAGGGTGGCGCCAGCCAGCAGTTCGCCGAAATCCCGCTGAACCTGCTGCCGGAAAACGGCACCGCCGACTACATCGAGACCGGCATCTGGTCGAAAAAGGCCATCGAGGAAGGGCGCCGCTTCGGCAACGTCAACGTCGCCGCCAGCGCCAAGCCCTACGACTACCTGGCCATCCCGGGCCAGAACGAGTGGAAGCTGACCAAGAACGCCGCCTACGTGCACTATGCGTCCAACGAGACCATCGGTGGCCTGCAGTTCGACTGGGTGCCGGAAGCCGGTGACGTGCCGCTGGTGGTCGACATGTCGTCCGACATCCTCTCGCGCCCGATCGACGTGTCGCAGTACGGCCTGATCTACGCCGGCGCGCAGAAGAACATCGGCCCGAGCGGCCTGGTAGTGGTGATCGTGCGCGAAGACCTGCTGGGCCGCGCCCGCAGCAGCTGCCCGACCATGCTCGACTACAAGGTCTCGGCCGACAACGGCTCGATGTACAACACCCCGGCCACCTACTCCTGGTACCTCTCGGGCCTGGTGTTCGAATGGCTGAAAGAGCAGGGCGGCGTCGATGCCATGGAGCAGCGCAACCGCGCCAAGAAAGACCGCCTGTACGGTTTCATCGACAGCAGCGAGTTCTACACCAACCCGATCAGCCACAACGCCCGTTCGTGGATGAACGTGCCGTTCCGCCTGGCTGACGAGCGCCTGGACAAGGCCTTCCTCGCCGGCGCCGACGCCCGTGGCCTGCTCAACCTCAAGGGCCATCGTTCGGTAGGCGGCATGCGCGCCTCCATCTACAACGCCCTGGGCCTTGAAGCAGTCGAAGCCCTGGTGGCCTACATGGCCGAATTCGAGAAGGAGCACGGCTGATGTCCGAGCACGAACTGAAGGCGCTGCGCGTTCGCATCGACAGCCTCGACGAGAAGATCCTCGAGCTGATCAGCGAGCGCGCCCGCTGCGCCCAGGAAGTGGCCAAGGTCAAGACCGCCTCGCTGGCGGAAGGCGAAAAGCCGGTGTTCTACCGCCCCGAGCGTGAAGCTGCCGTGCTCAAGCGCGTGATGGAGCGCAACAAGGGCCCGCTGGACAACGAAGAGATGGCGCGGCTGTTCCGCGAAATCATGTCGTCGTGCCTGGCCCTGGAAGAGCCTCTGAAAATCGCCTACCTCGGCCCTGAAGGCACCTTCACCCAGGCCGCGGCCATGAAACACTTCGGCCACGCGGTGATCAGCCGGCCGATGGCGGCCATCGACGAAGTGTTCCGCGAAGTGGCGGCCGGTGCCGTCAACTTTGGCGTGGTGCCGGTGGAAAACTCCACCGAAGGCGCGGTCAGCCACACCCTGGACAGCTTCCTCGAGCACGACATGGTGATTTGCGGCGAGGTCGAGTTGCGCATCCACCACCACCTGCTGGTGGGCGAGAACACAAAGACCGACAGCATCACCCGCATCTACTCCCACGCCCAGTCGCTGGCCCAGTGCCGCAAGTGGCTGGATGCGCATTACCCGAATGTGGAGCGCGTGGCAGTATCGAGCAATGCCGAGGCGGCCAAGCGGGTCAAGGGCGAGTGGAATTCGGCGGCGATCGCCGGTGACATGGCGGCCAACCTGTACGGGTTGACTCGCCTGGCCGAAAAGATCGAAGACCGCCCGGACAACTCCACGCGCTTCCTGATGATCGGCAACCAGGAAGTACCGCCGACCGGCGACGACAAGACCTCGATCATCGTATCGATGAGCAACAAGCCGGGTGCCTTGCACGAGCTGCTGGTACCGTTCCACCAGAACGGCATCGACCTGACTCGCATCGAGACCCGCCCGTCGCGCAGCGGCAAGTGGACCTACGTGTTCTTCATCGACTTCGTCGGCCACCACCGCGACCCGCTGATCAAGGCGGTGCTCGAGCAGATCAGCCAGGAGGCTGTGGCGCTGAAGGTGCTGGGTTCGTATCCGAAGGCGGTGCTTTGATTCAAGGCCTTTGGGGCTGCTTTGCAGCCCTTCGCGGGCACGCCCGCTCCCACAGTGACAGCGTGATGTCGAACTCTGTGGGAGCGGGCGTGCCCGCGAAGGGCCGCACAGCGGCCCCAATGGGTCCAGCAGGCTGTCTAGATTTCTGAACAGGGTTCGCACCAGTGGTAAAAGCAGTAACAACCAAACCCGCGCCAATCATCAACCGCCTGGTCGTGGTCGGCCTTGGCCTGATCGGTGGCTCGTTCGCCAAGGGCCTGCGTGAAAGCGGCCTGTGCCGCGAAGTGGTCGGTGTCGATCTGGATGCCCCTTCGCGCAAGCAGGCCGTGGCCCTGGGCGTGGTCGATCGCTGTGAGGAAGACCTTGCCGCCGCCTGTGTCGGTGCCGATGTCATCCAGTTGGCCGTGCCTATCCTGGCCATGGAAAAAGTCCTGGCCCGCCTGGCCATGCTCGACCTTGGCGATGCCGTCATCACCGACGTCGGCAGCGCCAAGGGCAATGTCGTGCGTGAGGCGCGCGCCGTCTTTGGAGAGCGCCTGCCACGCTTCGTCCCCGGCCACCCCATCGCCGGCTCCGAGCAGAGCGGGGTAGAGGCCTCCAATGCCACCCTGTTCCGTCGGCACAAGGTCATCCTCACGCCGCTGGCCGAAACCGACCCGGCCGCCCTGGCCCTGGTCGACCGCCTGTGGCGCGAGCTGGGCGCCGATGTGGAGCACATGTCGGTCGAACGCCACGACGAAGTGCTTGCCGCCACCAGCCACCTGCCGCACCTGCTGGCCTTCGGCCTGGTCGATTCACTGGCCAAGCGCAATGAAAACCTCGAGATCTTCCGGTACGCTGCGGGAGGCTTCCGCGATTTCACGAGAATCGCCGGCAGCGACCCGACCATGTGGCACGACATCTTTCTCGCCAACCGCGATGCTGTCCTGCGCACGCTTGATACATATCGCAGCGATCTCGACGCCTTGCGCGACGCGATCGCTGAAGGGGACGGGCATCAGCTGCTGGGTGTATTCACCCGCGCACGCGTTGCCCGCGAGCATTTCAGTAAAATCCTGGCCCGCCGGGCCTATGTGGACGCTATGAACGCCAACGATCTGATTTTCCTGGCCCAACCGGGTGGCCGCCTGTCCGGGCGAATCCGCGTACCGGGCGACAAGTCGATTTCCCACCGCTCGATCATGCTCGGCTCGCTGGCCGAAGGCACCACCGAGGTCGAAGGCTTCCTCGAGGGTGAGGACGCGCTGGCGACCCTGCAGGCATTCCGTGACATGGGCGTGGTCATCGAAGGCCCCAATCACGGTCGCGTGACCATTCACGGCGTCGGCCTGCACGGCCTCAAGCCGCCACCCGGGCCGCTGTATGTGGGCAACTCGGGTACCTCGATGCGTCTGCTGTCGGGCCTGCTGGCCGGCCAGCCATTCGACGTGACCATGACCGGCGACGCTTCGCTGTCCAAGCGCCCGATGAACCGTGTGGCCAACCCGCTGCGCGAGATGGGTGCCGTGGTCGAGACCGGCCCTGAAGGCCGCCCGCCGCTGACCATCCGCGGTGGCCACAAGCTCAAGGCGCTGACCTACACGCTGCCGATGGCCAGTGCCCAGGTCAAATCCTGCCTGCTGCTGGCCGGCCTGTACGCCGAAGGCAAGACCACCGTCACCGAGCCTGCACCAACCCGTGACCACACCGAGCGCATGCTGCGCGGCTTCGGCTACAGCGTCGACAGCAACGGCCCGGTGGCCTCGCTGCAGTCCGGCGGCAAGCTCACTGCCACCCGTATCGAAGTACCGGCCGACATTTCCTCGGCGGCGTTCTTCCTGGTGGCGGCGTCCATCGCCGAAGGCTCCGAACTGGTGCTGGAGCACGTTGGCATCAACCCGACCCGTACCGGCGTGATCGACATCCTGCGCCTGATGGGCGGTGACATCACCCTGGAAAACCAGCGTGAAGTCGGGGGCGAGCCGGTGGCCGACCTGCGTGTGCGCGGTGCCAAGCTGAAGGGGATCGACATCCCTGAAGAACTGGTGCCACTGGCCATCGACGAATTCCCGGTACTGTTCGTCGCCGCTGCCTGCGCCGAAGGGCGTACCGTGCTGCGTGGTGCCGAAGAGCTGCGGGTGAAGGAATCCGACCGTATCCAGGTCATGGCCGACGGCCTGATCACCCTGGGCATCAAGTGCGAGCCGACCCCGGACGGCATCATCATCGACGGCGGCCAGTTGGGCGGCGGCGAAGTGCATGGCCACGGTGACCACCGTATCGCCATGGCCTTCAGCGTTGCCTCGCTGCGCGCCAGCGCACCGATCCGCATCCACGATTGCGCCAACGTCGCCACCTCGTTCCCCAACTTCCTGGCGCTGTGCGCCGAAGTGGGCATCCGCGTGGCGGAAGAGGGCAAGTCGTGAGTGCCCTGGCGCCGGTCATCACCATCGACGGCCCAAGCGGTTCGGGCAAGGGCACAGTCGCCGGGCTGCTGGCCCGCGAGCTGGGCTGGAGGTTGCTGGACTCTGGCGCGCTGTACCGTCTGCTGGCGTTCAACGCCAACAACCACGGCGTCGACCTGACCAACGAAGAGCTGCTGACCAAGCTTGCCGCCCATCTGGATGTGCAGTTCATCGCCGCCGAGCCCGGTAAGCTGCAACAGATCATCCTCGAGGGTGAAGACGTCAGCAACGTCATCCGCACCGAAACCGTAGGTGCCGGTGCCTCGATGGTTGCTTCGCTGCCGGCAGTGCGTGAAGCGCTGCTGGTGCGCCAGCGCGCATTTCGCGAGGCGCCGGGCCTGATTGCCGACGGCCGCGACATGGGCACCGTGGTGTTCCCGGACGCGCCGCTGAAAGTCTTCCTCACCGCCAGCGCGGAGGAGCGGGCGCGTCGCCGCTACCTGCAGTTGAAGGGCAAGGGTGAAGATGTTAGTCTGTCGAGTCTGCTGGATGAGATTCGTGCGCGTGATGAACGCGACACCCAACGTGCAGTGGCCCCGCTGAAGCCAGCGGTCGATGCCATTCAGTTGGACTCTACCGAGTTGTCCATCGAGCAGGTGTTGCAACGTATCAGGAGCGAGATCGCACTGCGCGACCTTCTCTGATAGCCAGGAAAGCAGGCAGGGGCACCAGTCAACGTCCTGCCGGCTTTCCTTTACTTAAAACAAACCCACATTGTCTGGAATGTGGCTATGGGCGTCTGTTTCGCCCGAATCTACAGGAATTAAAATGAGCGAAAGCTTTGCAGAACTCTTTGAAGAAAGCCTGAAAACCCTCAATCTTCAGCCGGGTGCCATCATCACCGGTATCGTTGTCGACATCGACGGCGACTGGGTTACCGTACACGCTGGCCTGAAGTCCGAGGGCGTCATCCCGCTCGAGCAGTTCTACAACGAAGCTGGCGAGCTGACCATCAAGGTCGGTGACGAAGTTCACGTTGCGCTGGACGCGGTCGAAGACGGCTTTGGCGAAACCAAACTGTCCCGTGAAAAAGCCAAGCGCGCCGAGTGCTGGATTGTTCTGGAAGCAGCTTTCGCCGCCGAAGAAGTGGTCAAGGGCGTTATCAACGGTAAGGTTAAGGGCGGCTTCACTGTCGACGTTAACGGCATCCGTGCGTTCCTGCCGGGCTCCCTGGTTGATGTCCGCCCTGTGCGCGACACCACCCACCTGGAAGGCAAAGAGCTGGAATTCAAGGTCATCAAGCTGGACCAGAAGCGCAACAACGTTGTCGTTTCCCGTCGCAGCGTGCTGGAAGCCGAGAACAGCGCCGAGCGCGAAGCCCTGCTGGAAACCCTGCAGGAAGGCCAACAGGTCAAGGGTATCGTCAAGAACCTCACCGACTACGGCGCCTTCGTGGACCTGGGCGGTATCGACGGCCTGCTGCACATCACCGACATGGCTTGGAAGCGCATCAAGCACCCATCGGAAATCGTTAACGTTGGCGACGAAGTCGACGTACGCGTTCTGAAGTTCGACCGTGAGCGCAACCGCGTTTCGCTGGGTCTGAAGCAGATGGGCGAAGATCCGTGGGTAGCTATCACTGCCCGTTACCCAGAAGGTACTCGCGTACAGGCTCGCGTTACCAACCTGACCGACTACGGCTGCTTCGCTGAGCTGGAAGAAGGCGTTGAAGGTCTGGTACACGTTTCCGAAATGGACTGGACCAACAAGAACATCCACCCGTCGAAAGTCGTTCAGGTTGGCGACGAAGTGGAAGTCATGGTTCTGGACATCGACGAAGAGCGTCGTCGTATCTCCCTGGGCATCAAGCAGTGCAAGTCCAACCCATGGGAAGACTTCTCCGGCCAGTTCAACAAGGGTGACAAGATCACCGGTACCATCAAGTCGATCACCGACTTCGGTATCTTCATCGGCCTGGACGGCGGCATCGACGGTCTGGTTCACCTGTCCGACATCTCCTGGAACGAAACCGGCGAAGAAGCCGTACGTCGTTTCAAGAAGGGCGACGAGCTGGAAACCGTCATCCTGTCGGTCGACCCAGAGCGCGAGCGCATCTCCCTGGGCATCAAGCAGCTGGAAGACGATCCGTTCTCCAACTTCGTTGCTGTCAATGACAAGGGCGCTATCGTCAAGGGCATCGTGAAAGAAGTTGACGCCAAAGGCGCCATCGTCACCCTGGCCGACGATATCGAAGCTACTCTGAAAGCTTCCGAAATCAGCCGTGACCGCGTTGAAGACGCGCGTAACGTCCTGAAGGAAGGCGAAGAGATCGAAGCCAAGATCATCAGCGTTGACCGCAAGTCCCGCGTTATCAGCCTGTCCATCAAGTCGAAGGACGATGCTGAAGAGCGCGAAGCCATCCAGAGCCTGAAAAACGCTCCGGAAGCGGCTGCCGACACCACCATGGCTGCGCTGCTGCGCGAAGCAATGGCCAAGCAGAACTGAGTTCTGTTTGATCGGTAAAAAAAGGCGACCTTCGGGTCGCCTTTTTTTATGCTGAAAGAAGGCCGTGTCGGGGGATTGTGCGATGTTGAGTTTTGGCGACGTCATGGAAGGTCGCGGGCGCGATAACAATTTCCTGATCATCAGGCTGCTGGCAGCAACTGCCGTAGTGGTGGGGCATTCCTTTGCGCTCTCCTATCTGGAGTGCCTGAGTTGCACCGACCCCGGCCTGCTGCTGGGCATGCCGGTGCCCGTTCATAGCCTGGGCGTGGAAGTATTTTTCATGGTCAGCGGTTTTCTGATCGCGGCCAGTGGAGAAAAGAATAGTGCCCGGGATTTCTACCTGGCCCGCGCATTGCGGATCTTGCCTGGCTTGCTCGTATGCCTGCTGCTCATGGCCTTTGTACTAGGGCCTGTCATTACCTCGCTGCCGCTTGATGAGTATCTTTCCCAGTGCCAGGTTTACAGGTATGTATATAGCCCATTGCTGGTTTTCAAGGATGCCCAGTTTCTCTTGCCAGGGGTGAGCTTTACCCCGCGGTACTATGGGGCTTCGGTCAATGGCAGCCTGTGGACCATCCCCTTGGAAATGCGCATGTACGTGGTGCTGTGGCTATTGGTGCTGGTGGCCAAGGTTTGCCGGTGGCCGATGATGGGGTTGGCGCTTGCCGCTTTGGTGATCGCACTGGGGTTGCATACCCTGCATCCAGCCTTTGCGGAGTACCCGTTCAAGCTGGTGGTGTGCTTCCTGGCAGGGGCGGCGTTCTATTCGTGTCGGGCGGTGATCCCGTATACCAGGTGGCTGTTGCTTGCCTGCGTTGCTTTGTTCATCTTGGCCAAGGGTGGGCGCCTTGAGGTTTTTGCATTTGCGGTTCTCACGATGTACGGCACGTTGTACGTAGCTTATTGCCCGCAGTTGAAGCTTCCCTCATTTGTGGAGGATTACTCGTATGGCATCTACCTGTATGCATTTCCGATCCAGCAATTGTTGGCGTGGGCGATGCCATGGGCCGGGCCTTACTGGCTGATGTTGGCGGCCGTGCCGGCGTCCTGGCTGGCGGGATATGTGTCTTGGGGGCTGGTGGAGAAGCCTGCCTTGGCGATGCGCAAACGCTTTTCCCGAGCGGGTTCCCGGCAGCAATTGGCATAGGCGTCTGGCTTCCAGCAACTGGCGTATCCGCCCCCCCCTCAGTGGGATAATGGTGTCTCCACTTCTGCGGAAACTGGCGCGATCCCTCTGTGGGTTCACCCGCGAACACCGGCGTAGCCGGTGCCATCCATGGCATCGCCCGCTCCCACAGAAGGTGGTGTAGCCTTCAAGGCATGTGCTGTCTCAGTGGTATTACGGTGTGCCCAACTCTCCAGAAACTGGCGCGATCCCCTGTGGGAGCGGGCATGCCCGCGAAGCAGGCGACGCGATGGATGGCACCGGCTATGCCGGTGTTCGCGGGCGCGCCCGCTCCCACATGGGCTGTGCTGGCCTCAAGGCAGGTGATGTCCATGCGGGGGGCAGTGGTCCGGTCCATGTTTCCAGTACTTGCACGATCCCCTTGTGAAGCGGCCCTGTGTCGCGAAAAGTCTGCTCTCAACAGGTCGGTACCTGGCTTCGAAGCAGGCAGCATCTCTACAGGGCCAGCGACCCAAGCCCGATTTCCAAAAGCCTGCATGATCCCTGTGGGAGCTGGCTTGCCGGCGATGAGGCCGGGCCTGCCAGGCGCCGCCGGCTAGACCATTCCTGTAAAACTTCAATCTTGAATTTTTTTATTAAGTCAAGAACCACCCTGTTCAAATCCCTCCCAGCGTGCTACAAACTGGTTAAGCAATGATCTAGCTGCTTGATAACGAAGGGAAAAATATGACGAAGTCGGAGCTGATCGAACGTATTGTCACCCATCAGGGGCTGCTCTCGTCCAAGGACGTGGAGCTGGCCATCAAGACCATGCTTGAACAGATGTCACAATGCCTTGCCACCGGCGATCGCATCGAGATCCGCGGTTTTGGCAGCTTCTCGCTGCACTATCGCGCCCCTCGCGTAGGCCGTAACCCGAAGACCGGCCAGTCGGTCAGCCTCGAAGGCAAGTTCGTGCCGCATTTCAAGCCCGGCAAAGAGTTGCGCGACCGGGTCAATGAAGAAGAGCATGAGGCCCACACCTGATTCCACAAGGAGCAATCTGATGCGTAACCTCAAGCGCGCCCTGGCGGCGGTGTTCGTGCTGCTGTTGGCGGCTGTGGTGCTGTTCTTCGTGCTGGAGAACCAGCAAACCGTCTCGTTGGTCCTGTTCGGTTGGGCTGCCCCGGCCATGCCGGTCGCCGTGCTGGTTCTGGCCGCCCTGGTCATTGGCCTGGCAGTCGGTCCGCTGCTGGGTGCCTACGGCGTGCAGCGCAGCAAGCGCAAGATCAAGGCTTCTGCCCGTCAGGCAGCATTGAGCGGTAACTAAGGGCATTTCCTACAACCGTTTGGGAAATTGTCACCTATGCCAGCGCCGGCCGTCATGGAGTAATAACGCACTTCATCTTCGGCCCAGGCGAGTGTGCGCAGCATGGAATATCCCGTTCTTTCCCATCATGGTGGCACCCGCGGCGTCACGGGCTCCTGCCATCAACTGCACCTCGACCCGTTCACCAGCCTGCTGATCGATTGCGGCCTGGAGCAGGGCGCCGATGCCGCGCCAGGCGCACCATCGGCGCCACTCGGTTTCGACGTGCAGGGCATCCAGGCCCTGGTCATCACCCATGTGCATCTCGACCACGTAGGTCGCATTCCGGCACTGCTGGCTGCCGGCTACCGTGGTCCCATCCTGTGCAGCGAGCCGTCCGCCCGGCTGCTGCCACTGGTGCTGGAAGACGCCTACAAGCTAAGCATCAGCAGCGAGCCCGCCCAGGTGGCAAGGTACCTGGCGTTCATCCGCGACCTGATCGTGCCTCTGCCGTTCGAACAGTGGCACACCCTGGTCGAGCAAACAGGGCTCAACTGTCGCATTCGCCTGCAGCGCGCCGGGCATCTGCTGGGTTCGGCCTATGTCGAATGCGATGTGCAGCACGCGCAGGCCGGCACCCGCTACGTGTTCTCCGGCGACCTCGGCGCCTGTGGCAACCCCTTGCTGCGCCCAGTACAACCCCCGGAGCGAGCCGATGTACTGGTACTGGAAAGCACCTACGGCGACCGTCTGCACCCGCCTGCGGGCGACCGTCAGCAGCGGTTGGAAGCGGCCATCGACCGCGCCCTGGCCGACCAGGGCACGCTGCTCATTCCGGCCTTCAGCCTCGGCCGTACCCAGGAGTTGCTGTACGAGCTCGAAGGCATTCTTCATCGCAAGGCCTTGCTGAACAAGGGCGGACCGGCCCCCGATGACGACCCGCTTGACTGGTCGCAGTTGCCCATCATTCTCGACTCGCCCCTGGCTCAGCGCATCACCAGCGTATATCGGGAACTGCACGACTACTGGAATGCCGAGGCCCGGGCGCGCCTTGCCGAAGGGCGCGACCCGTTGGGTTTCAGCCAGCTTGTCAGCGTGGACACCCACGCTCGACACCAGGAGGTGGTCAATTACCTGAAGAGCACCGGGCGGCCGGCGATCGTGATTGCCGGCAATGGCATGTGCTCGGGTGGGCGCATCGTCAATTACCTGAAGGCCATGCTGGGGGACCCGCGACATGAGGTGATGTTTGTCGGCTACCAGGCCAAGGGTACGCCGGGCGCGGTGATACAGGCGAGTGAGGGGGCGGAAGGGTTTGTGCAGATTGATCTGGATGGGCAGATGTATGAGGTGCGGGCCAAAGTCATGACGTTGCCGGGATATTCCGGGCATGCGGACCAGCAGGGGCTGGTGCGGTTTGCCTTGAGTGGCCAGGTGCGGCCCGCGAAGGTAGTGCTGGTACATGGCGAAATGGGCGCCAAAAAGTCCCTGCAAGGGGCGTTGCGCCAGCAGGCTGAACAGGCGGGTGCCTGCCTGGAGGTCTCGATACCCTGAACCCTTGGTCTGACAATGCATGCTGGCCGACACCACGCGGGAACTAATCCCGCCAGGGTTTATCTACTGCGGCTAACCCCCGACGCTGGACTGGCTAGGTATTGGCATATTGCCGCTACACTGGAGATGGAGCGCGTGTCGCCAGTTTCCATGCAGTCGCTCGTGTTGTTTTGGTATGCCAGAAACCGTGCACAGTCAGACCCAAGGAAAAAACCAAGAAATGCGCAATGACGTCGAGCACCGCAGTAGCAATAGTGAAGAAGTAGATTTGTTGGAGTTTCTGGAGGGGGTATGGCGGCAAAAGCTGTTCATCTTTCTGGTGACGATTGCTGTCACTGCGGTTGCACTGGCTTATGCGCTGTTGGCCAAGCCGGTTTATGAGGCGAAAGTTTTTCTGGCAGCACCTTCGTCCAGCGATATTGCCGATCTGAACTATGGGCGCACCAGTCAGACTGGGCTCGAGCCTTTCACTTCGCGGAAGGTCTTTGACATCTTCGTCGAACATTTGAACGGTGAGACCCTGCGCCGGCAGTTTTTCAAGGAAGTGTACTTGCCCTCCATGCCGCCGGGGCAGGGCGCGCAAGGCGCATTGTATGCTGCGTTCAATGGCTCCTTTGACGTGGTGCAACTGGCCGGTGAGCCGGCGCGGGCCTATGTGGCCTTCCGAGGTCGTGACCCTGCCGTGGCGTCCGAGTGGGCTGCCGCCTATATCGACAAGGCTGGCGCGGCCGCCAAGGCCGAACTGTTGCACGATGCGACCAAGGAGGCAGAGGTCCGCGCCAGTGCGCTGCAACTGGAGCTCGACAACCTGCGGAAAAACGGTGAGCGGCAACGTGAAGACAAGATTACTCGCTTGCAAGAGGCGCTGCGCATTGCAACTGCCATTGGCCTGGAAAATCCACCGCTGATAGACGGTGAAGTTTCCAAGGCGTTGTCCTCGAAAATGGATGGCGAGTTGACTTACATGCGCGGGAGCAAGGCGCTGGCTGCGGAAATCAGTAATTTGCAACAGCGTAAAAGTGAAGATCCGTTCATTATCGAACTCCGCGATCTACAAACAAGACAGCAGTTTTACGAAGGGCTCGTGGCAGCAAAGCGCGATGTTAGTGTCTATCAGCTTGACGGCACGATAGAGCAACCAGACGTACCAGTTAAACCCAAGCGCAACTTGATAATTGCGCTAGGTGTGATTGTCGGACTAGGCCTGGGTTGCCTGATTGCAACGCTCAGATATACCTTGCAAAATCTGCAAAGACGCCGGGCCTGACCCGGAACATGAACATCAGCGCGCACGCTACATTTAGCGCGAGACATTTGCCGTGCAAACGGTGAAACTGCCGTAATAAAGGGGGCCAGCCTGGCTGGCCCCAACAAAAATTCATGCCAAAGGTTTGCCGATGAAGCTTGTTCAAACGAACATTCCCGATGTAGTCATAGTGGAACCCGCCGTGTACGAGGATGATCGCGGGTGGTTCACGGAAACCTTCAATGAAACCCGTTTTCATGGTGCATTGCTCGAGCTTGGCCTGAGCAAGCCCCGTGCGTTCGTTCAGGACAACCACTCCATGTCCCACCGCGGCGTCTTGCGTGGGCTGCATTTCCAGCGCTCTCCAAACGCCCAGGGCAAGCTGGTGCGTGTGGTGCGTGGTGCGGTCTACGACGTGGCTGTCGATATCCGTCCGGGCTCTCCGACCTTCGGGCAATGGGTAGGGGTGGAGTTGAGCGAGCGCAACAACCGCATGTTGTGGATCCCCGAAGGTTTTGCGCACGGTTTTGTCGCACTCGAGGACGAGACACACTTCCTGTACAAAACCACGGATGTGTACAACAAGGAAGCAGAAGGCAGTATCCACTGGGATGACCCCGACCTGGCGATTGACTGGCCGATGCGCGATGGCCTCATCGTCAGCGAAAAGGACAACCAGGCCCCATCGTTCCGGCATCACTTGAGTTCCGCCGATGAAGGCACCCTGGCCCAGGTCGAGCTTTTCAAGGTGCTGGGCGATCACCGCGGCCAGTTGGTGGCTCTGCAAGCCCTGGACAATGTGCCCTTTGCCATCCAGCGAGTGTACTACCTGACCGAGACGCTGCCCGGGGTTTCCCGCGGCTTCCATGCCCACAAGGAGCTCAACCAGCTGGCGATCTGCGTGTCCGGGCGCTGCCGGATGGTGATGGATGACGGTACCACCCGCACCGACCATTGGCTGGACGCGTTCAACAAAGGCATCCTGATTCCGCCCATGGTCTGGCATGAAATGCATGATTTCAGCCCGGATTGCGTGCTGCTGGTGCTGGCCGATGCGCACTACGACGAGGCCGACTACATTCGTGACTACACCACGTTCAAGGAGCTGAAACGCGATGCCTAGCATTCATCAACTGGCCGATGTGAAAAGCGATGCCATAGGTGAAGGCACCCGGGTCTGGCAATTTGTCGTGATCATGAAAGGTGCGCAGATCGGGCGTAATTGCAACATCTGCGCGCATACCCTGATTGAAGGCGATGTAGTGCTGGGCGATAACGTCACGGTCAAGTCCGGCGTTTACCTCTGGGATGGCACCCGCATAGCCGATGACGTATTCATCGGCCCCAATGCCACCTTTACCAACGATGCGATGCCACGTTCCAAGGTTTATCCGGAACAGTTCAACGGCATTACCCTGGAGCGCGGAGCCAGCATTGGCGCCAATGCCACCTTGCTGCCAGGTGTTGTCGTAGGCGAGTACGCCATGGTGGGAGCAGGGGCGGTGGTGACCAAAGACGTCCCGCCTTATGCCGTTGTCGTAGGGAATCCAGCAAAAATTATCAGGGTGATAGACCGCAATGGTTAAGTTTCTCGATCTAAAGGGTGTGAATGCGCAATACCGTCAGGCATTGATTGATGCCTGCACCGAGGTCATCGACTCGGGCTGGTACATCATGGGCGAGAAGCTCAAGCAGTTCGAAGCCCAGTTCGCCAGCTACTGCGGGGTGAAGCACTGCATTGGCGTGGCCAATGGCCTGGATGCGCTGATACTGACCTTGCGTGCCTGGAAACAACTCGGCCGTATCGCCGAGGGCGACGAGGTGCTGGTGCCTGCCAACACCTATATCGCCACCATCCTCGCGATTACCGAGAACAAGCTGGTGCCGGTGCTGGTAGAGCCCGACGAGGCCAGCTTCAACCTGGGTGCACACAACCTCGCGCAAGCGCTGACCCCGCGTACCCGGGTGATCATGCCGGTGCACCTTTACGGGCGCCTGGCCGACATGCCGGCTATCAACGCATTCGCCAGGCAGCATGGCCTGCTGGTGCTGGAGGACTCTGCCCAGTCCCACGCTGCCGAACTGGATGGGCGCCGCGCGGGTGCCTGGGGTGATGCTTCGGGCTTCAGCTTCTACCCGGGCAAGAACCTGGGGGCGCTGGGTGACGCCGGTGCGGTCACCACAAATGACGATGCGCTGGCCGAGACACTGAAATCGCTGCGCAACTATGGCTCGCACGTGAAGTACATGAATATGTATCAGGGCGTGAACAGCCGCCTGGACGAATTGCAGGCTGCGCTGCTGAGCGTGAAGCTGCCGTACCTGGACGAAGAAACACGCTTGCGCCAGCAGGTTGCGCAGCGGTACCTGGCCGGCATCGACAACCCGGCCATCCAGTTACCTGACCCGGGCGTTGCCGGCCAGCATGCCTGGCACCTGTTCGTGGTGCGCAGCGAATGCCGTGAACAGTTGCAGCAGCATCTGGCCCAGCAAGGTGTACAGACCCTGGTGCATTATCCGATTCCACCGCACCGGCAGCAGGCCTATCCGCAACTGGCCGACCTGTCGTTGCCGCTGACCGAGCGGCTGCATGAGCAGGTGCTGAGCTTGCCCATGGATCCGACCTTGACCGAGTCCTCAATCCAGCACGTCATTGACGCCTGCAACAGCTTTTCGCGTCCTTGAGTGCCAGGTATGACCCTGATCAGAACTAGCCTGCTCAATGCCATAGCCGTTGCAGTAAAGATGGCCACCTTGCTTGGCCTCAACAAGGTGCTGGCCCTGTACGTAGGGCCGGCCGGGTATGCGGCCATCGGCCAGCTGCAGAATGCAGTGACCATGTTCACTACCCTGGCCAGCGGTGCCGTCAGCACGGGTGTGACCAAGTACACGGCGGAGTTTGCCGAACAGCCCGAAGAGCAACGCAAGGTGTGGAAAACCGCCGGCACATTGTCGGTACTGGTTTCGCTGCTGCTTGCGGTGCTGATCATCGTGCTGCGTAAACCTTTGGCCAGTTGGTTCTTCAATGATGAATCGCTGGCTTCGGTGCTGCTGTGGTTTGCCACCACCCTGGTGTTCTTTGCCTTCAACTCGTTGTTGTTGGGGGTACTCAATGGCAAGAAGGATGTGCCCCGTTATGTGCTGGCCAACATCCTGGGCAGCTTGATTTCGCTGGTCGTAACCTGCGCGCTGACCATCCAGCTAGGGCTGTACGGTGCGCTGGTAGCCTTGGCCGTGTACCAGTCGTTGAGCTTTGTGGCCACCTTGCTGATCTGCATGCGCACGCCCTGGTTCCACCTGGCGGACTTTTTTGGTGGCCTGGACCGGCAGGCCCTGGGCCGGCTGTCGAAGTTCGCGCTGATGGCTGTGGTCACGGCCTGCTCCCTGCCGGTTTGCCATGTGTTCCTGCGGGACTACCTGGGCAACACCTTCGGCTGGGAGCAAGCCGGCTACTGGGAGGCCATGTGGCGCCTGAGTTCGGCGTACCTGATGCTGATCACCACCACCCTGGCGGTTTACTACCTGCCGCGGCTGTCCGAACTGGCAGATGCCGGCGAGCTGCGCCGGGAGATCCTGCAGGGCTACAAGCTGATCCTGCCCATGACCATTCTCGCTGGGCTGGTGATCTACCTGCTGCGCGACTTCATTATCCAGGTACTGTTCTCTGAATCGTTCCTGCCAATGCGCGAGCTGTTCGCCTGGCAGATGGTCGGCGACAGCCTGAAGATCGCCAGTTGGCTGATGGCCTACCTGATGCTGGGCAAGGCCCTGACGCGGCTGTACCTGGTGACGGAAATCCTCGCCACCCTGTCGCTGTACGGCTTGACGGTGTACCTCACGCAGCTTTGGGGTTACGAGAAGGTCACGCTGGCCTATGCAGTCAATTACCTGTTGTACGCGATTGTCATGTACTTCACGGTTTTCCGGCGTTTGCCGTCGATTGTCGCTGATTCGGCACGGAGCTGAGCAATGAAGCAAGTGGTGGAGCAGCTGCAGGCTCGGATACTGACGGCAGCGCCGGGACCGGCTTTGACCCAGGCGCAAGTCTATGGCGCGCTGCTCTGGGCTGTGGACCTGGACATCTACGAGGCTGCCGCGCTGGAGCGCCACCTGGTGTCCCGGTGCGCCAGCCAGGTCACGCTGCCGGCTGCCAGCAACGTATCGCGCGGCTGCCTGCATGTGGTCAGCGAACCCTATATGCAAGGCGGGCATACCCGGCTGATGGAGCGCCTGGCGCACATGCACGAGGGGCCTGTGGACCTGCTGGTCGCGCGCAGCGCCAAGCCCCAGGTGCTCGAACGCCTGGCAGGCTATTTCGCCCATATCGAGGTGGCGCGCGGCGATGACCCGTGCGCCCGCCTGCAGTCCATCGTCGACACCCTGGCCCAGTACGACAAGGTGGTGTTGCACATTCACCCGGACGACATCATCACCACCGTCGCCTGCGGCCTGCTGAAGCAACAACGTGGCGCCGCGCTGACAGTGTATTTCGTCAACCATGCCGACCACGTGTTCAGCTTTGGCGCGTCGGTGGCCGACGTGTATTTCGAGATCAGCGCCTACGGGCACCATCTGGACAAGAAAAAGCACCTCACCTGCCAGAAGAGCTTCCTGGCGATCCCGATCGAGACCAGCGGCGCCAAAGTGCCGGATGCCGTGCCAACCCACGAGCGGATCAAGGTGTTCAGCGCTGCCTCGGCGGCCAAGTACAAGCCCCACGGCGGCCTGGACATGCGTCCGTCGATCACGGCGATTCTTCAGCGTTTCCCCAATGCCGAGTGCTGGATCATCGGTGCCAACCCCCTGACCAACACCTGGTGGTGGACAGTGAAGCTGCGCTACCCCAAGCGCTTCTTCATCCGCCGTCACCTGCCGTACAAGGACTACCTGGCCTTTGCGGAAAAAGCCGACTTCTACCTGGACAGCTACCCTATACCCGGTGGCACGGCGTTCGCCGAGCAATTGCTCAAGGGCCGGCGTTGCGTGGGGCTGGTGGCGCCGATTCAGGGCTATTCCCCGGCAGACGGCCTGAAGGTGGCTAGCATCGACCAGCTGCTGGCCAGCATCGAACAACCCCGGCCCAGTGCCTCGGTGGTGGAAGCGGTGCAGCGGGTCAACTCGCTGGAGTCGGTGAAAGCGCGTTACCTGGCTTGCATCGAGCGGGGCGAATTCAGCGAGAACGAACTGGCAGCCATGTTGCCGTGGACGGGCAACCTCGATTTCATGAAACCGACAGGTAAGGTCACTAGCATGATCCCTGCGGATGTCTTCGACGCCCTGTGCCGCATAGACACGAACCTGGCGTTGCGAACGCTGTTTGCCTACGCCTGGGTGCCGAGAATCAAGCTCTTGATCAAGGTAACGCTGTTCCGGCTGGCCAGGCTGACCAGAGCGCGAGGGTGAGTGTGATCAAGATCTTTATCGGCGTGCTGTTCTGCCTGCTGTTCTTCAGCGACTTCGTCGTGTTGACGTTGGGGCTGGGCAGTGTGTTTGCCGGTTGGCGAGAAATTATCAGCCTGCTGATGATCATGTGGCTGCTGCTGCGGATGCTGGCCAGTGTCTCGGCACGTGGCATGGTCAGCCTCGAAGTCGCACGGTGGTTGCTCGTCGTGCTGTTCTTCGTCTTCCTGTATTTGCTGTTCGGCGACCTTAGCGCGTCGTCGGTGCGCATGTTCCGCGCACTGGCCGTGCCGGTGTTCGTCGGCATGGCGGTGGCTATCTGGTCCCAAGCGGTGCCTGCCGAAAAGAAGCTGCGCCATGTGTACTGGTCGGTGCTGGCAATGAGCGTACTCACCGGCGTGTATGCGTTGTACCAGTACCTGACCATCGCCTCGGCCGAGCAGTTCTGGTACTGGCCGCTGCTTACCGCCAAAGGCTATGAGTTGCAACCCTACAACTCGATGCGTGACGGGCTGCCGCGGGTTTCGGGCTTCTTTACCGGCACGCTGGAATTTTCTGCAGTTATCCTCAATACCGCCGCCATGACCCTGGCCGTGTTGCTCAGCGGGCGCAACTGGTCTTTGACCCGGCGCCTGCTGCTGAGTGTTGCCTTCCTGCTGCTGTGCGGGCTGATTGTGATCGGTTCGGTGCGTACGGCCATGATCGGCCTGGTTTGCATCTGCTCGATGCTGGTGGCAGCCCGGGTGCTGCGCACGGCCTGGCTGATCTCGCTGCTGGGCTACCTGCAGTTCGTGGGCCTGACCGTGGCGATTTTCGCCTACCTGTCGATGGGCTACACCGGGGACTTGTCGGCACTGGACCGCGAGCGGCAGTGGCTGCACATGTTTGAGGTGCTTGGCGCGCACCCTATGGGCTATGGCTTTGGCGCGGTAGGCCCGGGCCAGTCGCACTGGTTCGATTCGTTCTGGCTCAATCTGCTGGCCACCTGCGGTCTGGTCGGCCTGCTGATCATGGCCGGGTTGATCCTTTGGTATCACAAGCTGGTGACGATCATCGTCCGGGACAGGCCTCGCGCCAGCTCCTGGAAAAACGGCCTGGGCAACTTCGTGATTGCCAGCTACCCGTTCTTCCTGAGCTCGTTCTTCTTCCAGTCCTATACGAACAGTGTTGTCCTCTATATTTTCGCGATCGTGGTGATGGTGATCATTGGTGAAAACAGAAGAACAAAAGTTGAGCTTGGCAGTCCTGATCGTTCTGTATCGGAAAGCTAGCCAGGACTCGATTGCCCTGCAGTCGTTGCTCGCGCAGCAGGCGTTGCTGCGTGACGAGGGTATCGACCTGCAGCTGTACGTCTGGAACAACTCCCCCGGCGTGGCACAGCCGTGCCCGGGCGTACGCTGGTACGAGGCGGACAACCAGCGGTTGTCGGTGGTCTACAACCAGGTGGCCGAACAGGCGTTTGCCGCCGGGGTCGACCTGTTCATGATCTCGGACGACGACACCAACTATTCGGATGTAAGCCTTTCCCACTGCCTGGAGCAGATTCAGCAAGTGCTCAACACGCATGATGGTAATCAGGTTGGTGTATACCTGCCAATGATGGTCAGTAACAACCAATTGGTCAGCCCTGGAGCACGTTGGCAATTCAAGGGCCGTTTGACACCCTCCGTAACCCCCGGCGTAGTCCCTTCAAAGAACCTTGTAGGTATCAACAGCGGCTTGATCTTCACCAAAGCCTGCTACCAGCGCATGTCGCCGTTTTACGATGAGCGTCTACGCTTTTATGCCACCGACAGCAACTTTTTTATTCGCTATGAAGAGGTATTTCCTAAAGCCTGCGTGCTAGATGTGATGATTGCACATGACCTGTCCGAGCACAGCGCCGATACTCCTGCGCGCGCTTTGTTTCGGTTTGAGGAGATGGTATTCGGCCTGCGTATCAGTTTCGAATCACACTCGTTGGCAATTCGTGGTTTGCTAAATGCCTATCTGCTGTATGCCGCTGTGCGTAAGGCCGTGGCTTACCGTCGCCTGTCTTTCTTGAAGGCATTGTTTGTCACTAGGGAGTTGGCGAAATGAACGACAAGCAAAGGAGCGGCGCCGGGAAGCAGTTTCATTGTGCCCACCTACTGAATGATTACAGCGGCAGCCCACGTGTGTTGGGGCAGACCATCTCCGCTTTACGGGAACGGGGGCACGCATGCAGCGTGTATGTCGGGAGCAATGGACGAGGCGTATTGGATGAGCTGGATGTTCCCGCTTATAAATATGCGTACAGGCGTTTCGGCAGCCGCTGGCTAACTTTACTTGCATATCTCTGGTCCCAGCTCGTTCTGTTTCTTGTCCTTTTCAGGCGCTTGCGGCCCGGTGCAATAGTTCTGGTCAACACAATGATGCCGTTTGGTGCAGCGCTGGCTGGAAGACTTCGAGGCGCGGCTGTGGTCTATCACCTGCACGAAACGTCGATCAAACCGGCCGTGCTCAAAAAATTTCTTCGGTGGGTAATCGGTTGCTGTGCCTGCAAAGTCCTATATGTTTCAAAATACCTGCAGCAAAATGATGCGATTGGGTGCGTGCCTGGGATCACGGTTTACAACGGTCTGGCTGAATCATTTCAGTGCCAGGCTGCTTCCACCGTTTATAAGCACCTCCATAACGGGCAGTTTAACGTCTTGATGTTGACCTCCTTGAAGGCTTACAAAGGCGTTAACGAATTTGTGGGGTTGGCGTCGGCTATGATTGACCAACCTCAGGTAAAGTTCACTTTGGTTCTTAGCGCCAGCCGCGGTGAGGTGGGCGAATATTTCAAGAACATGGCAGTACCCGAAAACCTAGATCTTCATCCTGCCACTTCGGATGTGGGACGTTTCTACTCAAGCGCCAGCTTGGTAATGAATCTGTCTCGCGTCGACAGCTGCGTCGAAACCTTTGGCCTGACCATTCTCGAGGCGATGGCTTTCGGCATCCCGACCATCGTGCCCCCGGTAGGCGGCCCGGTCGAACTGGTCAGCGATGGGGTAGAAGGCTACCAGATCGATTCGAGGAACCATGAACAACTGGTGCGTACCGTTACGCGCCTGTCGCAGGACCCACAGGTGTGCCAGGCATTGTCCGAGCGCGCACGCAGGAAAGCGAGTGAGTTTTCCACTGCCAACTTCCAGAAAAATATCGTGATGGTGTTTGATGACCTATAAGATTGCAGTGATTGGTACGGTAGGTTTGCCCGCTCAATACGGTGGTTGGGAAACACTGACCGAACAATTGGTGCGCAACCTGCCGGGTGACTGCGCACTCACCGTATATTGCAGTGCGCCCCATTACCCCCAGCGCCCGAAGTTTTTCGAACGTGCCCGCCTGGTCTACCTGAACCTCAAGGCCAATGGCGTGCAAAGCATTCCGTACGATGTGCTGAGCATGCTGCACGCCTACCGCAAACATGACCTGATGCTGATTCTGGGTGTTTCCGGCTGCATTGCCCTGCCATTCATGCGCCTGCTGACCCGCAAGCCGATCGTTGTAAACATCGACGGCTATGAATGGAAGCGTGCCAAGTGGTCCAACTTCGCCCGCTGGTTCCTGAAGTTGTCCGAAGCGGTGGCCGTGCGTTTTGCCCACGCGGTCATCACAGACAACAAGGTGTTGCAGGAATACGTGACCTCCGAATACAACAAACCCAGCGAACTGATTGCCTACGGTGGCGACCAGGCCCGGGCCGGTGAGCCAGGCGAGCAAGCCCGCCAGGCTTACTCTTTCCTGAATGCGTCCTATGCCTTTACGGTGTGCCGCATCGAGCCGGAGAACAACATTCATGTCATTCTCGAAGCCTTCGCCGGCTCTGGCATGCCGCTGGCAATCATCGGCAACTGGAACCACAGCGAATACGGCGTGCAACTGCGCAAGCAATACGAAGGGGTGAGCAACATTCACCTGCTGGATCCGATCTACGACGTGGAGCAACTGAGCCCGCTGCGCAGCAATGCCACGGTGTACCTGCATGGCCACAGCGCCGGCGGCACCAACCCGTCGCTTGTCGAAGCCATGTGGCTCGGCCTGCCGGTGGTGGCCTTCGATGTGTCGTTCAACCGCGCCACCACCGAAGATCAGGCGCTGTACTTTGCCGATAGCAGCTCGCTGCGCAACCACGCCCAAGCCCTATTTGCCGATGAGGACGCCCGTGCGCAGCTATCGGCGCGCCTGCATGAAATTGCCAACCGCCGATACCGATGGTCGGTGGTGGCAGAGCAGTACCGTAGCGTGTTCACCCGCCTGCTGGGCCGGGCGGGGAGAGGCTGATGGCCGAGCAAGGTAACGGGCAACGGCCAGGTATCCTGGCCACTGGCGGTAGCGGTTTTGTCGGCAAGGTGTTGCTGCAGCGGCTTGCTGCAGACACTCGCTGGGCGCCGCGCGCGCTGGTACGGCAGGCGCCCGGCCAGCGGCTGGCGGGCGTCGACTACCGGCCATTCAGCGAACTGGCAGCGGTGGATGTTGCGTCCGGGCATTTCGAGCAGGTCGACACCATAATCCACCTGGCCTCCCGTGTGCACGTAATGCAGGAAACCGCCGCCGATCCGCTGGCCGAGTTCCGCCGGGTAAACGTGGAGGGTACCCTGAGCCTGGCCCGAGCCGCCGCCCAGGCCGGTGTGCGGCGCTTCATTTTTGTAAGTTCGGTGAAGGTGAACGGCGAAACTACCAACGGCCGCCAGCCGTTCACCGCCGACGAACCCCCCGCGCCGTCGGATCCGTACGGCATCTCCAAGCGCGAAGCCGAAGACGGCCTGCGCCAACTGGCGGCTGAAACCGGGCTGGAGGTGGTGATCGTGCGCCCGGTGCTGGTGTATGGTCCAGGCGTGAAAGCCAACTTCCGCAGCATGATGAACTGGCTGAGCAAAGGCGTTCCGCTGCCGTTTGGCGCCATCCACAACAAACGCAGCCTGGTGGCGCTGGACAACCTGGTGGACCTGCTGGTGACGTGCATCGACCACCCGGCCGCCGCCAACCAGACTTTTCTGGCCAGCGACGGCCACGATCTGTCCACCACCGAACTGCTGCAACTGCTGGGCAAGGCGCTGGGCAAGCCAGCCAGGTTGTTGCCCGTGCCCGCCGCCTGGTTGAAAGGCGCGGCCACCTTGGCCGGCAAGGCCGGGCTGGCCCAGCGCCTGTGCGGCTCGCTGCAGGTAGACATTGGCAAAACACGTGAATTGCTGGGCTGGCAGCCCCCGCTGGATGTCGACCAGGCACTGCGGGCCACGGCACTAAACTTTCTGAAAGAGCAAGACAAATGATGGCATGGTGGCTTATCCCCCTGGTCGCAGGGGCATCCCTGCTTTTGACCGCATTGCTGCGGCGCTACGCCCTGAACAAGCAGATCATCGACGTGCCCAACGCGCGCAGTTCGCACACCGTGCCCACCCCACGGGGTGGCGGTGTGGCTATTGTGCTGAGCTTTCTTGGCTGCCTGCCGCTACTGGGCCTGGCGGGCGCAGTGCCGCTGCCGGCACTGGTTGCCATCGGCGGGGCAGGGGCACTGATCGCGGTAATCGGCTTCATGGACGACCACGGCCACATCGCTGCCCGCTGGCGCCTGCTTGGCCACTTCGCCGCGGCCGCCTGGATGCTGTACTGGCTGGGTGGCCTGGCGCCGCTGCAAACGTTCGGCTTTACCCTGGACCTGCAGTGGTTCGGCTACATCCTGGCCGCGTTCTACAGCGTGTGGATGCTCAACCTGTATAACTTCATGGATGGTATCGACGGCATCGCCAGCGTCGAAGCGGTGACCGCCTGCCTGGGCATGGTGCTGCTCTCGGCCCTGGCCGGTATGCCACAGTTGATGGCGCTGCCACTGTTGCTGGCCGCGGCTACGCTGGGCTTCCTGTTCTGGAACTTCCCGCCGGCCAGGATCTTCATGGGTGACGCCGGCAGTGGCTTCCTTGGTATCGTGCTGGCAGGCTTGTCGCTGCAGGCGGCCTGGGCCGCGCCGCAGCTTTTCTGGTGCTGGCTGATCCTGTTGGGCGTGTTCGTGGTCGACGCTACCTTCACCCTGATCCGCCGCCTGCTGCGCGGCGACAAGGTCTACGAAGCGCATCGCAGCCATGCCTACCAGTTCGCCTCGCGTCACTACGGCAAGCACTTGCCGGTGACGCTGGCAGTGGCCGGGCTCAACCTGTTCTGGCTCCTGCCGGTGGCCCTGTGTGTGCTGTTGCTGGGCCTGGACGGCGTGTTGGGCGTGATCATCGCCTACCTGCCATTGGCGTTTCTGGCCGTGCGCTGGCGCGCCGGTGAACTCGAACACTAGCTAGAGTGATAGAAAGAAGACGCTAGACATGTCACTTTGCAACACTCTCAGAGGTTCTATGGATAAGCTGCGCTCAAGACTGCTTGGACTACCTCGACGCCACAAACGGCTGATCCAGGTAGCGACCGATGTAATACTGGTCTGGTTCGCGCTGTGGCTGGCGTTTGTCGTGCGCCTGGGCATCGATGACCTGGCCAACCCTGTCCGTGATCACACCTGGCTGTTCATAACGGCGCCGATCATCTCGATCCCGTTGTTCATCCGCTTTGGTCTTTACCGGGCGGTGATGCGCTATTTCGGCAATGACGCACTGATCGCCATCATCAAGGCGGTGACCCTGTCGGCGCTGATCCTCGGTTTCATCATCTACTGGGCCAGCAACCACCAGAACGTGGTACCGCGCTCGATCACCTTCAACTACTGGTGGCTGAGCCTGATCATGGTCGGCGGCCTGCGCCTGGCCATGCGCCAGTACTTCCTCGGCGACTGGTTTGCCACAGCCGTACAGCACGTGCCCTTCGCCAACCGCGACGACGGCCTGCCACGGGTGGCCGTCTACGGCGCCGGCTCGGCCGGTAACCAGCTGGTGGCGGCGCTGCGCATGGGCAAGG
Organism: Pseudomonas pudica; assembly: GCF_015680405.1. Lineage (GTDB taxonomy): Bacteria > Pseudomonadota > Gammaproteobacteria > Pseudomonadales > Pseudomonadaceae > Aquipseudomonas > Aquipseudomonas pudica. Next base: position 43,989 of record NZ_JADLJS010000027.1, read on the forward strand.
CCATGCGCCCGGTCGCGTTCATCGACGACGATGTCAGCATCACCGACCGTGTGATCGCCGGCCTTCAGGTGTACCAGCCGGAACAGCTGCAACGCATGATCGACGATACCGGCGCCGAAGAAATCCTGCTGGCGCTGCCCTCGGTCAGCCGCAGCCGTCGTCGCGAAATCCTCAACCTGCTGGAAGGTTACCCACTGCACGTGCGCAGTGTGCCCGGCTTCATGGACCTGGCCAGCGGCCGGGTCAAGGTGGACGACATCCAGGAGGTGGACATTGCCGACCTGCTTGGCCGCGACGCGGTGCCTGCCCAAGGCGACCTGCTACAGCACTGCATCATCGACCAGACGGTCATGGTGACCGGGGCCGGCGGCTCGATCGGCTCCGAGCTGTGCCGCCAGATCCTCGGGCAGACACCGCGCACCCTGCTGTTGTTCGATCACAGCGAATTCAACCTGTACACCATTGCCGGCGAATTGGAGCAGCGCATCATTCGCGAAGGCCTGGCCGTGCAGCTGATCCCCATCCTCGGCTCGGTCCGCGACCAGGCCAAGATGCTCGATGTGATGCGCGCCTGGCAAGTGGACACCGTGTACCACGCCGCGGCCTACAAGCACGTACCGATCGTCGAGCACAACATTGCCGAAGGCCTGTCGAACAACGTGTTCGGCACCCTGTACACCGCTCAGGCCGCGCTGCAGGCCGGCGTTGCCAACTTTGTGCTGATTTCCACCGACAAGGCCGTGCGCCCCACCAACGTGATGGGCAGTACCAAGCGCCTGGCCGAAATGGTGCTGCAGGCCCTTAGCCGCGAGCTGGCGCCGGTACTGATGGGCGACACCGGCAACGTCTCGCAGGTGAACAAGACCCGCTTCACCATGGTGCGCTTCGGCAACGTGCTGGGTTCGTCGGGCTCGGTCATTCCGCTGTTCCACAAGCAGATCAAGGCGGGTGGGCCGTTGACCGTGACCCACCCGAAAATCACCCGCTACTTCATGACCATCCCCGAGGCCGCGCAACTGGTGATCCAGGCCGGTTCCATGGGGCAAGGCGGTGACGTGTTCGTGCTGGACATGGGCGAACCAGTGAAGATCGTGGAGCTGGCGGAAAAGATGATTCACCTGTCCGGCTTCAGCATCCGCTCCGAGCGCAACCCGCTGGGTGACATTGCCATCAACTTCACCGGCCTGCGCCCGGGCGAGAAGTTGTACGAAGAGCTGCTGATCGGCGACAACGTGATTGCCACCCGCCACCCCATGATCATGAGCGCAAACGAGGACTACCTGCCCTGGGATGTGCTGAAGCAGCGCCTTGACGCCCTGCGCGTGGCGACTGCGGAAGATGACTTTGCCACCGTGCGACAGCTGCTGCGTGACACCGTAAGCGGCTACGTGCCTGGCGGCGACATTGTGGATTGGTTGTACCAGCGCCGACGCATGGAGCCCTGAACGCTGTACTTACAAAATGAACGGCGGTGCCGATACAGGAACGCCTACATGAACTTCAAACGCTGTGAAGTTTGAACGCGGGAATTGGGAAGAACTGAACGATGACTATTCTGGTAACTGGTGGTGCGGGCTTCATTGGCGCGAACTTCGTGCTGGACTGGCTGGCCGGCAATGATGAGCCCGTGGTCAACCTCGACAAACTCACCTATGCAGGCAACCTGCAGACACTGAGCAGCCTGCAGGGTGACGCGCGGCATATTTTCGTGCATGGCGACATTGGTGATTCCGCGCTGGTGGACCAACTGCTGAAAACCCACCAGCCACGCGCCATCGTCAACTTTGCCGCCGAGTCCCACGTCGACCGTTCGATCCACGGCCCGGAAGACTTCATCGAAACCAACATCGTCGGCACCTTCCGCCTGCTGGAAGCAGTACGCGCCTACTGGGGCGGCCTGGATGAACAGGCGCGCCAGGCGTTCCGTTTCCTGCATGTGTCCACCGATGAAGTTTACGGTTCGCTGGCCGCCGACGAACCTGCCTTCACCGAAACGCACCAGTACCAGCCCAACAGCCCGTACTCGGCCAGCAAGGCCGCCAGCGACCACCTGGTGCGCTCGTACCACCACACCTACGGCCTGCCGGTGCTAACCACCAATTGCTCGAACAACTACGGCCCTTATCACTTCCCGGAAAAGCTCATCCCGCTGATGATCGTCAACGCCCTGGCCGGCAAACCGCTGCCGGTATACGGCGACGGCCAGCAGATTCGCGACTGGCTGTACGTCAAGGACCACTGCAGCGCCATCCGCCGCGTGCTGGAAGCTGGCAAGACCGGCGAGGTGTACAACGTGGGCGGCTGGAACGAAAAGCCCAACCTGGAGATCGTCAACCGCGTGTGCGCTCTGCTGGACGAACTGCGCCCCCGCGCCGACGGCAAGCCCTACGCCGAGCAGATCACTTACGTGACCGACCGCCCAGGCCATGACCGTCGATATGCCATCGACGCCCGCAAGCTTGAGCGCGAACTGGGTTGGAAGCCTGCCGAAACCTTCGAAACCGGTATTCGCAAGACCGTGGCCTGGTACCTCGACAACCAGGAGTGGGTGCAGAACGTACAGTCTGGAAGCTACCGCGACTGGGTAGAGAAGAACTACGCAGGGCGCTCGGCATGAAGATTCTGCTACTGGGCAAGGACGGCCAGGTAGGTTGGGAGCTGCAACGCAGCCTGGCCCCGCTGGGCCAGGTGCTGGCGCTCAATTCCCGCAGCAAGGCACACTGCGGCGACCTGGCCAACCTGCCGGGCCTGGCTGAAACCGTGCGCGCCTACGCCCCCGATGTAATCGTCAACGCCGCCGCCTACACCGCCGTTGACAAGGCGGAGAGCGACCGCGAGCAAGTCTTCAAGGTTAACGCCGAAGCCGTCGGCGTGCTGGCCCGCGCCGCTGCCGACTGTGGAGCACTGCTGGTGCATTACTCTACCGATTACGTGTTCCCGGGGCAGGGCACTCAAGCCTGGCGCGAAGACGACAGCGTCGGCCCACTGAATGCCTATGGCGAAAGCAAGCTGGCCGGCGAACAGGCCATCCAGGCTGCCGGTTGCCAGCACCTGATCTTCCGCACCTGCTGGGTGTACGCCGCTCGCGGCAACAATTTCGCCAAGACCATGCTGCGCCTGGCTGCGGAACGCGACAGCCTGGGCGTTATCGACGACCAGCATGGCGCCCCGACCGGTGCCGAACTGATCGCCGACATCACCGCCCACGCCATCACCGCCACCCGCCGCGACCCGGCCCTGGCCGGCCTGTACCACCTGGCGGCGGCCGGCGAAACCACCTGGTGCGGCTACGCTCGTTATGTGCTGGAGCAGGCAGTGGCCCTGGGTGTGCCATTGAAAGCCCACGCCGAACAGGTCAACCCATTGACCACCGACGCCTACCCGACCCCGGCCAAGCGGCCGGCCAATTCGCGTCTGGACACCCATAAACTGCAGCAAGCCTTTGCCCTGACCCTGCCAGACTGGCGCTTGGGTGTGGCTCGCATGCTTTCGGAAATACACGAGAAATGACCACTATGAAGCGTAAAGGCATCATTCTGGCGGGCGGGTCGGGTACCCGTCTGCACCCCGCGACCCTGGCTATTTCCAAGCAGCTGCTGCCGGTGTACGACAAGCCGATGATCTACTACCCGCTGACCACCCTGATGCTGGCGGGTATCCAGGACATCCTGATCATCTCCACCCCGCAGGACACCCCGCGTTTCGAGCAACTGCTGGGCGACGGCCACCAGTGGGGCATCAACATCAGCTACGCCGTGCAGGCTTCGCCAGACGGCCTGGCACAGGCCTTCCTGATCGGTGAGGAATTCATCGGCAACGACCTGTCGGCGCTGGTGCTGGGCGACAACATCTATTACGGCCACGACTTCCAGCAACTGCTGCGCAACGCCATGGATCGCGACGAAGGCGCCAGTGTGTTCGCCTACCACGTGCACGACCCCGAGCGTTACGGCGTGGTCGAGTTCGATGAGAAGGGCAAGGCGATCAGCCTGGAGGAAAAGCCGACCAAGCCGAAGTCCAGTTATGCCGTGACCGGGTTGTACTTCTACGACAAGGACGTGGTCGAGATTGCCAAAGGGATCAAGCCGTCTGCGCGGGGTGAACTGGAGATTACCGATTTGAACCGGGTGTACCTGGAGCAGAACCGGTTGTCGGTGGAGATCATGGGGCGCGGGTATGCCTGGCTGGATACCGGGACGCATGATTCTTTGCTCGAGGCTAGTGGGTATATCGCGACCATTGAGCGGCGGCAGGGGTTGAAGGTGGCTTGTCCGGAAGAGGTGGCGTACAGGCAGGGGTGGATTGGGGCGGAACAGTTGTTGAAGCTGGCGGAGCCGTTGGCTAAGAATGGGTATGGGCAGTATTTGAAGAGGTTGGTGGGGGATAGGGTTTATTGAGAGGTGCTGGGGCTCGCCCCTTGAGAGTGAGGTCTTGAGGGGGCGTGCCTTATAATCAAAGCTTGATTGGGAGAGGGCGCCTTTTGTCGCCCATGCAGAGGCTATTCCGTGAGGTCGTTCAAGGGCTTTACGATGCATTTACAAGAGACTCTTTCGCCTAGAGAGTCTTGGTAGAAGGCCATTATGCTCAATTCTCCAGATATATCAGGAATAGGGAAATGAACGCTCTGTGACGCTTCGTACCAGCGAATGTCATGTTTTTTTCCGTCCACTAGCAAGTAAAATGCGAAGATCCCGCTCTCGTGCATTCTTCCATTCATTATAAGTGAGCAATGCGCAAAGATGCCTTGCTCTGACTTTTTGGCAGTTACGGTAATCGTTGCTCCTTCAGAAATAAGCAGTGAGTCCTTCGGCGTAGATTCGGGCACTGATTCAAAGGAACTATTCGCAAATGCGATTGACTTCAGCTGTGTGAGAGCTTCTTTATAGTATTGCTCGCAATAGTGGAAGGGAGACACGCCCCAGCGGTGATGTTCATCTGACGAAAAAAGCTGGGGTGGGAAGTGCAAAAATTGATTTTTTTCCAACTTCCTGGCCAGTTCGTCATACATCCAGTCCAGTTCGCGGTTGGCTTTTTCAATTGTCGCTAAAGAAACTGGGAAGTTTGTGTTGCTGGTGTTTTCAAAGCGTGAGGCCCAATGCACTTTGTTAACTACGACGCAATGAAGTTTGTTTTGTTGTGCTATGGCTTCGATAAACTTGTGCATTCCTTGAAGCCATAGCGCGCGGTGCTCAGATGATCCAGGCTTGATTAGTCTGAAACGATCGACGCTGCCGTCCGTCAGTAGGCCGCTTTCAACTAATTCGCTTGATTTCGTAATAATTTGTCCGGATGGCAGAGCCACAAGATCGAAACGTTCATCAATTAGATCGATCAGTATTATATCAGCGGCTTGAATCGCTTCCGTCTGAGTGAGGATTTGCTTGGAAAAATCGTATGCAACCATCCGTCTTCTGAATGCGGATGGGATACGATTTAGCGCTTTCTCATTTTCGTATGATGCACTGCATAGTGAAGCCATTGAAGATCTTGCGAAATATTCAGTTAACTTAAATGCTCGGCTATCCTCTAGATTGAATATATCTCTAGATACGCAGCTGCCGTAAATCATCAAGTTTTTGATCACTATCTTCTTCAGCCTTTTTTCTTGCTTTATGGAGGCCTGTTCCGTCAGGCCTATCACCTAATTTCAGGTCGCTCCATGCCCAGTGTTGATGACAACTCGGCAATATCCAAGATGTCGCGTAACGGTAGCAGGGATCTCATTATCCATAAGCGGCTTAGGAATGCAACGCATGCTCTGTGATCTGCTGACCATTTTCTACGAGGGCGGGCAGGCTCAAGCAGACACTAGATCAATGCTGACCTAGTTGAATATAATTTGAACTAATTGCCCTCGAAGCGGTCGCTTTGCTTGACGCTATCATTGTGCAGGCACGTTGCTGCGAAAGAGCAACTCAGTCGAAAGCGTCGCCAGTGGACGCTTATGAAGCTCTTCCGCTGCGTACGTGCACACCTCAATTGCATAGCTAAGCGCTCCGACCATTTGGGGTTCGTGGAGCGCTCGTCCTCACTATTGGATTCAGGCTTGCGTCGGCTGTTGTTCGGATAAGACTTTCGGAGATTTGGATTTCTGATCCAGTAAAAGAGAGGAAAATTTGTTTGCTAAAGCAATAGCGGGCAAGTCAACTTTTAAATAGAAGAAATAAGAGGCTAAAAGGGTCAGGGCTATTGTTGTGACTAATGTCAGTGTCATGGCGGCAAAACTCATTCCGAGATGCTTGCAGAAGAATTGAGCCACCACAACTAGGATAAAGGTATGTAGCAGATAAAGAGAGAATGAGAGCTTGCCGAGCCACTTCATAGGCGCGCTGTCCAAAATAGCGAATGCGCGTTGTGCGTTCAGTACGCTTAGCAAAACAATCAAACCTCCGAATGCAGGTATGATCAATAGCCAGGAAGGCTGATAGCCGGTTATGGCTGACAGGGAACGGGTCATATTGCCGAGAATTGCGTAAGAAGCGCTTGCAGAATGAAAGCCAGCCAAGTACAGCCCAACGAACAAGCCGATCAAACATATTGCAGTTCGCGTGGCGCTGTTTTTTTCCTCATCGAATCTAAACGTGATTAGCATCGAGCCGAGAAAAAAGAGCGATGTGTACATGGCCGTTTTGTTTGTGGACGCAGATAGTGCGAGGAACGCGGCGATACAGAAAATACGGTAGACCAAAGCATTGCCACCAAAAAGTGCGAATGCGGCAAAGATGGCGAAAGATCCTATTAGTTCTATCTGGATGGTCCAAAGTACATAGTTGTAGCGGCTGTCGCCCAAAGCCAAAGCGCCATAAATAGCGTCACGAATGGCGCCGTTCCATGTGGCATTGAACAGATATGGCGTTGAAAGAACCGGGGTCGGGCTGATATTCGGAGCTTCATAAACGCCAAGCTTCATCAGGATGCATCCGATAAGGACAGACGCAGCGACAGGCACGCCTAAGCGGATATAGCGTTTAACTGATGCTTTGCGAATTGAATCAAGCACGTCGGTGTGCCGTGAAATACTATAGGTAAGTACTAATCCGCTTAGAATGAAAAACATTGATACGGAGAAACCACCACGATAGAAGAAAGAAAACGGGCTATCAAACCATTCGATTCCGTCTAGCGGGCGGCCTTTGGTACGTACGCCCAGATGCATTGCCGGGTAGTACCAGAACAGCGCATGAGAAAAAATCACGATCACTGCGGCAAGACCGCGGATCCCATCCAACTTGGACAGACTCATTTTATGAAGTCCGCTTGTCATTTTTATTTCAATCCTATGGTTGTGCTTGGATAGCAATCAATTTAGATGCGCTGGGAATGAAATCGATAGCGATACTCTTATGCCAGCGGTTGCCAGAAATCAGTCATTCTCGGGCAAAGTACTCAGGTTCGTGCATGATGACCGAGAAAGGTATTTGGGAGAGATTTGCAGAACATCTTGCGCCATTTTTTTCTTGATCGAGCGACGTGAGAATTGTTGCACGAAATCAAGGCGAGATGTCTTCTTTATCTCCAACCGCTGCAATGCCTGGATTGCCGCCTCGACATCGCAGGGCGGGAACAATGCCACATTCGTGATCCTTTTCTGCGCGAATCGGCCTGCGTAGCCTGACAATCCACCCCAAATTGGCTTATCAGTTGCGGCATACTCGAAAAGCTTGGAAGGCAATACACGTCGGAAGGCCTTGAGGTTATTGAGGTGTAAAAATAGAACGTCAGCTTGATGATAAACCCGCAGCAGTTGATCGCGCTTCATCGGCGGCGATATGCGCACGTTTTCTACCTCTGCATGTTCAAGCGCCTTTTTCAAGGTCTCTAAGGCACCGCCGGCGCCTATCAGATGAAATTCAACTTTATCAGTCAAGCGTATGGCCAATTCTGGGAGAATCTGATGTAGCCCTTGCCCTGTGCCGATATTTCCAGCATAGACCACCTGTAACCGCTGCGGGCTCTTTTCGGGTGAGGGTAGCTGGGACGCCTGCGAGTGCTCAATGAATAGATCATCTACACCATTGGTATAAAGCGTGAACTTACGTCCAGGATAACGAGTTGTAAAATATGGTAAAAAGCCTGGGGAGATTAGGTTGATCCTCGTCGCTTGCTTGACTGTCCATCGCTCTATTGGAGAAAAGATGGACGCCGCCAACTTGCCCCAACGTGACGGCAATAGTTCGCGCAAAGTGTCGACAAAGATGTCCCGAATATCGAGATAGAGCCCACATCCGTTGCGTTTTGCGATCATGGCGCCCAGAAAAGCTGTCATCAACCTAGAAGAGGTAGCAAAAACAAGGTCGTACTTCTTATGACGGGTAATCTTAAGGGCATTGATCGCGAAGCTTGCAAATGATTGCGCTTGGTCCCTGATACCACTGCGATGTGCAGGCACATCAATCCGTCTGATGGTCAGTAGCGGCAGGCGCTCAATGCTGACCGCGTTTGCAGTGAAAGAGTGGTACCGGTTCGGTTGAGTGGTAACAACTTCAATTTCTATAAGGTCACCAAGTTCGGCACGAAGCGCATTGACAAGCGCTTCGGCACGAAATGAGCCCGCAGAAAGGTCCGGCGGATAGTAAAAACTCAGCAGGAGGATCCGCGTGGTCATGATCTTGCCTGGGATGAGTGTGGTGCAGCAGAGAGAACCTTTTGATACAAATCCACCAAGCGCGACTCCTGCTCCTCCCAGTTTAAAGTGCCAGCAGTCGAGCGTGCGTTTTGCGCATAGGCCTCACGCAATTTGGCATCCGAGACCAATACGTTAAGAGCATGTGCAAGGCCAGTTGGATCATCAGATGCAACGAGGACACCTACATCATGTCTGCGCACGATCCGACGGATTTCCGGGAAGTCCGTTGCCACTACGGGTAAGCCGGCGATGATGTACTCGAATAATTTATTCGAGTCTGTGGTGTAGTGGTTAAGGCAGGTGTTCTCAATGGGTTGTACGCCGATATCAGCGGAGGCCGTGTAGCTCGGGAGTTCTGCCAGCGGGACCGTGGGTATGATGCGTACTCGGTCATGCAACTCAAGGTCTTCAATGAGCAGGCTCAGATTGTGGGTCAGGCGTCCCCCTCCGATAAGCACGAAATAGGCATCTGGTACGTTAACTGCGGTACGAATAAGCTTCTCGAGTCCGCGACCTTGTTGCAGGCCACCTTGATAGATAATGATCGGCCATTGCTCAGTAAGCCCAAGCTCTTCACGAATCCGATTTGTGGGAGGGCTGCGCGTCAACCGTGGCCGGTTCTGCAATACCGTCGGGCGTATGACGTGATATGCCCGGGCAAAATACTTGGCGCGAGCATCCGTGGTAGTGATAGTACCATCTGCTGTGGGCATAAGGTGTTTCTCAACTATCCCCACCAAGCGGCGGAAGCTATCGTAACCTTCTCGGCTTGTGCTTATTTCATGTGCATCATAGACCAAGCGGGCACGGCTGATACGAGAGACCAACCATGCAGTTGGTAGTGTGTTTACGTCGTGAGAGTGCACCACGCTTGCGCCATAACGGACCATGTGTACGAGCAGGGCTGTGTGAGTCCAGGCTCGGGCAATGAGACGCAATATTTGATGCTTGATGCCCAATTTGCTAATCGGCCCTTGAGTTTTAATGGCCTGAGAGGAGGGCGCGGACACGATTTTGTTTTTGCGCAATCGCCACAGCGGGCTGCGCGCCACGCGGAAGACTTCAATTCCGTCTTCGAGGCGCTCTTGCTGCGGTGTGATGCCGGGCGTGTGCAAGGCGAAAACACGGACCTGATATCCTGCGTGCTGTAATGTCTGAGCTTCCTTGAGCACTCGAGCGTCATTAAGAAACTCATTCCAGACGATCATAGCGATTTTTTTCATTGAGCGGACTCCTGCCTGAGTTCTAGTGGTTTTTCTGCCTCAGTTGCGGCAAGAATGTCATCCAGCAACTTGAAAGCAGCTGGATAGTCCTTTCTTAGCAGGAACCTTTCAAAGCTGTACATGAATGCCGACAGTACAATGTCAGCGGTAGTTGTATTTACTAAGCTCGGACGGCTGCTGCGCGCAATTTCGATTGCCTTGTAAAAACGCTCTTTTTCAATCACGGGCCAGTTACTTCCTACTGCTTCGATGCGCCAGTTGCTCCAATGGCTCAGATGGTATTGTTGCGAGGCAGAAATGAGTAGGGCCTCTGAAGTGATATCGAGTGAGACGATCTGCCGAGGTAAGGCGCAAAGTTTTTTTATAATGAGCTCGAAAGAGTCGAGAAGACGCTCTACCTTTTCTGCTTCTTCCGGAGTCGAACATACGAAACGTAGGGGCTCTATCATGCCCCTATCAAGTCGTTGCTCCAAGTAGGGACGGGTACGGCTGAAGCGCAATATCAGTTCGCTTGCTGGCTCGCAGTAGAGGAGCTGCTCGCTGATTGCGACAACGCCATCGCCAATCTGACGACGGATAAGCTTCTTGTGGCCATCCAGGCGGAAGAGGTGGCAATCGATCCCCTGCAGTAGGTAATGCCCTAGCCACTCGAGTGATGGCAAGTGTGGTTGGTACTGAAAGAGCAAACGCTCCTGCTCGGCCAAAGTGGCGATATTATTGCCGAACAGCTTGGCCAAGTATTCTTGAGGTTTCTCGTTACCTAGAATGGTGATGTGAAATGCATAGACATCAACTGCATCAATCTGGTGCCAACTGATTTTCAGACCATTCTGAGTATCGATACCCGCTTGGTCCATCAGCTTTTCTACCCAAGCCTCGCGGCTTGATGGGCTAAGCAGACATTCGAGTTGATGGTTATTCTGACGTTGCTCGAGCAAAGGTTGGGACTGGAAAAACATGGCATTGATCTGGCGATGTTGCATACGCAAGCTGACTACGTCTTGCACCATGCCGGTCAGGCGTTGTAAGGCTTGGCGCATGACGAGAACCGCAATGACTGCATGAAAGATGCGTTGATGCGGGAAGTACAGGAAGTCGGCAACCAGACAGAAAAAACTCAGCAGAAAACCAGTGGCCGACAGTGCGTTGAGTATGTTGCCGTGGTTTCGTTGAAACTGTACTTGAATAACAGGGCTGAGGTTATAAGTAATTACGCATAGGAGCGTAATTAGAGCTGTATATCCGAGTATAATGGCAAGTAATTTTGGATAAATTATTAGGAGGACGACAGCGCTAATGGAGAAAAACAGAGCTCCCGCCATGGCGCGAGTAAACCTGGAGTATGCATAGGCTGCGATTTTCTCCTGGTTCTCAATTATATTTAACTTGGCGCTACGCAATAGCAACGTTCGCGCGCCTTGGCGACAGCAGTATGCGATCAACAGCTCGCTAAGCAGGTAGAGTACATAGCAGACTGCTGCAGCCACACTAAGTGACACAATTAGGTGGTTTTTTTTCAGTGCTTGAAAGGCACTGGGAAAGTAATTCGGTATTTTTTCGGAGCCTAATAAGATTATTACCTTAAGAGGCAGGAAAAAGGCGAGCAGAAGAAAAATCTGGCTCGCCAGGGTTGTAATCTGCACGGTAATAGTCGTGAAGGGTACTACCCGCAACAGTTTTATACCTATCGACAGGCACCAGCCTAGCGTCGACTTAATATGGTGTTGAAGCTTCATCGGCGAATGTTTCGTTCAATGGGCTTAATCGACGCTTGCTGGATCATTTTTCTTGCCAGTAAAGAGTTGCGATGGTGGCAATGTTTTTATTGTTAACAGTGGTGTAGATGCCGCCAATTACCGGCAGGTCCTTTTTGTAGTACTGGACTTTGAACTGGCTACTGTCGTTGCTGATTACTTTTCGAGTAAAACCTGCATTTTGCAATTGCATGTACACGTCGTTTTCCGCCAGCTTGTCAGCGGTAGTGTAGCTGTACTCATGCATGCTTAATTTCCCTGCGCTATTGGGCTTTGCGTAGGATTTCATGTGCTCTGCACTCAGCAGCAGAATCGAGCCATCAGCAAGGTTTAGTTCGGCTTTAGGCTGTGAAGGCCGCACTGCCTCTGCTGCCTGATTATCAGCTTTGTTGGACTCACCCGATAGTTGGTCGCAGCCGGATATTACGAGAGCGAGCAGGGAGAGCAAAGCAGCAGTTTTGATTTTCATGTTTCCATTGTTCCTTCGGATTAACTCATGATTCGTGCAAGCAGTTGCTTGGCAACAGTTTTGTAGTAGGTACTGTCATAGTGATAGGGGCAGAAAGCCCACTTGTGGTCGCCGCCCGCGACCAGCCCGGCTTCCAGACCACCGATCTGCTCGACAGCCGTTGCCGAGTCTTCAAGCGTTGCGAGCAGAGGGTCGATGACTGAGTTGTTCAATTCGATCAGCTTCTCAAACTCACCACCCTTGAAACTTTCAAGGCCTGATTCCGTTTTGTATTGGTATGCCCATACTGCTCTGTGAACGAAGATGTTCGGGCAAATATTAGCGACTCGCTCAAGGAAGGCAGGCAGTGCCCACTCTCGCAGTTGTTTTATTTCCGGACTCCAAGGGCGCTTGATCTCATGAGGGATGCTTTTGCGTTCCAACGCTTTGAGCAACGGCCCACTGGCGGACATGAGAGAGCTCAGGTGTTGAACAATCCCAATCCGTTCATCAATGAAATCAATGATCACGATGTCAGGACGGGATTGCTCGAGAAGCTGCCAATGCAGTTTGTGCTGGTCCCAGTGAGAGCGCTTGCCTTCGAATGAGCTTGCGTCTATAGCAAGTTTTGGATCGAAGCACGGCGGTGCCATCCAGGAAACGACGGATGAGCGAGCCATATAGAAACAGATTTCAAACGCTCCGAGCGCGCTCTTCTGGAACTCGAACAGATCTCGAGTGACACAGGATCCCAAGATTGCAACTCGGATTTTCTCTTTAAGTGGCCCTGCCGGGTTCGGTCGAACAGCTTTGCGTTCAAGTTTTGCCTTCCGTGCCATGAGGGCGTCGAGGCATTCATTGGGCTGGTCAGTGTCCTTGTTGAGCTCGACTTTGATCTGATTGCGCACGTTGCCAAGTTTTTCAAGATACTTATGCGGCATACCTATCGGCGATTGTTTGAGGAGCGCGGACAGGAAATCCAGGCGCTGCTGATTCAAACCGAATGAGCGCAGTTGCGATTCTTTCAATCCTTTAGTTTTGTTTGTGTCGCCGAGAATCCGTGCGCGTGCACCGAAGAAGTACGAGTCACTCAAAGGATGTTTGGTATAGGTGTAAAGTGGTTGCTTTGATTTCAGCAGGATGTGCTTGGCGTTGATTTCTTGCTGTTTAAGCGTATCTACCACCAAGTGGTGGGCATACTGAGTGATGCTCCGGGTCTTGGTTCCGCAAGTTTTGTCAACGAGCGTCAACGCCAAGGCCAGAGTGTCATAGGTGACGGCGCGATAGCACTCATCAGACGGCAAGAACTCCAAACCGTTGTGCAGCGAAATCAGTAACATCTCTTCGGAGTGCTCGTTCGAGCGCGCATGCTGTTGAATCGTGGCGATTACATCTTCATGAATGCAGTCGTCATCATCAATTCGCGAAGTAAGCACAATATCTTCGTGAGTTTTTGCTAGAAGCCTGGACACCTCTTTGCTGGTTAGCGAATAGTCGCTTACCTTCAGCGTCTTGGCGTTCAAGCCGGATGCAATGATTGCAGCCTCCAGGCGTGCTTGATGCAGGATAGGGAGAGCTTCGTCAATGAAGATGGTCCACTCAAAGTCTCTGTTGCTTTGGTTGGCGAGGGATGGAAAGACCGTGTTAGTGAAAATCTCCAGTCGATACGACAGCCACAGTTCGTCCTTGATTCCGATGCCAAAGTTGGTGAAAACATAATGTTTCAAAGACTTGCTCATATTTACTTCAAACGTCTCGGAATGTGTTCAGTTCAAGGGCGGCCATCTTTTTCCAGTCGCTTTGGCCGCGCACGCGCTCCGCGGCTTGGCGCGACAGGGTAGAGAACAGCGCTTGATCCATGTATAAGCGTTCAAGAGCCTCGGCCAGTTGCACCGCGCTTTCTGGCTCGACGACAAAACCACTTTCCTTGTCCACGAACTCAGGGATTGCCGCCACACCGGTAGTGACAGGGACAAGCCCGGAGGCCATGGCTTCGTCTCGGGATACGCCTTGGGTATCCATACGGCTCGGGCACAGGAATACTCCGTGCTCTTTATGCAGCGCGGCGATTTCCCCGTGATTGAGGAAGCGGCGCTCGATGTGCACATTTGAGTAAGAACGCAGCGGTGCGAGAGTCTCTTCAAACAACGGCCCGTCGCCCACAAGTCGGAACGTCATGTCCTTGAACCATGGTTTTTCGGCCAAAAGCTCAATGGCTTTGACGGTCAGATCATTCGCATATGTCCGCGACGTATACGGGCGGATAGATAGTACGTTTTTGCGCTGTTCTATTGTTTTCTGAACGTAGTTAAAATTTTCGGTATTGATGGGGTTGTGGATAATCTCGTACTGGCCTTCTGGTAGGCGGAAGCCGAGGTCCTCCATGACTTCTTCTGCAAAATAGCGGGAAACGAAAACCAGCTTCAGATTCTTATGCATTGGCTGCAGTATTTCACGCCAGAAGCTCATGCGTTTGTCGCTGGCGAGCTTGCCCAACTGCAGTTGTTCGTCGGTACTGAAATTGTATTCGCGGCGCCACCATGGTTGGATTTCAGCACCATGGACCCATACAGTGATCTGGGTGGAATTCAGATGCGGGTGCAGCACACTCCACATATTTTCGTCCAAGAAATGAACGAGAATTGATTTGTAGTTGTTCTTTTCAAGCATTTTTGCCAAGGTCGAGCGGCAACCGGTCACCACATCGATGTTCTGGAACTCGTGATAGCTAACGGTCTCGTTGTCACGCAGGCGGAAAACATCTACTTCGACGCCTTGTTGCTGATAAGCCGACACTCGACTATGTACAAATTTGTTGCGGTACAGGTCTGCGTAAGCTGGGTAGTGGTTGGTCAGCAGCAAGTGCTCTCCACGGCCCATCATCTCAGATGGCTGTAGGTTGCGGTGTCCCAAGACCAGTGCCTTCAGTTCGGTGCTACCCGCAGAGTAGGCACGCAGACCGAAGCGAATGTAGGCAGCTTCCGGTGGAATATCGGAAGTTTGATTACGATTGGCAGGTTGCATCACGTGGCTGATGCGCTGCTTGTCGGCATCCAGGAACAGCACGACCAACTGCAGGTTCAGGCCAGGCGTGCAGTCGACAAACAGCTTGAGGCGGCCATCTTCACAGCCCAGTTCATCTACACGGACTTCCTGCTGTGCGTAGATGTACTCATGCTTGCCATCTGCCAGCTTGGATTGCACGCGCCAGGTATCGCCATCAACGACCAGGTCAACGAACTTGTTGCGGATGA
Organism: Pseudomonas pudica; assembly: GCF_015680405.1. Classification (GTDB taxonomy): domain Bacteria; phylum Pseudomonadota; class Gammaproteobacteria; order Pseudomonadales; family Pseudomonadaceae; genus Aquipseudomonas; species Aquipseudomonas pudica. The sequence continues at coordinate 59,294 of NZ_JADLJS010000027.1, forward strand.
TTCCAAACATCTCAGCCAAACCGCGCCCCGTGATTTCCGGCGCGTCATGGTTGATCTCTAGCGGGGGAATGGATTGTGCGCGCGCTTGCAGTTGATCGATAGTCATGCCGAGATTCAGCTCAAGGTCGTTAACCTTGGCGCTGATGCTCTCCGGGTGTGCAGCACCGTTCTCACAATAGTTGAACGGGTCGATGGCCAAGCCTTGCTCATGAGTGTATTGCAGTGTCGGCAGACTCTTCAGCCAGCTACGCAGTTGCTGGTTGGCAACGATCCCGCTCGCAACCAGCGAGCGGCGAGCGTTCAGTGTCTGGGTTGGGCGGTAGGCTTGTTCATTTGAAAGCAGTTCAGCACTTTGGCCTGTGCAGGTAAAGTGGGCCGCTTTACCGACAACTTGGGCGCGGCTGTAGCGGGTTGCTAGCGCCAGATCCAGCAGGTAGTTCGGGCCGTAGTAATCGCCAGGCACAAAAGCGGCGATCCAAGGTGCATTACCAACCAGTTCACCCAGCGAGGTTTTTTTCAGTTGGCCAGGCTTAAGCACCTGGATGCGTGGATCATCGCCGACGATGCTGCTCTGGTAGGTATCGCTGATGACGATCATTCGTACTTGGCTATAAGTCTGGCGGTCCAGGTTGGCACGCAACAAATCGAACTGCTCGCGGTCTTGCGCTTCGCCGATGACCACAATCTCCGGCAGGCGCTGGGCCTTTGCGGTACCGGTGACCTTGCTCATCACGTAATCCAGGCGCTGAGTGTAGGTATGCTCCTGCATTACTTTGCGCAGGGCAGCCAGCCGCAGTTTGTCAGCGTTCAGCGGGTCTTCCGCCAGCAGTTGCAGGCGGCGGAGCATTTCTTCGCCGTTGTCGGTGGTAACAACCAGGTCACCGAACAGCAGGCGTACGCCGCGAGAGAAGTTGCTCACGGTGAGGGTGTTGCAGCCGAGCAATTCGAAGACGCGACGGGCAAACATCGATTGAGATTGCTTGATCGAGTTCAGGTTGATCGCGTAGCGATAGCCCTTGTAAGCCGTGTCGATTTTCTCGAAGGGCAGGGTACCGACGATGTACGGTTGGTATTCCGCAGGGAACTGGTAATTGACGTCGTTCTTGCCGAAGTTGCGATCGAAGATTTCCAGCGGACGGAACTTCGGCAACTCGCAGACGAAATTACCCAGGTCGCGGGTACGCTCCGGGTAACGCGCGTAGTAGGCGCCAGCGAAGCAGAAGGCGTCTTTGCGCTCGTACAACTCGATCGGGTTATGCAGCGCTGGCTGGCAGGCGAACGGCAACAGGTAGACGCGGTCGTGACCGAGCGCACCTTTATAGCGGTGAATGCAGTCGATATCGGTGGTGAATACGTGGTCGAACTGCTTGGCAGTGGTCAGGAAGGTTTCGAAGTGAACCGGGTCTTCCTTGTTCCAGAACACGGTCGGTACCTTGTTCTGACGGCACCAGGCCAGAATGTCCTGCAGTTCCTGGCCGTTATGGCCAACTTTGCTGCCCCACAGGTCATCCTTGCCGCGCCAGGCGGACTCGATGAACAGCAGTTCTGGACCAAACCCTTCGATTTCTGCTTTCCAGTTGGCTGGCGTTAGCGGCATCAGGTCGCATTCATAGCGGTAGGAACCGAAAGTGAACTCATCCATCACGCACGCCACTTTCAGGCGACTGACAGGCTGATCAGCCTGGCGCAACAGAGTAGTGCGGCTGTGCTCGCTGGTCGGCAGGGCCGCCGGCAGTTTCAAGTAGTTCTCGTCCTGTACCACAGGTGCCGGCGGCAGCAGTGCCTTGCGTGGTTCGTTGGCCAGCAGCTTCTGCTCGTTTTGCTGGCGTTGCTGGCTGGCTTTTCGGTACAGGCGCAGCAGGCGTACGGGCAGCTTGACCAGGCCGCCCAGTGAGGTGGCGCTGTTCTTGATCTGGTAGCCAAGCTGATAGGTCATGCTTGCGCGGGTTTTCACCAGGCGCTGCTCTGCCAGGTTGCGCTGGGCGTTAGCGCGACCGAGGTTTTCATTGAGTTCGTCGATCTTACGTTGCTGAGCGGCGCTGCGTTCCAGCAATTGACTGATGCTGGCCTTCAACTGCGGGATTTGTTCGCCTGTCAGGGCGCGATACTTCATGTTTGCCGCGCCAAGGCCTGCCTTGGACGAGTTGATCTCAGATTCAAGTTGTTGGCGCAGACTCTGCCATTGTTCGTTGGTGGCAGCGAGGCTGGCCTCGGCTGCCTGGCGGCTGGTGCTTTCAAGCAACAGCTGCTCTTCAAGCATGTCTTTGGCCTGGCCAAGCGACTCAACGGTCTCTGCCAGAGCCGCTCGCGCTTCTTCAGATTCAGTTTTGGCGAGTGTCAGCTTATGCAACTGGTCTTCCAACTGGGAACGTTGTTCAATCAAGGCATTGATTGAGCTTGCCTGAGCGCTATGCTCACGCTGGCTTTGTGCTTGAGCGTCGTACATTAACTGCAACTGGTCTTCCAACTGGGAACGTTGTTCAACCAAGGCATTGATGGAGCTTGCCTGGGCGCTATGCTCACGCAGGCTCTGCGCTTGCGCGTCGTTCATCAACTGCAGTTGAGCTTCCAATGCAGCTTGATGAGCGCGCAGGTCGGTAATGGTGGCGATATGGCTATCAATGACTTCCCGCGCCTGAGCCAACTGATCGTTTGCAGCCTTGAACTGCTTTTCCTGCGCCAGCTGCTTCTCTGCGGCCCCCCGCAGTTCCTCAGAAGCCTCCGCCAATTGCCTTTGTGTTTCGGCGTGCTGATTCTGGAGCTTCTCGTATCGCTGTTCCGCGTCTGCGAGGCTTTTTGTGTGAGCCTCCTCACCCGCCACGAATTTCTGTTCCAGCAGGCCATATTGTTCGGTAGCTAAACGATACTTTTTGTTGGCTTCCACCAGCCGCTGCTTGACCTCATCAAGCTCATGAGCAATCTGAGCCTTGGTGTCGAGGCATTCCTGGTTGGTTTTTTGCAACGTGGCAATGTCTGCTTCGCGGTTTTGCAACTGTTTGGCAAGCGCATCAGCCTTTTGGGCTTCCGGTTTGAGCTGGGCGATCTGCTCAGTAGCGCTGCGGTACTTCTTGTTTGCTTCATCCAGACGCTTGCTGATGGCCCCGAGATTTCCACGCAACGTGCGCTCGATGGCTTCGAATGCTTTTTCCAGATCACGAACCCGATCAACAGTCAGCGAGTCGATTACACCTGGTTTATGCGTTTCGCTTTTCACCGCTACGATGCCCAGCCACTTGCCGAGCACCTTGACTTCGACAATCTGCAAGTGCTCGGCCAGCAACCGGAACGGTTCCATCAGGTAGAACGTGTGCTTGTGGTCAATGAAGTCATTGACCCCGAACGGTACGGTAATCACCAGGCGGCCACCCTGCTTGAGCAGGTCGTGGGCCTTTTCGACGAACAGCTCCGGTCGCACCAGGTGTTCGAGCACTTCGCTGATGACAATGGTTTCCGGCTCAACCTCGAGCGTGTCCAGCGCGAGGAAGTCTGAATTTATATACGTGACGTTCTGCTGGATGTGGGCCGGTTCCGCAGACAGGTAGCCCTTGGCCTCTGAGATGGCCTGCGGGCTGGTATCCACACCGGTGACCTGGCAGCCTTCACGTGCCAGCAGCAGGGGCACGATGCCCTGCGAGCAGCCGACATCCAGAATCCGGCGCCCTTTGACCTGGGCGCAGATCCAATGGATGCGGGACTGCGTTTCCCGCATGAACTGCTCCCCCAGCTTGCCGTAATAGGCTTCCATCACACGGTCATGAATATCGGCCAGAGGTGAAGGCAGCTCTGTGTTCACGGTAGGTTTCTCAAGCGTGGGGTTGTTCATGCGGTTTGCTCCATCAAGCCTGGGTAACGCCGGCGGCGTCGATCACGAATGCCGCGTCGCGCACGTTGAAGGTGCCGCGGAATTCGCGGTGCTTCACTAGCAGTACGTGGATGTCGGCGCTGTCCTGGGCAAAGTCGAAGTCCACGTGCTCGTGGCGCGCCAGGCGCTGTGGCAGGGCTTCGATGTTCGGCTCGACCAGTTGCAAGGTGGCTTCCAGCTCGTTGCCCAGGCGCTCGGCAATGCTCAGGGCAGGGCTTTCGCGCAGGTCGTCGATGTCGGCCTTGAAGGCCAGGCCGTAGCAGGCGATTTTTACTTGCTGGGCCGACTTGCCCGGGTTCTTGATCAGGAAGTTGGCCAGGGCCATCTTGACCTTGTCGATCACCCACTCAGGCTTGCTGTCGTTGACCACGCGGGCGGTGCGGATCAGGCGCGCCTGCTCTGGGGTCTGGCTGACGATGAACCATGGGTCGACGGCAATGCAGTGGCCGCCCACGCCTGGGCCTGGCTGCAGAATGTTGACGCGCGGGTGGTGGTTGGCCAGGCGAATCAGCTCCCACACGTCGATGTCCAGCTTGTCGCAGATGATCGACAGTTCGTTGGCGAAGGCAATGTTCACGTCGCGGAAGCTGTTTTCGGTCAGCTTGCACATTTCCGCGGTGCGGGCGTTGGTGACGATGCACTCGCCTTCAACGAAGGTCCGGTACAGGCGTACGGCCGCTTCAGAGCACTTCCTGGTCATGCCGCCGATGATGCGGTCGTTTTCCACCAGCTCGCGCAACACGTGGCCTGGCAGCACGCGCTCAGGGCAGTGGGCAACGCGGATATCGGAGTCTTCACCGTGGGTTTGCGGGAAGGTCAGGTCCGGGCGGGCCTGGGCCAGCCAGAAGGCCATCTGCTCGGTAGCGCCGACAGGGGAGGTGGATTCCAGGATGACCAGGTCACCCTTTTTCAGCACGGGCGCGATGGCCTTGCTGGCGGACTCGATGTAGCTCAGGTCCGGCTGGTGGTCATCCATGAACGGGGTTGGCACGGCGATCAGGAAGGCATCGGCAGCTTCCGGAACGGTGGAGGCGCGCAGGAAGCCCTCGGTCACGGCAGCGTGTACCACCATGTCCAGCTCAGGCTCGACGATGTGGATTTCACCACGATTGATGGTATCGACTGCGTGCTGGTTTACATCGATGCCGATCACGTGCTTCTTGCGAGCGGCGAAAACGGCGGCGGTTGGCAGCCCGATATAGCCCAGGCCTACGACGGAAATCTTGTTGAAGCTCATGCTACTTCCTTGGAACGGGAGAAGTTGGAAAGTGCGTCGAGGATTCGCGCGCACGCTTTTCCATCGCCGTAGGGGTTGTGGGCAAAGCTCATCTCGCGATAGGTCGCATCGTCGGTCAGAAGTTTCGCCAGGTTTTCGGTGATCGATTCCACGTCGGTGCCCACCAGCTTGACGGTACCGGCGGCCACGGCTTCCGGGCGCTCGGTGGTGTCACGCATGACCAGTACCGGCTTGCCCAGCGCTGGGGCTTCTTCCTGGATGCCGCCGGAGTCGGTCAGGATCAGGTAGGAGCGGGTCATCAGGTAAACGAACGGCAGGTAATCCAGCGGCTCGATCAGGTGAATGTTGTTGACGTCGGCCAGCAGACGGTTGACCGGTTCGCGCACGTTCGGGTTGAGGTGTACCGGATAGACGATGTCCACGTCAGGGAATTGACGCGCGGTTTGCACCAGCGCCTGGCAGATGCGCTCGAAACCGCCACCAAAGTTTTCGCGGCGGTGGCCGGTGACCAGCACCATGCGGCGCTCAGGGTTCAGGAAGCTGAACTGGTTTTCGAACTGGGTTTTCAGCTCGGGGCTTTCCAGCTTGCGGACCACTTCCAGCAGCGCGTCGATTACGGTGTTGCCGGTGGTGTAGATGGTCGCGGCGTCTGTACCTTCACGCAGCAGGTTGTCCTGAGAGGTGGAGGTGGGCGCGAAGTGCAGGGCGGCCAGCGCGCCGGTCAGGCGGCGGTTGCCTTCTTCCGGCCATGGCGAATACAGGTTGCCAGTGCGCAGGCCGGCTTCCACGTGGGCAATCGGAATCTGCTGGTAGTACGCGGCCAGGCTGGTGGCCAGGGTTGTTGCGGTGTCGCCGTGCACCAGTACCACGTCGGGCTTGAACTCGGCCAGCACAGGCTTGAGACCCTGCAGGATGGCTGTGGTCACATCGGTCAGGTCCTGGCCGGGCTTCATGATGTTCAAGTCATAGTCGGGCGTGATCTCGAACAGCTCCAGTACCTGGTCGAGCATCTGGCGGTGCTGGCCAGTTACGCAAACACGCGACTCGAAACGGTCGTCTTGGGCAAGGTTGAGGGCCAGGGGGGCCATTTTGATGGCCTCTGGGCGGGTGCCAAATACGGTGAGGGTCTTGAGGGACACGGCGACGGTCTTCTGTGTATTGAGTAAAGGCGATTGGATCTGGTGTTTACGGGGTGCAGATCACAGGTATTGCGCAAATCGACCGGGGGGAGTGGCCTAGGGGGCTCCACACACGCAAGCGCGAACGGGGGGCTTTGAAGGTGGTGAAGAAAAATTCATGTGGCTCGGATCCTTCAAGCGTAGCGGTTGTCCAATGCCCGCAAATTTATCATTTCGTCATCAAGATGACATCCCGTGTGGCACGTTTTTTTCCGCTGATCGTCCGAATTTGCCCCTATCTATCGGGGGATTGGATCCTATTTTTGAAAGTTGCATCAAAAAAAACGATTGTTTGATGTTATTCAGGCATCATGCCAATAAAGTCAATACAACCGAGACATACGACGAATGGGCTGGGGCCTTGTCCGGCAAGGCTTGTGGGAAAAACAACAGCTTTTGGTCTGAATGAAACCTAGGTTAAACGGGAATTTACCTAGCGGCGATTTGCTATCGCCTTTGTTTCATGAACTTATCCTGAAATATGGCGTAATGCCATTGCTTTTTGGGTGGGCGAAGTTGCTTTTTTTAATGTTGGATTCGGTAACGATTAACCGGGTCAAGAGCCTTTTTGCAAAATGGCAGAGCCGCTAGGGTTGATTGCGCAGCCGAAGGAAACCGGCTGCTGGAAAATGACCAACCCAGGAGTGTTCACCATGCGTAACAACGTTCTGTCGTACCTGCTGCTGCCGCTGTTCGCCAGCCTGTCCTTTTCCCTTAGCGCTGCCCCGGCCAGCACCACGGCGGTGGCCGAGCCGGTGCCGGTGGTAACCCAGCAGCAGGCCCAGCAGCCGCAGCGGCTGGACCTGAACACGGCTGATGCGCTTACTTTGCAGAAGGAGCTGAACGGGATAGGGAAGGCCAAGGCTGAGGCCATAGTGGCCTACCGGGAGGCCAATGGGCCGTTTGCTTCGGTGGATGAGCTGCTGGAGATCAAGGGGATTGGTAATGCGTTGCTGGAGCGTAACCGGGACAAGGTGATGGTGGAATAAGGGGGAGGGGCTGGGGTTTACGTCCTGGCCCTGACTTTCATGAAGATTCAATTGAGAGAACTGAATTCGATAGCGGTCCGCCTACCCTGTGGGAGCGGCTTTAGCCGCGAAGAACCAAACGCGGTGCATGGCAACGGCTGCGCCGGTATTCGCGGCTAAAGCCGCTCTCACAGGGACCCTGCTGATTCAATGAGTTATGTATCAGCCGGTCAGACCGTGCCAGCGCCGACAGGCAGGCTAGCGGTCCTGCGCGTCCTTGGCATCCGCTTCGGCATTGCGCTCATGCACCTTGCGCAGCTGTTCTTCGGTCAGTGGCAGTTTTTTTGCCGTGTCGCGCAGCAGCATCAGCCCGCCGACGATCGAGCCGAGGGCTATGATGAGTATCAGCCAGGCATACCAGGGCATTGTCGTTCTCCTTTGCTGGTGATGGGCAGCGCTTGTACAAATGTTGAGCAATTGCCCGTTCCGTTGGTTCAATTATAGGAGCCAGCCACTGTCGGGCCAATTCCGTGACCCGCGGGCCCCAAAGCCTGCGCCACTTCGTTTACAATGCGCGCCGTTTTCGACTTGCCAAGAGACCCTGCCCATGTCCGCCTGCCAGACGCCCCTGATCGTCGCCCTGGATTTCCCTACCCGTGAGGCCGCCCTGAAGCTGGCTGACCAGCTTGACCCTGCGCTGTGCCGGGTGAAGGTTGGCAAGGAGCTGTTCACCAGCAGCGCTTCGGGCATTGTCGAAACCCTGTGCGACAAGGGCTTCGAAGTGTTCCTGGACCTCAAGTTCCACGACATCCCCAACACCACCGCCATGGCGGTGAAGGCTGCGGCCGAGATGGGCGTATGGATGGTGAACGTGCATTGCTCCGGTGGCCTGCGCATGATGGCGGCCTGCCGTGAAGAGCTGGCCAAGCGCAGCGGCCCGCAACCGTTGCTGATTGGTGTGACCGTGCTGACCAGCATGGAGCGTGAAGACCTGGCCGGTATCGGCCTGGATGTCGACCCGCAAGAGCAGGTGCTGCGCCTGGCGGCGCTGGCCGAGAAGGCTGGCATGGACGGTTTGGTGTGCTCGGCGCTGGAGGCCCCGGCGCTGAAGGCGGCGCACCCGTCGCTGCAGCTGGTTACCCCGGGCATTCGCCCGGCAGGCAGTGCGCAGGATGACCAGCGCCGTATCCTCACCCCGCGCCAGGCACTGGATGCAGGTTCGGACTACCTGGTGATCGGCCGCCCGATCAGCCAGGCTGCCGACCCGGCGCAGGCGTTGGCTGCGGTTGTGGCGGAGATTCGTGGGTAGGTAGCCCGCGTTGTGAAAAAAGGCCAGCACGAGAGTGCTGGCCTTTTTTATTTGGCTTGTTACATGGCACCGCCTTCGACGGCGATCGCCGGCAAGCCGGCTCCCAAGGTACAGTGTCGGGCTCAAGGGGTGGCGCTGTACCTGTAGGAGCTTTCGGCGATGACGCCAGTGTTGGCTACCTCAGTCTCAAACCTTGAGCACCAACTTGCCAAAGTTCTCCCCACTGAACAGCTTCAGCAAGGTCTCGGGGAAGGTCTCCAGCCCTTCGACCACATCCTCCTTGCTCTTCACCTGCCCACTGGCCAGCCACCCGGCAATCTCCAGCGCGGCCTTGCCGTAGTCCTTGGTGTAATCCATCACCACAAAGCCTTCCATGCGCGCGCGGTTTACCAGCAGCGACAGGTAGTTGGCCGGGCCTTTCACCGCTTCCTTGTTGTTGTACTGGCTGATCGCGCCGCAAATCACGATGCGTGCCTTGAAGTTGATGCGGGTCAGCACGGCGTCGAGGATGTCGCCGCCGACGTTGTCGAAGTACACATCCACGCCTTTGGGGCATTCGCGCTTCAGGCCGGCCAGCACGTCTTCGGCCTTGTAGTCGATCACCCCGTCAAAGCCCAGTTCGTCCTTCAGGTACTGGCACTTCTCGGCACCACCTGCAATGCCGACCACTCGGCAGCCTTTGATCTTGGCAATTTGCCCGACAATGCTGCCCACCGCGCCGGCCGCGCCGGAAATGACCACGGTGTCACCGGCCTTGGGCTGGCCGACGTCCAGCAGCGCGAAGTAGGCGGTCATGCCGGTCATGCCCAGTGCCGACAGATAGCGGGGCAGGGGCGCCAGGCTGGGGTCGATCTTGTGCAGGCCCTGGGGTTCGCCAGTGAAATAGTCCTGCACGCCAAGGGCGCCGCTTACATGGTCGCCCGGCTTGTAATTGGGGTGGTTGGAGGCAACCACTTCGCCAACGCCCAGCGCGCGCATCACCTGGCCCAGGGCCACGGGCGGGATGTAGGACTTGCCTTCGTTCATCCAGCCGCGCATGGCCGGGTCCAGCGACAGGTACAGGTTGCGCACCAGCACCTGACCTTCGCCGGGTTGTTCGGCGGGCACGGTCTCGAAGCTGAAGTCGTCACGGCGCACGGCGCCGACCGGGCGTTTGGCGAGCAGGAAGCGGCGGTTGGTGTTGGTCATGGCGGGTCCTCGTAGGCATTGAAGGGGGAGGCGTCAAATCTACCCTGTTGATGTAGGCAGGTCCGTAACATCACTGACAAGCATGGTAGCCCAACCGGTGGGGTGATGATGCTGCCCGTGCGGGTGGTGGCTGACTATGCTCTGAACCCCACCAAGCACGCTTTGGAGCACGCGATGAGCATGACCTTTTCCGGCCAGGTAGCCCTGGTCACCGGCGGCGCCGCCGGCATCGGCCGGGCAACTGCCCTGGCTTTCGCCCGGGAGGGCCTGAAAGTGGTGGTGGCCGACCTTGACCCTGTCGGTGGCGAGGCCACTGTGGCCCTGATCCACGCGTCGGGCGGGGAGGCGCTGTTCATTGCCTGCGACGTTACCCGTGAAGCCGAGGTGCGCCAACTGCACGAGCGCCTGATCGCTGCCTATGGGCGGCTGGACTATGCCTACAACAACGCAGGTATCGAGATAGAGCAGGGCCGCCTGGCCGAGGGCAGCGAGGCGGAGTTCGATGCCATCATGGGCGTCAACGTGAAGGGGGTGTGGCTATGCATGAAGTACCAGCTGCCGTTGCTGATGGCCCAGGGCGGTGGGGCCATCGTCAATACCGCTTCGGTGGCCGGTTTGGGCGCGGCGCCGAAGATGAGCATCTACAGCGCCTCCAAGCACGCGGTGATCGGCCTGACCAAGTCGGCGGCCATCGAGTACGCCAAGAAGGGTATCCGGGTGAATGCGGTGTGCCCGGCGGTGATTGACACCGACATGTTCCGCCGCGCCTATGAGGCCGACCCACGCAAGGCCGAGTTTGCCGCTGCCATGCATCCGGTGGGGCGCATTGGCAAGGTCGAGGAAATTGCCAGTGCCGTGCTGTACCTGTGCAGTGATGGCGCGGCGTTTACCACAGGGCATTGCCTGACGGTGGATGGTGGGGCTACGGCGATCTGAGCCGAAACCGCGTGGCCTTCTTGGCGGGCTTGCCCGCTCCCACAGGTACCCCGCTGCCCTCAGGTCCTGTGATGTCTCTGTGGGAGCGGGCAAGCCCGCGAAGAGGCCCTGGCAGACCACCACAATGCCAGCCCAACAACAACACATCCCACCACCAACACTTCACCAAATACCAGTAAGGCCAGCTGTGACCCTAACCGGTCACTCAGCAGCCCGGTAAAGATCACCGGCAGGCTGAACCCCAGGTACGCCAGCAGGAAGAACCCGGCGCTGGCCCGTGTCTGCTCGCTGCCGGCCAACTGGTTCACGGCTGCCAGCCCACCCAGGTAGATAAACCCGTAGCACGCACTGCTGGCCGCCACCGCACCCAGCAATACCGCGCCTAGCTGGCCGCTGTCCGCACCCCAGGCCAGCACGGCATAGCTGCACGGCAATATCACCAGCCCCAGCAATGTGGCTGTACGGCTGCTGAGGCGCCGTGCCATGGGCTGGAACAACAACCCGCAGCTGATCACGCAAAAGGTCGAGAACCCCGACCAGGCGCTAAGCCCGTGCTGGCGCAGGATGCCCGGCAGCAGGGCGATCACCAGCCCCACGCAGGCCCACGCCAGCAGAATGGCCAGGCCATAGGCCACGCTGCCACGTGGGTAGCAGGGCAGGCGCAGCATGGGGTTGCGTTGTGCCGGGCGTGGGTCCGGCAGGCGCCAAACCAGCAGCATGGCCAGCGCCGCCAGCAGCAGTTGCAGGTGGAAGCTGCCTGGGGTCAGGCTGGGGCCGCGCAGCAGGAACAGGCTGGTCAGCGCCGCGCCCAGGCCAAAGCCCAGCGAGGTGCTGGCGGTAACCCAATTGGCGGCGCGGGTGTTGTCCGCGCCGCCCATCAACTCACCCATGTAGGCGGTGGCCGTTGCCGACGCCAGGCCGGTGCCCAGGCCGAGGAACAGCCGCGCCAGCCCCAGAGTGTGCAGGTTGGGGGCCGCCAGCATCAGCACGGTGGCGACCATCGACAGGGCCAGTGCGGCAAGCACCAATGGCCGGCGCCCGACCCGGTCGGCCAGCCCGCCCAGGGCCAGCAGCACGGGTAGCACGCCGAGCACATAGCCGGAGAAGGCTACTGCGGTGGCGGCGGCGCCTTGGCCGGAAAGGTCGGCGTAGGTGATGTACAGCGGGGCCTGCAGGTTGACGGCCAGGGTGATCAGGCAGAGGGCGAAGGCCAGGCGGGCCGGGGCGGAGGGCATGGGTAGGATCCTGGTTCTGTAGTGGCTGTACCGGCCCTTTCGCGGGTGAACCCGCTCCCACAGGTACTGCACCGCTCTCGGGTTGGGTGCGATCGCTGTTGGAGCGGGTTCACCCGCGAAAGGGCCGGGCCTGTTCACTCTGATGCCAGCCCATTCCCATCACCAGACACACCGGCAACCCTTTTATGCTTAACTGTTCGCTCAAAACCAGCGAACACTTGCCCCATGCACTTGCCCCTCGACCGCACCAGCCCCACCCCGCTGGTGCAGCAACTCACCGACCACCTGCAAACCTGGATCGACCAGCAGCGCCTGCGCCCCGGCGCGCGTCTGCCATCGATCCGGGCTTTGGCCCGCAGCCAGGCGGTCAGTGCGTCGTGTGTGATCGAAGCCTACGACCGCCTGGTCGCCAGCGGCTGGCTGGAGGCCCGCCACGGTACCGGCTTTTTCGTCGCCGAACGCAAAGCCGGCCTGGCCGTGGAAGACGCCCAACCCTGGGGCGAGGCCGGCGATGGCAGTTGGCGGCAGTTTCGCGAGGGCCATGACGAGTTGCTCAAGTTGGGCTGCGGCTGGCTACCCAGCAGCTGGCGCGCCGCCACCGAACTGGCCCAGGCAGTGCGCCAGGTCAGCCGCGGCAACCCACAGGACCTGTTCGACTACTGCCCGCCCCTGGGCCTGGCCAGCCTTCGCCAGCAGTTGCACAAGCGCCTGGCGCAGCTGGGCATCGCCGCCGGGCCCGAACGTATCCTCACTACCCACGGCGCCAGCCACGGCCTCGACCTGCTGGTGCGCACCCTGCTGCGCCCGGGTGACACGGTACTGGTGGAAAACCCCGGCTACTACAACTTGTACAACCTGCTGCGCCAGCACCAGGTACACATGCTGCCGGTGCCACGCACCGCCGAAGGCCCGGACCTGGCCACCCTCGAAGCCCTGCTGATGGCGCACAAGCCGCGCTGCCTTTTCACCAACAGCCTGTACCAGAACCCCACCGGCACCAGTCTGACGCCCAAGGTGGCCTACCGCCTGCTGGAGTTGGCCCGCGAGCACGACCTGCGCATCATCGAGGACGATATCTACGCAGACTTCCAGGAAGGCCCGGCAACCCGCCTGGCCACCCTCGACAGCGAGCAGCGGGTAATCTACATGGCCAGCTTCTCGAAAACCCTCAGCAGCTCGCTGCGGGTCGGCTACCTGGTAGCCGACCCGGCATTGCTGGCGCGTCTGGCTGAGTTGAAGATGGTCAGCGGCATCGGCACCTCGCGCTTTGCCGAGCAGGTGGTGGGGCAGATGCTGGCCAACGGCAGCTACCGCAAGAGCGTGCAGCGCCTGCGTGTGCGCCTTGGGCAACACATGGCCAGGCTGCTCGGCCAGCTGGAGCAGGCGGGCTGGCAGGTGTTCTGCGAGCCCTACGGCGGCATGTTCGTCTGGGCCTGCGTGCCGGGCCGGGATTTCGCCAGCCTGGAACGCCTGGCGCTGGAACATGATGTGCTGCTCACCCCCGGCAGCGCCTTCGATTACCAGGGCGCGGCCAGCGCCTGGCTGCGCATCAATGTCGCCTACGGGCAGGACTCCCGCGCCCAGGCCTTCCTTCAGCACGCAGGGCGACCTCTGGCAAGCTGATAGCGACATGCTCATAGCTATTTGACACTATTCTGACGTCAGGCCCTTGTTCATCGGCTGGCAACGTTGCCACCCTTGGCCTTCGGGATAACCTCGCACACAGAAGGGGAATCGGCATGGGCGCGAGCAAGCACGGTGTGCTGGCCAACCTGGGCATGGCCCGCAAACTCGGCCTGGGCTTTGCCTTGGTGCTGGTGCTGACCCTGGCGGTGGCGGCCATTGGCATTGCCGCGCTGCACAGTGTTGGCCAGCGCTTCGACAGCTTGCGCCAACTGGCCCAGTTCAATACCGACCTGCTGCGCTTGCGCCAGCACGAGCAGGCCTTTGCCCTGCGCTCCGACCTCAAGCAGGCCGAGGCCTTGCGCAGCGGCCTGCAGGGCCTGGCCGAACGCGCCCGTGGCCTGCCGGCGCTGGCGGCGGCGGAAACTGACCTGACGGCCTATGGCCAGGCATTCGAGGCCTTTGTCGAAGCGGTGCAGGCCAAGGAGCTGGCGCTGGACATGGCCAGTTGGTCGGTATCCAGCGTGGCCAACAATCTCGATGTGTTGCAGGCCGGCCTGGCTGATGACGGCGTGTACACCCTCAAGCAGTCCCAGGGCCAGGAGGGCGGCGCGTTCCTCGAGCAGGCCGGGCAGGTGGCGCAGGTGTCGCGGCTGATGCTGCAGGCCATGGACGAAGCGCGGGTACGCCTGGAAAAAAGCCGCAAGGGCGAAGAGGGCGTCAGCCAGGACCGCATCGCCCAGACTGTCGAGGCCGCCAGCCTGGTCAGCCAGTTGCAGGGCGCCGTCAGCGATGCCGGCTACCAGAGTGTGCTGGGCGAAGTGGCGGGGCACATCGGCAGCTTCTCGGAAAAACTCAACGAATACACTGACCAGTTGGCCCGCGAGCAGGGCTTGAAGGCGCAATTGCAAGCCAGTGCCGAGCAAGTCACCAGTCGGGTCGACCAGGCCTATGTGGGGCAGGAGCAGGCCCTGCAGGGCGAACTGCAACGCAATGCCGTGGCCATCGGCCTGGCCACGGCATTGGCGCTGCTGGTGGGTGTGCTGGCCGCTTGGCTGATCACCCGCGCCGTGGTTGGCCCGCTCAAGCATGTGATTGCACGCGCCCAGCGCATCGCTGCCGGTGAACTGAGCTTTGACGCCCTGGAGCCGCGCCGTGACGAAGTAGGGCAGCTGATGCAGGCCATGCAGCAGATGGCGGCGGGCCTATCTGGGATTGTCAGCGGTTTGCAGCAGGGCATCGAGCAACTGGCTGGCAATGCGCAGGCGCTGTCGGCGGTGACCGAGCAGACCAACCGCGAGGTGGGCAGCCAGAAGGAAGAGACCGAGCAGGTGGCCACCGCCATGCAACAGATGACCGCTACCGTGCACGATGTGGCGCGTAATGCCGAAGAAGCGGCGCAGGCGGCCCAGGCTGCGGATGAGAAGGTGGATTCCGGGCAACAGGTGGTGCGCCAGAGCATGCAGCGCATCGAGCAACTGGCGGCGGCGGCGGAGACGGCCAGCGCTGGTATCGACAGCCTCAGTGCCGAGATCCACACCATTGGCGACGTGCTGGAAGTGATCAAGAGCGTGGCTGAGCAGACCAACCTGCTGGCGTTGAATGCTGCTATCGAAGCCGCCCGCGCGGGCGAGCAGGGGCGTGGTTTTGCCGTGGTCGCTGATGAGGTGCGTGCGCTGGCGCGGCGTACCCGGCAGTCTACCGAGCAGATCGAGACCTTGGTCGCCAGCCTGCGCGGCAATGCCCAGCAGTCGGTGGCGCAGATTCGCGGCAGTACCGAGCTGGTACGTTTGGCGGTGGCCGATGCGCTGCAGACCGAAAGCGCACTGGGCAGCATTGCGGCGGCGGTTTCATTGATCCAGCAGATGAACCAGCAGATTGCCGCGGCGGCCGAGCAGCAGAGCTCTGTGGCGGAAGAGATCAGCCGCAGCGTCACGCAGATCCGCGGCAGTGCCGATCAGGCGGCGTTGGCGATGCAGGACAATGCCCGGTCGAGTATCGAGCTGGCGCAGTTGGGTACCGACCTGAAGGGGATGGTGGGGCATTTCAGGTTGTGATCTGGGCTTGGGCTTTGTGTTGCCTGTACCGGCCTCTTCGCGGGCACGCCCGCTCCCACAGGGATATCATTGCCCTCAGGTCCAGTGATATCCCTGTGGGAGCGGGCG
>NZ_JADLJS010000028.1 GCF_015680405.1 Pseudomonas pudica
TGGCACGGGCTTCGCCCGTGTTCGCGGGCAAGCCCGCTCCCACAGGGATCACGCCAGCTTTTAGAAATTGAGCAAGACAGTTGCTCCCACACCAACCGCGCCGGCCTCCAGGCCTGCGCTGTACCTGTGGGAGCCGGCTTGCCGGCGATGGGGCCCTGTCAGGACCACGCCACTTTCTTCTGGAAACAGCTCAGCGGTTGTTCACGAAAGGCCAGATAATGGCGCAGCACCTGCACCGGCGCTTCGGTATGCGGGTAATGGCCGATGCCCTGCAACTGCACGGTGTCCGGCTCCGGCACCAGTTGCCGGTAGCGCTCCACCATGTGCGCGCCGGACAGCGGGTCGACCACGCCATTGATGAAGCGCAGCGGCACGCCTTCGTGCTGCATCGCGCCAACCCAGCGTTCGCGGTGCAACCTGCGCTCCGGCATGTACCCCACCAGTTTGTGCAGGATGCGCGTGCCACGGTTGGCGGCGATCAAACTCCAGAAGTCATCCAGCACGCTTTCACTGGGTTGGGTGCAAGAGCCGTAGACCTGGATCACGCTGCGCACCAGGTCGTCACGCCCGAACGAACGCCCTACCAGCCAGCCCAGACGGCTGAGCAGCAACTTCTGGATCAGCAGCATGCGGCAGCTTTCGGGGAACAACCCACTGTTGAGGAACACGCAGCTGGCGATGTTGGCGCGCTGTTCATGATGCCGCGCCAGCAGTTCCTGCGCCACACTGCCGCCGTAGTCATGGGCCAGCAGATGCACGGGCTGGTCGACCTTCAGCTCGGCGAGCAAGGCCTGCTGCAGGTCGGCCTGCTCCATCAGGCTGTACAGGTGATCGACCGGTTTGGCCGAATCACCAAACCCCAGCATGTCGCAGGCGATCAACCGGAAGCGCTGGGCCAATGGCCCCCACAGGTAGCGCCAATCCCAGCTGGCAGTGGGGAAGCCGTGCAACAGAAGCAGGGGCTCTCCTTGCCCTGCGGTCCAGTAGCGGATGCTCTGGCCCCGGAAGCTGAAACTCTGTCCCCGGGTACGCCAGACGCACAATGGAATTTCGGCCATGGGCATCAGAACGGTCCCGGTGAGGTGGTGTTGGTGGAATAGAGCAAGGCTGCGGTCATTGCATGTCACCTCGGCACTTACATGTGCTCTCTATGTCGAGGCAGAGTCTAGCCAGCAGCCCATGGGCTGGAACTTGCGTTGCCAGCCAGCTTGATGACTTGGCGAGTCAGTGGCACGAACGGTCAGAGCAGCATGGCCAGCAGCGGTGCCGCGAACAGGTTCAACAACCCGGTCAGGACCATGACCAGGCCGGCCACCGAGCCTTCCTCGCGGCCTACCTCCTGCGCCCGGCTGACACCGGCACCATGGGCGCCGACACCGAACAGCGCGCCCCGCGCCAGCGGCGTGCGCAGCGGCAACCAGCGCAGCAGCACGCCGCCGAACATGGCGCCCAGCACGCCGGTGAACATCACGAACACCGCCGTGAGCTCCGGTACGCCACCCAGGTCATGGGCCAAAGGCATGGCAAAGGGCGTGGTGATCGAACGCGGCACCAGCGACAGGGTGGTCGCGCTGTCCAGCGCCAACATATGAGCCAACCCCCAGGAGCTGGCGATCGAAGCGCTGCTGCCGGCGACCATGCCTACCATCAGTGCCGGCCAGTGGCGCGCCAGCATGGCCCGTTGCTGCCAGATCGGCACCGCAAAAGCCACGGTCACCGGGCCAAGCACACTCATCAGCCAGTGAGTGTTGCGGGCGTATTCGGCATAAGCGGTGTGCAGCGGCACTGCTACCGCCAGCAACAGTACCGGCACCAGGATCAGCGGCGAAAGCAGGTAGCGCCCGCTACGCCGGTACAGCCAGCGGCTGCCCAGATAAGCCAGCAAGGTCAGGGCCAGCCAGAACAGCGGCATGGGCTCAAGGCTCATGGCGCAACCTCCAGCGGCACACCAGTTCCACGGTCAAAGCTGTCACCACCATTACCATCAGGGTGCTCACGGCGATCACCAGCAGGATGCGCCAGCCCTCGTCAAGGATCAGGGCGCCGTAATCGAGCAGGCTCATCAGCGCCGGGATGAAGAACAGCAGCATCTCGGCCATCAGCCAGCCGGCGCCCAGTTGCAGCATGGCGGGCTTGAGCACACCCGAGGCAAACAGCAACAGCAGCAATGCCAGGCCCATCACCCCGCCGGGAATCGGCCAGCCCAGCCAAGTGGCAAGCTGGCCACCGAGCAGGAACAGGGCACAGAGGATCGCCAGCTCGGCGAGCAGGCGCAGGGATTTTTTCAACAACGCGGGTTTCATGGGGGAGTCCTCGACAGGCCCTCATTTTAAGATTTGACTGCCTAGGCCAGAAGCGAATTGTTAGACTGAACGCCATTCCAGAATGGAATTGCGATCAATGGAATTCAAACAATTGCGCAGCTTTATCGAAGTGGTCCACCGCGGCGGCTTTACCCAAGCGGCGCAGACCCTGCACATCAGCCAGTCGGCGGTGAGCAAACAGGTGGCCCAGCTCGAGCAAGATGTGGGCCAGCCGCTGCTGGAGCGCCAGGCCTCGCAGCTGCACCTGACCGCTGCCGGGCGCATCGTGCTGGAGCGTGGCGAAGCCTTGCTGCGCCAACGTCAGGCGCTGCTCAACGAACTGGACGACCTCAGCCAGATGGGCCGCGGTGAACTGCGCCTGGGCTTGCCGATGCTGGGTAGCGACGCGCTGTTCGCTGGCTTGTTCGCCGAGTATCGGCGGCGTCACCCGAACATCGCGGTCCAGTTGCTCGAAGGCGGAAGCCGCAGCATCGAACAGGCAGTCAAGAATGGCGAACTGGAACTGGGTGGAAGCCTGACGCCCAGTGACGAGGCGTTCGACTACCAGCCGTTCTGCAACGAACCACTGGATGCCCTGTTGCCTGCAGGCCACGCGCTGGCGGGCCAGGCCGGGGTGGACCTGCAACAGCTGGCGGATACGCCGTTCCTGCTTTACCAGCGCAGCTTCGTGCTCAATGACCGATTGCTGAAGGCGTGCCAGCAGCAGGGCTTTACCCCCAAGGAAGGCGGGCGCAGTGGCCAGGCGGACTTCCTCGCGGCGCTGGCGGCGGCGGGCCAGGGCGTGGTGCTGCTGCCCCGTGTGGTGGCGAAAGCGCTGGAGCGCCCCGGTGTGGTGCGCTTGCCGCTGCGCTCGCCGGGGGATTTGCGTTGGGATATCGCGTTCATCTGGCGGCGCGGGGCGTATCTGTCGCGGGCGGCGCAGGCGTGGTTGGCGTTGGTGAGCGAGTGGCCGGGATGAGTTGCCCTTGCCGGCCTCTTCGCGGGTAAACCCGCTCCCACAGGAACACCACAGCCTCTGAAATCTGTGCAGTAGCTGTGGGAGCGGGTTCACCCGCGAAGCGGCCGGTACAGGCGAAAAATACCCGTCAGGCTTTAAGTGTACTCGCCAACTCAGCCAACCAAGGCTCTGCATCCGCCTCCGGAGTCACCGTCTCGCTGGCATCCAGGCGCAACATCGGCTGCACTTCGCGCACGCCCAGTTCGGCAAACAGTTCGCGCATCTGCTCGCCACCACCGCAATAGGTATCGCCATAACTGCTGTCACCCAGCGCAATCACTGCACCCGGCAGGCCACGCCAGGCCGCAGGCAGGGTATCGCGAATGCTGCTGTACAACGGCATGAGGTTGTCCGGCAATTCGCCCATGCCAGTGGTCGAGGTCACGGCCAGCAAGGCGTCAGGGCCAAAACCTTCAAGGTCCTGCAAGGTGGCGCGGGCCGCATGCCAGGCCTCCAGGCCCTCAGCCTTGAGCAGCGATTCAGCGTGACGGGCGACTTCTTCGGCGGTGCCATAGACCGATCCGGAAATAATGGCGACTTTCATCGGGGAGAGGATTCCGAAACTGAGTGAAAACGTAGGATACTAGCATCCGGCGCTGGCAAAAGGCCGCCTCTACCAAAGCCACCATCCTCAGCCCTGCTTCGCACCCTTGTTTGCTCAATGGCCCGAACATGATCAACGCGCAACTATTGCAATCCATGGTCGATGCGTCCAATGACGGCATCGTGGTCGCCGAACAAGAAGGCGACGACACCATCCTCATCTACGTGAACGCGGCCTTCGAACGCCTGACCGGCTACAGCCGTGACGAAATCCTCTACCAGGATTGCCGCTTCCTGCAGGCCGACGACCGCGACCAGCTTGGCCGCGCCCGCATCCGCAAGGCCCTGGCCGAAGGCCGCCCGTGCCGCGAAGTGCTGCGCAACTACCGCAAGGATGGCAGCTCTTTCTGGAACGAACTGTCGATCACCCCGGTAAGGCACGACACCGAACAGCGCACCTACTTCATCGGTATCCAGAAAGACGTTACTCGCCAGGTCGAACTGGAGCGGGAACTGGCGCAACTGCGCGTTCGTCCGAAACCCGACGAACGCACCTGAACCAAGTTCGCCACGCACGGTCAATCCCGTTGAAGAAATCGCTATCGAGTTCGATCATGCAAGCAGAAGCGCTCCTGACCCAGGACGAGCTGGATTTCATACAGAACATGCAGCATTCGCCACAGTTGAACCTGGCCGACCCCATGTCGAGCCTGCTGGTCAATGGCGACCGACGCATCCAGAGCTTGCTCACCCGCTTGGTGGCCAACGAGCAGGTAACCCTGCAGGCCCAGTTCAACAACCAGCAGATCAGCTTCCCGCTGCAACTGGTGGAAGACGAGTTCCATGCCCTGCACCTGCAACTGGGCTCACCGGAAATCTACGAGGACGGCCCAATGCTGCGCCCCTGGCGCCTGTCGATGGAGCAACCGAGCGCACTGCTCGATGCCCATGGGCAGGAAAGTGGCCTGTGGGTTCGCGATATTTCGTTCAAGGGTACATTGCTGGAAGTTCGTGGCCTGCCAGCGGCACCAGCCCGCTTCGACCTGCGCTTCGCCCCTGGCGGCATCCCACCCATCGAACTTCATGGCGTGCTTGGCCGGCGCATCGGCCCGGACCTGGCCGCCTACGACCTCAGCCAAAGCCCGGCCGAAGAGATCGAACGCCTGCGCGACTACATCCTCCAGGCCCACCGCCGGGCCCACCCCGAGCTTCACACTCAGGTATCTAGCTGACCGGCCAGAAACTGCCGCAAACGCTGGCGCATCACGCTACTTTGCGCCCCCAGGCAGGCGATCGGGCTGCCAGCCAGGCTGTCCTGTGCCAGTTCCGCCGCTTCACCAGCCAGTAATAAAGGGCATTCCAGCCCTGCCACCAGGCGCGTCAGGCGCCGGGTGAGTTCCGACGTGGGCGACTGATGGGAGAACAGCACCATGGCATCCGGTTTCAGGCGCTCGCAGACCAGTGCCAGTTCTGCCAGCGGCTGCCCGCTCGCCAGTGGCGTCACGCCAACTTCATCGCTGCCCAAGGTCAGGCTGGTCACCAGCAAATCCAACTCGTGGCACTGCCCCGGCAATGGCGCCAACAGCACCATGCGGCTGCGCGGTGCACGGGCAAGTTGCAAGCGGGCGGACACCCTGCCACGCAGGAACTGATCGAAAAACAGCCACTCGCTGGTCTGCCCGTAGCCGCCCTGCCCGGCCGCCAGGTCATGCCACACCGGCATGAACACTTCACTGAATACCTGGTCCAGGGTGCAGGCGGCAAACACCTCATCGAACAGGCGGTCCAGGCCGGACAGGTCAAAACGTTGCAGCGCCTGGCGAATTTGCTGCTGCCAGCGCGCCCAGGCGCCCGTCGCGCCACCTGCCTGCCCGGCAACGGCATGATCACGCGCGAGGATGCTGGCAACCTTGCTTACCGCCACGCCGCGCTCCAGCCAGCCAAGGATGCGACGGATGTCATCGATGTCGGCTTGGGAATACAAGCGGTGGCCACTGTCGGTGCGGGTTGGCTGGATCAGGCCATGGCGGCGCTCCCAGGCGCGCAAGGTCACGGCATTGACGCCAGTCAGGCGGGAAACCTCACGGATTGGAAACAGGTCCTGCTGCGCCAGGCCCGCATCGATTAACGGATTCAGTCCCTGTTCGTTCATCTGCACGGGGGTACCCTGTGTTCCCAAGTTGAACACTAGTCTACTACGGCAATACCAAACGCTGGGCCGCAACCGTTTGCCGGCTGACAGTTGCCGAAGATCATGCATGAGCGATAATCCGCGCCCGATTCTTGCATGCACGCCTGCGTCGCCCACCACCCCGGGCCGCACAGCCAAAGGGGCCGGCTACCCGCCAGCCCCGTTGCCAGGAGATACACGATGTCTACCCCACCCGTCACCCTGATGGTGTCGCGCCGCGCCGCCCATGGCCGCTACCAGGACCTGCTGGCCTGGCTGCATGAAGGCGAACAGCTGGCCACCGACTTCCCCGGCTACCTTGGCTCGGGCATCCTCGCGCCGCCCCGCGACAGCGACGAATTCCAGATAATCTTCCGTTTCAGCGACGAGCCAACCCTGCATGCCTGGGAGCATTCCGCCTCGCGCCGGGCCTGGTTGCAGCGTGGCACCGGCCTGTTCGAACGCCCCAAAGAAGCGCGCGTTAGCGGCATCGACCACTGGTTCGGCACCAACATGGTGCAAAAACCCCCGCGCTGGAAGCAAGCCGTGGCCATATGGCTGGCATTCTTCCCGGTCTCATTGGTGTTCAACCTGGTGTTCGGCCACTGGCTGGCAGCGCTGGAACTGGTGCCCCGTGTACTGCTCAGCACCCTGGGCCTGACGCCGGTGATGGTCTACCTGTTCATCCCCCTTTCCACCCGCCTGCTGGCCGGCTGGTTGCATGCATCACCGGCCCCTGCTGGCGCCCTGCGCAGCCGCTGAGACCAGGCCATACAAGCGGTAGACAGTTCGGGTATGCTGGGCGGCAACCAAAGGACAGACAAGTTGACCGCCCCGAACATGAACAGCCCCATTCTCGTTACCGGAGCCAGCCAGCGCGTCGGGCTGGCCCTGGCCCTTGAACTGGCACAGGCCGGCCATACGGTGGTCAGTGCCAGCCGCAGCGTCCAGCCACAGGCGGCCCACCCGAATATCGTGCAGTTCCAGGCCGACCTGTGCCAGGCGACCGACCGCCAGGCCCTGATCGACTATCTGCACAACCATTACGACGGCTTGCGCGCGATCATCCACAACGCCTCGCTGTGGCTCGACGATGGCCTCGACAACCTCGAGACCATGTTCCGCCTGCACGTCGAAGCGCCCTACCACCTCAACCTGGCCCTGGGCGACCTGCTGGCCAAGGTGGAAAAGGCCGACATCATCCACATTTGCGACGAAACCTCTTCACGCGGCAGCAAAAGCCACATCGGCTACGCCGCGACCAAGGCCGCGTTGCAGAACATGGTGCTGTCGTTCGCCGAAAAATATGCGCCCAAGGTGCATGTGAACGGTATCCTGCCGGGGCTGCTTATCCTCAAGGAAGGGGGTGACGAAACCTACCGCCAGCAGACGCTGAAAAAGGCCCTGCTGGAGTTCGAACCCGGCGCCGGCCCGCTGATCGAGACGGTCAAGTACCTGCTCGCCAGCCAGTACAGCACCGGCAGCCAGGTGGTCATCAACGGTGGCCGCCACCTGAAGAACCGCATGACCTGAGAGAAGCCCATGACCCCACAGCAACAGCTCGAACTCGAGGCCGCCGCGTTCCGGCGCCTGGTCGAACACCTGCAGAAGCGCACCGACGTGCAGAACATCGACCTGATGAACCTGTCCGGCTTCTGCCGCAACTGCCTGTCCAAGTGGTACAAGGCCGCGGCTGACGAGCGCCAGCTCGACCTGAGCCTGGATGACGCCCGCGAAGCGGTGTACGGCATGCCCTACGCCGAGTGGAAAGCCCAATACCAGAAAGAAGCCAGCGCCGGCCAACAAGCGGCGTTCGAAAAAGGAAAACCCCGTGACTGACCTGAACACCCTGCGCGCCAGCCTGGCCAGCGGCCAACACGTATTTGCCGACACCCTGGCGTTCATTGCCGACAACTACAGCTACCAGCCACAGGCCTTCGACAATGGCGGCGTGGCGAATGCGGCCGGGCAGAACGAAGGTTCGTGCAAGACCCTGGGCCTGGCGCTGCTGGAAGGGCTGAGCGACCAGGAAGCGCTGTTGGCCTTTGGCGAGCACTACCGTGACGTGGTGGCCACGCCCGAGGGCAGCGACCATGGCAATATCCGCGCGCTGATCAAGCATGGGCTGGCGGGTGTCAAGTTTGCCGAGCTGCCGCTTGCGCGCAAGGCTTGAGATTTTGGGGCCGCTCCGCGGCCCTTTCGCCGGCAAGCCAGCTCCCACAGGTGCCCCGCTGCCTTCAAACTGATCATCCCCCTGTGGGAGCTGGCGTGCCGGCGATGAGGCCGGTGCAGACAGCATCAACCCATGATCCTTCCTGGGACCTCACCCGCCAACCCACCCTGCTGCAACCACTGCAAGGCCACCGGCCACAAACTTTCGCGAAAGCGGTCATGGAAGAACGCGAAATGGCCAATTTCATCGACCGAGATATCCACAGGCGCAATGCGCAGGTGCTGGCGCTCGGCGCCCTGCAGATAACCCAGCAAACGCTCGGTCGCCGCCACGGTACCAAAGGGGTCATCGGTCAGGCTGATGGCCAACGTCGCCGCCCGCACCTGGGCGAACGGTAGTGCCTCCAGTGCACGCCCGCTGGGTCGGTGCTCATAGCGCGGGGTACGAGTGGCCCAGTCATGCACCACGCCGGATGGCGTGTCCTCCAGCCAACCCAGGCGCTTGCCGGGGAAATAACCGAACACCCGGGTGAGCAGCGGCATTATCACATGCCACTTGCCAAACAATTGCCAGCGCTGGTCAGCCGCGTAATCGCGCCAGTAGGCGAATTGCGCGCCAACCATCACCACCCGGCGTACCTTGCTCGCCGACGGTGCCAACCCCACTGCGCAGCCGCCAAAACTATGCCCCAC
This sequence comes from Pseudomonas pudica, assembly GCF_015680405.1. GTDB lineage: Bacteria > Pseudomonadota > Gammaproteobacteria > Pseudomonadales > Pseudomonadaceae > Aquipseudomonas > Aquipseudomonas pudica. The sequence continues at coordinate 8,900 of NZ_JADLJS010000028.1, forward strand.
CACATCCACCGGCTGGCCGGGGAAATGTTCTGCGGCATACACCAGCATGGCTTCGAAATCCAGCCGGCCCCAGTCGCTCCAGGATGCCTGGAAGCCACGCAGCGAGGCTGGGCGGGATTCGCCGATGCCACGGTAGTCGTAGGTCAGTACATCGCACCCTTGGGCGAACAGGTAGTCGGCGAAACGCGAGTAGTAGCGGCAGCGTACCGAGGTGGCAGCATTGATGATCACCAGCGGGCGCTGGGGGTCAGGTCGGGCGTGGCGCCAGCGAAAGCCGCCGAGGTTGTAACCGTCGGCTGCGGTGTGGCGAAAGGCAGTGGCGGGCTGGGTGAGGCTGCTCATGGCACATTCCCTGTCGTTGTGCGCCAAAGCTAGCAAAAAATTCCTGGGCTGTACCGGCCTCTTCGCAGGCTTGCCCGCTCCCACAGGTTCCCCACTGCCTTCAGGCGTGGTGAGATCCCTGTGGGAGCGGGTTTACCCGCGAAAGGGCCGGTACAGGCCGACAGCGATTACAGCTCGACGCAGTCGAACTTCACATCGGTAGCCACGTCTTCGTCGTAGTTGACGTCAGCGCGTTCAAAGCCGAACAGGTTGAGGAACTGCTTCTTGTAGCCGGCATAGTCGGTCAGCTCGAACAGGTTCTCGGTGGTCACCTGTGGCCACAGCGCCTTGCAGGCGCCCTGCACGTCATCACGCAGTTCCCAGTCGTCCAGGCGCAGGCGGCCCTTCTCGTCGACCTCGGCCGGCGCGCCGTCGGCACGGTACATGCGGTCGCGGTACATGCGGTCCAGCTGGTCCTGGGTGCCTTCGTGAACACCCTTCTCCTGCATGATCTTGAACACCATGGACAGGTACAGCGGCATCACCGGGATGGCCGAGCTGGCCTGGGTAACCACCGACTTCAGCACCGCCACGTTGGCGCCGCCCTTGACTTCACCGGCCAGTTTCTTGTCCAGGCGCAGGGCGGTTTCGTCCAGGTCCTGCTTGGCCTGGCCCAGTGCACCGTGCCAGTAGATCGGCCAGGTGATGTCGCTGCCGATGTAGCTGAAGGCCACGGTGCGGGCGCCTTCGGCCAGCACGTTGGCGCCAGCCAGGGCGTCGATCCACAGCTGCCAGTCCTGGCCCCCCATGACGGTGACGGTGTCGGCGATTTCCTGCTCGGTAGCCGGCTCGATGCTGGCCTCGATGATGGTGTCCTTGTTGGTATCGATGGCGGTCGACTTGTACGGCTGGCCGATCGGCTTCAGGGCCGAACGCACCAGTTCACCGGTCTGCGGCAGCTTGCGCACCGGCGAGGCCAGCGAGTAGATGACCAGGTCGACCTTGCCGCCCATTTCGTTCTTGATCAGCTCGATGACCTTGGCACGGGCTTCATCGGAGAAAGCGTCACCATTGATCGACTTGCTGTACAGGCCCTCGGCCTTGGCGAACTTGTCGAAGGCTGCAGCGTTGTACCAGCCAGCGGTGCCGGCCTTGGTCTCGGTGCCTGGCTTTTCGAAGAACACGCCCAGTGTGTCGGCCTTGAAGCCGAACGCCGCGGTGATGCGGGCTGCCAGGCCGTAGCCACTGGAAGCACCGATGACCAGGACCTTCTTCGGGCCATCCTCGCGCACGCCCAGCTTGCGGGTGGCTTCGATCTGGTCACGGACGTTGAGCTCGCAGCCCTTCGGGTGAGTCGTGGTGCAGATGAAACCGCGGACCTTAGGATGAATGATGGCCAATGTCTGTACCTCGTCAGGTTTATGCCGGGGGAAGCGCCGCCATGGGCGATTCCGGTTGATCAGAGGGTGAGACTACCCCCGCAGGTTATCCGACACATATTACGGGGTGATCTTGGGGATGCAAAACGGTGGATTACCTGTACCGGCCCTATCGCCGGCAAGCCAGCTCCCACAAAGACGGCGCAAAACTTGAGCCCTGTGAGGGACCTGTGGGAGCTGGCTTGCCGGCGATAGAGCCAGTGCAGACAACATCAATCTGACAAGAGAGCCCCTTTCAGCCATTCCAGGAACTGCCGGGCCAGCGGATCATCCTGGCTATCCCGATGCACCAGGCACGCCCACGCCGGCCCACGCACGCGCTGCGCCGACAAAGCCTGCAAGCGCCCCTCCTCCACCGCCCGCCGCGCCAGCAACTGGCTGACCAGGGCCACCCCCAACCCCTCGCTCGCCGCATCCAGCAGCAGCCCGGGGTCGGAAAAGTTCAGCCCCTTGCCCTGCTGCCCCACATCCTCGCCACCCTCCAGCTGCCAGTGGCTCCAGTCCATCTCGCGCTCGCCATGCAAGGTGGTGCGCCGCAACATCGGCGTTTGCAGCAACGCCGGGTGGCAGGCCGGGTACAGCTGGTCCTGGTGCAGCACGTTGAAGCTGCACTCGGCCTGGGCACTGAGGTCGTCGCGGATGGCCAGGTCGATGGTCTCGGTCGCCATGTCCGGCACCTCGAAACTGGTGAACAGCCACAAGTCGACATCCGGGCAGCGCTGGTGAAAGTCGGCCAGCCGCGGCAGCAGCCAGTGCCTGGCAAAGGCCGGGCTGGTGTTGACCACCAGTTGGTTGGGCTTGCGGTACTGGTCGAGCCGGCGAATGCCCACCGCCAGGTGCTGCAGCAGCGACTGCGTGGTGCTGAGCAGGTCATGCCCGGCGTCGGTCAGGCTCACGCTGCGGCCACTGCGGTGGAACAGCGGCTGCTCCAGGTAGGTTTCCAGGCTGCGAATCTGCTGGCTGATGGCCGACTGGGTCAGGTTCAGCGCTTCGGCGGCCTTGTGGAAGCTGCCCAGCCGCGCAGCGGCTTCGAAGCCGCGCAGGGCATTCAGGGGTGGCCAGTGTTTGAGCATGATTGATAAGCCCTACTGATCAGATGTGCGCTAAATCTATCGTTTGTCGCAGGCCAATCCTAGCCATAGCATGGACACCAACACCCGCGACGGCGGGCTTCGTTGATAAAAATCCTTAATTGATCGGAGTTCACTATGCACCTGTCCCTCGACAGCGGCTGGCGCATGCCCGCCGAATGGGCCCGCCACGCTGCCACCTGGATAGTCTGGCCACACAACCAGGCCCTGTGGGAAAGCGGCTGGCACGTGCGCCTGGCCGACGTACAGCAGGACTACGCTCGGGTCGCGGCGGCCATCGCCCGTTTCGAGCCGGTGAAGATGGTGGTCGACCCGTCGGCCTTGCAGAGCGCACGTGCCCTCTGCGGCGCCAATATCGAACTGGTCGAAATGGACGTGGACGACAGCTGGTGCCGGGACAGCGGCCCAAGCTTCGTCTGCCACCCTCAACATGGCCTGGCCGGCCTGAGCTGGCGCTTCAACGCCTGGGGGGGCAAGTCGCAACACGGCCAGGACCGCAGCCTCGGCCGGCGCATCCTCGACCACCTGGGCCTGGATGGCTTCAGCACCGCGCTGTGCAACGAAGGCGGGGCGATTCATGTGGACGGCGAAGGCACCCTGATCACCACCGAGTCGGTGCTGCTCAACCCCAACCGCAACCCTGGCGTGAGCAAGGCCGAGCTCGAGGCCTGCTTCGCTCGCTACCTGGGCATCCGCAAGACCATCTGGCTACCGGGCGACCCACAATACATCACCGGCGACATGACCGACGGCCACGTCGACGGTGTATGCGCCTTCGCCCGCCCTGGCGTGCTGCTGGTCGACGCCACCCATGACCAGCATTCGGTGTACGCCGAAGTCGTGCGGGAAAACCGCCGCGCCCTGGAACTGGCCACCGACGCGCAAGGCCGGCACTTCGAGCTGCTCGACCTGTATGAAGCCAGCGCCGCCATCGACCAGGACGCCGAGGTATTCTGCGCCTCGTACACCAACTTCTACATCGCCAACGGCGCGATCATCATGCCGGCCTATGGCATCGCCGCCGACTTGGAAGCCGCCGCGCAACTGGCCAACGCCTTCCCGGGCCGGGAGATCGTACCGGTGCGCATCGACCACATCGCCCATGGCGGTGGCGGCATCCATTGCATCACCCAGCAACAACCCGAGGTGCAGCCATGAGCCTGCTGCGCATCGCCACCACCCAGATGCCGTGCAGCTGGGACCTGCCTGGCAACCTCGACCGCGCCGAACAACTGGTTCGCCAGGCTGCCGCCAAGGGGGCCCAGGTGATCCTACTGCAGGAGCTGTTCGCCACCCCGTATTTCTGCATCGAACAGGACCACCAGCACCAGGCACTCGCCCAGCCCTACCCTGCCAGCCCTATCCTGCAGCGCTTCGCCGCACTGGCCGGTGAGCTGGGCGTGGTGCTGCCGCTGAGCTGGTACGAGCGCGCCGGCAATGCCTTCTTCAACTCGTTGACCGTGGCCGATGCCGATGGCCGCCTGCTTGGCGTCTACCGCAAGACCCACATCCCCAACGCCATCGGCTACCAGGAGAAGGAATACTTCAGCCCCGGCGATACCGGCTTCAAGGTCTGGGACACCGCCTTCGGCCGCCTGGGCATCGGCATCTGCTGGGACCAGTGGTTCCCCGAGACCGCCCGCTGCCTGGCACTGATGGGTGCCGAAGTGCTGCTGTTCCCCACCGCCATCGGCTCCGAGCCCGGCTGTGCCGAACTGGACTCGCGCGACCACTGGCAGGTGGCCATGCGCGGCCACGCCGCCGCCAACCTGTTGCCGGTGGTGGCGGCCAATCGCGTGGGCGAAGAAGTCGCCGCCAGCGACGCATCGTTGGCCATGCGCTTCTATGGCTCGTCGTTCATCTGCGACCACAAGGGCGCCATGCTCGCCGAAGCCGACCGCGACAGCAGTGGCATCTGGCTGCACGACCTGGATCTGGCCGGCATGCGGGAAGACCGCCTGAGCTGGGGCATCTACCGCGATCGCCGCCCGGAGATGTACGCACCGCTGCTGACCCTGGACGGCACCCACCCACACACCCTGAGGGCATGAGCATGAAACGCCACGTTCTGGCCGCCTTGGCGCTGGCCGTCTGCGCCTGCCAGGCTCAGGCCGAGCAGCCCGTGCTGCGCCTGTACAACTGGGCCGACTATTTTGCCGAGGACACCCTCAAGCAGTTCACGGCCGAAACCGGCATCCAGGTGATCTACGACGTGATGGATGGCAGCGAAGTGCTCGAGGCCAAGCTGATGTCCGGGCGCAGTGGCTACGACCTGGTCTTCCCCGGTGATACCGTCGCCGAGCGCCTGATGCGCGCCGGCAGCCTGCAGCCACTGGACCACAGCCGCCTGGAGGCCCTGGACGACATCGAGCCCGGGCTGCGTCAGCTGCACGCCCGGTACCCCAAGGCCAGCCAGGCGACCGTGCCCTACACCTGGGGCACCATCGGCCTGACGGTGAATGCCGACAAAGTCCGCCAGCGCATGCCCGATGCACAGCTGGACAACCTCGACCTGCTGTTCAAGCCGGAGCTGGCCGCCAAATTCGCCGACTGCGGTATTTCAGTCATCGATTCACCCGACGAAGTGCTGGCAGTGGTCCTCAACTACCTGGGCCGCGAGCCACGCAGTGCCAAGCGCGAAGACTTGGCCGCAGCCAGCGAACTGCTCAAGGCGATTCGCCCGTACGTGCGCAAGTTCCAGTCGCAACCAGTGACCGAACTGGTCAACGAGAACCTGTGCCTGTCACTGGGCTACAGTGGCGACGTGATCCAGGCGCAGCGTACCGCCGACGCCGCGGGCAAGCATCTCGACTTCCAGTACCGCGTGCCGCGCCAAGGCACCACGGTGTGGATGGATACCATGGCCATCCCAGCCGATGCCAAGCACCCGGAATACGCCTATCGTTTCATCAACTTCGTCATGCGCCCGGCGAACATGGCGGCCATCAGCAACTTCACCGGTTACCCTACCGCCAGCGCCAAGGCACGCCAGGCAGTGGACCCGCGCATGCGCGACAACCCCGATATCTACCTCAACCAAGCCACCTATGCCCGGCTGATCCCGGGCCGCGATATCCCACAGGCCGACATGCGTGTACGCATGCGCGTGTGGACCCGCTTCAAGACTGCACAGGATTGAGCCATGCCAAGCCGTAGAACCTTCCTGCAACTTTCGCTGGCCGCCGGCCTCGGTGCCAGCCTCGGCCTGCCGCTGGGCCTGGCCCGCGCCGAAGAACCGGGGCGCTGGTTCATGCCGGACGAAGGCGAGCCGCAGCAACGCGCATTCATCGCCTTCGGCGCCCAGGATGCGATCTGGGAGGACTTCACCGCCGATGTGCAGGCCGCCCTCGGTCGCATCGCCCAGGCCATCGCGCGCTATCAGCCAGTGACGGTGTTCTGCCGGCCCAGCGAGCGCGAGCTGGCCGAGCAGCACTGTGCCAGCCAGCGCACAAGTTTCGTCGAGTGCGAGCTGGACGACATCTGGATGCGCGACATCGGCGCCAACTTCGTCGTCGATGATGACGGAGCCCTGGCGGCGGTGGACTTCAACTTCAATGGCTGGGGCAACAAGCAACGTCACAGCAACGATGCCCAACTGGCCAGGCGCGTAACCACGCTGGCCGGTGCCCGCTACCAGCGCAGCGCTCTGGTTGGTGAAGGCGGCGCCATAGAGGTGGACGGCCACGGCACGGGCATCATGACCGAGAGCAGCTGGGTCAACGCCAACCGCAACAAGGGCTGGAGCAAGGCCGAGATCGAGGCGGAGCTCAAGGAGCGCCTGGGGCTGAGCAAGATCATCTGGCTACCGGGCATCGCCGGCCAGGACATCACCGACGGGCACGTGGACTTCTATGCCCGCTTCGTCAGGCCAGGGGTGGTGATTGCCAACCTGGATAACGACACGGCCTCATATGACTACGCCGTGACGCGCAAGCACCTGGAGATCCTCAAGCGGGCCACCGATGCCGAGGGCCGCAGTTTGCAGGTGCACGTCGTGTCGCCGCCGCTGCACGGGCGGAACAACAGGTTCAGCAAAGGCAATGATGACTTTGCCGCTGGGTACATCAACTACTTCGTGATCAATGGCGCGATCATTGCGCCACAGTTTGGCGATGGGGCGGCGGACGAGAAAGCGCGGGGGCTGCTGGCGGCGTTGTATCCGGGGCGGGATATCGTGCAGCTGGATATCGATGCCATAGCTGCGGGGGGCGGGGGGATTCACTGTGTGACCCATCAGTGCCCGGCGGTGTAGCAGATGCTGCCTGTGCTGGCCTCTTCGCGGGCTTGCCCGCTCCCACAGGCACTCCACAAGACTCAAGATTTGTGCAGTTCCTGTGGGAGCGGGCAAGCCTGCGAAGAGGCCGCCACAGTCAATCGCGGTGCCGACGGCGCCCCGTGATCATCGACCAAGGCAGGTTTTCCCGCATGCGCACGCTCTCGTAGATGGCCGCCAGCACATGCACGCAAACCAGTGCCAGCAGCGCGTTGGCCAGCCAGCTGTGCAGGTCCATCGGCCAGTCGACACCAAACAGCGCGTCCACCTCCTGCGACGCCCACCCGGTAAGGCCCAGGCCGGCGATGCAGGTCAGCATCAGCACCATCACCAGGGCGCCAATCGGCGAATGCCCCATGTGATGGTCAAGCTCCCCATGCAGCAGAGCCCGGGCATGCCCGATCAGGCTTGCCGGGGTTGGCCAGAAGTCGGCCCAACGCGCGCTGCGTGGCCCGACAAAGCCCCAGATCACACGCACCACCACAACGGCCAGTGCGTAGTAACCCAGCCACTGGTGCCAGTCTTCACCTTCTTCGTTGAAGAAGTAGTTGGCGAAGAACACCACGGCAATAGACCAATGGCACAGCCGCAGCAGGGGGTCCCACAGCTGTACCGTGCCTTCGCTGTTCAATCGTGGTACTCGGTCTTGACTGCCTTGCCCGTCACTGGGTCATGGTAGATCTCGACCTTCTTGCCATCCTTGTCGAAGCCGTAGATCTCGTAGCAGTTACCCTCGGTGACCTTGAACTTGTTGATCTTGTAGCCCTGTTCCTTGAGCTGCGCCTGGAATTTTGCCTGGTCCTGCCAGGTGCTTTTATCAGCGGTGGTGCATTCGGTGGCGGCAAACACAGTGCTGCTGCCAATCAGGAGGGTCATGGCGATCAATGTACGCATGGGACATGAACTCCATTCAGATGAGTGTAAAAGCGCATCCCTAAGCATAGTTCTGCAGGCCGCTTTGCGCTCATTCATTTGCTTTGCACATCAATCGCAAAGAAAAACAAACTTAACAAATGAGCCAAAGCCATCGATGCTTGAGGCATTACGCCCATCGCACGGAGAACAACAACATGAACGACGTCGTCATCGTCGCCGCAACCCGTACCGCCATCGGCAGCTTCCAGGGCGCCTTGGCCACTGTGCCTGCGGTAGACCTGGGTGCCGCCGTGATCAAGCGCCTGCTGGAGCAGACCGGGCTGGCCCCGGCGCAGGTCGACGAAGTCATCCTCGGCCAGGTGCTTACCGCCGGTGCCGGGCAGAACCCGGCACGCCAGGCCGCGATCAAGGCCGGCCTGCCCTTCAGCGTACCGGCAATGACCCTGAACAAGGTTTGCGGCTCGGGCCTGAAGGCGCTGCACCTGGCCGCTCAGGCCATCCGCTGCGGTGACGCCGAGGTAGTCATCGCCGGCGGCCAGGAGAACATGAGCCTTGCCCCCTACGTGATGCCGTCGGCCCGCACCGGCCAGCGCATGGGCCATGGCCAGTTGATCGACAGCATGATCACCGACGGCCTGTGGGATGCCTTCAACGACTACCACATGGGTATCACTGCCGAAAACCTGGTGGACCAGTACGGCCTCAGCCGTGAGCAGCAGGATGCCTTTGCCGCCGAATCGCAGCGCAAGGCGGTAGCGGCGATCGAGGCTGGCCGCTTCGATGACGAAATCACCCCGATCGTGCTGCCGCAGAAAAAGGGAGAACCCAAGGTGTTCGCGCGGGACGAGCAGCCACGCCCGGATACCACCGCCGAATCCCTGGGCAAACTGCGCCCGGCGTTCAAGAAGGATGGCAGCGTCACCGCCGGCAACGCCTCGAGCCTGAATGATGGCGCCGCCGCCGTGCTGCTGATGAGCGCCGCCAAGGCCAAGGCCCTGGGCCTGCCGGTGCTGGCCAGGATCGCGGCTTATGCCAGTGCCGGCGTGGACCCGGCGATCATGGGCATTGGCCCGGTTTCGGCCACCCAGCGCTGCCTGGACAAGGCCGGCTGGCAACTGGCCGAGCTGGACCTGATCGAAGCCAACGAAGCCTTTGCCGCGCAGGCCCTGGCCGTGGGCAAGGCGCTGGAATGGGATGCCACGCGAGTCAACGTGAATGGCGGGGCGATTGCCCTTGGCCACCCGATTGGTGCGTCCGGGTGCCGGGTGCTGGTGACCCTGCTGCACGAGATGATCAAGCGGGACGCCAGGAAGGGCCTGGCAACTCTGTGCATTGGTGGCGGGCAAGGCGTGGCCCTGGCAATCGAGCGTTGATCACAGATTGAATTGAACAGGCCTGGCCCTTTCGCGGGTAAACCCGCTCCCACAGGGACCCCACTGAAGCTGAATCCAATGGAGCCCCTGTGGGAGCGCGTTTACCCGCGAAGAGGCCGGTACAGCCAGCGAAGAATCAGGCAGTGGTACGCAGCTCACGGGCAGCTGCGACCATGTTCACCAACGCTGCCTCGGTCTCCGGCCAGCCACGGGTCTTCAGCCCGCAATCTGGGTTGACCCACAGGCGCTCGGCCGGGATACGCCGGGCAGCCTTGCGCAGCAGCTCGACCATTTCCTCACGGGTCGGCACCCGTGGCGAGTGAATGTCATACACACCCGGGCCGATCTCGTTGGGGTAGGCGAACCGCTCGAACGCCGCCAGCAGCTCCATGTCCGACCGCGAGGTCTCGATGGTGATCACGTCGGCATCCATTGCCGCGATCGACTCGATCACGTCGTTGAACTCGCTGTAGCACATGTGGGTGTGGATCTGGGTTTCGTCACGCACCCCCGAGGCACACAGGCGGAAGGCCTCGGTGGCCCACTCCAGGTAATGGGCCCAGGCGCCGTGGCGCAGCGGCAGGCCTTCACGGAAAGCCGCTTCGTCGATCTGCACGATCCTGATACCCGCCGCTTCAAGGTCGACCACTTCGTCGCGGATCGCCAGCGCCAACTGGCGCGCCTGCACTTCGCGGCTCACGTCCTCACGCGGGAACGACCACATCAGCATGGTCACCGGGCCGGTCAGCATGCCCTTCATCACCTTGCTGGTCAGGCCCTGGGCGTACTTGATCCATTCCACGGTCATGGCCTTCGGCCGGCTCAGGTCACCAACGATCACCGCAGGCTTCACGCAGCGCGAACCATAGCTCTGCACCCAGCCGAAGCGGGTGAAAACATAGCCATCGATCTGCTCGGCGAAGTACTCGACCATGTCGTTGCGCTCGGCCTCGCCGTGCACCAGCACATCCAGGCCCAGGTCCTCCTGGATTTTCACCGCATGGCGGATCTCGCTGTGCATGGCGTCGACGTAATCGGCCTCGGTCAGTTTGCCCTGCCTGTAAGCCTGGCGTGCCAGGCGAATCGCCGAGGTCTGCGGGAACGAACCGATAGTGGTGGTCGGGAACGCCGGCAGGTCGAGCCCCGCACGTTGCTTGACGATACGTTGGGCAAACGCCGACTGACGCTGGCTGTCAGCGGGCTTGATGGCCGCCAGGCGGGCCTGCACGGCTGGTTTGTGAATACGCGGCGAAGCGGCGCGGCTGGCCTGCACGGCCTGGCTTTGGGCCAGTGCGGCGGCCACGTCGTCGGCTTGCGGGGCGTTGATGGCCTTGGCCAGCAGCGCCACTTCCTGGCATTTCTGCACGGCGAAGGCCAGCCAGCTGTGCAGTTCGGCATCGAGCTGGTCTTCACGGTCCAGGTCCACCGGGCTGTGCAGCAGCGAGCAGGATGGCGCCACCCACAGCCGCTCCCCCAGTCGCTCATGGGCATGGCGCAGTACCTCCAACGCCTTTTCCAGGTCGCAGCGCCAGACGTTGCGGCCATTGACCAGGCCCAGCGACAGCACCTTGTAGGCCGGCAGGCGGTCGAGGATGGTCGGGTACTGCTCGGGCGCACGTATCAGGTCGATGTGCAGGCCATCGACCGGCAGGTTGGCGGCCAGGCCCAGGTTGTCTTCCAGGCCGCCGAAGTAGGTGGCGATCAGCTTCTTCAGTGGCGCCCGCTGAAGGATGTTGTAGACGCGCTCGTAGGCATTCTTCCAGTCCTGAGGCAGGTCCAGGGCCAGGATCGGCTCATCGATCTGCACCCATTCCACGCCCTGGGCAGCCAGGCGGTTGAGAATCTGGTCATACAGAGGCAGCAGGCGGTCGAGCAGCTCCAGCTTGTCGAAATCGCCACCCTTGGCCTTGCCCAGCCACAGGTAGGTCAGCGGGCCGATCACCACCGGTTTGACCGCGTGGCCCAGGGCCTGGGCTTCTGCCACTTCTTCGAACAGTTGCTCCCAGCTCAGGGCGAACTGCTGGTCGGCGGTGAATTCTGGGACCAGGTAGTGGTAGTTGGTATCGAACCACTTGGTCATTTCCTGGGCGTGCGCGCCGCCGCAGCAGCTGTCACCCACGGCGCCACGGGCCATGGCGAACAGGGTTTGCAGGGTTGGCCTGGCAGCGTCGTGGCTGCGGAAACGCTGCGGGATCACGCCGAAGGTCAGCGAGTGGGTGAGCACCTGGTCGTACCAGGCGAAGTCGCCGACCGGCAGCAGTTCGATGCCGGCGTCTTTCTGCACCTGCCAGTGGCGGGCACGCAGCTCGCGACCGACGGCGCGCAGGCCGACTTCGTCGAGTTCACCCTTCCAGAAGGCTTCCTGGGCCTTTTTCAGCTCGCGGTCGCGGCCGATACGTGGAAAGCCCAAGTTATGTGCCAGTGCCATGTCTTGTCCCTCAGCATGCATAAATGAATGAGGGGATTTTCCGGGCGCTGGCATCTTGAGACAAACTCATTAAATTTGAGATGAACTCAAGGTTTCCTCATGTTCGTGAAATTGTTCTGTCTGTATTGGCCCCTTCGCGGGCATGCCCGCTCCCACAGGGTTCCCACATGCTTCAAGGTTCATGCATTACCTGTGGGAGCGGGCGAGCCCGCGAAGAGGCCGGCACAGGCAAACCCGGATGTCTCATTCAGAGCACCAGCCTGCGCATCCGGACATGACCTCCCTCGCCTTCTGCCGCAAAATGCCACCCTGACCAAACCAGGTACCCGGCCCCATGAGCCTGCTGAAAACCGCGCTGCGCGAAAACACCTTCGTCTGCGTCATGGAGTTCGTTCCCAAGCCCTCCGCAGAACGCTTCGCCGCCATGGAGGCGATCCTGGCCCGTGCGCACCTGTGCGGCTGGCCGATGACCGTGGCCATCGGCGACCGCGTCGGTAGCCCGCTGGACATGTCGCCACTGGACGCCCTCGCCTCGTTCAGCAACCCGGTACCCGCCCTGCCGCACTTCTCTGGCAAGGACCGCGAACGCCACCACCTGCTCGCCCAACTGCAACGCATGGATGCCGCCGGCCTCGACCAACTGTTGCTGCTCACCGGCGACCGCCTGCCGGGCCACCAGCCCGGCCAGCGCCCGGTACGCTACCTGGAATCGGTCGCAGCCCTGCAGATCGCCCGCCAGGCCTGCCCGCACTGGCTGCTTGGCGCGGCGCTCAACCCGTTCAAGTACTGCGAGGAAGAAGGCGGCGCCCAATACTTCAAGGCCGAGAAAAAACTGGCGGCAGGCGCCGATTTCCTCACCCTGCAACTGGGTTTCGATGCAGGCAAACACCAGGAAGCGATGCACTGGATGAGCCGCCAGGCCGCGCCCAGGCCGATGCTGGCCTGCCTGATGAGCCTCACCCACGGGCGTGCGACGATGCTCGAGCATGTGGCCGGCGTGACCGTCACGCCGTCCATGCGCGACATGCTGGAAGCGGAAGCGGCGAAGTCCAAGGCCTTTGCCTTGGCGCGCAGCGTCGACCGCCTGGCCTTGCAGATCATCGGCGTGAAACTGATGGGCTACGCCGGCGTGCATCTGTCGGGGGTTCACGAACTCAAGCAACTGCTGGCCCTGGAGGCACGCATCGAGCACTGGCAGGCGCAAATCCACACGCTGGAACAATGGGCGCCGGCCTGGCAGGCCAGCTGGCAGATGCCCGGCCTGCCGGCAGTCAGCTTCCATCCGCCGCAGGCTAGCTGGCGCCAGGGCGAGTCACGGGTCGATGCCTCGTTCAAGGAGAAAGCGCGCTATCACCTGATGCATGGCATGCACTCGCTGCTGTTCAGCCGTCGCAATGGCCTGAGCAAGGCGTTTGGCTGGGCGGTGCGCCAGCCGATGTGGGCTACCCGGCTTGGCGCGCAGGTGCTGCACAAGGTGGAACACGCGGTGAAACGCCCGCTGGTAGGCTGCGACACCTGCGGCCGCTGCCGCCTGGAAGACACCCTGTACATCTGCCCGGAAACCTGCCCCAAGGGCCTGGCCAACGGCCCCTGCGGCGGCACCGCGCTCAACCGCTGCGAGTTCGGCGACCGCGAATGCATCCACAGCGTCAAGTACCGCACCGCCAAGGCGATGCGGCAGACGGAGCTGCTGACCGAGCGCCTGATCCCGTGCATCGAGCTCGAGACACGCCACCGTAGTTCTTGGCCGCAGTGGTTCCAGGCCCAGACGCCGCGTCAGTTCAGCTCGCAGCCAGCGCCTCGAACCCAGCCCGAATCGTAGCCTCGGGCAGTTCGTCGGCGATGAACACCATCACGCTCTCGCGGGTTTCACCCTCGGCCCACTCGGCGTCCCAGTCGAAGCCATAGAGTTTGAGCACGCCCTGGAACACCAGCTTGCGCGATTCACCGGCAATATTCAGTACGCCCTTGTAGCGCAGCAGTTGCTTGCCGTGGGTTTCCAGCAGTTCGTTCATGAAGTCGCTGAGCCGGTCTATGTCCAGCGCGCTTTCCGTGCGCAGCACCAAGGTGGAGATCCGATCCGGGGTAGCGGGCTTGAGCAGCGGGCGTAGTGCTGGCTTCAAGTTCGCGCCCAGGTCGGGGTTTAGGTTGAAACCACGTACATCCAGCAGCTCGGCCAGGTCGATGCGACCATGCTCGACCACGCGGATCGCAGCCCGCCCATTGATGCGGGCCAGGCGCTCGCGCAAGGCCTCCACCGCAGCGGGCTCGACCAGGTCGGTCTTGCTCAGCAGCAGGCGATCGGCAAAGCCGACCTGGGCCTGGGCGATGGTCTGGGTCAGGTGCAGTTCGGCGTGGGCGGTATCGACCAGGGTGATGATGCCGTCGAGGATATAGCGCTCACGCAGTTCCTCGTCGATGAAGAAGGTTTGGGCCACCGGCGCCGGGTCGGCCAGGCCGGTGCATTCGATTACCAGGCGGTCGAAGGCGATCTCGCCGGCATCCAGGCGTTCGAGCAGCAGGTACAAGGCGCGGGTCAGGTCGCCATGGATGCTGCAGCACACGCAGCCATTGGCCAAAGTCATCACCTGCACTGGCTCGTCGCCCAGCAGCTGGCTGTCGATGCCGGCCTCGCTGAATTCGTTTTCGATCACGGCGATCTTCAGGCCGTGCTCGGCCTTGAGCATGTGCTTGAGCAAGGTGGTCTTGCCGGCACCGAGGAAGCCAGTGAGTACGGTTACGGGAATAGGCGTCTGCACGCAGAACATCTCCTGTGCGGAAAAAACACTGGCCTCATCGCCGGCAAGCCAGCTCCCACAGATACCGCACAGACCTTGAGGCCTGTGGAGTACCTGTGGGAGCTGGCTTGCCGGCGATGAGGCCGGGACAGGTTAACGCTTGTGGCTCAACAGCACTTGGGCCCGGACTTGCCGCCATAACGCGCTTCCTGGCGTTCGCGGAAGAACTCCTCGTACGTCATGACCGGCTTGTCCGGGTGCTTGGTCTGCATGTGCTCGACGTAGTTGTCGTAGTCGGGCATGCCGACCATCAGGCGGGCTGCCTGCCCCAGGTATTTACCCAGTCGACCCAGGTCGTTGAACATCGCAGCAGTCCTCTCAAGCGTCAGGCAGGGCCTGGAACGGGGTTTCCTTGTCGGTGCGCTCCTTGCGGCCGAGGGCGGCGAAGCCGACCTTTACAGCGAAGAACAGCACGCTGAACACCACCACCAGGAACAGCACAGTCAGGCCGGCGTTGGTGTAGGCGTTGAAGATCACGTGCTGCATCTGCCCGATGTCCTTGGCCGGGGCCAGTACCTGGCCGGCGTCCAGTGCGGTGCTGTACTTCTTGGCCAGGGCCAGGAAGCCGACTGCCGGGTTCGGGTCGAACAGCTTGATCAGGCCTGCGGTGGTGGTGCAGATCAGCAGCCACACGGCCGGTAGCAGGGTGACCCAGACGTAGCGCTGGCGCTTCATCTTGATCAGCACCACGGTGCCGAGCATCAGGGCGATACCGGCCAGCATCTGGTTGGAGATGCCGAACAGCGGCCACAGGGTGTTGATGCCACCCAGCGGGTCGATCACGCCCTGGTACAGCAGGTAGCCCCACAGGGCCACGCAGCCGGCAGTACCGATCAGGTTGGCAGTCCACGACTCGGTGCGCTTGAGCGCCGGTACGAAGCTGCCCAGCAGGTCCTGCAGCATGAAGCGCCCGGCACGGGTGCCGGCGTCCACTGCGGTGAGGATGAACAGCGCCTCGAACAGGATCGCGAAGTGGTACCAGAAGGCCATGGTATTTTCACCTGGCAGCACCTGGTGCAGGATCTGCGCGATACCCACGGCGAGTGTCGGCGCACCACCAGCACGGGCCAGCACGGTGTGCTCGCCAATGTCGCGGGCGGTGGCCTCGAGCTGCTCAGGGGTGATCAGGAAGCCCCAGCTGCTCACCGTTTGCGCAACCGACGCCACATCGGCACCGACCACCGCGGCCGGGCTGTTCATGGCGAAGTACACGCCTGGCTCGATCACCGAGGCGGCGACCATGGCCATGATGGCAACGAACGATTCCATCAGCATGCCGCCGTAGCCGATGTAGCGGGCGTTGGTTTCGTTGTCCAGCAGCTTTGGCGTGGTCCCCGAGGAAATCAGCGCGTGGAAGCCGGATACCGCGCCACAGGCAATGGTGATGAACAGGAACGGGAACAGGGTGCCTTTCCACACAGGGCCGGTGCCGTCGGTGAACTGGGTCAGCGCCGGCATCTTCAACTCGGGCGCGATGATCAGGATACCGATGGCCAGGCCGACGATGGTGCCGATCTTGAGGAAGGTCGAAAGATAGTCACGTGGCGCAAGTACCAGCCATACCGGCAGTACCGCGGCGACGAAGCCATAACCCACAAGCATCCAGGTGATCTGCACGCCGGTGAAGGTGAACGCCGGGCCCCAGGTCGGGTCCGCGGCAATCTGGCCCCCCAGCCAGATCGAAGCCAGCAGCAGCACCACGCCGATGACCGAGATCTCACCGATATGGCCCGGGCGGATGTAGCGCATGTAGATGCCCATGAACATCGCGATCGGGATGGTCGCCATCACCGTGAACATGCCCCACGGGCTTTCGGCCAGGGCCTTGACCACGATCAGTGCCAGCACCGCGAGGATGATGATCATGATCAGGAAGCAGCCGAACAGGGCGATGGTGCCCGGAATGCGGCCCATTTCCTCACGTACCATGTCGCCCAGCGAACGGCCGTTGCGGCGGGTGGACAGGAACAGGACCATGAAGTCCTGCACCGCGCCAGCCAGCACCACGCCGGCGATCAGCCACAGCGTGCCGGGCAGGTAGCCCATCTGCGCGGCGAGCACCGGGCCGACCAGGGGCCCTGCGCCAGCGATGGCGGCGAAGTGGTGGCCGAAGAGGATGTGTTTGTTGGTCGGGACGTAGTCCAGGCCGTCGTTGTTGAGCACCGCCGGGGTGGCACGGCGTGGGTCGAGCTGCATCACCTTGGTGGCGATGAACAGGCTGTAGTAGCGATAGGCGACCAGGTAGATGGCCACTGCCGCGACCACGATCCACAAGGCATTGATCGCCTCGCCGCGACGCAGGGCAACCACACCCAGCGCACAGGCTCCTATGACTGCCAGCGCCAGCCACGGAATGTGGCGTAGCAGGCTATTATTGTTGTTCATGGTTTGCTTCCAGCTGGTGGATTGGAAAAGACCGCCCATCGAGTCTAGGGCGAGTCATCGCGCATTGCCACACTTGCTTTGGTCTAGAGCCTCTGCGGCCAGATTGCGGTACCTGATGTACATACCACTCTAACTATAGTCAGGATGACACCTGAGGACCTACGCGAGGATCTACCCCATGAGCGATCACGACGAACGCCGCCGTTTCCAGCGCATCGACTTCGACGCCCCCACCGAGCTGCGCCAGGGCGTGCAACGCTGGCCTGCCAAGCTGCTGGACCTTTCACTCAAAGGTTTGCTGATCGAACGCCCGGCAAATTGGGATGCCGACCTGACCCAGGATTTCGATGCCATCATTCACCTGGCCCCCGATGCACGGGTACAGATGCAGGTTGAACTGCGTCATGAGGAGACGGACCGCCTGGGCTTCATCTGCCTGTACATCGACGTCGAGTCGATGACCCATCTGCACCGTCTTGTGGAATTGAACGTGGCCGACAGCACCGAAATGATGCGTGAGCTGCGCGAACTCATCGAATAATGAAATCTCTTAGCTAGCTAATGGCCTCCCCGCCTTGTGTTTCCTGTCTACCCAGACAGCTTTAAGCCTGGGTAGCAGCGTTTTGTACACACCCCTCTAGCACAGCATCTGACAAGTTGGTACGCCTTCTGCATTGGGTTCTCGCACACCTTGCGGGCGCTCTTGTGCGCGCTCCGATCAAAATATTGTATACAATTCTTGTGGCAATCATTTGTAGGAAGTGTCTACAGTAGCACCACAACAATAAACAGAGAGCCTGCTCCATGACTACGTCCCCTAGCACGTCTCCCGCCAAGCGCCCCGAGGATGAAAACCTCGGCCTTGGTGCCAACCTGGCCTATGGTCTGCAGCATGTGCTGACCATGTACGGGGGGATCGTCGCGGTACCCCTGATCCTGGGGCAGGCCGCGGGCCTGAACGGTGCCGAAATCGGCATGCTGATCGCCGCTTCGTTGTTTGCCGGTGGCCTGGCCACCCTGCTGCAGACCCTCGGCCTGCCGTTCTTCGGCTGCCAGTTGCCGCTGGTGCAGGGCGTTTCGTTCGCCGGCGTGGCAACCATGGGTGCGATCCTCAGCAGCGAGGGCGGCGGCGGCCTGCCGGGCGTGCTCGGGGCGGTCATGGCAGCGTCGCTGATCGGCTTTCTGATCACCCCGGTGTTCTCGCGCATTACCAAGTTCTTCCCGCCGCTGGTCACCGGCATCGTCATCACCACCATCGGCCTGACCCTGATGCCCGTGGCCGCTCGCTGGGTGATGGGTGGCAACAGCGCCTCGCCGGAATTCGGCAGCGTGGCCAACATCGGCCTGGCGGCCCTGACCTTCGCCATCGTGCTGCTGCTGAGCAAACTGGGCAGCGCGGCGATCTCGCGCCTGTCGATCCTGCTGGCCATGGTGGTCGGCACGCTGATCGCCTGGGCGCTGGGCATGGCTGACTTCAGCAAGGTCACTGAAGGCCCAATGTTCGCCTTCCCCACGCCGTTCCATTTCGGCATGCCGGAATTCCACATCGCCGCGATCCTGTCGATGTGCATCGTGATCATGGTGACCCTGGTGGAGACCTCGGCCGACATCCTCGCCGTGGGTGAGATCATCGACACCAAGGTCGACTCCAAGCGCCTTGGCAACGGCCTGCGCGCCGACATGGCATCGAGCATCCTGGCGCCGGTCTTCGGCTCGTTCACCCAGAGCGCGTTCGCCCAGAACGTCGGCCTGGTAGCCGTGACCGGGGTCAAGAGCCGCTACGTGGTGGCCACCGGTGGCGTGATCCTGGTGGTGCTCGGCCTGCTGCCGATCATGGGCCGGGTGATTGCCGCGGTCCCGACTCCGGTACTGGGTGGCGCGGGCATCGTGCTGTTCGGCACCGTGGCGGCCAGCGGTATCCGCACCCTGTCCAAGGTCAGCTACAAGAACAACGTCAACCTGATCATCGTCGCCGCCTCGCTGGGCTTCGGCATGATCCCGATTGCCGCACCGACCTTCTACCACCACTTCCCGAACTGGTTCGAGACCATCTTCCACTCGGGCATCAGCTCGGCGGCGATCATGGCCATTCTGCTGAACCTGATCTTCAACCACTTCACCGCCGGCAACTCGGACCAGCAGTCGGTGTTTGCCGCCGCGTACGAGCGCACCATCCAGTACTCGGACATTTCAGCGCTGCGTGATGGCGACTACTTCAAGGATGGCAAGCTGTTCGATGCCGAGGGTAATGAAGTGCCGATGCTGGAAATGGACGAGCATGGCAATGAAACGGTCAGGCGCAGTGCGGTTGCCGAGCATTGACTGTTGACTGAGCGGTGAGGTGGGGGGCCGATGCGCATCGTCGGCCCCTTTTTCGTTTTGCCTGTGCCGGCCCTTTCGCGGGTAAACCCGCTCCCACAGGGTTTGCGCAATCCTGAAGCTGATGCGGTACCTGTGGGAACGGGTTCACCCGCGAAGAGGCCGGTGCAGACCACGAATTATTCGAACAGCGCGTCCAGGGCCTGCTCCAGCCGGGTAACGGCAATCACCTGCAACCCCGCCGGCGGCTCTTTCGGCGCATTGCCCTTGGGCACGATGGCCCGCTTGAAACCATGCTTGGCGGCTTCCTTCAAACGCTCCTGGCCACTGGGCACCGGCCGCACCTCGCCGGACAGGCCGATCTCGCCAAACACCAGCAGGCCATGGGCAAGGGGCCGGTTGCGCAGGCTGGACATCACCGCCGCAAGCAGCGCCAGGTCCGAGGCGGTTTCCAGCACCTTCACCCCGCCCACCACGTTGAGGAACACGTCCTGGTCATGGGTGGGAATACCGCCGTGACGGTGCAGCACTGCAAGCAACATGGCCAGGCGGTTCTGGTCCAGGCCCAGGGTCACGCGGCGCGGGTTGGCCAGGTGGCTGTCGTCGACCAGCGCCTGCACCTCCACCAGCATCGGCCGGGTGCCCTCCCAGGTCGCCATCACCACGCTGCCCGGTACTTCCTCCTGGGTGCGGTTGAGGAAGATCGCCGAGGGGTTGGACACCTCCTTCAGGCCACGGTCGGTCATGCCGAACACACCCAGCTCGTTGACCGCGCCAAAGCGGTTCTTCACCGCCCGCAGCAGGCGCAGGCGGCCATCGGACTCGCCTTCGAAATACAGTACGGTGTCGACCATGTGCTCGAGTACCCGCGGGCCGGCCAGCGAGCCTTCCTTGGTCACGTGGCCGACCAGGAAGATCGCCGTGCCGCTCTGCTTGGCGTAGCGCACCAACAACGCAGTGCTTTCGCGCACCTGGGCCACGCCGCCGGGTGCCGATTGCAGTTGCTCGGTGAAAATGGTCTGGATCGAGTCGATCACCATGACCCGGGGCTTCTCGACACGGGCCGTGGCGATGATGGTCTCGATGCAGGTTTCGGTCATCACCTTGAGCTGGTCCTGGGGCAGGCCCAGGCGCCGGGAGCGCATGGCCACCTGCTGCTGCGACTCCTCGCCGGTGACATACAGCGCCGGCATGCCCGTGGCAATGTTGCACAAGGTCTGCAACAGGATGGTCGACTTGCCGATACCGGGGTCACCACCAATCAACACCACCGAGCCATCCACCAGTCCACCGCCCAGCACGCGGTCCAGTTCGGTGCTGCTGGTGGTGAAACGCGGGATTTCCTCGACGCTGACTTCGGCCAGGGTCTTGATCTGCGCCTGCTGCCCGGTCCAGCCGGCACGGCCACTACTGGGCGCAGCGGCACCGCCGCTTTCGATCATGGTCTCGACCAGGGTGTTCCAGGCCCCGCATTCGCCACATTGCCCGGCCCATTTGGGAAAGGTCGCACCGCATTCGGTGCAGCCATACAAGCGCTTGGCTTTGGCCATGGGGTGAGGTCTCCTGGAAAAAACCGCCATGATAGCCGAGCCGGACGTGCCTTGAGCGCCTCGGGATGCGACAAACTATTCGTTCTAACGGTAGTCAGAAACCCTGAGCACAACGCATGAAGCGTTTAAGTGGCTTACAATGCGTAGACCTTACCTTTTGTTACAAGGAACTAAACATGGGCATGATCAGTGAGTTCAAGGCCTTCGCGGTCAAAGGCAATGTCGTCGACATGGCGGTTGGTATCATCATCGGCGCGGCCTTCGGCAAGATCGTCTCGTCTTTCGTCGGTGACGTAATCATGCCGCCACTGGGCCTGTTGATCGGTGGCGTGGACTTCAGCGATCTGGCAATTACCCTGAAGGCTGCCGAAGGTGACGTTCCGGCGGTGGTGCTGGCGTATGGCAAGTTCATTCAGACCGTGATCGACTTCCTGATCGTGGCCTTTGCCATCTTCATGGGGGTGAAGGCGATCAACCGGCTCAAGCGTGAAGAGGCCGTTGCGCCGACTGCCCCGCCTGTGCCGACTGCAGAAGAGACCTTGCTGACCGAGATCCGCGACTTGCTCAAGGCGCAGAACCAGAACCGCTTGCCTTGAGGTCATGCAGGAAACGCTGCGGGAGCGGGTTCGCCCGCTCTCACATCGGCCACAATGGCCTTACCAGTAGTTTTCCACCGCCACCTGCCCAGGCCGCTTGCTCAGGCTTAACTGCAGGTCCCGCGCTTTCAGCACCTTGCGTGTTTCGTCAATCATCTCCGGATTGCCACACAGCATCACCCGCGAATGCTCCGGCGACAATTCCAGACCCGCCGCCTTTTCCAGCTCGCCGTTCTCGATCAGCGTGGTGATACGCTGGTTCAACGCCCCCGGGTGTTGCTCCCGGGTCACTACCGGAATGAACTGCAACTTGCCAGCGAATTCGGCCAGGTAATCGCGCTGCTCCAGCCCGGCGATCTCATCCACATAGGCCAGCTCTTTCGCTTCGCGCACCGAATACACCAGCTTGATGTTGTCGAAACGCTCCCAGGCCTCGAAGTCCTGCAGGATCGACATGAACGGCGCGATGCCAGTACCGGTCGCCAGCAACCAAAGGTCGCGACCACCAACGAAGCGATCAAGGGTGAGGAAGCCGAAGGCCTGGCGGTCGATCAGCAGGGTATCGCCTGCCCCCAGTCGGCTCAGCTCGCTGGTGAACTCCCCGCCTGGCACCACGATGGAGAAAAAGTCGAGGTGCTCGTCATGAGGCGCGCTGACCATGGAATAGGCGCGCCACACCACGCTGCCATCCGCCTTGGTCACGCCCAGGCGGGCAAACTGGCCGGATCGGAAGCGGAACCCTGCATCGCGCGTAACCCGCAGGCTGAAGAGGTTCGGCGTGAGTGGCTGAACATCGAGCAGGGTCTGGCGGGTGAACTTTTCGGCGCTAGCGGTCATATCGGGCTCCAGGTTTGGCGTGCGCACAGTGTCGCGCAAAGTGGCGCGGATAAAAACCACTGCTTTGTAGGGCCTCATCCACGGCGATCCTGCCGAAGTCGCATCGGTTCCTGACCGCTATAACAAAAAAATCTCAGCAAATTGGTAGGTCCTTTCCTACAATCATCCGGGCACCCAAACGGACTGGACCTGGGGCTCAAGGGAGTGTTTCAGATGCGCCACTGGAAACCCGACTATCTTCGTGCGTTCGCCGGCGAACGCTGCCCAGAGAAGTTGTTCGGCATGGCCGTGCATATGGCGCAGGATCTGGGCATGGAGTACCTGGGGCTGAACATTCGCATCCAGATCGCTACGCAAACACCCCACCTGTTCCTGTACAGCAACTACCCCCATGAATGGATCGAGCGCTACCAGCGCGATGACCTCTACAAGCAGGATTCGGCCGCCAATGCGAGCCACGGCTCGACCATGCCGGTGCTGTGGACCGATGAACTGTACCGCGAGGCTCCGCAGTTTCGTAAAGCTGCCTGTCAGAACGGCTTGCGCCATGGCTGGACGCAGTCATTGCACGACCAGCAGCACAACGAAAGCCAGATAAGCGTAGCCAGGTCCAGAAAGTCCATCAGTATCGCCGAACTCTACAGAAAGGCCGGCAGTGTGCAGTGGCTTTGTCATACCCTGCATGAGGTGATCAGCGCACATCACCTCACAGCACTATGCCCGCCGCAGCCGAAGTTGAGTGAGCGGGAACTGGAAGTGCTGAGATGGTCGGCCGCAGGCAAGACCGCCCTCGATTGCGCCAAGATCCTGTCAGTGTCGCAAAGCACGATAAACTTCCACATCCGCAGTGTCATTACCAAGACCAACGCCGCCAACAAAGCTGGCGCCGTCGCCATCGCCATCATGCGTGGCTGGATCTGACCGTCAAACCTGCGACCTTGGGCAAAGCCCTGTAGAATCGCCCGGCAAAGCCCGGGGCGAACCGCAACGGGCAGTTTCGTACCCGAGCCAGACGCCATGCCCCTGTTGACCACCCCATACGCCGAACTCGACCTGATCCGCCAGCCGGAACAGGCCAACGACCCACTGCAGGCTTTCGATGCCGCCGACGAGTACCTGCTTGCGCAGCTGCACGAACAGGCCCCACGGGCCGAGTGCCGGGTGCTGGTGCTCAATGACAGCTTCGGCGCCCTGGCCGCCAGCCTGGCGGGCAAGCTGCAGGTAGTCAGCAGTGGCGATTCGCACCTGGCGCACCTGGCCCTGGAAAAGAACCTGGCACGCAACGGCCTGCCATTTGACAGTGTGCCGTTCGTGCCGGCCAGCGAACACTGGCAAGGCCCGTTCGACCGGGTGCTGGTGCGCGTGCCCAAGACCTTGGCCCTGCTCGAAGAACAACTGATTCGCCTGCAAGGCCACCTGGCGCCCGGTGCGCAGGTGATTGCCGGGGCGATGATCAAGCACCTGCCAAGGGCGGCCGGTGACCTTATGGAGAAGTACATCGGCCCGGTGCAAGCCTCGCTGGCGCAGAAAAAGGCCCGCTTGCTGACCGCGACGGTAGCCGAGCGGCCGGTCGCCCGCTCGCCCTACCCTAGCCGCTACCGCCTCGACGCGCCGGCGCTGGAGCTGGAGCTGGAGCTGCTCAACCATGCCAACGTGTTCTGCCGTGAGGGGTTGGATATCGGCACGCGGGCATTCCTGCCGCACCTGCCCCGCGAACTGGGCCGCGCGCGGGTGGCGGACCTGGGCTGCGGCAACGGGGTATTGGCGATCGCCAGCGCCCTGGCCAACCCGGATGCCCAGTACACTCTGGTCGACGAGTCGTACATGGCGGTGCAATCGGCGCGCGAGAACTGGCAGGCCGCGCTGGGCGAACGCCCGGCAGTGTTCGAGGCAGCCGATGGGTTGGCGGGGTTGGAGAAGCAGTCGCTGGACGTGGTGCTGTGCAACCCGCCGTTCCACCAGCAGCAGGTGGTGGGTGACTTCCTCGCCTGGCGGATGTTCCAGCAGGCGCGTGAGGCGTTG
Organism: Pseudomonas pudica; assembly: GCF_015680405.1. Classification (GTDB taxonomy): domain Bacteria; phylum Pseudomonadota; class Gammaproteobacteria; order Pseudomonadales; family Pseudomonadaceae; genus Aquipseudomonas; species Aquipseudomonas pudica. The sequence goes on from NZ_JADLJS010000028.1 coordinate 33,208, forward strand.
GTGGTAGGCGGTGCGCTGTATATCGTGGGTAACCGGCACCTGGGCTATCACAGCAAGCTGGCGCGGTTGTTCCGGGGGGTGGAGCAGGTCGCGGCTACGCCCAAGTTCGTCATCCTTAAAGCCCGTAAGTAAGCCTGTACCGGCCCTATCGCCGGCAAGCCAGCTCCCACAGGTACTGCACTGCATTCAAGGGCAGTGCAGTACCTGTGGGAGCTGGCTTGCCGGCGATAGGGCCAGAACAGGCTTGCCTCAATGGGTGGTCAGCCCCGCTGCCCCCATGAACAGGCGCATCACGTAGGCCGCCACGCCGAGGGCCGCCACGCTCATTGCCCAGATCAACAGCAGCCAGCCCAGGCGCTGCCACAGGGGTTTCTTCTCGTCCAAGCCATGCTTGCCGGTCATCATGCGGCCCTCCTAGTGATAGCCGTCTTCATGGGTCACCTTGCCGCGGAACACGTAGTAGCTCCAGAAGGTGTACATGAGGATGAACGGCAGGATGAACAGTGTGCCGACCAGCATGAAGCCCTGGCTCTGCGGTGGCGCCGCGGCATCCCAGATCGAGATCGACGGCGGGATTATGTTCGGCCACAGGCTTATGCCCAGGCCGCTGTAGCCGAGGAAGATCAGCACCAACGTCAGCAGGAACGGCGTGTAGTGCGCATTGCGCGCCACCGCCTTGAGCAACCCGTAGAAGGTTACCAGCACCAGGATCGGCACCGGCATGAACCAGACCAGGTTAGGCATGCTGAACCAGCGCTCGGCGATCTGCGGGTAGGCAATCGGTGTCCACAGGCTGACGATGCCGATCACCACCAGCAGCACCAGCGCCAGCGGCCGGGCGATGTCGTGCATCTTCTGCTGCAGCGACCCTTCGGTCTTCATGATCAGCCAGGTGCAGCCCAAAAGGGTGTAGGCAACGATCAGCCCCAGGCCGCAGAACAGGCTGAACGGGGTCAGCCAGTCAAGGGTGCCACCGGCAAAATGCCGGTCGACCACCTTGAAGCCTTCGAGGAAGGCACCCAGCGCCACGCCCTGGAAGAAGGTGGCGACCAGAGAGCCCCAGATGAACGCCTTGTCCCAGATGTGGCGCTTGTCGGCCTTGGCCTTGAAGCGGAACTCGAAAGCCACGCCGCGGAAGATCAGGCCGATCAGCATGAGGATCAATGGCAGGTACAGTGCCTCCAGCACCACCGAGTAAGCCATCGGGAACGCTCCGAACAGCCCGGCACCACCCAGCACAAGCCAGGTTTCGTTACCGTCCCATACGGGGGCGACGGTGTTCATCATCACATCGCGGTCATGCTCGCCCTTCACGAACGGGAAAAGCATGCCGATCCCCAGGTCGAAACCATCCATCACCACGTACATCATGACGCCGAAGATGATGATCACGGCCCAGATCAGCGGAAGGTCGATACCCATGGCTCAGTTCCCCTTGCTCAGGCTGGCAGAGTTGGCCTCGTGGCCATCATCGGCGGCGGACAGCGGCCGCGCCGGGGTGCGTTTGGTGCCAGGGCCACCAGGGTTGTGCTCGTCACCCTCACCGGTCTGCGGACCTTTGCGCACCAGGCGCATCATGTAGCCAAGGCCGGTGCCGAACAGTGCGAAGTACACCACCACGAATGCCACCAAGGTGAAGCCGAGCTGGGCGTAACTGTGGTTGGACACACCGTCTGCGGTGCGCATCAGGCCATACACCACCCAGGGCTGACGGCCGATTTCGGTGGTGAACCAGCCGGCCAGCAGCGCGATCAGCCCGGAAGGCCCCATCCACAAGGCCAGGTGCAGGAACGGCCGCGAGGTGTAGAGCGTGCCGCGCTTGCGCAGCCAGAGGCTCCACAGGCCGACGAAGATCATCAGGAAGCCCAGCCCGACCATGATCCGGAACGACCAGAAGACGATGGTCGAGTTGGGCCGGTCTTCGGGCGGGAACTCCTTCATCGCTGGCACCTGCTTGTCCAGGCTGTGGGTCAGGATCAGGCTGCCGAGCGCCGGGATCTCGAGCTTGAAGCGAGTGGTTTCGGCCTGCATGTCGGGGATACCGAACAGAATCAGCGGGGTTGGCTCGCCGGGCACATTCTCCCAGTGGCCTTCGATCGCGGCGATTTTCACCGGCTGGTGCTTGAGGGTATTGAGGCCATGGAAGTCACCGATCACCGCCTGGATCGGGGCGACGATCAGCGCCATCCACATGGCCATCGACAGCATCTTGCGCACCGCCGGGTTGTCACGCCCGCGCAGCAGGTGCCAGGCCGCCGAGGCACCGACGAAGAACGCGGTGGCGACGAACGCGGCAGTGGCCATGTGCATCAGGCGGTAGGGGAACGAGGGGTTGAATACCACCGCCAGCCAGTCCACCGGCACCACACGGCCATCTATGATCTCGTGACCTTGCGGGGTCTGCATCCAACTGTTGGAGGCGAGGATCCAGAAGGTCGAGACCAGGGTGCCGAGCGCAACCATCACCGTGGAGAAGAAGTGCAGGCCACGGCCGACGCGGTTCCAGCCAAACAGCATGACCCCCAGGAAGCCAGCCTCGAGGAAGAACGCGGTCAGCACCTCGTAGGTGAGCAGCGGGCCGGTAATGGCGCCGGCGAAGTCGGAGAAGCGGCTCCAGTTGGTACCGAACTGGTAGGCCATGACCAGGCCGGAGACCACGCCCATGCCGAAGTTGACGGCGAAGATTTTCGACCAGAAGTGATAAAGGTCACGGTAGACCTGGTTGTTGGTCCGCAGCCAGAGGCCTTCGAGGACTGCCAGGTAGCTCGCCAGGCCAATGGTGATGGCCGGGAACAGGATATGGAACGACACGGTAAAGGCAAACTGCATTCGGGCGAGCTCTAGGGCCTCTATTCCGAACATGGTGCTTCCTCTTCAGATAATCCGGCGTCCGGGCCGCTGGCCCAATCGCCCACTGCCCCCACGGTAGTCGAGTGCGGCGCGTTGGAATTGTTCTGTTCGATCGCAGGGATTTCGGCCCGAGGGCCCGATCGTTACATCTGGAACGATTGACCCAGATCAACGATTGATAGGAAGCATAGTCCTGAATGGCCCGCCGGGCCGTGTGGTTGATTGCCGCGTGACCGGTTGCCCCACCCCCTTTCATGACGCGTGAAAAAGTGCCGACCCCGGCAAACAGTAACTGTTTGTTACAAACAGATGATACGCTGCGCCCCCCTCTACTGCGCCGAGGCCCCTGGTTTCCGATGTCCGATTCCGCACCGCAGTTGTTGCGTCACCACCGCCCTTTCCTGGCCTTCTGGCTAGCCCGTGTGTTCACCGCCAGCGGCTTCCAGATGCTCACCGTGGCCATTGGCTGGCACCTCTACCAGTTGACCGGCAACGTGCTGGACCTGGGCCTGGTCGGCCTGGTCGAGTTCGCCCCACGGGTGCTGTTCATGCTGCACACCGGGCATGTCGCCGACCGCTATGACCGGCGCAAGGTCGCTGCGCTGTGCCAGAGCCTGCAGGGGCTGATTGCCCTGGCATTGGCGCTGGGCAGCGCCACCGACAACGTCACCCGCGAGCTGATCTTCGCCCTCGCCTTCCTGCTCGGTGCCACACGTTCGTTCGAAATGCCGGCAACCCAGGCGCTGCTGCCCAACGTGGTACCGGCCGGGCTGTTCCCACGCGCGGTGGCGGCTTCCGCCTCGGCCACCCAGTCGGCAACCATCGTGGCACCGGCGGTGGGCGGCTTCCTGTATGCCTTCGGCAGCATCTGGGTATACGGCCCCACCGTGGCCCTTTACGCCATCGCCTGCGTGCTGACCCTGAGCCTGCAGGCACGCGGCCAGGTGGCCCAGCGCGGGCGCGCCAGCATTGAATCGCTGCTGGCCGGCATCCGCTTCATTCGCAGCCGGCCCGACATCCTCGGCGCCATCTCACTGGACCTGTTCGCCGTGCTGCTGGGCGGGGCCACCGCGCTGCTGCCGGTGTTCGCCAAGGACATCCTGCTGACCGGCCCGCTGGGCCTCGGCCTGCTGCGCTCGGCGCCAGCGGTGGGGGCGTTGCTGATGTCGCTGTGGCTGGCGCGCTTCCCGTTCGAGCGCAACGTGGGGCGGACCATGTTCACGGCAGTCGGTGTATTCGGCGTGGCGACCATCGCCTTTGGCCTGTCGACCTCGTTCTGGTTCTCGCTGGCGGTGCTGGTGGTGCTGGGCGCAGCGGACATGATCAGCATGGTCATCCGCGGCGCCTTCGTGCAGCTGGAGACGCCGGATGAAATGCGCGGGCGGGTGAGCGCGGTTAACGGCTTGTTCATTGGTGCTTCGAACCAGCTCGGCGAGTTCGAATCGGGGGTGACGGCGCACTGGTTTGGGACGGTGCCGGCGGTGGTGCTGGGTGGAGTGGGCACTCTGGTGGTGACGGGGGTGTGGATAAGACTGTTCCCCACACTGGCCAAGCGGGACCGGTTGCATAACGGTTGATCGCTCGCCTGTGCCGGCCCTTTCGCGGGCTTGCCCGCTCCCACAAGGACCGCACCGCCCTCAGGCCCTGCGGTGTCCCTGTGGGAGCGGGCAAGCCCGCGAAAGGGCCGGTACAGGCTATAGAGAAACCATTCCCCAACGGCGATAGGCCCCCGCCAAGCATGCTGGTATGATGCGCGGCTTTTTTCCGCCCCACACAAAACCACGGCAACCGGTACGGTCTGTGCTTTGCTGATGGGGTCGATACATTCATGGCGCCGGGGGCGCCTCGGGGAGCGGGCATGCTGGAAAGGCTGTTTCAACTAAAAGCACACAACACCAACGTGCGCACCGAGATTCTCGCGGGCGTCACCACCTTCCTGGCCATGGCCTACATCCTGTTCGTCAACCCGAGCATCCTCGGCGAGACCGGCATGGACAAGGGCGCGATCTTCGTCGCGACCTGCCTGGCTGCGGCCATCGGCTCCGTGACCATGGGCCTGATCGCCAACTACCCGATCGCACTGGCGCCGGGTATGGGCCTGAACGCGTTCTTCACCTACACCGTGGTCCTGCACATGGGCCACACCTGGCAGGTGGCACTGGGTGCGGTGTTCCTGTCGGCGGTGATGTTCTTCCTGCTGTCGATCTTCCGCATCCGCGAATGGATCGTGAACAGCATCCCGCTGCCGCTGCGTTCGGCCATTGCCGCGGGTATTGGCCTGTTCCTGGCGCTGATCGCCCTGCATAACGCAGGCATCGTCGTCGACAACCCAGCCACCCTGGTAGGCCTGGGCGACCTCAAGCAGCCAGCACCGATCCTCGCCACCCTGGGCTTCTTCCTGATCGTCGGCCTCGAGTCGCTGAAAGTGCGCGGCGCGGTGCTGATCGGCATTCTCGCCGTGACCATCGCCTCGATCCTGATGGGCGTGACGCCTTTCGGTGGCGTGGTCTCGATGCCGCCATCGCTGGCCCCGACCTTCCTGCAACTGGACATCGCCGGCGCACTGGACGTGGGCCTGGTCAGCGTGATCTTCGCCTTCCTGTTCGTCGACCTGTTCGACAACTCCGGCACCCTGATCGGCGTGGCCAAGCGCGCCGGGCTGATGGGCAAGGACGGCCACATGCCGAAGATGGGCCGCGCCCTGATCGCCGACAGCACCGCCGCCATGGCCGGCTCCCTGCTGGGCACCTCGACCACCACCAGCTACATCGAATCCGCCGCGGGCGTGAGCGCCGGTGGCCGTACCGGCCTGACCGCCATCGTGGTCGCCATGCTGTTCCTGCTGGCGCTGTTCTTCGCCCCGCTGGCCGGTAGCGTGCCGGCCTTCGCCACCGCCCCGGCGCTGCTGTTCGTCGCGGTGCTGATGGCCTCGGGCCTGGCAGAAATAAACTGGGACGACGTCACCGAAGCCGCACCGGTGGTAGTGACCGCCCTGGCCATGCCGCTGACCTATTCGATCGCCAACGGCATCGCCTTCGGCTTCATTTCCTGGACCGCCGTCAAGCTGATCTCCGGCCGCCACCGCGACCTGAACCCGGCCTTGGTGATCCTTTCCATCCTGTTCGTCATCAAGCTGGGCTGGTTCAACGCATGAGTGCTGCTTTCGACCCCTCCTCCTACACCACCCAGCTGGACGCCAAGGTGGCCCGGCTGCGCGAGCTGCTGGCGCCGTTCGGCGCGCCGGAGCCGGCTGTTTTCGACTCGCCGCGCGAGCATTACCGCCTGCGCGCCGAATTCCGCCTGTGGCGCGAGGATGGCCAGCGCCACTACGCCATGTTCGCCCCGGGCGAGAAGCACAAGGCGATCCTGATCGACGACTTCCCCATTGCCAGCCAGCGCATCAATGCACTGATGCCGCGCCTGAAGGCGGCCTGGCAGGCCAGCGAAGAGCTGGGCAACCGCCTGTTCCAGGTGGAGTTCCTCACCACCTTGGCTGGCGATGCCATGGTCACCCTGTGCTACCACCGCCCGCTGGACGAGGCCTGGGAAACGGCCGCACGGCAGCTGGCCGAAGAGCTGGGCGTGAGCATCATCGGCCGCTCCAAGGGCAAGCGCCTGGTCATCGGCCGTGACTACGCGGTGGAAAGACTCGAAGTCGCTGGTCGTGTGTTCAGCTACCGCCAGCCGGAAGGCGCGTTCACCCAGCCCAACGGCGCGGTGAACCAGAAGATGCTGAGCTGGGCCTTCGAGGCCATCGGCGAGCGCGACGACGACCTGCTGGAGCTGTACTGCGGCAACGGTAACTTCACCCTGCCGCTGGCCACCCGCGTGCGCCAGGTGCTGGCCACGGAGATCAGCAAGACGTCGGTCAATGCCGCGCTGAGCAACCTCGACGAGAACGCTGTGGATAACGTGCGGCTGGTGCGCCTGTCGGCAGAAGAGCTGACCCAGGCACTGAATGAGGTTCGGCCATTCCGCCGGCTGGAAGGCATCGACCTGAAGAGCTACGAGTTCGGTACGGTGTTCGTCGACCCGCCGCGGGCGGGGATGGACCCGGATACCTGCGAGCTGACCCGGCGTTTCGAGCGGATCCTGTACATCTCGTGCAACCCGGAGACACTGGCGGCGAACATTGCCCAGTTGCAGGACACCCACCGCATCGAACGATGTGCGTTGTTTGACCAGTTCCCCTATACCCACCATATGGAGAGTGGGGTTCTGCTGGTTCGGCGCTGACCTTCAGACAGCCGGGGCTGCTTTGCAGCCCATCGCCGGCAAGCCAGCTCCCACACCGACCGCGCTGCCCTCAAGGCCTGTGCAGTCCCTGTGGGAGCTGGCTTGCCGGCGATGGGCCGCAAAGCGGCCCCAGGCTTGACTCAGAAGTCGAAGAACACCGTCTCCCCTTCCCCCTGAATACGGATATCGAAGCGATACGCCGTCTTCCCGTCCACCTCGCAACGCTTGGCCACCAGGGTCTCGCGCCGCTGCGGCTGCTCGATCAGGTTGAGCACCGGGCACTTGGCATTGGCCTCGGCCTCGTCATCGAAATACAGGCGCGTGTGCAGGTGGATGTTGATCCCCCGGGCAAACAGGCTGATGTTGATGTGCGGCGCCATTGGCACACCGGCGGCGTTTTTCACCACACCTGGCTTCACCGTATGCGCCGTCCACTCACCCGCGTCAAAGGTGGTAGCCGTGCGGCCAAAGCTGTTGAAGGCGTTTTCCAGGTTGTAGGCATCCTGGTACTCACCGTTGGCGTCGGCTTGCCAGAGCTCCAGGAACGAATCCCGCACTAGGTGGCCATTGCCGTCATACACATGGCCGATCAGCAGAATATGCTCGCCGGGCGCGTCCGGCTTGGCCAGGCGGTTCCAGATTTCCTGGCCGCGGGTCGGGTTGCCGGCCGCTTCCAGGGCCAGGCCGATGTGCACGTAGGGGCCGGCGGTCTGCGAAGGGGTTTCCGGCAGCAGTTCGATTGGCATGGCGGGGTCCTCAGCAGTTTTCGAAGTGGGTCTTGCGCTGGCCGCGCAGCACGATGTCGAAGCGGTAGGCCAGGCAGTCCATCGGGTTGGCGTTGCTCATGTCGAGCTTGGCGATCAACTGCTGCACGGCTTGCGGGTTGGCGATCGACTTGACGATCGGGCACATCGGGATCAGCGGGTCACCCTCGAAGTAAAGCTGGGTGATCAACTTGGTGGCGATCGACGGGCCGCTGATGGCGAAGTGGATGTGCGCCGGACGCCAATCGTTCGGGCCGTTGCGCCATGGGTACGGGCCCGGCTTGATGGTGCGGAAGCTGTAGTAGCCATCACGGTCGGTCAGGCAACGGCCGACGCCACCGAAGTTCGGGTCCAGCGGCGCCAGGTAGCGGTCGTTCTTGTGACGGTAGCGGCCACCGGCGTTGGCCTGCCACATTTCTACCAGGGTGTTCGGCACAGGCTTGCCGTACTGGTCGACGACACGGCCGGCGACGATGATTCGCTCGCCGATCGGCAAGCCGCCGTTGTTGAAGTTCAGCAGCAGGTCATGGTCATGGGCGCCGAAGCCCAGGTGGGAAAAGTCCGGGCCGGTGGTTTCGCTGATCGATTGCGGAATGCTGACCAATGCCTGGCGTGGCGAGCGGGCAATAGAAGTCTTGTAGTCAGGCGTAAGGGCTTTCGGGTGCCAGTTGCGATCACGGATCACGAAGCGGCTGTTGTCCTGGGCGGGCATGCCGGTTTCCTCTCTTGGAATTATGGAAATGCGCGGGGGGTGATTTGACACCCTTTCGCGGGCAAGCCCGCTCCCACATGCAGTTTCAGGCAGGTCGCGCGCAATGAATATTGAAATCAGCCACACCAAACATAACCATTTGGTTATGCATAAGTATCTTGGCCTGACACTCGCCGCCGTCGTGGACTAATCTTTGTCTTCTTGTTTCACGCTCCGGAGAGCATTCATGGATTGGCGAAAAGGCCGACGCAGCGACAATGTGGTCGATGCCCGAGGCGAAGGTGGTGGCGGCGGCATGCGTTTCGGCGGCGGCAAGGGGCTGGGGCTTGGTGCGGTGCTGCTGATTGTCGGCATCGGCTGGCTCACCGGCCAGGACCCGCTGCAGATTCTTGGCCAGCTCGCCGGCCAGATGGAGCAGCAACAACAGCAGGCGCCCAGCAGCGCGGGCGGCAAAGCCCCGCCGGCCAACGACCAGCAGGCCGAGTTCGTCGCCTCGATCCTGGGCGATACCGAAGACACCTGGAAAGCCCTGTTCGCCGAGGGCGGCAAGCAGTACCGCGACCCCAAGCTGGTGCTGTTCAGCGGCCAGGTCAATTCGGCCTGTGGCTTTGCCTCGGCGGCGGTGGGGCCGTTCTACTGCCCGGCAGACCAACGGGTCTACCTGGACATGTCTTTCTTCCGCGAAATGGAAACCCGCTTCGCCGCAGCCGGCGATTTTGCCCAGGCCTACGTGATCGCCCACGAAATCGGCCATCACGTGCAGACCCTGCTGGGCGTGTCGGCCAAAGTCGATGCCGCGCGCCGCAGTGGGCAGCGCATGGAAGGTGACAATGGCCTGCTGGTGCGCCAGGAGCTGCAGGCCGACTGCCTGGCCGGGGTATGGGCCTACCAGGCCCAGAAGCGCCTGAACTGGCTGGAACCGGGTGACGTCGAAGAGGCGCTGAACGCGGCCAATGCCATTGGCGATGACCGCCTGCAGCAGCAGGGCCGCGGACGCGTGGTACCGGACTCGTTCACCCATGGCACCTCGGCGCAGCGGGTGCGCTGGTTCAAGACAGGGTTTGCCGAGGGTGAGGTGAACCGCTGCGATACCTTCAGTGCACGCAACCTTTGAATAACTTCGCAAACCGACGCGATCCCTGTGGGAGCGGCTTTAGCCGCGAACACCGGCAAAGCCGGTGCCATCCACCGCGTCGCCCGCGAAGGGCTGCAAGGCAGCCCTCAATCAAGCCAGTTACAAATCTGCTGAAAAAGCGTTTCAGCTTCCTACATCACTGCCGATAACCCCTGCACGAATCAGCGGGCATCCAGAACAACAACGCCTGGCGATCGAAGATCAAGCGAGCGAAAACAACTTCTGGAGAGCGTGCATGAACAGCTGGTTCGCCAACATCAGCGTCAACCTCAAACTCGGCCTGGGCTTTGGCCTGGTACTGATCCTCACCGGCCTGCTGGCCCTGACCGGCTGGACCAGCCTGGGCAGCCTGATCGACCGCAGCAACTGGATGGGCGATATCGGCCAGCTCAACAAGGACCTGACCGACCTGCGCATTGCCCGCCTGCAGTACATGATCGCCAACGGCGACGATGCCGCCGCCGCCAACACCCAGACCAAGCTGGACGCCTTCAGCAAACAGCAGGCCTACCTGGCCAGCACCTTCAAGAGCCCGGAAAACATCAAGCTGCTGGGTGAACTGGGCGAGACCATCAGCGCCTACAAGGTGTCGCTGAACAAGATGCGCCAGGGCTACGACGCCACCCGCACCGCGCGCACGGCCATGGACGGTTCGGCCAGCCGCGCCGACCAGGCCATGGACGCTCTCAGCCAGGAAGTCATGGCGCGCCCCGAAGCCGACAGCGTGCGCCTGGCCCAGTATCAGTTGATCAGCAAGGCCCGCCAGCAACTGCTGCAGGTGCGCATCGATGTACGCGGCTACATTGCCGAAAACAGCGCCGCCAACGAGCAGGCCGCCCTGCGCCAGCTGGACACCGCCCTGGCCGAAATCGACAACCTCAAGCGCCAGCTGCCGGCCGAAGACACACGCCTGCAACAGTTCGAGGGCTCGGTGCTGGCCTACCGTGACGCCGTGCGCCAGTTCCGCGATGCGGTCGCCAACATCACCACTGCGCGCGCCGAAATGACCGTGCAGGGTGCCGACATCGTCAAGCGCAGCGACGCGCTGTACCAGATCCAGCTGCAGCGCCGTGACATCGAGAGCACCCAGGCCCGCAGCCTGCAGGCCATCGCCACGCTGCTGGCGCTGCTGGTCGGCGTGCTGGCGGCAGTGCTGATCACCCGGCAGATCACCCGCCCGCTGCGCGACACCATGGTGGCAGTGGAGAAGATCGCCAGCGGCGACCTCACCCAGCACCTGCGTGTCACCCGTCGCGACGAACTGGGCGTACTGCAACAAGGCATCGCCCGCATGGGCACCACTTTGCGCGAGCTGATCAGCGGCATCCGCGACGGCGTCACCCAGATCGCCAGCGCTGCCGAGGAATTGTCGGCTGTGACCGAGCAGACCAGCGCCGGCGCCAACAGCCAGAAGGTCGAGACCGACCAGGTTGCCACCGCCATGCACGAAATGGCCGCTACCGTTCAGGAAGTGGCACGCAATGCCGAACAGGCCTCGCATGCCGCCACCGGCGCCGATGACGAAGCCCGTGCCGGCGACCGCGTGGTGGGCGAAGCGATTGGCCAGATCGAGCGCCTGGCCGAAGACATGCACCGATCCACCGAAGCCATGAACCTGCTACAGCAGGAAAGCCAGAAGATCGGCAGCGTGATGGACGTGATCAAGTCGGTGGCCGAACAGACCAACCTGCTGGCGCTGAACGCAGCGATCGAGGCGGCGCGTGCCGGCGAGGCCGGCCGTGGTTTTGCCGTGGTCGCCGATGAAGTGCGCGGCCTGGCCCAGCGCACACAGAAATCCACCGAAGAGATCGAAGAGCTGATCGCCAGCCTGCAACATGGGACCCAGCAAGTGGCTACGGCCATGCACGGCAGCCGAACCCTGACCGACAGCAGCGTCGAGCTGGCGCGCAAGGCCGGGGCCTCGCTGGAGAGCATCACCAGCACGGTGTCGAGCATCCAGTCGATGAACCAGCAGATCGCCGCAGCAGCGGAGCAGCAGAGTGCGGTGGCGGAGGAGATCAGCCGCAGCATCCTGAATGTGCGCGATGTGTCGGAGCAGACGGCGGCGGCCAGTGACGAGACGGCGGCGTCCAGCGTGGAGCTGGCGCGGTTGGGTGGGCAGTTGCAGACGTTGGTCAGCCAGTTCCGCGTCTGATCCTGGAATCCGGGGCCGCTTTGCGGCCCATCGCGACACAAGGCCGCTCCCACATTGATCGGCGTACGCAGGTCTTTGTGGGAGCGGCCTCGTGTCGCGATAGGAGGGCAAAGCCCTCCCAGCATTCTGGCAGGTATTACTTGACGATCATCCCTACCCCACGCCCACGCGGATCCGAAGCGGTCTCCAGCTTCGTCCCATCAACCCGGATCGCCTGGATATCCCCCATCTCCCAGCCCTGGTCCTCCAGCACATAGCCCATCTTCTTCAGTTCATCGGCCACCGGCCCGGTCAGCGGCGCATAGCTGTCGAAGTAGATGGTGTCCTTGGGCAGCAACTGATGGTGCACGCGCTGCGCCGCCACTGCCTTGTCCAGCGGCATGCCGTAGTCGTACAGGTTGTTCATCACCTGGAAGATCGAGGTGAAGATCCGCGAGCCACCCGGTGTACCGATGACCAGCTCGACCTTGCCATCGCGGGTCATCAGGCTGGGGCTCATGGACGACAGCATGCGCTTGCCCGGGGCGATGGCATTGGCATCGCCGCCAACCACACCAAAGGCGTTCGCCGCCCCCGGCTTGGCGCTGAAATCGTCCATCTCGTCATTGAGCAGGAAGCCGGCGCCTTTCACCACCACACCACTGCCGTAGTCGAGGTTGAGGGTGTAGGTGTTGCTGACCGCATTGCCCTGCTTGTCTACGATCGAGAAGTGCGTGGTCTGGTGCGGTTCCAGGCCAGGCTTGACCTTGTCGGTGTCTGAAATGGCCTTCGGGTTGACCTGCGCGGCGCGCTTGGCCAGGTAGTCCTTGGCCACCAGCTGATCCACCGGCACTTTGGTGAAGCCTGGGTCACCAAGGTAGTCGGCGCGGTCGGCGAACACGCGCTTCTCGATCTCGGCCAACAGGTGTATGTACTGCGCCGAGTTGTGCGCCACACCCTTGAAGTCCGCCGCGCGGTTTTCCTTGATGCCCAGCAGCTGTGCCAGGGCGACACCACCGGAGCTTGGCGGTGGCGCGGTGTACACCACATTGCCACGCCAGCTCACGGCCATCGGCTCACGCCATACTGCCTTGTAGTCCTTGAGGTCCTGCTTGGTGATCAGGCCCTTGTCGGCCTGCATCTGCGCCACCAGCAGGTCGGCGGTCTTGCCCTGGTAGAACTCGCTCACGCCCTTGTCGGCGATACGTTCCAGGGTCTGGGCCATTTCCGGTTGCTTGAACAGCTCGCCGACCTTCATGTTTCCGAAGTAGTCGTTGAAATTGGTCGCGGTCTTGAACATGCCTTGGGCATCGTTGCGGTATTGGTACTGCTTTGCCGCCACCTTGAAGCCGTTTTTCGCATAGCCGATGGCCGGGGTCAGCAGCTCGCTCCAGGGCAGCTTGCCGAACTTCTGGTGCGCCTCCCACAACCCCATCACCGTGCCCGGTACGCCAGCAGCGCGTGCCCCGACCAGGCTGAGGTTCTCGATGACCTCACCCTTTTCGTCCAGGTACATGTTGCGCGTGGCGGCCTGGGGCGCGACTTCGCGGTAGTCGAGGAAGTAGGGCTTGCCGTCGACGAACAGGGTCATGAACCCGCCACCACCGATGTTGCCGGCCTCGGGATAAGTCACCGCCAGGGTAAAAGCCGTGGCCACTGCAGCATCCACCGCGTTGCCGCCTTTCTTGAGGATGTCGGCTGCCACCTGTGCACCATATTGATCGGGCGCGGCCACCGCACCGCCCTCAAGGTTGGCGGCATGAACCGAGGAACAGCTCAGGATCGCGGCTGCGAGAGCCAGGTACTGGAACGGAGCAATACGCATGACACTTCCTTGGTGTTGTTTTTGTTGAGCAGTCAGTAAGGCCGAAGCGCTTCGACTGTGCAATCAACCGCAGGAAGTTTCGCCGCCTGTGGACAGGATCTGTCGCGTTCAGGCAACTCAGCTGGCGTACATTGCCAACTTGCGCTGGATGAAATCTAGGAAGCACTGGATACGCAGCGCCAGCTGGGTGTTGCGGTAGTACACCGCATGGATCGGCTGGCGGTAGCCGTTGTTGGCTTCGCTCAGCAGCACTTGCAGGCGCCCGGTGCGGATGTCCTCGTGGGTCATGAAGTGCGACAGGCTGACGATGCCCTCGCCGGCCAGCGCCAGTTGGCGCAGGGTCTCGCCACTGGAGGCGATCAGCGCCGGGCGGATGCTCCAGCGGTCACCCTGGGCATGGCGCAGTGGCCATTGGTTGAGCGATTCGGGCTGGCTGAAGCCGAGCAGGCAGTGGCTGGCCAGGTCCTCGACCCGCTGCGGCGTCCCGTGCTGCTCGAGGTAGGCCGGGCTGGCCAGCACCTGTACCGGGCTGCACCCAAGGCTGCGCGCGTGCAGGCTGGAGTCGGCCAGTTCGCCGATGCGGATCGCCACATCGGTGCTCTGCTCCAGCAGGTCGATGATCAGGTCGTCGGTATTGAGTTCCAGTTCGATGCCAGGGTATTGGCGGCGAAACTCGCCGATCCACGGCAGGATGGCATGCAGCATGAACGGTGCAGCGGCGTTGATGCGCAGGCGCCCGGTAGGGGTCTGGCGATTCATCGACAGGCGCTCTTCCATCTCGTCCATCTGCTCCAGGATCAGGCGCGCGCGTTCGAGGAAGAAGCGGCCTTCCTCGGTCAGGTCCATGCGCCGGGTGGTGCGGTTGACCAGCGTGGTGCCCAGCTTGCCTTCAAGGCGCGACAGGGTACGGCTGACGGCGGACGGGGTCTGGCCTATCTGCTCGGCAGCGGCGGAAATCGAGCCGCTGTCGATGACGGCAACGAATACCTGGAGTTCTTCGGATCGGGTTTTCACATCTGCGCCTGTGGTTGGTCTCTGCAGGGATTAGATAGCCGCTTGTCGAGGCCAAGTCCAGCGGTGCCTGTACGGGCCTCTTCGCGGGGGAACCCGCTCCCACAAGTGCTGCACGGTTCTCAAAGACTGTGGAGTACCTGTGGGAGCGGGTTTACCCGCGAAGAGGCCGGCACAGGTAGAACCTTACCGTGCCTTGCCGAATACCTTGTCCAGGTGCGCCTCATAGGCCGCCAAGGCAGTCGGCACATCCGGCCGTTTCATCACATCCACCGCCAAAAAGGTCGGCAGCCCGGTCATGCCAAGGAACTGGTTGGCCTTGTGGAACGGGAAGTACACCGCATCCACCCCCTTGCCCTCGAAGAAATCGCTCGGGTCGTCGAATGCCTGCTGCGGTGCATTCCAGGTCAGCGAAAGCATGTACTGCTTGCCGTGCACCAGGCCACCGCTGCCATACTTTTGCGAGTGGTCCGCACGGGTACGGCCGTCGTTGGCATACAGGCTGCCGTGGCCTGCGGTGAATACCTCATCGATGTACTTCTTCACGGTCCATGGCGCGCCCATCCACCAGCCGGGCATCTGGTAGATCACCACATCAGCCCAGAGGAACTTCTCCACCTCTTCCTGGGCGTCGTAACCACCGTCGATGAAAGTCTGGCGCACATCGAAACCGGCCCGGTCCAGGTGAGCGATGGCCGCTTCGTGCAAGGTCGCGTTGAGGCGACCGTCAGAGTGAGCGAACTGTTTACCACCGTTGAGCAAAAGGATCTTCTTCATGCGGGCCTCGCGGAAAATTCAGGCCGGCAGATTAGAGGCTCGCGGGCGCGGGATACAGTAATGCATGGGCAAAATACAATTGCCCTGAAGTCACGAATTAACAATGCATTTTTGCTTTAGAATCGCGTCACCTCCCATCAACGAGTAGCGACCCATGAGTGAGCAGTACGCCTTCATCCTCAAAGCCAAGACTCGCCCGGAAATGGCCGAAGCGTTCGAAACCCTGTTCCGCGCCTACGTCGAGCCAAGCCGCCAGGAACCGGGCTGCATCGAGTACCACATGCTGCGCGACAAGCAGGACCCGAGCCTGTTCGTGTTCTTCGAGGTCTGGGCCGACAAGGCCGCGCTGGATGTGCATTCGGCCCTGCCGCACATGACCGAGTTCTTCGAAAAACGCATGGACTACCTGGAACGCGATTTCGACATCCAGATGATCGACATGCTCAGTGCATCAAGCGCTAACCGCTGATCAGCAGATGGCCGCCGAGTGCGGCAAGGCCGATGAAGAAGCAGCGCTTGAACAGCAGCGCGCTGATGCGCTGACGCAGCCACTGGCCAGCCAGCATGCCGAGCAAGGCCGGCGCCAGCATCAGCAGCGAGGCACCCAGTGCCTGGCCACCCAGGGCATCCTGCCCGGCCAGGCCAACGGCCAAGGCCAGGGTCGAAACCGTGAACGACAGGCCCAGGGCCTGGATCATCTGTTCCCGGCTCAACCCCAGGCTCTGCAGGTAGGGCACCGCCGGTATCACGAATACCCCGGTCGCAGCCGTGATCACGCCCGTAACCAGCCCGCAAAGCGGCCCCAGCCAACGCTCCCGCCCCGGCGCCAGGCGCAAGCCCGGGCCGACCAGCCCGTACAGCGCATACAGCACCAAGGCCGCGCCCAGTGCATGCACGGCCCAAGGGCCGCTGTCGATCCCCAGCCAGGCGCTGCCCAGCAAGGTGCCAACGAAAATCAACACCAGCATTGGCCACAGGCGCACCAGCAAGCCCCGCAGGTGCGCACCACTGGCCAGCTGCCACAAGTTCGTGAGGGTCGAAGGCACGATCAGCAATGCCGCAGCCTGCGCCGGTGACATAGCCAGGCCCAGCAGGCCCATGGCGATGGTCGGCAGGCCTAGGCCGATCACCCCCTTCACCGCACCGGCCAGCAGGAAGGTCAGTATCACCAGCAGCGACAGCGCTGGGCCAATGTTCTGGTAAAAAGCGAGCAAGGTATCCATGGGCCGATGATGGCGTGCGCCGGCCGGGCTGAAAATCTGCCATATACTCAGCCAGACTCTTGCCAGGACAGAGCCACATGCATTTCGACCTGATCGACCTCAGGCTTTTCCAGCACACCCTGGAGTGCGGCAACATCACCGCCGGTGCTGGCCGCAGCCATCTGTCGCTGGCAGCAGCCAGTGCACGCATCCGCGCCATGGAGGCATCGCTGGGCATCCCTTTGCTGGAACGCAACCGCCGTGGCGTGCAGCCAACCGCGGCAGGCCAGGCACTGCTACAGCATGCCCGGCTGATAACGCAGCAGGTCGAACGCCTGCAGTTCGACCTGAGCCAGTACGCGCAAGGGCAGCAGGGCCAGGTGCGCCTGCTGTGCAACACGGCGGCGCTCACGGAGTACCTGCCGGAACTGCTGGCCGGCTACCTGGCTGCAAACCCTGGGGTCAGCGTGGATGTGCAGGAGTTGCCGAGCCTGCGCATCGTGCAGTCGATTACCCAGGGCATGGCAGACCTGGGCATCGTTTCGACCGCCGCACCCAGCGCGCACCTGCAGACCCGGCCGTTTCGCGAAGACCCGCTGGTGCTGGTAACGCCGCAGCGCCACCCGCTGGCCAACGAGGTCGCGCCGAGCTTCATCGATAGCCTGGCCCATGGCTATGTCGGCCTGGGGGCTGGCAGTGCACTGGCGTTGTACCTGGAAGAGCAGGCACTGCGCGAGGGGCGGCGCATGCGGGTTCGAGTGCGTGCCGAAGGGTTCGATGGCGTGATCCGCATGGTTGCGGGCGGAGCCGGAGTGGGGATTGTGCCGCTGGCTGCAGTGAAGCGTTGGCAAGGGGTGTTGCCGTTGCACTGGGTGGCCCTGACGGAACCATGGGCCAATCGCCAGTTGCTGGTATGCGCGCGCGACTTTGCGGCATTGCCGGGGTATGCCGCAGGGTTGGTGACCACCCTCACCCACTGACACGATCAGTATGTTGCCTGCACTGCGTATGATCTGAAGCCCATGCGGTCGATGTGGGAGCGGCCTTGCGTCGCGAAAGGGTCGCGAAGCGGCCCCAGATTTTCAGCGTTGCAGCAGAAATTGCCGGGGCTGCTGCGCCGCCCATTAGCGGCACAACGCCGCTCCCACACAGTAAGTGCATTTTTTCGGCCGCTCGCACACAATCCTCCCATCGCACCACCGAAAAGGACTTTCCAGTGGCATCGATCTACCAGCTCAAACCGCGCTTCCAGGCCATGCTCCGTCCTGCTGTCCAGCGCCTCTATGACCGCGGAGTCACCGCCAACCAGGTCACCATTGCCGCCGCCCTGCTGTCAATCCTGCTGGGCCTGCTGCTGGCTGCCCTGCCCCATCTCACCTGGCTGTTCATTCTGGTGCCGGTCTGGATGCTGCTGCGCATGGCACTGAACGCGGTTGACGGCATGCTCGCCCGGGAGTTCGGCCAGCAATCTACCCTCGGCGCGTACCTCAACGAACTGTGCGACGTGATCGCCGATGCCGCGCTATACCTGCCCTTCGCCCTGCTGGCCGGTGTGTCGCCAACCTTGGTCGTACTCGTGGTGCTCAGCGCCACTTTCAGCGAATACGCCGGTGTCATGGGCCCGCTGGCCGGCGCCTCACGGCGTTACGACGGCCCAATGGGCAAGAGCGACCGGGCCTTCGCCTTCGGCGTGCTAGGTACCGGTGTCGCCTTTGGCCTGCTGAACGGCGCCTGGATCAACGGCTTGTTGCTGGTCATCCTCGCACTCTCGCTCTATACCCTCTACAACCGGGTTCGTCAGGGGCTGGCCGAAGCCCGCTGAGCCCACTGCCGTCGTAAAAGGATGTCGACCATGCGCCAAGCGCAAGCACTGCACTTCTCCACCCATGACGGCGTCGAGCTGCACTACCGTCACTGGCCTGCCACCCGTAACCAATACCAGCCACGCCGGGCCGTGGTGATGTTCCACCGCGGCCACGAACACGGCGGGCGCATGGCCCACCTGGCCGATGAGCTGGACATGCCGGGCTACGATTTCTTCGCCTGGGATGCCCGGGGCCACGGCCAGTCGCCGGGCGCGCGCGGCGACAGCCCGGGGTTCGCCACCAGCGTGCGCGATGTGCAGACCTTCATCGAGCACATCCAGGCCCACCACGGCATTGCCGAACAGGACCTGGTGGTGCTGGCGCAGAGCGTCGGGGCCGTGCTGGTCGCCACCTGGGCCCACGACTACGCGCCGAAGGTGCGCTGCCTGGTGCTGGCCTCGCCAGCGTTCAAGGTCAAACTGTACGTGCCGTTCGCCCGCCCCGGCCTGAAACTGCTGAAGGGCCTGCGCGGCAACTTCTTCGTCAACAGCTACGTAAAGCCTCGCCTGCTCACCCACGACCCCGAACGGGTCATGTCATATGTGGCCGACCCGCTGATCAGCCGGCCGATTTCGGTAACCATGCTGCTCGGCCTGTACGAAGCCGCCGACCGGGTGGTGGCGGATGCCCAGGCCATCCAGCTGCCGACCCAACTGTTGGTGTCCGGTGCCGACTTCGTGGTCGAACGCCAGCCGCAGGAACGCTTCTTCGAACGCCTGGGCAGTACGCGCAAGGAAATGCACATCCTGCCAGGCTTCTTCCACGACACCCTTGGCGAGCGTGATCGAGCCCATGCCTTGCGGCGTATCGAGCGGTTCGTCGAACATTGCTTCGCCAGCCCCGCCTCCCTGCCGTCGCTGCTCGATGCCGACAGGACCGGCGCCAGCTGCGCCGAGGCCGAAAGCCTGGCCGCACCGCTGCCGCGCAACTCGCCCCGCGACCTTTACTGGCGCGCTACCCGCGCCGGGCTGCGCCTGGGCAAGGGGCTGTCCGAAGGTGTGAAGCTGGGTTTCGATACCGGTTTCGATTCGGGCAGTACCCTGGACTACGTGTATCGCAACCGGCCGACCGGCAAAGGCAAGCTCGGCCGCCTGGTCGACCAGAACTACCTTGGCGCGATCGGCTGGCGCGGCATCCGCCAACGCAAGCTGCACGTAGAGGAACTGCTGCGCCTGGCCATCGCCCGCCTGCGCGAACAGCAGCGGCCGGTGCACATCGTCGATATCGCCGCCGGCCATGGCCGCTACATCCTCGAGGCCCTGCAGGAACTCGAACAGCTGCCGGACTCGATCCTGCTGCGCGACTACAGCGACCTGAACGTGCAGCAAGGCAGCGCACTGATTGCCGAAAAGGGCCTGGCCGACATCGCCCGCTTCGTCCAGGGCGATGCCTTCGACCGCAAGAGCCTGGCCACCTTGGAACAACCGCCGACCCTGGCCGTGGTCTCCGGCCTGTACGAACTGTTCGCCAGCAACCAGTTGGTAGGCAACTCGCTGGCCGGCCTGGCCGATGCGCTGGAAGATGGCGGTTACCTGGTCTACACCGGCCAGCCGTGGCACCCGCAACTGGAAATGATCGCCCGCGCCCTCACCAGCCACCGCGGCGGCGAGGCCTGGGTGATGCGCCGCCGCAGCCAGGCCGAAATGGACCAGCTGGTACAAGCGGCGGGGTTCCGCAAGCTGGCCCAGCGCATCGATGAATGGGGCATTTTCAGCGTCAGCCTGGCACAACGGGTGCGCTGAATGAGCCCATCACGCGAACCCGGGCTGATCCGTCGGGGCGTATTCTGGCTTCTGCTGCTGGGGCCGCTGTTTTTCCTCAGCTACGGGCTGGCGAACAACTACACGGCCGGGCGCAGCGATGTCGGCAGCCTGGTGTTCGGCTGGGAAAGCCGCATGCCGCTGTGGCCGTGGACGATCATCCCGTACTGGTCGATCGACCTGCTCTACGGCTTGTCCTTCCTGCTGCCGCGCACGCGCCAGGAAATGGACCGGCACGCGCTGGCGCTGCTCTGCGCGCAGCTGATCAGCGTCAGCTGCTTCCTGCTCTGGCCGCTGCGCTTCACCTTCGAGCGGCCGGAACTGGGCGGGGTGTTCGGCTGGATGTTCGATGTGCTGATGGGCTTCGACAAGCCGTTCAACCAGGCGCCTTCGCTGCATATTGCCCTGCTGGTGATCATATGGACGATGTTTGCCCGGCACGTGCAGCGCCAGCCCTGGCGTTGGCTGATGCACGGCTGGATGGCACTGATCGGGTTGTCGGTGCTGACCACCTGGCAGCACCATTTCATCGATGTGCCGACAGGGGCATTGGTGGGGTTCGTCTGCGTCTGGTTGTGGCCATATCGGGGGCAACTGCCCTGGCAGCAGGTGCACCTTGCGCGGGATGCCAAGCGCTGGCGGTTGGCGTTGTTCTATACAGTGGGTGGGCTGCTGTGCGCAGTGCCTGCCGTTACGCTGGGCGGCGCCTGGCTGTGGTTGACCTGGCCGGCCGTGTCGCTGGCTTTGGTGGCGCTGAACTATGGCGTGCTCGGCGCAGGCGGGTTTCAGAAAGGCGCCGATGGGCGCTTGTCGAATGCAGCCAGCTGGCTGCTGGCACCGTACCTGATTGGGGCGTGGGTCAACTCGCGGTTGTGGACCTGGCGGCACCCGCAGGCCGATGAAGTGTGTGATGGCGTGTACCTTGGGCGCGTTCCAGGGCATGGCGCGCAGTTCGCTGGGGTGGTCGATTTGTGCGCTGAGCTACCGTGTCATGTTCAGAACAGCGCCGCTCCTGCACAGGTCGCGGCCGCCATTGGCTACGCATGTTTTCCTACCCTGGACCTGATCGCCCCGGAAAGCCCATTGCTGCACCAGGCCGCCATCGCCATCGAACGCCTGCGCTCCCAAGGCCCGGTGCTGGTCTGTTGCGCCCTGGGCTATTCGCGCAGTGCCAGCGCCGTGGCCGCCTGGCTGGTGCTCACGGGCCGCTGCACCGATGCTCGCCAGGCCGAGGCGCTGATCCGCAAGGCCCGCCCCGGCGTGGTCCTGCGCAGCGCACACCGCCAGGCCTTGCAACAGCTAGGGACACAACCATGACGCTGTACGTGGTGGCCAGCCTGCTGGGCCGTGGCAAACAACTGGAACGCCTGTCGGACGGCCTCACCCTGCTGGCCCTGGCCTACGGCCTGGCACCCTTGCTGGGTGTGCGACTACTACCGCTGGCCAGCCTGCTGTGCATTGCGCTGCTGGTACTGGGCGTGCTGCACAAGTACTGGGCCATCCGTGTGGCCATCGATGCCCAACTGTTCGCCCATCTCGCCGCCAGCCGCGACCTGGCGGCGGACACCTTGGCCGTAGACCGAGCCTTGTACGAGCTGAATCTCAAACCGCAGGCCGCCGACTCCCGCGCCTGGCCTGCCCGCAGTCAGGCCGCCCTGACCCTGTTGCGCCGTCAGGCAGTTTGCCTGGGCCTGCAGCTGTCGCTGGCCCTGGCTACCCTGCTGACACTGCCTTTGAAGGGATGACTACCGATCCATGCTCGCCAACCTGACCGCCTACCTCATCACTTCCGCCGCCCGCCTGATCACCGGCGCCCGCGCCCTGTGGCTGGGCTGCACGCCGCTGCCGGTGCAGCGCCTGTATTTCGCCAACCACAGCAGCCATGGCGACTTCGTACTGCTGTGGGCCTCGCTGCCGCAACCGCTGCGCAAGCGTACCCGTCCGGTAGCCGGCGCCGACTACTGGGCCAAGCCGGGGATTCGCGACTTTCTCATCCGCAAGGTCTTCAATGGTGTGCTGATCAACCGGCAACACAGTGCTGGCCAGGGCAGCCCGTTGCAGCCGATCCTCGAAGCCGTGGCCCAGGGCGACTCGCTGATCTTCTTCCCGGAGGGCACTCGCAATCTCGGCGACGAGCCGCTGATGCCGTTCAGGAGCGGGCTGTACCACCTGGCAGCAGCCAACCCAGAAGTCGAACTGGTGCCGGTATGGATCGCCAACCTCAACCGGGTAATGCCCAAGGGTCGTGCCTTGCCATTGCCGTTGTTGTGCACATTGAGCTTTGGCGAGCCGCTGCACCTGCAGGCGGATGAAAGCAAGCAAGCCTTTCTCGAGCGGGCCAGCCAAGCCCTGCTGAACCTGGCCCCCAAGGATGCCTGAGATGGATGACAACACCCTTTCCCTGTTCGCCGGCATCGGCGCCCTGCTGCTGCTCGCCAGCGTGATCGGCCGCCTGCTCAAATGGCGCGCCGGCCCGGCACCGCACGCGGTGATCGACAACCTCAACGCCCGCATCAACGCCTGGTGGGTGATGGTGCTGGTGATCGGCATCGCCTTCCTGTTCGGCAAGTACGGCGTGATCGTGCTGTTCTACGGCGTATCGTTCTATGCCTTGCGCGAGTTCATGACGCTCACCCCGACCCGGCGCAGCGACTACCCGGCGCTGGTGGCGGCGTTCTATGTGGCGCTGCCGGTGCAGTACGTGCTGATCGCCATGGACTGGTACGGGCTGTTCAGCATCTTCATCCCGGTGTACCTGTTCCTGTTACTGCCGATCCTGGCCAGCTTCGGCGGTGACACCACGCGCTTTCTCGAGCGCGCCTCGAAGGTGCAGTGGGGGCTGATGATCGCGGTGTACTGCGTGTCGTCGGTACCGGCATTGATGACCCTGGACATCCCGGGTTACGAGGGCCGCAACCTGCTGCTGATTGCCTGGCTGATCCTGGTGGTGCAGATCAGCGACGTGCTGCAGTACGTGTGCGGCAAGCTGTTCGGCAAGCACAAGGTAGCGCCCAACCTGTCGCCATCCAAGACCGTCGAAGGCCTCGCCGGCGGAGTGGCACTGGCCACCCTGATCGGCGCCCTGCTGTGCTGGATCACCCCGTTCACCTTCTGGCAGGCCGCGCTGATGGCGTTGGCGGTGAACGCCATGGGCTTCTTCGGCGGGCTGGTGATGTCGGCGATCAAGCGCGACCGTGGGGTGAAGGACTGGGGGCACATGATCGAAGGCCACGGCGGTATGCTCGACCGCATGGATTCGGTGTGCTTTGCCGCGCCGGTGTTCTTCCACTTTGTGCGGTATTGGTGGGCGTAGAACGTGTTCGCCTTGAACTTTACCCCCCTAGGGTATCGGTGCCGCCGGCCTGCTACTTGAGGTAAGACCGTAGCAACGTCGCCACCTTGTCCGCCTCGTCCTGCCGCTCCTCGGCACTCAGCCCGTCCGCCACCAGGTGTTCGCGGATATGCCCTTCCATCACTTCGGCCATGAGCCCGTTCACCGCACCGCGCACGGCGGCGATCTGCTGCAGGATAGCCAGGCAGTCCTTGTCCTGCTCCAGCGCTGTCTCCAGGGCGGCGGCCTGGCCTTTGATCTTGCGCACCCGGTTCAGCAGCTGCTTCTTGCTCTTCAGAGTATGTGCCATTGGGTTTCACACCATGCTAGGTATACTGGGGTATAGTATATTTCTCGATGTTCCGGGAGCATGATAAACCATGGCGACACAAACCTCAGACCGCTGGCAGCACAGCCACCAGTTCCATACCAGCAACCTGGGCGCCGAGCGCAGGACGCGCCTGGCCGTGTGGCTGACAGCCGTGATGATGGTGGCGGAAATTACCGGGGGATGGTTCTTCAATTCCATGGCATTGCTGGCCGACGGCTGGCACATGAGCTCCCACGCCCTGGCCCTGGGCCTGTCGCTGCTGGCCTACGCCGCCGCACGGCGCTATGCCGGCGACCGGCGCTTTGCCTTCGGCACCTGGAAGATCGAGATTCTCGGCGGCTACTCCAGCGCCCTTCTGTTGCTGGGCGTGGCCGGGCTGATGGCATTCCAGTCGGTGGAGCGCCTGCTGGCACCGGGGCCGATCCACTATGACGAGGCGATCTTCATCGCCGCAGTGGGCCTGGCCGTCAACCTGATCTGCGCCTGGCTGCTGCGTGACGACCATCACGATCATCACCACCATGGCCACGACCATCACCATGACCACGGCCACCACCACCACGACCTGAACCTGCGCTCGGCCTACCTGCACGTGATGGCCGACGCCGCGACTTCGGTGCTGGCTATCGTCGCCCTGCTGGCAGGCAAGTACTGGGGCGCAGGCTGGCTCGACCCGGTCATGGGCCTGGTCGGTGCGCTGCTGGTGGCGTTGTGGGCCCGCGGGCTGCTGCGCGATACCGGGCGGGTCCTGCTGGATGCAGAGATGGACGCGCCGGTCGTGGAAGAAATCCGCGAGGTGGTTGCGCAACTGCCGGTGCCGACCTGCATCACCGACCTGCACGTGTGGCGCGTGGGCAAGGACCAATACGCCTGCATTCTCGGCCTGGCCGCCCGGGCCGAACTCAGCGCCGACAGCGTGCGCAAAGCGTTGGGCGTACACGAGGAACTGGCGCACATCACCGTCGAGGTCAACCGCCTGGCATAGCGCGACCAGACAGCTGGACGTCGAGCCCAGGCAACTGCGGCTCGGCCAATGGCCCTATGGTGATGAGTCATTCAGCCAGTCACCAGGAGTTGTGCCATGTCCGATTTCATCACCGTCCTGCGCGAAACCTGCCCGACGCCGGTCGTGGACGCCACCAAGTGGAAGCGCATCGGCGGCGATCCGCACACTGTCAACCTCAACGCCTACCTGTCGGCCGACGGCAGCAAGATCATGGGCACCTGGATCTGCACCCCGGGCAAGTTCGAGGTCAATTACGAGAAGTGGGAGTTCTGCCACTTCCTCGATGGCTACTGCATCATCACCCCGGAAGGCGAAGAGCCGAAGCATCTTAAAGCGGGTGATGTGTTCGTGATCGAACCAGGGATGAAAGGCACCTGGGAAGTGGTCGAGACCGTGCGTAAGTACTTTGTCTTTGCCTGATTCCACAAACCACACATAGCCCTGTAGGAGCAGCCTTGTGCTGCGAGAGGCCAGTCATGGCGACACATGTGCCGGGCCGGATCAGGCCTCTTCGCAACACAAGGCTGCTCCTGCAAGCTGATCCGAGCCCGGCATCCAGGCAAAAAAAATCGCGGATCAGACGCCCTTCCCTCTGGTGCGCAGTTACAGAGGAAGGCCGCCTGGCCCGCGATGAAGTCCTCGCTCGTCAATCCTTCTTGCGGTAACCCTCGACGATTGCCGAGAAGTCCTTGCCACCCTCGCCGCGCAGGCTCATGGCCTGGTACAGCTGCTGGGCCACGGCCCCCAGGATCACCGGTTGATGCGCCTGGCGTGCAGCCTCGGTGGCCAGCCCCAGGTCCTTGAGCATCAGCTCGGCGCCAAACCCTCCGGTGTACCCGCGCGACGCGGGCGCAGTCTCGATGATGCCCGGCCACGGGTTGTAGGTGTCCGAGCTCCAGCAACGCCCGGTCGAACTGTTGATGATCCCCGCCAGCACCTTGGTATCGATGCCCAGCGCGTTGCCCAGGGCCATAGCCTCGGACACGCCGATCATCGAGATACCCAGCAGCAGGTTGTTGCAGATCTTGGCGATCTGCCCGGTGCCGACTTCACCGCAGTGCACGATGTTGCGGCCCATCTGCTCCAGTACCGGCTTGAGGGTGGCGAACAACTCGGCGCTGGCACCGACCATGAAGGTCAGGGTGCCTGCCGCCGCGCCGCCAGTGCCACCGGACACTGGCGCATCGCCCATGTCCACGCCCTTGGCCGCTGCGGCCTTGGACACATCACGTGCAGTCTGCGGGTCGATGGTGCTGCAATCCACGGTGGGCGTGCCCGGGCGAATCCCCGCCAACACACCATCCTCGCTCAGGTACACGCTGCGCACATGCGCAGCGGCCGGCAGCATGGTGATCACCAGTTCGCTATTGGCCGCCGCGTCCTTGGGCGAAGGGCTGATTTTCCCACCCAGTTCTGCAAGCTCGGCCAGCACGGCCTTGTTCAGGTCGAACAGGTTCAGTTGGTGCCCGGCCTTGATCAGGTTGCGGGCCATGGGTGCGCCCATGTTGCCAAGCCCGATGAATGCGATACGCATGACTCTCTCCTTAGCGCAGGCTGATGGTGGTGTTCACACCGTCGTTGACACTGTCGTCATCGAACCAGCGGGCGGTGACGGTCTTGGTCTGAGTGTAGAACTGCACCACTTGCTTGCCGTACGGGCCGAGGTCGCCGAGCTTGGAACCACGCGAACCGGTGAAGCTGAAGAACGGTACCGGGACCGGGATCGGGATATTGATGCCGACCTGGCCGATGTCGATTTCGCTCTGGAACTTGCGTGCTGCCGCGCCGCTCTGGGTGAACAGGCCAGTGCCGTTGCCGAACGGGTTGGCGTTGACCAGGGCGATGGCCTCATCGAGGGTATCGACCTCCAGGGTCACCAGCACCGGACCGAAGATTTCCTGGGTGTAAACCTGCATGTCGGTCTTCACGCCCGAGAACAGGGTCGGGCCAATGAAGTTACCTTGCTCGTAGCCCGGTACCTGGACGCCACGGCCGTCGAGCTCCAGCTTGGCGCCTTCCTTGATGCCACTTTCGATCAGGCCCAGCACACGCTCCTTGGCGCGCTTGGAAACCACCGGGCCGACATCGGTGCCTGGCTCGCAACCGGCATTGACCTTCAGCTTGCTGGCCGCTTCCTTGATATCTGGCAGCCATTCGCGAGCCTTGCCCACCAGCACTGCCACCGAAGTGGCCATGCAGCGCTGGCCTGCTGCACCAAAGGCAGCACCGACCAGCGCGTTGACGGTTTGCGTGCGGTTGGCATCGGGCAGCACCACCGCGTGGTTCTTGGCGCCCATCATCGACTGCACGCGCTTGCCGTGCTGGCTGCCCAGGTTGTACACGTGGGTGCCCACTTCGGTAGAGCCGACGAAAGAAATCGCCTTGATGTCCTTGTGGGTGCAAATGGCATCCACCACTTGCTTGCCGCCGTGCACCACGTTGAGCACGCCAGCCGGTATGCCGGCTTCCAGCGCCAGCTCGACCAGCAGCATGGTCGACAGCGGGTCCTGCTCGGACGGCTTGAGCACGAAGGTGTTGCCGCAGACGATGGCCATCGGGAACATCCACAGCGGGATCATCGCCGGGAAGTTGAACGGAGTGATGCCGGCACATACACCGATCGGCTGGCGCAGGGTGTAGGTATCGACGCCGCCGGCGACGTTCTCGGCGAACTCGCCCATCTGCAGGGTGCCGATGGAGGCGGCATGCTCGACCACTTCCAGGCCGCGGAAGATATCGCCTTCGGCGTCGGCCAGGGTCTTGCCCTGCTCGGCACTGAGAACCTGGGCGATGCGTTTGGTGTGTTCGCGGATCAGCGCCTGCAGCTTGAGCATGATGCGCATGCGCGCGCCGATCGGCGTGTTGCGCCAGGTCTGGAAGGCACGTTGGGCAGCGGCCACGGCCGCGTCGACTTCTTCGATGGTGGCGAACGGTACGCGCGCCAGTACCTCTTGGGTGGCTGGGTTGACGATGTCGCGCCATTCGGTGGTCCTGGACTCGACCCATTGGCCGTCGATCAGCAGCTTGACCTGTTCGATTTTGGTCTGGTTAGGGGACTGCGGTGCGTTCATCTGCGTTCTCCTTGGAATTATTGTCGGGACGAGATCGCCAGCGCCGTGCAAACGCGAGGTGGCGTCCTGAGGCTTGTTTCGAGTATAGATGTGCAAACATCCAACAAGAACGCACAAAAAAACCGGATCATCATGCAAAAAGACCTCACATCCCTGAGCGCGCTCAACTGGGACGACCTGAAGTTCTTCCTGGAAGTGGCGCGTACCCGCAAGGCCAGCAGCGCGGCCAAGCGCCTGAGCGTGGACTACACCACGGTGTCGCGGCGCATCAGCTCGCTGGAGGGGGCCCTGGGCACCTTGCTGTTCGAGAAATCCCGGACCAACGGCTTTGTCCTCACCGCCGAGGGCCAGCGCCTGCTGGGTTATGCCGAGTCGATCGAGAGCACGCTGCACATGGCCTGCGAGCAGGTGTCCGGCTCGGGCGTGGCGTTGTCGGGGCATGTGCGCATGGGCTGCACCGAAGGCTTCGGCAGCTTCTTCGTCACCCCGCAGCTAAGCCACTTCGTCGATGCCTACCCGGCGATTTCGGTGGATATCCTGCCGCTGCCGCACTTCATCAGCCTGTCCAAGCGCGAGGCGGACATCGTCATCGCCCTGGAGCGGCCGGAACACGGCCCTTATGTGTGCTGCAAGCTGTGCGACTACCGCTTGCGGCTGTACGCGACCCAGGACTACCTGGACAGCCACGCACCGATCCAGCAGATCGCGGACCTGGCCAGGCACCCGTTCATCAGCTACGTGGACGACCTGGCTTTCAGTTCTGAGCTGCTGTACCTGGCCAACCTGATCCCCAGCGCCAGCGCGCATTTGCGCAGTACCAGCGTGATTGCGCAGTACACGGCT
Source organism: Pseudomonas pudica (assembly GCF_015680405.1). GTDB lineage: Bacteria > Pseudomonadota > Gammaproteobacteria > Pseudomonadales > Pseudomonadaceae > Aquipseudomonas > Aquipseudomonas pudica. Next base: position 62,061 of record NZ_JADLJS010000028.1, read on the forward strand.
GCGTTGCAGGGACGTGGGCTGGCGATCCTGCCATGCTTCCTGGCGGCACAGGACCCACGGCTGGTGACGGTGTTGCCGGAGGAGATCGAGGTGACACGGCAGTTCTGGATGTATTGTCGGGAGGATTTGAGGAAGTTGAAGCGGATTACCCTGCTTTGGGATTACATCCGAGGTGTGACGGAGGCGAATGCGCCGTTGTTGATGGGCGAGACCCGAGAGATGCGGTTTGCTCAGGAATAAGGGGCTGCGTTGCAGCCCATCGCCGGCAAGCCAGCTCCCACGGTTGCAGCGTTGATCTCGAGGTTGTCGCTGTACCTGTGGGAGCGGGTTTAACCACGAAGCAGACAACTCGGTGCATGGCACCGGCTTCGCCGGTGTTAGCGGGTGAACCCGCTCCCACAGGGATATCTGATAGCCCGCAGGCTGTGGTCAGTAGGAAGCCACCACAATGGACACCCGCCGGTTCTCGGTACGCCCGGCACTGGTGCGGTTGTCCGCCACCGGTTGACTACTGCCCAACCCACGGCTCTGGATGTTCTGCGCCTGCATGCCTACCCCGACCAGCGCCTTGGCCACGCTCTGCGCGCGGCGCTCGGAGAGTTGCTGGTTATACGCCGCCTTGCCGGACGCGTCGGCATGCCCATCCACCCGCACGCCCTGGATACCAACGCCAAGCAGCGCCTTGCCAATACGCTCGACAATCGCCTGGCTCTGGCTGTTGAGGCTGTCCAGGTCGCTGCCGAACAGCACCTTGCCGGACAAATCGTAGGCCCAGCCTTCGTCGGTCGGGGTAAAGCCTTCGCGCTTGAGCACGGCAATCTGTTCGGCGGTCAGGCCTTTGGGCGGAGCGCTCTGGCAGCCGGGCAGCGCCAGCACGGCAAGCAACAAGGCCCAAAAAGGGAAACGCAAAGCCTGTATCACGGGTTCAACTCCTGTTCTTGATTTCGCTGGCGGACCGCTCCGTCTGCGCCACTTGCCAATGGCCACGGCGTTTGCGCTTGGCCTGGTACATCGCGGCATCGGCGGCATTCAGAAGGCTGGCGGGGTCGGCGCCGTCATCCGGGTAATAGGCAATACCAACACTCAACGAAGTGGCGATACTGCGGCCGCTGTCCAGCTGCACCGGCAACTTCATGCTGGCAATGATCTTCTCGGCAATGTGCTCGGCGTCCAGGCGCGAATGCAAAGGCGTCAACAGCACGGCGAACTCATCGCCACCCAGGCGCGCCACAAGGTCGTGCTCGCGCAGTTGGGCACGCACGCGGTCGGCCACGCTTATCAGCACTTCGTCGCCCACCGCATGGCCGAGGGTGTCATTGATCTGTTTGAAGTGGTCGCTGTCGAGGAACAGCAACGCCAGGTGATCCTGCTGCCGTTCGGCATTGCGCACGCTACGGCTCAGGCGCCCCTCGAAGAAGGCACGGTTGGGCAGGCCGGTCAGGCTGTCGTGGCTGGCCTGGTGGGCCAGGGTCTGGTTTTCGTTCTGCAGGTGGCTGTGCCATACCTCCAGTTCGTCCAGCAGGGCGTTGAAGTCATTGCCCAGTTCGTTGAGCTCGGCAATCGGCGCCTCCGGCACGCGCCGGTCGAAACTGCGCTCGCGGCGGGCGGCGTGGGCAACACTGGCCAGGCCACGCAGCGGGCGGACGATATCGCTGAGCAGACGCCGCGACAGGTATTGGGCAGCCAGGGCGCTGAGCACCGTGCAGAACAGGATGCCGGCCAGCCCGCTGAACAGAAACAGCAACAGGCTACGCCCTTGGCCAACCAGTTCGATGCGCCCGACTTGCTGTTGCTGGTGCGTGATCGGCAGGTTGATCGGCTCATCCAGCAGGGCGGTGGCCACCTGCGCCTCCAGCCGCGCGAGCACGCCGGTATCGCTGCGCTGCCAATGCGCCAACTGCTCACCTTCGTTGTTGAAGACCTTGGCTTCAGCCACTTCCTCGGTACTGGCAATCAGCGCCAGCGATTCATTGGCCGCAGCGCTGTCGTCAAACACCACCGCCGCTTCCACGGTGTAGCTGATCGAGCGGGCGATCAGGTGCAGGTTGTCATTGGCATAGACGCGCAGGGCAAGCACGCCCAGCAGGGTCAGGGATATGCCGGCCAGGCCAACGGCGAGCAAGGCGACGCTGAGGTGGCCACGGCCGAGCACCGAGCGCAGGGTCGGGCGCACGGCGCGCTTGCGGGTTGGTTTCATGGTTGCACCGCCCGGCGCCGCGACAATTGCAGCACGCTAGGGTGAATGCGCACGCCGGAGCGTGCCACCGAGTCGAGGTTGACTTCAAAGGCTACCTGCTGGTCGCTGACCCGCAAGCAGAACAGGCTACCGACCGTGCACGGGTCGTCTGCCTCGCTGATGCTCAGCACTGGGTGGCCACTGACGCGCTCGAACAACCGGTCGCGCTTGCCCTGGTCGAGCTTGCCGATGTAGATGGCGTCGCAGGCCTGGGCGACCTGACTATCGTCTGCCAGTAGCCGCCGCACCTGCAGCGGTCGGCCGGACTCCTGCACATGGCCTTTGATCAGGTCATCGGCGTACTCGGTAGGGCCGACCAGGCACAGGCGCAACGGTGAGGGTTCCACAGGCCAGCGGGCATAGCTGAAGATGCCCAGCACCACCTGGGTGACGGCCTTGGCACGCTGCTGCGCCTGGGCGGCAGTTATGGCGGGGTCTGCCTGGGCCGGGCCTGCGGAAAGGAACAGGGCGGCCAGCAATAGCGAAAGCACACAGCTCGTCACCCGCCTTGCGGCCACTTTCATGTGGAAAATCTCTTGAGGCCCTTTCCGATATCGGCGCAACGATAGCACATGGCCGCATCAATGTAGGTACGAGCTGCTTTACGCACGGGACTGATGCCCTCATCGCCGGCAAGCCAGCTCCCACGGAGAACTCCACAACCCTTGAGAGCTGCGCTGTACCTGTGGGAGCTGGCTTGCCGGCGATAGGGCTTCCCGGTCCTACACCTGCTCCAGCATCAACCCGGAAATACGCCGCACCTTGCGCGCCACAGCTTCTTCGAAAATACCCTGGCGGGGCTCGACCAGGCTGAAGCAGTGCTTGGCGCGGGTGATGCCGGTGTATACCAGCTCCTTGGTCAGCACCGGGTTGAGCGCATCCGGCAGCACCAGCGCGGTGTGGCCGAACTCCGAGCCCTGGGACTTGTGTACGGTCATGGCGAATACCGTTTCCACTTCGTTCAGCCGGCTGGGCAGGACGAAGCGCACGCCGCCGCTGCCGTCGTTCCGCGGGAAGGCCACGCGCAACAGGGGTTCGCCGTGCTCATCCGGCAGGCGCAGGGCAATGCCGATGTCACCGTTCATCAGCCCCAGGCCGTAGTCGTTGCGGGTCACCAGCACCGGACGCCCTTCGTACCAGGGCTGCTGGCTGTCGATCAGCCCGGCATTATGCAGCACCCGCGCTACCCGCTCATTGAGGCCTTCAACACCCCAGGCGCCCCGGCGTACCGCGCACAGTAGCTGGAAGTCCTCGAAGCTGTGCAGCACCTTGCCCGCCCATTGCTCCCACGCGGGGTCGTCGACGGCGGTGCCGAGTGCCGGGCGGAAGCGGCCAAGGGTTCGCAGGTAGCTGCGGTAGCCCTGCGGGCCATCGCTGCCGCGGTTGAGGCCGTCGAGCAGCAGGCGGTCGAAGGCGCGGTCCTGTTCGTGCTTAAGGGCCAGGCTGTGCACATCGGGTGGCGGCGCAGCCAACAGGCTGCGCGCCGCATGGGCGTCCTGGTGGTTGACCAGCCGGGCCAGCTGGCCGATGCCACTGCCTTCGCCGAAACGCCGCGAGAAGCGCAACATCACCACCTGCTGGGCCAGCGGGTTGCGTTGCTCATCGCCGGCCTTGAGACCACTGCCCGCCAGCGACTCACCACCGACCTGCTCCAGCCATGCCTCGGTCGCCGGCGAGTAACAGCCCTCCTCGGCATCCCGGCACAGGTCACCCAGTACCGCACCGGCCTCGACCGAGGCCAGCTGGTCCTTGTCGCCCAGCAGTACCAGGCGCGCCCGTGGCGGCAGGGCATCGAGCAGGTTGGCCATCATTTCCAGGTCGATCATCGACGCTTCGTCGACCACCAGCACGTCCAACGGCAGCGGGTTGCCGGCATGGTGGCGGAAGTGCCGCGAACCAGGGCGGCTGCCGAGCAGGCGGTGCACGGTGCTGACCTCGGTGGGGATATGCCCGCGCACCTCGGCGCTGACCTGCAGGCGCTCGACCTGCTGGCCAATGGATTCGGTCAGACGCGCGGCCGCCTTGCCGGTCGGCGCGGCCAGGCGAATGCGCAGCGGCCTGCCCTGCTCCACCGCCGGCGCCTGCAGCAAGGCCAGCAGGCGCACCACGGTAGTGGTCTTACCCGTGCCAGGGCCGCCGGTGATGATGCTGAAGCCGGCGCGAGTGGCCAGGGCACAGGCAAGCTTCTGCCAGTCCACCTGGCCAGCCGGCGCACCACCGTCGAACAGTTGCGCCAAACGGCCAGGCAGGTCGGCCGGAGGCGCTTCGGCCTGGGTCAGGCGCTGGCGCAGGATATGGTCGATGCGCCGCTCGTAACTCCAGTAACGGCGCAAGTACAGACGCTCGCCGCTGAGCACCAGAGGCCGCGCCTGCTGGCCCGGGGAATCCCCTGCGGCCACCAGCGAGCTGGCGGCAATGCGCTGACGCCAGGCGTGCAGGTCAAGGTTGGCCAGCAACTGCGAGGGCAACAGCAAGGGGCCGGTCAAGGCGTCGCCTTCAGGCGGCAACGACAGGGCAAAATCGGGCTCGGCCAGGGTTTGCTGCAGGTCGAGGCAGACATGGCCGTGGCCCAGTTGGTGGCTGGCCAGTGCGGCGGCCAGCAACAGCAGGGGGTCGCTACCGGGGGCTCGCTCCTCCAGGAACGATACGAACGCACGGTCCAGGGCACGCAGCCAGCCCCGCTCTACCCAGCGGTCGAGCAGTTGCAGGAGGTCGCCGCTGTCATGCTGCGGCGCCAAGGCGAGCAGGTGCTCGGCGTGCAGCGGGGTGGGCAACAAGTCGACGAGGCTTCGGCTCATATCACGGCTCCGGCAAACAGGTCCTGCTGTACCGGCGGATGCTCGCCGCGGAACAGCGCATCGAGGCTTTCGATCAGCTCGCGCGGTGGCTTGGTGTGGTAAACGCCGTGGCCGCTGCTGCTGGCGCCTCGCAGGAAGATGAACAGGGCGCCGCCGACATGGCGGTCGTAGTCGTAGTCCGGCAGGCGGGCGCGCAACTGGCGGTGCAGGGCCAGCAGGTACAGCACGTATTGCAGGTCGTAGCGATGTTCGAGGATGGCCTTTTCCATGGCCAGGGCATCGTAGGCCTGGATATCCGGGCCCAGCCAGTTGGACTTGTAGTCGGTCACGTAGTAACGCCCGTCCAGTTCGAAGGCCAGGTCGATGAAGCCTTTGAACATGCCATTGAGCACGGTCGGCTGCGCCGCCGGGCGTGCCAGGCCGGGGTGGGTGTGGCGTACCACCAGGCGGTCGAGTTGTTCGGCATCGACCTGGTGGCTGGCGAACCAGAACTCCATTTCGATCTGATAGTGGCACAACTGCCCTAGCGTCACGCCGAGGTCGTTGCCCGGCAACGGCAGCGCTTCGCCCAGCAGGCGCTGCAGCCAAAGCGTCAGGGTGGGAATCCAGCCGGTCCAGTCGCGACGGTTGCAGCGCTGGCCAACGGTTCGCTCAATCAGCCGTGCATTGCCGCTGACCTGGCTGAAGCCCTCGCGGCCCGCCCATTCCAGCAAGCCATGCAGGAAGGTGCCGGGGTTGGGCCCGCGCGGGAAGCGGTGAATATCGCCACTGTCGGCCGGGACCTCGCGCAGCACCTGGGTATCGACCACTTCATCATCCAGTAACTGCTGGGCTTGGGAGCTGTCGGCACCGAGGGTCTGGTCGCCGACGCGCAGGGCGCTGTACGAGGCAATCCACCAATGCTCGGCGCCCGCTGCGCGACGCGGCTTGCGGGCAGGCAGCAGCTCATGCTCGGTGTGCGGCATGCGATACAGCTGTTCATCTGCCAACGGCAGGCCTGGGCAAGAGATGTGCGGGCAGGTCTTGGCCAAGGCCTGCAACCAGTCCGTCAGTTGCGACGAGCCCGGCAAGGCGAGGCCACCACCCAGCAGGTAACCGAACGCCGAACGATGCAGGTGCGAGCTCTTCTGGTTGCCCCGCTTGAGGTCGGCGACACCCAGCCAGCAGGCATGCTGGGCGCGGGTCAGGGCCACGTAGAGCAGGCGCAGGTCTTCGGCCAGTCGCTCGTCGTCGGCGCGTTCGATCTGTTCCTGGTCTGGGGTGAGGGTGAGATGGGCGTTGCCCTGGCTATCATGCCAGGCCAGCGGCAGGCGGCTACCGTCCACCGGTTTGCTGGTGCAGATGAACGGCAGGTAGACCAAGGGGTATTCCAGGCCCTTGGACTTGTGGATGGTCACCACTTTCACCAACTGCTCATCGCTCTCCAGGCGCAGGATCTGCTCTTCACCGGCCTGGCCGGAACTGGCCAGGTGCTCGGCCAGGTGTCGGATCAGTGCCTGTTCGCCGTCCAGTTCGCCAGCGGCCTGTTGCAGCAGCTCGGCCAGATGCAGCAGGTTGGTCAGCACCCGCTCGCCATCGCTGCGGCGGATCAGTGTGCGCGGCAGCTGGAAGTCATGCAGCAGGTGCCGCAGCATCGGCAGCACGCCCTGGCGCTGCCAGGTGTCGCGGTAACGGCGAAAACGCATGACCCAGTCTTCCCAGACCCGCTCGTCCTGATTCAGGCGGTCCAGCGCAGCCAGAGACAGATCAAGGGTAAGGCTGGCCAGGGCAGCCTTGAGCAGGCGCTCCGAGTCGGGTTCGGCACAGGCCTTTAGCCAGGCCAACAGGTCGTGGGCTTCCTGGGCGGCGAATACCGAATCCTTGTCGGACAGGTACACACTACGCACCTCGCGCGCGGCAAGCTCGGCGCGGACCATCTGCGCTTCATGGCCATCGCGCACCAGGATGGCGATGTCCGACGGCAGGCACGGGCGCAGTTCGCCCTCGGCACTCTGGAAACCAGCCGTGCCCTGCTGCCCACCATTGAGCAAGGCGACGATATGGCTGGCGCAGCTGGCTGCCAGCTGCTGGCGGTACACGCTGGCGGAGACCGGCTCTTCGCTTTCCAGATGCCAGCACTGCAGGGCTGCACAGGTTCCACCGTCGATCAACAGTTGCTCGCCACGGCCTTTGGCGCGGACCTCGATGAACGGCAAAGGGTTGTCATCGGCCTCGCGGAACAGGAACGCGCCACGCCCTGCCGCACGCGCCTCGGCCTGGAGGAACACGTGGTTGACCGCCGCGACCATGGCCTTGCTGGAGCGGTAGTTGGTGTCCAGGCTGTGCAGACGGCCACTCGTGGCACGACGGGCGGCGAGGTAGGTGTAGATGTCGGCGCCACGGAAGGCATAGATCGCCTGCTTGGGGTCACCGATCATGAACAAGCCGGTTTCGCGCCGGTTTTCGCTGATCTGGTAGATGCGCTCGAAGATGCCGTACTGCACCGGGTCGGTGTCCTGGAACTCGTCGATCAATGCCACCGGGAACTGTTCGCGGATCAGGCTGGCCAGGCGCTCGCCGGCCTCGCTGGCCAGGGCGTGCTGCAGGCGCAGGAGCATGTCGTCGAAACCCATTTCCGCACGCCGGCGCTTCTCCACTTCGAAGCGTGCCGATACCCAGTTGGCGGCATGCTCGAGCAATGGGGCATCCGGGCTGTCCAGGGCCTGCAACTGTTGCTGCAAGCTCTGCATGGCATTGAGGGCCGGGTGCTCGGGTGGCTCGCCCTTCCAGGCTTCGGCCATGCCCGCCGGGGTCAGGCGGGTAAAGCCGGTGCCCAGGTCGAGCTCCACCAGTTGTGCGTCTGCGGCCCAGGCGCAGAGCTTGTCGAACCAGGGCTCGAAGTAACGGGCCTGCATCTTGCGGCCATCGACCTGTTTGGCGGCCAGTGCATCACGGCAGATCTGGCGCAATTCCTCGGCCCATTGCGCCCAAGGCGCCTTGAGCCGGGCCAACTGCTCGCCACGCTGCTGCAGCGATGCCTGGATCAGTGCCGCCGGCTCTGGCCCGTCCTGCTGGGCGCGCACGCGGCCGAACAGTGGGCGGATCCGCGGCAGCAAGGCGTCGGGGCTACCCCAGTGGCCACGCACCCAGGCCAGCGCGTCGCCTTGCATGCCGTAGCAGAAGCGCCGCCAGTAGTCGCGCATGACTTGACCCAGCAGTTCGCTGTGGTCGGTTTCCAAGGTCTGGGTGAACAGGCTGCCGCTGTCGAAGGCATGTTCGCGCAGCATGCGCTGGCACCAGCCGTGGATGGTCGATACCGCTGCTTCGTCCATCCACTGCACAGCGATTTCCAGGCGCCCGGCACAGCGTGGCCAGGCTTCTTCCGGGTAGTCGTCACGCAGCTGGTGCAGCAGCGGGTCGGCCGCTACCAGCTCGCCACGGAAGAACCGCGCAGCTTCGGCCAGGCGGGCGCGGATACGTTCGCGCAGTTCTTTGGTGGCGGCGTCGGTGAAAGTCACCACGAGGATTTGCGGTGGCAGCAACTCGCGGTCGAAGCCCTGCTCGCCACCGTGACCGAGGATCAGGCGCAGGTAAAGCGCCGAAATGGTGAAGGTCTTGCCCGTGCCGGCGCTGGCCTCGATCAGCTGGCTGCCATGCAGGGGGAAACTCAGTGCCAGGGGACGGTCCTGGGTCATGCGCCTTTCTCCGGGTTGCCCAGGGTCTGCCACGGGGCGTTGAACAATGGGCGGTACAAGGCTTCGCACCAGCCTTCAAAGGTTTCATCAGCGGTGAGCGCGGCAAAGTCACGGAACTGCCGGGCCAGGGCGACGCTTTCACTGCGCTCGCCGAAGCTGGTGCGCTCGTCGCCGTCGTAGGCGCGGGCAGCAGCAGCCAAGGCTTTGTCGCTATCGTCCTGGGCCAGCCAGGCAAACGCGGTCTTGGCCGCGACCGGCAACGGCGCATTCATCGCCGCCTGACGGGCTACCAGCAGGTCGCCCAGCAATTGCGCCGCCTGCGCTTGCGGCAGTGGCGCAAGCAGCAGGGTCAGGTCGCTGGCCACCAGCGCACTGTTATAGGGGTAGCCCGCCGCGCAGGCCGCCAGGTGCGTGACCCAAGGTGCGATCAGGCGGTGCCACTTCAGGGCGTTGCGCCCGGCACTGATGGTATTGGGTACGGTGGTGATGCTGAGCAGGCTCTGGTCATCCGCCTGGAACACCCGCCCCAGCCAGCCTTCGAGGCGGTGCCGGCCGTGCTCGAAATGCACTGGCAATGCCCCCTCGACCAGCTGCGACCAGCGCTGTAATAGCTGGCGGTGGCGTTGCAGCAAGTCTGGCAGGGGCTCGATCAGCTCGCGCTGCAGCAGTTCGCCAAAACCGGCCAGCGGCAGCACGCCACAGGCCTGCAAGCGTCGGGCCTGTGCCTGCAGGGCCTGTTCGGCATTGTCCGGCTCGGCCAGCGCTGCACCCAGCAGGCTTTCACTGGCGCCGTAGCGTTGCAGGGTGTCAAGGACGAAGGGTTCCTCGTCCGGGGTCGGTGCTTCCAGCGCTTCGAAGTACACCTTCAGACGCTGGCTGAAGAAGTGCCGCACCGGGTGGCGCAGGAAGTCATTCAGCTGGGTCAGGCTCAAGGCCTCATCGTCATGGTATGGCGGCAGGCCGGGGTCAGCCTGCTCGTCTTCCTGGCCCTGCTGGTGCAGCAGTTGCCATTCGTGGGCAAAGCTGAACAGTGGGCTCCCCTTCTGGAAGTAGCGTGGGCTGAACGGTTGCAGCGGGTGCTCTTGGGTCAGTGCGTGCAGCAGTTGCTCACCTGGTTGTGCTGGCTGCCCCGGCTCCGCGCCTGCCAGCTGCCAGCCGGCTCCAAGGTGATCGCGCAACTGTCCGATCAGTACCGAGGCCGGGCGTTCACTGTTGTCGCGAATGCTGCGCCCGACCCAGCTGACATATAGCTGGTCGCGGGCCGACAACAGCGCCTCTAGCAGCAGATAGCGATCATCCTCACGGCGCGAGCGGTCACCGGGACGGTAGTCGCTGGCCATCAGGTCGAAGTCGAGCGGCTGTTGGGCGCGGGGGTAATCGCCATCGTTCATGCCCAGCAGACAGACCACCCGGAACGGGATGGCGCGCATCGGCATGAGGGTGCAGAAATTCACCGAGCCGGCGAGGAAGCGTTGGGACAACTTGCCCTGATCGAGGCCCGACAGCCAGGCTTCGCGCACCACGGTCAACGGCAATGGGTCTTGCAGGCCGACGGCCTCGCACACTTCGAGCCAGCTATCACGCAGATCCTGCAACTGCATCAGCAGAAACTCGTCGTGCTCGCCCTCGGCCAGGAAAAATACTTGCAGCAAGGCATGCAGGCGCTCGCCCCACTGGCTGACAGTGGCAGGCTCGGACAAAGCGTTGCTGGCCACTTCGAGGGCGTCCAGCAAGGCGACCAGCGGGCCGATCAGTGCAGCATCAAGACCACCGATTTCATCGTAGGGTTCGATGCCGTCACAGGCCTCACCCACGCCTACGGCATAACCCAACAGCATGCGCCTCAGGCCGAACCGCCAGCTGTTCTGTTCCAGCCCGGCGGGCAAGCCGAGGCTGGCCCGCTGCTCGGCATTGAGGCCCCAGCGGATGCCGGCCCCCTCGATCCAGCGGTGCAGCGTGGGCAGGTCGTTTTCGCGTATGCCGAAACGGGCGCGGACTGCCGGCACATCCAGCAGGTCGAGCACTTCGCTGACCGCGAAGCGGCTGTCCGGCAGCTTGAGCAGGTGTTCGAGGGCAATCAGCAAGGGTTCGCGACCACGCTGGCCCTGATCGGTCAGGGTGAACGGGATGTACCTCGGATCGTTGCGTTGCAACTGGCCGAATACGGCGCGAATGTGCGGCGCATAGGTATCGATGGCCGGCAACATGACGATCACGTCACGCGGGCGCAGGGTTGGGTCGGCGCTGAAACGGGCCAGTAGCTGGTCGTGGAGGATCTCCACTTCGCGTTGCGGGCTGTGGGCGATGTGAAAGCGGATCGAGCGGTCCTTGGCCGGGTCGACTGGATGCCACCGCTCGCGGGTTTCGGCGAGCGGACGCAGTTCGAGGATGTCGTCCTGCAACTGGTTTAGCAGCGTGGTAGGCGAGCCGTCGCTGAACAGGTCGATGCGACCGTCGCTGAACACACCCTGATAACTGCCGGGGTCATCGTAGCTGTCGAGCAGGTTGATGTAATCGCGGCCCTGTTTGCCCCATGCGGCCAGCAAAGGGTGGGCGTGCTGGTGCAGCGACTGGTCGTCCAGTTGCAAGGGCATACCCTGCTTGCGTTGCTGGCGCTTGTACTGGTGGCGCAGCAGGTCCTTGTCGGCAACGATATCGGCCCAGTGGTGGCGGCAAGGGTTGTGCACGCACAGCAGCACCTGGCTGAAGCGCGCCAGGCCGGCCAGTGCTTCGAGGGCCTGGGCTGGCAGCGAGGAGATGCCGAATACGATCACCCGGGCCGGCAGACCGGCAGGCGCCTGCTCCAGGCTGTTGATCCGTTCGATGAAGCGTTGATGTACGCCGGCACGGCTCTGCGCCATGCCCTGCTCGCCAACGTCCTCCAGCAATGCGCGCCACAACTCGGCCTGCCAGCGGTTGCCCGGGGGCAGTGCCTTGCGTTCACCGCGGGCGGTGTTGAGGATGTGCTCGCCAGCGGCCCAGTCCTTGAGCCAGTCGGCTCGGTATACCTGATATTGGTCGTACAGGTCGGCCAGGCGCTCGGCGAGCTGATAGCGCTTGCGCAGGTCGCTGTCGTCGGTGAGGAAGCGTCGCAACGGCTCGAAATGCGGGCGTTCGATCAAGGCCGGGAGCAGGCGCATCAGACGCCAGGTCAGCGGTGCCTTGTCGAGCAGGGAGACTTCGGGAATTTCGTCACGGCCCAGCACGCTTCGGTACAACTGCCACATGAAGCTGCCCGGCAATTGCACGTCGATGGCGGCGGCGATGCCACAACCGCCCTGGTCGTCGTCCTGAGGGTCTTCGGCAAGCGCCAGTTTGAGCCATTGGGCAATGCCATTGCTTTGGACCAGAGCGATTTCGTTTTCCAGGGGTGCCAGGGGATAGCGACGCATCCAGCTCACCACCAGGCTGCGCAGGTCGTCGAGGCGGTTGCCGTGGACGATCATGAAGCCGGAGTGGAGGTGAGTGGTATTGGGCATCGGGAGGCCTCTGGCTGACGCTGGGGATGAGGGGAAACGATATCACGTAGGTACCATACGGAGAGCATGGCGCAGTGCCATCAACCGATTGGCAAGGCATCGGAGGAACCCTGTAAGCGGCCTTGCGCCGTCCCTGTGGGAGCGGCTTTAGCCGCGAAGCGGGCGACGCGGTGGATGGCACCGGCTTTGCCGGTGTTCGCGGGTGAACCCGCTCCCACAGAGGGGGTGTGCAGGCCTGGGGTTGGTAGGCCAGAAAGACAAAACCCCTACCTGCATGCGCAGATAGGGGTTTTGCGAAATGAATCTTGACGATGACCTACTCTCACATGGGG
>NZ_JADLJS010000029.1 GCF_015680405.1 Pseudomonas pudica
TTCAGCTTGCCATTCACCGCTCTCACTTCAGATTCTAATCCCCTCTCAAGACACAAGCTGGCTTGCCGGCGATGGGCTGCAAAGCAGCCCCGAGGCCATCCCAGGTTTAGAAGAAGCCCAACGGATTGATGTCGTAGCTCACCAGCAGGTTCTTGGTCTGCTGATAGTGGTCGAGCATCATCTTGTGGGTCTCACGCCCGACCCCCGACTTCTTGTAGCCACCGAACGCGGCATGCGCCGGGTAAAGGTGGTAGCAGTTGGTCCACACGCGCCCGGCCTTGATCCCACGGCCCATGCGGTAGGCACGGTTGATATCGCGGGTCCACACGCCGGCACCCAGGCCGAACTCGGTGTCGTTGGCGATTGCCAGCGCTTCGGCTTCGTCCTTGAAGGTGGTGACGCTGACCACCGGGCCGAAGATCTCCTCCTGGAACACGCGCATCTTGTTGTTGCCCTTGAGCAGGGTCGGCTGGATGTAGTAACCGGTGGCCAGCGAGCCTTCCAGTTTCTCGACCTTGCCGCCGGTCAGCAACTCGGCGCCTTCCTTCTGGGCGATGTCGAGGTACGACAGGATCTTCTCGAACTGCTGTTGCGAGGCCTGGGCGCCGACCATGGTGTCGGTGTCCAGCGGGTCGCCGCGCTTGATCTGCAGCACCTTCTTCATCACCACTTCCATGAACTGCGGGTAGATCGATTCCTGTACCAGTGCCCGTGACGGGCAGGTGCATACCTCGCCCTGGTTGAAGAACGCCAGCACCATGCCTTCGGCCGCCTTCTCGATGAAGCTTGGCTCGGCTTGCATGATGTCTTCGAAATACACGTTCGGCGATTTGCCGCCCAGTTCGACGGTGGACGGGATGATGTTCTCGGCCGCGCACTTCATGATGTGCGAGCCCACCGGAGTCGAGCCGGTGAAGGCGATCTTGGCGATGCGCTTGCTGGTGGCCAATGCTTCACCGGCTTCGCGGCCATAGCCTTGCACCACGTTGAGCACGCCTTTTGGCAGCAGGTCACCGATCACTTCCAGCAGCACGGTGATGCCCAGCGGGGTCTGCTCGGCCGGCTTGAGCACCACGCAGTTGCCGGCGGCCAGGGCTGGGGCGAGCTTCCAGGCCGCCATCAGGATCGGGAAGTTCCACGGGATGATCTGCCCGACCACGCCCAGCGGCTCGTGGATGTGATAGGCCACTGTGCCTTCGTTGATTTCCGCGGCGCCGCCTTCCTGGGCGCGGATGCAGCCAGCGAAATAGCGGAAGTGGTCGACCGCCAGCGGAATGTCGGCATTGAGGGTTTCGCGGATCGGCTTGCCGTTATCCCAGGTTTCGGTAATGGCCAGCAGTTCGAGGTTCTGCTCGATACGGTCGGCGATCTTGAGCAGGACATTGGAGCGGTCCTGAACTGAGGTGCGACCCCAGGCGTCGGCCGCAGCGTGGGCGGCATCCAGGGCTTTCTCGATGTCTTCGGCAGTGGACCGGGGGAATTCAGCGATCAGCTTGCCATTCACCGGGGAGGTATTTTCGAAGTACTGCCCCTTTACCGGAGGAACGAACTCACCACCGATGTAGTTGCCGTAGCGGCTCTTGAAGGAAACCTTCGCGCCTTCGGTACCGGGATGTGCGTAACGCATGGTGTGTCTCCTGGCTATTGTGTTTGTTAGGGAGTTGGAAAGCGTAGAGCAAAGGTTGGGCCAGCGTTTCGAGCACCAGGCAAATCAATGACTTGGCTCGGTTCTTTGGGCCTGATTCACGGTAGCTGTACCAGCGCCGGTACGCGCGGGGGTGACACTTTGTGCCATTTGCGACACGTAACCGGAGGGTGCATTGCAAAGCCTTCCCGGGTGGAGGATGCTGGCGGGACTCTCTATCTGCGGAGAACTACAACAATGCAGAGCAATCATTTCAGTCGCCATGCCCAGCAAGTCCATACCGTCGCCCATGGTGGGGCCGGGGAGGGCGGCAGTGACCCGTCCATCGCCCGCTCCTGGCTGCGCTGCCTGGAGGACTACCACCTCGACCCGTCGGTGATCGAGGCCCCGGTGGTGCTCGAGCACGGGCGCCTGCTGGAAAGCCGCGAGCGCCTGCGCCAGGTGCTGCAGATTGCCGACCATGAAATGAACAGCCTGCACCAGCAGCTTTCCGGGGCCGGCCATGCGGTGCTGCTGACCGATGCCCGTGGGGTAATCCTCAATTGCGTCAGCGCGCCGACCGAGCGGCGCAGCTTCGAGCGCGCCGGCTTGTGGCTGGGCGCTGACTGGAGCGAGGCGCGCGAGGGCACCAACGGCATCGGCACCTGCCTGGTCGAGCGCCAGGCGCTGACCATTCACCAGAACGAGCACTTCCGCGGTCGCCACACGGGGCTGACATGCTCGGCCAGCCCGGTGTTCGACCCGCATGGCGAGTTGCTGGCAGTGCTGGATGTATCTTCGGCGCGGCCCGACGTTTCCCGGCAGAGCCAGTTCCACACCATGGCCCTGGTCAACCTGTCGGCGAAGATGATCGAAAGCTGCTACTTCCTGCGTCATTTCGAACAGCAATGGCTGCTGCGTTTTCACCTGCAGGCCGAGTCGGTCGGCCTGTTCAGCGAAGGCCTGCTGGCGTTCGACGGTGACGGGCGGATCTGCGCCGCCAACCAGAGCGCGTTGAACCTGCTGGGCACGGTGCGTGGTGGTGTGCTGGGCAAGCCGCTGGAACGCTTTTTCGCTTGCTGCCACGACGAACTGTTCAGCCGCGCCACGCCCGGCGGCAGCACGGCCTGGCCGCTGCATACCCTGGACGGGCGCCAGGTGTTCGCCAGCCTGCGTGGCCAAGCGCGTGCACCGGTGTGGTCGGTGCCAGCCGCCCAGCCGCGACCCACGCGGGAAGCGGAGCCGCTTATCTGCCTGCTCGACCCGGCCTTGCAGAACGACTTCCGCCGCAGTGTGCGGGTGTTCGAGCGCGATGTGCCGCTGTTGCTGCGCGGCGAGACCGGCTGCGGCAAGGAGGCCTTCGCCCAGGCCGTGCACCAGGCCAGCGAGCGGCGCGGCAAGCCGTTCGTTGCCATCAACTGTGCCTCTATTCCGGAGAGCCTGATCGAGAGCGAACTGTTCGGCTACCGTGGCGGCAGCTTTACCGGTGCGCGCAAGGAAGGCATGCGCGGCAAGCTGCTGCAGGCCGACGGCGGCACCTTGCTGCTGGACGAGATTGGCGACATGCCGCTGGCACTGCAAACCCGCCTGCTGCGTGTGCTGGAGGAGCGCCAGGTGGTGCCGATCGGTGGCGAACCGCAGGCGGTCGACGTGCGCATCGTCAGCGCTACCCACCGTGACCTGCTGGAGCGGGTGGAGCAGGGCAGTTTCCGCGAGGACCTGTATTACCGGCTCAATGGCCTGGAAGTGGCATTGCCTGCGGTGCGCGAGCGCAGTGACAAGGCGCAGTTGCTGGACTTTCTGCTGCGTCAGGAGGCACGTGGAGAACCGATCGATATCGAGCCCAGGGCGCGACAGGCACTGCTCGACTTTGCCTGGCCGGGCAACGTGCGGCAGATGCGCAATGTGCTGCGTACCTTGGTGGCGCTTTGCGAAGACTCCCGGATTGTGTTCCCGGATCTCCCCGCCATTCTCCGCAACAGCACCGTCCCTGTAGCAGCGGCCTTGTGTCGCGAAAGGGTCGCAGAGCGGCCCCAGGGTCTCAGCAGCGCCGACCAATCTGCAGGGGCTGCGTCGCAGCCCGATCGCGACACAAGGCCGCTCCTACAGGATGCGGAGCGGCAAGCATTGTTGGAGACGCTAGAGGCAAAACACTGGCACCTCACCCGTGTCGCCGAGCACTTGGGCATCAGCCGCAATACCTTGTATCGAAAACTGCGCAAACACGGCATCACCCGGGCCGGCTGAGCGAAACATCTGGTGCGATTTGTCGCGCCCTGGGCTACCCTGCCTCGATGTTTTGCGAGGTCGACCATGCATATTCACATTCTCGGTATTTGCGGCACTTTCATGGGCTCGCTGGCGGTGCTGGCCAAGGAACTTGGCCACCGCGTCACCGGCTCGGATGCCAACGTCTATCCCCCGATGAGCACCCAGCTCGAAGCCCAGGGCATCGAACTGACCCAAGGCTATGACCCGGCCCAGCTGGACCCGGCGCCAGACCTGGTGGTCATCGGCAACGCCATGTCGCGTGGCAACCCGGCGGTGGAGTACGTGCTGAACAAGGGCCTGCCCTATGTCTCCGGCCCGCAGTGGCTGGCCGACCACGTGTTGCAGGGCCGCTGGGTGCTGGCCGTTGCCGGTACCCACGGCAAGACCACGACCAGCAGCATGCTGGCCTGGGTGCTGGAGCACGCCGGCATGAGCCCGGGCTTTTTGATCGGCGGTGTGCCGCAGAACTTCTCGGTGTCGGCGCGCCTGGGCGCTACGCCGTTCTTCGTGGTCGAAGCCGACGAATACGACAGCGCCTTCTTCGACAAGCGCTCGAAGTTCGTCCACTACCACCCGCGCACGGCAATCCTCAACAACCTCGAGTTCGACCATGCGGACATCTTCCCCGACCTGGCCTCGATCGAGCGGCAGTTCCACCATCTGGTGCGCACCATTCCCAGCGAAGGCCTGGTCATCCACCCCACCACCGAGCAGGCGCTGGAACGAGTGATCGGCATGGGTTGCTGGACCCCGGTGCAGACCACCGGCGAAGGTGGCCAGTGGCAAGCCCGTCTGCTCAGCCCCGACGGTTCGCGCTTCGAAGTGCTGTTCGATGGTGAAGCGCAGGGCGTGGTGGACTGGGCGCTGACCGGCCAGCACAACGTCGCCAACGCCTTGGCCACCTTGGCAGCGGCGCGCCATGTAGGCGTGGTGCCAGCCATGGGCATCGAAGGCCTGAGCGCCTTCAAGAGCGTCAAGCGGCGCATGGAGAAGGTTGCCGAAGTGCAGGGAGTGACCATCTACGATGACTTCGCCCACCACCCGACCGCCATCGCCACCACCCTTGACGGCCTGCGCAAGCGCGTTGGCGAGGCCCCGGTGATCGCCGTGATCGAGCCACGCTCCAACTCGATGAAGCTCGGTGCCCATCGAGATGGCCTGCCGGAAAGCGTCAACGACGCCGACCAGGTGATCTGGTACGCCCCGGCCAACCTTGGCTGGGACCTGGCTGCCACCGCTGCGCAATGCAAAGTGCCTAGCGTGGTGGCCGACAGCCTGGAAGCGATCATCGAGCGGGTCAAGGGGCAGGCCCGCCCGGGTACACATGTAGTGATCATGAGCAACGGCGGCTTCGGCGGCCTGCACGGCAAGCTGGCCGAGGCACTGAAGTGAGCGGGCCGGAACGCATCACGCTGGCCATGACGGGTGCCTCTGGCGCCCAGTATGGCCTGCGCCTGCTCGACTGCCTGGTGCGTGAGGACCGCGAGGTGCACTTCCTGATCTCCAAGGCTGCGCAACTGGTGATGGCCACCGAGACGGACGTGGTGCTGCCGGCCAAACCACAGGCGATGCAGGCCTTCCTCACCGAATATACCGGCGCTGCCGACGGGCAAATTCGCGTGTATGGCAAGGAAGACTGGATGTCGCCGGTGGCCTCCGGCTCCGGCGCTCCGGCGGCGATGGTGGTGGTGCCCTGTTCCACCGGAACGTTGTCGGCGATTGCCACCGGTGCGTGCAACAACCTGATCGAACGTGCTGCCGACGTTACCCTCAAGGAGCGTCGCCAGTTGATCCTGGTGCCGCGCGAGGCGCCATTCTCCACCATCCACCTGGAGAACATGCTTAAGCTGTCGCAGATGGGCGCGGTGATCCTGCCGGCGGCGCCGGGTTTTTATCACCAGCCGCAGACTATCGACGACCTGGTCGACTTCGTGGTCGCGCGCATTCTAAACCTGCTGAACATTCCCCAGGACATGTTGCCGCGCTGGGGTGAGCACCACTTCGGGGTGGATGATTGAAGCGAGCACTGGCGGGTTTGCTGGCGCTGGTGCTGCTCGGTGGCTGCGCCACGGTGCGCACGCTGGATGCCAACAAGCCCGGGGCACCGGTGGTGTATGCCGGTACCCGGTTGGACTTGTATGTGATCAATGGTGGGTGCTGCCCACGGGATCATTACGGGGCTGATGCGCCGGCGTATCCGGGGCTGGACCTGCCGGGGAGCATGTTGCTCGATACCCTGTTGCTGCCGTTGTCGCTGCTCACGGCAGCCGGTGTAGGCTTCCAGGCCACTGGTGGCCTGTAAGGGCCCTTTCGCGGGCACGCCCGCTCCTACAGGGATCACTGTACCTGTGGGAGCGGGCGTGCCCGCGAAGAGCCATCACAAGTGAAGCCTAATTCTTGCCCAGCCTGCGCAACTCATCCGATTCCACAATCCGCACCCCGTCTTCCTCCTCCAGCGCCAGCCGCCACAGCGCCCGGGCCAAGGTACAAGCCTCGATCCCCCGATACTTCCCGGGTATCAGCTTGGCAAATGGCGAAGCCAACTGTTCGCCGAGCCGCGGCTCGACCCGTTCGCCCAGCAGCAATGACGGCCGCACGATGGTCAGCTGCGGCCAATCCTGGGCCTTGAGTGCCTCCTCCATTTCGCCCTTGACCCGGTTGTAGAAAATCGACGATTTCGGGTCGGCGCCCAATGCACTGACCACCAGCAGATGCCGCGCGCCCAACTCCCGGGCACGCTTGCTGAATGCCACCACCATGTCCAGGTCCACCGCGCGGAAGGCCGATTCGGAACCGGCCTGCTTCAGTGTGGTGCCCAGGCAGCAATAGGCGATATCGACCCGCCCACCCAGCTGTGGGAGGAATACCGCCGGGTCGCCCACGGGGTTTTCCAGGTGCGGGTGCTCGGCCAATGGCCGGCGGGTAGGCGCCAGTACGCGAGTGATGGTGGGCTCGTTGAGGAGGCGGTCGAGCAGGTGTTCACCTGTCAGCCCCGTGGCACCGGCAAGCAGGACATGCTGAGGCGTCAAATACATGATGTCTCTCCCTTGTTACACCAAGCTTAGTGGTTGCGTGGCGTTTCCGCCTGTTCCCCCACGTTGGCCTGTGCGGCGTTACGCAATGCTTCTTCAGCCTGTTGCCGGCGCAGGCGCTGCCAGTGCTCAAGCACGTTCGGCGGCGCCCACAGCTGCGGTTCGGAGGCCTCGAAACCTTCCCTTTGTTCTCTTTCGGCAACGCTGGCGCGCGCCAGTTCAAACGCCTGTTTCAGGTCGTCGGTCTGGTTCAGCGCTTCGGCGAACAGGGCATCGCCGAAGTAGGTGAAATCGGCTTCTTCCGAGCAACCGAAGGACACGCGATCGGCCCGGGCGGCGGTCATGATCAGCGTGCGCTCATCCTTGAGTGGGGCTATGTAGCCCCCTGAATAGCACGCGGATATGACAATGACCTTGTCGCGGTTCTTCAGCGGTGCCAGGGCGCTGGCCAGTTCGTCGGCGGACAGGTCGGCCAGCTGCAGGCGCGGCTGGTCGAACACCAGCTGGTGGTCGTGGCTGCCATGGCTGGTGAGGTAGATGAACACCAGGTCTTCGGGGCCGCTGCGCTCGGCCAGGGTGCGGGCGGCGCGGGTCAGGTTTTCACGCGTGGCCATGGGGCGGGTGGTCATGTGGTCGCGGTGGTTGACCAAGGTCACCTGGCCACGGGCACCAAAGCGCACCTTGAGCATGTTGCTGACGTAGTCGGCTTCGCGCATGAACACGCTCTGCTGGCCATCGCCGCCCACCACCAGGCTGTACAGCTGGACTGATGGCGCCGAACGCGGTACCCGGGCCAGCGCTTCGTCCAGCAAACGGCCCTGGTTGAGCAAAGCCAGGTCCAGCGGGTCGGGCAACAGTTTGCCGTTCTGGTCGCGTACGCGCACGCCGTTGCTCCAGGTACCGCTTTCGACCTTGCCGTTGGCCAGGATCAGCCGGCCCTGGCCGTGGTAGGCATCGTTGAGGAAGCCGCCGATGTACTTGCTGCCGTCGGCCAGTTGCAGGCTGCCCTGGCCCGACAGGCGCCAGTCGGCGAAGGTACCCTTGTAGTGGCTGCCATCGCTGCCCAGCAGTTCGCCTTCGCCGACCAGTGAGCCGTCCTTGAATTCGCCGATCCACACATCACCATCGGCATTTTCGTAGCGGCCACGGCCTTCCAGGCGGTTGTCCTTGAACTCGCCGATGTACTGCTCGCCGTCGACGCTGTCATAGGTGCCGCTGCCTTCCAGTTGGCCGTTGATGAAGTGGCCGCTGAACTGGTTGCCGCTGGCATCGCTGCGCACCCCGGCACCGTTGGGCTTGCCCTTGGCGAACAGGCCCTGGTACCGGCTGCCGTCGGCCAGTTCCAGCTCGCCGGCGCCTTCGTACAGGTCGTCCTTGAATTGGCCGCGGTAAGTCTGGTCGGCTTGCTTGAGGGTGCCTTCGCCGTCGCGGCGGCCGTGGCTGAAGGTGCCGGCATAGTGGCTGCCCGAGGTGGTCAGCTCACCCAGCCCCTGGAACAGCCCTGCGGCGAACTGGCCGCGATACACCTCGCCGTTGCGGCCGTGCCATTCGCCCTGGCCGTGCCATTGACCGTCCTTGAAGGTACCGGCGTACCAGCTGCCGTTGGGATAGTCGATCCGGCCCTCGCCTTGCAGCAGGCCATCGACCACCTGCCCCCGGTACCGCCCACCGTCAGGCAGGCGCGCGTCCGGCGGGAGCAGCGATTCGCCATCGCCGCAGGCGGCAAGCAGCAGGACCAGGGTGATGGGGAGCAGTGAACGCATGGCGAGAACCGGGCAATAGGTCTGCCGAGTATGACGCAGAATGGGATCCTGAAACAGCGAACGCAGGTGCTGGCGCAGCTCGCGAGCCTGCACTGCATCCAAAAGCTGGCACGGAACCTGTGGGAGCGGGCGTGCCCGCGAACACCGGCGAAGCCGGTGCCAGGCACCGCGTCGCCTGATTAGCGGGCACGCCCGCTCCCACAGGTTCAGTGTCGCCTTTGAGGTGCAATCAGCGCACGCCCGGCGAAACGATGATCTTCACGTTCTCCTCCTTGTTGTTGACCAGCTCCTCGAAGCCCAGCTCGACAATCTGCTCCAGCCCGATCCGCCCGGTCACCAGCGGGCGAATATCCAGCCTGCCGTCAGCGATGAAAGCAATGACATCGGCAAACTCGCCGTTGTAGGCCAACGCCCCCAGCACCTGCTTTTCGGTGGACACCAGTTCGAAGAAGTTGAACTCGCTGGGTTCTTCGAAAATGCCCACCAGTACGCACTTGCCCGCCTTGCGGATGGTGTCGATGGCCAGCTTGGCCGTGTGCTTGTTGCCGATGCATTCAAAGCTCACGTCCGCCCCCAGCCCAGCAGTCAGCTTGCGGATTTCCGCCAGGGCGTCGCACTGGCTGGGGTCCAGCACCACGCTGGCGCCAACTTCCTTGGCCTTGGCCTTGCGTGCCGAGGACATCTCCAGTGCGATCACCTGCGCCGCGCCAGCCGCCTTGGCACACATGATGGTGCACAAGCCGATTGTGCCGGCGCCGACCACCACCACTGTCTGGCCAAGCAGGCTACCGGCCTTCTTTACCGCATGCATGCCCACCGCCAGCGGCTCGATCAGTGCCCCGGCCTCTGCCGGGAAACCCTGCGGCAGCCGGTACAGCAGGTTGGCGGGCACGTTGACCAGTTCGGCAAAGGCGCCGTTGTTCATCAGGCCGGTGAAGGCCAGGCGCTCGCAGATGTTGTACAGGCCGTGAGTGCAGTAGTAGCAGGTGCCGCAATGCTGGCAGGCGTCCGCAGCCACCGGGTCACCGACGGCAAAACCTTCCACGCCTTCACCCAGCTTGGCGATCTGGCCGCAGAATTCGTGGCCGAGGATGCACTGACCCTGTATGCCGGTCAGCGGGTGTGGTGCTTCCACGGGGATGAATACCGGACCGGCGACGTATTCGTGCAGGTCGGAGCCGCAGATACCGCACCAGTCCACCTTGATCTGCACCCATCCTGGCGCAGGGTCGGCCGGCAGGGGCACCTGTTCGACGCGAATATCATTGCGGCCATGCCAGACGGCAGCACGCATGTGGGTGTGGCTCAGGTCGTTCATTGCTTTTCTCCAGGCTCACGGAAAGGGCTTAGTGCTTGCGCAGGAACGCGAGCAGTTGCTGGTTGACCTGTTCGGCCGCCTCCATCTGCACCATGTGGCCGGCCTCAGGCAGCACCAGCACTTCAGCCTCCAGCCCTTCGGCATGGCTGGCCGGAATGATCGCGTCCTTGCCACCCCACACCACCAGTGCCGGGTGCTGCCCCAGCACCCCGCGCAGGTCATGGCGCTGTCGGTCGCCGTCGGCGATGGCCGATGCCAACAGGCGCAGCGCCTCGTCCACACCTTCCAGGCGCTTGAACTTGAGCATGTCCTCCAGCATCTGCCGGGTGACGAGTGCCGGGTCGGCAAACAGCTGCACCATCTGCGGCTTGAGGGCATTGCGATTGGCGGCAGCGACGAAGCCTTGCAGGTACTGCCCGTTGATTGCCTCGCCCAGCCCGGCACTGGCCACCAGGCTCAGGCTGGCAACCCGCTGCGGCGCCAGGCGCGCCACGTTCAGGCTGACCGCGCCGCCCATGGAGTGGCCGGCCAGGTGGGCCTTGGCGATGTCCAGGTGGTCGAGCAGGGCCAGCACTGTTTCGCTCAACTCGTCCAGGTCGCCCCGTTGCAGGGCCTTGGCCGACTCGCCATGGCCAGGCAGGTCGAGGGCGATCACACGTCGCTCGGCAGCCAGCGCCGGGTGGTTGAACAGCCAGTTGTTGAGATCGCCACCAAAGCCGTGCACCAAAACCAGTGGCGTGCCACCTTCGCCCAGCTCGAACCAGCGCAGCAGACGGCCCCCCACTTGCGCCTTCTGAGGGGCCGGCCCCTGAGCCTGGTCGGCGCCACCCTCGGCGACGAACTCGGCCTGGAAGCGCTGCACCACGGCATCGATTTCAGCCTCTTCGGCTTCGCCTTCCACCACTACTGCCAGCAGGGCACCGACCGGCAGGGTTTCATCAGGCCTGGCCACCTGGCGGCGCAACACACCGCTGAACGGGGCTTCGACACTGCTGCTGATCTTGTCGGTCTCGACATCCAGCACCTCGTCACCCTTGTTGATTTCGTCACCTTCCTGTTTCAGCCAGGTATCCACCCGGCCCTCGGTCATCGACAGGCCCCACTTGGGCATGGTCAGGGTATGGATCTGGCTCATGCGGCACTCCTTGCGGCTTCGATCACTTTGCGTACCGCAGCCTCGATCTTCGCCGCGTCAGGGATGTACAGGTCTTCCAAGGCATCGGAGAACGGCACAGGAGTATGCGGGGCGGTGACCATTTCTATCGGGCCCTTGAGCGCGCCGAAGGCCTTCTGTGCCACCAGCGCGCTGATGTCGGTGGCCATGGAGCAACGCGGGTTGGCTTCGTCGATAACCACCAGGCGGCCGGTCTTTTCCACGCTTTCCAGGATGCTGTCCTCGTCCAGCGGGCTGGTGGTGCGCAGGTCCAGCACCTCGCAGTCGATACCCTGGCGGGCCAGGTTGTTGGCTGCTTCCAGCGCCACATGCACCATGCGGCCATAGGTGACCAGAGTCACGTCGTCACCATCACGCAGGAAGTTGGCTTCGCCGAACGGCACGGTGTAAACCTCTTCCGGCACCTCGCCTTGCATGCTGTACAGCAGCTTGTGCTCGCAGAAGATCACCGGGTCGTTGTCGCGAATCGCCTGTATCAACAGGCCCTTGGCATCGTACGGCGAGGACGGGCAGACCACCTTCAGGCCAGGAATGTGTGTCCACAGCGAGGTGAGCATCTGCGAGTGCTGGGCCGCCGCACGCAGGCCAGCGCCGTACATGGTGCGCATCACCAACGGGGTGACCGCCTTGCCGCCGAACATGTAGCGGAACTTGGCGGCCTGGTTGAGGATCTGGTCCAGGCAGCAGCCGGCGAAGTCGACGAACATCAGCTCGCACACCGGGCGCAGGCCCTGGGTGGCAGCACCAACGGCGGCGCCGACGTAGCCGATTTCCGATAGCGGAGCGTCGAGCACGCGCCCCGGGAACTGGTGGTAAAGGCCCTTGGTTACGCCCAGCACGCCACCCCAGGCGTCATCCTCGCCGGGGGCACCGGCGCCGCCAGCAACGTCTTCGCCAATGATGAACACCGTGTTGTCGCGGCGCATTTCCTGGGCCAGGGCTTCGTTGATGGCCTGCTGGTAGCTGATCTTTCTTGCCATGGTGATTCTCCTGTTGTTCTTGTAATCCGCGGCTCAGGGGTAGGCGACGTAGACGTCGGTGAGCAGGTCGGCGGGCTGTGGCTTGGGATCGGACTTGGCGCGGCGCACGGCGTCTTCGATCAGGTCTTCGACGCGGGCGTCGATGGCATCCAGTTGCGCAGCCGTGAGCAGGCCGGCGCGGGTGGTCTTGTTGCGGAACTGCATCAGGCAGTCGCGGGATTCGCGCAGGTTCTTCACTTCGTCCGGGGCGCGGTAGGTTTGTGCATCGCCTTCGAAATGGCCGTAGTAGCGGCTGAGCTTGACCTCGATCAGCGATGGGCCTTGCCCGGAACGTGCTCGTTCGATGGCAGCGCCGGCGGCCTCGTATACGGCAAAGAAGTCGAAACCGTCGATGGTGACACCGGGCATGCCGAACCCGGCCGCGCGGTCGGCGATATGGTCGCAGGCAACCGACCAGGTCGAGGCGGTAGCTTCGGCGTAGCCGTTGTTCTCGGCCACGAAGATGCATGGCAGGTTCATGATCGAGGCCATGTTCATGGCTTCGAACACGGCGCCTTCGTTGGAAGCGCCATCGCCGAAGAAGGCCACCGACACATCGTCGCTGCCCTTGATCTTGGCCGCCAGCCCGGCCCCGGCCACCAGCGGTGCACCGGCACCGACGATGCCATTGGCGCCGAGCATGCCTTTTTCCAGGTCGGCGATATGCATCGAGCCGCCCTTGCCACCGCACACGCCGGTCCTTTTGCCGTAGATCTCGGCCATCATGCCGTACACGTCCACTCCCTTGGCGATGCAGTGGCCATGACCGCGGTGGGTCGAGGCGATGCAGTCGCTGTCGCGCAGGTGGGCCATGACCCCGGCAGCGGAAGCCTCTTCGCCGGCATACAGGTGGACGAAGCCGGGGATCTCGCCGGTGGCGAACTCCACGTGCAGGCGTTCTTCGAAGGCGCGGATGGTGCGCATCACTTCATAGGCATGCAGCAATTGTTCGTTACTGAGTTGATTGGACATCTTGTTGTTCTCCAGGGTTGTCTCAACACGGGTTTGCAGGGTGCAACCGGTGGCCGCGCGGTACGGCCAGCAGGTGATGGCGGGCGGCATGCGCCAGCACGGCCTCGACATCCACGCTCAACGGGCCTTGGTGATCGAGGGTGATGGTGGGGGTGTCGTGTTCGGCGAATTCGATTTCGCGCTCGCCGTCCAGCGCCAGGGTGCCGCTGGCCAGGCTCAGGCGATGGGCTACGCCGGGCGTCAGCCGGCCACTGGCGGTGATGCCGCAGCCTTGCAGCAGGCCGGGTGCCAGGGGTGCGAGCAGGGCTTGTTCGGCCCCGGGGTTCAGGCGTACCCAGGCGCCGTGCGGGTCCTGGCGCGAGACCGGGCACCACAGGCCGCACAGGGCCGACAGGCCAATGGCATGGGGTTCGGCGAAACAGGCGAAGACTTCACAAAGGTCCTCGCTGCGGCTCAGTGCCCGAGCGCCGATGAAACGCTGGGGCGACACCGCCACCTCCACCAGGGCCCATTCGGCAAGCTGTTGTTCGGGCACCTTCACCAGCAGGCGCTTGTTGCGGCGCAGGCCGATGCTGGCCGGTACGCGGCCGCTGGCAAGCAGGCCACCGGCCAGGCCGGCGCTGGTGGCCTCGCGCAGTTCGGGGAAGGCATTGTTGGTGCCGGTGGACAAGGTCAGCAGCGGTACGTCACCGGCCTCGGCGGCCACTGCCTTGTGGGTGCCGTCGCCGCCGAGCACGGCGATCATCGCCACGCCTCGCTCGACCATGCGGCGGGTGGCCAGGCGGGTATCGGCAACGGTCTGGGTCAGCGGCAGGTCGATTATTTCGATGGCCGGCCAGTGCTGGTCACGGGCTACTGGGCCCTGGCTGGCCTTGAGCACCGCGGCGGCAATGCCGGTCATGTCACTGGGCAGCAGCACCTGGCCGATGCCGGTGGCACCAAAGGCAGCGAGCAAGCGCTGGATCGCCGAGGCCTTGTCGGTGCTCGAATAGAGCCCGGCGTTGGCAGTCAGGCGGCGCAGGTCGCGGCCAGAGGCAGGGTTGGCAATGATCCCGACGGTCGGGGCGGGTAGCGGCATGGCGCACCTCGTATTCTTGTTTGCCATGGCAGGAGCAAGCGCGGTGCCAGCTTCTTCTGAATTGGCTGAAGTGCCCGCAATAGAGAGGTTTTCTTGTGCTTCGGCGGAGGCTGATGGTTGGGCTGGCGAGACGCCCGGTGCCAGCCTGGGGCCTACGTTGCCGAGACGCTGAGACGCTGCGTCTCAAGCCGGCCGGTAATCACGCAGTGCTTGTCGGGGCCTGCCCGGAAGCGCTTAATGGCCGGACAACGATAAAAACAGCAACGAGAACCGGAGGGCCTGAATGCTTGCCGCGAACTCCCGAGCCCATGTCGACTGCGTCAGCAGGGTGCTGAAGAATGCCGACCGCCTGCCGCAGGCGCCGGTGCCAACGCTGATCCTCGATTCATGGCGCCGCTCCATGGAGCTGTACCGCCTCGACCCCGGGTCCCAGCAGGGGCCGCGCATCCTGTCCCAAAGCCTGCTCAACGAATGCCGCGAGCGCGCCGAACTGTTCCTGCGTATCGCCAGCGATGCAGTGGCCCGCCTGCATGAGCGGGTGCGCGGTGCCGACTACTGCGTGCTGCTCACCGATGCCTTGGGGCGCACCATCGATTACCGGGTCGAGTCGGCCATCCGCAACGACTGCCGCAAGGCCGGGCTGTATCTGGGCACCTGCTGGTCGGAGGGCGAGGAGGGCACCTGCGGCGTGGCGGCAGTGTTGACCAGCAAGGCCCCGGTCACGGTGCACAAGCGCGACCACTTCCGCGCTGCGTTCATTGGCCTGACCTGTACGGCGGCTCCGGTGTTCGACCCGTTGGGCGAGTTGCTGGGCGTGGTGGATGTCTCGGCCTTGCAGTCGCCGGATGACCGCCGCAGCCAGCACCTGATCCGCCAATTGGTCGAGCAGACCGCCCGCGAGATCGAGAACGCCTTCTTCATGCACAGTGCCCAGGGCCATTGGGTGATGCGTGCCCATGGCACGCCGGGCTATGTGGAAAGCCAGCCCGACTACCTGCTGGCCTGGGATGGCGATGGCCGCCTGCAGGCGATCAACAGCCTGGCGCGCCAGCGGCTGGTGGAGCAACTGGGGCGTTTGCCCGAGCACATTGGCGAGCTTTTCGACATGGACCAGCTGCGCCGCGTGAATGCATCGTCCGCTCAACGGCTGCCGGGCCTGGGTGGGCTGTACGGCCGGGTCAGCGCACCCCGCCAGCGCCA
This sequence comes from Pseudomonas pudica, assembly GCF_015680405.1. GTDB lineage: Bacteria > Pseudomonadota > Gammaproteobacteria > Pseudomonadales > Pseudomonadaceae > Aquipseudomonas > Aquipseudomonas pudica. The sequence continues at coordinate 15,452 of NZ_JADLJS010000029.1, forward strand.
GCGTGCGCAGCCGTTGCGCCAGGCCCAGGACGCCCGCATCGAGCAGCATCTGCGCCTGGCCACGCGGGTCAAGGACTGCAACCTGGCGGTGCTTGTGCAAGGCGAGACGGGGGCTGGCAAAGAGGTGTTCGCCCGCCAGCTGCATCAGCAAAGCCAGCGTCGCGATGGCCCGTTCGTCACCCTGAACTGCGCGGCCATTCCGGAGAGCCTGATCGAGAGCGAGCTGTTCGGTTATGTGGCCGGGGCCTTCACCGGGGCTTCCAGCAAAGGCATGCAGGGGCTGTTGCAGCAGGCCGATGGCGGCACGCTGTTCCTCGACGAAATCGGTGACATGCCGCTGAACCTGCAAACCCGGTTGCTGCGCGTACTGGCCGAAGGTGAAGTGGCGCCGCTGGGCGCGGCGCGGCGGGAGCGGGTGGATATCCAGGTGATTTGCGCGACCCACCGTGATTTGGCAGCGATGGTGGAGGATGGGCGTTTTCGTGAGGACCTGTACTTCCGCCTGGCCAATGCCCGCTTCGAGTTGCCGCCACTGCGCGAGCGTGAGGACCGCTTGGGGTTGATTCACCAGTTGCTGGCCGAGGAGGCCGAGGCCTGCGGGGTCGAGGCGGTGTTGGCGGATGATGCGCTGCAGGCGCTGCTGGTTTACCGCTGGCCTGGGAACTTGCGCCAGCTGCGGCAGGTGCTGCGCTATGCCTGTGCGGTGAGCGAGGGCGGGCGGGTGCAGGTGCAGGACCTGCCGCAGGAAGTGCGCGGCGAGATAGTCGCGTCGGCTGAAAGCAGCATGTCTTGTCCTGCCCGGCAGTTGCTGCTGGATGCGCTGATCCGCCATCGCTGGAAGCCGGCCGATGCGGCGCGGGCTCTGGGGATATCGCGGGCGACCTTGTACCGGCGGGTGCATGAGCACCACATCGAGATGCCGCGGATGAAGGGGTAGGGCCCAGGGGGCGCGTTGCGCCCCTTTCGCGACACAAGGCCGCTCCCACAGGTACAGCGTCAACCTCGAGGCCTTGCAAAACCCTGTGGGAGCGGCCTTGTGTCGCGATGGGCCGCAAAGCGGCCCCAGGATCCCCCAGGCAATAAAAAACCCCGGAACAAGTCCGGGGTTTTCGGTACATCACACTACACGATCACTCCTGGCTAGCCAGTTTGTGCTCGAGGTAGTGAATGTTGACGCCGCCTTTGCAGAAACCTTCATCACGCACCAGGTCGCGGTGCAGCGGGATGTTGGTCTTGATGCCGTCGACGACGATCTCGTCCAGGGCATTGCGCATGCGCGCCATGGCTTCGTCGCGGTCCTTGCCGTAGGTGATCAGCTTGCCAATCAGCGAGTCGTAGTTCGGCGGAACCGAGTAACCGCTGTACAGGTGCGAATCCACACGCACGCCGTTGCCGCCCGGGGCGTGGAAGTGCTTCACCTTGCCTGGGCTCGGGATGAACTTCTTCGGGTCTTCGGCGTTGATACGGCATTCTAGCGCATGGCCACGAATGACCACGTCTTCCTGGCGGAACGACAGCTTGTTGCCAGCGGCGATGCTCAGCATCTCCTTGACGATGTCGATACCGGTAACCATCTCCGACACCGGGTGCTCAACCTGCACGCGGGTGTTCATCTCGATGAAGTAGAAGCGGCCGTTTTCGTACAGGAACTCGAAAGTACCCGCACCACGGTAGCCGATCTCGATGCACGCATCGACGCAGCGCTTGAACACTTCCTGACGGGCTTTTTCGTCGATGCCCGGGGCTGGCGCTTCTTCCAGTACCTTCTGGTGTCGGCGCTGCAGCGAGCAGTCACGGTCACCCAGGTGGATGGCGTTGCCTTGGCCGTCGGACAGTACCTGTACTTCCACGTGGCGTGGGTTGGTCAGGAACTTCTCCAGGTAGACCATCGGGTTGCCGAAGGCTGCACCGGCTTCGGTACGGGTGAGCTTGGCCGAGGCAATCAGGTCCTCTTCCTTGTGCACCACGCGCATGCCGCGACCACCACCGCCACCGGCGGCCTTGATGATCACTGGGTAGCCGACGTCACGAGCAATCGCCAGGGCGACTTCTTCATCTTCCGGCAGTGGGCCATCGGAGCCCGGCACGGTCGGTACGCCCGACTTGATCATCGCGTCCTTGGCCGAAACCTTGTCGCCCATCAGGCGAATGGTGTCGGCTTTCGGGCCGATGAAGGCGAAACCGGATTTTTCCACCTGCTCGGCGAAATCGGCGTTTTCCGCCAGGAAGCCGTAGCCCGGGTGGATCGCGGTGGCGCCGGTCACTTCGGCGGCAGCGATGATCGCCGGGATATGCAGGTAGGAATCCTTGGACGATGCAGGGCCGATGCAGACCGACTCGTCTGCCAGGCCCAGGTGCATCAGTTCACGGTCGGCAGTGGAGTGCACTGCGACGGTCTTGATGCCCAGCTCTTTGCAGGCACGCAGGATCCGCAGGGCAATTTCCCCGCGGTTGGCGATCAGGACTTTTTCGAGCTTCCCAGACATCGTTGGCTCTCCGCGATTCAAACGACGGTGAACAGCGGCTGGTCGAACTCAACCGGCTGGCCGTCTTCTACCAGGATGGCGTCGATGACACCGCCAACATCGGCTTCGATGTGGTTCATCATCTTCATGGCTTCGACGATGCACAGGGTGTCGCCTTTCTTCACGGTCTGGCCAACTTCAGCGAAGTTCGGCGAGGTCGGCGAAGGCTTGCGGTAGAAGGTACCTACCATCGGCGAGCGGATCACGGTGCCTTTCAGGGCCGGGGCAGCGGCAGCGGCTTCGGCGGCCGGAGCGGCAGCGGCGACTGGGGCAGCAACAGGGGCAGCGGCTACCGGAGCCGGTGCGAAGTACTGCTGGGCAGCTGGGGTCTTGCTGTGACGGCTGATACGGACCGACTCTTCGCCTTCCTTGATCTCCAGTTCGTCGATGCCAGACTCTTCCAGCAGCTCGATCAGTTTCTTGACTTTACGGATATCCATTAATCATCAACTCCCAAAGGTTCGGTCAGGGGGCGAAATACAAAAAACGTATCTGAAACGTTTCTCTCGAACCCTGGCCCACCGAGGCCAGGGTTTTCATCATTTGGGCTGTGCGTTGGCAGCCAGTTGTTCCAGCGCGGACTCCAGGGCCAAGCGATAACCGCTGGCGCCCAGACCGCAAATCACCCCTACGGCAACATCGGAAAAGTAGGAGTGGTGGCGGAACGGTTCGCGTTTGTGCACGTTGGACAGGTGCACTTCGATGAATGGGATGCTCACCGCAAGCAATGCGTCACGTAATGCGACGCTTGTGTGGGTGAAAGCAGCCGGATTGATCAGGATGAAGTCCACACCCTCGTTGCGTGCGGCGTGAATGCGGTCGATCAGTTCGTATTCGGCGTTGCTCTGCAGGTACTGCAGATGGTGGCCTGCGGCGCGGGCACGTTGCTCCAGGTCCTGGTTGATCTGGGCCAGGGTCACGGCGCCGTAATGGCCAGGCTCGCGGGTACCGAGCAGGTTGAGGTTGGGGCCGTGGAGCACCAGTAGCGTTGCCATCTGCGGATTCCTTGGATTTGTAGGGCAATTCGACACAGCGCGGCGAGTGTGCCGTAAAGCGACGGCAAGTGTCCAGTTCCCGGCAATAGCCAGCACGATGTCCGAGGTTCGCGCGAAGTATGTGACCGGATAATTAAATTCGGTCACTGATTTCAGGATTTTTCACAGCTCGCGGGAAGTTATAGACCGACTTTGCCGCGCACGCGTGTCAGAATTTGTGCAAATTCGCCGGCATTTATCTCGCCAATGACCCGATCAGCGGTTATTTCGCTACCGTTCGCGGCAAAGAACAACAAGGCGGGAGGGCCGAACAGCTGGTAGCGGTCCAGCAGGCTGCGTTGTTCGGCATTGCTTTCGGTGATGTCGAAACGCAGCAGCTTGAAGCCAGCCAGTTGTGCTTGCACCTGCGGGGCGGTGAGCACCTCGCGCTCGATCACCTTGCAGCTGATGCACCAGTCGGCGTACCAGTCCAGCAGTACCGGCTGGCCGGCCTCCTTGGCCTGCTCCAGTGCTGCGTCCAGTGCGGCGGGTGTAGTGATGGTCTGCCAGCTCTGCGCCTGCACCGCCGGCCCGTTGCCGGTGGCGACAAGGGTTGCCGGCGGTAGCGGGCGTAGCGGGTCGCCTTGGCCGCTGAGGGCGCCATACCAGCAGGCCAGGGCATACACCAGCAAGGCCAGACCGAGCAGTTGGGCCAGGCGCTGGCGTGCGGTCTTGACGACAAATTCGAGAGCACCGAGGAACAGCGCCACGCCAGCGGCAAGGAAACCGACCAGCAGCAAGGTCAGCGGGCCTGGCAGCACACGGCTGAGCAAACCGATGACCAAGCCCAGCAGCAGAACGCCGATGGCGTTCTTCACCGTGTTCAGCCAAGGGCCGCTTTTCGGTAGCCAGGCCGCGCCACCGGTGGCCACCAGCAGCAATGGTGCGCCCATGCCCAGGCCAAGGGCGAACAGCTTGAGTGCACCGCCCAGGGCATCGCCGCTGGCGCTGATGTACAGCAACGCACCGGCCAGCGGCGCCGACACACAGGGCGAAACCAGCAGGCTGGAGAGTACGCCCAGTATTGCCGCGCCCAGCAGCGAGCCGCCCCGGGTGTGGTTGGCGACATTGTTCAGGCGGTTGCTCAGGGCTTGCGGCAGTTTCAGTTCGAACAGGCCGAACATGGCCAGGGCGAACACCACGAAGAACAGCGCGAAGGGCACCAGCACCCAGGCCGACTGCAGGCGCGCCTGCAGGTTCAGGCCGGCGCCGAACAGCCCCATCAGGGCACCGAGTACAGCGAAGCTGGCTGCCATCGGCAGCACGTAGGCCAGCGACAGCGCCAGCCCGCGCAGGCCGCCGGCCTGGCCACGCAGCACCACGCCGGAAAGGATCGGCAGCATCGGCAGCACGCAGGGGGTGAACGTCAGGCCTACTCCGGCGAGGAAGAACAGCGCCAGCGACTTCCAGGTCCAGGCGTGTTCAGCGCTGGCCGGGGTGCTTGCGCCGCCTTCGCCATCGATGCTCAGGCGTGCGGTTTCCGGCGGGTAGCACAGGCCTTTGTCGGCGCAGCCCTGGTAGCCCACCAACAGGGTGAAGGCACGCGGGTCGTTGCGCGGCAGCTCGATATCGAGCACGCCGTGGTACACCTCGACATCACCGAAGAACTCATCGTGCTTGGCCTCGCCCTTGGGGATGCTTGGTGTGCCCAGGGCAATGTCGGCCGGTTCGGTGCGGAACTGGAAGCGGTGGCGGTAGAGGTAGTAGCCGTCGGTAGCGACGAAGCGCAGCTTGATGGTTTGCGCATCGGCCTGGACCAGGCTGAGCTTGAAGGCCTCGTGTACCGGCAGAAAGTCGGCATTATTGGTCAGCGAAGCTGCGCCGAGGGTGGCGCTGGGGCGGTTGTCGAGCAGGCCTGTGGCGAAGGCAGGGCTGGCCAGCAGCAGGAACAGCAGGAAAAACAGGCGGCGCATGGCGGACTCGCGAGGTGAAACGTGCTGGGCATGATAGCGGAGTTGGTGCAGGTTGGGGCCATGCTGGTGGCGGGGGCGACACATGGCCGCTGGCTGATGTGCTGCCTGTGCCGGCCTCTTCGCGGGTAAACCCGCTCCCACAGGGCCTGCTCCAACCTCGAGGCATATGCTGTACCTATGGGAGCGGCCTTGTGTCGCGAAAGGGCCGCAACGCGGCCCCGGCAATATCAGCTGTGATGCACAGATACTGGGGGCGCTTCGCACCCCTTTCGCGACACAAGGCCGCTCCCACAAAGGTACAGCGTATGCCTTTTCAGACTCTGAAGGCCCGCACCGCCCGGTTCAGTTCACCGCCCAGGCTCAGCAACTGCTCGCCTTGCTCGCGCCCCTCGCCAATGCGCTGCAGGTTGTCCTCACCCAGCTCGTGAATCCGCTCGCTGTGGTCGCGAATCTCACTCACGGCACCACTCTGTTGCGCCGTGACATCGGCAATCCGCACCGCTGTATCCGAAATGGTGCGAATGGCACAGACAATCTCGTCCAGCGCCCCATCCGCCGCCTGGGCCTGGTTGGCCGTGGCCTCGGCATGCTCAAGCTGCGCACGCATCCCGGTCACCGAACTTCTGGCTGCCTGCTGCAAGCGGTCGATCAGTACCTGAATCTCGCCAGTCGCCCCGGTAGTGCGTTGTGCCAGCGAACGCACCTCATCGGCCACCACGGCAAAACCACGGCCCATCTCACCGGCGCGGGCCGCTTCGATCGCGGCATTGAGCGCCAGCAGGTTGGTCTGCTCGGCAATAGAGCGGATCACCGTCAGCACGCCGCCGATGGTGGCCGACTCCTCCGCCAGTTGTTCGATCATGCGAGCGTTGCCCTGCACCTCGTCGACCAACTCACGCAGGCCCGTCAGGCTCTGGCCGATCACCGCCTGACCCTGCTCCACTGCACGTCCGGCATCGCGACTGGCGTCGGCTGCGGCGCTGGCGTCGCCGGCCACTTGCTGGATGGTCGCTTCCAGTTCACCCAGGGCATCGCGGATCTGCCCGGTGTCGCCGGCCTGGCGTTCGGCGCCGTCATGCAGGGCGGCGCTCATGCCGGCCAGGGCGTGGCTGCTACCTGCCACCTGCTCGGCGTTGTGCCGGATGGTGCCGACCAGTTCCACCAGATACTGGCGCAGGCGGTTGAGCGATTCCTGGATGTCGCGCAGTTCACGGTTGGTCCTGCCCAGGGCGATGGCCTCGGCGAAGTCACCCTCGGCCCAGCGCGACAGGGCCGGGGCCAGGCCGGTCAAGGTGCGCGCCAAGCGGCGTTGCAAAGTGTCGATGAGCAAGGCGATAAGCAGGATCAGGCCGATCATCAGGCCCTGGATGATGCGCACTTCGGCGGCAATTTTCGCATGCTGGCCGCGTACCTCGGGTTCCAGCGCCGCAATGGCCTGCTGCACGGCCTCCAGGCGCTGGCCGGTGCTGGCAGCCAGGGCGACGCGGCGCTCGATCTGTTCGCGGGTGCGCTGCAGTTCGGCCGGGTAACGGCCGAGCAGGCTCTGCAGTTCTCGCTTGAGGCCGACGGCAATGTCTTCCTGCTGGGCGCTGGCCTGGGTTTCCAGGCCCATCATCGCGGCGAAGTCGTCGGCACCGGATTCGGCGCTACGGGTTACGCCCAGCAAGGGCAAGGCGTCGATCGCCTGGGCCTGGGCACGGATCAGTTGCAGCTCGCGCTCCACTTCGTCGGCCAGCTCCGGGCGGCCGCTGCTGACCAGCTTGTCCCGGGCCAGCGACAGGCGACCGAGGTGCACGGTGGCGCCGAGCAGTGGCATCAGATAGCGGTTGGCGTCGGCGCTGCCGCTGTCGCGGGCGTAGCCGGCCAGTTGTTCGAAGTTGGCGCCCAATTCCCGCTCGGCTTGCAGCAGCAGGGCTTGCGGGTCGCCGGCCAGTTTGCCGGCGGCCAGCAGCTCCTCGGCGGTAAAGGCTTGCAGGCTGTCCAGGCTGGGGCGCAGTTTGTCGGCCAGTTCGCTGGGCCATTCGGCCAGCGCGGCCTGCAGGTGCTGGTTGGCCTCCATCGCTGCGGCGTGGCGCAGGGCATCACCGCTGCTCAGGTACGCCTGGATATTGCGCGCCGCCTGGTTCTGGAACTGCTGGGACAGGCCCAGGTAGCGCTCCATCAACTGGTAGGGGCGCTCAAGGGCCCGCTGCGACCACCAAAGGGTGGCGCCCAGGGCGATACACACGGTTACCAGCAACAAGGTGTTGAAATTGGTCAGCCACTTCAGGCGCATAGCCGCGAGCTTCCTGCGGGGAGGAGGGGAGGTCGGTGGCTGAAGTTATTGCGATCTTGTGACGGCGTGATGACGGCAGGGGGTTGGCACCATAAAAAAGTGGCACAGTGCCTCTATTTTAACCTGTGCCGGCCTCTTCGCGGCTGAAGCCGCTCCCACAGGGATTGCGCAATCCGTCAGTCCGGTGGAGTACCTGTGGGAGCGGCTTCAGCCGCGAAGAGGCCGGCACAGGCAAAGTTTGGTTCAGGGCTCCACACGCACCACGCAATTACGCCCGGCATGCTTGGCCCGGTACAGCGCCTCGTCCGCCGCACTGGCCATGGTCAGCGCATCCAGCCCCTCATCCATTTGCACCACCCCTGCACTGAAGGTGCACTGCAAGTCCCGCGGCTGCGCCGGGTAGAGAATCTCGGCAAAGCGCCGGCGGATTTCGTCCAGCACCTTGTGCGCTGCGTCCAGCGCGGTATTGGGCATGACAATGGCGAACTCTTCACCACCGTAACGGCCAATAAAATCGGTCTTGCGCAAGCGCTGCTTGAGAAACAGCGCCAGGCTCTTGATCACCCGGTCGCCCATGGGGTGGCCGTGGCGGTCGTTGATCTTCTTGAAGTGGTCGATGTCGAGCATGGCAAAGCTCAACGGCTGCTGCTCGCGACGGGCGCGGAAGCTGCAGTCTTCCAGCAGTTGCAGAATGTGGGTGTGGTTATACAACCCCGTCAGGCTGTCGCGCACCATGCGCGCCTTCAGGTGCCGGGCGCGTGCGGCGCGGTTGCGTACGGTGGTGATCAGGTGGCGTGAGCGAAACGGTTTGGTCAGGAAGTCATCACCGCCTTCGCTCATGGCATCCAGCTGTTTGTCCAGGTCGTCCTCGGCAGACAGGTAGATGATCGGCACGCTCACATAACGGTCGCTGTGGCGGATCACCTTGGCCAGCTCAGGGCCGGTGCAGGCTGGCATGTACAGGTCGAGGATGATCAGGTCGGGCTGGAAGTCGGCCAGCTCGGCCATGGTGCGGATCGGGTCGGTCAGGCTGCGGGTAATCATGCCGGCGCTGGCCAGCACGCGCTCGGTATACAAGGCCTGGGTGCGCGAGTCGTCGATGATCAGCACGCGCAACGGGTCATGCTGGGTGGCATTGGTCAGCAGTTCGATCTTCTCCAGCAGGCTGGAGGCTTCCAGGGTGCCAGTGAGGAAGTCCTGGCCACCGGCGCGCACTGCGGCCAGGCGGGTCGGGGTGTCGGTTTCGTGGTGGCTGAAGAACAGCAGCGGTATATGCCGGGCCAGCCCCTGCTGCACCTGGGCAGCCAGCAGCAGGCCTTGGCCGGCACCGTTGAAATCGACATCCATGATGATGGCCGAGGGCGGGTATTCGCCGATCGAGGCCTGAAACGCCGCGGCATTGGCCAGCGCCTGAACCACCAGGCCAAAGAATTCCAGTTGCTGGGCCAGCCGCTGCGCACGCTCGTGGTCCTGCAGCAGGATGTACACCGGCTTTCGCAGGGGCGGCAGCAGCACCTGATCGAGCGGGTCGTCCTTGCGCAGGCCGCTACGCGACAGCTGTTGGGCGGGGCACAGCGGGCTCGGCTCGGCTGCTTGGCTCATGTCCTGGCTACTTGTAGGTTGGGGTGTGCAGGGGCAATGATGGCTCTATGCTAGCAGTTCTTTTCAGGTGCGTGAGTGCCCTGCATCAACAAAGCTGCCGGAACGAATATTCAGTTGCTGACCGATTGGTCGCTTATGCGTAAGGCGGTGTCTGCTTTATAGTGCTGCCACGCGGGCTTGCCGTGGCACCCTGGCGCAGGCCTGTGGTCAAAGCCCCTGAACCGTCGTGACTGATTAAGGACAAAGCCATGCTGGACTGGAAAAACCGCGAGGCCAAAGCCGAGCCCCGCGAGCGTGTCGACGGCCGTGGCGCCGCGGCCCGTAGCTACCTTGGCGGCCTCTGGAGCCGTGCCCTGGGGACTCTGATCGGGTTGTACCTGCTGGTGTGTATCGGCCTGGGCTGGTACTGGAGCCAGGAGCCGGAGCTGTTCCCGGTGCAGCAGAACGCCCAGGCCGCCGCCGAGCGTACCGGCCAGCAGATGGTGGTGGGCTACACCACCATCGAAACCCTCAAGACCGTGGCCGGCACCTTGCTGAACAAGCCCGGCGGCTACATTTCCAACGACCGCTTCCCGCCAGGGCTGTGGATGGACAACATGCCGAGCTGGGAATATGGCGTGCTGGTCCAGGTGCGCGACCTATCCCGTGCCCTGCGCAAGGACTTCGCCCGTTCGCAGTCGCAGTCGACCGAAGACGCCGACCTGGCCAAGGCCGAACCGCGTTTCAACTTCGACAACAAGAGCTGGATCCTGCCGTCGAGCGAGTCGGAGTTCGAAGAGGGCATCAAGTCGCTGACCCGCTACCAGACCCGTCTGGCTGCCGGCGACAAGGGCGCGATCTTCTACACCCGTGCCGACAACCTGAACAACTGGCTGGGTGACGTGGCCACCCGCCTGGGTTCGCTGTCGCAGCGTCTTTCGGCCAGCGTTGGCCGAGTCAAGCTCAACACCACGCTCAAGACCGAGTCGGTGGTCGCCGGCCAGGCGCCGCAGGTGGACGAGGAGTTGGTGGAAACCCCATGGCTGCAGATCGACAACGTGTTCTACGAAGCCCGTGGCCAGGCCTGGGCGTTGTCGCACCTGCTGCGCGCCATCGAGGTGGACTTTGCCGACGTGCTGGCGAAGAAGAACGCCACGGTCAGCGTGCGCCAGATAATCCGTGAGCTGGAAGCCTCGCAGGAAGCCCTGTGGAGCCCGATGGTGCTCAACGGCAGCGGCTTCGGCATGTGGGCCAACCACTCGCTGGTCATGGCCAACTACATTTCCCGGGCCAACGCGGCGGTCATCGACCTGCGTCAGCTGCTGTCGCAAGGTTGATGATGGCTATCAGCCCGACCGAGGCCGCACATCGGGCGGCCTCCGACCGAGAATTGGTCACCTGGGTGGACGAAGCCGACCAGGTGCTGGGGGCCTTGCCCCGCGCCGAGCTGCGCGAGCGCGGCCTGATAGGGCGTTGCACGTTCATTCTGCTGTTCAACAGTGCCGGTGAGCTGTGCGTGCACCGGCGGACCCTGAGCAAGGCGCTGTACCCGGGGTACTGGGATGTGGCGGCAGGCGGCATGGTGACGGCCGGGGAGGCGTATGCCGAGTCGGCGGCGCGGGAGTTGGCCGAGGAGCTGGGGATCGACGGTGTGGAGCTGCGTTTTCATGAGCGGTTCTACTTTGACCAGCCGGATAACCACTTGTGGTGTGCGGTGTATTCGGCGGTGTCGGATGCTCCGTTGCGGTTACAGCCGGAAGAGGTGATCGAGGCGCGCTTCATTGGCCTGGAGCAGGCTGAGCAAGAAAGCCTGACCAAGCCGTATTGCCCGGACTCGTTGGCGGCCTTGCAGCGCTATAAAGCAAGCCTCAAATAGATGCGTGGCCCATGCCGGCCCCTTCGCGGGTAAACCCGCTCCCACAGGGATTTCACAGGTCGTGAAACCTGCGCGGTACCTGTGGGAGCGGGTTCACCCGCGAAGGGGTCGCAAAACATTCGCAAAATGCCGCAATCCAGTACTTAGCAACAGCCGGATTTATCGTTAAACTGCGCGCCCTTTTCGGGCTGCCGCAGGTCTTGCGGTGGTAGCGCCGCCCCTGCCAGAGTGGGGCTTCGCGGTCGGGCTCAACCCCCTGGGGCCGACCAGTTTTTGTCCTCAGCACAGAGGAACAAAAGTGGCCAAGAAAGCTTCTTCCTTCGCCGCCCTTGGCGGTCTCGTTTACTCCACCGACGCCGGTCGGCACTGCCCCGACTGTGGCCAGCCGGTAGATGCCTGTACCTGCAAGCAGCAGGTCATCCCCGAAGGCGATGGCATTGCCCGTGTGCGCCGCGAAAGCAAGGGCCGCGGCGGCAAGACCGTGACCACCGTCACTGGTGTGCCGTTGCCGCTCGATCAGCTCAAGGAGCTGGCCTCTGCCCTCAAGCGCCGCTGCGGTACTGGTGGCGCCCTGAAGGACGGGGTCATCGAAATCCAGGGCGACCATGTCGAACTGCTGATCGGTGAGCTGACCAGGCAGGGCTTCAAGGCGAAAAAGTCCGGCGGCTGATACGGCCACGCGATTTTTTGCCCAGTGCTTTCTAAACTCGTTGCCGTGACCAGGGTCTACCCCAGGGCGCGGACGAATCGTCATTTTTGGCTTCTACACTGCGCCCGCCTCCTTGCGGGGCAGTGTCTTCGACTTATCTATAGGGGACTTGAATGTCCGTACGACGCACACGCAAAGACGATGGTAGCCAATGGACCGTGGCCGACAGCCGCAGTGTTTATGGCATCCGTCATTGGGGCGCTGGTTATTTCGCCATCAATGAAGCCGGGCGCGTCGAAGTACGCCCCAACGGCCCGAAAAGCGCGCCGATCGACCTGTTCGAACAGGTCGACGAACTGCGCCAGAGCGGCCTGTCGCTGCCATTGCTGGTGCGCTTCCCCGACATTCTGCAGGACCGCGTGCGCCAGCTGACCGGCGCCTTCGACGCCAACATCGCGCGCCTGGAGTACCAGAGCAAGTACACCGCGCTGTACCCGATCAAGGTCAACCAGCAGGAAGCGGTGGTGGAAAACATCATCGCCACGCAGAACGTCTCCATCGGCCTGGAAGCCGGCTCCAAGCCTGAGCTGCTGGCCGTGCTGGCGCTGGCGCCGAAGGGCGGCACCATCGTCTGCAACGGCTACAAGGACCGCGAGTTCATTCGCCTGGCGCTGATGGGCCAGAAGCTTGGCCACAACGTGTTCATCGTCATCGAGAAAGAGTCGGAAGTGGCCCTGGTGATCGACGAGGCCGCCGAGCTCAAGGTCAAGCCGCAGGTCGGCCTGCGCGTGCGCCTTTCGTCGCTGGCTTCGAGCAAGTGGGCCGACACCGGTGGCGAGAAGTCCAAGTTCGGTTTGTCCGCCGCTCAGCTGATCTCGGTGGTACAGCGCTTCCGCGATGCCGGCCTGGACCAGGGCATCCGCCTGCTGCACTTCCACATGGGTTCGCAGATCGCCAACCTGGCCGACTACCAGCACGGCTTCAAGGAAGCCATTCGTTACTACGGTGAGCTGCGTGCGCTGGGCCTGCCGGTCGACCATATCGACGTTGGCGGTGGTTTGGGTGTGGACTACGACGGCACCCACTCGCGCAACGCCAGCTCGATCAACTACGACATGGACGACTACGCCGGCGTGGTGGTGGGCATGCTCAAGGAGTTCTGCGACGCGCAGGGCCTGCCGCACCCGCACATCTTCTCCGAAAGCGGCCGTTCGCTGACCGCGCACCACGCCATGCTGGTGATCCAGGTGACCGACGTCGAGAAGCACAACGACGAGGTGCCGACCATCGAGAACAAGGAAGCCCTGCCCGAGACCGTCCAGTGGCTGGTCGACCTGCTCGGCCCGACCGATATCGAAATGGTGACCGAGACCTACTGGCGCGCCACCCACTACATGGGTGACGTGGCCGCGCAGTATGCCGATGGCAAGATCAGCCTGGCCGAGAAGGCCCTGGCCGAGCAGTGCTACTTTGCCGTGTGCCGCCGCCTGCACAACTCGCTGAAAGCCCGCCAGCGCTCGCACCGCCAGGTGCTGGACGAGCTGAACGACAAGCTGGCCGACAAGTACATCTGCAACTTCTCGGTGTTCCAGAGCCTGCCGGACACCTGGGCCATCGGCCAGGTACTGCCGATCATCCCGCTTCACCGCCTGGACGAAGAGCCGATGCGTCGTGCCGTGCTGCAGGACCTTACCTGCGACTCCGACGGCAAGATCAACCAGTACGTTGACGAGCAGAGCATCGAGACCAGCATGCCGGTGCATGCGGTGAAGGAGGGCGAGGACTACCTGCTGGGTGTGTTCCTGGTCGGTGCCTATCAGGAAATCCTCGGTGACATGCACAACCTGTTCGGTGACACCGACTCGGTGAACATCTATCAGAACGCCGACGGTAGCGTGTACCACGCCGGTATCGAGACCCACGACACCATCGAAGACATGCTGCGCTATGTGCACCTGTCGCCGGAGGAGTTGATGACCCACTACCGTGACAAGGTCGCCAGCGCCAAGATCACTGCGCGGGAGCGGACCCAGTTCCTGGATGCCTTGCGCCTTGGGTTGACGCGGTCTTCGTACCTGTCGTCTTAACCGCCAGGCCGCTCCCGCTTTTTTGTGGGAGCGGCCTAGCGTCGCGATATGAGGGCGAAGCCCTCACCGCGTCATACCTGGTAATGGTCCAGTCCTCGGCTATCGCATCAGCGCCGCTACCTTTGAATGCAATGTTCAAAGGAGGATGACATGGAAAGTCCCGGCTCCCATCGTTTACGTAGTGGCCGAGTGTCCGAACCAGGGCGTCTCTACCTGCTCACCACAACCACTCGCAACCGAACACCGTTGTTCAAGAACTTCTTGTTCGCCAGAGCAGTTATCCAGCAATTGCGGCTCAGCGAAGAGCGCAAGGCGTGTCGATCTTTGGCGTGGGTCTTGATGCCGGATCATCTTCATTGGCTTATTGAACTTGGGCCGTTGAGCCTGGGTAGGCTGATGTGCGAGTTCAAGTCCAGAAGCAGTTGTGCGCTGTACAAGGTGGGGGCTGACAGGCGGCATATCTGGCAGACCAGCTTTCATGACCGGGCGTTGCGCCGCGAGGAGGATGTGAGGGCAGTGGCGCGCTACATCATCGCCAATCCCATTCGGGCTGGTCTGGTGCGGCGGGCTGGTGATTATCCACATTGGGATTGTGTGTGGCTGTGAGTCCGCAGGTGAGGGCTTCGCCCTCATTTCGCGACACAAGGCCGCTCCCACAAAGTCCTGCGTACGCTGATCAATGTTGGAGCGGCCTTGCGTCGCGATGGGCTGCAAAGCGGCCCCGGCATTACTGAATCCACCCACCTTTTTCCTGCAACCGCCACCCCACCCACCCCAACGTCACCGCCCGCAACGCCATGAACCCGAGAAACGCCAACCACAATCCATGGTTGCCAAACCCACCCATGAGCACTCCCAAGGGCAGCGCAATCACCACCGACACCAGCATTGCATTACGCATCTCCCGCGCCCGTGTCGCGCCAATGAACAAGCCATCCAGCAAATAGCTCCACACCGCAATCAACGGCAGCAATGCCAGGTACGGCAGGTACGGATAGGCCGCTGCCCGCACACTCTCGATGTCGGTCTGCAAATCGATGAACAGGTACCCGCCCAGCAGGAACAACCCGGCAAACCCCAGGCTGGTGATCAGCGACCAGCCACCGGCCACCACCAGCGAGCGGCGCAGGGTGTCGCGGTCGCGAGCACCAATGGCATGGCCGCACAGGGCCTCCACCGCATGCGCCAACCCGTCGAGCGCATAGGCAGTCAACAGCAGGCCGTTGAGCAGCAGGGCATTGGCCGCCACGGTGGCCTCGCCCAGGCGTGCGCCTTGCACGGTTATCAGCAGGAACACCAGTTGCAACGCCAGGCTGCGCAGGAAGATGTCGCGGTTCACCGCCAGCAGCGGCCGCCAGGCCTGCCAGTGCTTGAGCGCCGCCCACACGATCTGCCCCGGGTAGGCGCGCAGGGCCGGGCGGGTCAGGGCCAGGCCGAGCAGGGCGGCGCTCCATTCTGCAATCACCGACGCCCGCGCCGAACCCAGTACGCCCCAACCCAGGCCAAGCACGAACCACAGGTTCAAGGCGATGTTGAGCAGGTTCGTGGTCAGCAGGATGGCCAGCGGTGCCCGGGCGTTCTGGGTGCCGAGGAACCAGCCGACCAGGGCGTAGCTGGCCAGTGCCGCGGGCAGGCCGAGCAGGCGGGTATGGAAGAAGTCTTCGGTGGCTTGCTGCAGGGCCGCGCTGGGTTGCATCGCATGCAGCGCCAGCTGGCTGAAGGGCAGGGCCAGCAAGCCGATCATCAGGGCGAAGCCGACCGCCAGCAGCAGCCCTTGTACCAGCACCTGGCGCAGCGCTGCACCGTCGCCACGGCCGGCGGCCTGTGCGGCGAAGCCGGTGGAGCCCATGCGCAGGAAGCCCATCAGGCCGACCATGAAGGTGAACAGCGTGGCGCCCACGGCTACGGCACCCAACTGGTGGGCGTGGGGAAGGTGGCCGATGACCGTGCTGTCGACCAGAGCTACCAGCGGCACGGAGATGTTGGACAGGATCATCGGCGCGGCCAGGGCCCAGACCTTGTGGTGGGTTGGGCGGTGCTGCCAGTCGGTGGTCAGTGAGGTCATCGGGTGTCCTGGGGAATCCTGGGGCTGCTGCGCAGCCCTTTCGCGACACAAGGCCGCTCCCACAGGTGGCGTGCAAACCGGAAGCCTGTGCAGTACCTGTGGGAGCGGCCTTGCGTCGCGAAAGGGGCGCAAAGCGCCCCCGCTTTTCTAAATTGCCAGCAGTGTACCGGCCATGCAGCCAATTCGCGCGACCATAGTTGCGCTATAGTTGCTGCCCTCACGTACACGCTGCCTAAGAGTTCTACTCCATGTTCAACAAAGGATTGTTGCTGGCCTGCGCGCTGGCTCTGCTCAGTGCCTGTGACTCTTCGACGCCGGACAAGCCGGCGCCATCCGAAAAGCCGGCGGCCACAGCGCCCGCCGCCCCTGCCCCCCAGCGCGAAGACCCGGCTGTACTCGCCAAACGCTACGAGGGCCGCGAGCTGAGGGTGCTGGATGTTTCCGAAGTGCAGCTCGATGGCGCTGCAACGCTGTCGATCAGTTTTTCCGCGCCGCTGGATGCCAAGCAGGAGTTCGCCAGCAAAGTGCACCTGGTCGACACCGTCAAAGGCAAGCTCGATGGCGCCTGGGAACTCTCCGACAACCAGATGGAGCTGCGCCTGCGCCACCTGGAGCCGCAGCGCAAACTGGTACTGACCGTCGACAAGGGCCTACTGGCCGTCAACGGCAAGCAGCTGGAAGAGGAATCGATCACCCGCCTGGAAACCCGCGACATGCAGCCGACCATCGGCTTCGCCAGCCGCGGTTCGCTGCTGCCCACGCGCCTGGCCGAGGGCCTGCCGGTGATCGCGCTCAACGTCGACAAGGTCGATGTCGAGTTCTTCCGCGTGAAGCCGGACATGCTCTCGACCTTCCTGGTCAACTGGGGGCGCAACAGCAGCCTGTACTACTACCAGTCCAAGGAAACCCTGGACATGGCCGATCTGGTCTACAGCGGCCGCTTCGACCTCAACCCCGCACGCAACACCCGCGAGACCGTGCTGCTGCCGATCGCTGGCATCAAGCCGCTGCAGGAGCCAGGCGTGTACCTGGCGGTGATGCGTGCCTCGGGCACCTACGACTACTCGCAACCCGCGACGCTGTTCACCCTCAGCGACATCGGCGTGTCTGCGCACCGCTACCGCGACCGCCTCGATGTGTTCGCCCAGGCCCTGGAAGGTGGCAAGGCGATGAACGGCGTAAATCTGGAAATCCATGACGACAAGGGCAAGCTGCTGGCCCAGGCCAGCACCGATAGCGATGGCCACGCCCAACTGCCGATCACGCCCAAGGCCGACACCCTGATCGCCACCCAGGGTGTGCACACCACGCTGTTGCGCCTGAGCAGCGCGGCGCTGGACCTGGCCGAGTTCGACATCACTGGCCCACAGGCAAACCCGCTGCAGTTCTTCATCTTCGGCCCACGTGACCTGTATCGCCCCGGTGAAACGGTGTTGCTCAACGGCCTGCTGCGCGACCAGGACGGCAAGCCGGTCAAGGCTCAGCCTGTAAGCGTGGAAGTGCGTCGCCCGGATGAGCAGGTCAGCCGCAAATTCGTCTGGGAAGCCGACGGCAATGGCCTGTACCAGTACCAACTGCAGTTGGCCAGCGAGGCCCCGACCGGCCGCTGGCAACTGCTGCTCGACCTGGGCGGCGGGCGCAAGCAGGTGTACGAATTCCTCGTCGAAGACTTCCTGCCCGAGCGCCTGGCGCTGGAACTCAAAGGCAGCAGCAAACCGTTGTCTCCGGATCAGGATGCACGTATCCAGGTCAATGGCCGCTACCTCTACGGCGCCCCGGCTGCCGGCAACCGCCTGAGCGGCCAGGCCTATGTTCGCCCGCTGCGCGAGGCGGTACCGGCGCTGCCTGGCTACCAATTCGGCTCGGTCACCGAAACCGAGCTGAACCAGGACCTGGAGCTGGACGAAGTCACCCTCGACCAGGCCGGCAAGGCTGTGGTCGACATCGAAAGCCGCTGGGCCGAAGCCCGCTCGCCGCTGCAACTGACCGTGCAGGCCAGCTTGCAGGAGTCCGGTGGCCGGCCGATCACCCGGCGCCTGGAGCAACCCATCTGGCCGGCCGAGCGCCTGCCAGGCCTGCGTGGCCTGTTCGATGGCGAGGAAACCGACAGTGACGGGCCGGTAGAGTTCGAGTTCCTGGTGGCCGACCGCAACGGCAAGAAGCTGGCGGCCAACGACCTCAAGGTGCGGCTGGTACGAGAGCGCCGCGACTACTACTGGAACTACTCGCAGAGTGATGGCTGGAGCTACGCCTACAACGAGAAATTCCTCACCCAGAGCGAAGAGACCGTCAGCGTCAAGGCCGGCTCCACCGCCAAGCTGAGCTTCCAGGTGGAATGGGGCCCGTACCGTGTCGAGGTGGAAGACCCGCAGACCGGGCTGGTGTCCAGCGCGCGCTTCTGGGCCGGCTACCGCGCCCAGGACAACGCCGAAGGCGGCGCGGTGCGGCCGGACCAGGTCAAGCTGGCGCTGGACAAACCGGCCTACGCCGACGGCGCTACCGCCAAGGTCACCGTAACGCCGCCCGCGGCCGGCAGTGGCTACCTGATGATCGAGTCCAGTGATGGCCCGCTGTGGTGGCAGGAGATCGACGTGCCCGCCGAGGGCAAGACGTTCGATGTGCAGCTGGACAAACAGTGGGCTCGCCATGACCTGTACATCAGCGCGCTGGTCATCCGCCCGGGTGAACGCAAGGCCAACGCTACGCCGAAACGCGCGGTAGGTGTGCTGCACCTGCCGCTGAACCGGGCCGATCGCAAGCTGGCGGTGAGCCTGCAGGCGCCGGAGAAAATGCGCCCGAAACAGCCGCTGACCGTAAAGGTCAAGGCTGCAAATGCCGATGGCAGCGTGCCCAGGCAGGTGCATGTGCTGTTGTCGGCGGTGGACGTGGGCATTCTCAACATCACCGACTTCAAGACCCCCGACCCCTTCGCCAGCCTGTTCGGGCGCAAGGCCTACGGTGCTGACCAGCTGGATATCTACGGCCAGTTGATCGAAGCGGGCCAGGGCCGTCTGGCCAGCCTGGCGTTCGGTGGTGACGCGGCGATGGCCAAGGGTGGCAAGCGCCCCAACACCACGGTGACCATCGTCGCCCAACAGAGCCTGCCGGTGACCCTGGACGACAAGGGCGAGGGCCAGGCCACGGTCGATATCCCCGACTTCAATGGCGAACTGCGGCTGATGGCCCAGGCCTGGACCGAGGAACACTTCGGCATGGCCGAAGGCAAGACCGTGGTCGCCGCGCCGCTGATTGCCGAGCTCTCCGCGCCGCGCTTCCTTGCCGGTGGCGACCGCACCAGCCTTGCGCTGGACCTGGCCAACCTGTCGGGCCGTGCCCAGCAACTGAACGTTGAAATCAGCACCGAAGGGCAGCTGAGCCTGGCGGCCAACGCCGTGCAGAACGTAGCCCTGGCTGAAGGCCAGCGCTCGACGCTGATGGTGCCGGTACAGGCCCAAGGTGGCCTGGGGCAGGGCAAGGTGCATGTGCGGGTTACAGGCCTGCAGCTGCCGAACGAGCCGACCGGTGCGTTCGAGCGCGAGTGGACGCTGGGCGTGCGCCCGGCCTACCCGGCGATGCTCAAGCACTACCGCGTGGCCTTGAAGGACCAGCCATGGACCCTGCCTGAAGCAGACCTGGCCGCCTTCGAACCCGCCGGGCTTGAAGCCAGCCTGGCCTTGTCGAGCCGGCCACCGCTGAACCTGGCCGAGCAGATCCGTGCCCTCGAAGCCTACCCCTACGGTTGCCTGGAGCAGACCACCAGCGGCCTGTACCCGTCGCTGTACGCCGATGCCGACAGCCTCAAGCGCCTGGGTATCAAGGGCGAGCCAGCCGATGTGCGCAAGCGCAAGATCGAGATGGGTATCGAGCACCTGCTGGGCATGCAGCGCTACAACGGCAGCTTCGGCCTGTGGAGCTCGGACAGCGAAGAAGAATACTGGCTGACCGCCTATGTCACCGACTTCCTGCTGCGCGCCCGTGACCAAGGCTATGGTGTGCCGGCCGAAGCGCTGAAGAAGGCCAGCGAGCGCCTGCTGCGTTACCTGCAGGAGCGCAACCTGATCGAAGTCGACTACAGCGAGAACGCCGAACACACCCGATTCGCCGTGCAGGCCTATGCGGCATTGGTGCTGTCGCGCAGCCAGCAGGCGCCGCTGGGTGCCCTGCGTGGCCTGTTCGAACGCCGCGCCGATGCCCGTTCTGGCCTGCCGCTGGTGCAACTGGCGGTGGCGCTGGACAAGATGGGCGACAAGCCGCGTGCCGAGCAGGCGCTGCAGGCAGGGCTGGGCATCAGCCGCGGTAAAGGCTGGATGGCCGACTATGGTAGCGCCCTGCGCGACCAGGCACTGATCCTGGCGCTGCTGCAGGAAAGCAACCTGGCCAGCCGCCAGGTCGACCAGCGCCTGTTCGCCCTGTCGGATGAGCTGGCGGCCAACCGCTGGCTGTCGACCCAGGAGCGCAATGCGCTGTTCCTGGCCGGCCGTGGCCTGCTGGGCAAACCGGAAGGCCAGTGGCAGGCGCGCCTGGACAGCGCGGGCGAAGTGCGCGAGTTCAACAATGCCGAGTCGGGCATGAAGCTCGAAGGCCCGTTGCTGGCTTCGCCATTTAGTGTGCAGAACCAAGGCAGCGAAACGCTGTACCAGCAACTGACCTTGTCGGGCTACCCACGCCAGGCGCCTGCGGCCGGTGGCAACGGCATGCAGATCCGCCGTGAGTACCTTGGCATGAATGGCCAGCCGTTGGACCTGCACAACCTGCGCAGCGGCGACCTGGTGCTGGTGCACCTGGCGCTCAAGGCTGAAGACCGGGTGCCGGATGCGCTGGTGGTGGACTTGTTGCCGGCAGGCCTGGAGCTGGAAAACCAGAACCTGGCGCAGAGTGCCGCCAGCCTGGACAACGCCAGCAGTGCGGTGAAGGAATGGCGCGAGTCGATGCAGAATGCCAGCGTGGTGCACCAGGAGTATCGCGATGACCGCTACGTCGCCGCGCTCAAGCTGGACAGCTACGGCACTACCCACCTGCTGTACCTGGCACGGGCAGTGACCCCGGGTACCTACCGAGTACCGCCGCCGCAGGTCGAATCGATGTACCGGCCAAACCTGCAGGCCGTGGGGGATGGGCAAGGGGAGATGACCGTCAAAGCCCGCTAGGCACCTGCCTTGCGCGCACTATGTGGGAGCGGCCTTGTGTCGCGAAAGGGCCGCAAAGCGGCCCCGGCATTTCAAGCGGCGGAGCTGAGATCCTGGGGCTGCTGCGCAGCCCTTTCGCGACACGAGGCCGCTCCCACAGGTCTGCGCCGGGCAGTTCAATGTCAGTGAATCACCCAGCTCATCACCCACAACCCCAGCAGCAGCCAGATGATCCCGAGGATGATCGAGGCGCGCATGAACGCGCGGATTGCCGAGTACAGCAGCACCAGCCCGATGATCAGGGCGAGGATGCCGAGCAGCGAGGCCTCCATGCCCAAGGTGCGCGCCAGGCCATCGATGAAATTGCCACCTGCACTGGCCAGCAGGTTGAACAGCCCGCTCAATGCATCGACGATGAAGCGGATCAACGACCCCAGCGCCTGGCCCAGCCACTCGAAAAAACCTTCTACATGCATAGTTGCTTCCTGATGAACGAATCGGCGATGTTGCCGTTCCCAAGCCTTTGGCCATTACCTGGCCAGGTCGGTTCCCGATGCCAAGCTTAACGCGGCCGCGTACCCGTGCGGGCAGGCTGTTGCGCGCCACGGTGATCGGCCTGCTGGTGCTGTTCGGCCTGTTGTGGCTGGCCGACCGCCTCTGGCCGCTGCCCCTGCCCGGCGACGACCTGGCCCGGGTGGTGCTAGCCGAGGACGGCACGCCGCTGTGGCGCTTTGCCGATGCCGACGGCGTGTGGCGCTACCCGGTCAGCCCCGACGAGGTTTCGCCGCTGTATCTGCAGGCGTTGCTGACCTACGAAGACCGCTGGTTCTACAGCCACCCCGGGGTCAACCCTTTGGCCCTGGCCCGTGCTGCCTGGCTGAACCTGCGCGGCGGGCGAGTGGTGTCGGGCGGCAGCACGCTGTCGATGCAGGTGGCGCGCCTGCTCGACCCGCACGAGCGCACCCTGGCCGGCAAACTGCGCCAGCTGTGGCGTACGGCGCAGCTGGAATGGCATTTGTCCAAGCGCGAAATCCTGCAGATCTACCTGGACCGTGCGCCCTTCGGCGGCACCCTGCAGGGCGTGGCGGCCGCCAGTTGGGCATACCTGGGCAAGTCGCCCATGCACCTGACCCCGGCCGAAGCGGCGCTGCTTGCCGTGCTGCCCCAGGCGCCCAGCCGCCTGCGCCCGGACCGCCACCCCGAACGTGCCCAGCGCGCCCGGGACAAGGTGCTGCAACGCCTGGCCGAATATCAGGTGTGGCCGGCCCAGCAAATCCGTGAGGCAGGCGAAGAGCCGCTGGTACTGGCGCCACGTCAGGAACCGGCCCTGGCGCCGCTGCTGGCCAGGCGCCTGAACAGCGCCAACAGCCCTCCGCTGATCCGCACCACGCTCGACGCCGCGCTGCAGCGGCGCCTCGAGGACCTGCTGCTGGGCTGGCGCGCACGGCTACCGGAGCGCACCTCCGCCGCCATCCTGGTGGTCGAGGCTCAGACCATGGCGGTGCGTGCCTACCTGGGCTCGATAGACCTGGCCGACGAGCGCCGCTTCGGGCATGTCGATATGGTGCGTTCGTTGCGTTCGCCGGGTTCCACGCTCAAGCCGTTCCTCTACGGCATGGCACTGGATGACGGCCTGATCCATTCCGAGTCGTTGCTGCAGGATGTGCCGCGACGCTATGGCGACTATCGCCCCGGCAACTTCTCGATGGGTTTCAGCGGGCCGGTGTCGGCCAGTTCGGCGCTGGCGCTTTCGCTCAACCTGCCGGCGGTACAGCTACTGGAGGCCTATGGTCCGAAACGCTTTGCCGCGCAGATGCGCATGGCGGGCATGCCGCTGGTACTGCCACCCCTGGCCGAGCCCAACCTGTCGTTGATCCTGGGTGGCGCGGGAAGCCGCCTGGAGGACCTGGTGGCTGGCTACGCTGCGTTGGCGCGGGGTGGCAACAGTGCGCGGGTGCGCCTGCAACCGCAGGATCCCTTGCTGGAACGGCGCCTGCTGTCACCTGGGGCTGCGTGGATCATTCGGCGCATCCTCAGCGGCCAGGCACGCCCCGACCGCGACCCCCATGCCGAGCTGGTGCAACGCCCGCAACTGGCCTGGAAAACCGGCACCAGCTATGGCTTTCGCGATGCCTGGTCGATCGGCGTGGGCCCCCGCTACCTGATCGGCGTATGGATCGGCCGCCCTGATGGCACGCCGGTACCCGGGCAATTCGGGCTGGCCTCGGCAGCACCGCTGATGCTGCAGGTGCACGACCTGCTGAGCAACCGTGACAGCCAGCGTGGCATCAGCGTGCCGGTGGAGCGGGTGCCGGCCAATGTCGGCGTTGCGGCGATCTGTTGGCCGCTGGGCCAGCCGATGAACAGAAAGGACCCAAACTGCCGGCGTCAGCGTTTCGCCTGGACCCTGGACGGTACTACGCCGCCAACCCTGCAGGCCGCCGACCAGCCACTAGGCCTGGGCCTGCGCGAAAGCGTATGGGTCAACGACCAGGGGCTGCGAGTTGATGGCAGTTGCCCGGGCGCCAGGACACGCG
Organism: Pseudomonas pudica; assembly: GCF_015680405.1. Lineage (GTDB taxonomy): Bacteria > Pseudomonadota > Gammaproteobacteria > Pseudomonadales > Pseudomonadaceae > Aquipseudomonas > Aquipseudomonas pudica. The sequence continues at coordinate 39,120 of NZ_JADLJS010000029.1, forward strand.
ACATCGCCTTGTGGCCCGCCCCGCTGGAGCCTTGGCTGCCACGCGTGGAGCGGCGTGCGGCGCGCCTGCCGGCCATCGACCCGGCCTGCCCGCCGCAGGTGCCGGCCAGCGCGCCACCGCTTTCGATCGTGGGCGTTCGCGCGGGCGACAACCTGCGCCGCCCGGCCACCAGCAGCGAACCGTTGCAATTGTATGTGTCGGCCCTGGGCGGTGGCGGGCGGCGCTGGTGGTTCCTCAACGGCCAGCCATTGGGCGAAACCCAAGGTCAGGACAGCCTGCTGGTGCGTTTCCAGCAGGTAGGCCAGGCTGAAATCAGCGCGCTGGATGAAAGCGGCGAGACGGCGCGCGTGGCGTTCCAGGTCAGCGAGTAGCTGTTCGACGAGGGCCGAGGCAGCACCTACGCTTGCAGGTAACGGGTGTGACCGGCTGGCGCCCCGCAACCCAAGGGAACATGGAGCGCCCTATGCGTCCTCTGGTCGTGCCCCTGTTGTTGCTGCCTTGGGCGCTTGCGGCCCATGCCGAACCTTTGCCGGGTTTTCTCGACAGCCATGAGTACGAACGTCGTCTGCCCGGCGCCAACCTGCCGATAGATGCCTACCGCCCGGTCAGCGCTCACCTGCAGCTGGGCGTGGCGGATGGCGACAGCCCCGCGTGGTCGCCTGCGAATACCCCGTTGGTGCTGCATAAAGTGCGCTTCGAAGGCGGCACGGTGTTCCCCTTGAGCGACCTGCGCGAACACTACCAACCTCTGATCGGGCGCCAGACCACGTTGGGCGAGCTGCTGCAGTACACCGCGCGCCTGACCCAGCGCTATCGGCAGGAAGGCTACCTGTTGTCGTACGCTTACCTGCCGCCGCAGGAGTTGGCCGATGGCCGGGTCAACGTGGTGTTGGTCGAAGGTTATATCCGTGATTACCGCGTAGACGGCGATATCGGCCCGGCCGGCGCCTATCTGCACCAACTGCTGGGGCGGCTTGCCACCGAGCGCCCGCTGACCCGAGAAACGCTGGAGCGCTACATGGGCCTGGCCGAGCGCCTGCCGGGGGTAACGATAGAGCCGCAACTGGCCGTGGCGCAAACCACTGCTGGTGCCGCTCGGTTGACCGTGCGTGCGCGGCGCAAGCCATTCAGCGCTGCTGTTACCGTGGCTGATGGCAACCGCGACGATGCGCAGGCGCTGCTGACGGCAACCAGCCACGCCCAGACCCGCTTTGCCGAACAGATCGAGGCCAGCCTGGCGCTGCCGCCGGGGACTGACCAGGTGCATTACCAGCGCCTGGCCTACAGCCAGTACCTGGACGCGGGCGGCAGCCAGCTGCTGCTGTCAGCTTCGCGCTACCGAAGTGAGCCCGGCACGCGGATTCGTCTGGACGATGGCCGTGACATCACCCGCAAGATCGACAGCGATCGCTATGCGATCGGCCTGCGCCAGCCAGTGATCGTCAGGCCGGATGAATGGATGGTGGTTCAGGGGCAGGTGTATTCGGTCAGTGAGCACCTCGAGGACCGGTTGGATGGGGTGCCATCGGCACGGAACTACGACACCTACGTGCGTGCTGTGTCATTCGAGGGCGACTGGCGCAAGGTGGAAGAGGGCCGTTTGCGTATCGTCAGCGCCGGGGTCTATCAGGGCCTGGATTACCTCGGGGCGCGCAGCGATGCCGACTACGATCTGGATTTTCTGCGGTTGCGGCTTTCCGGTTTGCAGAGCGACACGTTGCTCGGTAGCTGGCAGGGTGTGGTGTCCGGGGCGTTGTACTGGAGTGATGACCGCTTGCCCGACAGCGAGCGTGCGGGGTTTGGCGGGCAGAGTTTCGGCCGTGGCTACCCGCGCGACCAGGCAGACGGGGACAAGGGCTGGGGTGTGGCTTACGAGTTGAACTACAGCATGCACGCCAACTGGCTGGCGTTGGTGCAGCCCTATGTGGTGTTGGATACGGCGCAGGCCTGGCATAACCGGGGGCCTGTGGAGGATGCCCACCTGGCTTCGGCGGCGCTTGGTGTACGGTTGGGCGATGGGCGCTTGTTCAATGTGGCGCTGGAGCTGGCCAAGCCTTTGGCGGATGTGGCATTGGACAGCCTGGGCCGCGGGCCTCGGCTGACTTTGACGCTTGGCGTTCAAATGTAAGGGGGCGCTGTGGGAGCGGGCGCGCCCGCGAAGAATCCAACGCGGTGCATGGCACCGGCTGCGCCGGTGTTCGCGGGCGCGCCCGCTCCCACAGGTGTCGCGATGGGCTGCAACGCAGCCGCCAAAATCTTGAAGCTACCTGTTTAGTGGGTAGTAAACCGCTGATGCACCGGCGACGAACTGGGTGTCAGTGCCAGTGCCAGCTGGGTGCGGTTGTGCATGTGGGTCAGGCGCAGCACCTGCGACACATACAGCTTCACGGTGTTCTCGGTAATGCCCAGTTCGCAGGCGATCTGGTAGTTGGTCTTGCCCTTGCTCACCAGGCGGGCCACCTCCAGCTGGCGTGGCGACAGCTTCTCGAACGCCGCTGGCAGCTCGCTTTCACTTTCTTCCACATCCGTGGCACGTCGATGAGTACCTTGGCCCCGGGCTTTTTCCAAATCCTGGTAGAGCTCGTCAATCGATTCGGCCAGATCCTGCAGTCGCTGATTCAATCCGCCGAGGTCGTGGACGTTGCGCTGGCGTTCCAGCAACGCCTCTTCCTGTCGACGTACGCCTTCGAGAAGTTCATCGAGCTCCACCGGCTTCTGGTAGTAGTCGGCAAAGCCTTCGCGTAGCGCGCGGATCACATCCTGTTTCTCGGCACGTCCGGTCAACATGATGGCTTCGAACATGCGATGGCTGCCGTTGACCTGCTTCAAGGTGCGCATCAGTTCGATGCCATCCCTTTCCGGCATGTGCAGATCACAGATGAGCAGACTGATGGCTGGGTCTGCCATATAACGCTCGATGGCTTCGTCAGCAGAATGGGCCGGTACGCAGACATAGCCCTTGGTTTCGAGGAATTCACAGAGTTGTTCGACAATGACCGGTTGGTCATCCACCACTAAAACCTTCAATGCACTCACTTGTCTGGACACGATCCACTCCCTGTTCGTATACGGCCCTGCTCCCGGGGCCAGACGCTCTGGCAGTTTAAAAATAGTCGCACCCAGTGAATATGTACAAGTTTTGTACAAGGCGACGGAGCACAGGCTGGCTCATTGGACCCATACCGCTGTCAGAAGAAAGCCGGCCAGCACATAGGGGACGAACGCCTGCTTGTCACCCATTTCCTCGGTCAGGGCCTGCAGTCGCTTTTTCACCTTTGGGTTGAGCAAAGTCCATAGGCGCCGGCGGGTGAGCAGCCAAAGCAGCACGCTGACACCGGCGCCTATGAAGGTGCCAAGTACGTATTGCGGGCTGGTGGCCAGGGCCAGTGCGCCCATCAGCTTGACGTCATCGGCACCGAAACGGCCAAGCATGTAGCCGGGCAGGGTCAGCAGCATGACGATGGCCAGCGCCCAGCCGGCATCGCTGGCATCGGCGCCGATCCAGCTGCGACCGGTGGCGAAAAGCCAGGCCAGGGCGCAGGCAGCCACGCCAAGGGTGAGCATGTTGGATATCTGGCGTTGACGCACATCCTGTTCGGAGCACAAGGCAAGCCACAGCAGGAGAACAATGCTTTGCATTGGCAGGTCGCCCTTCCCAAATGTTGAACACATCTACCCGGTCAGTCAGGTTTCCTTAAGTGAAGATAGACGGGAACCTGCGTGGGAGTGGGGCGGGCAAGGGAAAAAGGCGTGGCCGGGATGGATTTTGTCGTAGCTGGCACAGGTACTTGCCGTTGAAAATCTTGCGCGACCCCTGTGGGAGCGGGCGAGCCCGCGAACACGGGCGAAGCCCGTGCCATCCACCGCGGTGCCTGCTTCGCGGGCATGCCCGCTCCCACAGGTCCGGGGCGCCCATGGAGTTTGTGTTTGAGCGTTACTTCCTGCTCCCCGGCGGGTAGTTGGCCAGCACCTTGGTCACGGTGTTCTGGATCGCGCTGTTGCGTTCCTCGGGGCTTGGCGGGTAGTTGTTCATGATCTGCTCGGCACTGCCGCGCCACACAAGCTTGCTGTCACGCCCATCGAACAGGTCGATCTGGATGGTGGCGACCTTGTAATCGACGCTGCGGGTTTCGTTGTACATCGGGCCACCCCAGTAGCCGCCCCAATAGCCCCCCCAGCCACCGCCGTAGTTGGTGGTGATCTGTTGCTGGCGCTGCTCGACGATCAGGTAAGCGCGCACTGTCAGGTCGGGCCGTGCGCCACCTTGTACCGGGCGCAGGCCTCGCTGGTCGAGCTGGTCGGCGACCGCCTGGCGAATGCGCTGCTCGGTCAGGTCACTCTTGATTCGTGGGTCGTCCGGGCGATACTGCAGGCCCGGTTCCTGCCAGGCCCAGCTGCGGTAGGCGGCAAAGTCACGGCTGGCATCGAAATCCTGCTGGACGTTATTGCTGGAGCAGGCGGCGAGCAATAACGCGAATGACAGTAGAACGAGACGGCGCAACATGATGGTTCTCCGTTGGATATCAACTGGGAGGATAGCCGTTGAGCGCCTTGTGCACAGAATCGCGCAGGGCGCTTTCGCGTTCACGCGGCGAGTCCTTGTCGCTGCCGCTTTCGGCGCTGGCACTCCATACCGGCTGGCCGCTGCGGGCGTCGTACAGGTCGATACGCACCACCATCACCTGCACCTCGTAGGTGCGCACGATGGGCACGCTGGCATAGCCACCATAACCATGGCGGTAGCCGCCATAACCGACTCCACCGTAGGGGTACGGGCCGTAGTAAGGGTCGTAGGCATCGTAGTCACGTACCTGACGCAAGCGCTTTTCCAGGCGTATATCGGCGCTGACCAGCAAGTCGCCGGGGCCGCCGCCCCGGGCGGGACGCAGGCCATGCTGGTCCAGCGCGCCGCTGACGGCATCTGCCAGTTGCCCCGGGTCGGTATCGACCGAGCCACTGGGCAACTGGCCGTTGCGCCAACTCCAGCTACGGTAGTGCCCATAATCACGGGCTGGTGTCGGGTAGGCACTGGCATCGAAGGTGCTGGCCGCCTGGGCAGGCGCCGGTGGTAACGGGCGGCTGCTGGCCACATAGGGGTTGCTGCCCTGGCAGCCAGCCAGGGCAAGCGGCAGCACGGCCAGGCACAACAGACGGTACGGCATGTATTCCTCCCGGTGGGCAGGTCAGCGGGGGCGGCAGACCCAGTGCAGGTAGCGGCCGAGCCCGGCGAAGCTGGGGTGTCGACGGTAGGCCAGTTCCATTTCCAGCAAGTCCAGCAGCTCGGCCTTGCCTTGGAATTCCTTGGGCATGTAGTCGTGGAACACCCGCACGCCACTTTCGCTTTCAACCTGCCACATAGGTTCAAGTTGCGCCCTGAGCTCGCGTGGATCAAGCGGTTTTTGCGGGGTCAGGCTCTGCTTTTCACCTTCCAGCCGGTTGCTGCGCAACTTTCGGAAATGGCCTTTGAGCAGGTTGCGATAGACCAGGGCGTCGCGGTTGTAGAACGCCAGCGACAGCCACCCGGAGGGGGCCGTGAGCTGATGCAGCACCGGCATGATGCTTTCGGGCTCGGCCAGCCATTCGAGTACTGCGTGGCATAACACCAGGTCATAGGGTTCGGTCAGCTGGCCGAGCAGGTCTTGCCAGGGGGCCTGGATGAAGGTGGCCGGTTGGCCGGCTTCGGCAAAGCGCGCCCGTGCGCCGTCTAGCATGGGCGCGGCGGGTTCGGCCAGGGTCAGCTGATGGCCGCGCTGGGCCAGCCACAAGGCCATGTGACCCAACCCGGCTCCGATGTCGAGGATGCGCAGCGGGCGGTCGGGCAATACTTCGGCCAGGTCGGCTTGCAGCACGGCCAGGCGGATGGCGCCTTTGGCGCCGCCGTAGATTTTTTCGGCAAAGCGGGTGGCCAGCTCATCGAAGTGACGGTCGTTCATCGGGCGAAGCGCCTCTCGCTGTCGGCCAGCTTGGCGCGCACCACCTGGTCCATGTCCAGGCCCAGTTCGCTGCACAGCAGCAACAGGTAGAGCACCACATCGCCGATTTCCTGGCCTGCGTGGGCTAGCTTGTCGGCGGGCAGCTGGCGTGATTGGTCTTCGCTTAGCCACTGGAAGATTTCCACCAGTTCGGCCATTTCGACGCTGGCGGCCATGGCCAGGTTCTTCGGGCTGTGGAAGCCACGCCAGTCGTTGTTGTCGCGGATCTGGTGCAGGCGTTGGGTGAGTTCTTGCAGGTTCATCGGGGATCTCCTAATGCTGCATAGCTTCTGCGCAGGCCCGATGCAAAGCAAGCGTATACCGCCAGGAGAGGCATGGTTCCTGTAGGAGCGGCCTTGTGTCGCGATGGGGCGCTAAGCGGCCCCAAATTATCAGCTGCGCCGCTGGCATCGCCGGGGCTGCTTTGCGGCCCATCGCGACACAAGGTCGCTCCTACAGAGGGGCCCAGCGCCCGACCATATGCAGCACCCCTCCATGCCCATCCAGCCGCAGCTCTCCCATGGTCCCCGCCTCACTGGCACCCAGCACCACCTCCGATGGCAATCGCACCGGTTTGCGGAAATCCACCTCGAAGGCATAGCCACTGTGCGGCAGGTGCCCGCGCAGTGCCGCCAGGGCCATGGCCTTGCTCCACATGCCATGGGCAATGGCCGTGGGGAAGCCGAACAGCCGCGCACTGGCTGCGCTGAGGTGGATCGGGTTGTAGTCCCCGCAGACCTTGGCATAACGCCGGCCGATATCGCTGTCGGCGTACCAGCGGGTCGCCTCCGGCAGCGCTTGCGGTTCGTCCTTGGCAGGCTCACCTGCCTCGCTTTCAAGCTTCAGCCCGCGCACCAGCATGCGGCTGGTCTCGCGCCAGAGCAGGCCGATGCCGTCTTCGGCTTCGGTGACCAGATCGAAGGTGCCGCCCTTGGCATGCGCTTGCAGATTGCCTGCATGCACCGCAAAGCGCAGCCCTTCGACACCGCCCAGTGGGCGAAGCACTTCGATGCGGTTGTGCAGGTGCACCAGGCCGAGCAGCGGGAAGGGGAAGTTGGGTGCGGTCATCAACTGCAACTGCAGCGCGAACGCCATGACATGTGGATAAGTACCCGGCAGGCGGCCATCGTCGATGAAGTGGCACAGCCGTCGATAGGCGGCCAGGTTACCCGGCTGGACGCGGATGAAACAGCGCAGGCCGTCATCCGGCAACTGGTCGCCGCTGATGGTGCGCTTGCTGGCCGCGCGCAGGTAAAGGCTGGCGCGCGAAGCCGGGCTGTGCAGATCGTGCCAGTGTCGGCTCATGTTCAGGCCCCCATCAAGGCCTGGCCGCATACCCGCAGCACCTGGCCGTTGACTGCACCGGAGCCCGGCTGGCTGAGCCAGGCGATGGCTTCGGCGACATCCTGCGGGCGGCCGCCCTGGCCAAGCGAACTCAGGCGTCGCCCTGCTTCGCGCAGGCCCATCGGCATGGCGGCGGTCATGTGGGTTTCGATGAAACCGGGGGCCACGGCATTGATGCTGCCGCCGCGCTCGGCGAGCCGGGGCGCCCATGCCTGTGCCAGGCCGATCAACCCAGCCTTGCTTGCGGCATAGTTGGCCTGCCCACGGTTGCCGGCGATGCCGCTGACCGAGGCCAGCAGGGTGATACGCGCGTTTTCACCCAGGGCGCCGTTGTCGTACAGCGCCTGGGTCAGCACCTGCGGTGCCTTGAGATTGACCGCCAGCACCGCGTCCCAGTATTCCGGGGTCATGTTGGCCAGGGTCTTGTCGCGGGTGATACCGGCGTTGTGCACCACGATGTCGATGCCGTCGGGCAGGGCCGCAAGCAGTTGCGTTGCCGCGTCGCCGGCGCAGATGTCCAGGGGCAGCGCCTTGCCACCCAGGCGCGCGGCCAGGGCGTCGAGGTCCTGGCTGGCTTGCGGCACATCCAGCAGCAGTACGTCGGCACCGTCCCGGGCCAGGGTTTCGGCAATGGCGGCGCCGATGCCGCGCGCGGCACCGGTCACCAGGGCGCGGCGCCCAGCCAGAGGCCGAGTCCAGTCCTCGACCTGGCTGGTGCAGGCATGCAGGCGCAGCACCTGGCCGGAGATGAAGGCGCTTTTGGGCGAGAGGAAGAAGCGCAGGGCGCCTTCCAACTGGTTTTCCGCGCCGGGGCCGACATACAGCAACTGCGCGGTCGCACCGTTGCGCAATTCCTTGGCCAGCGAGCGGCTGAAGCCTTCCAGGGCCCGTTGGGCAATGCTGGCCAACGGGTCGTCGAGGCCTTCTGGTGCGCGGCCCAGCAACACTACATGGGCGCACGGTGCCAGGCTGCGCAGCAGAGGCTGAAAAAATTCGCGCAACTGCTTCAACGCATCGCTGTCGGACAGGTGGCTGGCATCGAATACCACGGCCTTGATCTTCGGCCCCAGGCCTGCCACCCACGCCTCGGCCCGGAGGTTGTCGGTATTGAAGCTGTAAAGCGTGTCGGTCAGCCGCGGGGCAATGGCTTCGACCTGGCTAGCCAGTGGCCCGCCACCCAGTACCAGGGCACCTTCGACCGGGCGCAGGCGGCCGGCCTGCCAGCGCTCCAGCGGCGCCGGGCGTGGCAGGCCAAGGGCATCCACAAGACGGCGGCCGAGGTTGGAGTTGGCAAAGCCGAGGTAGCGATCGCTCATGAGTGGGTCTCCCGGAAGGCAAGCTTGAAAGTGTGGACCAACTTTGTGGCAAGGTCGTTCGAATGCGGTAAAAACACCTAGGCTGTACGGATCAAATTGTTTCAGGAGGAACAAGCGCATGCGTTCATTTCGCCGGGTCGCGATCCTGGGCGGCAACCGAATTCCCTTCGCCCGCTCCAATGGCGCCTACGCCACGGTCAGCAACCAGGCGATGCTAACCGTCGCCCTCGAAGGGCTGATCGAACGCTACCGCCTGCATGGGTTGTGCATTGGGGAAGTGGTTGCCGGTGCGGTGCTCAAGCACTCGCGTGACATGAACCTGACCCGTGAGTGCGTGCTGGGCTCGCGGCTGTCGCCGCAGACGCCGGCCTACGATATCCAGCAAGCCTGCGGCACCGGGCTGGAGGCGGCGTTGCTGGTGGCCAACAAGATTGCCTTGGGGCAGATCGACTGCGGCATTGCCGGCGGCGTGGACACAACCTCCGATGCGCCGATTGCAGTCAACGAAGGCCTGCGCCATATCCTGCTGCAGGCCAACCGTGGCAAAAACCTGGGCGAGCGGCTCAAGCCATTCCTCAAGCTGCGTCCTCACCACCTGAAACCTGAATTGCCGCGCAACGGCGAGCCGCGCACAGGGTTGTCGATGGGCGAACATTGCGAACGCATGGCCCAGGCCTGGCGCATTGGCCGTGCCGAACAGGACGAGCTGGCATTGCTCAGCCACCAGGCGCTGGCTGCCGCGTACGCCGAAGGGTGGGAGGATGACCTGCTGACGCCGTTTCTGTCTTTGACCCGTGACAACAACCTGCGCCCCGACCTGACCCTGGAACAATTGTCCAAGCTCAAGCCAGCCTTCGACCGCAGCGGGCAGGGCACGCTGACGGCCGGCAACTCCACACCGCTGACCGATGGTGCTTCGCTGGTGTTGCTGGGCAGCGAGGAATGGGCCGAGCAGCAGGGGCTGCCGGTGCTGGCCTATCTGGTCGATGGTGAAACCGCTGCGGTGGATTTCGTTACTGGTCGCGAAGGGCTGTTGATGGCGCCGGTGTATGCGGTGCCGCGGCTGCTGGCGCGCAATGGCCTGACGCTGCAGGACTTTGACTATTACGAGATTCACGAAGCCTTTGCTGCCCAGGTGCTGTGCACGCTCAAGGCTTGGGAAGATGCCGATTATTGCCGTGAGCGGTTGGGGCTGGATGCGCCGCTCGGGGCGATCGACCGCAGCAAGCTCAACGTCAAGGGCAGTTCGCTGGCGGCCGGGCACCCGTTTGCCGCGACCGGGGGGCGGATATTGGCCAACCTGGCCAAGTTGCTGGCGAGGGTGGGGAAGGGGCGGGGGTTGATTTCGATCTGTGCAGCGGGTGGGCAGGGGGTGACCGTCATCGTCGAGCGCTGAGCTGTTAGGCTTGTCTGGTCAGAACTACAAGAAACCGCCATGCCCATCATCGGACACCCCCGCCCCATTCCGGCGCTGGATCACCTGCCCAGACCGCTCTATGCACGAGCCGAAAGCCTTGGCGCCGGCTCCTGGACCACCCGCCACCAGCACGACTGGGTGCAGTTTTCCTACGCCATCAGCGGCGTCCTCGGGGTGTATACCCACGAAGGCAGCTACTTCGCCCCGCCCCAGTGGGGCGTGTGGATCCCAGCCGATGCCGAACACGAAGTGGTCACCTCCATGCAGGCCGAAATGCGCAGCCTTTACGTGCGCCGGGATGCCTGCCCGTGGGCACCGGAGCAATGCCGGGTACTGGAAGTGACCCCGCTGGCGCGCGAACTGATCAAGCAGTTCTGCCTGTTCCCGGCAGACTACCCGGAGGGGGACAGTGCCGAGTCGCGGCTGGTGGCGGTGCTGCTCGACCAGTTGCGCATGCTGCCCGAAGTCGGTTTTTCGTTGCCACTACCACGGCACCCGGGGTTGCTGGCGCTGTGCAATGGTCTGATCGCTGCCCCGGATCAGTCGCAGACCTTGCAGCAGTGGGCGCGAGAGTTGGGGTGCTCGGAGAAGACGCTGATGCGGCTGTTCCAGCGGGAGACGGGCTTGAGTTTTCGCAACTGGCGGCAGCGTATGCGGCTGTTGTCGTCGCTGGCGTTGCTGGAGTCGGGGGAGAGTGTGACCGAGGCGGCGTTGGGGTGTGGGTATGACTCCACCTCGGCATACATTGCGGCGTTCAAGCAATTGTTCGGCGCGACGCCGGGGGAGTTGAAGCTTTAGGCAATCAGGCATTGTTTGCCTGCACCGGCCCTATCGCCGGCAAGCCAGCTCCCACAGGATTCCACTGCACTCAGGGCCTGTGCAGTACCTGTGGGAGCTGGCTTGCCGGCGATAGGGCCGGTACAGGTAATGTATCAATCAGGTACGGAACCTGCGCACCAGCGCATCCAGCTCATTGGACAACCCGGCCAGGCTCTCCGAATCCATCCGCGCTGCCTGGGCCAGTTCCGCCACCAACTGCGCATCGCCATGAATCTGGCTGATATGACGGTTGATGTCCTCGGCCACCTGGTGCTGCTCTTCGGCCGCCGTGGCGATCTGGGTGTTCATGTCACGGATCACATCCACCGACTCGCGGATCTGCCCGAAGCTGTCACGGGCCAGGCCGATGCGGCTCACCGACTGCTGCGAAACCTCCAGGCTGGCGTGCATCTGTGCGGCTACTTCGGCAGTGCGGCTGGCCAGGTTGCCAAGCAGGCCGTCGATCTCGGCCGTGGAGTCGGCAGTACGTTTGGCCAGCGCCCGCACCTCGTCGGCGACCACGGCAAAGCCACGCCCCTGCTCGCCGGCACGGGCCGCTTCGATGGCGGCGTTGAGCGCCAGCAGGTTGGTCTGTTCGGCAATCGACCGAATGGTGCCGAGGATCGACTGGATAGCGTTGCTGTCACGCTCCAGCTGCTGGATCGACTGCGCCGATTGCTCGATCTCCTGGCTCAGGCGGTCGACGCTATGTACCGCGGCATCGATCTGCTGCTGGCCTTCGCGGGCCTGTTGCTGGCCGCTGTCGGCCGACTGCGCCGCCTGGCTGCAGGAACGTGCCACTTCGTTGGCGGTGGCGACCATTTCGTGGAAGGCGGTGGAGACCATGTCTACCGCTTCGCGCTGGCGGCCTGCGGCTTCGGCCATATCGCTGGAAACGCGGGTCGAGCTGCTGGAAGTGCTGAGGATCTTGCTGGCGGCAGCACTGATGTGCTGGATCAGGCTGCGAATGGCACCGAGGAACTGGTTGAACCAACTGGCCAGTTGCGCGGTTTCGTCGCGGCCACGGATTTCCAGGTTGCGGGTCAGGTCGCCCTCGCCCTGGGCGATATCTTCCAGGCCGCTGGTTACGCTATTGATCGGGCGCACGATCAGCTTGGCGAAGGTGGTACCGACCACAGCGAACAACGCAGCCAGTACCAGGGCCACCACGCCGATCAACCAGGTCAGGCGGGTGGTGGTCTGCATCACTTCGCTTTGTTCGATCAGGCCGATCAGGGTCCAGCCCAGCTGTTCGTCCGGGTAGATGTTGGCCATGTAGCGCACGCCATTCAGCTCCACTTCGGCCAGCCCCTTGCCGTGCTTGGCCAGCTCGGCGTACCCCTCGCCAAAGCTCGCCAGTTGCTTGAAGTTATGCTTGGCGTCACGAGGGTCGACCAGTACGTTGCCGTTGTTTTCCACCAGTAGCACGTAACCGCTTTCGCCCAGCTTGATCTGCTGGACGATTTCGGTGAGGCCTTTGAGCGAGACGTCGACGTTGACTACGCCGCCGGGGTTGCCCAACTGGTTGGCGACGGTGCGCACGGTGCTGACCAGCACGGCGTCGTCGGCAGCCCAGTAGTAGGCGCCGGTACGCAAGGTCTTGCCAGGGTTGGCCATGGCCAGCTGGTACCAGGGGCGGGTGCGTGGGTCGTAATTGACGAATTTTTGCCCGGCCGGCCAGCCAACGTAACCGCCGTCACTCACCCCATAGGACATGTACGCATAGCTGGGATGCGCATTGGCCAGGCGGGTCATGAAGTCGAGCAGCTTGCTGGCCTGGTCACCCAGTTCGTAGGACGGGGTAGCGCTCATGTATTTGTTCAGCTCGCTGCCCGTGGCGGCGACCAGCGGTTGCGCAGCCATGTATTCGACGTTCTGGTTGATGCCCTGGAAGAAGATGTTCATCGCGTTGCTGACCTGGCGGATTTCCCGGCTGCTGCCTTCGAGGAATCCGTCGCGGGCTTCGCCGCGCAGGTTGAGGACCACCAGCGTGGCCACGAGGACGATGGGCAAGCCGGCGATGACCGCGAATGCCCAGGTCAGTTTCTGTTTGATGTTCATCGACGCTCCCGGATTTTTTAATTATCGACACACGAGGCAGGTAGCTATTGCATCGGCATGATCCGGGTTTTATGTAGGAAAAAAGCCCGTAATTACTAGGTAAAGTCGTCTTTGGTGACTATTCGGTCGTGTTTGGACGTATATGGCATACCAAAGGGCTGCGGGCAGTTCAGTGGCAGCAGCCATCCGCAGCGCCGTTGGCCAGGTCCTTGAGAATCGGGCAGTCCGGGCGGTCGTCTCCCTGACAGTGGGAAACCAGCTCACCGAGGGTGTCACGAAGGCTGACCAACTCTTCGATGCGTCGGTTCAGCTCATCGATGTGTTGCATGGCCAGCGCTTTCACATCGGCGCTGGCACGCTGGCGGTCCTGCCAAAGGGTCAGCAACTTGCCGACCTCCTCGAGGGAAAAGCCAAGGTCGCGTGAGCGCTTGATGAAGGCCAGGCTGTGCAGGTCTTCCGCCTGGTACAGGCGGTAGCCGCTGTCGCTACGCGTGGCGGGCTTGAGCAAGCCGATGGACTCGTAGTAACGGATCATCTTGGTGCTGAGCCCGCTGCGGCGGGCGGCTTGGCCGATGTTCATGGAGCCTCCTGGGTGTTGCTGGTGGGTTTCCACGCCTTGAGCCAAAGCGCGTTGCTCACCACGCTGACGCTGGACAGGGCCATGGCAGCGCCGGCCAGCACCGGGTTGAGATAACCCAGTGCGGCCAGCGGGATGCCGATCAGGTTATAGATGAACGCCCAGAACAGGTTTTGGCGGATTTTCGCATAGGTCTTGCGGCTGATCTCCAGGGCGGCCGGTACCAGGCGTGGGTCGCCGCGCATAAGGGTGATGCCGGCGGCCTGCATGGCCACATCGGTACCGCCACCCATGGCAATGCCGATATCGGCGGCCGCCAGCGCCGGCGCATCATTGATGCCATCACCGACCATGGCGACCACGCCATCCTGCTTGAGTGCTGCCACGGTCGCGGCCTTGTCGGCCGGCAGCACTTCGGCATGCACGTCGTCGATGCCCAGGGCATCGGCCACCACTTTGGCGCTGCCGCGGTTGTCGCCGGTCAGCAGGTGGCTGCTGATGTGTTGCGCGTGCAGGGTATCGATCGCCTGCGCGGCGCCGGGCTTGAGGCTGTCACCAAAGGCGAACAGGCCCAGCACCCGCGGCTGTGCGCCACGTTCGATCAGCCATGACAGGGTGCGCCCCTCGGCTTCCCAGGCCTGGGCCTTGGCGGCCAGGTCGCCGGGTGGCAGGGCGCTTTCGTCGAGCAGGCGGCGGTTGCCCAAGGCCAGCTCGCGGCCTTCCACGCGCCCGGCGATACCACGCCCGGTCAGCGACTGGCTGTCGACAACGCCAGGCACGTCCAAGCCCTGCTCGGCGCAAGCATCCAGTACCGCCTTGGCCAGCGGGTGTTCGCTGCCGCGCTGCAGGGCACCGGCAAGTCGGTGCAGGTCGGCGTTGCTGCCCACCTGCGCCTGGCTGTGGACAACGCGCGGGCTGCCGGAAGTGAGGGTGCCGGTCTTGTCGAACACTACGCGGTTGACCGCATGGGCGCGCTCCAGGGCTTCGGCGTCCTTGATCAGGATGCCATGGCGGGCGGCGACCCCGGTGCCAGCCATGATCGCTGCAGGTGTGGCCAGTCCGAGGGCGCAGGGGCAGGCGATGACCAGTACGGCGACGGCATTGATCAGCGCGGTTTCCAGTGGCGCGCCGGCCAGCCACCAACCGACCAGGGTGATCAGCGCCAGTACCAGCACGGCCGGGACGAATACCTGGCTGACCCGGTCGACCAGCTTCTGGATCGGTGCCTTGGCCGCCTGCGCGTCTTCTACCAGGCGGATGATGCGTGCCAGCACGGTTTCGGTGCCCAGTGCCTGGGTGCGTACCTGCAGCCGGCCTTCGCCGTTGATGGCGCCACCGGTGACGCTGTCGCCGGGCTGCTTGGGCACCGGCAGGCTCTCGCCGCTGATCAGGGCTTCATCGGCATGGCTGCTGCCCTCTTCCACCACACCATCGACCGGGAAGCGCTCACCGGGTTTGACCAGTACCAGATCGCCGAGGCGCAGCTGGGCAATGGCCACGTCTTCTTCCCGGCCATCGACCAGACGCACGGCCCGCTCCGGGCGCAGGGCTTCGAGGGCACGGATGGCGCTGGCGGTCTGGCGTTTGGCACGGCTTTCCAGGTACTTGCCCAGCAGCACCAGGGCAATCACCACGGCCGAGGCTTCGAAGTACAGGTGAGGGGCCATGCCGGCGGGGGCCTGCGCCCACTGGTACAGGCTCAGGCCATAGCCGGCGCTGGTGCCCAGGGCCACCAGCAGGTCCATGTTGCCGGTACCGGCGCGCACGGCCTTCCAGGCAGCCACGTAGAACCGCGCGCCAAGAATGAACTGCACCGGTGTGGCCAGCAGGAACTGCACCCACGCTGGCAACATCCAGTGCACGCCAAACGGCTGCACCAGCATGGGCACCACCAATGGCAGGGCTAGCAGCAAGGCTGCGCCGACCGCCAGGCGTTCGTTACGCAGGCGGCGTTGTGCAGCGTTCTGGTCGTCCCTTGCGGTTTGCGGCAGGCTGGCGCTGTAGCCGGCCTTTTGCACGGCGTCGATCAGCAGGTTGTCGGCGAGGGCCGCCAGCACTTCGAGGTGCGCGCGTTCGCTGGCCAGGTTGACGCTGACCTGTTCAACACCCGGCAGCTTGCCGAGGGCGCGCTCTACACGCCCGACGCAACTGGCGCAGGTCATGCCGCCAATCTGCAGTTCGACGGTGCGGGTAGGCACGCCATAGCCGGCTTCGCGTACGGCGTCGACCAGGGCGGGCAAGCTATTGGCCGGGGCCTGGACCCGGGCCTGTTCGGTGGCGAGGTTGACGCTGACCTGTTCAGCGCCGGTGACTTTGCGCAGGGCGCGCTCGACCCGGCCGGCACAGCTGGCGCAGGTCATGCCGGAGATCGGCAGGTCGTATGTGGTGGATGCGGGCATGGCTCTCCTCCTTGGACAGGCCTCCAGCATCAACCTTGCCACGCAGGTAAGGTCAATAGCCCAGGCCGGCTCGCTTCAACTCCAGCCCATATTGCCCCATGGCGATGCGGTATTTGTTGATCTGGCCCGCCTGCAGGTTCAGTCGTGTGCTGCGTTGGT
Organism: Pseudomonas pudica; assembly: GCF_015680405.1. Classification (GTDB taxonomy): domain Bacteria; phylum Pseudomonadota; class Gammaproteobacteria; order Pseudomonadales; family Pseudomonadaceae; genus Aquipseudomonas; species Aquipseudomonas pudica. Next base: position 55,184 of record NZ_JADLJS010000029.1, read on the forward strand.
CCTCGACGCCCGCAGCGCAGCCGGGCATTTGCCCGGGCAGCAGGCGCAGACGCACGTCCACCGGGCCGGGCGGCAGGTTGAACGAGGTGGATTGCTCCTGGAACACGCGCCCGGAGAGCTGGTCGTTGAGGTAAATGCCGATTTCGCAACTGGTGGCCACTTCCAGGCGCTCCCGGGAAATGATCAGCACGCTGTAGTCCGAGTTGCCCTCGGCACTGGCCGGTGGCACTGCAGCCAGCGTGCTCAATAGCCCGACGACGCCCAATGCTGCCCTGAACATGAAAAATCTCCTGCTTGCGTGATCATCAAAGGCGCAGCTTGGCCGACGCGCGCGCGGATTTCCACCCCGGCTATTGTCGACAGGTCTTGACCTTGCCCCGATGGCAAGCTTGAGACTCGTGCAAAACCTGAAGGAGGTAACCCCATGCAAGTGTTCAATGTACAAGGCATGACCTGCGGCCATTGCGTGAAAGCCGTGACCCGGGCGGTGCAGGAGCAGGATGCCGCGGCCAAGGTGGAGGTCGACCTGGCGGCCAGGCAGGTACGGGTGCAGAGCGAGTTGGCTCAGGAGCAGATCCTCACGGCCATTCGCGATGAAGGTTATCAGGCCGAAGTAGCCTGAACACTTGCCTGTGGGAGCGGGCGTGCCCGCGAACACCGGCACCGCCGGTGCCATCCGCCGCGCTGCCTGATTCGCGGGCACGCCCGCTCCCACAGAGACCGCGGCAGCACTTGAAGTTGTTGCAAATGTTTTCATGTCGATAGGGCCCACAGCAGGTAGAATCGAGCACTTGCTTAGCCTGCTATGGATTCCTGATGAACCTGCGAATGGTGCTCATCCTGGGCGCACTCAGTGCGTTCGGGCCCTTGGCGATCGACTTTTACCTGCCCGCCTTCCCGGCCATGGCACAGGCGTTCGCCACCGATGAAAAACACGTTCAGGCCACCTTGGCCGCCTACTTTCTCGGCCTGTCCATCGGGCAACTGGCCTACGGGCCGGTGGCTGACCGCTTTGGCCGGCGCAAGCCGCTGATGTTCGGGGTGACCCTGTTCACTCTGGCGTCACTGGCCTGTGCCTATGCTCCCAACCTCGACACCTTGGTGCTGGCGCGTTTCGTCCAGGCATTGGGCGGCTGCGCCGGGATGGTGCTGTCGCGGGCCATCGTCAGCGACAAGTGCGACCCGGTGGCCTCGGCCAAGGTGTTCTCGCAGTTGATGCTGGTCATGGGCCTGGCGCCAATCCTGGCACCAATGCTGGGCGGGGTGCTGGTGAACGTGGCCGGCTGGCAATCCATCTTCCTCGCCCTGAGCCTGTTCAGTGCCGGCTGCCTGCTGGCGGTCAGCCTGGGCCTGCCGGAAAGCTTGCCCGAGCACATACCGCGGCAACCGCTGTCTGGCGCCTTGCGCCAGTACCTGCGCCTCTTCGCTGACCGGGTATTCGTCGGCCATGCCCTGACCGGTGGTATCGCCATCGCCGGCATGTTTGCCTACATCGCCGGCTCACCTTTCGTGTTCATCAAGCTCTACGGCGTGCCAGCCGAGCATTACGGCTGGTTGTTCGGTACCAATGCCGCCGGCTTTATCCTGGTGGCACAGGTTAATGCACGCTTGCTGGCCAAGCGCGGGCCAGCGTTCCTGCTGGCGCGTGCTGTGTGGCTTTACCTGGCTGCGGGCCTGGCGTTGCTGGGTGTGGCGGCAATGCGGCCAACTCAGCTGTGGCCATTGTTGGTTCCGCTGTTCGTCTGCATTTCCAGCCTCGGCTGTATCATCCCCAATGCCGCTGCCTGTGCCATGAGCGGGCAGGGCGCACGGGCCGGTAGTGCCTCGGCGCTGATGGGCTGCCTGCAGTTCAGCGTCGCTGCCGGTGCCGCAGCGCTGGTCGGGCTGCTGCATGATGGCAGTGCGGTGCCGATGGCGCTGGTGATCAGCCTGTGTGGGGCGCTGGTGGTCAGTGTCGCGCTGCTGACCCGACGGTTGCCGGCCAAGGCTCCCGCATAAGCGGGTGAGGTGCCTGCAACCGGGTTTCCAGCGTGGCGACGAAGGCGCGCGCTTCGGCCTCGCTGCGGAAACTGACCACGTGTTGATCGAGCTGGACCTGCCAGGGGCAGGCGGGGTTTCGGCTCGACGCACTGACGACAATTTTCATCGCGGCATACCTCCAAAGGGGGGAGAGCGGATGAAGTGTAGCGCTGCACCTTCGGCCTGCCATGACCTGAATCAGTGTCCTGACTGACGGTCGCCAAGAACGTTTTCTACCTGTTTTTCCTGCTCGGGGCGCAATGCCCGCAAGCAGGTGGAACCTTCGCTTTGGCTTGCGTTATTTGTGGAAATTGGTTGTCGGCCGCGTCCGAAGATGCATCCGGTGTTTTTTCCGCCTGTCGCTCCCTTGTTCCCGCCATGTGGGCCTGGCTGCTTGCCCGCGCGGTCCGGACAGGTTTCACGCACTGTTTCACTGCTTGCCATGGGTAGGCATACCCAGTGTTTTTTTGCCGGTGGTGCCTCCGCGCTGTGCTGCCTGAATGGCGTTTTTTGCGGCTTATACTGGCGAACCAGGCCAGTGCCAGCGAGAGGCGCTTCCCTGCCAGGGGTGGCCATCGCATCCACACAGTGAACTTGCAGGGAGTTACAGGGACATGAACGCAGCCAGCAGTATCAGCCAGATTGCCAGCCTGATGGCCGACCCCAAGCGCAGTGCCATGCTGTGGGCACTGATCGACGGCACGCCGCGGCTGGCCAACGAGCTCGCGGTAATGACAGGCCTGACCTCGTCATCTGCCTGCGCACACCTTTCATTGTTGTCGTCGGCCGGTTTGCTCCGGCATGAAGCACGGGGCCGCAAGCGTTACTTCCGGCTGGCCACCCCACAAGTCGGGGCAGCGGTGGAGGCCCTGGCCAGTGTCCAGCTGGAGAACGCCAGGGGGGAGCGGGCCAAGGCGCCGGTATCACCGCTGCCCATGTCGATACGCAGGGCGCGTCGCTGTGGCGATCACTTGGGCGGGGAACTGGCCGGTGAGCTGTATCACCGTCTGGTGGTGGCCGGCTGGTTGGAGGGTAGTGGTCGACAGCTGATGGTAAGCGAGGAGGGGCGGACGCAGTTGGCTTTGGTCGGGGTCTACATCGATGCCTTGGCGCCAAATCAGCAACGTGGCTGTGTGATCTGCCGCTGCACCGAGTGGAACGACCAGGGGCCGCACCTGGGGGGCGTGCTGGGGCAGGCCTTGTTCCGGCTGTTCCTGCAGTCTGGCTGGATGCGCGAAGCCGAGGACTCGCGGGCATTGCATATCTCTGCGCTGGGTATCCAGCAAATCAATCGCATTGCCCGCGTGCCGACGTTGCAGGTCGGTTGACCGCGACACCGTCATGCCGGCGTCAGGTCAATCAGGCCAGCCGGGCATCCAGGCTGTTCTGGGCCAGGCGACGGGCCTGGTCTTCGGTCATGCCCAGGTGCGTGTACAGGGCGTGGAAGTTTTCGGTGACATAGCCACCGAAGTAGGCCGGGTCGTCAGAGTTGACCGTTACCTTCACGCCGCGCTCGAGCATGTCGAGGATGTTGTGCTGGTTCATGTGGTCGAACACGCACAGCTTGGTGTTCGACAGCGGGCACACCGTGAGCGGGATCTGCTCGTCGATGATGCGCTGCATCAGGCGCTCGTCCTCGATGGCGCGCACACCGTGGTCGATACGCTTGACCTTCAGCAGGTCCAGGGCTTCCCAGATGTACTCGGGCGGGCCTTCCTCGCCAGCATGGGCAACGGCGACCAGGCCTTCACTGCGGGCACGGTCGAACACGCGCTGGAACTTGCTCGGCGGGTGGCCCATTTCCGAGCTGTCCAGGCCAACGGCGATGAACGCATCGCGGAACGGCAGGGCCTGGTCGAGGGTTTTCTGCGCCTCATCTTCGCTGAGGTGGCGCAGGAAGCTGAGGATCAGGCCGCTGCTGATGCCCAATTGTTCGCGACCGTCCCTGAGCGCCTGGTTGATACCGTTGAGCACCACTTCGAAGGGGATACCGCGGTCGGTATGGGTCTGCGGGTCGAAGAACGGTTCGGTGTGGATAACGTTCTGAGCCTTGCAGCGTTGCAGGTAGGCCCAGGTCAGGTCGTAGAAGTCCTGCTCGGTACGCAGCACGTCGGCGCCCTGGTAATACAAGTCCAGGAACTCCTGCAGGTTGTTGAAGGCGTAGGCACCGCGCAAGGTTTCCACATCTGCCCAGGGCAGGGCGATCTTGTTGCGCTCGGCCAAGGCGAACAGCAGCTCGGGCTCCAGCGAGCCTTCCAGGTGCAGGTGCAGTTCGGCCTTGGGCAGGGCGTTCAACCAGTCATACATAGTGGGTCATCTCGATCAAATACGGTTGCCGCCATTCTACAGAGCCTGGCCGGGCATTGCGCCCGGCCAGGCTGCGACCCGGTGAATCACCAGATCAAAGGTTCGCCCTTGTAGTTGATGAAGCGCAGACCACCCTTGCCGCTTTGCGCATTGATCTGATCAATCATGCCGCGGGTACTGGTCAGCACGTCGATATCGGCGTTTTCGCCGCCCATGTCGGTTTTCACCCAGCCCGGGTGCATGGCCAGCACGCACAGATCAGGGCGTTGTTGCTCGACGACGAAGCTGTTGATCATCGAGTTCAGCGCCGCCTTGCTGGCCTTGTAAAGGCAGACTTCGCCGCTGTCAGGAATAGTCACGCTGCCTAGAATCGAGCTCATGAAGGCCAGCACGCCGCTACCTTCACGTATCTGGCCGACCAAGCGACGGGCCACGCGAATTGGCGCCACGGCGTTGGTCATGAACAGATCGCCGATGTCCTTGCTCTGCACCGTCTCCAGGTTTTGCGGCAAGGGGCCCATGACCCCGGCGTTGACGAACACCAAGTCGAACACCTGGCCTTGCAAGCGCTGCTTCAGGGCATCCAGCTGAGCCGTGTCGTTCATTTCCAGCTGTTCGATGTGCACGCCGGGCACATTTGCCAAGGCGCCTGGCTGCTGTGGGTTGCGCACGGTGGCGGTGATGTTCCAGCCGTCTTCGTGCAGACGTTCCACCAAGCCAAGGCCGAGCCCGCGCGACGCGCCGATGATGATGGCTGTTCGTGAATTAGCCATAGGAACATTCCTTTAGAAATGTAGGAAAAGGATTTGAGGATAATTCAACTGGAGCTGCATTGCGGCGATGGCGACACAAGGCTGCGTCTACGAGATACAACTCGGTGGCGCGTAAGGTCTGCAAAGCAGCCCCGTCATGCGAGTTGGCTAAAAAATGAACATCCGCCCCGTGCCCTTGTGTGGGCGGGCGTCTCGCCTGTTGGCGCACGGGTTATCCACAGGCTGGTCCACAGTTATTGTGTGCAAGCGCGGTGCGCCGCAAACGGCATCGCTTGGCCGCGGTATGGGGATAACTTTCGGGCTTTCCGCAGTTTGGGCCTGTCATCAAAGGTGATCAAAATATGATCAAAGATCTACAAGCCTTGAAAACGCTAGGCTGCAGGCACATGCCCAAAGCTTATCCACAGGCCGGCCCACAGTTGCTGTGGGCAATGGTCAACGTGCTTCGAGCAGAATGCGCCCACGGCTCAGGTCGGCCAACTGCTGCTGCAGTGGCGCCAGGTGGGCGTCACCCAGTGCAATGAGCAGGTCCACGCCATTGGCGGTGAACTGCTCATCCAGGACCAGGCCGTCAACCTCGGCCAGACGCAACTTCACAAGCGCCAGTTCGCTGAAACTGCAACTGCAGGTGAATTCGCTGCGCTGCACCAGCAGCCGCTTGGGTGCCTGTTGCAGGCACTTGTTGGCACCGCCGCCATAGGCCCTGGCCAGGCCGCCGGTGCCCAGCTGGATGCCGCCGTACCAGCGGATCACCAGCACCACCACCTGGTCGCAGTCCTGCGCTTCGATGGCTGCGAGGATTGGCCGCCCCGCGGTACCACCAGGTTCGCCGTCATCGCTGCTGCGGTACTGGGCGCCAAGTTTCCAGGCCCAGCAGTTGTGAGTGGCGGCCAGGTCGCTGTGGCGTTCGATGAAACTCATCGCGTCGGCGGCGCTGCTGATCGGCCCGGCGAGGGTGATGAAGCGGCTTTTGCGGATTTCCTCGCGGTACTCGCAGAGGTCGAGCAGGGTAGAAGGCATAAATGACGATCAGGCAGCCGGCTTGATACCGCAGCCCTTCAGAATGATGTGGATAAGATTGTTGCTCGCGTCCTCCATGTCCTGCTTGGTCAGGCGGCTGCGGCCGGTGACCTGGCAGATCTGGGTGGCGAAGTCGGCATAGTGCTGGGTGCTGCCCCACAGCAGGAAGATCAGGTGCACCGGGTCGACCGGGTCCATCTTGCCGGCTTCGATCCAGGCCTGGAACACCGCGGCCCGGCCGCGGAACCATTCGCGGTAGTCGGCACTGAAGTATTCGCTCAGGCAGGTACCGCCGCTGATCACCTCCATGGCGAAGATCCGTGAAGCTTGCGGGTTGCGCCGAGAGAACTCCATCTTGGTGCGGATGTACTGGCTCAGGGCTTCGCCCGGGTCGTCGTCGACGCTCAAGGCGTTGAAGGTGCTGTCCCACAACTCGATGATGTTGCTGAGCACGGCAATGTACAAGCCCAGCTTGTTGGTGAAGTAGTAATGCAGGTTGGCCTTGGGCAACCCCGCCTTGAGGGCGATGGTGTTCATGCTGGTGCCCTTGAAACCATGGCGGGCGAACTCGTCTTCGGCGGCCTGGATAATGGCCTGTTCGTTCTTCTGGCGGATGCGGCCCGCGGGCTTGCCCGAGGCGGAGAGGCGATGCGCAGGGACTTCTAGGGTCATGGACGATTCCGTACGGGTCAGTGGCTGCGGCTGTCGGACAAGATTACCTGCCTGTGCCGAAGTGACAAGCGTTTGCGGCACAGACTGGCATCAGCGTGTCGCAGCCAGGCTTTCGAGGAAGCTTTCCAGCACCAGGTTCGGCCGCCGGCCCTTGCGCGTTACCCAGCTGAGGCTCAGGTCATAGAAGCGTTGCTGGGGCTTCAGGGCACGCAAGCGGCCTTGCTGCACCCAGAACGTGGCGTAGTGGTCTGGCAGGTAGCCGATATAGCGCCCGGTAAGGATGAGAAACGCCATTCCTTCGCGGTCCGAAGCACTGGCCGTACAGTTCAGCGCCTGGTAATGCGCCTGGATTTCGGCCGGTAGGCGGAAGGTGGGGGTGATGGCCTCCTGGCTGTTGAGGCGGTCGTCGTCGATCTGCTGGTCATCGGCATAGAATAGTGGGTGGCCGACCGCGCAATACAGCAGCGAGCGCTCGCTGTACAACGGTTGGTACTCGAGGCCCGACAATGGACTGGTCTGTGGCACCACACCGACATGCAGGCTGCCATCGAGCACGCCATGCTCGACCTGGCTGGGCGCGATCATGCGGATCTGGATGCGCACATCGGGCCCGCGGTCCTTGAGTTCGGCCAATGCATGGGTAATGCGCATGTGCGGCAAGGTCACCAGGTTGTCGGTCAGGCCAATGTTCAGCTCGCCACGCAAGTGCTGGTGAAGGCCGTTGACCTCGGTGCGGAAGCTTTCCAGGGCGCTGAGCAGTTGCAGCGCCGAATGGTAGACCTCGCGGCCTTCCTCGGTCAGCGAGAAACCGGCGCGGCCGCGCTGGCACAGGCGCAGGCCGAGGCGTTGCTCCAGGTCGTTCATCTGCTGGCTGATGGCCGAACGGCCTATGCCCAGCACGTTTTCCGCGGCGGAGAAGCCGCCGCACTCGACGACACTGCGGTAGATCTTCAGCAGGCGGATGTCGAAATCGCTGACTTGGGCAAGTGGATCGGGGCGTCGGCTCATTAGTTTAGTGAGGGCCTGTCTGAAGATTAGAAATGTTGGCTTTTTCAGACTTTATCGCCGTGCCAATTTAGCTGCAACAACATCCATCGTTGCCTAATCGTCTTCCGAGGAACCGCCGATGAACATGCCCGAAACCGCTACCGCCGGTATCGCCAGCCAGCTCAAGCTGGATGCACACTGGATGCCCTACACCGCCAACCGCAACTTCCAGCGCGACCCACGCCTGATCGTGGCGGCCGAAGGCAACTACCTGGTCGACGACAAGGGGCGCAGGATCTTCGATGCCCTGTCCGGCTTGTGGACCTGCGGCGCCGGGCATACCCGCAAGGAAATCACCGAGGCAGTGGCTCGCCAGATCGGCACCCTGGATTATTCACCGGCCTTCCAGTTCGGCCACCCGCTGTCGTTCCAGCTGGCCGAGAAGATCACCGAGCTGACCCCGGGCGACCTGAACCATGTGTTCTATACCAACTCCGGTTCCGAGTGTGCCGACACCGCGCTGAAGATGGTGCGTGCGTACTGGCGCCTGAAAGGCCAGGCGACCAAGACCAAGATCATCGGCCGGGCCCGCGGCTACCACGGCGTGAACATCGCCGGTACCAGCCTCGGTGGCGTCAACGGTAACCGCAAGCTGTTCGGTCAGCTGCTGGACGTCGACCATCTGCCTCACACCGTGCTGCCGGTGAACGCCTTCTCCAAAGGCATGCCGGAAGAGGGCGGTATTGCCCTGGCTGACGAGATGCTCAAGCTGATCGAGCTGCACGATGCCTCCAACATCGCTGCCGTGATCGTCGAGCCGCTGGCAGGTTCGGCTGGTGTGCTGCCGCCGCCGAAGGGTTACCTGAAGCGCCTGCGTGAAATCTGCACCCAGCACAACATCCTGCTGATCTTCGACGAAGTGATCACCGGCTTCGGCCGCATGGGCGCGATGACCGGTTCCGAAGCCTTCGGCGTGACCCCGGACCTGATGTGCATCGCCAAGCAGGTGACCAACGGTGCCATCCCGATGGGCGCGGTGATCGCCAGCAGCGAGATCTACCAGACCTTCATGAACCAGCCGACCCCGGAGTACGCCGTGGAATTCCCCCACGGCTATACCTACTCGGCCCACCCGGTAGCCTGCGCCGCCGGTATCGCCGCGCTGGACCTGCTGCAGAAGGAAAACCTGGTGCAGGCCGCCGCCGAGCTGGCGCCGCACTTCGAGAAGCTGCTGCATGGCGTGAAGGGCACCAAGAACATCGTCGATATCCGCAACTACGGCCTGGCCGGCGCGATCCAGATCGCTGCCCGCGACGGTGATGCCATCGTGCGTCCGTACGAAGCGGCGATGAAACTGTGGAAGGCAGGCTTCTATGTACGCTTCGGTGGCGACACCCTGCAGTTCGGCCCAACCTTCAACACCACGCCGCAGGAACTGGACCGCCTGTTCGACGCAGTGGGCGAAACCCTGAACCTGATCGACTGATCTTTCCGATTCTGATGGCAGGTGCGTGAACACATCGCGTGCCTGCCTCAACCTTCTTTATCTGGAGTTTTGCATGAGCATTGTTCAGCACCTGATCCACGGCGAACTGGTTACCAAGGGTGAGCGCACCGCCGATGTCTTCAACCCGTCCACCGGCCAGGCCGTGCGCAAGGTCGAGCTGGCCAGCCGCGCGACCGTGCAGGAAGCGATCGACTCTGCCAAGGCGGCCTTCCCGGCTTGGCGCAACACCCCACCGGCCAAGCGCGCCCAGGTGATGTTCCGCTTCAAGCAACTGCTGGAGCAGAACGAAGCGCGTATCTCGCAGATGATCAGCGAAGAGCATGGCAAGACCCTGGAGGATGCTGCAGGCGAACTGAAGCGTGGTATCGAGAACGTCGAGTTCGCCTGTGCCGCGCCGGAAGTGCTGAAAGGCGAGTACAGCCGCAACGTCGGCCCCAACATCGATGCCTGGTCCGACTTCCAGCCGCTGGGCGTGGTTGCCGGTATCACCCCGTTCAATTTCCCGGCCATGGTGCCGCTGTGGATGTACCCACTGGCTATTGCCTGCGGCAACGCCTTCATCCTCAAGCCTTCCGAGCGCGACCCGAGCTCGACCCTGTTCATCGCCCAGCTGCTGCTGGAAGCCGGCCTGCCGAAGGGCATCCTCAACGTGGTGCACGGCGACAAGGAAGCGGTGGATGCGCTGATCGAAGCGCCGGAAGTGAAGGCCCTGAGCTTCGTCGGTTCGACTCCGATCGCCGAGTACATCTACGCTGAAGGTACCAAGCGCGGCAAGCGTGTGCAGGCCCTGGGTGGTGCGAAGAACCACGCGGTGCTGATGCCGGATGCCGACCTGGACAATGCCGTGAGCGCTCTGATGGGGGCTGCCTACGGTTCGTGCGGCGAGCGTTGCATGGCCATTTCGGTGGCGGTGTGCGTGGGTGACCAGGTGGCTGACGCCCTGATTGCCAAGCTGGAACCGCAGATCAAGGCCCTGAAGATTGGTGCCGGCACCTCGTGCGGCCTGGACATGGGGCCGCTGGTGACGGCCGCTGCCCGTGACAAGGTGGTGGGCTACATTGATGATGGTCTTGCTGCTGGCGCCAAGCTGGTGGTAGATGGCCGTGGCTTCCGTGTTGCCGGTAATGAGGATGGCTACTTCGTCGGCGGCACCCTGTTCGACAACGTGACCCCGGAGATGCGCATCTATAAGGAAGAGATCTTCGGCCCGGTGCTGTGCGTAGTGCGTGTGAACAGCCTGGAGCAGGCCATGCAACTGATCAACGATCACGAGTATGGCAACGGTACCTGTATCTTCACCCGTGACGGTGAAGCGGCGCGCCTGTTCTGCGACGAGATCGAAGTGGGCATGGTCGGTGTGAACGTACCGCTGCCGGTGCCGGTGGCCTACCACAGTTTTGGTGGCTGGAAGCGCTCGCTGTTCGGGGACCTGCATGCCTATGGCCCGGACGGTGTGCGCTTCTATACCCGTCGCAAGGCGATCACCCAGCGCTGGCCGCAACGTGCCAGCCATGAGGCTTCGCAGTTTGCCTTCCCTAGTTTGTAAGGGATGAGCAGAAGCGGGGGGGCCGATTAGGCCTCCCCGCTTTGTTTTTCATCGATATTGAAGTTTCTTGAAATTAAGGGTTGACGCCCTCTCGAATCCCCTTATAATGCGCCCCACTTCCAGCGACATCGGAACGACAAACTTCTTGAAATTCAATAAGTTAGGTTGTTCGGAAAGAGCTGAAAG
>NZ_JADLJS010000030.1 GCF_015680405.1 Pseudomonas pudica
GGGGGCCCGCCCCCCCCCGTTAAACCCCCCCCCCGCCCCCGCCGGGCCAACCCCCCCTCGGGGGCCGGTGCAGGTCAAGACTTGGCCCGGCGGGCCTTGAAGAAGTCACTGAGGATCTGCCCGCACTCCTCCGCCAGCACCCCGCCCTCCACCATCACCCGATGGTTCAGGAAGCCCTGCCCGAAGAATTGCCCCTGGCTCTGCACGATCCCCGCCTTGGGCTCCAGCGCGCCATACACCACCCGCATCACCCGCGAATGCACGATCAACCCCGCACACATGCTGCACGGTTCCAGGGTCACATACAGGGTGCTGCCGGGTAGCCGGTAGTTGCTGGCGGATTTCGCCGCCGCGCGAATGGCCACCATCTCGGCGTGCGCACTGGGGTCACTGTCGATGATCGGCCGGTTGAAGCCCTGCCCGATCACCTGCCCATGCTGCACCAGTACCGCGCCCACCGGCACCTCGCCCATGGCCGCGCCTTGGGCAGCCAGGGCCAGGGCCAGGCGCATGAATTCCTGATCGCGACTGCGATCGATGATCTGCGGGCGCATCAGACCACCGCGATCGCGGCCATCAGGCCGGTTTCCATGTGGTCGATGACATGGCAGTGGAACATCCAGGTGCCCGGGTTATCCGCCACCAGCGCCACCTGGGCGCGCTCGTTCTTGCCCAGCAGGTAGGTATCGGTGAACCACGGCTCCTTGATGTCATGGCGGTTGGAGCCGATCACCTTGAAGCTCATGCCGTGCAGGTGGATCGGGTGCTGGTACTGGGTCATGTTCTTTAGCTCGAAGATGTAGCTCTTGCCCTTCTTCAGCGTGGCAATCGGCCGCTCGGCGCAGGTCTTGTCGGTGATATCCCAGGCTTGGCCGTTGATCTGCCACATGCTCGACGGCCTGTCCTGGTCCGTAGTGACCGAGACTTTCGCCGCCCACTCGAAATTGAAGTTGAGCTTTTCGGCATTCTCCAGGTCAGGCTCGGCGATCGGGTTGGGCGGTAGCGCCGGCGGCCAGTCGCTCGGCGCGCCGCTGCTGGCCACCGAACGCAGGGTGCCCAGGCGCACGAAACCGTCGCGCAGGGAGATCTCCTCCCCCACTTCGGGAATACGGATAGCCAGGCAGATACGCATGCCTGGACCGAGCCAGTAGTCATCGTCCAATGGGCGCGGGGTTACCGGGTTGCCGTCCAGGGCATAGATTCTTGCTTCGCAGTTGCCCTTGAGATTGATGCGGTAGGTCCAGGTGTTATCGAGGTTCAACAGACGCACACGCACCACCTGGCCGGCCGGCAGCTCGGTGACCGAATCGGCCTGGCCATTGATGGTGATCAGACGCCCGGCGGTGCCGTTGCGCGCCGCCTCACGCGGGATGCTGAACGGCAACCAGGCGCCCTGCTCGTCCACGTGCCAGTTCTTCAGGCTGAGCGTGCGCTCATGCTTGAACCCGGTCGGCTCGCGTTCCTCGACGATCAGCGGGCCGACCAGGCCACGGCCCAGCTCCTCGGAACTGCTGACATGCGGGTGATACCAGTAGCTGCCGGCGTCCGGCACACGGAACTTGTAGTCGAAGTACTCGCCCGGCTTGACCGGCAGTTGAGACACATAGGGCACACCGTCCATTTCCAGCGGCAGGCGGATACCGTGCCAGTGGATGGTGGTTTCGACCGGAAGGTGGTTGATGAAACGCACCCGCAGCCAGGTACCCTGGCGCACGCGCAACTCGGTACCCGGTGCCGACGGGCCAAAGGCCCAGGCCTCGGTCTTGTGCCCGGGCACCAGTTCGACGTCCAGTGGCGCTGCGATCAGCTCGTAGTCGTGGCCGGCATTGTCGTCTTCGACCTTGCCCAGCCAGTAACGCGCCGCGCCACCGGCGCCCAGGCCAACCACAACCAGGCCGGTCAGGCCCTTGAGCATTTGTCGACGGGTGAAGGACATCGGTGCGGGTACCTCGTGTTCTGCGCAATCAAGCTGCCAGCATGGCTGGCGATGAAGGGCGAATACGATACACCTGCAAATGGGAAATATTAAGTGAAGTCTCTTTGGATGCTGCCCGCAGCCTTGCTATCGCAAGTGCTGCCTGGAGCCAGACAAAGGTCATTGAACCACTGCTGGTCACCAGCGGACGGCACGCGCAAGGCGGCCTGCAGCAATTGCGGGTCGAGCAGGATGTCCAGGTTGCTCAGGCGCGTGGCGAGGTCGGGGTGCGTATCGAACGGATGGGTAGTGGCCAGCCCCAGCACTTCCTCGCCCAGTTGCAACGGCGTGCCTTGCAGGTGCGCTGCCAGCGCCTGCAAAAGGTTGCTGCCACCGTGTGCGACCAACAAGCCGTCGATCACCCGACCCAGGGCAATCACCCGTAACAGCGCCTGTACGAACAGCTTCGGGCCAGCGACCTCGGCACCTGCCCGATCAGCCAGCAATTCCTGTGCACGCCCCCAGTGATGAACCGCAAGCTGGAAATGGTGCAAGAACTGCCCGGCCAGCCACAAGGTGGGCCGAACCACCCAGCGCGGAGCATCCTCGTCGCCGACCATGGCCGAATAATGCGCGCACATCAGGCTGAAACGAGCACTGGTTTCGCTGCCCCGCTCCGTATCACGGCGCCTGAAATGGCCCAGTTCGTGACCGATGATCGAGGCCGCCTCGGCCTGGCTCAAGGCGGCCAGGCAAGGTAGAGGCAGATACAACGTGCGCCCCCTGAGGACCTGCCCACCGGGCTGCAGCAGGATCGGAACGCTGGTGACGAAAAAACCTTGGTCAAGGCCGACCACGATATGGTCCGGGACAGGCGCGTGCAGTTGTGTTGCCAAGGTCTCGATCCACTGCCACACCGCTGGCGTCGCCTGCCTGCCTAGCGGGCGGGCGAGAAAACTGGCGGTTGGAGACTGCATCAGCGGCCAGTGCCGACGCATTCGCCAGACCTGGCGAACACACACAACCAGGACTGAGGCCAGCGGCAGCACCACGACCAGCACCGTCATGCCGCCCTGCGCTGCGCGGCTTGCTCCGGAACTGGCCTCATAGAGCAGCAACAGGCACAGTGAACCGGCAAGCATGACCATGTAGAGACTCAAGCAACAGCCCAGAGCCTGCCAGTTGGCCATCATGCGTTCATAAAGATAGGCCGCAGAGCGCAGCGCCCGCCAGGCGTCCAACTTCAGCTTGAGCCAGGCCCAGAGGCCTGCCAGCAAAGCGGCCACTGCCAGCCAGCAGCTCATACTGGCCATCACCTTGCGTACGCTTACCCAGTGGCGATCCGCATTGAGCAGGTCCAGTTGGCGCTGCAGGGCCTGCCGCGTATCGACATGCCTGGCAAGCTCCTTGCGGGCTTCCCACGGCAATTGCCGTAGCAACGTCTCACTGGGGGCAGCCAGCCATTGCCGTATGGTCCGGGCCTGATCCTGCGCCGTGTCAGCCCGCCAGTACTGCACTTTACCCCAGCCAAACAGCACAAGAGGCAACAGCAGCAGGATCAGGCCCCAACCGAAGCGCTTCATTGCCCCAGAGCGCCAATGGTCACGATCAGGCTCATCTGGCCGCTTCACCCAGACGCGCCACACCCGGAAACAGCTGCGCCAACGTACGCCTGGCCTGGGCCGCTTGCACATAGGCATAAAGCAGATCCACCAGTTCCTGCAGGCCAAGGCGGCGCCCGGCCACGACGGGCGTGCAAAACCAAAGCCTGACGCGCAAGCCGCCCGCGACGACCACCGCGTCAGGCGAGGCCAGCGCCCTGAAACAGGCCGGTGCCAGTACTGGTGCATGGCTGAACGCCGACACGGTAAAGATCAGCCGGGTAGTGAAGTAACCCTGCTCGACCTCGAAGCCGTCGAAGGCGTGCAGTGGGGTCGGCGCCTGCGCGTTGGCGAAGCACAGGGTATCTGGTGTCACGCTCAGCACCCGCTTGCCGTGCCGGCGGTATAGCACGACGGCACAGGCCAGCCCCACCACCCCGACGCCGGCCAGGCCGAGGCCGAAACCAGACATCAGCCAGATGACACCGCTGCTGGCACTGTGACTGAACCGCACCGCCAGAGCGGTCAGCCATATGCCCAGCGCGCCGAACAACAGGCCAATCACAGCACATGCCAGCGCCTTGCCGAGCGAATGCTCCAGCAGTACGAAGCTGTCGGTGGGGCCATCAGCCTGAGCCTGCAGGTACGCGAGGTGGGCTTCGCGTTCGCCGTTATCCATCGTTCTGCAACAGATCCAGTTGCCGTTGCGCATGTGCCGCATCGCGGTAGGCTGCCAGCAGCGCGAGCACTTCCTCGTTCCCCAGCTTGCGTCCGTTGCTGGCCAGGCCTGCGGACATGATGCGGATCTGCGGTCGCGGTTTCTTCAACACCATGGCCTGGTTACCGAAGAACTGCAGTTTCACCACATGATGCTTTGGCAGGACGGCTTCGCTGCTCATTTCCAGCGTCTGCACCATGACCAGCCCTTCATCCTTGACCGAAACGTCTTCCACTTCCGCCAGGTCTACCGGTGCATCCAGCGTATCGACGAACAACTGCCGACGGGTCAGGCGCATGAATACCTGGGTACCGGCATTACGGTGTTGCCAGGTCACCGCCGCTGCAATCAAGGTTATGAAGACACCGGCTGCAACCGCCCCCAAGCGTTCAGGGTTGAATGTCACGGCCGTGATGATCAGTGAACCCAGCAACAATACTGGCCCCCAGACCCGGTAACGCCGGGAGTTGGTGAACTCGCTCTGCTCGGGCACGCGCTCGATCACTTGCTTGAGCTCAGCGATCACTCGGTCGCGCTGGGCGGCACGGCTTTGCTCATAGTCCTGACCGAGCGAGCCAGACAGTTCGGACAGCGGGTCGTTGAAATCGCCCATGGTCATTGCGCCTCCGTGTTCTGTGCTGCCAGGTAATCGGTAAGGAATGCCTGGGCATTGCCCTGATGCGACAGCCCTTCCGAATAGCCGACCTGCATTGCCTGAGCCTCACCCGGCAGATACAGTTCGCCGCCCCAGTTGCCCTGGATGATCAGCACAACGTATTTCTTGCCATCCACGGTGGTGGAGTAACGGGTATCCCTGCTGGTTTTCTCCACCTGCATTTTCTGGATGCGCATGTTCCAGTCGTGATCGACGCCCTCGATTTGTACCAGCGCTTCGTTGGCGGCGCGTTCACCGATGCGCAGCGTCCACACCTTGGCACCTTGCGCCCCCATGTAGGCAACTACCTGGTCAGCCACTTCCGGCCGTTCTTCAGCGTGAACCTGGCCCAGCCACAGGCTGAGCGCAGCCACCAGAAGGGCAGTCCATTTGCGATAAGCGAGCATGTCTTTTCCATCCTGAATCGGAACAAACGCCCATTGAAATAAGCCTGGCCCGTCTAGCCAACCCCGCTGACCGGTTCGCACAACAGACAGCACCGTGCGCACAATGGCTGTCGCTGAAAATGTGCACGCGTTACCATTTCCGGCCATGCCGCCCTCAGCCAAGGATGCCTAGCGCACATGCGATCGATCAGCCCCTACCTCGACACCGACTTTTCATTCGATAGCCCCGGGTCACTCGCCGAGGCCGGTGTACTGGACGCGAGCAGCGCGCGGGTGATGGGCAGCGCGTCCGGCCACTATCGGGCGCAGACGGTACACGACGGGTTGCAGTACTTCGATTGCAACCTGCAATTTCCGGAGCCGCTGAGAATCGACAAGGTGCTGCCGCAAAGCCTGTGCATCGTGCAGGTGTTCGACGGGGCGTGGCAGCACACGGTGGACGGAAGGCTCAACAGTTATGCCCCAGGCCAATTGCACATGCTGGGCCTTGGTGAAAGCCTGGAAGCGCAGGACCAATTGCCCGCCAACAGTCACGCCCGCATGGCCGGGGTACGTATTGCTGGCGATTACCTGCACGAGCTGGCCCGGGACGACGCGCAGTTGAAGCCTCTGCTGGCGCTGGTCGCCGATGGCATGCGCTTCGACCAGTTGCCGCAGTGCCCAGCGGTGAGCCGCCTGTTCCAGCAGCTCTATCTGTCGCCCTACACCGGCGGGCTCAGGCGCCTGCATTGCGAGAGCCTGAGCCTGGCCATCGTGCTGGAGCTGGCCAGCCACCTGATCGGGCACAGGTCTGTCGAGAAGATTCAGGACCGGGGGCGCCGCGATCTGGCCGTTGAAACGCGCCGCCAGCTCGACGAAAACCTGAACGCCCCGCCCACTGCTGCCGCCCTCGCTCGCCAATTGGGGGTGAGCGAAACTACCATGCGCCGCGCATTCAGCCACGAGTATGGCCGGTCGCTCCTGCAATACGTTCGGCAACAAAGAATGGAACTGGCCCGCGCCCTTCTGCTGGAGCGTCGATGGCAGGTATCGCAGGTTGCCTACCATGTTGGCTACGCCAACCCTGCCAACTTCTGCCATGCCTACAAGGCGTATTTCGGGCATTCTCCCGGGGCCGAGTAGGGCTTGGCCAAAAAAAACGGGCCTGCAATGCAGGCCCGTTTCATTAACCGCGAGGCGGGATCATTCCCACTCGATGGTCGCTGGCGGCTTGCTCGACACGTCGTAGGTAACGCGCGAGATACCGTCGATTTCGTTGATGATACGGCCGCTGACGGTTTCCAGCAGTTCGTACGGCAGGTGCGCCCAACGTGCGGTCATGAAGTCCACGGTCTCGACGGCACGCAGTGCCACGACCCAGGCGTAGCGACGGCCGTCGCCAACAACGCCAACCGACTTGACCGGCTGGAACACCACGAATGCCTGGCTGGTCTTGTGGTACCAGTCGGCCTTGCGCAGCTCTTCGATGAAGATGTGGTCGGCACGACGCAGGATGTCGGCGTATTCCTTCTTCACTTCACCGAGGATACGCACGCCCAGGCCCGGGCCCGGGAAGGGGTGGCGGTAGACCATGTCGTACGGCAGGCCCAGCTCCAGGCCGATCTTGCGCACTTCGTCCTTGAACAGTTCACGCAGCGGCTCGACCAGCTTGAGGTTCATTTCCTCCGGAAGGCCACCGACGTTGTGGTGCGACTTGATCACGTGGGCCTTGCCGCTTTTCGCACCGGCCGATTCGATCACGTCCGGGTAAATGGTGCCTTGGGCGAGGAACTGGATATTTTCCAGCTTGCTGGCTTCGGCATCGAACACGTCGATGAAGGTGCGGCCGATGATCTTGCGCTTCTTCTCCGGGTCGGCTTCGCCGGCCAGGTTGTCGAGGAACTGCTTTTCAGCGTCGGCGCGGATGACCTTGACGCCCATGTTCTCCTTGAACATGGCCATCACCTGGTCGCCTTCGTGCAGGCGCAGCAGGCCGTTGTCGACGAATACGCAGGTCAGCTGGTCGCCGATGGCGCGGTGCAGCAGTGCGGCAACGACGGAGCTGTCGACACCGCCGGACAGGCCCAGCAAAACGTTGGCCGAACCGACCTGCTCACGCACCTGGGCAATGGCGTCTTCGACGATGTTGGACGGAGTCCACAGGGCTTCACAGCCGCAGATGTCCTGCACGAAGCGGGACAGGATGCGACCGCCCTGCTTGGTGTGGGTCACTTCCGGATGGAACTGCACGCCGTAGTAGCCGCGCGCGTCGTCGAACATGCCGGCGATCGGGCAGCTCGGGGTGCTGGCCAGCACGTGGAAGTTGCCCGGCATCTGGGTGACCTTGTCGCCGTGGCTCATCCACACGTCCAGGCCCAGCACGCCGTCGGCGTCGATGTGGTCTTCGATGCCGTCGAGCAGGCGGCTCTTGCCGACCACGTCCACGCGGGCATAACCGAATTCACGCAGGTCGGAACCTTCGACCTTGCCGCCCATCTGCTCGGCCATGGTCTGCATGCCGTAGCAGATGCCCAGCACTGGTACGTTCAGGTCGAACACTGCCTGCGGGGCGCGCGGGCTGTTGGCTTCGTGGACCGACTCGGGGCCGCCGGCGAGGATGATGCCGCGCGGGTTGAATTCGCGGATCGCTTCATCGTCCATGTCGAACGGGTGCAGCTCGCAGTACACGCCGATTTCGCGCACGCGGCGGGCGATCAGCTGGGTGTACTGGGAACCGAAATCGAGGATCAGGATGCGGTGAGCGTGAATGTCGAGGGCCATGACTCAATCTCGTCAGTGGAAATCGGAAACGACGCGGGGCTGTCATGACAGCCCCGCATGCTTGTATTGCTTGAAGCCTCAGCCTACGCGGTAGTTAGGGGCTTCTTTGGTGATCTGCACGTCATGCACGTGGGACTCGGCCATGCCGGCACCGGTGATGCGCACGAATTCCGGCTTGGTGCGCATCTCTTCGATGGTTGCGCTGCCGGTGTAGCCCATGGACGAACGCAGGCCGCCCATCAGCTGGTGGATGATCGCGGCCAGGGCGCCCTTGTAGGGAACACGGCCTTCGATGCCTTCCGGTACCAGCTTCTCGGCGCCGGCCGAGGAGTCCTGGAAGTAGCGGTCGGACGAGCCTTGCGCCTGTGCCATGGCACCCAGGGAGCCCATGCCACGGTAGGCCTTGTAGGAACGGCCCTGGAACAGTTCGACTTCACCCGGAGCCTCTTCGGTACCGGCGAACATCGAACCCATCATCACGCAGGAAGCACCGGCAACGATGGCCTTGGACAGGTCACCCGAGAAGCGGATGCCGCCGTCGGCGATCAGCGGCACGCCAGTGCCTTCCAGTGCAGCGGCAACGTTGGCGATGGCGCTGATTTGCGGCACGCCGACGCCGGCAACGATACGGGTGGTGCAGATCGAGCCTGGGCCGATACCGACCTTGACCGCGTCAGCGCCAGCCTCGGCCAGAGCCTTGGCGGCAGCGCCGGTGGCGATGTTGCCGCCGATCACCTGCACTTGCGGGTAGGTTTCCTTGACCCAGCGAACGCGGTCGATCACACCTTTGGAGTGACCGTGGGCGGTGTCGACCACCACCACGTCAACGCCAGCAGCTACCAGGGCGGCAACGCGCTCGCCGGTGTCCTTGCCGGTGCCGACCGCGGCGCCGACGCGCAGGCGGCCTTGGTCGTCCTTGCTGGCCAGCGGGTAGGCCTTGGCCTTTTCGATGTCCTTGACGGTCATCATGCCCTTGAGGTTGAACTTGTCGTCGACGATCAGGACTTTTTCCAGGCGGTGCTTGTGCAGCAGCTCGCGGACTTCGTTCTTGTCGGCGCCTTCGCGGACGGTGACCAGACGCTCTTTCGGGGTCATCACCTCGCGGACCTTGGCGTCCAGGCGGCTTTCGAAGCGCACGTCACGGGAGGTGACGATGCCGACCAGATCGCCGTTCGCCAGCACCGGAACACCGGAGATGTTGTTCAGGCGGGTCAGGTCGAACAGGTCGCGCACGGTGGCGTCGGCGTCGATGGTGATCGGGTCCTTGACCACGCCAGCCTCGAACTTCTTGACCTTGCGGACTTCGCTGGCCTGCTGTTCGATGGTCATGTTCTTGTGGATGATGCCGATGCCGCCTTCCTGGGCCATGGCAATGGCCAGGCGCGCTTCGGTCACGGTATCCATGGCGGCGGAAACCAGCGGAATGTTCAGCTCGATGCCGCGGGTCAAACGGGTCTTGAGACTGACTTCATTGGGCAGTACCTCGGAATAGCCAGGTACAAGGAGGATATCGTCGAAGGTCAGGGCTTCTTGGCTGATACGCAGCATCGCGGGGGCTCCCGGGCGGGAAAAATGGAAGCGCGCCATTATACTCATGCACGGCGCGCCGCTCAATGCAAAATAAGGGCCTTCGGTCAGCCTTGTGGCAGTTTCACCTGTACCACGGTCACCGGCTGGTCGAGCCAATCGGCGAAGCTGTCGAGAAAGGCCTGGGTGAACCCGGCCTCGCCCCAGTTGTTGAAGATGAACCCCAGGTTGGAAAAGGCACATGGCTGCAGGTAAATGAAGCCATTGATGTCGTCTTCGAAGCCGCACAACGGGCAGGTGAAGTTGTCGCTCACCGCCGGCATCCATTCTTCCAGGCTTTCGAACAGCGGCTCACCCACCTCGCGCCGGCACTCGGGGCAACCGGCCTCTTCGAGAAAACCTTCGGTAGGGGTATAGATGCAGCGCTTGAGCATCACCTCCAGGCCGTTGACCTGTTCGCCGAAAGGCAGTTTCTCCGGATACAGGGCCACTTTGCGGGCACCTTCGGCCAGGGCATGGCCCATGCGGTTGCCGGTGCGGCCACAGGTGGTCAACTGTTCCTCGACGACTTTCTCGCGCACCAGCCAGCGCAGGATGGCGCGGGCACGGGCTTCGTGCACCGGGACGGTAGACAGTTTGGGAACGATGATGCTCTGGGTGTTCATGAACGGGACAAGCCTGAAAAAACTGCGGTAATGGCGCAATTCTACCGCCTGCTCAGGCGCTCAGGTAGCGACCGATCAGCGCCAGGCCGCTGGCCAGCACCAGCCAGGTGACCAGACGCACGAAGGCTTCGCGGGACAGCCGGTGGGTCAGCCTGCGCCCTATCCAGAGGCCGACGAGCATTACCGGCAACAGGCAGGCGGCGAGCAGCAGCAGGTTCTGGTCGGCATAGACGCCTGCGATCAGGAACAGTGTCAGACGCACCACTGTGCTGCAACTGATCAGTGCGCTCTGGGTAGCGCGCACCTGTTCCTTCACCCCCAGCCGCGCGCTCAGGTACAGGGCATAAAGGAAGCCGCCACTACCGAACAAGGCGCCAAACAGCCCGCCTGCCGTGCCCATCGGCATTGCCCAGAAACCCGACAGACTGGCCGGTCGCACCTTCACCGCCAGCCCGTACAGAGCATAGCCTGTGACGAACAGGCCCATCAGCAGCAGCAGCAGGTCGGACTTCAGCTGTAGCAGGAATACCACACCCAGCGTGCAGCCAATGGCCATGAACGGCAGCAGCCGCAGCAACTCGCCGCGCACGACATCACGGCGCGAGGGCAGCAGGTTGCCGAAGGCGGCGACGAAGTCCAGCAGCACCAGCAGCGGAATGATCCGCGACAGCGGCATGAAGTGAATCAGCACTGGCCCGGCCACCAGCGCGGTGCCGAAACCGGCGATGCCAAAGACGATGTAGGCAGCGCCGACACCAAGCAGGATGGGCAGCCAGTCAAGGCCGGAAAACGACAGTTGGGCGAGCATGGCAGCAGTTCCTGGAAAGACAGGCAAAGGTTAGCCAGCCATGAGCCATGCCGACTAATATGCCTTTGTCGCCACACTCATCTCGAAAAGGCATGACATGACGTCGATCCGCCAATTGCGTTACTTCGTGGAAATCGCCGAATGCGGCAGCTTCAGCGCTGCCGCCGAGCGGCTGTACATCGCCCAGTCGGCGCTGAGCCGGCAGATCAAGGAACTGGAGCAGCAATTGGGCACGCCGCTGTTCGAACGCACCGCGCGCCTGCCGCGCCTGACACTGGCTGGCCAGGCCTTTCTGGAACGGGCGCGGCGCTTGCTGGCCGACCTGGCGCAGGCCGAGAGGGTTACCCGTGACATTGGCGAAGGGCTGCAGGGCAGCCTGCGCCTGAACCACTCCAGTACCGTACCGCTGACCGGCCCGTTGCTGGCTCGCCTGGGCGACTACTTGCGCGACAACCCAGGGGTTTCGCTGGAAATTGCCCAGCAGTCGTCGGAGGCGCAGCTGGAGGATATCGCTGCCGGGCGGTTGGATATCGGCCTGCTGCGCTTGCCGGTGCTGCGCCAGCATGAAGGCGTGGTGCTGCATGAAGTGTTCAGCGAACCCCTGCTGCTGGCGGTCGCCGCCGGGCATCCCTTGGCCAGCGCATCAAGGGTGAAACTGGAACAACTGCGGGAAGAGCGCTTCATATCGATTCCGCATCGGGATCGTGGCGGGCTGAGCTACCTGTCGGCCTCGATGTGCATGGAGGCGGGCTTTTTCCCGCGTGCGGCGCAGGTTCTGTCGCGCAAGACCACCCAGTTGCAGTTGATTCAGGCGGGGTTCGGGGTGGCGTTGTTACCCGAATGCATGCGCGAGATTGCCCCGGCGTCGGTCAGTTTCGTGGCGCTGGAGGGGGGGTGTGAGAGTACTGTGGCGATGGCTTGCAGGCGTGATGCAGGTTCGATGGTGCGCCAGTTCGTGACGGCGATGCAGGCCTGAAAGGCCCCATCGCCGGCAAGCCGGCTCCCACAGGGACAGCATGAGGCCCAAGCCAGCGCGATACCTGTGGGAGCCGGCTTGCCGGCGATAGGGCCGGGACAGACAACCGGGGCCGATGTCCTTTATGATGCCCGCCATGATCAGAGACCCTTTCGAACGACTCGGCCTGGACCGCGAGGTTCTTACCGTCAGCCAACTCAACGGCCGCGCCCGCGTGCTGCTGGAAGACGTGTTCCGCAGCGTGTGGGTGGAAGGCGAGATTTCCAACCTCGCCCGCCCTGCGTCCGGCCACATGTACTTTACCCTCAAGGACAGCGGCGCACAGGTACGTTGCGCACTGTTCCGGCAAAACGCCACGCGGGTGCGCCAGGCACTGCGCGACGGCCTGGCGGTGCGGGTACGCGGCAAGGTTTCGCTGTTCGAAGGGCGTGGCGACTACCAGCTGATTCTCGACACCGTCGAGCCGGCTGGTGATGGCGCCCTGCGCCTGGCATTCGAAGCACTGAAGGAAAAGCTCGGTGCCGAGGGGCTGTTCAGCGCCGAACGCAAGCAGCCGCTGCCGGCCCACCCGCAGCGCATCGGCATCATTACGTCGCCTACCGGTGCAGTGATCCGCGACATCATCAGTGTGTTCGGTCGCCGCGCCCCGCAGGTGGAACTCAACCTGATCCCCACCGCAGTGCAGGGCCGAGAAGCCATTGCACAGATCGTGCGCGCCATCCGCCTGGCCGACAGCCTCGGGTTCGATGCGCTGATCCTGGCCCGGGGCGGCGGCTCGCTGGAAGACCTGTGGTGCTTCAACGAAGAAGCCGTGGCGCGGGCCGTGGCCGCCTGTGCCACGCCGATTGTCAGCGCCGTGGGCCATGAGACCGATGTCTCGATCAGCGACTTTGTCGCCGACGTGCGCGCGCCCACACCCTCTGCCGCTGCCGAGCTGCTGGCCCCCGACAACAGTGGCCTGCAGCAACGCCTGGATGGCCTGCAACGGCGCCTGCTGTTGCGCATGCAGAACCGCCTGACCCACGACCGCCTGCGCCTGGAGTCGCTGACCCGGCGCCTGCGCCATCCGGGCGAGCGCCTGCGCCAACAGGCCCAGCGCCTGGACGACCTGGACATGCGCCTGCGCCGTGCATTCATGCTCAACCTAAACCAGCGACACGAGCGCCTGGCACGCCTGGACACCCGCCTCGCCGCGCAACACCCGGGGCGCACCCTGAAACTGCTGGGTCAACGCCTGGACAGCCTGGCCGAGCGCCTGCCACGGGCCATGCGCGAGGTGCTCAAGGACCGCCGCCAGCGCTTCCAGGCCCAGTTGCAGACGCTGCAGGTGGTCAGCCCGCTGGCCACCCTCGCCCGCGGCTACAGTATCCTGCTGGACGAACAGGGCCAGGCCATCCGCAGCGCCGAACAGACCCGCAATGGCCAGCGCCTGACCGCCCGCCTGAACGAAGGCGAGCTGTTGGTGCGGGTCGAAGACAACCACCTGACCCCGGTCACCCTCTCACTTCTGGACTGACACATGCCCCGCCTGCTCGCGCCCCTGCTTGCCCTTTCCCTCCTGCTGCTGGCCGGCGGCGCCCAGGCCAGCTACATCACCCGCACGCTGAACAAGCCGGTACCCGGCGGCGTGGCAGTGGTCGACCTCGGCCCCGCCGCCAGTGCACCCAGCGCTCGCTTCGACGGCAAGCCGGTGCTGGTGGTGAAAGAGCAGGACAACTGGCTGGCCATCGTTGGCATCCCGCTGACCCAGAAGCCCGGCACCGCGGTGCTTAGCCAGGGCGGCCGTACCCTGCCCTTCACGGTCGGCAGCAAGAAGTATCCCGAACAGCGCATCACCCTGAAGAACACCCGCCAGGTCAACCCGAACCCGGCCGACCTCAAGCGCATCGATCGTGAGCTGGCCGAGCAGATCAAGGCATACCGCAGCTTCAGCCCGACCCTGCCGAGCAACCTGATCCTCGACAAGCCGGTCAGTGGCCCGCTCTCGAGCAAGTTCGGCGTGCGCCGTTTCTTCAACGGTGAAGAACGCAACCCACATGCGGGGCTGGACTTCGCGGTGCCGGCCGGCACGCCGATCAAGACCCCGGCCAATGGCAAGGTGATTCTGGTGGGTGATTACTTCTTCAATGGCCGTACGGTTTTCGTCGACCACGGGCAGGGCTTTATCAGCATGTTCTGCCATATGTCGAAGATCGATGTGCAGGTGGGGCAGCAGTTGCGCCGGGGCGAGGTGGTAGGCCGTGTGGGCTCGACCGGGCGGGCTACAGGGCCGCACATGCATTGGAACGTCAGCCTGAATGATGCACGGGTGGATCCGGCGATTTTCATTGGCGCGTTCCAGCCCTGAGATTGCGGCGCCTGCATCGCCGGCAAGCCAGCTCCCACAGGTCCCGCGCAGGATTCAAGTCCTGTGGTAATCCTGTGGGAGCTGGCTTGCCGGCGATAAGGCCAGAGCAGGTCAACTCGCTTCCAAGGTGTTGCGCCATCGAAAAATACTGCGCAAAAATAGAGAAGCACTCTGACAATTACAGCGATAAAATCTCGCCTTTCAGCTTTTTTTAAGCATTCCTCTCAATTTTTCCTGAGCGCTTGCCATCCCCCACCTCACTGGTTAGGGTTGAAGGCATGAAAACCTTCAGCACCCTCATCCTGCTCCGACAACATCGCAGCCTCTGCCTGGTCAGCGCCCGACTACCAGGCTGAATCGCGTCGCCTCGCCTTTCATCTCGTTATCGCTCGGCAGGCCCGATCTCGGCCGCACACAAAAGGATTGCTTCCATGACCATGCTCAAAGACCCTTCGAAGAAATACCGCGCTTTCCCGACCATCGACCTGCCTGACCGTACCTGGCCGTCGAAGACCATCACCGCCGCGCCAATCTGGTGCAGCTCCGACCTGCGTGATGGCAACCAGTCGCTGATCGAGCCGATGGATTCGGAGAAGAAACTGCGCTTCTGGAAGACCCTGGTGCAGGTTGGCGTGAAGGAAATCGAAGCCTCGTTCCCGTCCGCTTCGCAGACCGATTTCGACTTCGTGCGCATGCTGATCGAAGACGGCCACATCCCGGATGACACCACCATCCAGGTGCTCACCCAGGCCCGTGAAGACCTCATCGCCCGCACCTTCGAGTCGCTGCGCGGGGCGAAGAAGGCCATCGTCCACCTGTATAACGCCACCAGCCCGTCGTTCCGCCGCATCGTCTTCAACCAGGACAAGCAAGGCGTCAAGGACATCGCGGTGAACGCGGCCAAGCTGTTCGTCAAGTACGCCGCCCAGCAGCCGGAAACCCAGTGGACCTTCCAGTACTCGCCGGAAACCTTCAGCGCCACCGAGCTGGAATTCGCCAAGGAAGTCTGCGACGCGGTCATCGAGGTGTGGAACCCGACCCCCGAGCACAAGATCATCCTCAACCTGCCGGCCACCGTGGAAGTGTCCACCCCGAACATCTACGCCGACCAGATCGAGTGGTTCTGCCGTAATGTCAGCCGTCGCGACAGCGTGATCATCAGCCTGCACTGCCACAACGACCGCGGCACCGGCATTGCCGCCACCGAACTGGGCCTGATGGCCGGCGCCGATCGCGCTGAAGGCTGCCTGTTCGGCAACGGCGAGCGTACCGGTAACGTCGACCTGGTGACCCTGGCGCTGAACCTCTACACCCAGGGTATCGACCCGCTGCTGGACTTCTCCGACATCGACGGCGTGCGCAAGGTGGTCGAAGAGTGCAACCAGCTGCCGGTGCACCCACGCCACCCATACGTGGGCGACCTGGTCCACACCGCGTTCTCCGGCTCGCACCAGGACGCCATCCGCAAAGGCTTCGCCAAGCAGCAGGAAGGCGAGCTGTGGGAAGTGCCTTACTTGCCGATCGACCCGGCCGACATCGGCCGCAGCTACGAGGCGGTAATCCGCGTCAACAGCCAGTCGGGCAAAGGCGGCATCACCTACCTGCTCGAGCAGGAATACGGCATCAGCCTGCCGCGCCGCATGCAGATCGAGTTCAGCCAGGTAGTACAGGGTGAAACCGACCGCCTGGGCCTGGAAATGACCGCCCAGCAGATCTACAGCCTGCTGCACAAGGAATACCTCCAGGCCAACGCCCCGTACGCGCTGGTCAGCCACCGCCTGCAGGAAGAGAACGGCCACAGCGCCGTGGAAGTGGAAGTCGCCGGTGAAGGCGAAACCACCCTGCACTGGCGCGGCAAAGGCAACGGCGCTCTGGAGGCGCTGGTGGCCGGCCTGCCGATTGCCGTGGAGATCATGGACTACAACGAGCATGCCATTGGCGCCGGCACCAATGCCAAGGCTGCGGCCTACATCGAACTGCGCGTGGCCGGCGGCCGCCCGGTACATGGTGTGGGTATCGATGAAAACATCACCACGGCCAGCTTCAAGGCACTGTTCAGTGCGCTGAACCGCTCGCTGAGCCTGCAGGAAGCCAAGGCGGCCTGAGCCGTACCGCAATGAATGAGAGAGCCCGCATCGTTTGATGCGGGCTTTTTTGTTGGCCTGTGCCGGCCTCTTCGCGGGCTTGCCCGCTCCCACAGGTACTGCACAGCTCCCGAGAGCGGCGCAATCCTGTGGGAGCGGGCAAGCCCGCGAAAGGGCCGGTACAGGCGCTGCAAGATCTCCAGGCAAAAAAAAGGGGCGCCGACCAAGCGCCCCACAAGCCGTAAAGCACACAACTAATTCAGTTGGCGTCCAGCAGCGCCATCGCTTCCGCACTGCACGCTTCGATCCGCGCCCAGTCGCCGTTCTTGATCCAGCTGCTGTCGAGCATCCAGGTGCCACCAACGCACATCACATTGGGCAAGGCCATGTAGTTACGCACGTTGGCCGGGTTCACACCGCCCGTTGGGCAGAAACGAATATCGCCGAACGGGCCGCCAAAGGCCTTGATCGCCGCCACGCCGCCGCTGATCTCCGCCGGGAACAGCTTGAAGCGGCGGTAGCCCAGGGCGTAGCCCATCATGATTTCGGACGGTGTGCTGATGCCTGGCAGCAGCGGGATCTCGCTGTCCACACCAGCTTCGAGAATGTCCTGGGTAATGCCTGGCGTAACGACGAACTGCGCACCTGCAGCTTCAACGGCGGCGAACATGCCGCGATCGAGCACGGTGCCGGCACCGACACAAAGCTCCGGGCGCTGCTCGCGCAACACCTGGATGGCCTTCAGGCCATATTGCGAGCGCAAGGTCACTTCCAGGGTACGGATACCACCGGCGGCCAGGGCATCAGCCAGGGGCAGGATGTCTTCCTCACGGGCGATGGTGATCACCGGCAGAATGCGCGCCTTTTCGCAAATGGCGTCGATCCGTGCGGCTTTGTCGGCCATCGAGAGCTTGGGCTGTGGGCGTTCGAGGGTGGTCATGACTGTGGATCCTTGGCTCATGGGCACCAGTAGATGTCCAGGGGGTCGTGAAGAAAAGCGCGAATCGGCATTTCGGTAAGGTCGTTGCCAGCCAGCGCGGCGCGCAGGGTAGCGAGTTTGCCCTGCCCTTGTATGGACAGCGCGGTAAAGGCGGAGCTGACCAGCAGCGAACGGGTCATCGACAGGCGCTGGTGCGGTACGCTCGGTGCCAGCAAGGGCAGGCAGCGGCGAGGGTTGGCCAGGTCGAGGCCGGCCTCCAGGTTGGGGCTGGCGGGGAAAAGCGAAGCGGTATGGCCATCATCCCCCATGCCCAGCACCAGCACGTCGATCGGCGGCAGCTCGGCCAGGACCTCATCGGCCCTGCCCGCGGCGGCATCAAGGTTCTCTGCCTGCTGGTAAAGGCCAACGAAGCGGGCCTTGGCCGCCGAGCCCTTGAACAAGTGGCGGGCCAGCAGGCCGGCGTTGCTGTCGGCGTGCTCCACCGGCACCCAGCGCTCGTCGGCCAGGCTGACGGTGACCTTGGCCCAGTCGAGGTTTTCGCTGGCCAGCTTCTCGAGGAACGGCACCGGGCTGCGGCCGCCGGACAGCACCACGCAGGCCTGGCCCTTGGCAGCAATGGCCGCGCGCAGGCGCTCGGCCACGTCATGGGCCTGGGTTGCGGCCAGAGCCTTGGCATCCGCCAGCTCGTGTACCTTCACAGCCGCTGGCAGTTTCAGTTCAGATATCCCCATACCACGCCCTCCCATCGCGTGTGATCAGTGCAATCGAGCTCATCGGCCCCCAGGAGCCTGCCGCGTATGGCTTGGGCGCATCGCCCGCGTTACGCCAGCCGGCGATCAGCTGGTCGCACCACTTCCAGGCATACTCGATTTCGTCCTTGCGCACGAACAGGTTCTGGTTACCGCGCATCACTTCGAGCAAAAGCCGCTCGTAGGCATCCGGAATCCTTGCACTGCGCCAGGTATCGGAGAAATTCAGCTGCAACGGGCCGCTGCGCAGTTGCATGCCTTTGTCCAGGCCCTGCTCCTTGGTCATTACCCGCAAAGAGATGCCTTCGTCCGGTTGCAGGCGGATGATCAGCTTGTTACCGATCTGCAAACGCTGTTCCGGGGCGAAGATGTAGTGCGGCGTTTCCTTGAAGTGGATGACGATCTGCGACAGCTTCTGCGGCATGCGCTTGCCGGTACGCAGGTAGAACGGCACCCCCGACCAGCGCCAGTTGCGGATGTCGGCACGCAGGGCGACGAAGGTTTCGGTGTCGCTCTGGGCGTTGGCGTTGTCTTCTTCAAGATAACCGGGCACCGGCTTGCCATCGCTGTAGCCGGCGATGTACTGGCCGCGCACCACACGGGTGCTCAGCCCTTCGCCCGTGATCGGTGCCAGGGCCTTGAGTACCTTGACCTTCTCGTCACGGATGGCATCGGCCGACAGTTCGCTGGGCGGGTCCATGGCGATCAGGCACAGCAGCTGCAGCAGGTGGTTCTGGATCATGTCGCGCAGCTGGCCGGCCTTGTCGAAGTAGCCCCAGCGGCCTTCGATACCAACCTTCTCGGCGACCGTGATCTCCACATGGGAGATGGAATTCTGGTTCCACTGGGTTTCGAACAGGCTGTTGGCGAAACGCAGGGCGATCAGGTTCTGCACCGTTTCCTTGCCCAGATAGTGGTCGATGCGATAGACCCGGCTCTCAGGGAAGAACCGCGCCACGGCATCGTTGACCCGGCGCGACGACTCCAGGTCGTGGCCAATGGGCTTCTCCAGCACCACTCGGGTGCGTGCGGCCAGCCCGACCTTGTCGAGGTTTTCGCAGATGGCCCCATACACCGCCGCAGCGGTGGCGAAGTAGGCGATCAGCGGCAGCTCGGCCGGCAATTGCTCAGCCAAGGCCTGGTAGCCCTCGGGCTGGAGAAAGTCCAGGTGCTGGTAACTCAGCCTGGCGAGGAAGCGGCCCAGCGCGGCGGGCTCGATATCGGCCTCGGGTACATGCCGGCGCAGGTGCGCTTCGATGCTGTCCAGGTGGCTCTGCGCGCTACCGGCCTCGCGGGCCAGCGCCAGCAGGCGGGTTTCCGGGTGCAACAGGTTGGCCCGGTCGAGCTGGTAGAGCGCAGGAAACAGCTTGCGCAATGCCAGGTCGCCGAGGGCGCCAAACAGGGCAAAGGTGCAAGGTTCGACACTGATCGCAGCCATGATGTTGGTTCTTTCCTAAAGTTGGTCTAGGAATACCGCTTTCACATACGGTTTTCAAGGGATAATGTAGTAAAAACCACAACATTACACGCAAGTGTTACAGACAAGTGGTACGTCAACCGCGCCGACAGTACGATAGACGACCGTGCAAAAAGCCTGCTGCTCCAACAGCCGGCTGTCTTCCCGACCCAAGGACACACCCATGGACCGCGTGCGAAACCTCCTGGAACAAATCCAGGGCCGCCTCGACGAGCTGAACAAGGCCGAACGCAAAGTCGCCGAAGTCATCCTGCTCAACCCGCAACAAGCAACCCGTTTCAGCATCGCTGCGCTGGCTCAGGCGGCCAAGGTCAGCGAACCTACCGTCAACCGCTTCTGCCGCTCGTTCGGCGTCAGCGGCTACCCCGAGCTCAAGCTGCAGCTGGCGCAGAGCCTGGCCAGCGGCGCCGCCTACGTCAGCCGCGCGGTGGAGGCTGACGATGACCCGGCCGCCTACACCCAGAAGATCTTCGCCAGTGCCATCGCCTCGCTCGACAGCGCCTGCCAGCAGCTCGACCCGCAGCAGGTCAGCCGTGCCGTGGACATGATGATCCAGGCCCGGCAGATCCACTTCTTCGGCCTGGGCGCCTCGGCCCCGGTGGCGCTGGACGCCCAGCACAAGTTCTTCCGCTTCAACCTGGCAGTGTCGGCCCACGCCGACGTGCTGATGCAGCGCATGCTGGCCTCGGTGGCGCACACCGGCGACCTGTTCGTGATCATTTCCTACACCGGACGCACCCGCGAACTGGTCGAGGTGGCCCGCCTGGCCCGGGAAAACGGCGCCTCGGTGCTGGGCCTGACCGCTGCCGGTTCGCCACTGGCCAATGCCTGCAGCCTTAGCCTGCACATTCCGCTGCCGGAAGACACCGACATCTACATGCCGATGACCTCACGGATCATCCAGCTGACCGTGCTCGATGTGCTGGCTACCGGCATGACCCTGCGGCGCGGCGTGGATTTCCAGCCGCACCTGCGCAAGATCAAGGAAAGCCTCAACGCCAGCCGCTATCCGATCGAGGACGACGAGCTCAACTGAGCCGGTGCGCCTGCAGGCGCAGGTGGGCACGCTGCCCCGGCGCCAGGCTCAAGCCCTCGCCGCTGCCGCTGGCGGCCTCGACACAGATGAAACGCTGGCATTCGCGCCCGGTCACGCCCATCAACGGGCGATTGCCTGGGTGCCAGACCACCGTGTCGTCGCTGTCACCGGTATCGATGCAAAGTTCGCGCTGCCAGGCCGGGTCCTGCAATTGCACCCGCGGCGTGCCGGGGTAGACCTTCTGGCAGCCGCCCTTGAGTTTCAGCGCGCCATCTTCACGGCAGGCCTGACGGTTCAGGCGGTCGTAGCCTTCGATATCCTCGAGCCCGGACAGCGCTATCTCGGACACGTCACTGATGCGCCAGTAGGCCAGCAGGGCATGGCTCAGCTGGCATGGTTCGCTGTCCTGGTGCTCGGTGCTAAGGCTCAGCTCCATGCGGCTACCCAGCCGGGCATGCAGGTCGACCTGCCAGTCGCACAGGTCCAGCCGCCATTTCAGGGTTACCCCCTCCTCGTCCTCGCGGCTGTCCACCAGCTTCCAGTCGAGCAGCCGCGCCCAGCCATGGGCCGGCCACAAGTCCTCGCTGGGGTGGCGGCCATACCATGGCCAGCA
Organism: Pseudomonas pudica; assembly: GCF_015680405.1. GTDB lineage: Bacteria > Pseudomonadota > Gammaproteobacteria > Pseudomonadales > Pseudomonadaceae > Aquipseudomonas > Aquipseudomonas pudica. The sequence continues at coordinate 21,279 of NZ_JADLJS010000030.1, forward strand.
CACCGGCACACCACCGCGGATCGCCCCCACCTGGGGCCACTGCTCGGCGCACCACAGCCAGGGCCGTTCACCCGCTGGTTGAAAATGCAGCAGTTGCGCACCCTGGCGGCTGAACACCGCCTGGCAACGGGGATGGTCGATGATCAGCACATCGCGCTGCTGGTAACGCTCCCACTCGAATGTCGGCCGGGGCCGCTGCGAGGTAAAGAAGCGATGGAGCGGATGTTCGGGCATGGTTCAGAGCTCTTGTTGTTTGAGATAGCGCTGTCTCGGCCTATCCCCGACAACCACTGGAGGCCAGTGGGTGCCGGGTACCGAAGTGGATTGGCGTAAATTTACAACAATTGCTCTCAGAATGACGACTGAATCTTCAATCCCGCGACCAGCGCGTTGTCCACCTCATCGACCCCGCCGGGGCTCTTGATGTACTGCAGGTTGGGCCGCACGGTCAGCCAGTTGGTGACGTGGAAGCCGTAGTAGAGCTCGGCGTTGTACTCGGTACGCTGCAGCGGCACGAAGCCTGGGTTGTCGTAATCGCTGATGCCGCTCTGGGCGTTGAGCAGTTCGGCGCGTTTCTTCACGTCGTCGTTCACATGAATGCGCGCCACGCCGAAGCCGATGTCGTCCTTGGGCCGGGCGTCGAAGGCGCCTTTGTAGACCAACCCCAGCTGCTGGTAGTTGTCGACCACGTTGGTGGCCTGGTCGTGCACGGTGAAGTTGGCGAACAGGCTCAGGCCACGGTTCACGTCGCCGCCATGGGCGGTGACCTGCTGCTGCGCCACCACCCACCAGCCATGCTTGCTTGAGTGCGACTTGAAGGCTTCGCCCGTCAGCGCCTGCGGGTTGCCGTTGACGTCATCGAACACATCGTCGGCCTTGGCCGTGCTGTAGTAGTAACCCAGGCGGTACTCGCCCGGCAGGCCGTTGACCTTGGGTGACCACACCGCTTCCACCGGCAGGATCGCACCCTTCGTACCGCTGCCGCTGAGCTTGAAGCCGTTTCCGGTTTCCAGGTTGGAAGGGTTCTGCTCGAAGGCGCCGACCTGGACGAAGAATTCCGGGGTGATGTTGTATTTCACCCGCAGCGCCCACTGGCTGACCGGCCAGTTGTACCAGATGCCGCCGACCCAGTTGCCCACCTGCGAGCCGCAGAAAGCCAGGTTCTGGAAGTCGCAGGGGAAGCTGTTGAAGTCCTCGCCCTCGCCGAAGCGGCCAAATTTGACGTCCAGTGCGCCGTCGAAGTACTTCTGCTTGATCCACATCTGGGTCAGCCGCCAGGTCTGGCCACGGCCCCACACTTCCTGCACCGAGCTGAACTGCCCGGCGCGCGGATCGCTGATACGGTCGTTGGACAGGTTGCGGCCGCTGCGCTCGGTGATCGCCAGCTTGAACTCGGCGTCGTGCCAGCCGAAGATTTTCTGCAGGTCCAGGTGCGCACCGAGGGCAAACTGGTCGCTATAGCGCGCGGTCTTGTCGTCGTTGTAGCCGCCGTGCAAGTTGCCAGCCGCCTCACCGACATAATCAAGGGTGAAGTCATAGCCCTTTTCCAGCAGCTCGGTGCGGGTGCCGCCCCAGTCGCCGGTCATCCACTTCGATTCGCTGGAAAAAGCCTCGGCAGCCTGCGCGCCGCTGCCAGCGGCCATCGCCAGCGGTGCGAGCAAGGCGAGCGAACCTAATGTCCTGATGCGTTTGCGCTGTTCCATCCCTTTGCGTCCTCTTGTTCTTATTTGACGGTGTAGACGAGTTATCGGCCTTTGAAGTGCGCCACATTGTCCTTCATGGCCGTGGCAGTAGTGGCCAGGTGCAGGCGCTCGCCGCTGGCAGCGTCGAACAGCAGCACCCGGGCCGGGTCGAATTGCAGGTTCAGGCTGTCGCCGACCCGGCACGCCACATCCGGCGCCAGGCGGCAGCAGACCTTGGTCTGGTTCAGGGTGACGAACACCAGCAGGTCCGGCCCGGTGGGCTCGGTCACCTGCACCTCGGCGCGAATGCCGGGCAGGCCATTGCCCTCGGCTGCACCCAGGGCAATCTGCTCGGGGCGGATGCCCAGGATGATTTCGCGGCCATCCAGCTCGTCAGCGGCTACCCCCAGAGGCAGTTCGCAACGCGCCTGGCCGCTGTCGAGCAAGGCCAGCAGGCGCCCGTCCTGTTGCGTGAGGCGCACCGGGATGAAGTTCATCGGTGGCGAACCGATGAAGCTGGCGACGAACTGGTTGGCCGGATCGTTGTAGATCTGCTGCGGGGTGCCGAACTGCTGGATGATGCCGTCCTTCATCACCGCCACCTTGTCGCCCAGGGTCATGGCCTCGATCTGGTCATGGGTGACGTACACGGTGGTGGTCTTGAGGCGCTGGTGCATCAATTTCATTTCGGTACGCATCTCGACGCGCAGCTTGGCATCGAGGTTGGACAGCGGTTCATCGAACAGGTAGATCTTCGGCCGCCGCGCCAGCGCCCGGCCCATGGCCACGCGCTGCTGCTGGCCACCGGACAGCTGCGCCGGCTTGCGCGCCAGCAAGTGCTCGATCTGCAACAGCTTGGCCACCCTCGCCACTTCTTCGTCGATGGCGGCCTGGGGCAGCTTGCGGATCTTCAGGCCGAACTCGATGTTCTCGCGCACGCTCATGGTCGGGTACAGCGCGTAGGACTGGAACACCATGGCGATGTCGCGGTCCTTGGGGCTCATGCCGCTGACGTCCTGCTGGTCGATGAGAATCGCACCGCCGGTGATCTGCTCCAGCCCGGCGATGCAGTTCATCAAGGTCGACTTGCCGCAGCCCGACGGGCCGACCAGGATCAGGAACTCGCCATCCTTGATCGACAGCTGGATGTCCTTGAGGGTGTCCGGCAAGCCGCTGCCGTAGGTCTTGTTCACATTGCGAAGTTCGAGCGTTGCCATGACTTACCCCTTTACCGCGCCAGCAGTCAGCCCGCGGACGAAATATTTGCCTGCCACCACGTAGACCAGCAGGGTTGGCAGGCCGGCGATCATCGCCGCTGCCATGTCGACGTTGTATTCCTTGGCCCCGGTGCTGGTGTTGACCAGGTTGTTCAGGGCCACGGTAATCGGTTGCGAATCGCCGCTGGAGAACACCACGCCGAACAGAAAGTCGTTCCATATCTGGGTGAACTGCCAGATCAGGCAGACCATGATGATTGGCGTGGACATCGGCAGGATGATGCGGCGGAAAATGGTGAAGAACCCGGCACCGTCCAGGCGCGCAGCCTTGACCAGCGCATCGGGGATGCTCACGTAGAAGTTGCGGAAGAACAGCGTTGTGAAGGCCAGGCCGTAGACCACGTGCACCAGTACCAGGCCGGTGGTGGTGCTGGCCAGGCCAAGCTTGCCGAGGGTGAACGAGGCCGGCAGCAGTACGGTCTGGAACGGCAGGAAGCAGCCGAACAGCAGCAGGCCGAAGAACAGCTGCGAACCGCGGAAGCGCCACATCGACAGCACATAGCCGTTCAGCGCGCCGATGGCGGTGGAGATGAGCACCGCTGGCACGGTGATCATGATCGAGTTCCAGAAATAACCGCTGACCGTGCCCCAGGCCTTGACCCAACCGATGCCGGTAATTACCGCCGGCCAGCTCAGCAGGTTGCCGGTGCTGATGTCTTCCGGGGTCTTGAAGCTGGTCAGCAGCATCACCACCAGCGGCACCAGGTACAGCAGCACCGCCAGTAACAGCACCGCGTGGATGGCGATGCGGCTCGGGCTCGGCACTGCTTTGTCGAGAGGGCTATGCATGGCGTTTGCTCCGCAACTCCGAGTACAGGTAAGGCACGAGGATCGCCAGGATCGCCCCGAGCATCAGGATGGCGCTGGCCGAGCCCATGCCCATCTGGCCGCGGCTGAAGGTGAATGAATACATGAACATCGCGGGCAGGTCGGACGAGTAGCCTGGGCCACCGGCAGTCATGGCCGCCACCAGGTCGAAGCTCTTGATGGCAATGTGCGCGAGGATCATCAGCGAACTGAAGAACACCGGGCGCAGGCTGGGCAGCACCACGCGCCAGTAGATTCGCGGCAGGCTGGCACCGTCGATCTGAGCGGCACGGATGATCGACGGGTCGACGCCACGCAGGCCGGCAAGGAACATCGCCATGATGAAGCCCGAGGCCTGCCACACGGCGGCGATCACCAGGCAGTACACCACCCGGTCTGGATCGATCAGCCAGTCAAGGCGAAAGCCCTCCCAGCCCCAGTCACGCAGCAGCTTGTCCAGGCCCATGCCGGGGTTGAGCAGCCACTTCCAGGCGGTGCCGGTGACGATCATCGACAGCGCCATGGGGTACAGGTAGATGGTGCGGATGAAACCTTCGCGACGGATGCGCTGGTCCAGCAGGACCGCCAGCACTACACCGATGACCAGGCTGATGGCGATGAACAGGCCGCCGAACAGCAGCAGGTTCTTGCTTGCCACCCACCAGCGATCGTTGTCGAACAGCCGGGCGTACTGCGCCAGGCCGGCCCATTTGTAGGTCGGCAGGAAGGTCGAGGTGGTGAAGGACAGGACGAAAGTCCAGAGGATGTAGCCGTAGAAGCCCACCAGGACGATGAACATGCTCGGCGCCAGCACCAGCTTGGGCAGCCAGCGCTGTAACGCGTCCAGGGGTGAGGCCCGCAGTTGGGCGGTTGCTGTGGTCATGGTTCACCTCAAAGGCGCCGCACTCCCCTGCAGGAGCGGCCTTGTGTCGCGATGGGCTGCGCAGCAGCCCCAACGGACTCAAGGTCGATACCTACCTGAAAGATCGAGTGCGCAGGTTATGGGGCTGCTGCGCAGCCCATCGCGACACAAGGCCGCTCCTACAACGGATTCGCGTCAGCCTTACTGGGCAGCCTTGATCGCCGCCGCCAGCTTCTTCGCCGCATCGGCCGGGTCGGCCTTGGGGTCGTTGATGTAGTTGGTCACCACATCGAAGAACGCGCCCTGCACGGCCAGCGTGGTGGCCATGTTGTGCGCCATGCTCGGCTGCAGGCCGCCATTTTTGGCATCGGCCAGGAAGTCCTTGGCGGAGGTCTGCGCGCAGACGTCGAAGTCATACTTGCCCATGTCGGCAAGCATGTCGTTGCGCACCGGGATCGACCCCTTGTTGCTGCTGAAGACCTTCTGGAAGTCCTCGCCCAGCACCTTGCGGGCAATATCCTGCTGCCCGGCAGACGTGCCGGCGTCGTTCTGCTTGAACACCACCAGCGAGTCGATGTTGTACAGGAACGCCTTGTCGGTGCCGGGGAATGGCACGCACTGGTAGTCCTTGCCGGCGGTTTTCTTCGCCAGGGTCCATTCGCTCTTGGCCCAGTCGCCCATGATCTGCATGCCGGCCTTGCCGTTTATGACCTTGGCCGCTTCCAGGTTCCAATCCTGGCCTTTGCCATCCGGGTCCATGTAGCTGGCGACCTTTTTCAGTTCGGTCAGCGCCTTGACCATCTGCGGGCCGGTCAGGGCTGTGCTGTCAAGGTCGACCAGGGCCTTCTTGTAGCCATCGGCCCCCATCACCGCCAGCACCACGCTTTCGAACACGGTGCTGTCCTGCCACGGCTGGCCGCCGTGGGCGAGCGGGATGAAGCCGGCGGCCTTGAGCTTGTCGGCAGCGGCGTAGAATTCGTCGAGGGTGGCTGGCGCCTTGTCGACGCCGGCCTTCTTGAAGACTTCGGGGTTGATCCACAGCCAGTTGATACGGTGGATGTTCACCGGTACGGCGACATAGTCACCGTCATACTTGACGGTATCGGCGACTTTCTTGTCGAGCAGTGAGTCCCACTTTTCTTTCTTGGCCACATCCTTGAGTACATCGGCGTCGAGCAGGCCGGTGGCCGCCCAGTCCTGGATGTCCGGACCCTTGATCTGCGCGACACCCGGCGGGTTGCCGGCAACGGCGCGGCTCTTGAGCACGGTCATGGCGGTGGCACCACCACCACCGGCAACGGCACCGTCCTTCCAGGTGAAACCATCTTTTTCGACCTGGGCCTTGAGCACATCGACCGCCGCTTTTTCACCACCAGAGGTCCACCAGTGCACCACCTCGACACTGCCTTTGGATTCGGCAGCCAGGGCATTGAATGGAAGCAAGGAGGCCAGGGAGATGGCGGCAGCGAGACGGAGCGTGGAATTCATCGAAGCACCTTTCTTGTTGTTATGCCGTGCAAGTCGATCGCTTGCGTTGCATGAAGTCTAAACAGCGTGCTCGCCTCGCCAGGTAACGAAGCGATGCGTGAATGTCATCGTTTGGTTACATTGCCGGCCAAGCTGCTGGCCAGGCTGGGTGCCAGTGGCAAGCCCGGCAGCAGCAGCGCCTGGTAGGCATGGTAGAGGTCGGGCTTGCCTGGCCAGATGGTCGCGGCCGGCTGGTTGCGCGTATCGAGTTCGTGGTGCCAGCTGCCAGCGCCATGGTCGATGAAATGGTTGACGATGAAGTCCCAGCAACGGCGGTACCACTGCTCGTAGTGCGCCTCGCCCGTGCGCTGCAACAGGGCCGCGGCGGCGGCGCAGGCTTCGGCATGCACCCAGTGCAGGCGTGCGCGCACCACCGGGCGATCGGCCCAGTCCAGGGTGTAGACAAAACCGGGCGCGCCATCGACGTTCCAGGCCTGCTGGCAGGCTGTATCGAACAATGCACGGGCACAGTCTGGCAGCCACTGCGGGGCATGCAGGCCGGCCTGTTCCAGGCTGGCTTCCAGATGCAACAGCAACCGCGCCCACTCCAAGGCATGCCCGGGGGTGGAGCCATAAGGCCGGAAGTGGTCTGCCGGGTACGCCTGGTTGTAGTGCGGCAGCGGCTGCCAGAGGGCGTCGAAATGCTCGATGACCCGGTAGCCGTTGGCGGCGGCATGGGTATGGATGATGCGTTCGGCGATGCGCAAGGCGCGTTGCAGCCACAGGTTGTCACCAGTTACGTCTGCCAGGGCCAGAAAGGCCTCGACCGCATGCATGTTGCTGTTGGCACCACGGTACTGCTCGGGCAACTGCCAGGCGCGGGAGAAGGCTTCCCGCAGGGCACCCTCCTCTTCGCTCCAGAAATGCGCTTCGACCACCTGCACCGCGCCTGCCAGCAAGGCTGGTGCACCGCAAGCACCTGCCATCACCGCCGAGCTGGCGGCCAGGGCGACAAAGGCATGCAGGTAAGCCGCCTTGCCGCTGTCGTCATGGCCTCCGGGGTGGGCGAACCAGCCGCCGTAGGTGGCATCCTGCAGCGCGCCAAGCAGGGCGGCAACACCGTGTTCGGCATAGGGCAGGTAGCCAGGCAGGCCCTGCAGGTGGGCCAGGGCGAAACAGTGAGTCATGCGGGCGGTGATCAGGGTTTCGGCGCGGGCACCGGGGGCAAGCAGGCCTGCGGCGTCGAGGCTACCGAAGCCATCGGGCAGTTTCGAAGCCGTGGCGAAGGCCAGCAGGCGCTGCCCTTCGGCCATGCGCCAGGCGGTGTGGGCCGGGGCGTCGAGCCAGCGGGTGGAAGGCAGGTTGTAGGTGCTCAAGGGCCAGCTTGATCCTTGCCAGTCGTCTGCGAATTCTAGTGAGCGGGCCTGGATGGGAATGTCACCAAGGAAGGTGGATTTGTCACCAGTCAGTGACATTTGTGCTGCCTGTGCCGACCTCTTCGCGGGTAAACCCGCCCCCACAAGTTTTTGCATTAGCCTCGGAGCCTGTATGGACCTGTGAGGTCTTTGTGGGAGCGGGTTTACCCGCGAAGGGGCCGGTACAGGCAATACAACCCTTCAGTCCATGCCCCGCGGCAGGTACAAGGTCACCCGCAACCCGCCCTCACGCAGGTTCAGCAAGCTCACCTCCCCGCCATGGCTATGGGCAATGTTGCGCGCAATCCCCAACCCCAGCCCGTACCCCTGCTGTTGCCCGGCCAGACGGAAGTGCGGCTCGAACACCTGCTCCAACTGCTGCTGCGGCACCCCCGGCCCCTGGTCATCCACTTGCAGGACAAACCCCTCGGCACTGTCGATGATGCGCAGCCGCGCTCGCTCGCCGTACTTGATGGCGTTGTCGATCAGGTTGCCGATGCAGCGCCGCAACGCCAGCGGTTTGCCCGGGTATGGCGCCAGCGCCCGGCCTTCGAGCGTTATGCGGCCATCGCCCAGGTACGGCTCGGCCAGGATTTCCAGCACCTGGTTGAGGTCGACCGGCTCGATGTTCTCGTGGATGTCGGTGTCCTTCACGCACTGCAATGCACCTTTGACAAGTAGCTCCAGCTCGTCCAGGTCCTGGCTGAACTTGGCCTGTAGGCGCTCGTCCTCCAGCAGCTCGACGCGCAGGCGCAAGCGGGTGATCGGCGTGCGCAGGTCGTGGGAGATGGCACTGAACAGCTGGCTACGCTCGGTCAGGTAGCGGCTGATGCGCTCGCGCATGCTGTTGAATGCACGCCCCACCTCGACCACCTCGCTGCCACCACCTTCGGCCACCGGTGCCACATCGGCGCCCAGTGACATCTCTCGGGCAGCCCGCGCCAGGCGCTTGAGCGGCCAGCTTTGCCAGTGCACCAGCAAGCCGATGAACAGCAGCAGCAGGACCGTGGTCAACACGATGAAGCCAATCTGCTGGCGCGGCAGGCGCTCGGCCTCCAGGCTGGTGTAGGGCTCGGGCAGCAGCGAGGCGATGTACAGCCACTCACCCTCACCCAGGCGGATCTGGGTTACCAGCACCGGCGGGTTGAGTGGCTCGAGTGTCAGCGAGTAATGCGCCCAGGAGCGTGGCAGTTCGTCGAGCTTCAGGCCGCTGTTGAAGATACGCAGGTCGTCGGGCCCGACGAACTCGACGGAAATTTCCATCTGCGAACCCAGGCGCTCATGCAGCACCTGCTGGAACACATCGATCACCGTCTGCTTGCGCGGGGTAACGGGCAGTAGCGGCATGTCCAGCGGCTTGGCGTTGAGCGACACGAAAAAGCGTGTACCGCCCATGCTGCGCAACTGGTCGAGGACCATCGGCCGATAGGCCACTGGCAACGAGCGGAAGTAGCTGACGCTGGCACTCATCGAATGAGCCAGGCTGCTGGCGCTGGCACGCAGGCCCTGCAACTGACTGGCGCGCAGTTGGGCAACCCAGATGACGCTCGACAAACCCTGGGCAAGCAGCACCACCAGCAGGGTCAGCAACAGCATGCGCCCCAGTAGCGAGCGCGGCAGCAGTCGCCAGCGCCGCTCAGGGCGCATTGCAGACATGGGCAGCCAACAGGTAGCCGCTGCCGCGTACGGTGCGGATCAGCCGGGGTGGTTTGTCGGTATCGCGCAGGCGCTGGCGCAGACGGCTGACCGCCATGTCGACGATGCGGTCCAGCGGCATCGGCTCGCGACCACGAGTGGCGTTGCCGATGGTATCGCGGTCGAGGATCTGCTGTGGGTGGTCGAGGAACAGCTTGAGCAGGGCGAAGTCGGCGCCAGAGAGAATCACTTCCTCACCGTCGCGATGGAACAGGCGGTGGCTGACCGTGTCCAGGCGCCAGTCGTCGAAGGCCAGCACCGCACCGCCCGGCGCCGCCTGGCCGAACTCGGCGCGACGCAGCAGGGCCTTGATCCGCGCTTGCAGTTCGCGGGGGCTGAACGGCTTGCCCAGGTAGTCGTCGGCGCCCAACTCCAGGCCGATGACCCGGTCGGTTTCGTCGGAGCTGGCGGTGAGCATGATGATCGGTACCCGTGCCAGGCGCGGGTGCTGGCGTACCCAGCGGCACAGGCTGAAGCCGTCTTCGTCGGGCAGCATGACATCGAGGATGACCAGGTCGCAGGGGGTGGATTCCAGCGCGCGGCGAAAGCCCTTGCCGTCGGCTTCGGCATGCACCTGGAAGCCGGAGCGGCTCAGGTAGGTTTGCAGCAGCTCGCGGATTTCCTGGTCGTCGTCGACCATCAGGATCGATTTGCCGGCAGTGCTCAAGGTAGTCCTTCCTCTTGTTGATTGCAGGTCTTTTTGCCTGCTGTCGGGTGTTGCTTTCTGGGGCTGCTTCGCAACCCATCGCCGGCAAGCCAGGCTCCCACAGTTATTGCACAGCCCTAGGCTTGAAGCGATCGGTATGGGAGCTGGCTTGCCGGCGATTGGGTCGCGCAGTGGCCTACCTATCCGTGATCCAGCGCCTGCTGCAAAGCCACCCCGGCCCCCAGCAACCCGGAAAACTCCGCCGTCACCAGCCAAACCGGTACGCCAGCGAAATAACCACTCATGCAGCCCTTGTCGGAAAAACTCGCGGCGAACCCGCTGCGCAGGAACAGCTCGGCAAACCGCGGGATCACGCCGCCGACAATATAGACCCCTCCCCGCGCGCCCAGCGTCAGAACATTGTTACCCGCCACTCGGCCAAGGAAACGGCAGAACTGTTCGATCACCGCCAGCGCCCGTGGTTCGCCGGCCAGCGCAGCATCGGTGATTTGCGCCGGGGTCTTGTGTCGGGGTATGTCAGCGTCCAGTTCACAGATTGCTTGGTACAGGCGCAGCAGACCACCGCCACTGAGCACGGTTTCGGCGCTGACGTGGCCGATCTGGGCGTGAATCTGTTGGTGAATCGCTGCTTCGCGGGCATTACCCACCGGCAGGTCGACGTGCCCGCCCTCGCCCGGCAAGGCACACCAACGTTCCCCCACTCGCAAGAGGGAGCCGACACCCAAACCGGTACCCGGACCGATGACCAACGCCGGACGCGCAAGATCGGCCTGGCCTGGACACACTTCGCGAAACTCGCCATCGCGCAGGCGGGTCATGCCCAGCGCCATGGCGGTGAAGTCATTGATCAGCAGCAGCTGCTCGATCTGCAGTCGCTGGCAGAATGCCAGACGGCTCAGGCGCCAATGGTTGTTGGTGAAACGGAACTCGTCGCCATTGACCGGCCCGGCCACCGCCAGGCAGGCAGCAGTCACGCCGCCGCGGGGAATGCCCAGGCCTTCAAGGTAAGCCTCGATGGCCTGTTCCGGGCTGGTGTAGTCCTCGGTGGCGAAGACCTTCACTTCATGCAGCTGGTTGTCACGCCACAACGCAAAACGGGCATTGGTGCCGCCGATGTCGCCAACCAGCAGGTCCTTCATTTGAGGTTCTCCAGGGCCGAGGTGAAGGCACTGGCGCCCTGCTCTGCCGGGCTGAACGCCATGCGCATGAAGCCGAACAGCTCGCGCCCGCAGCCCAGGTCGTTGCCCTGTGGCGCTGGCGGCAGATCGCGGCTGGCCAGTTCTTCGGCCGACACCATTACCCGCAGCGTGCCTTCGACACCATCGACCCGCACAATATCACCATCGCGCACTCGTGCCAGCGGGCCGCCGTCATAAGCCTCGGGGCAAACATGAATGGCCGCCGGGATCTTGCCCGAAGCACCGGACATGCGTCCGTCGGTAACCAGCGCCACCTTGAAGCCACGGTCCTGCAGCACGCCGAGGAACGGTGTGAGCTTGTGCAGCTCCGGCATGCCGTTGCAGCGCGGGCCCTGGAAGCGCACCACGGCGACGAAGTCACGCTCCAGCTCGCCTGCCTTGAACGCATCGGCCAGCGACTGCTGATCTTGGAACACCCGCGCTGGCGCCTCGACCACCTGGTGCTCAGGGGCGACAGCGGACACCTTCATCACGCCGCGGCCGAGGTTGCCCTCCATCACCCGCAGGCCGCCTTCGGCCGAGAACGGCCGCGCGACCGGGCGCAGGATGCTTTCGTCCAGGCTGTGCTGCGGCCCTTCGCGCCACACCAGCTTGCCGTTGTCGAGGAACGGCTCCTGGGTGTAGCGGCGCAGGCCATGGCCGGCCACTGTGTTGACATCTTCGTGCAGCAGCCCGGCATCGAGCAGCTCGCGGATAAGGAAGGCCATGCCGCCCGCGGCCTGGAAGTGATTGATGTCGGCCTTGCCGTTGGGGTAGACGTGGGACAAGGTCGGCACCACCTCGGACAGGTCGGCCATGTCCTGCCAGGTCAGCTGGATACCGGCGGCCTGGGCAATCGCCGGGATGTGCAGGGTATGGTTGGTCGAGCCGCCGGTGGCGTGCAGGGCGACGATGGAGTTGACCAGCGCCTTCTCGTCGACGATTTCACCCAGCGGCATGAAGTTGCCGCTGGCTTTGGTCATGCGCGTGACCTGCTGCGCGGCCTCGGCGGTGAGCGCGTCGCGCAGCGGCGTGTACGGGTTGACGAACGAGGCGCCCGGAAGGTGCAGGCCCATCACTTCCATCACCAGCTGGTTGGTGTTGGCAGTGCCGTAGAAGGTACAGGTGCCAGGGCTGTGGTAGGACTTCATCTCCGAATCCAGCAGCTCTTCGCGGCTGGCCTTGCCTTCGGCATAACGCTGGCGCACATCGGCCTTCTGCTTGTTGGAAATGCCGGAGACCATCGGCCCGCCCGGGACGAAAATGGTCGGCAGGTGACCAAAGCGCAGTGCGCCCATCATCAAACCAGGGACGATCTTGTCGCAGATGCCCAGCATCAGCGCGGCGTCGAACATGTTGTGCGACAGGGCCACGGCGGTGGACATGGCGATCACTTCGCGGCTGGCGATGGCCAGCTCCATGCCCGGCTCGCCCTGAGTCACGCCATCGCACATGGCCGGCACGCCACCGGCGAACTGGCCGACCGAACCGACATCGCGCAGGGCCTGCTTGATCTGCTCGGGGAAGTGCTGGTAGGGCTGGTGCGCCGAAAGCATGTCGTTGTAGGCCGAGACGATGGCCACGTTGGCCGCGTTCATCAGGCGCAGGGTCTGCTTGTCGTCGCTGCCGCAACCAGCCACGCCATGGGCGAAGTTGGCGCACTGCAGGCTGGCACGCATGGGGCCGTCACTGGCCGCGCCGCGAATCAGTTGCAGGTAGCGTTCGCGGGTGGCACGGCTACGTTCGACCAGCCGCTGGGTGACCTCAAGGATGCGCGGATGCATGTACTGGACTCCAGGCTAATTGTAAGGGCGGTTTACCGGGCATTTCCCCTCCAAACGATTGCGGCCTAGGCTCAAGGTAGAGGAGCCCGCTGCATCGGTGGAGGCACGTCGCCCAACCACTTGTTGTATGTTTAAACAAAATACTGCCACTAAAAAGGCTTGTTTTCTATCGGCAGGTGAATAATCTTGTAATTCCAACAACAAAACCGTTTCAGTGAAGCTCCTTTGTGCCACAGGTTTCACTCGGACTGCCAGAGGTACTGCCATGACCCTACGCATCGCCATCAATGGATTCGGCCGCATCGGGCGCAACGTCCTGCGCGCACTGTATACCCAAGGCTACCGCCAGGACCTGCAGGTCGTCGCTATCAACGACCTGGGCGACAGCGCCATGAATGCCCACCTGCTCAAGTACGACAGCGTGCACGGCACCTTCGACTCCAGCGTCGAGGCCGACCACGAAAGCCTCACGGTCAATGGTGACCGCATCGCGGTCAGCGCCATCCGCAACCCGGCCGAACTGCCCTGGAAGGCCGAAGCGATCGACGTGGTGTTCGAATGCACCGGGCTGTTCACCGAGCGCGCCAAGGCCGCCGCGCACCTGGCTGCGGGGGCTGGCAAGGTGATCGTCTCGGCACCGGCCAAAGGCGCCGATGCCACCGTGGTGTACGGGGTCAACCACGACATCCTGCGGGCCTCGCACCAGATCATTTCCAATGCCTCGTGCACCACCAACTGCCTGGCACCGATTGCCCAGGTGCTGCACCGCGAGTTCGGCATCGAACAGGGACTGATGACCACCATCCATGCCTACACCAACGACCAGGTGCTGACCGATGTGTACCACGGCGACCCGTTCCGTGCGCGCTCGGCGACCCAGTCGATGATCCCGAGCAAGACCGGCGCCGCCGAGGCCGTGGGCCTGGTGCTGCCGGAGCTGGCCGGCAAGCTGACCGGCATGGCAGTAAGGGTACCGGTGATCAACGTGTCGCTGGTTGACCTCACAGTCAACCTCAAGCGCGAGGCCACGGCCGAGCAGGTCAACCAGTTGTTCCTCGAGGCCAGCAAGCATTCCAGGGTATTGGGCTACAACGCCTTGCCGCTGGTTTCCTGCGATTTCAACCACAACCCGCTGTCGTCGATCTTCGATGCCAACCATACCCGGGCCAACGGGCGCATGCTCAAGGTGCTGGCCTGGTATGACAACGAGTGGGGGTTCTCCAACCGCATGCTGGATAACTGCCTGGCGTTGTGCCGCGCCGGCTGAGCATGACACGGCATTTCTACCGCCTGAGAGATCGAGCGCCGCCCGCGCGGCGCTCGATCTCTCAGGCGCTGATAATGCCGCAGCGAGCGCCTCTGCGCCCAATACTCACAATCTTTACCCTTTCCTAACATTTCCAGGCTTGACCTTCGAGGAGGATGATAAGCATTATCATTAACCTTTCGTCGGCCAGGTCCCCCCGTGAGTCAGTCCCGGTTCAACTCTGTCTTCCTCGTCCAGCGCCTTACCCTGCTGCGCACCTTGCAGCGCATGGTGGGCAACCCCAACACGGCCGAGGACCTTTTGCAGGAAACCTACCTGCGGGTGTCCCGCGCCCTCGGTGAACGGCCCATCGAACACATCGAACCGTTCGTGTTCCAGACCGCACGCAACCTGGCCCTCGACCACCTGCGCGCGCGCCGAGTGCAATCGCGCATGCTGGTCGACGACGTGCCCGACGAGGTCCTGCACAGCGTGGCCGCGCCGGCCACCAGCAGCGAGGATGCGGCCCATGCCGAGCAGCTACTCAAGCACCTGAGCATCAGCCTCAACCAGCTGAGCGAACGCCAGCAGCGCATCTTCATCCTCAGCCGCCTGCATGGCGCCACCTACCTGGAAATCGCCGAACAACTGAATGTTTCGCCCAGCACGGTACAGAAGGAACTGAAACTGATCATGGCGATCTGCATGGGGGTCGCCGACCGCCTCAAGTGAGGCAACGCAAAGCCCTTGCCACGCCCCGCCTCAGCCTTGATCATTCGCAAAAACCATTCAAGGATTCACCGTGACCGACAGCCCCCCTCGCCCGTCACCCGCCGGGCCCAGTGCTCGTGCTCGTGCCATGGACGAGGCGCTGGACTGGCTGGTACGCCTGCAATGCGCCGACGCCAAGGACACCCAGGCCTTCGAAGCCTGGCTGAGCGCAGCGCCGGAAAATGCCGAGGCCTATGTCGAGGCAGAAGCCCTGTGGAACGGCGCACCGCTGCACCAGGCGGCCGTGCAGATGCATCAGCAACAGCGCCGCTCGTGGCGCGGGCGCCTGCGCAGCCACTGGAAACCCCTGGCCACGGCGGCGCTGCTGCTGGTCGGGCTGTTCACCCTGGGCAACTTGCCCATACGCCTGCAGGCCGACCACTTGACGGTGGTGGGCGAGCGCCAGCGCCTGCAGCTGGAAGACGGCGTGAAAGTGCTGCTCAACACCAATTCGGCATTTGCCAGCGAGCAGCGTGACGGCCACCAGATCGCCCGCCTGCTACAGGGCGAGGCTTATTTCCAGGTCCCCGAGGGCGCGCTGCTGCCACTGGAAGTGCAGGCCGGGCCGTTGCGCGCGCAGGTGCGCGACACCGACTTTGCCGTGCGCTACCTCGATGGCGAGGCACAGGTGCGGGTGCAGCGCGGCGATGTCGACCTGCAGGGGGCCCGCGACCAGCGCATTCGCCTGAGCGCCGGCGACAGCATCAGCGTCGGCCCCCAGGGGTTCGGCCAGCGCCAGCGCCCCGACATGCACAAGGACCTGGCCTGGGTCGACGGCCGCCTGGTGTTCGAGAATTGCCCGCTGAGCCAGGTGCTGGCCGAGGTGCAGCGCTACTACCCAGGCTGGATCATCAACCGCAATGCGCAGCTGGAAGACATGGCAGTCACCGGCAACTACCGCCTCGACCAGCCGCTGCAAACCCTGCGCGCGCTGGCCCACATCACCTCGGCACAGCTGCATGAGTACCCGGCGCTGGTCATCCTGAACTGATCCGCAAATCTGAAACTCGACACGCTCCCATAGAAATCGCGATACAGATCGCCAGACCGCAATCCAACTTTTTTTACGCAGTCACGCTACCCCGCCCGTCTCGTTATAGCCAATGCAACTGATTCTCGTTTGAAAACGAGTACAGCCATCACCTATAACAGCCCGCGCGTCAGGGAGCGCTTCCGATGTCCACAGGTCCTACCCGCCCCTCCACCCTTCCTCGCCACAGAGGGCAACTGTCCCTCCTGAGCCTTTCCCTACTGAACCTTGCCCTGCTCGCCAGCGGTGCCATAAGCCTGCCGGCACTGGCCACCGAAACGGCACAGGCCAGCAGCCCGCGCATGGGCGACTACCGCTTCAGCATCGGCCAGCAGCCGCTGGTTTCGGCCATCAATGCTTTCAGCCAGGTCACCGGCTGGCAGGTCGGCTTCAGCGCCGAACTGGCCGACGGCGTGGCATCGCCAGGGGTGCAGGGTTCGCTACCCCCGGAAGCCGCGCTCAAGCGCCTGCTACACGGCACCGGCCTGGGCTTTCGCAAGATCAGCAGTGGCAATGTGGTACTCGAACGCCAGGCCAGCGCCAACGTGATTGCCCTGCAACAAGTGACCGTCAGCGCCACCCGCAGCGCCCAGGACGTCAGCCAGGTGCCGAGCACCGTCAGCGTGCAGACACGCGAGCAACTCGACCGGCAGAACGTCAACAACATCCAGGACCTGGTGCGCTACGAACCGGGCGTGTCGGTAGCTGGCACCGGCCAGCGCAGCGGCCTGAACGGCTACAACATCCGTGGCATCGACGGCGAGCGCATCCTCACCCAGGTCGATGGCGTGTCGATCCCCGACAGCTTCTTCTTCGGCCCCTACGCCCAGACCCAGCGCAACTACGTGGACCCGGAGATCGTCAAGCGTGTGGAAATCCTCCGCGGCCCGGCTTCGGTGCTGTACGGCAGCAACGCCATCGGCGGGGCAGTGAGCTACTTCACCCTCGACCCGGACGACATCATCAAGCCGGGCAAGGACGCAGGCGCCCGCCTGAAGACTGGCTATAGCTCGGCCGACGAGAGCTGGCTGACCTCCGCCACCGTCGCCGGCCGCCAGGGCGACTTCGACGGCCTGTTGCACCTGAGCCAGCGCAACGGCCACGAAACCGAGACCCACGGTGGCCACAGCGGTGACGGCCTGGCCCGTACCGAAGCCAACCCGATGGATGTGCGCACCACCAACGTGCTGGCCAAGCTGGGCTGGAACTACGCCGACGACGCGCGCCTGGGCTTCACCTACGAACACTACAAGGATGACCGCGACCAGAACATCCTCAGTGCGGTGGGCGGGCCCTTCATTCCTGGCCTGGGTGCCTCGGGTTACTACAAGGCGCGTAATGGCAACGACACCATCACCCGCGAACGCTTTGGCATCAACCATGAGTTCGGCCTGGATTCGCTGGTCGCCGACCATGTGAAGTGGAGCCTGAACTACCAGATCGCCAAGACCGACCAGCACACCGAGGAGGTCTACGCACCACCTGGCCGTCAGGTACTGCGTACCCGCGACACCCTCTACAAGGACCGCCAATGGGTATTCGATGCCCAGCTGGACAAGGCTTTCAGCCTCGGCGCCACCGACCACCTGCTGACCTACGGCACCACCCTCAAGCACGAGAAGGTCACCGGTTCGCGCAGCGGCACCGGCACCTGCCTGGCCGTTGGTTCAGGTTGTTCCGCCGCTGGCGCCGAGCGCCCGGCAGACGGCCAGGCGCTGGTCAGTGACTTCCCGGACCCGACCGTGAACACCTACAGCCTGTTCGTACAGGATGAAATCCGCTGGAACAACTGGACCTTCCTGCCTGGCGCTCGTTACGACTACACGCGCATGAAGCCCAGGTTCACCGAGGAATTCCTGCGTGGCCTGGAGTCCTCCGGTACCGTGCCCACCTCCCAGGACGATTCGGACAAGAAGTGGCACCGTATCTCGCCCAAGTTCGGCCTGACCTACGCCTTCAACGACAACTACACCTGGTATGGCCAGTACGCCGAAGGTTTCCGCACCCCGACCGCCAAAGCCATGTACGGGAAGTTCGAGAACATCGAGCAAGGCTACCGCGTAGAAGGCAACCCGGGCCTCGAACCCGAAAAGAGCAAAAGCTATGAAACCGGCCTGCGTGGCAACTTCGACGCAGGTAATTTCGACGTGGCGGTGTTCTACAACAAGTACCGCGACTTCATCGACGAAGATGCCGTACAAAGCGCCAACCTGGAGCAGACCTTCAAGGCCAACAACATCAAGCACGCCACCATCAAGGGTGCCGAGGTCAAGGGCCGCCTGAACCTAAACCACTTCGGTGCGCCGCAGGGCCTGTATACCCAGGGCTCGATCGCCTACACCTATGGCCGTAATGATGACACCGGCGAGCCACTGAACAGCGTCAACCCGCTCAAGGGCGTGTTCGGCCTGGGTTACGAACAACAGCACTACGGCGGCCTGCTGAGCTGGACACTGGTCAAGCGCAAGACCCGCGTCGACGACAGTACCTTCTACTCGCCCGACGGCTCGAGTTCCAAGTTCCGCACCCCAGGCTATGGGGTGCTGGACCTGACCGGTTACTACAAGGTTACCGACGATGTGACCATCAACGCCGGCCTGTACAATCTCACCGACAAGAAGTACTGGCAGTGGGATTCGGTACGCAGCTACGACGGCCAGGGTGAAGCGGCCGTGACCCAGCCGGCCAACATCGACCGCCTGACCATGCCGGGGCGCAACTTCGGCATCAATGTGGTCTGGGATATCTGACCTGAATTATCGCTGACAGGCTTGTTTCGTCAGTGCCGGCCTCTTCGCGGGTAAACCCGCTCCCACAGGGGCATCGCAGGCCCGAGGTTTGCGCAATACCTGTGGGAGCCGGTTCACCCGCGAAGAGGCCATTACTACCAGCACAAATACCGGCTTTTTTTACTGTTCCATCCCCACTGGTTCGTCTTGTCTCTAGACGCCCTTTTTTCCAAGGAATGCCCTATGACCGACCGCCCAGCCCTGCGCTCCCAGCGCCTGAAACAGATCACCCACACCCCTCATGCCGAACTGGATGCACTGGTCAGTTCCCACGCCCCTTTCGACAGCCGCGAAAGCTTCGCCCGCTTCGTGGCCGCCCAGTACTTGTTCCAGGCCGAGCTGCAGGCTCTGTACAACGACCCGCAACTGATCGCCATCGTCCCCGACCTGGCCGAGCGCTGCCGTGCCGAACAGGCCCGCCTGGACCTCGCCGACCTCGACACCGCAGTACCGCCAGCCGTGCCGGGGGCCCTGCGCAACCCGAGCCTGGGCGAGGCAATGGGCTGGATCTTCGTCTCCGAAGGCTCCAAACTGGGCGCTGCGTTTCTGATCAAGCGTGCCGTGGCCCTGGGACTGTCCGACAACTTCGGTGCTCGACACCTGGGTGAACCGGCCGGCGGCCGTGCTGAAGGCTGGAAGCAGTTCACCCGCATTCTGGATGGCCTGGCCCTGTCCACCGAAGAGGACACCGCTGCCGAACGCGGCGCAGTTGCTGCCTTCGAGCGCTTCACCGAACTGCTCAAGCACGCCTACGCTGCGGATGCCGCGCTGGTTTGACACACCGTATCCGGCCACCCTACCGGTGGCCGAACCGCTTTATGCAATGAGACCATGACCCGACCCGCCCGCTCGAAACTTGCCCGCCTGCTGTATGCACTCCTGGCTTACGTGAGCCTGGGCGTTGGCCTGGTCGCGATCGTCATCCCCGGCCTGCCGACCACCGAATTCATCCTGCTGGCCGCCTGGGCGGCCACGCGCAGTTCACCGCGCCTGTCTGCCTGGCTGGAGAACCACCGGCTGTTCGGGCCGATCCTGCACAACTGGCGCAATGGCAAGGTTATCCAGCGCCGGGCCAAGGTCAGCGCGACCCTCAGCATGCTGCTGTGCGCGGGCCTGATGCTGACGTTCCTGGAACACCGCTGGCCGGTGTTTCTGGCCATTGCCGGCATGGCCCTGGGCAACCTGTGGATCTGGTCCCGCCCGGAGCACGCCCCCTGCCCTGTCCGGTCACAAGCTCAGCAGCCCTGAGTACAGGGCATAGGCCGCCAGGGCGGCGCCGGCCAGCACGGCGGCGAAAATCAGCTTTTCCCAGGCAGTGAACAAGGCCTTTCCCTGCTCATGCTTGGCCCGGGCGAACAGGATAACGCCCGGCGCGTACAGCAGCGCCGACAGCAACAGGTACTTGAGCCCGCCGGCGTACAAGAGCCACACCGCATATACCAGGGCAATCAGCGCTACCAGCAGGTCCTTGCGGCGCAAGGCCGGCTGCCCGTCGTAGGTTTCTGCACGTACCGCCAACAGCACGGCGTAGGCCGCCGACCACAGGTAGGGCACCAGGATCATCGACGACGCCAGGTAGATCAGGCTGGTATAGGTACCGGCGGAAAACAGCGTGATCAGCAGGAAGCCCTGGATCATGCAGTTGGTCAGCCACAGGGCGTTGGCCGGCACATGGTTGGCGTTTTCCTGGGCCAGGAAGCGCGGCATGGTCTTGTCCCGTGCCGTGGCAAAGAGGATCTCGGCGCACAGCAACGCCCAGGACAGCAGCGCGCCAAGCAGCGAAACCGCCAGGCCGATACTGATCAGCAAGGCGCCCCAGGGCCCGACGATATGCTCCAGCACCGAAGCCAGTGACGGGTTCTGCAGCCCGGCCAGTTCCGGCTGGGTCATCACCCCGAGCGACAGCACATTGACCAGCACCAGCAGCGCCAGCACCCCCAGGAAACCGATCACGGTGGCCTTGCCGACATCCGAGCGGCGCTGGGCGCGCCCGGAATACACACTGGCACCCTCGATGCCGATGAACACGAACACAGTCACCAGCATCATGTTGCGCACCTGCTCCAGCACGCTGCCGAACTGCGGGTTGCTCAGACCCCAGATGTCACGGGTGAAGATATCGGCGCGAAAGGCAAATGCCGCTATCACCACGAAGATCAGCAATGGCACCACCTTGGCAACGGTGGTCACCTGGTTGATGAACGCCGCCTCCTTGATGCCGCGCAGCACCAGGAAATGCACCGCCCACAGCAGCAGCGACGCGCAACCGATGGCAATTGGCGTGTTGCCCTCGCCAAACACCGGGAAGTAGAACCCCAAGGTGCTGAACAGCAGCACGAAATAGCCGACGTTGCCCAGCCAGGCACTGATCCAGTAGCCCCAGGCCGAGGAAAAACCCATGTACTCGCCAAAGCCGGCCTTGGCGTAGGCGTACACCCCCGAGTCCAGCTCAGGCTTGCGGTTGGCCAGGGTCTGGAACACAAAAGCCAGGGCCAGCATGCCGATTGCGGTGATACCCCAACCGATCAGCACTGCCCCCACATCGGCACGCGCCGCCATGTTTTGCGGCAAAGAGAATATTCCGCCACCAATCATCGAGCCGACCACCAACGCGATCAGCGCACCCAGGCGCAGCTTTTGTCCCGGTTCGCTCATGAGCTTTCCTTTTTTAACGCGCTGTCATGGGTTTGAAACAGCCATGCCGTCCATATAGATGGCGTTACTTATAATGATCCGGACCAATGAAGCTATAGCACTAATAACTGCTTTGTCTATGCCCGCTTCCAGTAAAAACTAGCAGCTCGCGAGCAACTAGAGAAGGGCCCGATAAAGCTCGAAATTCTTGTGAAAAATTTGCGAAAGCGGCAAAAGAGGCTAGCTTCAAGCTTCGCAGGCTGAACAGAGCGTTTGCTCTAGAAGGACATGGAGGTGCCAGCGTGCAAGGCCTGCAGCAAAAGTTGTCGGCACTCTCCGGGAGCTCCGTGAAGGAATTTTCCTACTTCACGTCGCCATGAACTGACCCAAGTCAGCGAATGGCAGCGGCGTCGGATTTACGCTGTCGTCAACTTTCTCCTGGCAGGAGTTGTTAAATGTCTGATTCATCCGGAAAACTAAAGCTCGGCGCGTTAGTTGCACTTGTCGTCGGTTCGATGATTGGTGGCGGGATCTTCTCGCTGCCGCAAAACATGGCTGCCAGCGCAGGGGTTGGCGCTGTGCTGATCGGTTGGGCGATCACCGCGGTCGGCATGCTGACCCTGGCGTTCGTGTTCCAGACCCTGGCCAACCGCAAGCCTGACCTGGATGGCGGGGTGTATGCCTACGCCAAGGCCGGTTTCGGCGACTACATGGGCTTCTCCTCGGCCTGGGGCTACTGGATCAGTGCCTGGCTGGGCAACGTCGGCTACTTCGTGCTGTTGTTCAGTACCTTGGGTTACTTCTTCCCGATCTTCGGCGAAGGCAACACCCCGGCCGCCATCATCGGCGCGTCGGTGCTGCTGTGGGCAGTGCACTTCCTGGTGCTGCGCGGCATCAAGGAAGCGGCGTTCATCAACCTGGTCACCACCGTGGCCAAGGTGGTGCCGCTGCTGCTGTTCGCCCTGATCTGCCTGTTCGCCTTCAAGCTCGACATCTTCACTGCTGACATCTGGGCGGTTGGCACGCCAGAGCTTGGCAGTGTGATGAACCAGGTGCGCAACATGATGCTGGTCACCGTTTGGGTGTTCATCGGCATCGAGGGTGCGAGCATCTTCTCGTCGCGGGCGGAAAAACGCTCTGACGTGGGTAAGGCCACGGTCATCGGCTTCGTCACCGTGCTGCTGTTCCTGGTGCTGGTCAACGTACTGTCGCTGGGCATCATGACCCAACCGGAACTGGCCAAGCTGCAGAACCCGTCGATGGCTGCCGTGCTGGAGCATGTGGTCGGCCACTGGGGCGCGGTGCTGATCAGCGTCGGCCTGATCATTTCGCTGCTCGGGGCACTGCTGTCGTGGGTGCTGCTGTGCGCCGAGATCATGTTCGCCGCCGCCAAGGACCACACCATGCCGGAATTCCTGCGCCGCGAGAACGCCAACCAGGTACCGGCGAACGCCCTGTGGCTGACCAACGCCATGGTACAGATCTTCCTGGTGATCACGCTGTTCTCCAACAGCACCTACCTGTCGCTGATCTACCTGGCCACATCGATGATCCTGGTGCCCTACCTGTGGTCGGCAGCCTATGCCGTGCTGCTGGCAGTGCGTAGCGAAACCTACGAACAGGCCTTGGCCGAACGGCAGAAGGACCTGGTGATCGGTGGTATCGCCCTGTTGTACGCCATCTGGCTGCTGTACGCCGGCGGCGTGAAATACCTGCTGCTCTCGGCCCTGCTCTACGCACCTGGCGCGATTCTGTTCGCCAAGGCCAAGCGTGAGGTTGGCCAACCTGTCTTCACCAACGTGGAAAAACTGATCTTCGCAGCCGTGGTCATCGGCGCCCTGGTGGCAGCCTTTGGCCTGTACGACGGCTTCCTGACTCTTTGACCCACGTCTTCGTTCAACTGGAGGAATGAAATCATGTCCGCTGAAAAACAGAAGTACGGTGTCCACTCCGAAGCCGGCAAACTGCGCAAAGTGATGGTTTGCTCGCCGGGCCTGGCGCACAAGCGCCTGACGCCGAGCAACTGTGACGAGCTGCTGTTCGACGACGTGATCTGGGTCGACCAGGCCAAGCGTGACCATTTCGACTTTGTCACCAAGATGCGCGAGCGTGGCGTGGATGTGCTGGAGATGCACAACCTGCTGACCGAAATCGTCCAGCAACCCGAGGCACTCAAGTGGATCCTCGATCGCAAGATCACCCCGGACACCGTCGGCGTGGGCCTGACCAACGAAGTACGCAGCTGGCTCGAAGGCCTCGAGCCACGCCACCTCGCCGAGTTCCTGATTGGCGGCGTTGCCGGGCAGGATCTGCCGCAGAGCGAGGGTGCCGAAGTGGTCAAGATGTACAACGACTACCTGGGCCACTCCAGCTTCATCCTGCCACCGCTGCCCAATACCCAGTTCACACGTGACACTACCTGCTGGATCTACGGCGGCGTCACGCTCAACCCGATGTACTGGCCAGCGCGACGCCAGGAAACCCTGCTGACCACCGCCATCTACAAGTTCCACCCCCAGTTCACCAACGCCGACTTCCAGGTCTGGTACGGTGACCCGGACAAGGACCACGGCCAGTCCACCCTAGAAGGCGGCGATGTCATGCCGATCGGCAAGGGCATCGTGCTGATTGGCATGGGCGAGCGCACCTCGCGCCAGGCCATCGGCCAACTGGCGCAGAACCTGTTCGCCAAGGGCGCCGTCAAGGAAGTGATCGTCGCGGGCCTACCAAAATCGCGCGCCGCCATGCACCTGGATACCGTGTTCAGCTTCTGCGACCGCGACCTGGTCACGGTCTTCCCGGAAGTGGTTAAAGAGATCGTGCCGTTCATCATTCGCCCGGATGAAAGCAAGCCCTACGGCATGGACGTGCGCCGCATCAACAAGTCGTTCATCGAAGTGGTGGGCGAACAACTGGGCGTCAAGCTGCGCGTGGTCGAAACCGGAGGCAACAGCTTTGCCGCCGAGCGCGAACAGTGGGATGACGGCAACAACGTGGTGGCCATCGAGCCGGGCGTGGTCATTGGCTACGACCGCAATACCTACACCAATACCTTGCTGCGCAAGGCAGGTGTCGAAGTCATCACCATCAGTGCCGGCGAACTGGGCCGGGGCCGGGGCGGCGGCCACTGCATGACCTGCCCGATCGTGCGCGACCCGATCGACTACTAACGACCATTGCACCCGGCCGGGCCCACAACGCACCGGCCGGGACACTACCGAATCCAAGGAGAAGCTGTCATGGCGTTCAATATTCACAACCGCAACCTGCTCAGCCTGGAACACCACACCACCCGCGAGCTGCGCTACCTGCTGGACCTGTCCCGCGACCTCAAGCGCGCCAAGTACACCGGCACCGAGCAACAGCACCTGAAAGGCAACAACATCGCGCTGATCTTCGAAAAAACCTCTACCCGTACCCGCTGCGCCTTCGAAGTGGCCGCCTATGACCAGGGCGCCAATGTCACCTACATCGACCCGACCTCCTCGCAGATTGGCCACAAGGAAAGCATGAAGGACACCGCCCGCGTGCTCGGGCGCATGTACGACGCCATCGAGTACCGTGGCTTCAAGCAGGAAATCGTCGAAGAACTGGCCAAGTTCGCCGGCGTACCGGTGTTCAACGGCCTGACCGACGAATACCACCCCACCCAGATGATCGCCGACGTGCTGACCATGCGTGAGCACAGCGACAAACCGCTGCACGACATTAGCTACGCCTACCTGGGCGACGCCCGCAACAACATGGGCAACTCGCTGCTGCTCATCGGTGCCAAGCTCGGCATGGATGTGCGCATCGCCGCGCCCAAGGCGCTGTGGCCGCATGATGACCTGGTCGAGCGTTGCCGCAAGTACGCCGAGGAAAGCGGCGCGCGCATCACCCTCACCGAAGACCCGGTTGCCGCGGTCAAGGGTGTGGACTTCGTGCACACCGACGTGTGGGTATCGATGGGTGAGCCGATCGAAGCCTGGGGTGAGCGCATCAAGCTGCTCAAGCCGTATCAGGTGAATGCACAGCTGATGAAGTCCACCGGCAACCCGCGGACCAAGTTCATGCACTGCCTGCCGGCGTTCCACAACTCTGAAACCAAGGTAGGCAAGCAGATCGCCGAACAGTACCCGGACCTGGCCAACGGTATCGAAGTGACCGACGACGTCTTCGAGTCGCCGGCCTGCATCGCCTTCGAGCAGGCGGAAAACCGCATGCACACGATCAAGGCGATCCTGGTATCGACCTTGGCTGACCTGTAAAGGCTGACTCGGCAAGCCGGGCAACCCGGATCCCTGTGGGAGCGGGTTTACCCGCGAATGCATCAGTAGCACCAGCCGCGTTGCATGGGCTGACGCTTTCGCGGGTAAACCCGCTCCCACAAGGGGGCGGCGATACCGGTCGAGTACAGCGCTCCCTTCTTTTCGTTAAAGGACATTCCCCATGCGTATCGTTGTTGCATTGGGCGGCAACGCCCTGCTGCGTCGCGGCGAGCCCATGACCGCTGACAACCAGCGCGCCAATATCCGCACCGCCACCGAACAGATCGCCAAGATCCACCCAGGCAACGAACTGGTCATCGCCCACGGCAACGGCCCGCAAGTCGGCCTGCTGTCGCTGCAAGGCCTGTCCTACAAGCCCGACGAGGCCTACCCGCTGGACGTGCTGGGTGCCGAGACCGAGGGTATGATCGGCTACATGATCGAACAGGAACTGGGCAACCTGCTGGCATTCGAGGTGCCGTTCGCCACCCTGCTGACCCAGGTCGAAGTGGACGCCAACGACCCCGCCTTCAAGGACCCGACCAAGTTCATCGGCCCGGTCTATGGCAAGGAAGAGGCCGAGCGCCTGGCCAAGGAAAAGGGTTGGGTGGTCAAGGCCGACGGCGACAAGTACCGCCGTGTGGTGGCCAGCCCGAAACCCAAGCGCATCTTCGAGATCCGCCCGATCAAGTGGCTGCTGGAAAAGAGCAGCATCGTGATCTGCGCCGGCGGCGGCGGCATCCCCACCATGTACGATGAAAACCGCAAGCTGAAGGGCATCGAGGCGGTGATCGACAAGGACCTGTGCTCGGCCCTGCTGGCAGAGCAGCTGGACGCCGACCTTCTGATAATCGCCACCGACGTCGATGCCGCCTATGTTGACTGGGGCAAGCCCACGCAAAAGGCCATTGCCCAGGCCCACCCCGACGAACTCGAACGCCTCGGCTTCGCCGCCGGTTCCATGGGGCCGAAGGTGCAGGCAGCCTGCGACTTTGCCCGCAACACCGGCAAAGTGGCAGTGATCAGTTCGCTGGAGAACATCGAAGACATCGTCAAAGGCACCGCCGGCACGCGGGTTTCCACCGCCAAGCCGGGGATCAGCTACCGTTGAATGCAGTGGGCGGGCGTCAGCGCCCGCCATTTTCGACCTTCCAAAGGAGCTTGCCATGGCCCAGTACCAGCCCGGTCATGTACACATCGAGCGCACTGCGCTGAACCAGAACGACCACAGCTATGACCTGAACATCGAATACGAGGCAGTGTCGGACCCCAAGGAAGGCAGAGGCATCCAGTTCAAGATGCATGGCAGCATCGAAGGCAAGCCAGTGGAAGAAAAGTTCTTCCTGGCCAAGGACCAAGTGTTGCCCAGCTTCCTCATGCAGCTGAGCCGAAGGGCGCAGTCGTACCTGCCGTCACCGAAGAAATTCGAGAACCTGAGTTCGCCGCACAAGCTTTATGACCATATGTTCGCGGACATTCGCGAAAAGCTGGATGTGAAATCGGGCGATCCGATCAAGCCTGAACATCTGGAGTGATTTCAGGATCCGGGGGCTGCTTTGCAGCCCATCGCGACGCAAGGCCGCTCCTACAGGGATCGCGTCACTGTCGGGACCTGTAGGAGCGGCCTTGCGTCGCGATAGGGCCGCAAAGCGGCCCCGGCGATGTTGAGGCATACTACCGCACTCCCCGGCCACCACTTCACTGTCCCCCATGCGCATCCACGTCAGCTTCATCGACCGCGTCGGCATCACCCAGGAAGTCCTCGCCCTGCTCGGTGCCCGCAACCTCAACCTGGACGCCGTGGAGATGGTCCCGCCGAACGTCTACATCGACGCCCCTACCCTCAGCCCTGCCGTGCTCGAAGAACTGCACGACGCGCTGTTCGAGGTACAGGGCGTGCAATCGGTGGACGTGGTCGACATCCTCCCAGGCCAACGCCGGCACCTGCAGCTCGATGCCCTGCTGGCGGCGATGAGCGACCCGGTGCTGGCCGTGGACAGTGCCGGCAAGGTGCTGCTGGCCAACCCGGCGCTGATCGAACTGTGCGGCCGCGAATCAGCTGGGCGCTCGGTGGGTGAACTGTTCGGTGACCCGGCGCTGCTGCAGGCCCTGCTGGACAACAATTTCCACCTGCCCATGCGCGAGATGCAGCTCAACGGCCAGAGCTTGCTGCTGGACGCCATGCCGATCACCAACGCCGGTGGCCTGCTGACGCTATACCCCCCTACACGCATGGGCGAACGCCTTTCGGCCCTGCACCACGACCATGCCGAAGGCTTCGATGCCTTGCTCGGCGAATCACCGGCAATCCGCACTCTCAAGGCCCGCGCCCTGCGCGTGGCGGCACTCGATGCACCACTGCTGGTGCATGGCGAAACCGGCACCGGCAAAGAACTGGTAGCCCGCGCCTGCCACGCCATCAGCAGCCGCCACGCAGCGCCATTCCTGGCCCTGAACTGCGCTGCGCTGCCCGAGAGCCTGGCCGAGAGCGAATTGTTCGGCTACGCCCCAGGCGCCTTCACCGGCGCGCAACGGGGCGGCAAACCCGGGTTGATGGAACTGGCTAACCAGGGCACGGTATTTCTCGATGAAATCGGCGAGATGTCGCCATACCTGCAGGCCAAGCTGCTGCGTTTTCTCAGCGATGGCAGCTTCCGCCGGGTGGGTGGCGACCGCGAAGTGAAGGTGGATGTACGCATCATCAGCGCCACCCACCGCGACCTGGAGCGCATGGTCGCCGAAGGCAGCTTCCGCGAAGACCTGTTCTACCGCCTTAACGTGCTCAACCTGCAAGTGCCGCCGCTGCGCGACCGTGGCCAGGACATCCTGATGCTGGCGCATTTCTTCATGCAGCAGGCCTGCACGCAGATCCAGCGCCCACCCTGCCGGCTGACCCCGGCCACCCATTCGGCACTGCTGGCCAACCCTTGGCCGGGCAATGTGCGCCAGCTGCAGAACGTGATATTCCGCGCCGCAGCCATTTGCGAGGGCAACCTGGTGGATATCGGTGACCTGGACATCGCCGGCACCTCGGTGGCCCGTGGCCAGGACGGCGAAGTGGCCAGCCTGGAACAGGCCGTAGGCGATTTCGAGCGCGAGTTGCTGCAACGCCTGTACGCAAGCTACCCATCGACGCGGCAACTGGCAGGGCGCTTGCAAACTTCACATACCGCCATTGCGCAGCGCCTGCGCAAATATGGAATACCAGGCAAAGCCTGATACCTGCCAGATATTGTCAACGGGGGCTGCTACGCAGCCCATCGCAGGCAAGCCAGCTCCCACAGGTATCGCACACGTCCTGAATTGTGCGCGATACCTGTGGGAGCTGGCTTGCCTGCGATGGGCCGCAAAGAGGCCCCTGATAGTTATTGTAATAATCCGGTTGTTATTCAGGCTTTTCCTACGCCAGTGAAAGATACTCTCCCACGGATGCCTCGTAGAATGATGACAGTGTATTCCCATCTGTCACCCCACTTGTCCGCCCCATAGCGGGAAGTGGTCCGCTACTGGATATAACGAGAACACCTGATGTTTGAACTCGATTTTTACGGGACGCTTGTAGCCGCCTCTTTGGTACTCCTATTGGGACGCGGCCTGGTTGCGCGTATTGGTTTCTTGCGCACTTACAATATTCCGGAACCTGTCGCTGGCGGCTTGGTAGTCGCCTTGGCGTTCCTGGCGTTGCGCAGCTTCGATATCCACGTGCAATTCGATACTTCACTGCAAACCCCTCTGATGCTGGCATTCTTCGCCACCATTGGTTTGGGTGCAGACTTCGCCAGTCTGAAGAAAGGTGGCCGCGTGGTTACCGTGTTCCTGCTGGTGGTAACCGGCTTGCTGCTGGTCCAGAACGCCATGGGCATCGGCCTGGCAACGGCACTGGGGCTCGACCCACTGATGGGGCTGCTGGCCGGCTCCATCACATTGTCGGGTGGCCACGGCACAGGCGCTGCGTGGGGGGCCACGTTCACCGAAAAGTTTGGCCTGGCCTCGGCCTCCGAATTGGCAATGGCATCAGCTACATTCGGCCTGGTACTGGGTGGCCTGATTGGTGGCCCGGTCGCCCGGTTGCTGATCAAGCGAGTAGCGACGCCAGGTATCGAAGAAGCAGCGCCACAACTGCCCAAAGGTTTCGAACAACCGGACAAAGAACGCCTGATTACGCCGTTTTCATTTATCGAGACACTTGCGCTTATCGCCGTCAGTTTGCTCGTGGGTTCGTTACTTAACGGTTTACTGAAAGGCACGGCGCTTGAACTGCCAACGTTCGTTTGCGTGCTGTTCGTGGGCGTGGTGTTGCGAAACGGCCTTTCGGCGCTCGGCTTTTATCAAGTATTCGAGCGGGAAGTCTCGGTATTGGGCAATGTGAGCTTGTCGTTGTTCCTGGCCATTGCCTTGATGTCGCTCAAGTTGTGGGATCTTTCAGCGCTGGCTTTACCGTTCTTTGCATTGCTCGCCGCACAGACATTGGTCATGGCACTGTTCGCGATATTCGTCACGTTCCGGGTCATGGGTCGCAACTATGATGCAGCGGTACTGGCTGCCGGGCACTGTGGCTTCGGCTTGGGCGCAACGCCAACGGCAATCGCCAACATGCAAGCGGTGACCCAGCGCTACGGAGCCTCGCGCATTGCCTTCCTGGTCGTGCCGATGGTGGGGGCGTTCTTCATCGACATCATCAATGTCATCGTCATCAAGCTGTATCTGGCATTGCCCTGGTTTGCCTAGATCGAAGTCAGGCCATGTTCCAGGGCGTATTTCACGAGCGGCGCAAGTGTCGTGGCCGAGCATCGCGTCCTCAACACTATGTATTGATTTCAATACGCCGTATTGAAATCAATACACATCCATTCGGATACGACTGTGCAAGGGTTTGATCCCCAAACCCTTTTCCATCACCCTCCTGCTGTAGCGTTTTCATTCCATCAAATGGATAAAATAATCACGCTAAATAGATAACTTATTGATTAATAACATTTTTTAACGATTGGCCGCATTTTTGCTAAGGGAATCCCAACCCCAAGAGCGCGGAGCCACTGCGCCTAACGCCCTGCTTCCCGAGGATTCCCCATGAGCGAGTTGCGTTTCACTGAAGATCACGAATGGCTGCGCGTCGAAGCCGATGGCAGCGTCACCGTGGGCATCACCGCCTACGCCCAGAACGCCCTTGGCGATGTGGTTTTCGTGCAACTGCCAGAGTTGCAGCAGTATGAGAAAGGCAGCGAAGCGTCCACCGTCGAGTCGGTCAAGGCCGCCAGCGGTGTGTACATGCCCCTTACCGGCGAAGTGGTCCAGATCAACGACCAACTTGAAGACAGCCCGGAGCTGGTCAACGAAGACCCGATGGGCGAAGGCTGGTTCTTCCGCTTCATTCCCGCCGACGTCAGCGCCGTGGCCGCCCTGCTTGACCAGGACGCCTACGACCGCCTGATCAAAGCCAACGACGACGCCTGAGGAACCCTGCCATGACCATCAACCTCGGCACCGCCAACGAATTCATCGCCCGCCATATCGGCCCGCGCGCCGCTGACGAGCAGGCCATGCTGGCCGCCCTCGGCTTCGACTCGCTGGAAGCCATGACCGCCGCGGTCATTCCCGACAGTATCAAAGGTACCAGCGTGCTCGGCTCGCACGATGGCCAGAGCGAAGCCGACGCGCTCGCCGCGCTCAAGGCCATCGCCGGCAAGAACCAGCTGTTCAAGAGCTACATCGGGCAGGGCTACTACAACACCCATACCCCAGCGCCTATCCTGCGCAACCTGCTGGAAAACCCGGCCTGGTACACCGCCTATACCCCGTACCAGCCAGAAATATCCCAGGGCCGCCTGGAAGCGCTGCTGAACTTCCAGACCCTGATCAGCGACCTGACCGGCCTGCCGATCGCCAACGCCTCCCTGCTCGACGAAGCCACCGCTGCGGCCGAGGCCATGACCTTCTGCAAGCGCCTGTCCAAGAACAAGGCCAGCCACGCCTTCTTCGCCTCCGTGCACTGCCACCCGCAAACCCTGGATGTGCTGCGCACCCGCGCCGAGCCACTGGGCATCGAAATCGTGGTCGGCGATGAGCGCGAGCTGGGCGATGTCAGCGCCTTCTTCGGCGCCCTGCTGCAGTACCCGGCCAGCAACGGTGAAGTGTTCGACTACCGCGAAGTGGTCGAGCGCTTCCACGCCGCCAACGCCCTGGTCGTCGTGGCCGCCGATCTGCTGGCCCTGACCCTGTTGACCCCGCCGGGCGAGTTCGGCGCCGACGTGGCCATCGGCAGCGCCCAGCGCTTCGGCGTGCCGCTGGGCTTCGGTGGCCCGCACGCGGCCTACTTCTCCACCCGTGATGCGTTCAAACGCGACATGCCGGGCCGCCTGGTCGGCGTGTCGATCGACCGCTTCGGCAAGACAGCCCTGCGCCTGGCCATGCAGACCCGCGAGCAGCACATCCGCCGCGAAAAGGCCACCAGCAACATCTGCACCGCTCAGGTGCTGCTGGCCAACATCGCCAGCATGTTCGCCGTGTACCACGGCCCGGCCGGCCTCAAGCGCATCGCCGAACGCACCCATGCCCTGACCGCGATCCTGGCCGCCGGCCTGAAGACGCTGGGCGTGCAGGTAGTGGGCGCCAGCGCCTTCGATACCCTGACCCTGGCCACCGGCAGTGCCACTGCCAGCCTGCATGACAAGGCGCGCGCCCAAGGCATCAACCTGCGCCAGATCGACGCCGCCCACGTGGGCCTGTCGCTGGACGAAACCAGCAGCCAGGCCGATGTCGAGGCCCTGTGGCAATTGATCGGTGGCGACCAGGCCCAGCCAGACTTCAACGCTCTGGCCGCCAGCACCGGCTCGCTGCTGCCTGCCGCCCTGCTGCGCCAGTCGGCCATCCTGCAGCACCCGGTGTTCAACCGCTACCACAGCGAAACCGAGCTGATGCGTTACCTGCGCCGCCTGGCCGACAAGGACCTGGCGCTGGACCGCAGCATGATCCCGCTGGGCTCGTGCACAATGAAGCTGAACGCCGCCAGCGAAATGATCCCGGTCACCTGGGCCGAGTTCGGCAACCTGCACCCGTTTGCCCCGGCCGAGCAGAGCCAGGGCTACCTGCAGATGACCACCGAGCTGGAAGCCATGCTTTGCGCCGCCACCGGCTACGACGCCGTGTCGCTGCAACCCAACGCCGGTTCCCAGGGCGAGTACGCAGGCCTGCTGGCTATCCGTGCCTACCACCGCAGCCGTGGCGAAGGCCACCGCGACATCTGCCTGATCCCGTCGTCGGCCCACGGCACCAACCCGGCAACCGCTCACATGGCCGGCATGCGTGTAGTGGTCACCGCCTGTGATGCCCGCGGCAACGTCGACGTCGAGGACCTGCGCGCCAAGGCCATCGAGCACCGCGAGCGCCTGGCCGCGATCATGATCACCTACCCGTCGACCCACGGCGTGTTCGAGGAAGCGATCGGCGAAATCTGCGCGATCATCCACGACAACGGTGGCCAGGTGTACATCGACGGCGCCAACATGAACGCCATGGTCGGCCTGTGCGCCCCGGGCAAGTTCGGCGGCGACGTTTCCCACCTGAACCTGCACAAGACATTCTGCATCCCGCACGGCGGCGGCGGCCCGGGCGTCGGCCCGATCGGCGTCAAGTCGCACCTGGCGCCGTTCCTGCCTGGCCACGCACAGCTGGAAAACACCGAGGGCGCGGTTTGCGCCGCGCCGTTCGGCAGCGCCAGCATCCTGCCGATCACCTGGATGTACATCCGCATGATGGGCGGTGCCGGCCTCAAGCGTGCCTCGCAGATGGCGATCCTCAACGCCAACTACATCGCCCGTCGCCTGGAAGAGCACTATCCTGTTCTGTATACCGGCGGCAATGGCCTGGTGGCCCACGAGTGCATCCTCGACCTGCGCCCGCTGAAGGACACCAGCGGCATCAGCGTCGACGACGTGGCCAAGCGCCTGATCGACTTCGGCTTCCACGCCCCGACCATGTCCTTCCCGGTTGCAGGCACGCTGATGATCGAACCGACCGAAAGCGAGTCCAAGGAAGAACTGGACCGCTTCTGCGACGCGATGATCCAGATCCGCGAAGAAATTCGCGCGGTCGAGAACGGTAGCCTGGACAAGGACGACAACCCGCTGAAGAACGCCCCGCACACTGCGGCCGAGCTGGTTGGCGAATGGGCCCATGGCTACAGCCGCGAGCAGGCGGTGTACCCGCTGCCGAGCCTGGTGGAAGGCAAGTACTGGCCGCCGGTCGGCCGGGTCGACAACGTGTTCGGCGATCGCAACCTGGTCTGCGCCTGCCCATCGATCGAGAGCTATCAGGACGCCTGACCAGGCGCTCTGGCCTCATCGCCGGCAAGCCAGCTCCCACAGGGGCCTCACCGCACCCAAGGCTGGTGCAATACCTGTGAGAGCTGGCTTGCCAGCCCTTAAGGGCTCACCTGTTTTCCAAGGCTGGTGCAGTACCTGTGGGAGCTGGCTTGCCGGCGATCGAGTGCGCAGCACTCGCCTTACCTACCGGAGGGAATGAGCAATGTCTTTGAGCGTCTTCGACCTGTTCAAGATCGGCATCGGCCCCTCCAGCTCGCACACGGTCGGCCCGATGCGCGCCGCCGCGCGTTTCGCCGAAGGGCTGCGCCGTGATGACCTGCTTGCCCGCACCGTCAGCGTCAAGGCAGAGCTGTATGGCTCGCTCGGCGCCACCGGCAAGGGCCATGGCAGTGACAAAGCCGTGCTGCTGGGCCTTGAGGGCGAGCACCCCGATGTCATCGACACCGACACCATCCCTGCCCGCCTGCAGGCCATCCGCGACAGCGGTCGGCTGAAACTGCTCGGCGAGCACAGCATCGCGTTCATCGAAAAGCAGCACCTGGCGATGATCCGCAAGCCGCTGGACTTCCACCCCAACGGCATGATCTTCCGCGCCTTCGACGAGGCCGGCCTGCAAATCCGCAGCCGCGAGTACTATTCGGTGGGCGGCGGTTTCGTGGTCGACCAGGACGCCGCCGGCCACGACCGCATCGTCGAGGACAGCACACCGCTGACCTACCCGTTCAAGACCGCCAAGGAGTTGCTCGGCCACTGCACCGGGCAAAACCTGTCGATCAGCCAGGTAATGCTGGCCAACGAGGCGGCCTGGCGCCCCGAAGCGGAAACCCGTGCCGGGCTGCTGCGCATCTGGCAGGTGATGCAGGATTGCGTCGAAGCCGGCTGCCAGCATGAAGGCATCCTGCCGGGCGGGCTCAAGGTCAAGCGCCGAGCGCCGGCGTTGTACCGCCAGCTGAGCCGCAACCCGGAGGCCAGCCTGCGCGATGCCCTGTCGGTACTCGACTGGGTCAACCTCTATGCCCTGGCAGTGAACGAGGAAAACGCCTACGGCGGGCGCGTGGTCACCGCGCCGACCAACGGCGCCGCGGGCATTGTCCCGGCGGTGCTGCATTACTACATGCGCTTCGTACCGGGTGCCAACGAGGACGGGGTGGTGCGGTTTCTGCTCACCGCCGCGGCCATCGGCATCCTGTACAAGGAAAACGCTTCCATCTCCGGCGCCGAAGTAGGCTGCCAGGGCGAGGTCGGCGTGGCCTGCTCGATGGCTGCTGGTGCGCTGTGCGAGGTGATGGGTGGCACCGTGCAACAGGTGGAAAACGCTGCCGAAATCGGCATGGAACACAACCTGGGCCTGACCTGCGACCCGATCGGCGGGCTGGTCCAGGTGCCTTGCATCGAGCGCAACGCCATGGGCTCGGTGAAGGCGATCAACGCGGTGCGCATGGCCTTGCGCGGCGATGGGCAGCACTACGTGTCGCTCGACAAGGTCATCCGCACCATGCGCCAGACCGGCGCCGACATGAAAAGCAAATACAAAGAGACCGCCCGTGGCGGCCTGGCCGTCAACATCATCGAATGTTGACCCGACAACAACAGCAAGGAGTCACCGATGTCCGAAACACTGCTCAAGACCCCACTGCACGCCCTGCATCTGGAACTGGGTGCGCGCATGGTGCCGTTCGCCGGCTATGACATGCCGGTGCAGTATCCGTTGGGCGTGCTCAAGGAACACCTGCACACCCGCGAGCAGGCCGGCCTGTTCGATGTCTCGCACATGGGCCAGATCACCCTGCGCGGCAGCGATGCCGCCAAGGCCCTGGAGAGCCTGGTGCCGGTGGATATCATCGACCTGCCGGTGGGCATGCAGCGCTATGCCATGTTCACCAACGAGCAAGGCGGCATCCTCGACGACCTGATGGTCGCCAACCTGGGCGACGACACCCTGTTCCTGGTGGTCAACGCCGCCTGCAAGGACCAGGACCTGGCCCACCTGCAAGCACACATCGGCAGCCGTTGCGAGGTGCAGCCGCTGTTCGAGCAGCGCGCCCTGCTGGCCCTGCAAGGCCCGGCGGCGGTCAAGGTGCTGGAGCGCCTGGCCCCGGAAGTGGCCGGCATGACCTTCATGCAGTTCCGCCCGGTGAAACTGCTGGGCGAAGACTGCTTCGTCAGCCGCTCGGGCTACACCGGTGAAGACGGCTACGAAATCTCGGTACCGGTACATGCAGCCGAAGCCCTGGCCCGCCGCCTGCTGGCAGAGCCCGAAGTACAGCCGATCGGCCTGGGTGCGCGCGACTCGCTGCGCCTGGAAGCCGGCCTGTGCCTGTATGGCCACGACATGAACACCGAGACCACGCCGGTGGAAGCCAGCCTGCTGTGGGCCATTTCCAAGGTTCGCCGTGCCGATGGCGCGCGTGCCGCCGGCTTCCCGGGTGCCGATGCCATCTTCGCCCACCAGCGCGATGGTGTGGCGCGCAAACGTGTGGGCCTGTTGCCGCAGGAACGTACCCCGGTACGTGAAGGCGCGGATATTGTCGATGCAAACGATAAACCTGTAGGCAAAGTGTGCAGTGGTGGCTTTGGTCCGACACTCGGCGCACCTGTAGCAATGGGTTATATCGATAGTGAACATGCTGCTATCGACACCCCGCTGTTTGCGTTGGTGCGTGGCAAGAAGGTTGCCTTGAAAGTCAGCAAAATGCCTTTCGTGGCACAACGTTACTACCGGGGCTGAAGCCGCTTTGTGAAGGTTGCGGGCAGGTTCGACATATTCGTTTTCGAACCTGTCCAATAGCTTTTGAACATGGCGCCAGGCCAGGCGCCATGCCGTTTCCGACAAATCGGTCGGTTATCGGCAAGCGGCCGATTTTCCATACGACCAAGGGCTTGTTTTTCGCTCGGGAGTTGGCGTAGAGTCACTGCACTGTGTTTGCATGGGTCGCAACAGTTCGTGACCTGGGCCAGTAGCCGCAATCTGCTACAACCCGTTTGACGTCTCTTACTTTCCTGCAACCCAGCCCAGTAATCTTTTGCTTCCTTTAATGCAAAAGAAACTGTCATCAAAATTCAAGCTTCATAGGAAATAAGACAATGGCTGAGCGTCAGAACGGTACCGTCAAGTGGTTCAATGACGAAAAAGGTTACGGCTTCATCACCCCAGAAAGCGGTCCGGATCTGTTCGTGCACTTCCGCGCTATCGAAGGTAACGGCTTCAAGAGCCTGAAAGAAGGCCAGAAGGTCACCTTCGAAGCAGTCCAGGGCCAGAAAGGCATGCAGGCTGACAAAGTTCAGGTCGCCGGCTAAGCCGAACCCGACTTCGAGAAAAGCCCCTGCCAAGTGCAGGGGTTTTTTTTTGCCCGTAGAATAGCGGCTTCGTTTTCTGGAGCCGTTTTGCATGTCCAAGCCTCTGCTCACACCCCAGGGTGATTTTCCGCCGGTCGGCCTGGGCCGGCGCCTGGCGGCGATGTTCTACGACTTCCTGCTGTGCACGGCGCTGCTGATCGTGACCGCTGGCGCCTACAAGATGATCCAGATGGCGATCATCGGCGAAGCCCGGATGCGTGAGCTGACCGAGGCTGGCGCACTGGACGGCGACCCGCTGCTGTCGACGGTGCTGCTGTTCGTCCTGTTCGGTTTCTTTGCCAAGTTCTGGACCCATGGCGGGCAGACCCTGGGCATGCAGGTATGGGGTGTGCGGGTGCAGAATGCCGATGGCACGGCCATCAGCCTGTGGCAGGCGCTGCTGCGCTTCGTGGTGTCGATTGCCTCGTGGCTATGCCTGGGGCTGGGGTTTTTCTGGGTGTTGATCGACAAGCGCAAGCGGGGCTGGCATGACATCTATTCGGAAAGCCAGCTGGTGCGGGTGCCTAAGCAGAAGAAATGAACTGAGACCTGTATTGCCTGTGCTGGCCCCTTCGCGGGTAAACCCGCTCCCACAGGTACAGCACAGGCATCACGAGCGGTGAGATTCCTGTGGGAGCGGGTTTACCCGCGAAAAGGCCAGCACAGGCGAACACCCATGAAAAAGCCGACCCTGAGGTCGGCTTTCTTGTACAGCTCAGGCCATCAACCTGCCCGGCGCAACAGCCACACGCCGGCCAGCGCACAGATGCCTGCCGGAATCACCACCGCCAGCAGCGGCGGGAAGCCGAACACCTGGCTCGAAGGCCCAAGCAGGTCCTGAGCGATGCGGAACACGAAGCCCACCAGTACACCGGTGAACACGCGCTGGCCGAGGGTTACCGAACGCAGCGGGCCGAAGATGAACGAAATGGCCATCAGCACCAGCGCCGCGGTCACCATCGGCTGCAACACCTTGGTCCAGAACGCCAGCCAGTATCGAGCATTGTTCAGGCCCTGGTCGGACAGGTAATGGATGTAGTCCCAAAGCCCGGTGATGGACAGCGACTCCGGCGCCAGGATCACGGTATTGAGCAATTGCGGCGTGAGCGAAACGTCCCAGCGCTCCTGCGGCGCGGTCACCACTTCGGTGTGGTCGCCCCGGAAGAAGGTGGTGCGCACGTCGCTGAGCATCCAGTGGTCGTCCTGGTACTGTGCACGGCGGGCAAAGCTCGAGGTGACGATCTTGCGCTCGCTGTCGAAGCGGTAACGGGTCACACCCAGCAGCAGGCCGTTAGGCTGCACGGCGTTGATGTGCACGTACTCCTCGCCCTGGCGGTGCCACATGCCGCGCTTGGAGCTTTGCGCATCACCGCCACCCTGGGCCAGGGAACGGTCGGCCTGGGCCTTGTTCTCGGTCACCGGCGCCACGTACTCGCCAATCAGCAGGCCGACCAGCATCAGCACCAGCATCGGCTTCATCACCGCCCACACGATGCGCCCGATGGAAACCCCGGCAGCACGCATGATGGTCAGTTCGCTGCTGCTGGCCAGGCTACCCAGGCCGATCAGGCAGCCGATCAAAGCAGCCATCGGCAGCATTTCGTACAGGCGCCGTGGTGCGGTCAGCAGGACGAAGTTGCCCGCCTCCATCACCGTGTAGGTGTCACTCAGGTCGCTCATCTCGTCGATGAAGGCAAACAGCGACGCCAGGCCGAGGATGATCCCCAGCACGGCGAGGATTGCCAGCAGCACGCTCTGGCCGATGTAGCGGTCGAGCTTACCCATGGGCCACCTCCGCACGACGGGCGGCGCGTTTGAGGCGCAGCGGCTCCCAGTACATCAGGCCCAGGCCGATCAGCAGGAACAGGCCGTGGACCCACCACATGCCCAGGGCGATCGGCACTTTGCCCTTTTCGAGGGCGCCGCGTACGGAAATCAGCATTGTCAGGTAGGCCATGTACAGAAGAATTGCCGGCAGCAGCTTGAGGAAGCGGCCTTGGCGCGGGTTGACCCGGGCCAGCGGCACCGCCAGCATGGTGACGATGAATACCAGGATGGGCAGCGACAGCCGCCACTGCAGCTCGGCACGCTCACGCAGGCCCTTCTTGCCGATCAGCTCGGAAGTGGGAATGGCTTCGCGATCGGTCACTTCCTCGGCGACTTCCGGCTTGGGCAGCAGCACCCCGTAGGTGTCGTACTTGATTGCACGGTAATCGGCCTGGCCCGGGTTGCCGTCGTAGCGGTAACCGTTTTCCAGTACCAGGTAACGGTTGCCGTCGGCCTGGATTTCCTGGTGGCCTTTTTCGGCAACCAGCACCGACGGGGCGCGGTCCTTGGTCTTGTCCTGGTTGAAGCGCTTCTCGGAGATGAACACCCCAGCCAGGTTGATGCGGTCGTCCGACAGCTCTTCGGTGTAGGTCACCCGCGAGCCGTCGCGCAGGGTCTGGAAGCGGCCCGGCACCAGGGTGTCGAACTCGGTCAGGGCATCCTGCTGGGCAATGATCTGCTGCACCTGGGCCACGCCCAGCGGTGCCAGGCTCAAGCTCAGCCACGCTACCAGCAGGGCGACCAGGGCGGCCGGCGCCATGGTCAGGCCCAGCAGGCGCTGCTGGCTCATGCCGGTGGCCGACAACACGGTCATCTCGCTTTCCAGGTACAAACGCCCGTACGCCAGGAGAATGCCGAGGAACAGCCCCAGAGGCAGGATCAGTTGCAGGAAGCCCGGCAGGCGGAAGCCCATGATCAGGAACAGCACGCTCGGGTCGAGCACACCCTGGGCAGCCTGGGCCAGGTACTTGATGAAGCGCCCACTCATGATGATCACCAACAGCACGGCGCTGACGGCGCTCAAGGTCACCAGGACCTCGCGGGACAGATAACGAAAGACGATCAAACCAGACACTCCTGGGTTGTCAGGGCGGACTGCCAATCAATGGCGCCAGACAATGACTTAGTACAGCCAAGACCAATGCCGGTTCGCCAAAGGCGAACCTCCATGTAAAGTGCGCGCATTATCCTGTGATTGACCGCCCCTGTCACTTCGCCGCGCATGAAGGCGCATAACGGGGTTGTCAGCACGCTTGCCGCAGGCTCAAACTGGCAGCTTTTCCGCTGGCGCGCGACGACGCGGCCAGGCCCGTCCAGAGCGCTGGAACACACAGCGCCGACTGTATCGATCATTCGGGGATCCTGACATGGAACTGGTTGTAAAAAGCGTAGCTGCTGCATCCGTAAAAACCGCCACCCTGGTCCTCCCGGTAGGTGAAAACCGCAAGCTCGGCGCCGTGACCAAGGCCGTCGACCAGGCCAGCGAGGGCGCCATCAGTGCCGTGCTCAAGCGTGGCGACCTGGCCGGCAAGCCGGGCCAGACCTTGCTTTTGCAGAACCTCGCGGGTCTGAAGGCCGAGCGCGTGCTGCTGGTGGGCAGCGGCAAGGACGAAGCCCTGGGCGACCGCGCCTGGCGCAAACTGGTCGCGAGTGTGGCCGGCGTGCTCAAGGGCCTGAATGGCGCTGACGCAGTGCTGGCCCTGGACGACATCGCGGTCAGCAACCGCGATGCCCACTACGGCAAGTACCGCCTGCTGGCCGAGACCCTGCTCGACGGCGAGTACGTGTTCGATCGCTTCAAGAGCCAGAAGGCCGAGCCGCGCGCCCTGAAGAAGGTCACCCTGCTGGCCGACAAGGCCGGCCAGGCCGAGGTCGAGCGTGCCGTCAAGCATGCCAGCGCCATCGCCACCGGCATGGCTTTCACCCGCGACCTGGGCAACCTGCCGCCCAACCTGTGCCACCCAAGCTTCCTGGCCGAACAGGCCAAGGATCTGGGCAAGGCGCACAAGGCGCTGAAAGTCGAAGTGCTGGACGAGAAGAAGATCAAGGAACTGGGCATGGGCGCGTTCTACGCCGTCGGCCAGGGCAGCGACCAGCCGCCACGCCTGATCGTGCTCAACTACCAGGGCGGCAAGAAGGCGGACAAGCCGTACGTGCTGGTGGGCAAGGGCATTACCTTCGACACCGGTGGCATCAGCCTAAAGCCTGGTGCCGGCATGGACGAAATGAAGTACGACATGTGCGGTGCCGCCAGCGTGCTCGGCACCCTGCGTGCGGTGCTCGAGCTGCAGCTGCCGGTCAACCTGGTGTGCCTGCTGGCCTGCGCCGAGAACATGCCGAGCGGCGGCGCCACCCGCCCGGGTGACATCGTCACCACCATGAGCGGGCAGACCGTGGAAATCCTCAACACCGACGCCGAAGGCCGCCTGGTGCTGTGCGACACCCTGACCTACGCCGAGCGCTTCAAGCCGCAGGCAGTCATCGACATCGCCACCCTGACCGGCGCCTGCATCGTCGCCCTGGGCAGCCACACCACCGGCCTGATGGGCAACAACGACAACCTGGTCGGCCAGTTGCTCGACGCCGGCAAGCGCGCCGACGACCGTGCCTGGCAGCTGCCGCTGTTCGATGAGTACCAGGAGCAGCTGGACAGCCCGTTCGCCGACATGGGCAACATCGGCGGGCCGAAGGCCGGCACCATCACCGCCGGCTGCTTCCTGTCGCGCTTTGCCAAGGCCTACGACTGGGCTCACATGGACATCGCCGGCACCGCCTGGGTCAGCGGTGGCAAGGACAAGGGCGCCACTGGCCGCCCTGTGCCCCTGCTGACCCAGTACCTGCTGGACCGCGCTGGCGCCTGACGCCGTGAAGCCGGTGGCGCACTGCGCGCCGCCGGCCGGCGATACCACCATGAGCAAAGTCGATTTCTACATCCTGCCCACCGACTCGCTGTCGGCGCGGCTCGATTTCGCCTGCAAGCTGTGCGAAAAGGCCTGGCGCCTCGGCCACCGGGTCTACCTGCATTGCCAGGACGCCGAGCAG
The DNA here is from genome assembly GCF_015680405.1 of Pseudomonas pudica. Classification (GTDB taxonomy): domain Bacteria; phylum Pseudomonadota; class Gammaproteobacteria; order Pseudomonadales; family Pseudomonadaceae; genus Aquipseudomonas; species Aquipseudomonas pudica. The sequence continues at coordinate 63,359 of NZ_JADLJS010000030.1, forward strand.
CGCAGCGAGCTGGACCAACGTCTGTGGCGCTTCAAGGGCGAGGCCTTCGTGCCCCACGACCTCGCAGAGGTGCATGCCGATGCCTGCGTGGCATTGGGCCTGGCCGCCGACAGTGCAGGCGACCACCACGACCTGTTGATAAACCTGGGCGCCGATGTACCGGGCTTTGTCGGCCAGTTCGAACGGGTTGCCGAGATCGTCGTTGAAGAGCCTGGCATCCGCCAATCTGCCCGTGAACGATTCCGTTTCTACCGTGAACAGGGCTATGCTCTGCAAGACCACCGCTTACAGCGACTTTGACGACGATGGACAAACCCTCCCCCCTGCCCGATTCCGCCCATCTGCTCGATGACCTCGAGTCGATACGCCAGCTGCTTGGCGACGCCGACCTGCAACCACCGCTGCTGACAGAGACGGTGGAGCAGATCCCGTTGCTGCTGGAAGAAGCGCCCGGCAACCATGTTCCTGCGGCCGAACCGGTTGAGGCCGAGCCCGAAGACGACCCGCAGACCCGCCGCCAGGACACCCTGCTGCACCTGGAAAGCGAACTGCGCGCGGCGGCGCAGATGATCATGCAGGACGTGATCAAAGACTTCACCCCGCACATTGAGAACGAGATCAAGCGCCGGCTGGATGCGCGGATCGAGCGGTTGATCAAGCGTTCGGAGTAAAACTGAAATCCGGCGGCGCCTTCTTCGCGGGTAAACCCGCTCCCACAGGTACGGCGCAAGCTTCGAGACTTGCGCCGTACCTGTGGGAGCG
>NZ_JADLJS010000031.1 GCF_015680405.1 Pseudomonas pudica
CCCCGGGTCCGGCGCCCCCCCCCCCCCGACTCGGGCGCGGGGGGGGCGGCCGGCGCCCCGGCGATGGGCTGCGCAGCAGCCCCGATGACGCTAACCGACAGGCTTCAGGCCTTAGTGCGAGTGCTTTGGCACCGCCGCCCCTCGGCAACCGACCAGGAAGTCGAAGTCGCAACCTTCGTCGGCCTGCATGACGTGGTCCAGGTACAGCCTGGCGTAACCACCGCTGATCAGCTGCTGCGGGGCTTGCAGGTCGGCCAGGCGGCCGGCCAGTTCCTGGTCGGAAATGTCCAGGTGCAGGCGGCCCTCCTTGCAATCCAGTTCGATCCAGTCACCTTCGCGCACAGCAGCCAATGGCCCGCCGGCTGCCGCTTCCGGCGCCACGTGCAGCACTACGGTGCCGTAGGCGGTGCCGCTCATGCGAGCATCGGAAATGCGCACCATGTCGGTCACGCCCTGGGCCAGCAGCTTGGCCGGCAGGCCCATGTTGCCGACCTCGGCCATGCCCGGGTAACCCTTGGGCCCGCAGTGCTTCATCACCAGCACGGAACTGGCGTCCACCTCCAGCTCGGGGTCGTTGATGCGTGCCTTGTAGTCGTCGAAGTTCTCGAACACCACGGCGCGGCCACGATGTTGCATCAGCGCCGGGGTGGCAGCTGACGGCTTGAGCACAGCACCCTTGGGCGCCAGGTTGCCGCGCAGGATGCAGATGCCGCCATCGGCCACCAGCGGCTTGTCGATCGGGCGGATCACCTCTTCGTCATACAGCGGTGCGGCCTGGCAGTTGTCCCACAGGCTCTTGCCGTTGGCAGTCAGCGCGGCAGGGTTGGGCAGCAGGCCGTGTTCGCCCAGGCGGCGGATGACCGCAGGCAGGCCGCCGGCATAGTAGAACTCTTCCATCAGGAAACGGCCCGAGGGCTGCAGGTCGACCAAGGTTGGCGTACCGCGGCCGATGCGGGTCCAGTCTTCCAGCTGCAGGTCCACGCCGATGCGCCCGGCAATGGCCTTGAGGTGAATCACCGCGTTGGTCGAGCCACCGATGGCGGCGTTGACGCGGATGGCGTTCTCGAAGGCCTCGCGGGTGAGGATTTTCGACAGGCGCAGGTCTTCGCGCACCATGTCGACAATGCGCATGCCCGACAGGTGGGCCAGCACGTAGCGGCGTGCATCCACCGCCGGAATGGCGGCGTTGTGCGGCAGCGAGGTGCCCAGCGCTTCGGCCATGCAGGCCATGGTCGAGGCGGTGCCCATGGTGTTGCAGGTACCTGCCGAGCGCGACATGCCGGCCTCGGCCGAGAGGAACTCGTTGAGGTCGATCTGGCCAGCCTTGTAGGCCTCGTGCATCTGCCAGACGATGGTGCCGGCGCCAATGTCCTTGCCTTTGTGCTTGCCGTTCAGCATCGGCCCGCCGGTAACCACGATCGCCGGCACGTCACAGCTCGCCGCGCCCATCAGCAGCGCCGGGGTGGTCTTGTCACAGCCGGTCAGCAGCACCACGGCGTCCACCGGGTTGCCACGGATCGCTTCCTCTACATCCATGCTCGCCAGGTTGCGGGTGAGCATGGCGGTGGGGCGCAGGTTGGACTCGCCGCTGGAAAACACCGGGAACTCCACCGGGAAGCCGCCAGCCTCCAGCACACCCTTCTTGACGTGTTCGGCAATCTTGCGGAAGTGCGCGTTGCACGGGGTCAGCTCCGACCAGGTGTTGCAGATGCCGATGATCGGCTTGCCCTGGAATTCGTGGTCCGGAATGCCCTGGTTCTTCATCCAGCTGCGGTACATGAAACCGTTCTTGTCAGCGGTGCCGAACCATTGGGCGGAGCGCAGAGGGCGTTTGTGATCAGACATGGGGGTACCTAATTAGTATTACTATTTGTCGTTGTGGTGTCGAATGTACTGAGAAAAATGGTCTCTGTGAAGGCTTGTTGATTTAAATAGTAATACTATAAGATCGTTTACCCAGGTCAGAGGTCTGCCAAAAAGTCCCCGGCCGGTGCTGTACCCATTACAAGAACAATTGGAGACATCGCCATGATTCAGGAGCAGCGGCTCGTCCGCCTGATCACACTGAAACTCATCCCTTTTCTGGTACTGCTTTACCTGGTGGCCTATGTCGACCGTTCCGCGGTGGGCTTCGCCAAGCTGCACATGGGCGCCGACATCGGCCTGGGTGACGCTGCCTACGGCCTTGGTGCCGGGCTCTTCTTCATTGGTTACTTCCTGTTCGAGGTGCCGAGCAACCTGTTGCTCGACCGCGTTGGCGCCCGCCGCTGGTTCGCCCGCATCCTGGTCACCTGGGGCGCGATCACCGTCGGCATGGCCTTCGTCACCGGGCCCAACGGTTTCTACGTGATGCGCTTTCTGCTGGGGGCGGCCGAGGCGGGCTTCTTCCCGGGCGTGCTGTACTACATCACCCAGTGGTACCCGGTACGCCATCGCGGCAAGATCCTCGGCTTCTTCATCCTCTCCCAGCCGCTGGCAATGTTGATCACCGGGCCGCTCTCGGGCGCGCTGCTGGGGCTCGATGGCATCTACGGCCTGCATGGCTGGCAATGGCTGTTCATCTGCATTGGTACCCCGGCGGTGTTGCTGGCCTGGCCGACCCTGCGCCTGTTGCCGGATAGCCCGGCCAAGGTGCGCTGGCTCAGTGACGAGCAACGCAGCTGGCTGCAGGAACAACTGGCCAACGACCTGCGCGAGTTCGGCCAGACCCGCCATGGCAATCCGTTGCATGCCCTGAAGGACAGCCGGGTGCTGTTGCTGGCGCTGTTCTACCTGCCGGTGACCCTGAGCATCTACGGCCTTGGCCTTTGGCTACCCACGCTGATCCATCAGTTCGGCGGCAGTGACCTGGTCACCGGTTTCGTTTCGGCCGTGCCTTACCTGTTCGGCATCATCGGCCTGCTGATCGTGCCGCGTAGCTCCGACCGCCTGAACGACCGCTATGGCCACCTCGGCCTGCTTTACGCCCTGGGGGCAATCGGCCTGTTCCTCAGCGCCTGGCTGAGCGTGCCGGCCATGCAGCTGGCGGCACTGTGCCTGGTGGCGTTCGCGTTGTTCTCCTGCACCGCCATTTTCTGGACCTTGCCGGGCCGGTTCTTCTCCGGGGCCAGCGCCGCAGCCGGCATCGCCTTGATCAACTCGATCGGCAACCTCGGCGGCTACCTGGGCCCGTTCGGTATCGGCGCGCTCAAGGAGCACACCGGGCAGCTTTCGTCGGGGCTGTATTTCCTGGCCGTGGTGATGCTGTTCGGGCTGTTGCTCACCGGGGTTGTCTACAACCGCCTGGAGCGCCGCCAGCGCCTGGCTTCCACGCGGGCAGCCGAAGCCTCCCGCTAATTTTCGCAACCGAGAAGCGAGCACAAACATGCGATTGATCCAATTTGAAACCGCCACCGGCGAGCGCTGCGTGGGCGTGGTGGAAGGCGATTACGCCCTGCAGGTGCAGGGCGCTGGCAGCACCCGCCAGCTGGCCCTGCAAGCCATTGCCGCCGGCCGTGACCTGGCCGCTGAAGTGCAGGCTGCCGGCCTGGGCGAGCGCCACGACTACCTGGCCCTGCTGGCCGAAGGCCGCGTGTTGCCACCACTGGACCACCCGGACCCGGCGCACTGCCTGGTCACCGGCACCGGGCTGACCCACCTGGGCAGCGCCGCTACCCGCGACAAGATGCATCAGCAGCAGGCCGAAGGCGCGGTGACCGACAGCATGCGCATGTTCCAGTGGGGCCTCGAGGGCGGTCGGCCGCCGGCAGGCGAGGAGGGCGCCCAGCCGGAGTGGTTCTACAAGGGCGATGGTGGCATCGTCGTGCGCCCTGGCGCCGACCTGCCGCTGCCGGCGTTCGCCGAGGATGCCGGCGAGGAGCCGGAGCTGGTCGGGCTGTACCTGATCGGTGCCGACGGCACGCCCTACCGCCTTGGCTACGCATTGGGCAACGAGTTTTCCGACCATGTGATGGAGCGGCGCAACTACCTGTACCTGGCCCATTCCAAGCTGCGCGCCTGCAGCTTCGGCCCAGAGCTGCGCCTGGGTGCGCTGCCGGCCCACCTGGAAGGCACCAGCCGTATTTTGCGCAACGGCCAGGAGCTGTGGCGCAAGCCTTTCCTGTCGGGCGAGCAGAACATGTGCCACAGCTTCGAGAACCTCGAGTTCCACCACTTCAAGTACACCCAGTTCCTGCGCCCTGGCGATATCCACGTGCATTACTTCGGCACCGCCACGCTGTCGTTCGCCGACGGCATCCAGGCGCGGCCGGGCGACACCTTCGAAGTCAGCCTCGACGCCTTCGGCCAGCCGCTGCGCAATGGCATTGCAGCAGCGCCCGGGCAGGTTCGCCCCGGGGTGGTGAAAAGCCTTTGAGCTCGCTGCCAGCCGGTTGATGAATCGGGGCCGCTTTGCGGCCCTTCGCGGGCTCGCCCGCTCCCACAAATACGGCGCAAGCTGCCAGAACTGCGCGGTCCCTGTGGGAGCTGGCTTGCCTGCGATGGGCTGCGCAGCAGCCCCCTTTCCGCTAACTGCCTGACACGAGCATCTGAACCTTCTTTCTCATTACAGGAGTCAACCATGACCGGAAGCAACTTCATTGGCGGCCAGCGCAGCGCCGCCGGCAGCGTGCGCCTGCAAAGCCTCGATGCGCGTACCGGCGAAGCCTTGCCGCAGGCCTTTGCCCAGGCCACCCCGGAAGAGGTGGATGCCGCCGCGCAGGCTGCCGAAGCGGCCTTCGCCGAATACAACGCCTTGGCGCCGCAGCGCCGTGCGCAGTTCCTCGATGCCATTGCCGACCAGCTGGATGCGCTGGACGACACCTTTGTCGCCACCGTGTGCCGCGAAACCGCATTGCCGGCCGGGCGCATCCAGGGCGAGCGGGCGCGTACCAGCAACCAGATGCGCCTGTTCGCCACGGTGCTTCGCCGTGGCGACTATCTGGGGGCTCGCATCGACCGTGCCCAACCACAGCGCCAGCCGCTGCCGCGCCCCGACCTGCGCCAGTACCGTACCGGCGTCGGCCCGGTAGCGGTGTTCGGTGCCAGCAACTTCCCGCTGGCCTTCTCCACCGCAGGGGGGGATACCGCCGCAGCGCTGGCCGCCGGCTGCCCGGTCGTGGTCAAGGCGCACAGCGGCCACATGGCCACTGCCGAACGGGTGGCCGAGGCCATCGAGCGGGCGGTCGTGGCCACCGGCATGCCCGCGGGCGTGTTCAACATGATCTACGGCGCCGGTGTCGGCGAAGCGCTGGTGCGCCACCCGGCGATCCAGGCCGTGGGCTTCACCGGTTCGCTCAAGGGCGGCCGCGCGCTGTGCGAGCTGGCTGCGGCGCGCCCGCAGCCGATTCCGGTGTTCGCCGAAATGAGCAGCATCAACCCGGTGCTGGTCTTGCCAGCGGCCTTGCAGGCCAGGGGCGAGCAGGTGGCCAGGGAGCTGGCCGGTTCGGTGGTGCTGGGCTGCGGGCAGTTCTGCACCAACCCGGGGCTGGTCATCGGTATTGCCGGCGAAGCGTTCAGCACCTTCCTCACGGCCCTTGGCGCGCATCTGGCCGACCAGGCCGGGCAGACCATGCTCAATGCCGGCACCTTGCGCAGTTATAGCCAAGGTGTGCAACGCCTGCTCCAGCACCCGGGCGTGCGCCATCTGGCCGGTGCCGAGCAGGCGGGTGACCAGGCCCAGGCACAGCTGTTCCAGGCCGATGTGAGCTTGCTGCTGAACGGTGACGCACTGCTTCAGGAAGAGGTCTTCGGGCCTGCCACGGTGGCCGTCGCAGTAGCCGACGAAGCCGAACTGCGCCGCGCCGTGCAAGCCCTGCATGGGCAACTGACTGCAACCCTGATTGCCGAGCCGGAGGACTTCCAGCGCTTCGCCGCGCTGGTGCCGGTGCTGCAGCGCAAGGCCGGGCGCCTGCTGGTCAATGGTTACCCGACCGGCGTTGAAGTGTGCGATGCCATGGTGCATGGCGGGCCGTACCCGGCCACGTCCGATGCCCGTGGGACCTCGGTCGGCACCTTGGCCATCGACCGCTTCCTGCGCCCGGTGTGCTACCAGGACTACCCGGACGCGCTATTGCCCGATGCCCTGAAAAACGCCAACCCGCTGGGCCTGCAACGCCTGGTCGACGGCCAGCACAGCCGCGAGGCGCTGGCCTGACGCCTTGAGTTCCGACGTTGAATCGCTGCCCCCCGCCCGGCCAAGGCCAGGGCGGGCATTCGACCTATACCCCAAGAACAACAACAAGAGGTTGCAGCCATGCCCAGTCGTTCCTTACCCGCCGACCTGATCGCGCGGGAGTCGCTGGATAACCACCTGTTCCGCAAGATCAACTGGCGCATCGTGCCGCTGTTCATCGTGTGTTTCCTGTTCGCCTACCTGGACCGCGTCAACATCAGTTTCGCCAAGCTGCAGATGCAGAGTGCGCTGGGTTTCAGCGACGCAGTCTACGGCCTGGGCGCGAGCCTGTTCTTCGTCGGCTACTTCCTGTTCGAGGTGCCGAGCAATGTGTTGCTGCACCGCATCGGCGCGCGCATCTGGATCGCCCGCATCATGATCAGCTGGGGCCTGGCCTCGGCGGCGATGATGTTCGTCACCAGCGAAACCTGGTTCTACGTGCTGCGTTTCCTCATCGGCGTGATGGAAGCCGGTTTCGTGCCTGGGGTGTTGTACTTCTTCACCCAGTGGTACCCCAGCGACCGCCGTGCGCGCATCAATGCCTATTTCAAGAGTTCGATCTGCCTGTGCGGCATCGTCGGAGGCCCGTTGGCGGGGTTCATCCTCAGCCATTTCGACGGGGTCAACGGGCTGGCCGGCTGGCAGTGGCTGTTCCTGCTCGAGGGGCTGCCGTCGGTACTGCTGGGCCTGCTGGTGCTGTGGCTGGTCAGTGACCGCATCGAGGATGCCCGCTGGCTCGACGCCGAAGAAAAGCGCTACCTGCGCGAGCGTCTCGATGCCGAGCCCAGGCCCGAAGGGGGCAGCTCGGTTCGCGCCATCCTGCGCGAGCCGGCCTCGGTGGCGTTGTCGGCGATCTACCTGTGCCTGGTGATGGCGCTGACCGGGCTGCTGTTCTGGATGCCACAGTTGATTCGCAACGCTGGCGTGGCCGATGCCATGGACATCGGCTTGCTGACCATGATCCCGTACCTGGTGGCGGTGGTGGGCAACCTGCTGATTGGCCGCAGCTCCGACCTGCGCGGCGAGCGTCGCTGGCACATGGCGAGCTGTGCCGCCATGACCACCGCAGGCTATGCGCTGTGCGCCGGTTTCAGCGGCCAGCTGTGGCTGCTGATGCTCGGCATGAGCCTGATCATGACCGGGATCATCGCCTGGATGCCGATCTTCTGGACCCTGCCGCCGAAGTACCTGGCCGGCCTGGCGGCGGCGGCGGGTATTGCGCTGATCAACTCCATCGGCCAGCTCGGCGGCATTGTCGGCCCGTATCTGGTCGGCAGGGTACGCGACGTCAGCGGGTCGCCGACCCCGGCACTGTGGTTGCTCACTGCAGTCAGCCTGCTGGCAGTGATATTGATCATCTGGGGCGTACCGCGCCGGCTGTACGCGGCTCAACCTGAAACGCGCATCGACTGAGGAGGTTCCATGCAACGTGTCGTTTCCTTCGGCCCCATTTCCAGCGCCGAGGTGCTGGCCGACCTGGGCCGGCGTTACCACTTTCAGCGTTTCGACCAGCCGCTGGCCGACCGCGAACGCTTTCTTGCGGCGCTGGCCACTGCCGACGGGCTGATCGGCAGTACCTTGCCGCTGGGTGCGGAGCTGCTTGACCGGGCGCCGGCATTAAAGGCCATTGCCAGCGTGTCTGCGGGTTTTGACAACTATGACCTGGCGTACTTGCGCAAGCGCGGTATCCGCTTGACCAACACCCCGGATGCGGTGACCGAAGCCACCGCCGATACCGGGTTCATGTTGCTGATGATGGCTGCCCGACGCGCTGGCGAGCTGGCGCAGATGGTGCGTGATGGCGAATGGACGCACGCTATCGACGCCACGCGCTTCGGCCGCGATGTGCACGGCAAGACCTTGGGTATCGTCGGGCTTGGCCGCATCGGTGCGGCGGTGGCCAGGCGCGGGCATTTCGGTTTTGGCATGCAGGTGCTGTACAGCGGCAATAGTGACAAGCCCGAGTATGAAGCGCAGTTCGCCGCAAGGCGGGTGCCGCTGCAACAATTGTTGGGCGAGGCGCACTTCGTCTGCGTCTGCGTGCCGCTGAGTCCGGCCACGCATCACTTGTTCGGCCGCGAGCAGTTCGCAGCCATGCGGGCCGATGCAGTGTTCGTCAATATCGCCCGTGGTGCTGTGGTCGATGAGGCCGCGCTGGTGCAGGCGCTGGTCGAGGGGCAGCTCGGCGCGGCCGGGTTGGACGTGTTCGAGCAAGAGCCGCTGCCGGCCGCCTCGCCGTTGCTGGCGTTGCCCCAGGTGGTGGCGCTGCCGCACATCGGCTCGGCCACCGTCGAGGCGCGTGCATTGATGGCGCGTACTGCGGCGGCCGAGCTGGCAGCGGTACTCGAGGGCAGGGCACCGAACCATCCTGTTCTGTAGGGCTGCGCGCAGCCAGCAAGAGGCACCGTCCAGCAGGCGCCGGTATCGACCTGGCTTACAAGGTGGTCGAGCACCCCAGCCGGTCAACCTCGAACACCTTGCTGCGCTGCAGGCTCTCCCGCAGGTAGCGCGCCGCCGGGCCGGGCTGGCGCTTGCGGTGCCACAGCAGGTCTACACCCACCAGCCAGTCGGTGTGGGGGTACGCCTCCAGCTGCAACTCAACCAGTTGGCCGCTTTCCAGCTCGCACTGCACCAGCTGGCGCGGCAGGGTCGCCCAGCCAAGCCCGGCACGGACCATTTCTACCAGCGCCAGGTAACTCTCCGCCTGCCATAGCTGCCCGGCACGCAGGTATTCGCTGCTGGGCAGTTTGTCGGCATGGGCGGCGAAAGCCAGCCGTCGATGGGCGTTGAGGTCGGCGAAACTCACCGGGCACTGGCGCGCCAGGGCGAACCCGGGGTTGCACACATGGGTCATGATCAGCTTGCCTAGTTGCTGGAAGGCCAGCTCCGGCGGGTAGTCGGGCTGGGCGAAGGTTACCCCCAGGTCGGCCTCGCCAGCCAGGATCATTTCACTGACATCACCGTGCACCGGGTGGCGGATCAGCAGGTCGACAAAGGGAAACGCCTGGTCGAAGCCTTTGAATGGTGGGATAAGCGGCCCATACGGTACTTCGATCGCCAGGGTCAGGGTGGCTTCTACCTGGCCGGCCAGGCTGTCTGCGCTCCCCTCCAGCGCGTAGCAGCGCTCGAGGATGCCCTCGGCCCGCAGCAACAGCTTGTGGCCGGCGGCAGTCAGCTTGGGGATGCGGCTGGAGCGGTCGAACAGCTGCACGCCCAGGTCGGTTTCCAGGTTGCTGATCGCTGCACTGACCGTCGACTGGGTGCGCCCCAGCCGCCGCGCTGCGGCAGAGAACGAGCCGGCCTGAACGGCGCCGACGAAAACCTGCAGTTGCTCAAGGGAAAAGCGCATTGTCCGATCCTTTCTACCGCTCGATCCATCGATAGTAACGATGGTTAATCATTTGCTCCATCGGTGATTTCACAGGATTCTTCACCTCGACATCGGTGTCAGCTGCCCAGGCTTTCCTGCGCTGCATGTCACTCCGGGCGCCTTCAACAATAAAAAGAGCCGCATTTGAGGAGAGTCACGACATGAGCCAATCCAAGATCCATCCCGTGGACCAGGTCCTGCCCCCGCGGGAGCTGTTCACCTTCGGTCTGCAGCATGTTCTGGTGATGTACGCCGGCGCCGTCGCGGTGCCGTTGATTCTGGGCAGTGCCCTGGGCCTGAGCCAGGCCCAGGTGGTCACGCTGATCAATGCCAACTTGCTGACCTCGGGCATTGCCACTTTGCTCCAAACCCTCGGCCTGTGGCGCTTCGGCGCGCGCCTGCCGCTGATCCAGGGCTGTTCGTTCATTGCTTTGGCGCCGATGATCATGATCGGCAAGGCGTTCGGCCTGGCGCATGTGTTCGGCGCGGTCATTGCCGCCGGTGCGCTGACGATTGCCATTGCACCGCTGTTCAGCCGGTTGCTGCGGTTCTTTCCGCCAGTGGTGATCGGCAGCCTGATCACGGTCATCGGCATTTCGCTGATGCCGGCCGCAGCCATCTGGCTTGGCGGAGGGCAGCCTGGCGCTGCGGACTTCGGCAAGCCGGCCAACCTGCTGCTCGGTGTGGCGACGGTAGCGATCACGCTGGTGATCCATGCCCGTTTTCGTGGGTTCATCGGCAACCTCAGCGTGCTGCTGGGGCTGATTGCCGGCAGCCTGGTGGCCGCGGCCTGCGGCATGACGGATTTCAGCCAGGTCTCGGCTGCGGCATGGTTCGAGCTCAGCGCGCCGATGGCGTTCGGCGTGCCGCAGTTCTCGTTCACCCCGGTACTGATCATGCTGTTGGCGATGCTGGTGATCATGGCCGAGACCACCGGCAATTGCCTGGCCATCGGCAAGCTGACGGGCCGGCCCACTGACCAGCGTACCCTTGGCAATGCGTTCCGCGCCGATGGCCTGTCGACCATGCTAGGCGGCATGTTCAACAGCTTTCCCTACAACGCGTTCACGCAGAACACCGGGCTGATTGCGCTGTCCGGGGTCAAGAGCCGCTACGTGGTCGCCGCCGCCGGCGCGATCATGGTGCTGATGGGGCTGTTCCCCAAGCTGGGGGCGCTGATTGCCAGTGTGCCGACGCCGGTCCTGGGCGGCTGCGCCATCGTAATGTTCGGCATGACCACCGTGGCCGGTATCCAGGAGCTTGCCCGGGTGCGTTTCGAGGGCACCCGCAACGGCTTGGTGGTGGCGGTATCGGTCAGCATCGGCGTGCTGCCGATGTCGATGCCGGCGCTGTTCGGGCATGTCAGCGGCCCGCTGAAACTGGTACTCGAGAGCGGGATCTTTCTCGCCGCCGTCAGCGCCATCCTGCTCAACCTGTTGCTCAACCGCGCGCCTGATACCAGCACCCGGAACGCCGCCGATAGCGGCCTGGCCAACTGAACCTTCTTCACGCGCGCCAGCTGGCGCGCGTTCCATCATCCCTCAGGGAGGACCGTTCGTGACCTTTTCAAACCCCCAGGACACCGGCCTGTCCGCACTCGACCTGGACCTGCTGCGCCAGTCGATTCGTCTGTCCGAGCAAGCCCGCGAGGAAGGCCGGCATCCGTTCGCTGCCATTGTCGCCGATGCCCAGGGCCGGGTCGTCGCCAGTGCCGGCAACAACTCCATGCCCCCGCAGGGCGACCCGACCCAGCATGCCGAACTGGTCGCCGCAGCCCGTGCAGCCAGGCTGCTGACGCCTGAGCAACTGGCCTCCTGCACGTTGTACACCAGTGCCGAGCCTTGCTGCATGTGTGCTGGCGCGGTCTACTGGACCGGCATCGGCCGGGTGGTGTACGCGCTGTCGGAACATGCCCTGCTTGGACTGACCGGTGCCCACCCGGAAAACCCTACCTTCGCCTTGCCGTGCCGCGAGGTGTTCGCCCGCGGGCAGCGTGTCGTGCAGGTGCACGGGCCGGTATTGGAGGATGAGGCGGCGCAGGCCCACCGGGGGTTCTGGGCATGAGCGGCGGGGTGTCCGTGCATGTGGTCGACATTGCCAGCGGGCGAGCTGCCGAAGGCTTGTGCCTCAGCATCGGGGCGCCCGGCGCGGCACCGATCGCCGAAGGCTGCATCGACGCGCGTGGGCAGTGGCCGGAACTGGCGGCGCTGAGCGGGCGGTTTCCCGTCGGCGTGTACGAAGTGCGTTTGCAGGTGGCGCAGTTCTACCGCCAGATCGGTGTGGGGTTACCCGAGATACCGTTCCTCGACGAACTGGTTTACCGCTTCGGCATTGGGGATGCACAGGCTCACTATCATTTGCCTTTCAAGATCACCGCCTGGGGTGTCAGTTGCTTTCGGGGTGGTGCATGAGCAACGTACAAGCCAATAACAATCCAACGCCTTTTCTGATTTGCAGCCAAGGTGCTTGCCGAGCCTTCAACATCCCGCGCTAGCGGTTTAGAAGACTTCCCGTTGTCGGGGCACTGCGAGACTCAAGGTCGATTTCCGCTGGCCATCGCACCTTGGGGGCGAGGTATCGCATCGGGTTCAGACCATTGCCAACCTTCTGATCCTGCAAAGCGCTTATAGAGTCAGGAAGAGCGTCATAGCCACTTTGCATGTACAAACGTGCCAGTGCCCAATACTGCTTGCCTTGCTCTATGTCGTCACACAGGAACAGGCGCTCGATGACTTCCTCGGTGCCTGCTTTGCGAACCGATATCATCACATTTTCAATGAGGCCGCCGTAACCCATCGGGGCGTATACCCTGTAGACCTCGGCAGTGAGGTCAGCCCAGTCATAGGCCACAGGGTTTACTCCCCAGCCCTTGCTGCCGAAGGGGTATAAGCGATCAAACCTGTATTCATAAAAATAGACTTTTTGGCGTGCTCTATTGAAACGTATGGGTTCATCGCGAGGAAGTCGTAGGTCCATACGAAACAATGGAAAAAAGGCCCAGGTTGAAAGAGTTACAATCATGAGGCCTATGGTCGTAATTTCAATTCCCGATTGCCAGTCGTCGAGGAGGGAAGTGAAGATGTCTGGCACGATAAACACCATTGTGTAAATTAGAATAATCAAGCCGCCGAAAAAAGAAATCCCCCGCACGCTGACCGAGGACCGAGGGAACTCGATAAATATACGTCCAGCCCGATTTATTTTTAAATTGGATGCCAAACACACCTCGCGCTGCGCGGGTGCAATATCATGCGGAGGAAGATCATACTTCCAGCCCACCCCTCGGGTAGGTAGCATCTTTCTCTTTCCTTTCATGCATTCAGTTCCGTGGAAACAGTGATGGGTGCAAGCAGAGCGGGGAACAACCTGCCGTAGGGCCTGACTGGGCAGTGGCCATGCGGGAAGAGTGAGGCTGCCGCAACCCAGGGCGGCCTATATTTCTAGGCCTGGGGTTCATCGGCCCCCTCATTCAGGGGGGGCAGTACGGGATTCACGGTCAATGTCCTCCGGCCAATGAACCTTTGGTGCCAGGCAATGCATGTGGCTCAGGCCATCGTCGTCGTTCCAGTCACGGGGTGGGTGCACGAACTTCGGCAGGGCTTCGGGGCCTTGCTGCATGTATAGCCGGGCGATGGCCCAGTAGGCCTCGCCTTGGTAGAGGTCGTGAGTGAAGAATACGCGGTCGATGACTTCGTTGGTTTCCGGGTTGCGGATCGACAGCATGACGTTCTCGATCAGGCCCCCGTGGCCAGGGGCGTAGACTCGGTAGACTTCGGCGGTTACGTCGTCCCAGTTGTAGGCGACCGGTTTGACGCCCCAGCGTTTGCGGCTGAAGATGAAGATGCGGTCATATCGAAACTCATAAATATATATTTTCTGGCGAAGTCGGTTGAAGCGAATTGGCTCGTCTCTAGGCGTAACCAGATCAAGTCTGACATAGGGAATCAAAGCCCATAGTATTGCCGGAGGAAAAATTATTGATATGTTTATTAGCCAATCGCGCTGCCAACCGTCATGCAAAAGACTCCAGTAGAGGCAAAGCGTCAATCCCAGAATAAAAATCAACCCCGGAATCCCAACTAAAAATATGACACCTCGGAGGATAATGCTACTCCGAGGTAACTCGAGATAAACATCATCGAAGTAGTTGGGCGACGGTTTGACACTTGCCCACACTTCCCGCCACTTTGGCACTTCATCTACCTTGGGAAGGTCATGACTCCAGCCTAAAGCGCGCTCCCACAGAACTTTACCATCACGCTTCACTCGTTAACCTCCCTGACACAATTCTCAACGTACTCACTTGGCATCTAGGCAGAGCGTGTAGCAGCTTGCCGTAGGGCCCGGCTGTGCAGGGGCCTTGCGGGAACAGTGAGGCTGCCGCAGCCTATACCTTCTAGGCCCGGGGGGAATCGGCCCTCTCATTCAGATGGGGCAGTACGGGACTCACGGTCAATATTCTCCGGCCAATCAACCTTGGGTGCCAGGCAATGCATGTGGCTCAGGCCATCGTCGTCGTTCCAGTCACGGGGTGGGTGCACGAACTTCGGCAGGGCTTCAGGGCCTTGCTGCATGAATAGCCGAGCGATGGCCCAGTAGGCTTCGCCTTGGTAGAGGTCGTGAGTGAAGAATACGCGGTCGATGACTTCGTTGGTTTCCGGGTTGCGGATCGACAGCATGACGTTCTCGATCAGGCCCCCGTGGCCAGGGACGTAGACTCGGTAGACTTCGGCGGTTACGTCGTCCCAGTTGTAGGCGACCGGTTTGACGCCCCATCGTTTGCGGCTGAAGATGAATATGCGGTCATATCGAAACTCATAAATGTATATCTTTTGGCGGAGTCGATTGAAGCGAATTGGCTCGTCCCTAGGGGCAACCAGATCAAGCTTGATGTAAGGAATCAAGGCCCACAGTATTGCTGAGGCGGTAGTTACCAATGATAGATTCATCAGCCAGTCGTGCCACCAGTCGTCATATAATAAATCCCAGTACAAGTAAAGCGCCATTCCAAAAAGAAAAAGCAGCCCCGCAACACCGATCAGGAATATAACGCCTCGAAGAATGGTGCTGCTCCGTGGCAACTCGAGATAAACATCATCGAAATAGTTTGGCGACGGTTTGACACTCGCCCACACTTCCCGCCACTTTGGCACTTCATCCACCTTGGGAAGGTCATGGCTCCAGCCTAAAGCGCGCTCCCACAGAACTTTACCATCACGCTTCACTCGTTAATCTCCCTGACATAAATCTCAATGTACACACTTGGCATCCAGGCAGAGCGTGTAGCAGCCTGCCGTAGGGCCTGGCTGTGCAGGTGCTTTGCGGGAACAGTGAGGCTGCCGCAACCTATGGCAGCCTATACTTACTACGCTTGGGGGCATCGGCCCTCTTATTCAGATGGGGCTGTACGGGACTCACGGTCAATATCCTCCGGCCAATGAACCTTGGGCGCCAGGCAATGCATGTGGCTCAGGCCATCGTCATCGTTCCAGTCACGGGGTGGGTGCACGAACTTCGGCAGGGCGTCGGGGCCTTGCTGCATGAATAGCCGGGCGATAGCCCAGTAGGCTTCGCCTTGGTAGAGGTTGTGGGTGAAGAACACGCGGTCGATGACTTCGTTGGTTTCCGGGTTGCGTATCGACAGCATGACGTTTTCGATCAGGCCGCCGTGGCCGGGGGCGTAGACTCGGTAGACTTCGGCGGTCACGTCGTCCCAGTTGTAGGCGACAGGTTTGACGCCCCAGTGTTTGCGGCTGAACAGGTAGATGTAGTGAAATCTGAACTGATAGAGATAAATCTTGCGCCGCAGGCGATTGAAGCGGATTGGTTCGTCCCGTGGGAGCAACAGGTCCATTTTTACATATGTCGCAGTAGCCCACATGCCAATCAAAATCGCTAACGATGCGAGGATGTCAGTACCCCAATTATTCGACCAGTAGATACCAAAAAACCTCCAGTGCATGTAGATTAATGCACCCACAGAAAAAACCAAGATTGGTCCCCCTATCAGCACTGTGACACCACGCAAACTAACAGTAGAACGGGGAAGCTCCAGGAACACATCATCACAGTAGTTTGGTGGCGGATCTATATCTTCGAAGCTCAAACGCGGGACTTCATCCGAGCTGACACCAGGCAGATCATGGCTCCAACACAGAGCTCGCTCCGAAAGGATCCTGGGCTTAATCTTCATTCATTAGCTTCCTTAAGGCAGACCTCAATATATGCGTCTGGCAGGCTTCTATCCGGCCAATAACTTATCAGCAGTGTCGCGGCTCTAATGGTATGCGGTCCAATCGTAGCCATAAGATTCATAGCGCCCGTAATTTCTAGCCAAGACATATGCGGCTCATTTTGGCTAGGCGACCGTCTTTTTTTTTAACTAAAATGTCACTCTTGTAATCGGGCAGCCTCGGCTGAGAAAAGTCATGGAATGTTGCCGCTTTGGTAAGCGCCTCGGCTCGAACAGGTTGGTACTCATCAAGAACGACAGCCTCTCCGCCACTGAAGTCGGGGAAGGTTCCGTCACCATGTCGATGTACCACAAGCGTCAATCGATAGGCCGAATGCTCATCACGGTATTTGGGCAATATGATTTGGAATTTTAGTTTTTGCTCTAGTCCCAAGCTAAGCAACCCACCAATCTTAGAAGTGGCCGGGTCGCTTAAACGTTTGGATTCGAAATGAATCGCCGTATGTACGCCGAGCGTGGCGGCATTCAGCTCCGCAAACGCTATATCTGCATATTCAGGTGTCTTCCAAGACACGACCGGATTTTCATTGTTAGTCCCAAAGCAGCACCGTCGCACCCAGCGCTCTAATGCATTAGATTCGCTTTCTTCAGCTGACTTGGCAAATGCGTAAGCGATGAGTGCCAGTACTATAGCCAGACCTAAAGGCCCTAATAGGACGGGCTTGAATATTGCATAGACAAACATACCAGTTGAAGAGACGTACACGACACCCGCACTAAAATAACTCATCGCTGCTGGGTTATCCCCAGCTGCTCGTGCACGTTTAGCAGCAGAAAATGCTTGTGCCGTATCCAAAATCCCGATTATTGCACCTATCATCGCACCGATTTTTATCAGCGACACTCCAGTTTCTGAGACGCCCTTAGCCCACGACTTTCCAATGGGTTTAGTACTTGAGCTCAATAAGAACCCCACCAGTTCGATATGTCCTCCCAACACTCCCAAATACGATCCTTGCAATGCCAACTTGGCCTCATGCGCCTTCGGCCCAATCTCCGTTTCCGCCTTTTCCTGATTCCTGCCCAGGCTGTCCTGTTGCAAATACAACCCGCCTATCGCCAGCAGAACCTCCCAGCTGCCGGCAATCCCACGCAACCCGGAAAAACCGGTCTTCACCAATCGGGCCGCCTGCTGCGTCGTGATCTTCATCCCCTGCAATAATTTGCGCGCATCGGCTTCCAACGTCCCCGCCGCCACCGAGATATCCACCAAGGCAAACTGCGCCGCACTGCTCGCCTGCGTTACGCCAATGTTGGCTTCCTGGAACAATCGCCCATGCACCTCTTCAGCCTTGCCTTCGACCCACACCGTCACACTGATCATCGTATTGGTGAGCCGTGGATCGAGCACGGCCAGGCTCATCAAGCCGTGCTGGATAATCGGCCGCACCTTGCGCATGGCCTTCATCGAGCCAAACTCGAAGTCATCGATATTGCGGCGCATCCGGTCCCGCGCCTCGGCGATCGACGCATTGGCCTTGTGCTGCAACTCCCGAAGGTGCGCACTCTGCAAGGCGTAGTACTCGCCCAGCTTCATCTTCACTTCCAGTTCGATCAGGTGCACGCCGTTGTAGAGAAACTGCGTGGCGCCGTTCAGATGGCGCACCGCCTTCTGAATACCAGGCGACAGACATGGCGCCAGCCGCTGACTAGCCGCATTGAGCGCACCCTGCGTTTCAGCAATGGCCTGCTTGAGGGTATTGCGCATGCGCAGGCCGGCGTCATCGCTGGCGATGATCTTGCTCAGCATGCCGTAGAGCTTGTCGCTGTCGTTCCAGTTGATCGCTTCTGTGGCGGAGAAACTGGGCAGCAGCCCGGCCAGCAATGACTGGTCGCGCATCAGCAAGGCGCGGTAGGGCGGGCTGTCCGGGTCCTGCAGCCATTTCAACCAGAGCAGTTCGCTGGTGCCGGAAGCGGGAACATGCGGTTCAAGGCGGGGGACAACAGCTTCCGTAACGCCACCGCCCAGGCACAGGGCCATGGTCTTGGCATAGGCCACCCCGGACTCACGATCATGACCGTCGTAGTCGTACTGCTCGACAACCTTGAACATGGGCGTATCGAACAAGGCAACGTACGCCTTTGCGTCCTTGTCGATGTAGCGCTGAAACTCGCGCTCCTGCTGGTCGTATTCAGCCTGGAACGCGGCCCGCTGCGGCTCGTGGTAACGTTGTTCAAGCCGCTCGTCACTCTCCTGCTGCGCACGCTCGACCAACCGCTGCCGCTCGACTGTCGGCTCGACGAACGCTGGCGGCCCATCGCCCGTCATCGGTTCCAGCGACGGCACCTCCTGCGCCGCCCACTCCCTATGCGTGGCTCGAATGATCTGCAGGATCTGCGAGGTCTGCAGCTGATAGGCCCGCATCGGTTCTTCACGCCAGGCCTGACGCTTCAGTACCCAGTTCAGGCGCTGATGGTTGTACTCCTGAATCAGCCCGACAGTGTCGTCGAGCACCACTGCCAGCACGCCGTTTTCCAGCTTGTGCCGGTTGATCGCATTGACCAGATAGCCGCGCAGGGCGAACCGGCGCAACCAGCGGCTGTGGAAGCCATGCGCACTGTCGAAGGGGGCGCAGCCATGCTGGGCGTACTCGAATACCTGCTGGTCGACCCCAAGCTTATCGGGCGTCATGGCGATGCCCAGCAGTTCGGGATTGTTGCGGGCCTGGATCAGGTCCAGGCCCTCGAAGCGATGCGCAGGCGATGCACCGCTCTTGTAGGCGTTCAGCACACTCACCGGCCAAGGATCGCTGGAGAAGGCCAGCCAGGCGCTGGCGTACCTGTCGGTATCGAGGTTGAGAAAGGCTGAAGGAATGTCGTGATCTGCGTTCACGCATGTTTCGGGCAGCGGCGAGGGCGGGCCGTCTGGCGGCTCGTAAGGGTTGAAGCGGCGCAGGTGGCCCTGCTCGCTGACGGCATAGGCATGCCAGACCTGCTGGTCGAGCAGCACATACAGGTAGCCCATACGCAAGGTGCGCAAGCCGATCATTGTCGAGATATGCCGGTTATCCGCGACGGTGAAAACACACTCGGGGCGGGTATCCGGCACCAGGGCGCGGCGCAGCGGCAGGATCGGCAGGCCCTGGCGCTCGCAGGACATGCACTGGTCGTGCGGGAGCCCGGCTTCGGCGATCGCGAGGGCGATACGTTGGCTGATGGTCATGAGCGATCCTCGTGTTGGACAGGTCCTTGTCGACCTCTGAACACTAACGGGGAATCGCTTTCCAGAGAGGCATTGGGCGTCCTAAAAGCTTGTAGGAAACGTCTCTGAATAGTGGTTTAGCTCTATAGGGACCGTGATCCGTACCCCGGCCTTTTGCGCCACCTGTCGAACCCAAGGCACTGCTGCTGGTTGTTTCCCGTCCGATCTGTATGCGCGATCAACGCGCAAACCAGGAGAACTTCCATGGCAAACGATCAGAAAGGCCCGGGCCTCGAGCAAACCGAGTCCGAGCCAAGGCAAGGCGTCGGCGAGGCGTGGTCCGAAAAGCGTCCCGTCGATTGGGACCCGCCGCCTGGCAACCCCGGTTCGGACCAGGACGGGCAGCCTGGCAGCGGTGACGGAGAGGTCCCGCTACCTTCGGATGACGAAGGCCCGATCGAGGAGGAGATGGAGGACGTGCAGGCCAACAATTCGGTTTCCGCCGAGCACCCGCAGCCTCGCTGACGGGAGGAACGAATGCGGTTCACACCTTTCTTGCGAGGTACGCAGCGATGAGCCCCGATCCAAATGTACAAGGCGGCACGAACCCGGACATGCCTACTTCACCCGAACCGGCCGTTGACCCCGACCGCCCGACCATACCCGACCCCGACGACGACCCGCTCATGAACGAAGAGGAGGGTGGTGATTGGCAGGAGGAAGACAGCCTGGCTGATGACGGCAGGCAAAGCGTGGAGCACCCTGCGGAAGACGTGGATCAGCGCAGGGAATGACCATTGATAGGGCAGAGCCCTGTGGGAGTGGGTTTACCCGCGAAGAAGCCAACGCGGTGGCTGGCACCGGCTGCGCCGGTGTTCGCGGGTGAACCCGCTCCCACAGGTACTGTGGCTGCCTTGCCTTGAAGGCTGTAGTGATCCTGTAGGAGCTGGCTTGCCTGCGATGGGCTGCGCAGCAGCCCCAATGGACGCAGCCCTGGCATGCGCGCCGGCGTATCACCCCCGTCGCAACACCGCCGCCAGCCCCACGGTCAGGATCACGGCACATAGCATTGCCAGGCTGATGGCAATTGCGACACCCCAAGCATCGAGCAGCCCTGCCAATAGCAGATAAAACGCAATCACCCCCACCGCCCCGATCGCATTTCCCCGCACCATCGCCGCCATTCCGGCACGGCCATTCTGCACATGGGCAAACACCACCAGCGGCCAGGCAATGACCGGAATCGGCGCAAGCATCCCGCTGGTCGCCGGGCCCAGCCAGTTGGCCAGGCTGGTGGTGACCATCAGCAAAGAAGTGGCAGACACCATGCGCAAGGGGATTTCCCAAATCCGATTTCGCGGCCGGACCAAGGTGTCTGGCCTGGGCTCGCGGCCGCTGACGCGTATCAGCACGCCTATCAACAACAGCGCCACGGCAATCGACAGGTGCAGGCTGCCCCAGTGGGTAAATGCATGGGCAGCCAGGCCATAGAACAGCATCGCCAGCAGCACGGCCGGGGTGATGCCGAGCCTGCGTGTGGCGAACAGGTAGAAGGTGTACGTGGCCTGCACCGCCGCCAGGCCGCCCAGGGCGCCGGGCACCGCACCCAGGGCGAAGGCCGTGCCCTGTTCCAGGCACAGGAAGGTCATTACCAGTGCCGAGGTGATCGGCAGGCCGGACAACAACCCGCCGAGCAGGCCGCCCCAGCGACGCGAGGCGAGGGAGATGGCCCACATCAGGAGGGGGGTGACGATCAGCTTGAGGTAGAACAGGGTCATCGCAAGGCTATCCAGATGTGCGAAAGGTGCGCCCGCCGTCGGCATTGGGTAGGGCGCAGATGAATCAGCCGCGGCTGGCATCCAGCGCTTGAGCCAGGTCGGCGATGATGTCGTCGCTGTGCTCGATGCCGATCGACAGGCGCACCATGTCCCGTGGCACGCCGGCCTTTTCCAGTTCCTCGTCATTGAGCTGGCGGTGGGTGGTGGAGGCGGGGTGGCAGGCCAGTGACTTGGCGTCGCCGATGTTCACCAGGCGCACCACCAGCTGCAACGCATCGATGAAGCGTGCACCGGCCGCCTGGCCGCCCTTGATGCCGAACGACAGGATCGACGCCGGCTTGCCGCCGGTGTAGCGCTGGGCCAGTTCATGCTCGGGGTGGTCGGGTAGCCCTGCATATTTCACCCACGCCACCTGCTTGTGCGCTTGCAGGTAGCGGGCGACCTTCAGCGCGTTCTCGGTGTGGCGCTCCATGCGCAAGGCCAAGGTTTCCAGGCCTTGCAGAATCAGGAAGGCGTTGAACGGCGACAGCGCGGCACCGGTGTTGCGCAACGGCACCACGCGGCAGCGGCCGATGAAGGCGGCGGGGCCGAAGGCCTCGGTGTAGGTGACGCCGTGGTAGGACGGGTCGGGGGTGTTGAGCAGCGCGAAGCGCTCTTTGTTGTCGGCCCAGGGGAATTTGCCGGAGTCGATGACGATGCCACCGATGCTGGTGCCATGGCCGCCGATGTACTTGGTCAGCGAGTGCACGACAATATCGGCACCGTGCTCGAACGGCCGGCACAGCACCGGGGTGGCCACGGTGTTGTCGACGATCAGCGGCACGCCATGACGGTGGGCAGCCTCGGCCAGCGCGGCGATGTCGACGATGTTGCCGGCAGGGTTGCCGATGGACTCGCAGAACACCGCCTTGGTGCGCGAATCGATCAATGCTTCGAGGGCGTCGATGTCGTCATGCGCGGCGAAACGGGTGTGGATGCCCATGCGCGGCAGGGTGTGGGCCAGCAGGTTGTAGGTGCCGCCGTACAGTTTTGCCACCGAGACAATATTGTCGCCGGCCTCGGCGACGGTCTGGATGGCGTAGGTGATGGCCGCCATGCCCGAGGCCACCGCCAGCGCGCCAACCCCGCCCTCCAGGGCGGCCATGCGCTGTTCGAGCACATCGTTGGTGGGGTTCATGATGCGCGAGTAGATGTTGCCGGCCACCTTCAGGTCGAACAGGTCGGCGCCGTGCTGGGTGTCGTCGAAGGCGAAGGAAGTGGTCTGGTAGATCGGTACGGCCACTGCCCGAGTGGTTGGGTCAGGGCTGAAGCCTGCGTGGATGGCGAGGGTTTCCAGCTTCATGCAATCGTTCCTTGAGCGTGGTGTGGAGCGAACGAGCATGTGGCGGGGGGAGGGTATGGGTCAAGGGGCCGCGCGCGATGGGCTGCCCGGCAGCAGCCCATCGCGTTCAAGGGTGCTTCTACTGGTCCTGGCGGCGCACCTGCATCAACCACTGCCCGGCCTGCCAGGCACCGCCTACCGCGATCAGGCCCGCCACCGCGCGCCAGTCACGGAAGAACAGTCGCATCGCGTTGATGGTGGGTGGCGCGTCGCTGCTGCGGACGAAGATGCGGATCCGCGAGGGTTGCGGGGCGGGATCGGCCTCCTCGTAGCGGTGCTGCGGCAGTGACGCGGGGCTGAGGCCCTCCTGGATGATCAGGTAGTCATGGCCCTGCTGAGTCACGCGGGCATTGATTTTCTCTTTCTTCAACTGTTCGACCAGCCCTCTGGTGACGCTTTCGATTTGTCGATCCACGGTATGGACGAAGTCCAGTAACTGGGCGCCACTCACCTTTGGATCGGCCGTAAACGCCAGCGGGCCGGCGTCGAGGGTGGCGATGTCAATGGGTTTGTTCATTTTCAGCTCCTTGCCGAATCCGGCGACATCAGGCCGGCGCGCTGCTGCGCGCCGGCCGCAGCTTCAGGCGTGTTCAAGAACCCTGCCAAGGCGCTCCTGGCGGGCAGCGATCAACCGTTGGGTAGCCTCGTAGGATACTTTGGTCACTTCGGAGTAGGTTATGGTCAGTTTGATATTGGCGCCGTCCATGCGCGCAGTTGCGGTTGCGCAGTTCATGCCACTGGGGAACTTGATCTCTCTTGGGCCGACAACGACGTTGCTGCTGATGACTTCACCCAGCTGTACTTTCTGGAACAGCCCCAGGTAATAAGTGGGTGTCACCTTGAACTGAGCCTGGCCACTACCGACCACATCCGGCTTGAACACCGAACCCTGCCCGCTCATGCCGATACCCAGGTTGGCAGGCAAGTTCGATTTGTTGTTGATCTGGATGCTGTCTCCGGGCGCCGAGCCGCTACCCAGCACCAGTTGCTGTACGTTGTCCTTGAACACACAGTCCCAGACCGATCCGAGCTGAGTCGACAGGGTCTGGCTGGCCTTGTACACCCCAACGCCACCGACCTGCCGATAATTGGCGATCACCACGTTGTAGTCGATGGTCCACTCCACCCCGCTGAAGCCCTGGGTGGGCACGGTAGTCTGCTTCCAGGACACGCTGTCGAGCCCTACCGAGCTTGGCAAGGTCTGGTAGACCGCGAGGGTCCAGGTATCGTTGGTCTGGTTGTCGAAATCTACATAGTAGTCAGTGCTCATGATGCTCTCCTTGTCATGTGGGCCGAGCGTGTGGGGTCACGCGCTCGGCCCAGTGACAGGAGCATCGATCATGCCAGGCTGGTGATCGCTTTCCTTTCAACCAGTTAGGCCGAAAAGCAGGGGTACAGGTGGACGTTTTCGTCCACCCGGTGGAGCCCAAGGCGGACGTATCCGGCCACCTCAGCCAAGGGGCACCCTGGCGTAGCACAAACGGCTAGGACGCACCTTCATCCGCACCAGCGACAGCAGGAAGCCGAAGCCACACTGGTTGGGGTCCAGCACCGGTACGTAGCAGCCAAGGTCCTGTTCGATAAGCTTCGACAAGCGCTCGGCGACACCCATGAAGCCGGTACAGCCAAGCAACAGTGCCTGCGCGCCATCCTCGTTGATGGCAGCCAGCCCGGCTTGCAATGCCTTGACCAGTACCACCTCCACATCACCCAACTGGGCTACCGGGCAGTCGATGGCACGGATCGAGGCAAAATTGATGCTTTGGCCATAATTGGCCACATGGCCGCGTTGCAGGGCCAGGGTGCTCTGCAGGATGGTGATGATGGAAAACCGCTGACACAACCCCAGGGCGCTGAACGCGGAGGTGGGGAAGCCGCCAATGATCGGGATATCGATCACTTCGCGGGCAGGCTCCACGCCGCACATGTCGAAATCGCTCAGCCAGATACCGTCGAACCCCTGTTGCTCAAGCTGCTGGGCCAGGCGCACCACCGCCAGGGCGTTCTCGGTGAGATTCAGCCGGTTCTGGATACACGGGCTGCCATGGTCGATGTTGTACACCTGGACCTCGACATCCGGGGGCACCACTGGGGCTATCGAGGCCAGCAGGCCCTCGTTGTAGTCGCTGCTGTTTACCGGCGCGAGAACCGCAATACGCAGGCTCATGGTCGTAACTCCTGCAGTTGCTCGATGCTTCGGTAGGCGCCCAAGTAACCCAGGTCTGCCAGCAACTGCTCGAAGCTCCACGCGATCAACCCACCGGGTTGGCGCAGCGGTGCCGCCGCCTGCCAGCCGATAAGGCAGGCAACGCGCCCGGCATAGCTCGGGTCCAGCGAGCCGTCGGCGCGCACCAGGTCGCCGTTGGAGGCCAGTGCCGGCCCTGGGCCTTCAAAGAACCAGGCAATGCTGTCCGGGGCCATTGCCAGCGGTTGCGGCTGGTGCTTGTCCCACAGCAACAGCGACTCGTTCTCGTAGCACAGGCGCAAGCTGCCTTCTGGGCTGTCGAGGTCGATGCGGCCAATGTCAAAGCCGCCTTGGGTAGTCACGCCGGCGTGGGTCAGGCGCGCATTGCGGGACAGGCAGCGGGCCATCAGGCCGAACTGGCCAAGCCAGTCGAGCACGGCCTGGCAAGTGTGCAGCTGCCCCGCAGCCAGGGCTCTGCCCAGCGCCAGGGCGCGGCTGAGGGTGCCGCGCAGCGGCAGCGCGGAAGGCAGCTGGTCGGGGCGCATGCACCATAGCGCCAGGCCACCGAACTCACCGAACGCCGGCGAGCCGACCACAGGGCGCAACATCTGCTCGGCGATCACATTGGCGTTTTCCGGGTACCCCCGGGCCTCGGCCGGCGGCGTCACATTCAGCTCCACCACCAGTCCGCCCTGGCTGACCACGAACGCCGGCCGCGGTGGTATACCGGCAGCAGCGAAGGTGAGCATCGGCAATGAGGGCACCGCGCGCCCGGCGCCGTCCGCATCGACCACCGCCAGGCCCAGCTTGGCGGCGGCCAGGCACGCAACCACAAAGCCTAGCGCGCCGCTCTCCGGCGGCACCACGTAGGCAAGCTCGCGGCCCTGCTCATTCAAGCGCTGGCGCAAGCATTCCAGTGCCTGGATCGGCCCGAGTGGGTACTCGCAACCCCCGATCGTTTCCGGTGCACCCATGTATGCCACAACCGCGGCGTCGCCAGCACGGGCCTCATCCACCGTGACCACCCTGACGCGGTCGTGTCGGTAGAATTCCCCGACCTTGAACGCGGCCAGCAAGTGCCGGGCCGACGCCAAGGTGCCACCACCACCACTGCCAAAGAAACAACCACCGTTGATCAACGCTTGCAGATCCTTGTGCTCCAGCTCGAACGCCATGATCGTGCTCCTGCTTTCCGGTTGAGGGGATCAGCTCGACAAACGTGCCAGCCAGCTACGCACGTTGCTGGCGGGCGGGTAGTCCAGTTGCGGGTCGAGACCGCGAAGCGCACGCACCAGGATCGACTGCACCTGGGCGCCACGTTCGCTGCGTTCGAGCAACCGGGCCAATTCCAAGGCGGCGTGCAGCCGCGCCGGCACCACGCCGAGGGTCAGCGCGGTGGACAAGGCGACGCGCAGGGTCGCCTCGGCTTCGCGGTCGTCGCCAAGCGCCAGCAGCGCCCGGCCACGTAACAGCATCAGTTCGCACAGGTAGGCGCGCTCCTGATGGTCCTGGGCCAGGTCGAGGGCGACATCCACCAGCTCCAGGCAGGCTTCTGCCCGCCCGCCCAGCAACAGCACTTCGCCGCGCTTCCAGGCCTGGAAGCCATGAAACAGAAGGCCGCCGTTACGCAGTACATGCTGCTGGTAGCCTTCGGCAATGGCCTGTTCACCGGCTTCGTACTCACCCGATATGCCCTGGTGATAGCCGCGCAGGATCATGCCCACGCCCCGGTAGAAGGAGAACTCGTGGCGCGCACTGAGCAGCTCCAGTTCGCGGGCCTGGCGCCCGAGTGCATCGCGCTCGCCCAGCACTGCGGCGAGCCAGGCCGCGCCCTGCAGGGCGACCGCGCGGTTGAAGGAGTTGTCGACCGCCTGCTCGGCGCGGGACTGCAAGCGGGCCAGCGCCTGGCGCGCCTGGCTGAACAGGCCCAGCTCGAAGGCGGCCAGGCCTTCGAAGGTGCGGGCCAGGCCCACCAGGTCCAGCCCCTGGTTCGATGGCCAACTGGCCTGGTCGTCCTCCAGCAGCCTGCCGCGCGTCAGGCAGGCCAGGCTTTCCTCGAAATCGCCGAGCCAGAACAGGGTGTTGGCCATGGCCAGGTGGGCCTCGATGCGCAGTGCCTCGCCACCGGCTATCTGCGCCTGCTGCAGCATCTGTTGTGCCGTAGCGCGGGCCTCTGCCAGTTCCAGGCCCATCAACAGGGTGGTCCACAGCCCGAACGACACCGACGCCATCTCTTGCGCCTGGCCTTGGCGCGCGGCCAAGGCCTGGGCGTCCCGGTAGCTGGCCAGGCTGGTGATGCTCAACCAGCCCTCGATACTGCGAAAGCTAACCCCCAATAACCGGTGCAACTCAAATTGCAAACGCCACAGGTCCTTGCCCTCGTAGACCCGCTCGGCTACTTCCAGGCCTTTCTGCAAAGGGCCCAGGGCGCCGCGGAAGTCGGCCCCGTCGATCAGCTTGCGGCCTTCGGCCAGGTAGCGTTCCACGGTCAGGCGCAAGTCCTGGCGCAACCGGACCCGCCGCTCGATCACCTTGCGATTGACCCCCAACAGCTGCGCCGCAGCACTCTTGTTGCCGTTGCAGCGGTTCAGCGCATGCTCGATCAGCAGTGTTTCCACCGCCGCCAGCTTGTCCGGCCCCTCAAGCCCGAGCAGCGCTTCGGCCAGCTCTACGGCAAGCGCAGAGGCGGGCGAGGGCCGTGCCAGCAACTGCTCGAGGGTTTCCCGGTCAACCAGTGGTGACGGGGCCAAGGTGCCGATGCGATCGATCGAATTGCGCAGTTCGCGCACATTGCCCGGCCAGTCTCGCTGGCACAGCAGCTCCAGTGCTGCTGCATCGAAGTGCAGCGGTCGCCGTTGCTGACGGCAGAAGTGCTCGATCAGGTCCGGGATGTCCTCCCGCCGCTCGTTCAGCCCCGGCAGTTCGAGCTCGAACACCGACAAGCGGTAGTACAGGTCTTCGCGAAAGCGCTCCTCGGCCACCAGGTGCTTGAGGTCACGGTGGGTGGCCGCCACCACCCTGCCGCGGAAGTGCCGGCTCTCGCTGCTGCCGAGTGGCCGGTACTGCCCGGTTTCCAGCACCCGCAGCAGCTTCGGCTGCAGGGCCAAGGGCAGTTCGCCGATCTCGTCGAGGAACAAAGTTCCCGCCCCAGCCATCTGCAGATGGCCCATGCGTTCGCCAACCGCGCCGGTGAACGCGCCGCGGGCATGCCCAAACAGCTCGGACTCGAGCAATTGCTCGGGGATCGCCCCGCAGTTGAGGTCGATGAACGGTTTGCCCGGTGCGCTCAGGCGGTGCAGTTGCTGGGCGATGACTTCCTTGCCGGCTCCCGTCGGGCCAAAGATCAGCACCGGCCGGTCGCTCTGCGCCACCCGCCGCAGCAGGGCTTGCAATGCCTGCATGGCAGGTGAACGGCCAGGCACGCCGTCCTCGTCGCCCGGGTGCGTGGTGCACAGTGGCTCCATGAGAATCCATCCTCGTTGGGGTGAGCCAGGCAATGAGGTATAGCAGAGCGACGCGGCCGCTGCTGCGTGTCCGGGTGGCCACTGGTCAGAACGTGGCTGCGGCATGGCCGCGCGACGCCAACCGCTACAGCATCCGCACCATCTCCCAGAACGATGCCGCCACCCCGGTAATGCTTTCCCCGGCGATCAGCCCCGCTGCGGCCGTGATTGCAAACCGCTCTGTAACGCTCGGCCAACGGCAACCGACCAGCCAGGTAACCACCGCGCCGAGCCCCATCATCATGCTGATCGATGCCGGCAGTATGAACGCCAGGCCCAGCGCGCCGGTACTCGGCAGCCAACGCGCCACCCGCTGCGGCAGCAGGCTGTCCAGCGCGCCCAGCAGTACGCCAGCCGCGCTGCCGGCCAAAATTGCCCAGCGCAGCTCTGGCGCCAGCGCCCCCAGCCCTTGCATCAGGGTCTGGGCCACGGCTTTCCAGGTAGCCACGGCTGGTGCGGGCCATTGCTCGGTGAGCAGCAAGGTCTGCGGGTCGGGAATCAGCAACAGGTACACCAGCACGCCGACCACGCTGCCTATAAGGATGCCCAGGCACTGTGCAATCAGTTGCTTGTGCGGCGTGGCGCCGATCGCTTGGCCAACCTTGAAGTCGTTCATCAGGTCGGTGGCTTGCCCGGCCGCGCCACCGGCGGTGTTGGCGCTCATCAGGTTGATGGCCACCTGGCCTGGTGCAACCAGGCCAAAGCTCAGCTGCGACAGCTTGCCGATGGCGCCGATCGGCGCAATACCGGTGGCGCCGACCACGCGCGCGGCGACCACCGCAAGGCAGATCGCCAAGGGAATGCTCAGCAGCGCCATCCACCAGTCGATGGCGAACAGCAACGCCTGAAGCGCCACCACCAGCGCAATGGACAATAGAAGCCCGCAGGCAGGCGCCAGGGAAAACCGCCCACGGGCGTGCGCTACCCGGCTTGCCTGCGCTTCGGCGAGCCTTTGCCGGGGCATTTGCAACAGGCGGGCCGACAATGAAGTCAGGGTTGCGCATACCATCAGGCTGACGCCCGGCCACAACAGCCACTCCACCAGGGTGGCGAACTGCGGGCCGCTGGCGTTCGGGGCCAGCACCACCAAGGCATGGTCGACCAGCCAAGGTGCCAGCCCGCCCCACGCCAGCGCGGCGCCGAACAGCAGCGTAAGGCCCACCCGGATGCCGATGATGCCGCCGAAGCCGACCAGCATCAGCGAAGGATCGAGCGTGAATGTCAGGCGCTCGAGCACTGGCGAGGGTGCCCAGCGCGGTATCGCCCAGACGAACCCGTCAATCCACTTCACCAGCCCCGACAGCAACGCGGCGCTGCACAGTACCTTTATCCGCATCATGGCTTCGTGGCCGTGGCGGTAGATCTGCTGCAAGGTCTCCAGGGTCGCCATGCCCTCGGGGAACTTCAGGCCATGGTCATCGAGCAGGGCGGGGCGCAGATACCAGGCGATCCAGATGCCCAGGAAGCTCACGGAGAACACCCAGGCCATCATCGGCAGCGGGTCGAGTTGGTGACCGGTGAGCAGGGTATAGGCGGGGATCGGTGCGACCAGCCCGCCAGAAACGATGGACGCGGCGGCCGAGGCCACGGTCTGGTTGATGTTGCTTTCGTGCAACGTCCATGCGGGCCGGCCGTTGCTGCGCCCTGCCAGGCCCTGCCACAGGGTGAAGCCGACCAGCAAGGCGATGATCGACATGTTGAACGACCAGCCGATCCGAAGGCCCGCGTACACATTCGAGGGTGTCAGCAGAACGCCCAGCACTACGCCGGTGAGCACCGCCCGCGGGCTCAGTTCACGTTCGATGCGAACCTGGGGAGGGGCGGTGGACGGGGCAGATCTCATGGCAATCCCTTGTCGGAGTGGTAAGCGCGCTTTGCACAACTGAGCCACTGCTGCCACAAAGGTTCACTGTTGCTTCTGGTTGTGAAAGGTGTCCAGCAACAGCCTCGAAGTGCTAGTGGCGACAGCGTCGTGTCTCAAGAAAAGTGCTGTGCACAGGGGCTCGCTTTTGCTGACATTGCCGAATCAAGAGAGATTCGTTCCGAAAACCAGTTGGCCGCGTTGATCACCGCTTTGCATCGCTGTGCCCAAGGCCAGTTGCAGGTCACGCTGGTGGGGGCTGGCCTGTGATACGGCGTTCACGGTGCCGCTGTTCGATGAGTTCATGCGGCGTATCATGCCGGGCGATGATTGGCGGATGGGCTAGCCTGCTTTAAGGGCATGCAAGCCGCAACCACAGGCAACGGTCCTCCCTGATTGCCAGTGCGACTGTAAAGATATGCAAAGTTTCCCCGTGCCATCACTCCGCAGCTCTAGAATCCGCGCGCTGCCGAACCGGCCAACGGCCGGCAGCAGATCTAGCCTTGTGGAGCGTTGCAATGAAGTCGAAACACCTTTTCCGCGCAGCCCTGGTTGCGGCGCTGGTATCGGCCTTGTCAGGCTGCTGGATGTTCATGCCGCCGGGTGGTGGCGGTGGTCATGGCGGTGGCCACGGTGGGGGCGGTGGCTTTGGCGGTCATCAGGGCGGTGGCCCTCGCTAAGCTGACCTTGCGATGGAGCGCACAGCCTCGGCCGGGACGCAAAAGCGTACCCGGCGCGAGCGCACACACCTCGGTTCAGCTCACCCCGACCGCCCAAACCGCTTGCGATACTCCGCCGGCGTAACCCCCACATGCTTCACGAACGCCCGCCGCAACGTATCCGCATTGGCAAACCCACACAGCGCCGCCACCTGCTTCGGTGCCTCTCGCCCAGCCTCCAGCCGCGCCCGCGCAGCATTCACCCGCGCCAGCTCCACCCACGCGGCCGGGGTCATCCCCACATCACCCTGAAACACCCGCGCAAAATGCCTCGGGCTCAGCCCAACCCGCGCAGCCAGGCTGGCAACCCCGTGGTCCAGTGCAGGGTTGGCGGCCACGTAACGCTGCAACCCCTGCAATGCCGAACGCCCAACCGGTGATGTCCCACCTTGCCGGCTGAACTGCAGTTGCCCCCCAGGCCGCTTGAAGTACATGACCAGGTGCCCCGCAACCAGCTTGGCAATATCTCGCCCCAGGTCTTCCTCCACCAGGGCCAGTGCCAGGTCCAGCCCGGCCGTTACCCCCGCAGCGGTACGCAGGTTGCCGTCATGCACCTGAATGGCATCGGCATCCACCTGCACCCGCGGATAACGCTCGGCCAGCGGCTGCGCCACGGCCCAATGGGTGGTCACACGCCGGTCATCCAGCAGCCCGGCAGCCGCCAGTGCAAACGCCCCCGTGCACACCGAGCCGTAACGCCGGCAAGCGCCCGCGCGTTGCCGCAGCCAGTCGAGAATGCCGGGGCGCAGGTATTGCTCGGCAGCCTGCGGTGTGCCGGCGACCAGCAGGGTGTCGATTGCCTCCAGGTCTTCGCCGATCCAGCCGTCGGCCACCAGGCGCGTACCAGAAGAACTCACCAGCGGCCCCGGTTCGCAGGCCACCGGCAAATTCAACTGTTGCGCGTCAATCCTGGGGCCGCCTTGCGGCCCTTTCGCGACACAAGGCCGCTCCCACAGGTTCAGCGACAACCTCGGGAGCAACGCTGTACCTGTGGGGTACGTCGAACGCAGAGTCCGCCGCCGAACGCTCGCGATTCGCCACCCCGAACGGCACATGCACCATCGGCAAATCCCCCGCCGGCGATTGCAAATGGCTGCGCTGGTCATCAAAGAACACATGCGGCTTCAGTATCGACAGCACCCTGGGTTTTTCCATCCCGCCCAGAAAGAAGCACTCGTCCGGCGAAACGCCCCAGTCTTTCAACGTTGTCACTACCCGCTCGTGCGAAGGGGCATTGCGCGCCGTCACGATGGCAATCCGCAAGATGCGCTTGTACGCCGGGTCTTCGGCCAACTTGCGGTCCTCGAGCATGCGAATCAGCGAAAGCTTGCGGTACAGGTCGGCCAACGGCCCCGGCGAATGCGGGATGCCCTTGCGCACGCGTTCATGCTCCTGAAAATCGTCCAGGTTGTCGTCGCGCTTGTACACGCGCTCGGCCTCGTCATCGGCAATCACCCCGTCAAAGTCGAAGGCTACCCGCAGTTCGGTGTCGATCTCGTCATCGTAGATGCGTGTCGGCAGCACCCGCCCGGCCGGGTAGTTGGCGTCGATGGCTTTCTGCACATCTTCCTCGTTGGCGCTGAGGAACAGCGAGGCATTGAACGCCGGTATGTACTCGTAGGGCGAGCGGCCCGACATGAACGCCGCGCGGGTGATGTCCAGCTGGTAGTGGCTGATCGAGCGAAACACCCGCAGGCCGGTTTCCGGCGAGTTGCGCGATAGCAGCACCACCTCCACCGGCAACTGCTCGGGGAAGGCCTGATTGATGCTCAGGAAGCGGCGGATGAACGGGAACGCCACGCCTTTGGGGAAGGGTTCGTCCAGGTTCTGCTGCTGGTGCTGGCGGTAAGCCTCGACGCCCTGGGTCTGGTAGATGTCGTCCGAGACGGTGAGGTCGAACAGCGCACTCGAAGCAACGCCGATGACCAGTTTCTGTTCGATGGGATAGGGCATGAAGCAACTCCTGAGCGTGAGCTGAAGGCAAGTGTACCGCGCGCTTAGCGGCGCTGTTGGCGTCAGATCAGGATGTAGTCGTTACGCACCACCACCGGCTCGTGTGCGCCTTCGACCAGGTGCACGAACTGGCCTGCTACCTGGTCGATCGCCAGGCAGTCGTCGACAGCCAGCAAGGCATCGGTATGCGGCTTCAGCCAGTCCGCCTGCATGCGTTGCTTGCCCAGGGCCTTGGCCTCGGTCTTGTTGTGGGCGGTGACCAGCAGGTAGCGGTGGGCCTCGCCGAACACTTCGCGTTCATAACCACCGAGGTTGATGAAGTACAGGCGCAGCGCACCGCGGGCGGGGGCGTGCGGGCGCAGTTCGATGCGCTGGCCGTCGACACCATGCACCTCCAGCCACGAATCGATGTGCAAACCTTTCGGGCTGCCGAACCAGGCCTGGCGCAACTGCGGGTAGGCCTGTTCGAAGGTGTCGGCCAGGGCGAACACCACATCGTGAACTTCGATCTTGGCGCCGGGGTGGCGGCCTCCGAGCATGACGACGTAAAGCATGGGCGGTCCTTTGCGGGGCTAACGTAAGAATGCGGCATTGTACTGCCTGATTCGCGGATGCCGCTTTCATGGAACTGCACAGGACTCACTGAATTAGCAGGGCCCCTGTGGGAGCGGCTTTAGCCGCGAACACCGGCGCAGCCGGTGCCATACACTGTGTTGGATTCTTCGCGGCAAAGCCGCTCCCACAGGGTACGCGTACCGTTTGCGAATTCAGTTCTCTGCGCGACAGCTCCGGCCTGACAGTTGTTCTACCAGAAAATCCACGAACACCCGCACCCGCGCCGGCATCGCCGGGCCGCCGACGAACACCGCATGGATCGGCTCGCTATCACCCGGGTTGTACGCCTCCAGCAACGGCACCAGCTGCCCGTTGGCCAGGTCGTCGGCCACGGTAAAGGTACCGATGCGCGCCACGCCGGCGCCGAGCCTGGCCAACTGCGCCAGGGCCTCGCCGCTGCTGCATTCGATGTTGCCCGTCACCTTCAATGAAAAGATCTGCCCGTCGCGGCGGAACGGCCAGTCGGGCGCGGCGCGGCGGAAGTTGAAGCGCAGGCAGTTGTGCCGGGCCAGGTCCTCTGGCACAAGCGGCGTACCGCAGCGCGCCAGGTACTCGGGCGAGGCGACGATCACCTGGCCGGTTTCGCCAATGGCACGAGCGCTCAACGAACTGTCCGGCAGGTGGCCGAAGCGCAGCGCCACGTCGGCCTGGCCGCCGAGAATGTCGGCCACTTCGTCGCTGAGGGTAAGGTCGACCAGCACCTGCGGGTAGCGCGCGCTGAACGCTGCCAGCAGCGGTACCACGGTCAAGCGGCCATGGCCCAGCGCTGCGCTGACCCGCAAGCGCCCGCGTGGCACGCCCTGGTCGGTGATGGCCTCTTCCACTTCGAGCATGTCGGCCAGCACCCGCCGTGCACCGCGCAGGTACGCTTCGCCCTCGGGCGTGAGGGTGATCGCTCGGGTGGTGCGCAGCAGCAGGCGGGTGCCCAGGCGCTGTTCGGTGCGCGCCAGGATGCGGCTCACCGCCGAAGGTGTCAGGCCCAGTGCCCGGGCGGCGGCGGACAGGCTGCCCTCCTGGGCCACCTTGGTAAATATTTCCATCTCGCCGGATCTTCCACTGAAGTCCATTTGTGCCTCTTCAGCAAAGGTGGTTCGCAAAAATGCAGTCTAGTGCGGCTTGGCTTCGGATCGTAGCATTTGCAGCACAGATAAGGAGCTTGCCATGCGTATCAATCCACCTCTTGTCGCACTCGCCATCGGTGCCTTCGGCATCGGGGTCACCGAGTTCGCCCCCATGGGCATGCTGCCCAGCATCGCCACCGACCTTGGCGTCTCCATCCCCGCTGCCGGGTTGTTGGTCAGTGCCTATGCGATCGGTGTGCTGATCGGTGCGCCGCTGATGACCCTGGCCACGGTGAAGATCCCGCGGCGTTACCTGCTGATCGGGCTGATGGCCATCTTCACCCTCGGCAACCTGATGTCGGCCTTGGCCAGCGACTACGCCAGCCTGCTGGTTGCCCGCGTGGTCACCTCGCTGAACCACGGTGCGTTCTTCGGCATCGGCTCGATCGTCGCGGCCAGCGTGGTGCCGCCCGAGAAGCGCGCCGGGGCCGTGGCCGCCATGTTCATGGGGTTGACCCTTGCCACCATCGGCGGTGTGCCGCTGGCGACCTGGTTCGGTGAAATGCTGGGCTGGCGCACGGCATTCTGGGGCATCGCCGGGCTCGGCCTGGTAGCAATGACCACCCTCTGGTACGCACTGCCCAACGTGCCGTCGCCCAAGGGCGGCGGGGCCATGGCAGAAATCCGCGTGCTGGGCCGCGGGCCGGTGCTGGCGGCATTGCTGCTGACTGTGGTGGGCTCCAGTGCGATGTTCACGGTATTCACCTACATCGCGCCGATCCTGCAGAGCGAGGCGGCAGCGTCCACCACCTTCGTCACGGCCATGCTGGTGTTGTTCGGTGTCGGCCTGACCTTGGGTAACGTGTGGGGCGGCAAGGCGGCGGACCGTTCGATCGACCGTACCC
Source organism: Pseudomonas pudica (assembly GCF_015680405.1). Classification (GTDB taxonomy): domain Bacteria; phylum Pseudomonadota; class Gammaproteobacteria; order Pseudomonadales; family Pseudomonadaceae; genus Aquipseudomonas; species Aquipseudomonas pudica. The sequence goes on from NZ_JADLJS010000031.1 coordinate 34,878, forward strand.
TGATGCTGTCGCTGGCCGTGCTGATTGCGGTGTTGCTGGTGTTCCCGCTGGTGATGGACTGGCCGCTGGCGACTGCGTTGGCGGTCCTGGTGTGGGGCGCTGCCAGCTTTGCCCTGGTGCCGCCACTGCAGATGCGGGTGATGGAGGCGGCCAAGGATGCGCCCAACCTGGCGTCGGCGGTGAACATCGGGGCGTTCAACCTGGGGAATGCAATTGGTGCGGCGCTGGGTGGGGCAGTGATCAACGCCGGGCTGGGGTATTCGGCGGTTTCCCTGGCGGGGGCGGCGATGGCGGCTTTGGGCCTGGTGATGGTGCTGCTGTTCGCCTGGCGGGGGCGGGCGGGGGCTGCGGCGAGTCAGGTTGCTGTTTAACAGGTGGAGACTTCGGGGGCTGCCAGGCAGCCCCGCAGTTTTGCCCGTCACGGCGTACCGTTACGGCCATGCAGGTGATAGGCCGGGCGCTCGCTAAGCCGCTCGTAATAATCGCGCACTGCCGGCAGGTGCGGGTGCTCGAATGGCGTTTCGAACCAGCGGTTGACCGACAGGCCAATGGGGATGTCGGCCAAGGTGAACTGGCTACCAGCCACGTAGGCACCGGTGTTTGCCAGCTGGCGGTCGAGAATGCGCATGTAGCGCGCCCAGTCCGCGCAGCCGGCGGCCAGGGCCTGTGGGTCCTGGTGGGCGGGCGAGTGCCTGACCAGCGACATGAACGCGTAGCTCCACGAACGGTTGAGGTCCGAGGCCTGCCAGTCGATCCACTGGTCGATCCTGGCCCGCGCCTGCGCCTCGCCCGGGTAGAACCCGGTGGCGCCATAACGCGTGGCCAGGTAGCGGATGATGCTGTTGGATTCCCACAGGGTGAAGTCGCCATCCTGGATCACCGGGATCATGGCATTGGGGTTCAACGCAAGGAACTCGGCGCTGTCCGTGGGCTTGAAGCCCGCCCCCCAGTCTTCGCGCTCGAACGGGACCTCGAACTCGGCGCACGCCCACAGAACTTTTCGTACATTGATGGAGGAGGCTCTACCCAGTATCCGTAGCATGGTGTTCATCCTTGTGGGGGGGACACCGATCGTCCGTCACTGCCGGTTGCCGGTCAAGAGCCTGAGTGGTGGCGGAGCATCCCCTTTGTAGGGTTCTTGTAGTCCATTTCTGAAAGTAAGCCTTTCCACCCCCAAGGTTATTGTGGCGGGGCAGGCAGCGCCCTAGTCTCGGCACGCTCGTAACCCCGAGGAATGGACATGGACAAAGACACTCCGAAAGAAAGCAGCAACCTCAATGTCGTGCGCGCAGCGGGCCGTTTTGGCAACGGCGGCGCCGAACTGGTGCAGATGAACGCGCAGTTGCCAATGCGTACGGCGTTGATGGAGGCCTCGAGCATCATGGGCTGCATTACCGAACTCACCCGCAAGGCCATCGACCGGCCCGGTGACCGCAAGGCGATGATGCAGGCCACGTATTACCTGGCAGGCATGGCCAAGGCGCTGATCGACGGCCAGTTGCAACAGTTGCGCCAGGCTCGGGGAGGCGAGCAGGAGCCATAGTCAGGCTTGCCTGGGGACCTTGAACTTGGCACCCTTGGTCGGTTTGAATCGTCTGTATCACGACAGAAGGAAGTTCGCATTGAGCTGGGACAAGGTGGGGAAACTCCTCGTAGCCGTGCTGCTTGGCCTGATGGTCCTGCTGGCCGCCTATGGATTGCTCAGGGGCAACCCACGCCTGGAGGCATCGCTGACCTATGCCTACCTCACCTATCCCAGCCAGTTCAGCGAACGCATCAGCAAGGCCAGCGAGCAGCTCAAGTACGAGCAGTTGCAGGGGCGCATAAATGCCATCAGCGAGGGCGGGCTGAGTCACGATCAGGTCGAGCGGCTGATCGAAATGGCCCAGGCGCCGTATGCCCAACTGTTCGCCAAGCCCTTCGAGGCCGGGCTGGTCGACCACCGTACCGGCCTGCTCATCGAGCTGCGCAACAGCGGTGATGCGCAGGTGCGTCAGGTGAAAATCCGCCTGCCGGCGAAAGGCCTGGTGCAGGTGCGCGATGCAGCTGGCAATGACACCATCCTGGAAACCTCCACCATGCAAGCGGACATCCCCGTCATCGAGCCGGGTGGCGCGTGCAAGGTATGGGTGTATTTCGATGCGGACTACTCGCAGATCCGTCAGGGCGGGGTCAGCATCAGTCACGCCGATGGCAAGGCTGACATCCAGGTGTACCGCGAAGTCATCGGTTTCCCGGCCTGGGCGGCCCGTTACAGCCGCGAGCTGATGGTGCTGCTGGGCGTATTGGCGGCCAGCGTGCTGGGCCTGGGGTATGCCTGCCTGTCGCGCCGCCGCGTGGCGTGAGCTTGCCGGGCGTGTCTTCAGGGCAAAGGTCATTTGCCGCAAACTCAACAATCGCCCGTTGACAACCCTCTATAGTGCTCGGCATTACAAGACCCATGCCGAGCCTGCCCGATGATCCCCTCCCTGGATTCCATTTTTTCCCGCCTGCGCCTGCGTCAGTTACGCCTGCTCATCGAACTGGACCGTTGCGGCTCCCTGCACAAGGCGGCGGAGGCCATGGCGATTTCCCAGCCCGGGGCTACCAAGGCCTTGCGCGAGGTGGAGGAGGTGCTGGGTGTGCCGTTGTTCCAGCGCCTGCCCAGCGGCCTGGTGGCCAATGACGTAGGCCGTTGCGTGGTGCGTTATGCGCGCTTGATCCACAGCGACCTGGGGCATTTGCGCGAGGAGGTGCTGGGCATTGTCCAGGGCCAGGGTGGGCGGCTGGCGGTGGGCAGCATCATGGGGGCCATGCCGACCCTGGTCGGTGCCCTCGGGCGGTTGCGCCGCAAGCAGCCGCAACTGGCGGTGGAGATCGCCGAGAACACCAGTGCCAACCTGCTGGCCCAGCTTGATGAAGGGCGCCTGGACCTGGCCATCTGCCGGCCAGGGTTGGGCCGCAATGCGGCGGACTACGCCTTTGTCGAACTGGCCCAGGAGCCGCTGGCGGTGGTCGCGCACCCGCAGCACCCGCTGGCCGGGGCGGCGGCGCTGGAGGTTGGCGACCTGAGCCAGTACCGTTGGATCGTCTACCCGGCCAACATGCCCATGCGCCAGGCGCTGGAGCGTGAATTGAGCGAGGCGGGGGTGGAGGTGCCACGCTACCCGCTGGAAACCTTCTCCACCTTCGCCACCTTCATGCTGCTGGAAGACGACCCGACGCTGGTGGCGGTGATCCCCAGCGCCGTGGCGGCCTTTGCCGAGCAGCGCGGGTTGCTGGTGTCGCTGGCAGTGCAACTGCGGGCGCTGAGCGAGCCGTTCGGGATCGTGCACCGAGTAGCAGCGCCGCTGTCGCCGGCGGCGCGGTTGCTGGTGGAGGAGCTTAAGGCCGGTTGAGCCCTGTTGCGGCTCCCTGTTGGAGCAATTGTCTCGCGCTGCCTGTCCTGGCCTTATCGCCGGCAAGCCAGCTCCCACAGGTACTGCAAAAACCTTGAAAGCAGCTCGACCGGTGTGGGAGCCGGCTTGCCGGCGATGGGCTGCAAAGCAGCCCCAACCGGCTGTATCTCAGAACTGCCGCTCGCGGTAATCGATCAAGCTGGAAAACACCGCAATCAACACCGCAGCCGCCACAAAGAAGATCAGCGCAAAGAAGTAGTCCCCGCTGAACTGTACGATCAGCCCGATCACGATCGGCACCAGCACCCCGGCCATGTTGCCACAGAAATTCATGGTGCCACCCAGCACACCGGTGCGCGACGGCCCGCCGATGATCGCCGGCAGGCACCAGTACATCCCGCACCAACGGATGAAGAACATCGCCACGCACAGCAGGCTGATCACCGCGACGGTCTCGCCCACATAGGCTGCCGCCAGGATGCACAGCGCCGCCACCAGCGCCGAGCCGCTGAACAGGGTGCGCATCACCAGGTTCGGCGAGGCACCGCTGGCCCGCCAGCGGTCACCGATCCAGCCGCCGATCAGTTCGCCGACAAACCCGCACATGAAGATCAGGAAGGTCGCCCCGCCCATGGCCGAGATGTTCAGGCCGTGGGCCTTGTGCAGGTAGCTCGGCATCCAGGTCAGCAGGCCATAGAACACTGCCAGGATGCAGCTGTAGCCGGCGAACATGGCAAAGATCGAACGGTCCTTGAGCAATTCGCGCAGCGGCAGGCTGGCCTTGGCTGCCGCGGCATGGGCGCTGGCGTTGCCTTCGGTGATGTGGCGCAGCTCGGCCTCGTTCACCCCCGGGTGCTCGCTGGGGTGGTTGCGGATGTACTTCCACGCCAGGATGCCGGCCAATACGGTGCCGACTCCGGCCACCACGAAGGCCAATCGCCACGAGCCCAGCCAGGCAATCAGCCCGGAAATCAGGATCGCACCCAGGGCGCTGCCCAGCGGTGCGCCGCCATCCACCAGCACCGCGCCACGGCCACGTTCGTTAGGCGTCAGCCAGGCGCCATTGAGCTTGGCCCCGGCGGGCATGATCGGCGACTCGGCCACGCCCAGGCCGATGCGTGTCAGCAGCAGTACCAGCCAGTTGTGCGAGGCCGCGCCCAGTGCCTGGAACAGGCCCCAGGCCACGGTTGCCGCACCAATGATGCCGCGGGTGTGGAAGCGGTCCAGCAGCATGCCGCCAGGGATTTGCATCAAGGCATAGGACCAGAAGAACGCACTGAGCATCAGCCCTTCCATGGCCGGCGTCAGGTTGAATTCGGGGGCGATCAGCGGTAGCGCAACCGACAGCGAGGCGCGGTCGATGTAGTTGATTGCGGTCAGCAGCAACAGGATCAGGAAGATGCGCCAGCGCACCGTGGTCATCGGGGCCGCAGCGGGCAGCGCCAGGTCGGCCGGGGAGGGGATGGTCTTCATCGCAGGAGCTCGTTGTTGTGATTATCGGGAGGCGTAGCAACTACGCAGGCCGATTGTTGGAGCGCTGCCGGCATTGCAGGTAATGAAAAGAGCTGATCCGCCAATAACGCCTGCTTATTACCCGGGCAGGGGATAAGCAGCGGTTATTGGCGGATCAGCTCTTTTCATTATCGGCGGCCCTGGCCCGCGCTCTAGATTGCCCCGGCACGGCCCGCCAGCGTCACGGCGGGCACAACAAGAACAACGTAGTTGCCTGAGGACCCCTCATGAGCCAATTCCAGTTCCATTTCCCCACCATTGCCAAATGTGGCGCGGGCCTGGCCGACCAGGCCGGTGCGCTGCTCAAGCCGTACGTGGACGGTACCCTGTTGGTGGTCACCGACCAGGGCCTGATCGACGCTGGTATTCTGGCCGGCTTCTTTGCCTCGCTGGAGCAGGCGGGCATCGACTACCAGCTGTTCTCTGCCGTTGAAGCCAACCCCAGCACCGACGTGCTCGACGCTGCCGTGGCGCTGCTCAAAGCGCGCAACTGCACCGCCGTGATCGGCGTGGGCGGCGGCAGCAGCATCGACACCGCCAAGGGCGTGGCGGCGATGGCCACCAACCCTGGCAACATCCTCGACTACGAGGGCTACGACAAACTGACCCAGCCGCCGCTGCCGATCTTCGCCATCCCGACCACCTCCGGTACCGGCAGCGAATGCACGGCGTCGACCGTGTTCACCAACAAGCGCACGCTGTTCAAGACGGTGATCGTCAGCCCGCGGCTGTTCCCGCGCCTGGCCATCCTCGACCCGGCACTGACCCTGAAGCTGCCTGCGGCCATCACCGCTGCCACCGGCATGGATGCCCTGACCCATGCCATCGAGTCGTATGTGTCGCGCCAGGCCAACCCGATCAGCCAGGCCATGGCCCTGCAGGCCATTCGCATGATTGCCGGCAGCCTGGAAAAAACCTACTTCGTCGGCACCGACATGGCCGCCCGCGAACAGATGCTGCTGGGTTCGTTCCTGGCCGGGGTGGCGTTTTCGCAATCCAAGCTGGGCAACGTGCATGCCATTTCCCACACCTTCGGCGGGGTGTTCAACATCCCCCATGGCATCGCCAACGCCGCCCTGCTGCCTTACGTGATCAAGTTCAACCTGCCGGCCTGCCCGGAGCGCTTCCGTGACATCGCCATTGCACTGGGCGCCGATGTGACCGGGCTCAACGTGGAACAGGCCGCGGCACGCACGGTGGACGCGGTGGTGGCCCTGAACCAGGCCATCGGCATTCCCGCGACCATCCGTGAACTGGGCGTGGACCTGGAGTTCCTGCCGCAAATGGTCAGCGACTCGATGCGCAGCGGCAACGTGCTGGTCAACCCACGCCTGACCACCGCACGCGATGTCGAGCGCCTGATCACCGACGCCTACCACGGCAACCTCTGAACCTTTGGCGGAACCACGACCATGTTCTATGAAATGCGTACCTACACCCTGCACATCGGCAAGATGAAGCAATACCTGGAGCACTTCGAAAAGGAAGGCTTGCCGGTGATCTCGCGCTACGCCAAGCTGGTGGGCTGGTGGTACACCGAGATTGGCGAACTGAACCAGGTGGTGCACATCTGGGCCTACGAGAGCCTTGACGACCGCATCGAGCGCCGCGCCGCCCTGTACCGCGATGCGGACTGGCTGGAGCGCTTCATCCCCGTGGCCTTCCCGATGCTGGTGCGGATGGAATCGAAGCTGTTGATGCCTGCCGCGTTTTCGCCGATCCAGTGACCCTGTAACTGCATTGCATCAAGGAGCAACCCAATGGATCTAGGCATTACCGGCCGCTGGGCCATCGTCTGCGCGGCCAGCCAGGGCCTGGGCAAAGGCTGCGCCGAGGCGTTGGGCAAGGAAGGCGTCAACCTGGTCATCAATGCCCGTACCCAGGCCACCCTGGAGCAGACCGCCGCCGAGTTGCGCGCGGCCTGCCCGGGCATCGAGGTGCGCACCGTGGCCGGTGATGTCGCCGACGCCGAGGTGCGCCAGGCGCTGCTGGCAGCCTGCCCGCAGGTGGATATCCTGGTCAACAATGCCGGTGGCCCGCCGCCGGGCGACTTCCGTGACTGGGGCCGCGAGGACTGGCTGAAGGCACTGGACGCCAACATGCTTACCCCCATCGAGCTGATCAAGGCGGTGGTCGATGGCATGGCCGAGCGCGGGTTCGGTCGGGTGGTGAACATCACCTCCGGTGCGGTAAAGGCGCCGATCGATATTCTTGGCTTGTCCAATGGTGCACGCAGTGGCCTGACCGGCTTCATCGCCGGCCTGGCACGTCAGCAGCGCCTGGCGGGCAGCAACGTCACGCTGAATAATCTGCTGCCTGGGGCGTTCGACACAGCGCGCCTGCAGAAGACCTTGAAGGCGGCAGGTGGCGATGTGCAAGCCACCACCCAGGCGCGGCGCAAGGCCATCCCGGCGGCGCGCTTTGGCAATGCCGGCGAGTTCGGCGCTTACTGCGCGTTCCTGTGCAGTGCACATGCCGGGTACATCACTGGGCAGAACCTGTTGATCGATGGCGGGGCGTTCCCCGGTACGTTCTGAAGATGGGGCTGCAAAGCAGCCCCAGGATCGAAATCGATCAGTGAATCGCCACGGGGTTGATGTTCACCTGGGTCGAGCCCTTGTACAGCGGCTGGCCCAGCACGAACAGGAACTCGAACGCCTTGTCCTTCACAAGCGTGCGGGTGTCGATCAGTTCCAGGTTGTAGATGCCGCGCTTGGCAAGCATGAACTGGTTGACCGGGAACTCTTCACCGGTCGGGTTCGGGTACACCTCCGACGCCCAGGTATCGCCACCAAAGGCGACAATGCCCTGGTCCGCCAGCCACTCGGCCGCCGGCAGGTCGATGCCCGGTTCGGTGGCGAGGAACTGCTGGTTGTCCTTGCCGATCAGTTCCAGCCAACCGGTGTTGAACAGCACCACGTCACCCTTGCGCAGGGTAATGCCTTGCTTCTTCAGTACGGCCTTGATGTCGTCGACGGTGAACGAGGTGCCGCCGGGCACGATGGCCTTGCCGTAGTGAGCGGTCATGTCCAGCACCACGCCGCGGGTGACCATGGGCGGTACTTTTTCCACGCCCAGCTTGGTCACGCCTTCGACAGTGACGAAGTCGGCAGCTTTGTTGCCGTTGTAGTAGACATTGTCGATACCGATGTGGCCGATGCCGTTGAGCTGGGTGCCGACGCCGGTCCAGCCGTTGACCAATTCATCGTTGAAGCTGAACTTGTTGCGGCCCAGGGTCTGGCCGGCCTGCTCGCCAGGCTGGATGTTGTACAGGTGGAAGCTGCGGTGGCGGAAGGCTGGCAGGTCTTTGCTAACCGGTACGGCCAGCGGGTAGGTCTTGCCGGTCTTGACCAGGCCAACCGCCTGTTTGACCACTTCGGGGGTGAGCAGGTTGGCGGCGCCGATTTCATCCTGTTTGCCGTAGGGCGAGGTCTGCCAGTCGGCGGCCAGGGTGGCCTGGGCGGTGGACGCCAGGGCGACGGCAAGCAGCAGGGGCTTGAAGCGTTTCATCGGGTACTCCTGATAGTGAGGCGTTGTCAGGAGCTGATTCTGCGCAGGGCCACCTGTGGGAAAAAGCGGCCCGGGGGACAATGACTTTTGCTCGCCGGTCAACAACCATCCTCGTGCAGCGCCAGGCTCTGGCGCAACTGCTCGAGCATGGCCTGGCGCAGTGCCTGGGGCGCCTGCACGCAGATCGAGCCGGCCTGGGAAAGTAGCCAGCCCATCAACGCGCGGTTGTCGTCGACGGTGGCTAGCAGGGTGGCGCCACCGTCCGCTTGCAGCGTCAGTTGCATGTCTGCCGACAGTGGCGACGCTTCCAGGCGCCGGGCCAGGGCATCATCGACCCACGCGTGCAGCACGACCTGTTCCGAGGGGGTGAGCGCATCAGGTTGCAACTGCTGCGCTTCACGCAGGTTCAGGCCCGGTTGCCAGTACCAGCCGTAGGGCATGCCTTTGCTGTTGCACTGCACCGGGAACAGCGCCGCAAGCTCCACCAGGTCGCGTTCGACGGTGCGTTTGCTGGTGATATGGCCCACGGCTGTCAGGGCGGCCTGCAACTGGGTGGAACTCATCCCTGGGTGACGGCCGGGCAGCAGCTTGAGCAGTTGCCACTGGCGGGCGATGGTGTGACGGGTAGGGTGGCTGGGCAAAGGGCTCGTCCTTGAAGACAGGCACGAGGCCTGCCTGAGCAGTGGCGTTTAGCTATTGCCCAGCATACCTTGTAGCAGAATGGGATCCAAGTTTTCGCACAGGGCGTTCAGTCGAGGCGCGTCACCCATTTGCCTGCGCCTTGGCCCTCTTTCAACTGCCGCAGAGCCTGGGGCAATGCCGAGAAAGCGAACTCGCGGCGTTGTGGCGCGATCAGGCTGCCATCGGCGACGGCCTGCAACAGGCGTTCACCAGCTACGCGCAGGGCTTGGCGGTCAGCCAATTGGCCATGGGCATGAATGCTGTTGAGCGCCACTTCATGCAGCGAGATCGCCGTGCCGAAGGCCGGCGTTGGCGCGGTTTCCTGGCGGTCCTGGATGCACACCAGGTGGCCGTTGTAACCGAGCAGGTGAGCAAGGCTGCCGGCATGGGCGCCGCTGACGGTGTCGAACAGGGCATGCAGCGGGCGCTCGCCCAGGGCGGCCTGCAGTTGGTTCTGCCAATCGGCGTCGTGGTAGTCGAACACCCCGCTCACACCAAGGGCCTTGAGCGTGGCGTGGTGGCGTCGGCCGGCACTGGCCCACACGCGCAGGCCACGCTGCGCGGCCAGTTGTGCGAGGTAGAAGCCCACTGCGCCACCGGCGCCGATCACCAGCACGTCGCGGCTGGCACCTTCGGGTACCTTGGCCAAGGCCTGCCAGGCGGTCAGGGCGGGGCAGGGCACAGCGGCCGCGGCGGTGTCGCCGAGCGCACTGGGGATATGCATCACCAGGCTGGCATCGAGCAGGCAGTGCTGGGCAAAGCTGCCGTCCCGCGCCAGCGACTGGTGGTAGGCAACGCGGCTGCCCAACGGCAGGTCGACGCCTGCGCCAACGGCGACTACCACACCGGCGCCATCCACACCCGGGACCGTGCCTTGCTGCCAGGCAGGGTGGCCCCATTCGCAGATTTTCCAGTCCACCGGGTTGAGGGCAATGGCACGGTTGGCCACCAGCACCTCGCCGGGGCCGGGTTGTGGCAGGGGTTTACGCAGCAGTTGCAGGCCATCGAGGCCGGCGTTCGGGGTCCAGGCCCAGGCTTGATGATCGGTTGGCATGGTGCGGGTCCTCTCGAGACGGGTGTGGGCGGCAGGCTAGCGGGGATCGGGCGGGGGAAACAGGTGCGGTGAGGGCAAGGTGTTTTGATTTCAGGGCAAAAGTCTGGGGCCGCTTTGCGGCCCATCGCGACACAAGGCCGCTCCTACAAGGGAAACGCGTTCTCCTGTAGGAGCGGCCTTGTGTCGCGATGGGCTGCAGAGCAGCCCCCAGGTTGAACTCAGATAGCCAGGCTGTCGACCACACCACCGTCGACCCGCAGCGCTGCACCGGTGGTGGCGGACGAGTAAGGGGAGGCCAGGTACACCGCCAGGTGGGCGACTTCGTCGACATCGGCGGCACGCTGGATGATCGAGCTCGGCCGTGCGGTACGCACGAAGTTGTCGGCTTCTTCACGAATGCTGCGCCCGGACGCCTGGGCTGCATCAGCCACCAGCGCGGCCACGCCGTCGGTCAGTGTCGGGCCGGGCAGCACTGCGTTCACGGTTACCCCGGTGCCAGCCAGGCGCTTGGCCAGGCCATGGGATACCGCCAGGTTGGCAGCCTTGGTGACGCCGTAGTTGATCATGTCGGCAGGGATGGCGATGCCCGACTCCGAGGAGATGAACAGGATCCGCCCCCAACCGTTCTCCACCATGCCCGGGGCATAGAGGCGGGCCAGGCGCACGCCGCTCAGCACGTTGGTGTCGTAGAACCGCGTCCACTCGCTGTCGGCCACTTCGAAGAAGTCGACATCGTCGTAGATGCCCAGGTTGTTGACCAGGATGTCGGCCCGTGGGTGGGCGGCGAACAGGGTTTCGGCACCGGCGGCGGTGCCCAGGTCGGCAACCACGCCGTGGATCTGCCCACGGCCGCCTTGTTCGCGCAGTTCGGCCAGGGCGGCATCCAATGACTTATGGCTGCGGCCGGCAATGACTACGTCAGCGTTGGCGCGGGCCAGGCCGCGGGCGATAGCCAGGCCAATACCGCCGGTCGAGCCGCTGATGATGGCGGTGCGTCCGCCGAGGTCGATGTTCATGGAATGGCTCCTGTGGGGTGAGTTGCATCGATAGGAGCCATCCTAGTGAAGCGCAGTAAGACTGTAAAAGACGCAATTAGACTGAGTTCAGACCTTTATTGACTTATCAAACCCTTGCTCGGCCAATGCCAGTACGCGCTCGCGGAAAATGCCCACGATCGGCCTCAAATCGACCTGGTGCCAGACCGCCCACAACTGCTCGCTGGGCTGGAACCAGTCCAGCTGGCGCAGCACCACGGTCGGCCCGGCACTGGCCGACAGGCTGCTTTGCACCATGGCCAGCCCCAGGCCGGCGGACACCAGGCCTAGCACGCTCAGCGGGTCGTTGGCCTCCAGCGACAGGCGCGGGGTGAAGCCGGCATCGCCACAGCGGGCGATGAAATCGTCACGCTTGTGGCCCTGGTCGGGCTGGCCGCCGGTGATGATCCAGTCCTGTTCGTGCAGGTCGGCGGGGGTCAGCTCGGCCCTGCTGGCCAGCGGGTGCGTGGCCGGGATGGCGAGCAGCAATGGGTCGTCCAGCACCGGCTGGCCGCTCAGGTCGGGGTCATTCCTTGGCGGCGGCTCGCAAACCAGGGCAATGTCCAGGCTGCGCTGACGCAGGCCTTCGAACTGTTCGTTGGGGGTCATGTTGTACAGCGCAATGTGAATGTTCGGACGCTCGCCACGAATCGCCCGCACAGCGCCCGGCAGCACGCCGGCATGGATGGCATGGTTGACGTAACCGATGCACAGCCCGCCTTCCTCACCACGGCCCAGGCGCTTGCCCAGCGATTCCAGGCGCTCGGCATGCTTGAGCAGGCCGCGCGCTTCGGCCAGGAAGGTACGACCGTCTCTGGTCAGGTACAGGCGCTGGTTGCGCCGTTCGAACAGGGCCAGGCCAAGGTTGTCCTCCAGCTGGGCAATCTGTCGGCTGAGGGGGGATTGGGAAATATGCAGCTGCTCGGCGGCCCGGCCGACGTTCTCGCATTCGGCGACAGCTACGAAGTAGCGCAACTGACGTAGATCTTGCATGAGACCTCCAGGGACTTAACTGTTAACAATTATGACTTGGGAGGTCTCGATCTTGCCAGCCTGGGATGCGTTCACTTCGTCGGGTTGATGAACGCGGTCAATTGTGGGAGCGGCCTTGTGTCGCGAAAGGGCTGCAAGGCAGCCCCAGGGGTTCAGCGCAAAGACATATATTGCTGGGGCTGCTTTGCAGCCCTTTCGCGACACAAGGCCGCTCCCACAACTGACCGCGCAGGCTGGGACATTTAGGTTGACCCGCTCGCAATAGCTTGAGGATGACCTTTGCCGTCAAATCAAAACTCATTGTCCCGTCCCCACCTTTTTCCCATCCCCACGTCCCCCGAGAATTCACCCATCCCAACCTTCCACAGGTGATTCTCAAATGCCTCTCGCCTTGTTAGCCCTGACCCTGGCGGCTTTCGCCATCGGCACTACGGAGTTCGTGATCGTCGGCCTCATCCCGACCATCGCCAATGACCTGGCGGTCACCCTGCCTTCGGCCGGCCTGCTGGTCAGCCTTTACGCCCTCAGCGTCGCCATCGGCGCGCCTCTGCTCACCGCCATGACCGGCCGTGTCCCGCGCAAGCTGTTGCTGGTCGGCCTGATGGCGCTGTTCACCGCCGGTAACCTGGTGGCCTGGCAGGCACCCAGCTACGAATCGCTGATCATGGCGCGCATCCTCACCGGCCTGGCCCATGGGGTGTTCTTCTCGGTCGGCTCGATCATCGCCACCAGCCTGGTGCCGAAAGAAAAAGCCGCCAGTGCCATCGCCACCATGTTCAGTGGCATGACCGTGGCCTTCGTCACCGGTATCCCGCTGGGTACCTTCATCGGCCAGCACTTCGGCTGGCGTGTGACCTTCCTGGTGGTGGCGGCCTTCGGCCTGGTGGCGCTGCTCGGTGCATTGCTGTTCGTGCCCAAGCGCATCCAGCACAGCCAGCCGGCACCGCTGCTGCGCCAACTGCGGGTGATGCTGCAACCGCGCCTGCTGCTGGTGTATGCCATGACTGCCGTGGGTTACGGCGGCTCGCTGATCGCCTTCACCTTCCTTGCCCCGATCCTGCAGGACATCGCCGGCTTCGGCGCCAACAGCGTCGCCCTGGTGCTGCTCGCCTACGGTGTTTCGGTTGCCCTGGGCAACATCTGGGGCGGCCGCCTGGCCGACCGCAAAGGCCCGGTCAAGGCACTGTCGATCATTTTCCTGCTGCTGGCCGTGGTGCTGCTGGCGCTGACCTTCACCGCGTCGCATCCGGTGCTGGTGGTAATCACCGTACTGGCCTGGGGAGCGGTGGCCTTCGGCAATGTGCCGGGCCTGCAGGTGTACGTGGTGCAGCAGGCGGAAAAGGTCGCCCCCGACGCAGTCGACGTGGCTGCCGGTTTCAACATCGCCGCCTTCAACCTGGGTGTGGCCGGTGGTTCCTGGGGCGGTGCCCAGGTCGTGCAACAGCTCGGCCTCGGCCACACCCCATGGATTGCCGCGCTGGTCACCCTCGGTGCCCTGGCCCTTACCCTGTACAGCGGCCGCCTCGACCGCCGCGTACCTGCCCAGCCACAACCTGTCGTCAGCCGCGCCTGACCCCTGATTCGACTTACGGAGATGCTCATGATGACTCAAGATCCGCTGTTCCAACCCCTGCAATTCGGCGCCCTTGACCTGCCCAACCGTGTGCTGATGCCACCGATGACCCGCTCCCGCGCCGCACAGCCTGGTGATGTCCCGACCGCGCTGATGGCCGAGTACTACGCACAACGCGCCAGTGCCGGGCTAATCGTCAGTGAAGGCACCTGGATCTCGCCACTGGGCAAGGGTTACGCCCGCACCCCGGGTATCCACACCCAGGCGCAGATCGACGGCTGGCGCCTGGTCACCGAGGCGGTACATGCCGCAGGCGGGCGCATCTTCGCCCAGCTCTGGCACGTCGGTCGCCTCAGCCACAGCAGCCTGCTCGGCGGCCAGGCACCGGTGTCGTCCTCGGCGATGCAGGCCGAAGGCGTGAATGTGTTCATCGACAATGCCGACGGCACGCCAGGCTTTGTCCAGGCCTCCAAGCCGCGCGCGTTGAGCGAAGCGGAAATTGCCGAGATCATCGAGCAGTACCGCCAGGCTGCGCGCAATGCCATGGCGGCTGGTTTTGACGGTGTCGAGTTGCACGCGGCCAACGGTTACCTGGTCAACCAGTTTCTCGATTCCGGCGCCAACGATCGTACCGACCGCTACGGCGGTTCGCTGGAAAACCGTCTGCGTTTCCTCGACCAGGTCACCCGTGCGCTGGTCGAAGGCACCGGCGACGCTCAGCGCGTAGGCGTACGCCTGGCGCCGCTGACCACGCTCAATGGCTGTGTCGATGCCGACCCGGTCACCACCTATACCGCGGCGGCCAAGCGCCTGGGCGAAATCGGCATCGGCTACCTGCACATTGCCGAAGCCGACTGGGATGACGCGCCGGACATGCCAGTGGACTTCAAGCAACAGCTGCGGGCAGTGTTCCCCGGGGTGATGGTGTATGCCGGCAAATACACCGGCGAACGTGCACGGCGTGCGCTGGAGGAGGGCTGGGCTGACCTGATCGGCTTCGGCCGGCCATTCGTGGCCAACCCGGACCTGCCGGCGCGGCTGAAGCTGAATGCGCCACTGGCCGAGCACGAACGGGCCACGCTGTTCGGTGGTGATGCCCATGGCCTGACCGACTACCCGGCACTGGCAACAGCCTGACCCCGACCGCTCCCCATGGAAATGCAAATGACTCATTGAGCTAGCAGGGACCCTGTGGGAGCGGTTTTAGCCGCCAACACCGGCGCAGCCGGTGCCATGCACCGCGTTGGATTCAAAGGGCTGGGCGATCTCCCACAAACACGGCATTTCGCCTGTCGTGTCTCACCTCTGTGCTTGAGCAGTGACGACTTGTTTGTGTCCTATATATGGACCAAAATATGGCTCTCTATTGAGGGTGTAAACATGCAAAACATATTCGCTGACGTGGCCGTAAGCGTGTCGGAACTGAAAAAGAACCCATCCGCGGTGATGACCGGCGCTGCGGGTATGCCCGTCGCCGTGCTCAATCACAACCGCGTGATGGGTTACATGGTGCCGGCCGAACTGTACGAGGCCATGATGGAACGCTTGGAAGATCTCGAATTGAGCGAACTCGCCAAGTCGAGGTTGGGTGAAAAAGGCGTACCGGTATCCCTGGATGACCTATAAACTCGAATTCCTGCCTTCGGCACTGAAAGAGTGGGGCAAGCTAGGCCACACCGTGCGCGAACAGATCAAGAAAAAACTCGCCGAGCGCCTGCTGTCACCCAAGGTACAGGCCGACGCGCTGCGTGACCTGCCGAACCACTACAAAATCAAGCTCAAGGCCTCTGGATATCGCCTCGTCTATCGAGTCGAGGACGAGCGTATCGTTGTAGTGGTGGTATCGGTTGGCAAACGCGAGCGTAGCGAGGTGTATCGATCCGCTCAGAAGCGGTAAACGCCATCATGGCCATCAACCAAACGCCGCACGCTGCCAATGCGCCTCGCTTACGATCGCAATGTTCGCACCCGCTTCCCTGATTTCCACTGCTTTCTTGATCTTCGTGCCATAACTGCTGTGTAGCCACTGCTCGTTGCCAATACTGCCAATGACCAGGTAGTGGGTCTTCTTGCTCACCCCCGCGGCGATTGAACCCCCACGTTCGACTACCAGCGCTTCGCATGCTTTGCGAGGCCCGTAAGCCATTGTGCCGGTAAACAGGAACATGCGGCCTGTCCACTCCAGTGTGGGTTCGGGGTTATCGAGTGGCAGTGAGGTGGGTGAAGAGAATGGGTTGTCGCTGCAGCGCGGCTTGCCGGTGAACTGCTGCAATAGCTCAAGCAGTTCAGCCGACTCGGCAGCATCCAGCATATTGTCCTTGAGCATGTCGCTCAGGCGCCGGTACAACAAATTGATGACCGGATCCTCAAGATGAACGAGTTGCTGCTCCATCCATCCTTTGAGGAACTCGGCTTCTTGTTGATTGACCTGATTGTCAGCAGTCAGGCCCGCAGCGATTCCAATCAACCCATCAACCGAGCGCTGCGCGATCCGCGCTTCGTGGAAAAAGCGGCTGTTCTGAAATTCCTGATGAAGATCGACCATTCCCTGTTCCTCGTTTCTATTCCGTCAGGATCACAGCATTGGCGTATTTTTCCTGGTCCGGTGTGAACGTTGTCAGCATGCCGGTGTGATTACAGGTCAGGGTGAGCTCTGTTCGCGTATCGATGAACAGATCCTCGCCGCGAAGGCCCTGCCATTGCGCCAGGTACTTGAACGAACCGTACTTCATCGGCTTCTTCAAGGCGCGATCATGGCCACCTTTCCAACCTAGCACCGGGAGTGCGCCATCGATGCAGTGCCGGGCAAGTTCTGGCTGGGTCAGGGCCCGCTCACGGCCAATCTCCCAGCACCGGATCAAGCCCTCGTCGGGCCCCTTCCATGCTTCTTCCCAGGTAATCAAAGTGCGGATGGGGTAATGAATAGGGCGTCGAATGACCCCGGTGGCTCGATCCATGACTGAGATTGTCCGTAATATTCAGTTGGTCTGGATGCTACTAATTGGCCACTATTGTGTCCAGTGCTCGCCACCCCCGGCTCCGCGTTCAGTCAAGGCGTTGCTGCAACGCCTCGATAAACATCTCTTCCGCCCGGCTGAAGCGCTGTTCCCTGTTCCACAACAGGTGGATATCCACATCGGCAATCCCTTCCTGCGGCGGCAGCTTCCACAGCAACCCGGCGTCTACATCCGGTGCTACCACATGCTCGGGCAGGCAGCCTATGCCAAACCCGGCAATCACCAGCCGGCGCACTTCCTCAAGGCTGGGTGACGATGCCACGATCCGCCCGGCAAACCCTTGCTGGTCGCGGAAAATGGTCAGTGGCGACAGCATGCCGCCAATCTGGTCACTGGTGAAACTGACGAAGTTCTCCCGCTGCAGGTCGCCTTCGGCCTGGCCGAACAGGGCATGGTGCTTGCCACAGAAGAACGCATAGCGCTGGCGCAGGAACAACCGTTGCTCCAGCCGTGGCTGCGCACGCCGGTTCAGGCTTAGGCCCGCCGTGGCGGTTTTTTCCTGCAGGGCGGCGACGATGTCGGAGCTGCGCATTACATCAATCTCCAGCTCCACCCGCGGGTGCTGGCGGTGGAAGTCGGCCAGGAAGTCGTCGAAGCGTTCGTTGACGATACGGCTGATCATCAGCAGGCGTACCTTGCCCACCAGTTCGTCCGCCGGCTGCTCCAGCAAGCTGCCGATCTGCGACATCTGCCCATAGACCTCGCCAGCCAGCTGAAACAGCTGCTCGCCCATTTCCGTCAGCACGAAGCGCGGCCCGCGGCGGGCGATGAGCTGGCGGCCAAGCTGTTCTTCAAGGCGCTTGAGCGCCTGGCTCACTGCCGGCTGGGTGAGGTGCAGGCGCGCGGCAGCGCGGCTGATGGAAAGCTCCTGGCCGATGACCCGGAAGGTACGCAGCAGGTTCCAGTCGAGGCGGTCGTTGAGCAGACGGTCGGGCATGGCAAGGCTCGATAATAAGCAAGGCTAATATTTCGAATAATAAATAGAAAATTGACTAATCATAGCCCCGGGCCGATAAATCGCAGGTATCGAGGCCTGCTGAGTCGGTGCTGGCCTCTTCGCGGGCTTGCCCGCTCCCACAGGGTCACCACAAGTTTCGAATGCTGCGCAGTACCTGTGGGAGCGGGCGAGCCCGCGAAGAAGCCAACACCGATTCAACAAGCCAAGCGCCACAAGAGCGCCCCCGTGCCCCCGACAACTCCTGCCAGAACAACAAGCAAAGGAGCCTCCATGAAGCCCACCGCTTCCCCCCAGCCACGCCGTGCCGCCGCTGCCGCGTTCATTGGCACCATGATCGAGTGGTACGACTTCTACATCTACGCCACCGCCGCTGCCCTGGTGTTCGGCGCGCTGTTCTTCCCCTCCGACAACAGCCTGTTCAGCACCATGGCCGCGTTCGGTACCTTCGCCGTCGGCTTCTTCGCCCGGCCGCTAGGTGGCATCGTCTTCGGCCACGTGGGCGACCGTATCGGCCGCAAGAAATCGCTGGTCATCACCTTGCTGATGATGGGCATCGTCACCGTGGGCATCGGCCTGCTGCCGACCTACGCACAAATCGGCGCCACCGCGCCGGTGCTGCTGATCCTGCTGCGCATCGTGCAGGGCATTGCCGTGGGTGGCGAGTGGGGCGGGGCAGTGCTGATGGCTGGCGAGCATGCGCCCAAGGGCCGGCGCAACTTCTTCGCCTCGTTCGCCCAGCTGGGCAGCCCGGCGGGCCTGATCCTGTCGCTGCTGGCCTTTGGCGCGGTCACCCGCCTGCCGGAAGCAGACCTGATGAGCTGGGGCTGGCGCGTGCCATTCCTGGCCAGCGCGCTGTTGCTGCTGGTGGGCCTGGCGATTCGCCTGGGGGTGAATGAGTCGCCCGAGTTCATCGCCAGCCGCGAGCAGGCGGAAAAGGCCCGGCGCAAGGAGCAGGCCCCGGTATTCGAAGTGCTGCGCACGGCCTGGCGCCCGCTGTTGCTGTGCATCGGTGCCAATACCCTGGGTATTGCCGGGGTCTACTTCACCAACACCTTCATGATCAGTTACACCACCCAGCAATTGCACCTGGAGCGCTCGTTGATTCTGGAGTGCCTGTTCTTCGTGGCGATCATCCAGTTCTGCGTGCAGCCGTTGGCCGCCTGGCTATCGGAGAAGATGGGCGCCACCCGCTTCCTGGCCCTTGTCGCGCTGCTGGCGATGGCTTCGCCTTACCCGATGTTCGTGCTGGTCAGCTCGGGTCAGGGCCCGTTGATCGTACTCGGCATCGCCCTGGCAGCCGCGTGCATGGCGTCCTTCTACGCGGTGATCGCCGGCTATGTCAGCGGCATGTTCGAAACCCGCGTGCGCTACACCGCCATTTCCCTGGCCTACCAGATCTGCGGCGCCATCGCGGGCGGCCTGACCCCGCTGATCGGTACCTGGCTGGCCCACACCTTCACCGGCCAATGGTGGCCGATGGCGGTGTTCTACACCCTGATCGCCACTGTTTCGCTGGTCTGCGTGCTCGCCCTGGCGCGCCAGTACGCCCGCAGCCAGCGCCTGGAACTGGCCTGATCGAACCGTTTTTCTGGAGTACCCGCACATGTTGAAAAGTAATGGCGAACGCCTGTGGGCGAGCCTGATGGCCATGGCCGAAATCGGTGCCACTGCCCGTGGCGGCAGCTGCCGCCTGGCCCTCAGCGACGAGGACAAGGCTGGCCGTGAACTGTTCAGCCACTGGTGCCGTGAAGCCGGCCTGACGCTGACCGTTGATGCCATCGGCAACCTGTTCGCTCGCCGCGCTGGCAGCGACCCGGATGCAGCGCCGGTGATGATGGGCAGCCACCTCGACACCCAACCTGAGGGCGGCCGTTTCGATGGCGTCTACGGTGTGCTGGCGGGCCTTGAAGTGGTACGCCGGCTCAATGACCTGAACATCCAGACGCGCAAACCGCTGGAAATCGCCGTATGGACCAACGAGGAGGGCGCCCGCTTCACCCCGGCCATGTTCGGTTCGGCGGTGTTCACCGGCACTCTGGCCCTGGACGAAGCGCTGGCCATTCGCGACGCCGATGGCATCAGCGTCGCCGACGAACTGCAACGCACCGGTTACGCCGGCCAGCGCCCGCTGGGCGGCCGGGTGGATGCCTATTTCGAGGCGCATATCGAGCAAGGTCCGATCCTTGAAGACAACGCCAAGGCCATTGGCGTGGTCAGCGGCGGGCAGGCCATCCGTTGGCTGGACGTTACCGTCGAAGGCATGGCCGCACACGCCGGCACAACACCGATGCCATTGCGCAAGGATGCCCTGTACGGCGCTGCACAGATGATCCAGGCCGTCGAGCAACTGGCCGCCGACTTCGCACCGCAAGGCCTGACCACCGTGGGTGAACTGTCCATCGCCAAGTCCTCGCGCAACACCATTCCAGGGTTGCTGCAGTTCACCGTCGACTTGCGTCATCACCGGGATGAAGCCATCGAGGCGATGGAGCGCGACCTGACGTTGAAGCTGCAAGCCATCGCCAATCAGCGCGGGTTGCGGGTGCGTATCGAGCGCCACTGGGTCAGCCCGGCCACGCCGTTCGACGCCGACTGCGTAGCTGCCGTGCAGCAGGCGGTGGATGGCCTGGGCTATGCCCAGCAGTCGATCGTCAGCGGTGCCGGCCACGACGCCATCCTGCTGGCCCGCTACTGCCCGACCGCCATGGTGTTCATCCCCTGTGTCGGCGGCCTGAGCCATAACGAAGCCGAAGACGTACTGCCCGACGACGCCCGCCAGGGTGCCGATGTACTGCTCAACGCCGTGCTGGCCCGTGCGGGCCTGATCGAACAAGGAGAAGCCTGATGCGTTGCTACTTCCACCCCGAACAACTGCTGCACCACCCACGCAGCTATTACTCGCGCGGCGCCATGCGCACCCCGCAGGAAGTCCCCGAGCGCGCCCAGCGCCTGCTCCAGGCAGCCAAGGCTCTGGGCTTCGACATCCGTCAGCCTGAGGACGCCGGCCTCGAGCCGCTCAAGGCAGTGCATGGCGAGGCCTACCTGGCCTTCCTCGAAGAGGCCCATGCGCGCTGGAAGGAAGTGCCCGAAGATTGGGGCGACGAGGTCATGTCCAACATCTTCGTGCGCGAACCCAACGCCTTGCGTGGCATCCTCGCCCAGGCCGGGCGCTACCTGGCTGACGGCAGCTGCCCTGTAGGCGAACACACCTGGCGCTCGGCCTATTGGTCTGCGCAAAGCGCGGTGGCCGGTGCCAAGGCCATTCTCGACGGTGAGCCGGCGGCCTATGCCCTGTGCCGGCCGCCCGGCCACCATGCGCGCTTCGATGCGGCCGGTGGTTTCTGCTACATCAACAATGCCGCTGTGGCTGCCCAGGCCTTGCGCAGCCGCTACAGCCGAGTGGCCATTCTCGATACCGACATGCACCACGGGCAGGGCATTCAGGAAATCTTCTACGACCGCCGGGATGTGCTGTACGTGTCGGTGCATGGCGACCCCACCAACTTCTACCCGGGTGTGGCCGGGTTCGCGGACGAGCGTGGCAGCGGTGCGGGGGAGGGGTACAACCTCAACTTGCCGATGGCGCATGGGGCTAGCGAAGCGGACTTCATGGGCCAGCTGGAAATCGCGCTGGCGGCGGTGAAGGACTTTGGCGCCGAGGTGCTGGTGTTGTCGCTGGGGTTCGATATCTACGAACTCGACCCGCAGAGCAAGGTGGCGGTGACGACTGAAGGGTTTGCGGTATTGGGCGAGCGGATTCGGGCAATGCGCTTGCCGTGCCTGATCGTGCAGGAAGGGGGGTATCACCTGGAGAGCCTGGAGGCGAATGTGCTGGGGTTCTTTGCTGATAAAGCAGATTGGTGATAAGTGCTATATGCCGGCAGCTGTGTTGTCGCTGCCGGCGTCTGTGATGATACTCGGTCTCGGTGAACGAGGATGTACGTGCTGGGCTCTGGAATCAGTTCTGCTTATAGCTCATATCTTTTTTGGGTCAAGAATTCAGGCTCTCGCCAGTTTGGACCTTTGATATAGCCATTTCCACCACGCTGTATCAAACCTTCGTCACTCATTTTCTTAATCAGGTTAATGAGTTGTAGGCAGTCGCCAATGTTCACCCATCCATTTCGATTGTATAGATTGTCGAGTCGTGGATGAGAAATGCCATTTTGCCTGACAAGCCACAGAATGATATCGGTGGGGCTTTCGTTGGTGATTATTTCGCTAATAGTGTTCATTTGTTCTCTCGTGCGATCTGCTGGTCATCTGCTTCAATTGCTTCTGGTGTGTAAAGCAGTTCGAGCTCCGAGGTGAGTTGGTAGTCTTCCAGTGTTGCAGCGTGTGTATTGTTCCATGCTTCACCATCATCGTTCGGCCTGATTTTATCTGGTATTTCAAGGTGCGAAAGCGCTCCAGCTCCCTTATCTCATGTGTGTAAAAGCGCTTGTCGGTGTCCGTTTCTTGCAACTTGCCCTGTAGGATTTTTTCCAGCCTGTTGATCATGATGTCATTTGCATCGGACGGGCCGAAGCGGCTTGTGTGTAATTTGACTAATTCGATGCCTGTCGCTGTGATTTTGACCTCGCGCCAATCCAGTCGCTCGATAGGTCCACCTGCTTTGTCTGGATTATAAGCTCGCCCGCTATAAGTGCCTATGGTTGTTGCGTCGGGATAGGGAGAATTGAAAACTACGTACAGTGGTGGCAGACCAGATTCTGGCGGGAAGCAGTAAATACAGTCTTTATAATTCGGTGGTTCATAGGCAGGGAGCGGTGTCGCTTCTATCCATGCGGGTCTGAGATTGACCCCCTCATAGGGGTCCGACAGTATCGGGTCACTGGGGGTTGTAGTTGACGACCCGTTCTCGGTATGAATGGGGAAGCTGAGCCTGATTGGAAAATCACTCGATGGAATCGATGTGTAGCTATTGCCTTCTTTATCCATTACTAAGGGGCGTACAGGCACCTTTTTTTCAGCACTTGTGGAGTTTGCACGGTTCGTAAGTGTATACGTGTCCAGATTGGCATTTATTCGTAGCGGTGATTCAATTGTCCCGTGCTTAAGCGCAATGTCATGAATGTTCGTAGGCAAATCAGGAATGAGTAGTTCAGCAGGCATGCTCAGGGCTGAGTCATGGTACAAATCAGCGTTTCCTAATTCTGATGAATAAAAAATAAACCTATGCCCAGCCTGAAGATTGGGGTTGCAGTAATGCCCAGTGTCTTAACTTTCTCTATTCCTCTAAGGATATGGCTCTGAAGGCTGCCAAATCTGATTGGGTTAGTTGATATTGTGGTTAATGTTGAGCTTAGCACTATTCCGGAGTTGGGTTTTAAGGTGATGGAATTGCCTTGACTGTCTTTGTTGTGGTTGTTTCTTAATATTATTATGGTTTTCTGCTGGAGGTTTTCGTATTCCTTTTTTATTTTTTCAAGGCAGCGATTTAGTACTATTTCAATTTGCGCGGCAGTAATGCTGCTCATTAAAAAGTACAAATCTTCCTCGATCATATAGAAATCTTGGTCGCGCCAGCGGTTAAAGTGAACGACGTTTTCGAAATGCAGTGCTGCTTCGTCAATGCCTATTGTATATATGTGTTCTGCTAAGTATAGGTTGATATTGCGGATGGCTTGTTTGTGGGTTTTGTTATAAAGGAGCAGGAGGAATTTCTTTTGGGCGTAAAGTTGGCTTACCTGGTCTGGGTGGGATTGTCTTATGTCTGAATAATGTTTATTCAAATAGTTCTCAAATCCAGGAGTGCTCACTGGGCAGGTAGCCTCGATTTCCTGTATCACATTTTTCGCAATGGTCGTTGCGTTGTCGCTGAGCGCATCATATGAAAGCGATGCTATGTTCGGCGGTGTTATAGGTAGTGTGAACGGGCTGTCCCAAGAAAGGATGTCCTCAAAGTCATATGTAAAAGGCGCGGCTGAGTATATTTCTTGCAGTTCCTGGCTTGTTAGTGTTCTGCGTGAGGTCACGTCTATTTCCCTTGAAGAAGCCTTGAGGTACTAAACCTTGAGGCTTTCGCAAGAAGGGCGGCAGGTGGAATAGATGCACTGCTATTGAGTAGCGAGCGCGACACCAATAGAAATCGTAGATGCCGATGGCTGGTGGGTGTAAGAAGATGGGTTAAGCTGTTGGATCAAGGGAGTTAGACATCTAGTTTTTGTTATAGGCACTCGTTGGCTGAAGTATCCCTGAGGTTTATGGAATAGGTGACGCAGACTGCGGAGGGAGTTGGCCTGCACCTGTGGCAGCGGGCATGTCCGTGAAGAAGCCAGCGTGGCCCAAGCGTGGAGTGTGCAGCTATCGGTGGCAGGCGTAGGCTGGGGGAACCAGAATCTTCGCATCAGGCGCCATCCCTTGGGCAATCCCTGCACAGACTGCAAGCACCAGAGAATCCCCCTGTTCCCCCCCACTGCACGCCTAGGCCTAGTTGATGTGCAGAGCGGCGCTCGATCTCACAGGTGCTGAAAAGGTTGCGGCGAACTACACCCCACCCCGCCGCACATGCTTCACCAACACCTTCTCCAGCAACTCCCACATCGCCGGCTCGGTACTGAACGCCACGTTGAACCGCATCCACCCGGTCGCCTTGGCATCGACCATGAACAACTGCCCGGGCCCGAGCATGATGCCTTTCTCCAACGCATCATCCAGCAACGCCGCGCTGTCCGGAATCGCCGGGTGGCGGGTCCAGATATACATCCCTTCATCCGACTCGGTGAACAGCTCGAAGCCCAACCGATGCAGATGCCGGCCAACTTCCTGGTGCGCCTCGGCCAGCCGTTGACGCAAGCGCTTGAGGTGCTTGCGCCAGCGCCCGTCGATGATCGCGGCATACACCACACGCTCCATCACCTGCGAGGTGGTCAGGCCAGAGCGCATCTTCAGGTGCAGCAGCTTCTGCATCAGCTCGGGGTTGGCCAACATGTAGCCGACCCGCACATTGGGCGAAATGCTCTTGGAGTAGCTGCCCACGTACACCACCTGCTGCAGGTGGTCGAGGCTGGCCAGGCATGGCTGCGGTTCGGCGACCATGTCGGCATACAGGTTGTTCTCCACCAGGCGGAAGCCGTGCTGGCTGGCCAGCTGCAGCAGGCGGTGCAGCTGCGGCAGCGGCGTGCGCGAGCAGGTCGGGCTGTGCAGGTGCGGCTGGGTGAAGAACGCAGTGGGGCGGTGATGGGTGAGCAACTGCTCCAGCCGGTTCAGGTCGTAGCCGGCCGGTGTGCGCGGCACGCCGACCAGGGTCGCGCCCTGGGTGCGCAGGATGCTCATCAGGTTGGGATAGCCCGGGTCGTCCACCAGCACCACGTCGCCCGGGCGCACCAGGGTGCGCGCGGCCAGGTCCAGGGCCTGGCTGGCGCCATGGGTGAGCATCAGCTGCGCCGGGTTGGCGACGATAGACAGTTCCTGCTGCAGGTTCTGTGCGGTCAGTGCACGCAGCTCCATCAGGCCCATGGGGTCGCCGTAGCCCGACAGCTCCAGCGGGCTGCCGGCCACCTGGCGCAGGCCGCGGCGCAGGCCGTCTTCGTACATCCAGTCGTTGGGCAGCCAGCCGCAGCCCGGCTTGAACGGCAACTGGCGGATTTCGAAGATCTGCTGCAGGTACCACTCGGAGTTGAACGTTGGTCGACTGGTGTCGGCCTCGGTGTTGTGCGGGTCGAGCAATTCGCCCGCCGCGCGGTTGACGAAGAACCCCGCATTGCCCCGGCTCACCAGCAGGCCCTGGGCGACCAGACGGTCGTAGGCCTCGACCACGGTGAAGGTGCTCACCGAATAGCTCGCGGCAAAGGCGCGGATCGAGGGGACCTTGGCGCCTGGCTTGAGGGTCTGGTTGTCGATCAACTCGCGCAGCCCGTCGATGATCTGGTTCACCAGCGGGGTCGAGGAGTCTGGATGTAATTCGAACATTCGGGGCCTTCAGGGTGCGTATCGCCCGGCGTTTGCAAGGTGTATTGCATGGGCGACCTGTACAGTGCAGTGCGAGTTTCATGCCACTGTGCATGGCTCTCTGCGCCGGACATTTTTACATTAGGTGTCAGATATCGCCACCTAAAGCATGTTCAGTTCGCCCCAGGCGCCTGCCCTGGGGCGCGTCAGCAGGCCGCCATGGAAGGCCTGCGTGTGTTCGCTCACACCATCCTGCGCGCATTAGCACTGATGTACGTGAAGCCGCCAGCCATCGGGGTTTCACAGTTTTCCTTGGATAAAAAGAAGCACGGGGTACACAACTGATGGACGCAACATCCACAACCACCACCGCGAAAAGCGGGCACGAGAGCAAGCTCAGTGCCTCGCTCAAGTCGCGCCACCTGACGATGATGTCGATCGCCGGGGTTATCGGCGGCGCCTTGTTCGTCGGTTCCGGCAGCGTGATTCACAGCGCCGGCCCAGCCGCCGTGCTGGCCTACCTGGCAGGCGGCATCCTGGTGGTACTGATCATGCGCATGCTGGGTGAAATGGCGACTTCCTCGCCAGACACCGGTTCGTTCTCTACCTACGCCGATCGCGCCATCGGCCGTTGGGCCGGTTTCACCATCGGCTGGCTGTACTGGTGGTACTGGGTCATCCTGATGGCCTGGGAAGCTTATGTGGCGGGCAAGATCCTGCATGGTTTCTTCCCCGACGTCAGCGTCAACGTGTTCGTGCTGGCCACGACCCTGTTGCTGATCACCGTCAACTTCTTCAACGTCAAGCACTACGGTGAGTTCGAGTTCTGGTTCGCCTTGATCAAGGTGATCGCGATCGTCTGCTTCCTGATCGTGTGTACCGCTGCCGTGCTGAACATCTGGCAGTTCGGTGAAGTGCGTGGCATCAGCCACCTTACCGCCGAAGGCTTCATGCCCAACGGCATCACCACCGTGATCGGTGCCTTGCTCGGGGTGATGTTCGCCTTCCTCGGCGCGGAAATCGTCACCATTGCCGCTTCCGAAGCCAAGGACCCTGCCGCGCAGATCGTCAAGGCGACCAACTCGGTGGTGTGGCGTGTGTGCCTGTTCTACGTAGGTTCGATCTTCCTGATCGTCTGCCTGGTACCGTGGAACGACCCGCACCTGGGCGTTTCCGGCTATGGCGCATACCGCCGCACCCTGGAGCTGCTGGGCGTGCCGTATGCCGAGCTGCTGATGAACTTCGTGGTTCTGACCTCGGTGAGCAGCTGCCTGATCTCGGGCCACTACACCGCTTCGCGCATGCTGTTCTCCCTGGCACAGCGTGGCGACGCGCCGTCGTTCTTCAAGATCACCCGCGCCGGCACCGGTGTACCGGTTTACGCGATCATGGGCTCGTGCGCCGTGGCCGTGGTGTGCGCGCTGATCAACTTCAGCGAGACCCTGCGCCCGAAAGACGTGCTGGAAACCCTGATGAACACCACCGGCATGATTGCCCTGCTGGTGTACCTGGTGATTGCCTTCTCGCAGCTGCGCATGCGCCGCAAGCTGATTGCCGAAGGCAAGGAAGTACGCCTGAAGATGTGGCTGTTCCCATGGCTGACTTACCTGGTGATCGCGTTCATCGTGGCCGCCCTGGTGACCATGGCCTTCATGCCTGACTACCAGATCCTGGTGATCTCCACCGGTATCGCCGCGGCAATCGTGGTGGCAATGGGTGTGGTGCATCAGATCCGCACTGGCAAGCAGCACTAAGCGTCATTCGCTCATCGAAACGGCCGGCTCCCTCGGGGACCCGGCCGTTTCGCGTTGTTGGGCATTGTTTTTTTCCGCTGGCATGTGAAAGCGCTGGTTCATCCAGGGCGAGCCGAGCAGGGCGGCGGTGGCGATCAGGGCCAGGATGGCGAGGGCGATGAAAGTTTTCATGGAGGGGCGCATACATGGACGACACCAAGCATAGGTGGTCAGTTCCGGCCCTATCGCCGGCAAGCCAGCTCCCACAGGTATTGCACATGGCTTGAGATCGGTGCGGTCCCTGTGGG
>NZ_JADLJS010000032.1 GCF_015680405.1 Pseudomonas pudica
CCTCCCCGCGCGGCCCCGCCCCCCCCCCCCGCCCCCCGGCGATGGGCTGCAAAGCAGCCCCAACAAGAACAAATTGCTGGAGCCGGGCCATGTCCGAACTGCGTCAAGAATGCTTGTGGGAATTCGTCAGCAAACCGACCGTCGCCGCCCAGGCTCTGGCCGGTGAGCACAAGGCCGATGTCTGCGTGATCGGTGGCGGCATTACCGGCCTGTCGGCGGCCATCCATCTGCTCGAACAGGGCAAGTCGGTAATCCTGCTGGAGGCCTGGAAGATCGGTCACGGTGGCTCCGGGCGCAACGTCGGCCTGGTCAACGCCGGCACCTGGATCCGCCCCGACGATGTCGAGGCCACACTCGGCCTGCAGCAGGGCAGCCGCCTGAACAAGGTGCTCGGCGAAGCCCCGGCCGAAGTGTTCGCCATGATCGAACGCCTTGGCATCGACTGCCAGGCCCAGCACAAAGGCACGCTGCACATGGCGCACAACGCCACCGGTATCGCCGACCTCGAGGCCCGCCACGAACAATGGCGCCGCCGTGGTGCCGATGTGGAACTGCTGACCGGCGGCAAGTGCCAGGAATACTGCGGCACCGACAAGATTTCCGCCGCGCTGCTCGACCGCCGCGCAGGCACCATCAACCCCATGGGTTACACCCAGGGCCTGGCCGCAGCGGTGGCACGCCTGGGTGGCAAGCTGTTCCAGCAGTCTTCGGTCGAAGGCCTGGAGCGTGACGGCGATGCCTGGCGGGTGAAGACCGCTCGCGGTTCGGTGCGCGCCGACAAGGTGGTGATTTCCACCGGCGCCTACACCGAAGGCGACTGGAGCAACCTGCAGAAGCAGTTTTTCCGCGGCTACTACTACCAGGTGGCGTCCAAGCCGTTGCAGGGCACAGCAGCCGACAAGGTGCTGCCACATGGCCAAGGCTCGTGGGACACCCGCACCGTGCTCAGCAGCATCCGCCGCGACGACCAGGGCCGCCTGCTGCTAGGCAGCCTGGGCCGGGTCGACAACAAGCCGGCGTGGTTCGTGCGCAGCTGGGCCGACCGGATCCAGAGCCACTACTACCCCGAGTTGGGCAAGGTCGAGTGGGAAATGCACTGGACCGGCTGCATCGACTTCACTCCCGATCACCTGATGCGCCTGTTCGAACCGGCGCCGGGGCTGGTGGCGGTGACCGGGTACAACGGGCGGGGCAATACCACCGGGACCGTGATTGGTCGGGCGTTTGCAGAGTTTCTGCTGAAGGGGGAGGCGGGCAGCCTGCCGATTCCGTTTTCGCCGATGAAGGGCGTGAGTGCACCCTCGCTGCGGACGGCGTTCTATGAGTCCGGGTTCTCGCTGTACCACGCGGGGCAATGCCTCAGAGTGGTGTTGTAAGCACCGGCCTCTTCGCGGGTAAACCCGCTCCCACAGGTACGGCGCAGCCTTCTGAATTTGCGCGGTCTCTGGGGGAGCGGGTTTACCCGCGAAGGGGTCGGCACAGGCTTACTTGTGCAACCAGCTGAGAAAGCCGCCTTTCTTGATCGAAACCGGCTTCTGCAGCAACAACGACTCCCGGTTCTGCCGCCGAAACCGCTGCAACTTGCTCAACGCCGTCTGCACATCGCCGCGTTGCACCAGGCAGCTCTTCACCTGTTCCTTGTCGATCCTGTACAGCACGCAACCGGTCAGCGTGCGGAACTCGGCCAGCGAGTCCTCTTCATCGACGATCCCCTCGATCCCCAGTACCTCGCCCGGCCCCATGCGCCCGGCCTCGACCAGCTTGTCGCCATCGCGGATCGACGCCGAAACCACTCCGCTGCCAATCACCAGCAAATGATCGGAATGCTCGCCCACGCCCAGGATCACCTGGTCGGCCAGGTATTCCACCGCCGTCATGCGCTGGCTCAGCGCATCGCGCTCTTCCGCGCTCAGCGAGCGGAATACCCGCACCTCGTCCAGCACCTCGCGCTGGCGGCTGCGTGGTGGCGTGGCCAGGTCGGCGTTCCACATCACCCCGCTGGCCTCCAGGTGTCGGTGAGCCAGGTCGAACAGCTGGTTGCGCGCGTCGCCCTTGGCGCCCGCGTCGGCCACGAAGCCGCTGGCTTCGTACTCCACCGACTCCAGCGTCGAGGCTTTCACCGTCACCTTTGGTTTTGGCGTTGCAAGAATGGCACTCACGCCTTGCAAGGCCTTTTCCAGCGCATCGAACACCCGCTTGGGCCGCACCTTGGCCGGCACCACCACGCTGATCGACACCCCGTGCACATCGGCCGGGCGGCTGTGGTTGAGCAGCCGGGCCTTGGCCGCCACCGAGTTGGGGATTACCGCCAGGCTGCCGGTGCTGGTGAGCAGGCGGGTGGCACGCCAGTCGATTTCCAGCACCTTGCCTTCGGTGCCGTCGATGGAGATCGAGTCGCCAATCTGATAGGGCCGCGTGGTGTTCAGGATGATGCCACTGAACACGTCGGCCAGCGTGCTTTGTAGCGCCAGGCCGATGACGATGGCCATGACCCCCGACGTAGCCAGCAGGCCCTTCACCGGCAACTGCAACACATAGCCTGCGGCAGCGACCACGGCAGCCAGGAAGATCAGCGCCCCCAGCACATCCTGCAGCAAACGCCCGCCGTGGCTGCCACGGGCGCCCAGCAACAGGCCGAACACCACCGTCACCGTGCGCGCACCGAACAGCCACCAGCCGATCGCCAGTACCGTGGCGATCAGGTTGCGCGAGACATCATCGGGCCAGGGTGGCGGTTGCAGCGGGCTCATGCCGGCAGCCACCAGCACCGAGCTGAACAGCAGGAACAGCACCAGCCGCGCGCCGATGCGCCAGGCCCGGTGCTGGAGAGGGATCAGTTGCCAGAGCACGAGGTCGAGCAGGATCAGGGCGGTGCCGAGCAACAACGGGTATGACTGGATGAACGCCAGCATGGTGGTCTCGGGTGAGGGGAGGGCTGTGGGTAGTAATAGAGCAGGTTGGCCGGGCAGGCAATGGGGCCTGTGCCGGCCTCTTCGCGGCTAAAGCCGCTCCCACAGGTACTGCGCACGATTCAAATCCAGCGCAATCCCTGTGGGAGCGGCTTTAGCCGCGAAAGGGCCGGTACAGCCCACACAAAACCATCGTTCATAAAACAGAACGCTAGAGCCAAAAATCGCTATCTACCGCCAAAAAGGTCATGGTTTTAATCTTCTCCCATCAACGCGAAACACCCCACTTACTGAAAAGATCAAAACCCTTGGGAGCAACGACCATGACCAACTTCAAATACAACCGCCTGAACAAAGACGACGCCGCTGTCCTGCTGGTCGACCACCAGGCTGGCCTGCTGTCCCTGGTCCGCGACATCGAACCGGACGCGTTCAAGAACAACGTATTGGCCCTGGCCGACCTGGCCAAGTTCTTCAACCTGCCGACCATCCTCACCACCAGCTTCGAGCAAGGCCCCAACGGCCCGCTGGTACCGGAACTGAAAGCCCTGTTCCCGGACGCCCCGTACATCGCCCGCCCAGGCCAGATCAACGCCTGGGACAACGAAGACTTCGTCAAGGCGGTGAAGGCCACCGGCAAGAAGCAACTGATCATCGCCGGCGTGGTGACTGAAGTGTGCGTAGCCTTCCCGGCGCTGTCAGCCCTGGAGGAAGAGTTCGAAGTGTTCGTGGTCACCGATGCCTCCGGCACCTTCAATGCCATGACCCGCGACGCCGCCCACGACCGCATGAGCCAGGCCGGCGCACAACTGATGACCTGGTTCGGCGTGGCCTGTGAGCTGCACCGCGACTGGCGCAACGACATCGAAGGGCTGGCGGCGCTGTGCTCCAACCACATCCCGGACTACCGCAACCTGATCACCAGCTACAACGCTTTCAACGCCAACAAGTAAGCCAGATGCGCGGGCACCGCAAACCGGTGCCCGCCAAGGCAGCACACCTGTCCAATCCTGCGCCCGTCCGCCGTTGCACAGTGGATGCGGGCAAGCTCATCCCAAGGAACGCCGATGAACACCGCACTCCAAGACAACCGCGAAGTGGTAACCGTATGCCTGCAACACCAGGTTATTGATAGCACGCCGGGCACCACGGCAGCCCAACCGCCGCGCTGGAAGCAGGCGCTGCTGACCTACCTGGTGATCTGCCCGATGACCATGATCGTTCCACAACTGCTGGCGCCGTTGTTCGCACGCGTCCCGCAGTTGGGTGGAGTGATCACCAGCAACCTGATCGTCAACCTGTTCGTCATCCTGCCCGTGGTGTTCTACATCATGCCTTGGGTAACCCGCCGCTGCGCCAATTGGCTGCGCGGCTGAGCCAGGCCTTTACCTCGACATTTTCAAGGAGATACCGACATGAGCACGTTCGTTACCCGCGATGGCACTTCGATCTACTTCAAGGACTGGGGCAGCGGCAAGCCTGTGCTGTTCAGCCACGGCTGGCCACTGGATGCCGACATGTGGGATTCGCAGATGGAATTCCTGGCCAGCCGCGGCTACCGGGCCATTGCCTTCGACCGCCGTGGCTTCGGCCGTTCGAGCCAGCCGTGGAACGGCTACGACTACGACACCTTTGCCGATGACATCGCCCAGCTGATCGAGCACCTCGACCTGCGCGACGTGACCTTGGTGGGCTTCTCGATGGGGGGCGGTGACGTCAGCCGCTACATCGCCCGCCACGGCAACGAGCGGGTGGCCGGGCTGGTGCTGCTGGGCGCGGTGACACCGGTGTTCGGCAAGCGTGGCGACAACCCTGAAGGTGTCGACCTGTCGGTGTTCGACGGTATCCGCGCCGGCCTGCGTGCCGACCGGGCGCAGTTCATCGCCGATTTCGCCACGCCGTTCTATGGCCTCAACCATGGGCAGCAGGTGTCCCAGGGTGTGCAGACCCAGACCTTGAACATTGCGCTGATGGCATCGATCAAGGGCACATTGGATTGTGTGACCGCGTTCTCCGAAACCGACTTCCGTCCGGATATGGCCAAGATCGATGTACCAACCCTGGTGATCCACGGTGACGACGACCAGATCGTGCCGTTCGAGAGCACCGGCAAGCAGGCGGCGGAGCTGATTCGCGGGGCTGAGCTGAAGGTGTACGCGGGGGCGCCGCACGGGTTTGCGGTGACTCATGCACAGCAGCTGAATGAGGACTTGCTGGCGTTCCTCCAGGAGTAATGGTGGGAGGCATTCGCGGGTAAACCCGCTCCCACAGGGGGATACCACAGTCTTGCAGGCCTGTGGTGTCCCTGTGGGAGCGGGTTCACCCGCGAAGAGGCCAGCCCAGGCAGCACAAATGCTGAACAGGGCTAACCTTCAACCACCCACCGCACATCCATCCAAGCCTTGCCCCTACACCAACCGGCATGCTCCGCAGTTGCGCCTGCCCGCTGCCGCACCCAGACGGAGAACCCCATGTCCCAGGACCGCAACGACAAGACCCGTCGCCAGTTCCTCGCCACCAGTACCGTGCTCGGTGCCGCCGGCGCGCTCTGGTCCGCATTGCCCTTTACCGGTTCCGCCGGTTCCGCTCACGCATTCACCCAAGGAGGTTCCATGACCGCCGACCTGATTCTGTTCAACGGCAAACTGCACACCGTTGATCGTGAAAAGCCCACCGCGACCGCCGTCGCCATCAAGGATGGCCGTTTCATCGCCGTGGGCAACGACGCCGAAGCCATGGCCCACAAGGGCGCCACCACGCAAATCATCGACCTCAAGCAGCGTACGGTCATCCCTGGTTTGAACGACTCGCACCTGCACCTGATCCGTGGTGGCCTGAACTACAACCTGGAACTGCGTTGGGAAGGCGTGCCTTCGGTGGCCGATGCCCTGCGCATGCTCAAGGACCAGGCTGCGCGTACGCCGACCCCGCAGTGGGTGCGCGTGGTCGGCGGCTGGAACGAGTTCCAGTTCGCCGAAAAGCGCATGCCCACTCTGGAGGAGATCAACCAGGCCGCGCCAGATACCCCGGTATTCCTGCTGCACCTGTATGACCGCGCACTGCTCAACCGCGCCGCGCTCAAGGCAGTCGGCTACACCAAGGACACGCCCAACCCGCCGGGCGGCGAGATCCAGCGTGACAAGTTCGGCAACCCGACCGGCATGCTCATCGCCCGCCCCAACGCGATGATCCTCTACGCCACCCTGGCCAAGGGGCCGAAGCTGCCGCTGGAATACCAGGTCAACTCCACGCGCCAGTTCATGCGCGAGCTCAACCGCCTGGGCCTGACCAGCGCCATCGATGCCGGTGGTGGCTACCAGAACTACCCGGACGACTATCAGGTGATCCAGGAGCTGGCCGACAACAACCAGCTGACCGTGCGCATTGCCTACAACCTGTTCACCCAGAAGCCCAAGGAAGAGCTGGACGACTTCCGCAAGTGGACCTCCAGCGTGAAGCTGCACAGCGGTACCGACTTCCTGCGCCACAATGGCGCCGGCGAAATGCTGGTGTTCTCCGCCGCCGACTTCGAGGACTTCCTCGAACCGCGCCCGGACCTGCCGCAGACCATGGAGCAGGAGCTGGAGCCGGTGGTGCGCCACCTGGTCGAGCAGCGCTGGCCGTTCCGCCTGCATGCTACCTACAACGAATCGATCACGCGCATGCTCGACGTGTTCGAGAAGGTAAACCGCGACATCCCGTTCAATGGCCTGCCGTGGTTCTTCGACCACGCCGAAACCATCACGCCGCAAAACATCGAGCGCGTGCGCGCGTTGGGCGGCGGTATCGCCATCCAGGACCGCATGGCCTTCCAGGGTGAGTATTTCGTTGACCGCTACGGTGCCAAGGCCGCCGAGCAGACCCCGCCAATCAAGCGCATGCTCGACATGGGCGTGCCGGTGGGCGCCGGTACAGACGCCACCCGCGTGTCCAGCTACAACCCGTGGACCTCGCTGTACTGGCTGGTCAGCGGCAAGACCGTCGGTGGCATGGAGCTGTACCCGGAAGGCCTCAGCCGTGACACCGCGCTGCAGCTGTTTACCCAAGGCAGCGCCTGGTTCTCCAGCGAGCAGGGCAAGAAGGGCCAGATCAAGGTGGGCCAGCTGGCCGACCTGGCGGCGTTGTCGCTGGACTTCTTCAGTGTCGATGAAGAGGCGATCAAGGGCATCGAGTCGGTGCTGACCGTGGTCGACGGCAAGGTGGTGTATGGTGCGGCGGAATTCGACAAGCTCGGCCCGCCCCAGGTGCCGGTGCTGCCGGAGTGGTCGCCGGTGACCAAAGTGCCGGGGCACTGGCGGGTGGGCACTCCGTCGCTGGCAGCCGCCGTGCACCAGTGCAGCGGGCCATGCGGGGTGCATGCGCACAGCCATGAGAAGGCCCGGCATTCGAGTGTGCCGGTGAATGACTACCAAGGCTTCTGGGGCGCGCTCGGTTGCTCGTGCTTCGCGTTCTAAGCTGAGCTGATGTGAAAAAGGGGGGCCAGTTATTGGCCCCCTTTTTTGTTCCTTCAGTGCTGGCCCCTTCGCGGGCTCGCCCGCTCCCACAGGTACATCACAGCCCTCAGGCTCTGTGCGATCCCTGTGGGAGCGGGCGAGCCCGCGAATAGCATCAATGGTGAGCCTTGTGCTCAGCTCCAGCCAACAGATGCCGAATCTTCACTTCCACCCCATCGGTCTGCAGCATCCGCACCCGCGCCTCGATCTTCAGCTCACCCCGGGTTACCCGGTGGTGATGCCGCAAATGCTCCAGCCACGACTCCTCGAAGAAAAACTCCAGCCACAACGCCGGGTCCGCACTGTCGCGCATCAACCCCCACGACAACGCGCCATTGCGCTTGCGCATCGCCTCCAGCTCCCGTGCGGCCTGCTGGAACGCCTCGGCCTTGGCCGGGTCGATGTGGTATTCCACGGTGACCATCACCGGCCCGCTTTCCTTGTCCATGTCGTCGCTCAGCAGTGGCACCGGCCAATGCAGTGACGGCGTCAGCTCCTCGGCTACGGTTTCCGGTAGCGTCACCTTGCAGGTCAGCAGCGTGCCCAACGCCAGGCCGCCTGCGGCCAGCAGCAGGCTCAAGGTGATCGTTGCATGGCTGGCCAGCGTGCCCCACAGCAACCCGCCACTGGCCATGGCACCAAAGAAGATCAGGATATACACCGACAAAGCCCGCGCCCGTACCCAGGCAGGCACTGAGGTCTGTGCCGCCACCTGCAGGTTGGACAGCACGGCAATCCACGCCGCGCCGCTGAGCAGCATCGCCGGTAGCAGCACATAGAAGTTGCGCACCAGCGCCAGGGCCAGCAGGAACAGTGCATACAGCAGGCTGGCCAGCAGCACCAGGCGGTCGCGGCTGATGCGTTCGCGCAAGCGTGGCAGCAAGGTGGCACCGGCCACTGCGCCAATGCCGATGGCCGCCAGCAGCAGGCCGAAATCGGCGGCGGTGCCATGCATCTCGCCACGCACGATCAACGGCAGCAGCGAGGTACCGGCGCTGGCGCAGAAAAAGAATGCCAAGGCGCGCAATATCACCGCCTGCAAGGGTTTGGCACTGCGCGCGAAACGCAGCCCGGTGCGCATGGCGCCGACGAAACGCTCGGCCGGCAGCAGCGGCTCCTTCACCTCGCGCTTCCACAGGAACAGCACCAGGATCACCCCGGCGAACGAGATGGCATTCAGGGCGAAGGTCAGCCACGGGCCGACCATGCTCACCACCACGCCGGCCAAAGCCGGGCCGACGGCGCGTGACACGTTGATACCGACACTGGAAAGCGCCACCGCGTTGGCCAGGTCGTCCTTGCTCACCAGCTCCGGTGTCAGCGCGCTCCAGGCCGGCATCATCAGTGCCGTGCCGATGCCCAACGCCAGGGTAAGCACCAGCAGCAGGGTGACGTTCATCAGCCCGAGCAGGGTCAGGGCCGCCAGCACCACGGCCACCGCAGACATCCACAGTTGCACCAGCAACAGGTAGCGGCGCTTGTCGACGATATCC
Source organism: Pseudomonas pudica (assembly GCF_015680405.1). Classification (GTDB taxonomy): domain Bacteria; phylum Pseudomonadota; class Gammaproteobacteria; order Pseudomonadales; family Pseudomonadaceae; genus Aquipseudomonas; species Aquipseudomonas pudica. Next base: position 8,896 of record NZ_JADLJS010000032.1, read on the forward strand.
GCCGCCGCGCCGGCCGGCAGGGCAAGGAAGAACATCGGTAGCGAGCCGGCTACCTGGATCAGGGCCACATGCAAAGGGCTGGCCGACAGCGTGGTCATCAGCCAGCCGGCGCCCACCTCGTGCATCCAGGTGCCGATGTTGGAGGCGATGGTGGCGATCCACAGCATGCGGAAGGTGGTGTTGCGCAATGGGCTCCAGGCGCCTGAAGGGGATGTGCTCATGTCAGAAGCTGCCTTTGAGTGGGCATTCAATGATCAGGTAGATCCGGTCGATGTCATCGCCGGCCTGGGCCTGGTTGGCGCGGTGGCTGACGTGGGAAAACGACAGGCTCAGGTCCTTGGCGGCGCCGGACTGCACCACGTATTTCAGGTCGATGTCGCGTTCCCAGTGCTTGCCGCCGTCGCCGTACTGGCCCACGTAGACGCCACCGGCTGGGGCATGGCTGCCATCGATGCCACGGCCGCTGACGTAGCGGCCCATCAGGCTCAGGCCGGGGGCGCCAAGGGTGGCGAAGTCGAGGTCGTAGCGCAGTTGCCACGAGCGCTCGCCGGGGCCGTTGAAGTCGGCGTACTTGATCGAGTTGGCCAGGTAGATCGAGTCGCCGCCGACGAAGTCGAACGGGGTGTCGCCCTCGACCTTCTGGTAGGCCAGGCTCAGCGCCTGGGCGCCGAAGCTGTACCTGGCCAGCAGGCTGTAGGCGAGGGTGTCGATTGCCCCGGCACTGGCATTGCCGGTGTCGCGGGTCTTGTACAGGTTGCCGTCCAGGCGCCAGTTGCCCTCGGCCAGGTTCAGGTTGAGGTAGGCCTGGCGCCAGGTGTCATCCAGCTGGCCTGCGTACAGTGCGCCGCCGAATGGCTCGTCGGGTGCGAACGCGGCGCCGGCCAGGCTGATGGCACGTTTGTCGGTGGTAGCGCCATAGCCGCTGAAGTCATCGTGGCTGGAGCTGTTGTCCTGGTTGTTGAAGGCGGTGAAATGCCCGGCCTGCAGGCGCCAGTCGGGCAGGTCGGTGTTGTCCAGGAACCAGCCGGTGGCGTACTCCGGGTGCAGGCGTTTGTCGCTGGTGTCGAACACCGGGGTTTCCACGGTCATTTCGCCGTAGCGCAGTTGGGTATTGCCCAGGCGCAGCTTGAGTGCGGCGCCGGCGCTTGAGTAGTCGGACTCGGCGCGGCCATCGCTGTCGCGCGGCAGCAGGCCGGTGCCGGCATGGCCGCGGCCGCCGTCCAGCTTGAGGCCGAGAAAACCATGGGCATCGATGCCGACGCCGAGCGTGCCCTCGGTGAAGCCGGAGCGGATTTCGCCAATGAAACCCTGGGCCCATTCCTGGCGGTAGTTCTGGCCACTGCCGGAGGGCGAGCGGAAGTCGCTGTGCAGGAAGTAGTTGCGGCTGAGCAGCGACCAGCCGGGTTCGTCAGCCTGGCTGAGTACCGGGCATAGGGCGAGGGTGGCGAGCAGGGCGCGGCCTGGTCCGGGGTTGGCGCGGATCATGGGGCCTCCAAGGGGGATGATCCGGGACTGTGGAGCAAGGATAGGCCAGCGGTCTTGTAAGGTTGTGCTGGAACGGGCAGCTAGAGGCTGAACGCCTTGGCGATCGCATCGATCACCACCCGCACCCGCGCCGTATGGCGGACATCCTGATGGGTCACCAGCCAGATGTCGTAAGGCCTGCCTTGCGCCCACACTTGCTGTAAGCCCGCACGTGCGCCCATCGGCACCGGCAGTTCACCCAGCCCGATGCCACTGGCCAGTGCTTGGCGCACCATCAGCCCCGAGGTGCAAGTCATGGCGATGCGCCCTTTGGCGATCGGTTCGCCGGCCAGTGTCACCTCCTTGCCGCTGTCCAGATAAGGCTGGTAGATCACCAGTTCGTGCCCGGCAAACGCACCACCGGGCACCGGCTCGCCAAAGTGCTTGAGGTACGTATGCGAGGCGAACAGTGCGGTTTGCCAGCGCGCCAGGCTCCGCACCACCAGTTCAGGGTTGTCCGGCTTGTGCGTACGTACGGCGATATCTGCCTCGCGCTGGCTGAGGTTGAGCATCTGCGTGGACGCGTGCAATTGCACTTCGATCCCAGGGTGTTCCAGGCGCAACCGAGCCACGGCTGGGATGATGAAGTCCGATGCGAAGGCGTCGGTACTGGTCACTCTCACTACTCCGCTCAGGCGGTCATCCAGTCCAAGAATCTGCCGCTGCAGGCCGGCGGCGGCAGATTCCATCGCCAAGGCAGCCCGCATAGCCACTTCGCCGGCGCTGGTCAGTGAGTAACCGCTGGAGGTCCGCAGGAACAGCGTGGCATGCAGCGCGCCCTCCAGCGATGCGAGCCGGCGACCCACCGTGGCCTGGTCCACGCCCAGGCGGCGTGCGGCGCCGCGCAGGGTTTGCTCGCGGCACAATGCAAGAAACACGCGGGTGTCGTCCCAGTTCATCGAAGTCGTCCTCGGTGATGCGAAAATGCAGGGCTGGTATGTAAACTCGCTGCGTTATTTCATCGTTCGGCGAATTTATGCTTTCCCCATCACCATCATCAAGCGCCGTTCACGGGGCAGGGGAAATCATGAACAATTCGATACGTGCACCCTGGTTGCCGATTTGGGCTGGGCTATGTGCCAGCCTGGTCGGGATCGGCCTGGCACGGTTTGCCTATACACCGCTGATTCCGGCACTGATCGGTGCTCACTGGTTCGCCAGTTCAGCAGTGGTCTATCTGGGGGCGGCAAACCTGGCCGGCTACCTGATCGGCGCCCTGATTGGCAGGCCGCTGGCTGCCCGGTGGTCGAGCGCCATGGCGCTGCGCGGCATGATGGTGCTGGTGAGCCTGACATTCCTGGCGTGTGCCTGGCCGTTGTCGGTGAGCTGGTTCTTTGCCTGGCGCCTGCTGTCGGGCGTGGCAGGTGGTGTGATCATGGTGCTGGTGGCCAGCGCAATATTGCCCCATGTCACTGCCTCGCGACGCGGCCTGGCCAGCGGGGCCATCTTCCTGGGCCTGGGCCTGGGCGTCGCGGCTTCTGCGAGTCTGGTGCCATGGTTGCTGGATAAAGGCCTGCAGCAGACCTGGCTGGGGCTGGCCGCGTTGTCGCTGCTGCTGACCGTTACCAGCTGGGCAGGCTGGCCCGTTGAACTTGAACATTCGTCGGTGCCCCCCGCACGGCGGCAGGCGGCGGTTTCACCCGCAATTCTCGTGCTGTTTGGGCAATACGCGTTGATGGCCACGGCGCTGGTGGCACCCATGATGTTTCTGGTCGATTACATCAGCCGCGGCCTGGGCGCGGGCACCCACGCTGGCGCTGTAATATGGGGTCTCTATGGCCTGGGCGCGATTGCCGGACCGGTACTGTATGGGTTGTTGGCCGATCACCTCGGTGCCCGTGCCGGCATTCGTCTGGTGCTGCTGGCACAACTGGGTGCGATCGGGATCTTGCTGAGCAGTCACGACCTGCGCCTGCTGGGTGCCGCCGCGCTGCTGATCGGCTCCTTCCCCCCGGGCATCGTGCCACTGGCGCTTGCCAGAGTGCATCAGCTGGTGGACGGCCATGATCGGCAGAATGCGACCTGGAGCCGTGCGACAGTTTCGTTCGCCAGTTTTCAGGCCATTGCCGGCTACGCATACTCGGCGTTGTTCGCCGCCACGGATGGCCACTACGGTGTGCTGTTCGCGGTGGCGGCCGGGGCGGTGTTGCTGGCGCTGCTGGTCGACCTGCTGCTCAAGGAGCGTCAGGCCATGTCGCTGATGGCGAACTCTTCGGCCAGGTGATCGATCAGCGCACGCACCGAAGGCAGCAACCCGCGCCGCGACGGGAAGATCGCATGCACGATGCCGCAACGCGGGTGCCAGTCGGGCAACAACTCCACCAGCCGCCCCGCTGCCAGGTCCTCACGCACCGCCACCCGCGGCAGGTGCGCAATACCCACCCCCGCCACCACGAAATGGCGCAGGGCAAACAGGTCGTCCGTCACCATGCGCGGTGTGTGCGGGATGACGATGCTGCGGCTGCTGTCCTCGCCCTGGAACAGCTCCCACTGGTACTCACGCTGGGCGCTGCCCCAATGCACGCTGGGGAGCGTGCCGAGCAGCTGCGGGTCGAAGCCCTTGGGCAACTGCTCCAGGTACTGCGGCTGGCCGACCAGGCACTGGGTACTGTTGCTCAGCACCTTCATCACCATGTCGGTGTTCTCCAGCGGCGGAAAGCGCACCCGCAGGGCGATGTCGAAACCCTCGTGCAGCAGGTCGACGCGGCGGTTGGTGCTCTCGATGAACAGCTCCACCTGCGGGTACTTGAGCATGTAGCGGGTCAGCATCGGCCCGACCCAGGAATTGAGCAGGGTGGTCGGGCAACTGATACGCACCAGGCCGCGTGGTTCGCTGCGGTTGCGCTCGATGATCTCTGCCGCGCCCTCGGCTTCCACGCGCATGGCCAGGCAACGGTTGTAGTAGGCCTGGCCAATCTCGGTCAGCGAGCAGTGGCGGCTGGTGCGGTGCAGCAGGCGCACGCCGAGGCGGTCCTCAAGGTCGGCGATGCGCCGGCTGAGCTTCGACTTGGGCATGTCCAGCGCCCGGCCGGCAGGTGCGAAGCCACCGTGTTCCACGACTTGGGTGAAGTAGTAGAGGGAGTTGAGGTCTTCCAATGATCGGTCTCCGGTTGTTGGCAGCCTGTGCTGGCCTCTTCGCGGGCACGCCCGCTCCCACAGGTACCGCACTGGCCTTGAAACTTGTGCGATCCCAGTGGGAGCGGGCGTGCCCGCGAAGAGGCCAGTAAATCCAGTGCAAATCTATCGTTCATAAAACGGAACGCTAAAGCCAAATTCTGCTATCTACCGCCGTAAAGGTGATGATTTTAATCTGTGCCCATCAACACGAAACACCCCAGATTGCTGAAAAATTCATAACCCTTAGGAGCACAGACCATGAGCAAATTCACCTACAACCGCCTGAACAAAGACGACGCCGCTGTCCTGCTGGTCGACCACCAGGCTGGCCTGCTGTCCCTGGTCCGTGACATCGAGCCGGACAAGTTCAAGAACAACGTGCTGGCCCTGGCCGACCTGGCCAAGTTCTTCAACCTGCCGACCATCCTCACCACCAGCTTCGAACAAGGCCCCAACGGCCCGCTGGTACCAGAGCTGAAAGCCCTGTTCCCGGACGCCCCGTACATCGCCCGCCCAGGCCAGATCAACGCCTGGGACAACGAAGACTTCGTCAAGGCGGTGAAGGCCACTGGCAAGAAGCAGCTGATCATTGCTGGCGTGGTGACTGAGGTCTGTGTAGCGTTCCCGGCGCTGTCGGCCCTGGAAGAGGAGTTCGAAGTGTTCGTGGTGACCGATGCTTCCGGCACCTTCAACGAAATGACCCGCGATGCTGCCCATGACCGCATGAGCCGCGCCGGCGCGCAAATGATGACCTGGTTCGGCGTGGCCTGTGAGCTGCACCGCGACTGGCGCAACGACATCGAAGGGCTGGCGGCGCTGTGCTCCAACCACATTCCGGATTATCGCAACCTGATTACCAGCTACAACGCGCTGACTGCGGGTAAGTAACAGCCCGTTAGTTGAATGCAAAAAGGCCGGTTCCCTCTGTAGGGAGCTGGCCTTTTTCGTTTGCTGCGCTGGCCCTTTCGCGGGTAAACCCGCTCCCACATGTACTGCACAGTTTCAGCGCCTGTGGTGATCCTTGTGGGAGCGGGTTCACCCGCGAAGAGGCCAGCAAGGGCAACATCAATTCATGGGCTGCGACTCAATCCCATCCAGCAATGCCTCAACCAATCCTTCTGCCATTTCGAGCGCATTCAGGTTGCTCCAGAACAGGCTCTTGCCGGTTTCATCCAGGTGTTCCAGGGCTTTGTAGCCACAGTCGTAGGCGCCGCGCAGGTACTGGGCGACATGCACCAGGGCGTCGTGGGCGGAGACGCCCGGGTTTACTGTGAACAAAGGTGGATGGCCGGCATCGCAGCGGCTGAAAGCGCGCTCTTTGGTGTCGGGAAGAGGTGGATTGGGGACAATTTTATTCATAGCCAAACTCCGATAGAGGTTGGCCGGCACCATCCGTTTCCACGCGAAGGGTGGTGGCTGCACGCGGGGTGGAAAGCCAGGCTATCGGAACCCCGGCAGGCCATTCGGCCTCCCGCGCGCAGCTGCCATGACAACAGCTATTCCGATTTACCTGCCGGGTTTCCACACCCGATCGCTGAACCGACAGCGACCCGGCAAGCCTAGAGAGCAGGCTTTCCCCGGACAATCAGACGGGCTTCGACACGGTGCGTAGGATAATTCGTCAGATGGTATGGCTGAGTAGGAAATGGCTCGCAACGAAGTAGGATGCCGCTGATATTTTTGTGCACTGGGTCCGCTGCGCGGCCCTTCGCGGGCACGCCCGCTCCCACAGGAGTGCGCAAGCCTGGCAAGCGGCGCAGTACCTGTGGGAGCGGGCGTGCCCGCGAAGGGCCGCGCAGCGGACCCAGACAATCTCAAGCCAAAAATACAAAAGAGGGCCTGAGCCCTCTTCCTGAATCGATGCGCCAACCCTCAATCCGCATCCGAATCAAACAACCGCTCCAACTCCGCCCGGGCCTCCTTGGCCGTCTGCATCACCTTGGCCCGGTCATCACGCACCTGTCCCTGGGCCACCAGCACCTCTTCGTCATGCTGGGTAAACCGCGCAATCCGGTCCGCTGCCTGCGCCTCGCTCAACCCCAACCCCACCAATGCCCGGCGGGTCATCTCCAGGCTGGAGTAGAACGTCTCGCGAATCGGCTCGGCGCCGACATCCGCCAACTTGTGCACATGCTGGCGGTTACGCGCGCGGGCCAGCACTTTCAGGTGCGGGTACAGGCGTTTCACCCGTTCCGCGGTGTGAATGGCAGCTTCCGGGTCATCGATGGTGATGATGAAGTATTCCGCCTCGCCCACCTTGGCGGCATGCAGCACCTCGGGGCGCAGCGGGTCGCCGTAGAACACGGGTACCTGTTCGAACATACGGGTCATCTCGATGGTGTCCACCGAGGTTTCCAGAGCAATGAATGGAATCTTCTGTGCCCGCAGGATGCGCGCGACGATCTGGCCCATGCGGCCCATGCCGACGATCACTACCCGTGGCGTGTCAGCCTGGATCTGCTTGTAATGCTCCGGCACCTCACGCGCCGGTTGCGGGCGCTTGAGGGCGTGGGCGCAGCCAATCATCAGCAGCGGGGTAATGGCCATCGACAGGGTAATGGTCATCAGCAGCAGGTCGTAGGTCTGGGTGTCGAACAAGCCTTGGTCCTTGCCCAGCTTGAACACCACGAAGGCAAACTCGCCACCTGCAGCCAGCACCATGCCCAGGCGCAGGGCGCTGGCGCTGTTCAGGCCACCGGCCAGGCGCCCGACGCCGATCAGCAGTACCAGCTTCACGGCCACCAGCAGCAGGGTCAGGCCCAGCACCACCAAAGGCATTTCAAGCAGCAGGCGCAGGTTGGCGCCCATGCCGACGCTGATGAAGAACAGCCCCAGCAGCAGGCCCTTGAACGGTTCGATCTGCGATTCCAGCTCGTGGCGGTATTCCGAGTCGGCCAGCAGCAGGCCGGCGAGGAAGGCACCCAGGGCCATGGAAATGCCGGCTTCTTCCATCAGCCAGGCAGTGCCGATCACAACCAGCAGCGCGGTGGCGGTGGACACTTCCGGCAGGCCGGTGCGGGCCACGGTGCGGAACACCGGGCGCAGCAGGTAGCGGCCACCGACGATGACCACGGCGATGCTGGCGAACACCTTCAGGCCGTGCTCCAGGCTGTCGCCGTGGCTGGTATCCGGGCCACTGGCGGCCAGCAGCGGAACCAATGCGATCAGTGGGATGGCGGCGATGTCCTGGAACAGCAGGATGGCGAACGCGAGGCGGCCGTGCGGGGCGTTGAGCTGCTTGCTTTCGGCCAGGCTCTGCAGGCCAAGGGCGGTGGACGACAGCGCCAGGCCCAGACCGAGCACGATGGCCGCCGGTAGCGTCTGGCTGAAGCCGAACACGGCGATGGCGCCGATCAGCGCACCGGTCAGCAGCACCTGGGCGGTACCGACGCCGAATACGGACTTGCGCATCAGCCACAGGCGCTTGGGCGACAGCTCCAGGCCGATGATGAACAGCAGCAGAACCACGCCCAGCTCGGAAATGTGCGCCACGCTTTCGGTGTCGCGGATCAGGCCCAGCGCTTGCGGGCCGATGATCACACCGGCGAGCAGGTAACCGAGCACGGCCCCCAGGTGCAGGCGCTTGGCCAGGGGGACGGCGAGGACAGCGGCGAGCAGGAAGATCACCGCGGTTTGCAGAAGGCTGCCTTCGTGTGGCATTGGCTCGTACTCCATGAGCTGCCGGGGCAGCGTTAGATCAGTTTGGCGGACAATTCTGGGGAATGTGCGGGTGCCAGACAATCTGCTGTGAGGAAGACACATTGTCCTGAATCAGGTGACAGTCGTGCTGGCCTCTTCGCGGGTGTTGCGCAGGCTTGAACACACCGCTGTACCTGTGGGAGCGGGTTCACCCGCGAAGAGGCCAGCACAGGAAATCTGCATACTCAACTGCCACCAAACTGCGCCCGATACTGCGCCGGCGTCATGCCAATCCGCTCGCAGAACACCTTGCGCAAATGCCGGTCACTGCCAAACCCGCACTGCGCCGCCACTACCTTCAACGGCAGGTCGGTGCCTTCCAGCAGCTTTCGCGCGCGGTCGATCCTTGCATTCTGCAGGTACTGCAGCGGTGTGATCCCCACCTCGCGCAGAAATGTCCGGGCGAAGTTGCGCCCGCTCATGGCCACCAGGTCGGCCATCTTCTGCACGGTGAAGGCTTGCTCGATATGGTCGACGATATACGCCTGCACCCGGGCAATCGGCGAATCATCCCGCGGTACAGCCGCCAGCAGTGGCCCGTAGGGTGTCTGCCCGCCCTGGCGATGGCGGGCGACCAGCAGTACCTTGGCCACTTCCAGGGCCAGCGCCTTGCCGTGGTCTTCGGCCACCACCGCCAGTGCGAGGTCGATGCCAGCGGTGATGCCGCCCGAGGTAATCAGGCAGCGGTCGATCACGTAGATCTGTTCGGTCTCGACCTTGGCATTGGGGAACGCCTGTGCCAGGCGCTCCACGTAGTTCCAGTGGGTGGTGCAGCGATAGCCGTCCAGCAGCCCGGCCCGGCCCAGCAGGAATACCCCGGTGCAGATTGCGCCAAAGCGTTTGGCCCGGCGCACAGCCTGGGGCAGCCAACGCTCGATGCCTGGCAGGGCGATGTCATAGGCCCCCGGGCCGCCTGGCACCAGCAACAGGTCGACGGCCTCCGGCAAGTCCTCCAGGCGCAGGTCAGCCACCACTTTCAACCCGCAAGAGCCGCGCACCGCTGCCTGCCCTTCGGCCAGGGTCAGCAGCCGGTACTTTCGCTCGGCAGGAAGGAAGCGGTTAGCAATGGCAAACGCGTCCATGGGCCCGGTCACGTCCAGCAACAACACATCATTGAACAGCACCATGGCTACGGTACGGTGGGCGGGTTTTTCCTGCATGGCTCTTTTGCCTTGAATGCCGGCCGCCACTAGCGGCCTGAAGCTGAATACGGAACGCATCTTAAGGTATCGGCAAAACGGCCAGGGCCAGCAGTGCACAATTAACAACTATTCAGGTCTGGCTCAGGACTTTGTCATGTGCCGGGGGCGAGACTTTCTGCATTGAACAGGAGAGTCGCCATGCACCCCGGGAAGCCCCAAGCGCCGCAGCAAACCCCCGGCGCACTCACGCCTGCGCGGTTGCGCCGGGCCAAGGAACTGATGCTGCACAGCCCATTGTCGATCATCGAAATCGCCGGGGTATGCAACCTCACCCGCAGCCACTTCTCCCGTGCGTTCAAGGTCAACACTGGCCTATCGCCCCAGGCCTGGCGCCTGTTGGCGCGCATGGAAAAGGCCAAGCGCCTGCTTGCCACCGAGGCGCCAATCACCCACGTGAGCCTGGAATGCGGCTTCTGCGATCAGGCCCATTTCACCCGTGCCTTCAGCCGCCTGGTCGGCCAGCCGCCCAAGGCCTGGCGTCAGGCGCAGGTCCACCCTTAAGCCGAACCTATCCGCCGGTATAGCCCCTTGTAGACAGTGCCGGCCCGTTTTCCCAACCCAAGGAGTCACCCCGATGAGCCAACCCGATTACAAGCGCCTGAACAAAGACGATGCCGTGGTGCTTCTGGTCGACCACCAGACCGGCCTGATCTCGCTGGTGCAGGACTTCTCGCCCAACGAGTTCAAGAACAACGTGCTGGCCCTGGGCGACCTGGCCAAGTTCTTCGGCTTGCCGACCATTCTCACTACCAGCTTCGAGCAAGGCCCGAACGGCCCGCTGGTGCCCGAGCTGAAAGAGATGTTCCCGGATGCGCCGTACATTGCCCGCCCCGGCCAGATCAACGCCTGGGACAATGAAGACTTCGTCAAGGCGATCAAGGCTACTGGCCGCAAGCAGCTGATTATCGCCGGCGTGGTGACCGATGTGTGCGTAGCGTTCCCGACCCTGTCGGCGCTGGCAGAAGGTTTTGAAGTGTTCGTGGTGACCGATGCTTCTGGCACCTTCAACGAAACCGTGCAGCAGGCGGCCTGGGTGCGCATGACCCAGGCGGGTGCACAGATGATGAACTGGTTCTCGGTGGCCTGTGAGCTGCACCGCGACTGGCGCAACGACATCGAAGGGCTGGGTAACCTGCTGTCGCAGCGGATTCCCAACTACCGCAACCTGATGAACAGCTATGCGGCCCTGAGCGCCCGTTGATGTAAACCTGTACCGGCCCCTTCGCGGGTGAACCCGCTCCCACAGGAACCGTGCAGTTCTCAGGCTGTGCACTCTCCCTGTGGGAGCGGGTTCACCCGCGAAAGGGCCGGTACAGGCTTAGGAAGGATTCACAGGCAGCGTAAAGCGAATCCGGCACCCGCCCAGCTCCGACACCAGCGCCTGCAACTCCCCTCCATGGGCCTGCACCACCGAGCTGCAGATTGCCAAACCCATCCCCATGCCGCCGATCTTGGTGGTATGAAACGCATCGAACACCCGCTCACGCTCATCCGCAGCTATCCCCGGCCCGTTGTCGTCCACGCAGACCTCCACATCATCCCCGACCACCGCCAACGCAATCCGCAGCACCCCATCGCTGCGATACCCCGCCAGCGCCTCCAGGCCATTGGTAATCAGGTTGAACACCAACTGCTGCAACTGCACCGGGTCGGCCATCACGCTCACCCCTGCCTGCAACCGCGTCTGCACGTCCACCGTGCCCTTGGCGGCATCGGCCGAGGTCAGGCGCACCACTTCGCGGATCAGTTCGTCCAGCTTCACCGCCTTGAGTTGCATTGGCGACTGCTTGGCCAGTGAGCGCAGCGCACGCACGATGTTGGCGGCCCGTTCGCTGTCGTTGCGGATGTCTTCCAGGCCAGCAATCGCCTCTTCCAGGTCGGGCTTGGCTCGCTTCAGCCAGCGCAGGCTGGCAGCGGCGTTGGAAGCTATGCCCAGCAGCGGCTGGCTGATCTCATGGGCGATGGACGCGGACAGCTCGTTCATCACCTGCAGGTGCGCTGTGCGCGCCAACTCCGCGCGGGAGCGGCGCAACTCGGCTTCCATCTGGGCGCGAGTCTGGTTGTCTTCGGCCAGGCGTGTGTAGAACTTGGCGGTTTGCAGCGACACTGCCGCCTGCGAGGCGAGGATTTCCAGCATGGCCAGGCGCTGGCTGCCGAACAGGTTCGGTACCAGGCGGTTTTCCAGGTACACCAGGCCGATCAGCACGCCCTGGATCACCAGCGGCAGGCATAGCACCGAACGGGCTTTGCGCGCCTGCAACTGCTGGCGGAAGGCCTCGGGGCAATCGCTCTGGGCATCGTTGAGCACCAGGGGCTTCTTGGTGCGCATGGTGGCGTTGATGATCGACAGCGGTGCCTGGGTCATGAACTTCTGGCAGTCGTCCATGCTCACGTGCAGCCCGGCGTCGTCAATGTAGGCGAGGGCCGCCATCTGAAATTCGGCACCGCTGACGATCAGCAGCGCACCGTGATCGGCGCCGGAGTGCTGCGTCAGTTGGCCCATCAGGGTTTCGATCAGGCCTTCGAGCAGCACTTCCTCGGAGAGCGCCCGTGCTGCCTCGATGCCGGCTTCCAGGTCGAGCTTGGCCTGGTGGGTGGCGCGGTGGCTTTCCTGGATCGGCTGAGTGCGCAGGAATGGATGCAAAGCCTCCAGTTGGTGCACCTTGCCGGTCGCACCCCAGATATGGAAACAGTCGCGGGCGATGCGCAGGTGCAGGTTGGCGCCAGAGATCAGGCCGCTGGGGATACATACCTCGGCCAGCTGTTCGTGGGCCAGCGCCTGCTCGTGGATGAAACCGGCGGCGGTGGCGGCGATCTGTGCCTGGTCGAAGCAGCGGATGGCGGCCAGGCCGTCGCCTTCGAGCTTGGCGATCACGCCTTCGATCAGCAACAGCTTGTTGCGGAAGGTGGCCGGGTTGAAGCCGGCCCAGCGGCCGAAGCGCTCGCGCAGGGCCCGTAGCTCGCGCAGTTTGTCGGCAGGGCTGCCAATGGCCTCGGGGCTGCCCAGGGCCAGGCCGCGGAACAGGTGATAATCAGCCAGGTTGATGTGCGCTGGTACCGCCCAGGTGTTGTCGCCGGCCAGTGCAAGGTTGCGCATGGCCTGCGGGATATCGCCCAGGTAGAAGTCGCCCATGCCGGCCATCAGGTACTGGAAGAATCGCGTGGTAGGCGATTTCGAGGCTGTGGCCGAGGCCGGGGAGGGCGTGCCGCTCAATTTGGCGATGAACGCTTGCTGGGCCTGCAGGATCTGCTCGATGTCGCGGTAACCGTGGCGACGCACGGTGGCCAGGCCTTGCGCCAGTTCCTCCACCACGTCCGGCAGGTAGCGGCCCATGAACAGCGAATCGGAAACCAGGTGGTTGCAGGCATAGCAGCTCATCGCCAAGTCACCGCTCACGCGCCCTGAGTCAACCGCATCCAGCGCGGTGCGGCGGGCGAACTCCATGGGCGAGGTCCAGGCGCTGACCTGGTCCAGGGCCAGCAGCGCGCTGGTCAAGTCAGCGTCGAAACCGTGCCGCTCTATCAGTTTGAGCGCAGCCAGGCAGCAAGCATGGCCATCATGGTAGGCGCCGAAGCGCTCGGCAATCATCACCCCGTACCAGGCCATGCCATAGGTGCTGCCCGGCGCGACGCCGTGCAGCAGTGACAGCTCCATGAGCTTGGCCAGGTGCAGGAAGCAGATGTCGTCCTTCACGAAAAACGATGACGACAGGGTGGCCAGCAGGCTGATGGCAACTGTCACTTCCTCCGAATCGGTGCGCTGCAGCGACTCCAGGCAGTGCCGGCCTTTCTGTTCGACCAAGGCCTGTACATGGGCATGACTGGCCTCGACCTGTTGCCAGTCGACACCTCGCACCGTGCTCATACCCAGCAAGTCCAGGCCGGATATGGCGCTGTCGATGGCCGCCTGATAGTCGCCGCGCAAGGTGCACAGCAGCGCCTGCAGGCGGCATACCCGCGCCTGGTCCAACGCCGAGCGAGCGCGCTGGCGGCATTCAGTGATGCGGGCCTCGGCCGCGATCATTCGCGACAGTTGCATGTCGCATTCGGTGGCCATGCAGGCGATGGCAAAGCCATGCGTGGCGCGGCTTTCCAGCGTTGCGCAGTGGTGCAGCAACTGCTCGGCCGTGTGCAGGTAGCCAGCTGTCTGTTCGAAAGCGCCGTTGTCGCGTGCGCGTGCTGCGGCTTCGCGTAAAAGCTGCAGGAACGCTTCGCAGTCATCCGCTGCAAACCCGCATGGGCTGGCGCGTTGAAGCTGGTTGGCAAGCTCGAACAGTGCCTCGTGCAGGCGCCCCGGCCAGGCCTTGCGCATGGCCAGGGCGATATGTGCATGCAACTGGGCACGCTCGCGCGCGGGCGTGAGAGCGTACGCGGCTTCCATCACCCGCTCGTGGGCGAAGCCCAGGCCGTTCTGGCCCGATTGCAGGAAACCCGCGCCAACCAAGGCTTTCAACGGTTCGCCGGGCACTTGAGAGAGCACCTGCTGAAGCAGGCGTTCATCGCAGCGGCTGCCCGCCGCGCTAGCCACCCGCAGCAGGTTGCGCTGCGGCTCTGGCAGGCGCGCCAGGCGGTGGATCATCAGGTCGGCGACATTGTCGGAATAGCGGTGGCGGGCCACGGCCTTCAGGCACCATGACCAGCGCATGGCCTGGGTATCGAAGGTGAACAGCTGGTCCTCGACCAGGGCCCGGAGAATCTGATTGATGAAGAACGGGTTGCCCGCCGTCTTTTCGTGCACCAGTTCGGCTACCTGCAATGCGTCCTCGGCGCCGACGTGGTAGCGCTCGCCGATCAGCTCGGCCACCGCGCCCACCGGCAGGGGCCGCAGGTTCAGTGTGGTGCTGCGCACCGCTGCGGGCAGGGCAAGGGGGGGACTGCTGGCTGGGGCATCATTGCGCCGGGCAAAGATCAGCAACAGATTGCCGGGCGCGTGAGCCAGCAGTTGCGCCAGCAGTTGCTGGCTGGCGTCGTCGACCCACTGCAGGTCATCGAAGAACAGCACCAGCGGCTGGCCGGGGCGGCTGAACACCTGCAGGAGCTCGACGATCGCCCGCAGCTCCTTCTGCAGCGCCAGGCGCGTGGGCTTGGCCGGCAACTCGGGCAGGGGGCCGAGGACCAGTTGCAAGTCTGGCGCCAGCTTGCCCAGCAGCCGGCCGTGGCCTTTGATGCGGCGCAGCATCTCGCGGCGCAGGGTGTCGAGGTCCTGGCTGTTCTTGGCCAGCAACTGGGTGGTCAGCGCGCCGAGAATCTCGACCCAGGGCGCGTAGGGCACTGCCTGGGCAACGCCATTGCATTTGCCGGTGGCCCAGTAACCCTGGGCGTTGGCCTTGAGTGCTGCCTCGACCAGGCTCGACTTGCCCATGCCGGTAGCCCCATTGATGAACAGGGCTTGTGGCTTGCTGTCTCGGCGCAGGGCCTTGAGCAGCAGGGCGATGGACTTCTGCTCGGCGCAGCGGCCATACAGGCGTGCGCGGTCGGGCGTGACCGGGTCGGCACAGCCTGGCTCGAAGGCCTCCATGGATTTGCTGGCGGCCCATTGCCGTTGGCAATGGGCCAGGTCAACCGCCAGGGCGCGGGCACTCTGGTAGCGGGCATCCGGCTCTTTGGCCAAGGCCTTGGCCAGGATCCGGCTGAGAGGTTGCGGCACATTGCTGTCCACTTCGCAGGCCGCTCGTGGCTGCACGCCCGCATGCAGCTGGCGCCAGTGCTGGGTGTCGCGTCCGGCTAGCGGCAGTTCGCCCAGCAGTAGCTGGTAGAGGATCGCACCCAGCGCATAGATGTCGGTGCGTCGGTCGCTGCTGCTGCCGTGCGGGCAGACCTGTTCTGGCGCCAGGTACGCCCAGTTGCCGAGCGCGGTGCCCTGTTCGCTGATCAGCTGCGCCGGGTCGGCGCGAAAGCAGCCCAGCCGCACTCGTTGGTTGGTGTGCAGGCACACATGTTCTGGCTGCAGCGCGCCGTGTAGCACATTGCGTTCGTGGGCCTGGGCCAAGGCAGTGGCCGCGTTTACCGCAATCTCGAGAAACGGCGTCAGGGCTGCTGGGCCTTCTGCGATAAGGTCGGCGATGGAGCGGCCGGCCGGGTACACCAGTAGCGGGCCTTCGGCCGAACGCACGAACGCCGAGGGGATCACCGCCCACTGCGGGTCGAGTTGCAGGCGGTAGTCACGTTCCAGGCGCTGGCAGGCGGCGGGGGCCTCGCGCGGGGCGCGTACGGCGATCCAGGCCTGGCGGGTGGCAGGGTCGCGCAGGCGGAAGTAGCTGAGCTCACCTTCCTGGCCCAGCGCGCTGATGTCGCACCGGTTCAGCCAGCCCTCGTCGATGGACTGGTCGTAATCGATGGGCCTGTTGGCAAGGCGTTCATCGAGCATAAGGCACCCCCTGCTAGCAACATCCTGACGCGCGAGTATACGCAGCGGGCCCAGCATGGATGCGGCCTGCAGCCTGCTTGGCAGGAACGGGCACGCTGTTGTCCGTTATCGTCCCCTGGGGGCTGGCGGGCTTTTGTATAGTCCTCAGGCCAACCTATCCCTCGGGATAATTGTCTGAAGGCGTACGCTGGCCTAGGCTGCCCGGGGCTGGGAGACGCCCATGCCCGCGCGAGGAAGCCATGATCCGAATAGGTAATGCCCAGGTGTCGCTGGAGCGGCGCGAAGCCTTTGTTGATGGCAAGCCGATCCTGTTGGGCGGGCGTGCCTTCGAGGTGCTGGCGACGCTGATCAAGGCCAAGGGCCGGGTGGTCGGCAAGGACGAGCTGTTCAGTCAGGTGTGGGCCGGCACGGTGGTCGAGGACAACAACCTGCAGGTGCAGGTGTCCTTGCTGCGCAAGGCCTTCGGCGACCGTGGCCTGATCCAGACCGTGCCGCGCCGGGGCTATCGCCTGGCCGCCGAGATCAGCCTCGAGGTGCCTGGCGAGGCGTTGGGCAAATCACCGTTGTGCGCCGTGGCCGACACTGTCGAGTTGTTCGATGAGCACTTGAACGTGCCGGTGCTGGTGGTGGATGACGACCCGTCGGTGCGCACGGCCTTGGGCCGTCTGCTGCGCTCGCAGGACATTCCGCATCATTTGTTCGCCAGTGCCGAGGCATTGTTCGAGGCCCGCCTGGAAACCCCCTGTGCCTGCCTGTTGCTGGATATGCATCTGCCCGATACCAGTGGCCTGGAGGTACAAGACGCTCTGCGTCGGCTGGCGCTGCCCTGGCCGATCGTGTTCATGACCGGCTTCGGCACCATCCCGATGACCGTCCAGGCCATGCGTGCCGGGGCCGTGGAGTTCCTGACCAAACCGTTCGACGAAGACCAGTTGCTGACACTGCTGCAGGCGGTGCGCACGCGTGCCGTGGCGGAAGGACGCAGATGGCACCATGCGCGGCAGGTCGAGGAAAAGTACCAGCGCCTGACCCAACGCGAACGGCAGGTGTTCTCGCTGGTGGTTGGCGGCCTGTCGCACAAGCAGATCGCCAAGCAGATCGGCACCAGCGAAGTGACGACCAAGGTGCACAAGAAGAACATCATGAACAAGATGCAGTCCCGCTCGCTGCTGGAGCTGGTGGCCATGCACAACGTCATCGGGGCGCGGCGTGAGGGTCTGGGCGGCGCATGAGCAGAGCGGTGTGCATCGTCGACGACGATGCGTCGGTGCGCAAAAGCCTGGCCAACCTGCTGCGTTCGGCAGGCTTCGAGACCCTGTCGTTTGCTGCAGGGGACCTGTTCCTGGCCTCGGCACTGGCGCGACAGGCGGGGTGCGTGCTGCTCGACCTGAGGATGCCCGGGATGAGCGGGCTGGCGGTGCAGCGCGAACTGGCCCGGCTGGGGTGGCGTTTACCGGTGATTTGCATGTCGGCGCATTTGGATGAAGGGGCGGTGCGGGCGGCGATGGCGCTCGGGGCGCTGGTCTGCCTGGGCAAGCCATTTTCTGAAGAGGTGCTGCTGAAGGTGGTTGAGGATGCTTTGGTGGGCCGCCAGTGAGGTATTCCTGTCCCGGCCCCTTCGCGGGCTTGCCCGCTCCTACAGGGACTGCACAGGCTTTGGGCCGATGTATTCGGTGTGGGAGCTGGCTTGCCGGCGATGGGCTGCAAAGCAGCCCCGGCAATCTAACTGCTCCCCGGCCGGTACTGCAGGGACTCGGCCAGATGCGCCCGGCCAATTGCCTGGCTACCTTCCAGATCCGCCAACGTACGCGCCACCTTCAGCAACCGGTGTGCTGCGCGCAACGACAGGGTCAGCCGTTCACATGCCCCCTCCAGCCAGGCCTGGTCCGCCGCTGCCAACCCACAGTGGCGGCGCAACCCCTCAAGGTCGAGAAACGCATTCGCACACCCTTGCCGCCGCTGTTGCAGTTCACGTGCCTCGGCTACCTTGGCTGCCACATCGGCACTGGTCTCGCCGCAGGGCTGGTTGTTCAGCGTGGTGCTCTCCCGGGCAACCGTCAGGTGCAGGTCGATACGGTCCAGCAATGGCCCGGACAGCTTGTTGCGATACCGCGCGATCTGCTCGGTACTGCAGCGGCAGCGGCCAGTGGGGTCGCCCAGGTAGCCGCAAGGGCAGGGGTTCATTGCCGCCACCAGCTGGAAACGTGCGGGGAAACGCACCTTGTCGCGGGCCCGGGCAATCACGATCTCGCCCGACTCCAGAGGCTCGCGCAACACTTCCAGCACGCGCCGCTCGAACTCCGGTAGTTCATCCAGAAACAACACGCCATGGTGGGCCAGGGTAATTTCGCCCGGTTGTGGCCGGCTGCTGCCGCCGACCAGTGCCGGGCCGGAGGCGGAGTGGTGTGGATGGCGAAAAGGCCGCTGCGGCCAGCTACTCAGAGGCGTGTGGCCGCTGACCGACTGGATCGCCGCCACTTCCAGTGCCTCGTGCTCGTCCAGCGGTGGCAGCAGCCCCGGCAGGCGGCTGGCGAGCAAGGTCTTGCCGGTACCGGGAGGCCCGGTGAACAACAGGTTGTGCGCCCCGGCCGCCGCCAGCAACAGGGCGCGCTTGGCCGCCAGTTGGCCCTGCACCTCGCTCAGGTCCGGATACGGGCGTTGCTGCAGGATCAGGCCGTTGGCGGCATACGGCGGCAACGGCACCTGGCCGTTCAGGTGGGCGACCAGTTCCAGCAGGTGCCCCACCGCATACACCACCAGCCCGCCTGCCAGGCTGGCTTCTTCGGCATTCTCCCGTGGCACCACCAGCGCCCGGCCTGCTTCGCGTGCCGCCAGTGCCGCGGGCAGCACGCCCTGCACCGGGCGCAATTTGCCAGACAGCGCCAGTTCGCCCAGGCATTCGACCTCGGCAAGGGTAGCTGCGGGCACCTGGCCATCGGCGGCGAGGATGCCCAGAGCAATGGCCAAGTCATAGCGCCCGCCATCCTTGGGTAGGTCGGCGGGGGCGAGGTTCTGGGTGATGCGCCGCTGCGGGTAGTTCAAACCGGAGTTGACGATGGCGCTGCGCACTCGGTCCTTGCTCTCTTTGACCGTGGTTTCCGGCAGGCCGACCAGAGTGAGATGGGGCAAACCGTTGGCCAGGTGGGTTTCGACGCTGACCGCCGGTGCCTGCACGCCCACCTGGGCGCGGCTGTGGACGAGGGCTAGGGACATGGACGCTCCGTTGTCGCTGAACAGGGCCGCTTCCTGCGGCTTTGCAAGCATAGCGACGGCGACCCGGGTCGGCGCAAGAAGTGTGCGTCCTAGTTTTTCAGGCAGGGGTTGCCCATTGCATTCTTACCCCGTTGGGTTCGTGCCTGCTGCACGCCCGAAGAACTCAGGCGCGGACATAAACCCAGGCGGTCAGGCCCGAAGCGAGGGTGACGGCCACGCGCTTGTAGTCGGCGACTTCATAGCGGTCCGCTGCCGCCAGCTCTTCTTCGCTGATCTGGAAGACCATGCCGGCCACGCTGTCGTCGGCCTGGTTGCTGGGGGTAACGATAGGGTGATGGGACTTGCCGCTGGCTGCCAGCACGGCCGGGTCGGTGATCTCGACCCAGTCCTGGCGGTAGCCCAGCATGCGGTCGGCCTGCCCGCTCAGTTCGCGGCCGAAGTTGGCCAGTTGCACGGCCTTGTCCTGCAGGGTGCCGTAGGAAAACAACAATACCGAGTAAGCGCTGGAGGGCTGCATTCACTCATCCTGTGGGGTCGGGTCAAGCCGGGCTTCCAGCTCGGCTACTTGTTTTTCCAATGCCTCGAGGCGTGCGCGGGTGCGCGCCAGCACAACCATCTGGCTGTCGAATTCTTCGCGGCTGACCAGGTCCAGCTTGCTGAAGGCACCTTGCATCAGCAGCTTGAACTGGCTTTCCAGTTCGGCACGGGGCTGGGCTGTATCGCTGCTGAACAGGCGCGAGGCCTGGTCGCTCAGGGCATCTAGAAGGGCTTTGGGCGCGAGCATGGGGCTGTCCACTGATACTGGGAAATGGCCGGCAGTGTAGCACGGGCGAACCTGGCTCTTGATTGCTCAAGGCCGCGCCCACAATAGTCATTCGCCCTCGCAACGCAGTTGCACGTTTTTCGAGCAATGCGCCACATCGGAGCGCACCGAAATTGTGCATGTTTCCCATGCTGGCGACTGGCCAATCCCGACTGATTCACATAACTCACTGTTTTCTGGCGCTTTGACGGAACTGGCAAGGTTTCTGCAAAGACCAGTGCGAGCCATGCACTGATGCAGTTCCTTGTGACCAGGCAGTGCGCACGCGGAGCCGGATGCCGACGACGCGTTACAAAGCCAACCGCTGCGCTTAGACTTGAGACGGGTTTGTTTTCCTGGGGCAAGTCCACCAAATCGGGAGAGAGTTTCATGAAGCTAGTCACAGCCATCATCAAGCCGTTCAAGCTGGACGACGTGCGCGAGTCGCTGTCGGAAATCGGCGTGCAGGGCATCACCGTCACCGAAGTCAAAGGCTTCGGTCGGCAGAAGGGCCACACCGAGCTGTATCGCGGTGCTGAATACGTGGTCGATTTCCTGCCCAAGGTGAAGATCGATGTCGCCATCGATGACAAGGACCTTGATCGGGTAATCGAAGCCATCACCAAGGCAGCCAACACCGGCAAGATCGGTGACGGCAAGATTTTCGTGGTGAATCTGGAGCAGGCGATCCGTATCCGTACCGGCGAAACCGATACCGACGCGATCTAAGCAGCAACAAAGCCTCACCAAACCCAACGCCCCAGGAGAAAACAACATGACTCTGCGTAAGATCGCAGGGCTAGGAGCCCTATTGTCCCTCGTAATGCCCGGGCTTGCCCTGGCCGAGGAAGCTGCCCCAGCGCTGAACTCCGGCGACACCGCCTGGATGCTGACCGCAACGGCGCTGGTGCTGTTCATGACCATTCCCGGCCTGGCCCTGTTCTATGGCGGCATGGTGCGTTCCAAGAACGTACTGTCAGTGATGATGCAGTGCTTTGCGATCACTGGCCTGATGAGCATTCTCTGGGTCGTCTACGGCTACAGCATGGCCTTCGATACCACTGGTATGGAAAAGGGCGTGCTCAACTTCAATTCTTTCGTTGGCGGCTTCTCCAAGGCGTTCCTCACCGGTGTCACGCCCTCGAACCTGACCTCGGCTGCCGCGCTGTTCCCTGAAGCGGTATTCATCACCTTCCAGATGACATTTGCCATCATCACCCCGGCGTTGATCGTCGGTGCCTTCGCCGAGCGCATGAAGTTCTCCGCGATGCTGGTGTTCATGGGCATCTGGTTCACCCTGGTCTACGCACCGATCGCGCACATGGTCTGGAGCGGTGACGGTGCGCTGATGTGGGACTGGGGCGTGCTGGACTTCGCCGGCGGCACCGTGGTGCACATCAACGCCGGTATCGCTGGCCTGGTCTGCTGCCTGGTGCTGGGCAAGCGCAAGGGCTACCCGACCACCCCGATGGCCCCACACAACCTGGGCTACACCCTGATGGGCGCGGCCATGCTGTGGATCGGCTGGTTCGGCTTCAACGCGGGCTCTGCCGCTGCCGCCAACGGCACCGCCGGCATGGCCATGCTGGTTACTCAGATCGCCACCGCCGCCGCGGCCCTGGGCTGGATGTTTGCCGAGTGGATCGGCCACGGTAAACCGAGCGCCCTGGGCATCGCTTCGGGTGTGGTCGCCGGCCTGGTCGCCATCACCCCGGCTGCCGGTACCGTAGGGCCCATGGGCGCCCTGGTGATCGGCCTGGTTTCGGGTGTGGTCTGCTACTTCTGCGCCACCAGCCTCAAGCGCAAACTGGGCTATGACGACTCGCTGGATGCGTTCGGCGTACACGGCATCGGCGGTATCATCGGCGCCATCCTCACCGGCGTGTTCGCAGCCCCGGCGCTGGGCGGCTTCGGTACCGTCACCGACATCGGCATGCAGGTCTGGATCCAGGCCAAGGGCGTGATCTTCACCGTGGTCTACACCGCCATCGTCACCTACGTGATCCTCAAGGTGCTGGATCTGGTGATGGGCCTGCGGGTCAGCGAAGAAGAAGAGTCGGTCGGCCTCGACCTGGCTCAGCACAACGAGCGCGGCTACAACCTGTAACTGCGACGCGGTAAAAACTTGCCCGGCTTGCCGGGCATTTTTTTGCCAGATTTTTAGCATTTCCCGCACGGCAAACGGTTTATTCGACACGTTCGCGACGTAGGCGGAAATCTTACAAAACGCAGAGCATTCATGGTGCTTTGCTTTTTCTGCTGGCGCGCTAGAATGCGCGCCGAAGGGTGTTTGACGAGTAGTCCACACGCTTCGCCAGCCTTTGCTAGGCTTGCCAATAGCGTGTGGCCAGCAGGGGCTAAAGGATTTGTCAGGTCCTGCCAGGAGCAGGGCCTGCTGGGTGCCGCCTCCCATCAGGAGCGCCGACCCTAGGGCAGTGGCCTAACCCACGGCCAGTTGAATTTTCACTGGTGGCTGCCGGTCTACGGCTGCACTGGTCTATAACTAACCTGCTTTTCGCAAGTCATGAGGTAGAACATGAGCGACGACGATCTGGAAAATGATGACCTCGAAGTAGGCGACGAAGACGAGGGCGATGAAGGCCTCGAAGCGGCAACTGATGACGGCGCCGAAGACGCTGGCGATGACGACAGCAGCCCGGCACCCGCTGCCAAGGGCAAATCCAAGGCCGCAGTCTCGGTAGACGAAATGCCGAGCATGGAAGCCAAGCAGAAGGAGCGTGACGCCCTGGCCAAGGCCATGGAAGAGTTCCTCGCTCGCGGCGGCAAGGTTCAGGAAGTCGAGGCCAACGTGGTCGCCGACCCGCCCAAGAAGCCGGACAACAAGTACGGCAGCCGCCCTATCTGAGTGGCTGATCTAAAAAAGCCCGCCGTCGCTGCGGGCTTTTTTGTGTCTGCGGGTTATGGGTTGCCTGTGCCGGCCTCTTCGCGGGTGAACCCGCTCCCACAGGGACGGCGCAGGACCTGAGGGCAGTGGTGAACCTGTGGGAGCGGGTTTACCCGCGAATGGGCCGGCCCCTGTCAGCGCCAGCGTGCGAGGATGTCGGGCAACTGCGACAGGCGCTGTATCTCGGCATCCGGCGCCTGCTCGCCTACCCAAGGCTTGCCCTGCGGGTTGAACCACACCGCGCGCAGCCCGGCACGCTGGGCGCCGGCGATGTCATCGCCCGGGTGGTCACCGATGTGCACCGCCGCGCTGGCGACCACGCCACCGCGGCGCAGGGCTTCGAGGAACGGCGCCGGGTCCGGCTTGCCAATGCCGAGGTCCTCGGCACACAGGGCAAAGCGGAAATAGTCCGCCAGCCCCAGCCGGCTCACGTCCGCATTGCCGTTGGTGACCACGCCCAAGGTGTAGCTATGGCGAAGGATCTCCAGCACCGGCTGCACCTCCGGGAAAATCTCTACCTGGTGGCGGGCATGCAGGAATACTTCGAAACCTTCATTGGCCAGCTCCTGCGCATGCTTTTCGCTGTAGCCGACTTCTTCAAGGGCATGGAACAGCACGCGTCGGCGCAGGGCGCTGATGCGGTGCTTCAGGCCGGGTTCGGCTTGCACCAGGCGCTCGCGGATGGCGAACAGGTGCTCCACCGGCACGCCGCCAAGGATTGGGGCGTTGGCTTCGAGCCAGTCGCGCAACACGACTTCCGCGCTGGCAATCACCGGCGCGGTATCCCACAGGGTGTCGTCGAGGTCGAAGGTGATCAGCTTGATGCTCATGAGTCTGTGCCTTTGCTGCGTTTGGCCCGAGGGTGGGCGCTGTCGTACACCGCGGCCAGATGCTGGAAGTCCAGGTGGGTATAGATCTGCGTGGTGCCGATGTCGGCGTGGCCGAGCATCTCCTGCACCGCGCGCAGGTCCTGGGACGACTCCAGCACGTGGCTGGCGAAGGAGTGGCGAAGCATGTGTGGGTGCAGGTGCTGGCCCAGCTCGCGCTCACCAGCCGCCTTCACCCGTTGCTGGACGGCGCGTGGGCTGATGCGGTTGCCCTGACGGGTGATGAACACTGCACGGTCGCGTGGGTTGCCGATGCCGCGCAGGCGGTACCAGGCCTGCAAGGCTTCGCGGGCCTTGCGGCCGACCGGCAGCACGCGGGCCTTGCCGCCCTTGCCCAGCACCTGCACCAGGCCGGCGGCGAGGTCGAGGTGATCGAGGTCGAGGTTGGTCAGTTCGGACAGGCGCAGGCCCGACGAATAGAACAGTTCAAGGATGGCCTGGTCGCGACGGGCGATGAAGTCATCGTCGACACCGCCATCGAGCAGTTGCAGGGCGCGGTCGGTGTCCAGCACCTTGGGCAGCCGGCGTTCGCCCTTGGGCGCGCTCAGGCCGCTGGCCGGGTCGTGCTGGCACAGGCCTTCACGGTTGAGATAGCGGTACAGGCCACGCACCGCCGACAGCAGCCGGGCCAGGCTGCGCGAGGACTGGCCGTGATGGTGCTGGCGGGCGATCAGCTGGCGCAGCTGCTGAATTTGCAGCGCCTGCCAACCGGCAATGCCGTGCTCCTTGCAGTATGCAACCACCTTGTCCAGGTCGCGACGGTAGCCCAGCAGGGTGTGCTCGGACACCTGGCGCTCGTTGCGCAGGTGTGCGCAATAAGCCTCCAGCTGGTGTTCCATCAGCGTACCGGGCGCAGGGTCTGGGTAACGCGTGGGACAACGCGGCCAAGTACCTCGGCAATGTAGCCAAGGAACAGGGTACCGACGCTGCTCTTGTAGTGTTGCGGGTCGCGGCTGCCGATCGCCAGCACCCCGTGCAGGCCCTGGTATTCCAGGGCAGCCACGGCGCTGGAGCCTACCTCCCGGCGCTGTTCTTCACCGAACAGGAAGGCCAGCTCGTGCTCGCGCAAGTTGCCGCTGACCGTCTTGCCGCCGCCCAGCAGGGCCCCGATGGCCTGCTGCGCTTCGGCGTTGCTCACCCAGCGCCCGACCGGCGCGACATTTTCGCCGAACAGGATCAGGCTGACGAAGGGCACCTGGAATTCCTGGCGCAGGCTGTCTTCGACTGCCATCACCACTTCTTCCAGGCTGCCGGCGTCGAGCAGGTCGAGGATCAGCCGGCGGGTCTTGTCGAACAGCCGGTCGTTGTCGCGGGCCACGTCCATCAGTTGCGACAGGCGGTGGCGCATCTCGATGTTGCGGTCGCGCAGCAGCTTGAGCTGGCGCTCCACCAGCGACACGCTGTCGCCCCGCTGGTGCGGGATGCGCTGTTCGATCAGCAGCTCGTCGTGTTCGGCGAAGAAGGTGGGGTGGGCGCGCAGGTAGGCGACCACCGCTTCGGCATCGAGCTCGGCGGACTGCTTGGGTACAACCTGGGGCTGATCGGTCATGGCGGTTACTCGCTTAGAGACGAACCTGTCCTTCGTAGACGCGTACGGCCGGGCCGGTCATCAGCACGGGCTTGCCGGGGCCGGACCATTCGATGTGCAGGCGGCCTCCAGGCAGGTCGAGGGACACTGGGGAGTCCATCCAGCCCTGGCTGATCGCCGCCACGGCGGCGGCGCAGGCACCGGTGCCGCAGGCCTGGGTTTCGCCCGCACCACGCTCCCATACACGCAGGTTGGCGCGGTGGCGGTCGATGACCTGGAGGAAGCCGGCATTTACCCGCTGCGGGAAGCGTGGGTGGTTCTCGATCTTCGGGCCCAGCTGGTGCACAGGGGCGGTACGCACGTCGTCGACACGCAGTACGGCATGCGGGTTACCCATGGACAGGGCGGCAATCGAATGCACCTGGCCGTCGACTTCCAGTGGGTAGCTCAGCGCCTGCTCGTCGGCGACGAAGGGGATTTCGGGAGGGTTGAAGCGCGGCGGGCCCATGTCGACACTGACCTGGCCGTCGTTCTGCACGTCCAGTTCGATGATGCCGCTCTTGGTTTCCACGCGGATGCGCTTTTTTGCGGTCAGGCGCTTGTCCAGCACGAAGCGGGCGAAGCAGCGCGCACCGTTGCCGCACTGCTCGACCTCGGAACCGTCGGCATTGAAGATGCGGTAGCGGAAATCCACTTCCGGGTTGTTCGGCGCCTCGACGATCAGCAACTGGTCGAAGCCGATGCCGGTGTGGCGGTCACCCCATTGCTTGGCGTGCTTGGGCTGAATGTGCGCGTGCTGGCTGACCAGGTCGAGGACCATGAAGTCGTTGCCCAGCCCATGCATCTTGGTAAAACGCAGCAGCATGGGCTTACTCCGGCAGCAGGCTTTCGCCAGCGTACAATTCGGCGATGGTCTCGCGGCGGCGTACTTCGAAGGCCTGGTCGCCGTCGACCAGGATTTCAGCGCAACGGCCACGGGTGTTGTAGTTGGAGCTCATGACAAAACCATAGGCGCCCGCGGACTGTACGGCCAGCAGGTCACCTTCTGCCAGGTTCAGCACGCGGTCCTTGCCGAGGAAGTCGCCAGTCTCGCAGATCGGGCCGACCAGGTCGTAGGCACGGCCTTCGCCTGTGCGTGGCTTGACCGGGCTGACGCCCATCCAGGCCTGGTACAGGGCCGGGCGGATCAGGTCGTTCATCGCCGCATCGATGATGGCGAAGTCCTTGTGCTCGGTGTGCTTGAGGTATTCCACGCGGGTAAGCAGGACGCCGGCGTTGGCCACGATGTAGCGGCCCGGCTCGAACACCAGGGCGAGGTCGCGGTCGCCGACGCGCTCGCGGATGGCCTTGATGTACTCGGCCACCAGCGGTGGCTCCTCATCGCGGTAACGCACGCCGACACCGCCACCCAGGTCCAGGTGGCGCAGGTGGATGCCACACTCGGCCAGGCGGTCGACCAACACCAGCAGGCGGTCGAGGGCATCGAGGAAAGGCTCGACGGTGGTCAGTTGCGAACCGATGTGGCAGTCGACACCGACCACTTCCAGGTTCGGCAGCTGCGCGGCGCGCACGTAGATGGCCTCGGCATCGGCGATGGCGATGCCGAACTTGTTCTCTTTCAGGCCGGTGGAGATGTACGGGTGGGTGCCAGCGTCGACATCTGGGTTGACCCGCAGCGAGACCGGGGCAACCTTGCCCATCTCGGCGGCCACCACTTGCAGGCGCTCCAGTTCGTCGGTGGATTCGACGTTGAAGCAGTGCACACCGACTTCCAGGGCACGGCGCATGTCGTCGCGGGTCTTGCCGACGCCGGAGAACACCACGCGGTCGGCACGGCCGCCTGCGGCCAGCACGCGCTCCAGCTCACCGCCAGAGACGATGTCGAAGCCTGAGCCCAGGCGCGCCAGCACGTTCAGCACGCCGAGGTTGGAGTTGGCCTTGACCGCGAAGCACACCAGGTGCTCGGTGCCTTGCAGGGCGTCGGCGTAGCTACGGTACTGGGCCTCGATGTGGGCGCGC
The DNA here is from genome assembly GCF_015680405.1 of Pseudomonas pudica. Lineage (GTDB taxonomy): Bacteria > Pseudomonadota > Gammaproteobacteria > Pseudomonadales > Pseudomonadaceae > Aquipseudomonas > Aquipseudomonas pudica. The sequence continues at coordinate 36,159 of NZ_JADLJS010000032.1, forward strand.
GAGTACACGTAGGTCGGGGTGCCGTAGCGTTCGGCGATGGCCGCCAGGCCCACGCCTTCCGCGAACAGCTCGCCGTCGCGGTAGTTGAAAGCGTTCATCTGGTTTCCTTACTGCGCTGGCGACTGCTCGGGCTCGAGCTCGGGCTCTGGCTGCTGCTCTTGTACCGGGGCCGGCTTGGCTTTTGGCTGGTGCTGGTGCGACTTGTGCGCTTTGCCGTTATCGCCGTCTTCTGGCAGATACAGCGGGCCTTTCTGGCCGCAGGCCGAAACGAGGCAGGCAACAGCGACCAGCGCCGCGAGGGAGGAAATCAGGCGCTTCATGGGTGAAATCCTTAGAAATATGCAGTATTGCGCCCGAGTATACCGAGCGACCGGCGGCTTGCCTATGCAAGGGCCGGCCCGCCTGGCGGGCTATTCTTACCGCCTGCAAGGGCCCTTTCGCAGTACCTGTGGGAGCGGGGGAGGGCCCGGCCACCCCCCCCACCCCGGGCCCCACCCCCCGCGCGCCTTGATCCGGGGCCAGCCCCGCTCCCACAGGTACTGCGCTGGCTTTGAGTTCATGCCAGTGAAGGTAGCGGCTAAACCTTTGCATTCGGCGGCAAGCGCCCGTATCTTGCCGGGCTTGCCTGTAACGCAGCCAATTTCGAGGTTCCTGCAATGAGTTTGAGTGAAGCGCGTTTCCATGATCTGGTCGACGCGACCCAACAGGCCCTGGAGGACCTGTTCGACGAGAGCGGCCTGGACCTGGACATGGAGAACTCCGCCGGCGTCCTCACCGTCAAGTTCGAAGGCGGCGCCCAGTTGATCTTCAGCCGCCAGGAGCCGCTGCGCCAGCTGTGGCTGGCCGACCGCTCCGGCGGTTTCCACTTCGACTACGACGAAGACAGCGGCAAGTGGGTGTGCGAAAAGAGCGAGGAATTGCTGGGCGAAATGCTCGAGCGCATCGTCTGGGAACGGGCCGGCGAGAAGCTGGACTTCGACGAGATCTGACATGAGCAGTACGCCGGCCCGTCCGCCCAAACCGCTCTACAGCAACGTCAGCCCCGCAGTGCCATCGCCCTGCATCAGCATTTGCCGGCTGGACGAACAGCGTGTCTGCACGGGTTGCCACCGGCATGTCGAGCACATCCGCGAATGGCGTTCGGCCGATGACGAACGGCGTCGGCAGATTTGCCGCGAGGCCCAGGTCCTGCGCGACCAGGCTAAGGCACACTGATCGCAGGGGCTTGAGTATTTACCCGGCTGTGGTAACGTCGGGTTCTGCGTCGGTGACGCCAAAGCCATCACAAACCCCGCCCTTGGGCGGGGTTTTGCTTTATCTGCATGATGAAAATCGCCTGTTCAAAGGAGTCTGACTGGATCATGAGTACCAAGCCTTCCCTCATCCTCACCCGATTGGACGTACAACGTCTGGAGCGTCTGATCGACAGCCTCGACGAGAGTACGCCGGGTGTGCTCGCCCTGCAGGACGAGCTTGACCGCGCCGAGCAGGTGGTCGGTCACGAGGAAGTTCCGGCTGGCGTGGTGACCATGAACTCGCGCGTGCACTGCCGTGAAGAAGCCAGCGGCAAGGACTACCACCTGACCCTGGTGTATCCGAAGGATGCCGGGCAGGAAGGCAACGTCTCGATCCTGGCGCCGATTGGTTGCGCCTTGCTGGGGTTGTCGGTGGGCGAGCAGATCGACTGGCCGGCCCCGGGGGGCAAGACCCTCAAGCTGAAGCTGCTGGAAGTGGAATATCAACCGGAAGCGGCGGGCGATTTCGATCTGTAAGGGCCAGGGGCCGCTTTGCGGCCCATTCGCAGCACAAGGCTGCTCCTACAAGAGAGCTCATTTCAACCTGTAGGAGCAGCCTTGTGCTGCGAATTCAGGATCCCACCGCCAAGACTTGCTCCAACCCCTCGTTCAAGGCCTGCTCCAGCTCCCGCTTGTAGCGCAGGTACAGCTGCGTCGACCCCAGCTGGTCATCCAGCAACTCGGACAAATCCAGGTCAGTGATGTAGCAGCGGTACTGCCCTGAGCCACGTCGCTGCCCGATGATCTGCCGGGCCACCACCGCATACAGCTGTTCACCATGCTCCAGTTCGGAAAACTCCTGCTGGTCGCAATACAGCGTCACGTGCGCCGCGCCCGCCACCCCGGCCTGGATGATCGCCTGCACTTCATAGTAGGGCTGGTCGCTACCCTCGACGGGAGCCTGGCGCGGCTCGATGCTGCGCGCCTTGCCTGGCCCGGAGGGCAACAGTTGCGCGTAGTGGATGTCCAGTGAGGCCGCTCGCTGGGTGTCCAGCGGCAGCCGGGCATCACGGCGCATCACCACCGAGCGCAGAAAGCGCTGCAGCGGCAACAGCAGGTGGGCTTCATCGTGCAGCGGCAGGCGTTGCTGCCACAGGGCGTTGTATTCATCCAGCACGTAAAGCTCGGCCCAGCCCCCCTGCAGGCGGTAGAACACCTGGATGCAGGCCGGCCGGCCCTGCTCCAGCACCAGGTGCAGGTCGTGGTCCTGCAGGGCGTTGGCATCCAGGTACAGCGGGCTGTAAGCGCTACGCTCTTCGCCCAGATGCTCCAGTAGTGCCTCGTGCTCGGCCAGGGTGGTGAGGTTGACATGCCCGGCCAGCAGCTCCAGCACATGGGTGTGCTGGGCCACCTGCAGCAGGTAGCGGTGGTTCAGGCCCTGGTCCAGCAGCAGCTGCACTGTGTCGAAGATTTCCTCAACGCGTTGGCCGATGGCCTGGGCGCGGCTCTGGCAGAAGCAGCGCACCCGCACCCTCGGTCTGTGGCCGCGCAGCACGGGGCTGTTGAGGAAGTCGCGCAGGCAGCGCACCAGCGCGTGCTCGCCGTCATAGCGCTGGACCAGTACCTCGTTCCAGCTGTTGAGCGTGACCTGGTCCAGAGTCAGGACAAGGTTTTCGCGCACGCCTGCATAGCTCAGCGAGTCGGTACGCTCGGTGGTCATCAGAATGTTCAGGTCGCGGTGGTGGCGCAGCGGGTCGATGGCTACGTTGACCAGCAGTAGCACCTCTTCGGCAACGCTGGGTTGCAGCAGGCGCACCTCGCTGACGGTCGGCAAGGGCAGGGGAATGCTCTGCTGCAGGCAGCCGACCAGGTTGAACAGCTCGAATTCGCTGAGGTCGCTGACGCCTGGGTGTAGCGCCAGGCGCGTGCTGCTGTCGATCACCCCGTTGCGGTGGGCCCAGGTCAGCAGTTCGAGCAGCTCGCGGCAACGCTTGAGCGGGCTGAAGTGGTCCACCTCATGGGGGCTCAGGTTGCCGGTGTATAGCTCCCAGTGGTAGCTGCCGGGCTCCCTGCGGTTAGGCGCCTGGACCAGGGTCAGGGTGTCCTCGGCCAGGTCTGGGGCGATGCCGGGGTTGATCACTTCGACCTTGCCGGCGCGGCGCTCGAAGGCCGCATAAAGGCGTCGGCCCAGCACATTCAGATCGCGCTGGTCGGCGCGGCTGCTGGCGTTCTGGGTGCGGGCGAATTCGCTGAGGAAGCGATAGCTGTGGTTCAGTTCGGCCACCAGTTCACGGCGCTCGACGGCAACCTGCTGCACTTTCCATTGGTTGCGACTGTCCAGCAGGGCCAACTGGCGCTCGTCCCAGCCCCACTCGTCGGCCAGGCGCTGCAACAGCCGGCGCTGCCAGCCATTGGCCCGGGCCGGGTCGCTGAGTTTCTTGTTCACCTTCAGGTACAGGCTGCGCCGCACCAGCTCCAGGCGCGTGTGTTCGCCACGCTGCAGCAGGTAATGCTCGATGCGCCGGTACACCATCACGTAGGGGTCCAGCTCGTCGAGGTCGAGCTGGTTGGCGAACACTGCTTGCTTGTAGTCCAGGCTCAGGCAGCGTACGGCGGGGTGTTCGCTGGCATAGGCCTCGGTCAACAGCAGCTTGAGCAGCGACTTGTAGGGCGAGTCGATGCCTTTGAACAGTTGCCACAAGCCAGCGCCGACGAACTCGCCGGGCGGAATGTGCGCCAGGTTGCCGAGGTCGAGGGCGTCCTGGCTGCGAATGAAACGTTTGGACAGCAGTGTCTGGGTATAGGCGTGGTAATCGTGCTCCTGGTAGACCGGCACCAGCCACCACAGTGGTGTGCGCCCGGCCAGCCAGATAGTAGTGCGGTAGAACTCGTCCAGCAGCAGGTAGTGCTGGGTGGTACCGCAATCGTCGGAACCGAGCTGGCCCTCGCGTTGGCCCTGGGCGAAACCTTGCGTGTCGATCAGGAAGAAGTGTGCCTCGGCACCCAGGCTTTCCGCCCATGCCTCCAGCAACTGGCATTTGCGGCGCAGTTCACCCAGCAGCTCGTCGGCCAGGCCGGGCGCATGGCACACCCACAGGTCCATGTCGCTTTGCTCGGCTTGCGCCAGCGAGCCCAGGCTGCCCATCAGGAACAGGCCGTGGATGGGCTGTGGCGGGTTGCCATGGCGGGCCTTGTAGGTGAAGGAGCGGGCAAGGCGCTGGGCCTCGACTACCAGGTCGGCGCTTGGCTCGTAGCCCGATACGCCTGCGGGGGTGCTGCCGGAGACATAGCCCGGCAGTAACGGATGGTTCACATGAAACAGCAGCGGCAGCAGCGTCAGCACCTGTTGCTGGCGCGTCGACAGGCCCTCCAGGGCCCGCTGCAGCCGGCCCTGATTGAGCCGCAGGAAGCGCGCACGCAATGTCGCCAGGACCTTGCGGTCGATGCCTTCGTCCAGGTCGGGGCGGATTTCGTGGGGGTGGTTCATTGCGCACTCGGGCAGGCCAGCGGAGCTGTGGCGAGTGTAGCCTGAGTAGCGGGGTCGGATAAGCGGCAATTGAAATATTGGCGCCATTTTTCCAGCGGGCTTGGGTGGTGCTGCAGCTTTCGTTGCGCTTGAGGCATGATGGCGGCCTCAAGCTGATTGCGAGGTTTTCCGATGCGTGTGTGGATCGATGCCGACGCCTGCCCCAAGGCGGCCAAGGATCTGATCGTCAAGTTCGCCCTCAAGCGCAAGTTCGAGGTAGTGATGGTGGCGGGCCAGGCTGTGGCCAAGCCGGCGTTCGCGATCGTGCGCCTGATCGTGGTGCCCAGCGGCATGGACGCGGCCGACGATTACCTGGTGGAGCACGCCGTGCCTGGCGAGCTGGTGATCTGCAGTGATGTGCCGTTGGCCGATCGCCTGGTGAAAAAGGGCGTGGCGGCCCTGGACCCGCGCGGGCGCGAGTTCGACGAGCGCAACATGGGGGATCGGCTGGCGGCACGCAACCTGTTCACCGAGCTGCGCGAGCAGGGCCAGGTGGGGGGAGGGCAGGCGCCTTATGGCGAGCGCGAGAAGCAGGCGTTTGCCAATGCGCTGGACCGGATCATTGCCCGGTTGTCCAAACCCTGAAGCGACCCGGCTGGCGGTATGGACACGACGTGTGGGAGCGGCCTTGTGTCGCGAAAGGGCCGCGAAGCGGCCCCAGGATTTCAGCTTCGCCGCATAAATTGCCGGGGCCGCGCTGCGGCCCTTTCGCGACACAAGGCCGCTCCCACGGAGACCGCGTCAGATTCTGAATCTTGCACCCGTTACTCGTGCGTCAGCTCCAGCACCCGATCCACCAGCTTGTAGATCCCGCCAGCCGCTTCACTGATCGACTTGGCCTCCATGTACGCCGGGGTGGTCACCAGCTTGCGCTGGGTGTCCTCGACAATATCGTGGACATCGCACTCTTCATGAGTGCCACCCATCTTCGTCACGGCCGCCGCAGTGCCAGCGTCGGTACCGATGGTGCAGACCACGCCAGGGCCATAGATCTTCGCTGCCAGCGCCGGCGAGATGCAGATCAGGCCAACCGGCTTGCAGGCATCGGCAAAGGCTTCGGCCAGGGCCAGCACATCTGGGTGGACGCTGCAGTTGGCGCCTTCCACGGCAAAGTTGGACAGGTTCTTCGCCGCCCCGAAACCGCCTGGCACGATCAATGCGTCGAAGTCTTCGGCCTTGGCTTCGCGGATGTCCTTGACCTCACCGCGGGCAATGCGCGCCGACTCCACCAGTACATTGCGCGATTCGGGCATTTCCTCGCCAGTCAGGTGGTTGATCACGTGCATCTGCGCAATGTTCGGCGCGAAGCACTGCACCTGCGCACCACGCTGGTCGAGGCGCAGCAGGGTGATCACGCTTTCGTGGATTTCGGCGCCGTCATAAACGCCGCAGCCGGAAAGAATCACCGCTACTTTTTTTGTCATGCTTTTTACTCCAGTGTCGAGGCGCTAAATGTCCTCTAGTTTGGCAGATGTAGCCATAGGGATTCCTGCAAGCGCGGCCTAATCTTGGCGAACAACGCCTGAGGTCGTACCCATGGACCTGATCCTGCTGGCCGTGCCGTTCTTCTTCGTGCTGATCGCCGTCGAACTGCTGGCCGACCGTGTGCGCGGCCAGCGCAACTTCACCCTGGCCGACTCGATCAACAGCCTCAGCACCGGTGCGCTGTCGACCAGTACCGGGTTGCTGACCAAAGGGGTGGGGCTGGTGACCTATGCCCTGGTCTTCGAGCACATGGCGTTGCTGCGCCTGCCGCCGCAGGCCTGGTGGGTGTGGCTGCTGGCTTTTGTGTTGTACGACTTCTGCTACTACTGGCTGCATCGTCTGGGCCACGAGCGCAACGTGCTGTGGGCTGCGCACTCGGTGCATCACCAGAGCGAGGAATACAACCTCACCACGGCGCTGCGGCAGACCAGCAGCGGGTTCATCTTCTCGTGGCTGTTCTACCTGCCGCTGGCGATGCTCGGTGTGCCGCCGCTGGTTTTCATCACGGTGGCGTCGCTCAACCTGCTGTACCAGTTCTGGGTGCATACCCGGCATATTCCCAAGCTGGGCTGGCTCGAGTGGGTGTTGATCACGCCATCCAACCATCGCGTCCACCATGCGCAAAATCCTGCTTACTTGGATCGCAATTACGGCGGCGTGTTCATTCTCTGGGATCGTCTGTTCGGCACCTTCAAAGAGGAAGACCCGGCCGAGCCGGTGGTGTTCGGGGTGACCACGCCGTTGGCCAGCTGGAACCCGCTGTGGGCAAACCTGCAGTTCTATGCCCAGCTCTGGCACGACGCCCGACGTGCCGACAGCCCGTGGGACAAACTGCGAATCTGGTTCATGCCCACCGGCTGGCGGCCGGCCGATGTGGCCGCACGCTACCCGCAGGCCAAGCAGGACCTGGCGTTGTTTCGCAAGTTCGCGGTTGCCCTGGGCCGTGCGCAGCAGGCCTATGTGGCGGCGCAATTCGTGGGTTACGTGGCGCTGGGCAGCTATCTGATGGAGGTGGCCGATCGCGTGCCAACTGCCGCCCTGGTGCTCGGCTGGGCGCTGATGGCGTTTGGCTTGTTCGTGCTTGGCGCGCTGCTGGAGAACCGACCATGGGCCGTGCGCCTGGAGCTGTTACGGCTGCTGGCGAATGCGCCGGCGCTGTACCTGGCAGGCGCACTGGGCCTAGCGGTGGTCGTGCCGCTGGCCTGGTTGCTGCTCGTGGTTTACAGCTTGCTCAGCCTCTGGGGGCTGGGCCTTGCCCGCCGCCTTGCGCTCCGCGCGCAATGTGCGGAAGCGCCGACGCAGCCACAGCAGGCCGCCCAACGCCAACAGGCCACCGAGCACCCATAGCTCGTAGCGCTTCACGTTGCCCAGCAGGCCTTCGAGAATGGCGCCGAAGTGATACGCGGCCGCGCCCAGTGCCACTGCCCAGATGGCCGCGCCAAGACCATTCAGCAGCAGATAGCGGCGTGGCGGGTAGCCGGACAGGCCAATGGCCACCGGCATGACCGTGCGCAGGCCATAGACGAAGCGGAAACTCAGTACCCAGATGTCGGGGTGGCGACGGATGTGGTCCAGCGCCCGGTCACCCATCGCCTGCCAGCGCGGTTTGCGTGCCAGTATCCTGCGCCCGTGGCGTCGGCCCATGAAGTACCACAGCTGGTCGCCGGCATAGCTGCCGAAAAAAGCCACCAGGCACACCAGGTTGATGTCCATGTAACCGCGGAACGCAAGGAATCCCGCAAGCACCAGGATGGTCTCGCCTTCGAAGAAGGTGCCTAGAAAAAGGGCGAAGTAGCCGAAATCCTGCAGGAATTGTTGAAGCATTTTCTGAGGTGCTGGCGAAATGAACGCGAAGCCTACCCCTTCGCGCGCGTTCGTGAAAGTGTCCAAATGTGTCTCGACATGAACAATTCCTGCTCGGAGAATGCCAGAAGCCATGCGCCATGGCTTGCCCTGACATGTAACACAGGCGTCATAATGGGCGCTTATCTTGCCGCTCAATAGATGATAGGGCGTTAACGTCCTCAGGAACGCCAGATGAATAATGAAGTGCTAACCCCTGTCGCGATCAAGGATGCTCAGGAACTCCCCGAAGAGATGGTGCAGACCCCGCCAGACCTGCCGCCGGCGCCCCTGCCTGCCGTGGAACCGGTGGCAGAGACTGCGGCTCCGGCACCCGCGCCGGCCCCGGCGATCATCATCCCGGGCCTGGACGACAGCAGCCTGTACATTCATCGCGAACTCTCCCAGTTGCAGTTCAATATCCGCGTGCTGGAGCAGGCGCTGGACGAGAGCTACCCGCTGCTAGAGCGCCTCAAGTTCCTGTTGATCTTCTCCAGCAACCTCGACGAGTTCTTCGAGATCCGAGTCGCCGGCCTGAAGAAGCAGATCAACTTTGCTCGTGAACAGGCCGGTGCCGACGGCCTGCAGCCGCACCAGGCGCTGGCGCGTATCAGCGACCTGGTGCACAGTGAAGTGGAGCGCCAGTACGCAATCCTCAACGATGTGCTGCTGCCCGAGCTGGAGAAGCACCATATCCGCTTCATCCGCCGGCGTCACTGGACCCCCAAGCTCAAGACCTGGGTGCGCCGCTACTTCCGCGACGAAATCGCCCCGATCATCACCCCGATCGGCCTCGACCCTACTCACCCGTTCCCGCTGCTGGTGAACAAGAGCCTCAACTTCATCGTCGAGCTCGAGGGTGTCGACGCCTTCGGTCGCGATTCGGGCCTGGCGATCATTCCGGCCCCGCGCCTGCTGCCGCGGGTCATCCGCGTGCCGGAAGAGGTGGGTGGCCCTGGCGCCAACTATGTGTTCCTGTCGTCAATGATCCACGCGCACGCCGACGACCTGTTCCAGGGCATGAAGGTGAAGGGCTGCTACCAGTTCCGCCTGACCCGTAACGCCGACCTGGCGCTGGACTCCGAAGAGGTCGATGACCTGGCCCGCGCCCTGCGCGGCGAGCTGTTCTCGCGCCGCTACGGTGACGCAGTGCGCCTGGAGGTCGCCGACACCTGCCCGAAACACTTGTCGGACTACCTGCTCAAGCAGTTCAGCCTCAGCGAAAGCGAGCTGTACCAGGTCAACGGCCCGGTCAACCTTACCCGCCTGTTCAGCATCACCGGCCTGGACAGCCACCCTGAGCTGCAGTACACGCCGTTCACCCCGGCGATCCCCAAGCTGCTGCAGAACGCCGACAATATCTTCAGCGTGATCGGCAAGCAGGACATCCTGCTGATGCACCCGTTCGAGTCCTTCACCCCGGTGATCGACCTGCTGCGGCAGGCCGCCAAGGACCCGCACGTGCTTGCCGTGCGCCAGACCCTGTACCGTTCCGGGGCCAACTCGGAAATCGTCGACGCGCTGGTGGACGCAGCGCGTAACGGCAAGGAGGTCACCGCGGTGATCGAGTTGCGGGCGCGCTTCGACGAAGAGTCCAACCTGCAGATGGCCAGCCGCCTGCAAGCGGCCGGTGCGGTGGTGATCTACGGCGTGGTCGGCTTCAAGACCCACGCTAAGATGATGCTGATCCTGCGCCGCGAGCAGGGCGAGATCGTGCGTTATGCGCACCTGGGCACTGGTAACTACCACGCCGGCAACGCCCGCCTGTACACCGATTACAGCCTGCTGACCTCCGACGACGCCCTCACCGAGGACGTCGGCAAGCTGTTCAGCCAGCTGATCGGCATGGGCAAGACCCTGCGCATGAAGAAGCTGCTGCACGCGCCGTTCACCCTGAAGAAGGGCATGCTCGATATGATCGCGCGGGAAACCCAGTTCGCCCTCGAAGGCAAGCCGGCGCATATCATCGCCAAGTTTAACTCGCTGACCGACGCCAAGGTCATCAAGGCGTTGTACAAGGCCAGCCAGTCGGGCGTGAAGATCGACCTGGTGGTGCGTGGCATGTGCTGCCTGCGCCCAGGAATTCCGGGGGTTTCGCACAATATCCAGGTACGCTCGATCATCGGCCGCTTCCTCGAGCACACACGGGTGTTCTACTTCCTCAATGGCGGCGAAGAGCAGATCTACCTGTCCAGTGCCGACTGGATGGAGCGCAACCTCGACAAGCGTGTCGAGACCTGCTTCCCGGTGGAGGGCAAGAAGCTGTTGCTGCGGGTGAAGAAGGAGCTGGAAGGCTACCTGACCGACAACACCCACGCCTGGACCCTGCAGCCGGACGGGCGCTACGTGCGCAGCACGCCAACCGGCAACCAGAACCCGCGCAGTGCCCAGGCGACCCTGCTGGAGCGCCTGAGCAACCCGGTCCTCAACGTACGCTGAGGACGAAGCCGACCCGGGCAAGCCACTCCGCCTCGTTGGCGAAGTCGGCCTGGGTCAGTTGGTTCTGTTCCAGCCAGCCCTCGGGGAAGGCCACGTCGAGGCTGCTGTCGGCAGCCTTGAGCTCGACCTTCGGCATCTGCTGGTTGCCACGGATGTGGTGGAACAGGATGGCGAAGCGCAGCAGCACGCACAGGCGCAGCAGCTTGACCCCTTCCTCACCTAGTTCGGCGATCTTGTCCTTGGGGATGTTGCGGCGGTGGCCGCGCACCAGCAAGGCCATCATCTGCTGGTCCTCGCGGGAGAAACCCGACAGGTCGGAGTGCTCGATCAGGTAGGCGCCGTGTTTATGGTAGTGGTAGTGAGCGATATCCAGGCCGATTTCGTGCACTTTTGCCGCCCAGCCCAGCAGATCGCGCCAGTTCCCGTCTTTGAGATCCCACGCGTCGGCCACTTGGTCGAAGGCGTGCAACGCCTTGCGTTCGACGCGCGCGGCCTGGCCCTGGTCCACGTGGTAGCGCTCCATCAGCGAGTTCAGTGTGCGTTCGCGCACGTCTTCGTGGTGGTGGCGGCCCAGCAGGTCGAACAGCACACCTTCGCGCAGGGCACCGTCGCAGTGGTCCATGCGCTGCAGTTCCAGGGCATCGAAGATCGCTTCGAGAATCGCCAGGCCCGCCGGGAAGATGGTGCGGCGGTCCGGCTTGACCCCTTCGAAGTCGATCTTGTCGACCTCGCCCAGCTTGAACAGCTTGCGCTTGACCCAGGCCAGCCCCTCGGCGTTGACCTCGCCATTGCCCAGGCCACCTGCCTTGATGGCTGCGCCGATGGCACGAATGGTACCGGACGAGCCGATGGCCTCGTCCCAGGTCAGGCGGTGCAGGGCATTCTCGATGCTCATCAGCTCCAGGCGCGCGGCGGTGTAAGCCTGGGCGTAGCGGGCCGGGGTGATCTTGCCGTCGCGGAAGTAGCGCTGGGTGAAGCTGACGCAGCCCATCTGCAGGCTTTCGCGCAGCAGCGGCTCGAAGCGCTGGCCGATGATGAACTCGGTACTGCCGCCGCCGATATCGGCTACCAGGCGTTTGCCGGGGGTATCGGCCAGGGTGTGCGACACGCCCAGGTAGATCAGGCGCGCTTCTTCACGGCCAGAGATTACCTCGACCGGGTGGCCAAGGATGGCTTCGGCGCGCTGGATGAATTCGTTGCGGTTGCGCGCTTCGCGCAAGGCGTTGGTACCGACGATACGCACCGAGCCTGCCGGCATGCCGTTGATCAGTTGGGAAAAGCGCTTGAGGCAATCCAGGCCTCGTTCCATTGCCTCTTCACTGAGCTTGCGTTCTTCGTCGATGCCGGCGGCCAGCTGAACCTTCTCGCCGAGCCGCTCGAGAATGCGGATTTCGGTATGGTGGGCCTTGGCCACGACCATGTGAAAGCTGTTGGAGCCAAGGTCGATGGCGGCGATCAGGGACAGGTTCTTCGCGATGGTATGCGGCATGATCTGGTTGTTCTCGGTCGTTAACCCGGCAATCGTGCCACGATAGCAGGCTGTCGCCAACGCGTGGTACACAGCCGTTGAGCTGGCCTTGATGCAAGGCAATGTGCCATTCGATGCTATGACGTTTGCATGACAGTTTCGATTCGTGGCGTCTTGCACAACTATAGTTACACTCAATCGTCCGTGGCTTCCTGTCGGGCGTGGGTACGGCTATCATGGGCCACGTTTTTTTGCTTACGACCCTGGAGATATCCATGAGCAGCGATCTGATCAAACATGTCACCGACGCCTCCTTCGAAGCCGATGTCCTTAAGGCCGAAGGCGCCGTACTGGTCGACTACTGGGCTGAATGGTGCGGTCCATGCAAGATGATCGCTCCGGTACTGGACGACATCGCCTCCACCTACGAGGGCAAACTGACCGTCGCCAAGCTGAACATCGACGAGAACCAGGAAACCCCGGCCAAGCACGGCGTGCGTGGTATCCCGACGCTGATGCTGTTCAAGAACGGCAACGTCGAAGCCACCAAGGTCGGCGCCCTGTCCAAATCGCAGCTGGCCGCGTTCCTCGACGCCCACCTGTGATGTGAAAAAGCCCCGCAGATGCGGGGCTTTTCTTTTTCAGAGCACTAGACGCAGAAAAAAGCAAGTGTTACATTCGGCCTCGCACTGCTTCTCCAGTGCCCTCTACACGCCGTCGCCGAAGCATCCCTAATTCGAATCAGTACGCGATCCTGTCGCCATCTAGCGGCGCGGCCTCATTAAGCCAGAAGCTTAATTCTCCCTTCTTACATGATTACGTCACTCCCCTTATGAACCTGACTGAACTCAAGCAAAAGCCGATTACCGATCTTTTGGAAATGGCCGAACAGATGGGCATCGAAAACATGGCCCGTTCGCGCAAACAGGACGTGATTTTCGCCCTGCTGAAGAAGCACGCGAAAAGCGGCGAAGAGATCTCGGGTGACGGCGTGCTGGAGATTCTCCAGGATGGTTTCGGTTTCCTGCGTTCGGCTGATGCGTCCTACCTGGCCGGCCCTGACGACATCTACGTCTCGCCCAGCCAGATCCGCCGTTTCAACCTGCGTACCGGTGACACCATCGTCGGCAAGATTCGTCCGCCGAAGGAAGGGGAGCGTTACTTCGCCCTGCTGAAGGTCGACACCATCAACTTCGACCGCCCGGAAAACGCGAAGAACAAGATCCTGTTCGAAAACCTGACGCCGCTGTTCCCGAACAAGCGCCTGAAGATGGAAGCCGGTAACGGCTCCACCGAAGACCTGACCGGCCGCGTCATCGACCTGTGCGCTCCGATCGGCAAAGGCCAGCGTGGCCTGATCGTTGCTCCGCCGAAAGCGGGCAAGACGATCATGCTGCAGAACATCGCGGCCAACATCACCCGTAACAATCCCGAGTGCCACCTGATCGTCCTGCTGATCGACGAGCGCCCGGAAGAAGTGACCGAAATGCAGCGCACCGTGCGTGGCGAAGTGGTTGCCTCCACCTTCGACGAGCCGCCAACCCGCCACGTGCAGGTTGCCGAAATGGTGATCGAGAAGGCCAAGCGCCTGGTCGAGCACAAGAAGGACGTGGTCATCCTGCTGGACTCCATCACCCGTCTGGCACGTGCCTACAACACCGTCATCCCGAGCTCCGGCAAGGTGCTGACCGGTGGTGTCGACGCCCACGCCCTGGAGAAGCCGAAGCGCTTCTTCGGTGCCGCGCGTAACATCGAGGAAGGCGGTTCGCTGACCATCATCGCCACCGCGCTGGTCGAAACCGGCTCGAAGATGGACGAAGTGATCTACGAAGAGTTCAAGGGCACTGGCAACATGGAGCTGCCGCTGGACCGCCGCATCGCCGAGAAGCGTGTGTTCCCGGCTATCAACATCAACCGCTCCGGTACCCGCCGCGAAGAGCTGCTGACCGCCGACGACGAACTGCAGCGCATGTGGATCCTGCGCAAGCTGCTGCACCCGATGGACGAAATCGCCGCCATCGAGTTCCTGGTCGACAAGCTCAAGCAGACCAAGACCAACGACGAGTTCTTCCTGTCGATGAAGCGCAAGTAAGCGTTTCAGGCCGGAATTGATTGGGGCTGCTTCGCAGCCCATCGCCGGCAAGCCAGCTCCCACAGGTACTGTACAGCTCTTGAAGCTTGTGCGGACTCTGTGGGAGCTGGCTTGCCGGCGATGGGGCGCGAAGCGGCCCCAAGTCATTTTTGGCCATTGGGTACTGAACGGCGCTACACTCTGCACCCCGACCGATACGGCCAACACGAGGCTCCTGCATGCAGTATCGCGACTTGCGCGACTTCATCCGTGGCCTGGAACAGCGCGGCGAGCTCAAGCGCATCCAGGTTCCGATCTCCCCCGTCCTGGAAATGACCGAGGTCTGCGACCGCACCCTGCGTGCCAAGGGCCCTGCATTGCTGTTCGAAAAGCCTACCGGCTTCGACATCCCGGTGCTGGGCAACCTGTTCGGTACTCCGGAGCGCGTGGCCATGGGCATGGGTGCCGAGTCGGTCGATGAGCTGCGGGAAATCGGCAAGCTGCTGGCCTTCCTCAAGGAGCCCGAACCGCCGAAGGGCCTGAAGGATGCCTGGTCCAAGCTGCCGATCTTCAAGAAAGTCGTGTCGATGGCGCCGAAAGTGGTCAAGGACGCGGTGTGTCAGGAAGTGGTGGTCGAGGGGGACGATGTCGACCTCGGCGCCCTGCCGATCCAGCACTGCTGGCCGGGCGACGTGGCGCCGCTGATCACCTGGGGCCTCACCGTCACCCGCGGCCCGAACAAGGACCGCCAGAACCTGGGCATCTACCGCCAGCAGGTGATCGGCCGCAACAAGGTCATCATGCGCTGGCTCAGCCACCGTGGCGGCGCCCTGGACTACCGCGAATGGTGCGAGAAGAACCCTGGCCAACCGTTCCCGGTCGCCGTGGCCCTGGGCGCTGACCCGGCCACCATCCTCGGCGCCGTGACCCCGGTGCCGGACACCCTCTCCGAGTACGCCTTCGCCGGCCTGCTGCGCGGCAACCGCACCGAACTGGTCAAGTGCCGGGGCAGCAACCTGCAGGTACCGGCTACCGCCGAAATCATCCTGGAAGGCGTGATCCACCCGGGCGAAATGGCCCCGGAAGGCCCGTATGGCGACCACACCGGCTACTACAACGAAGTGGACAGCTTCCCGGTGTTCACCGTCGAGCGCATCACCCATCGGCAGAAACCGATCTACCACAGCACCTACACCGGCCGCCCGCCAGATGAGCCGGCGATCCTCGGCGTGGCGCTGAACGAAGTGTTCGTGCCGATCCTGCAGAAGCAGTTCCCGGAAATCGTCGATTTCTACCTGCCGCCGGAAGGCTGCTCGTACCGCATGGCGGTGGTGACCATGAAGAAGCAGTACCCGGGCCACGCCAAGCGCGTGATGCTGGGTGTGTGGTCGTTCCTGCGACAGTTCATGTACACCAAATTCGTTATTGTCACCGATGACGATATCAATGCCCGCGACTGGAACGATGTGATCTGGGCCATCACCACACGCATGGACCCCAAGCGTGATACGGTGATGATCGACAACACCCCGATCGACTACCTGGACTTCGCGTCGCCGGTATCAGGGCTGGGGTCGAAGATGGGCCTGGACGCCACGCACAAGTGGCCGGGCGAGACTACACGCGAATGGGGACGGGTCATCGTCAAGGACGAAGCCGTCACCCGCCGTATCGATGAGCTGTGGGATCAGTTGGGAATAGATTGATGCAGGTAACGTTGCAGCCGTCCGGGGCGGTGCTGGCGCTCGAACCCGGGGAACGGATCCTGGATGGAGCGCGGCGGCTGGGCTATGACTGCCCGAACAGCTGCCGCAATGGCAATTGCCATGTCTGCGCCGCGTTGTTGGTCGAAGGCCGGGTACGCCAGGACGGTGAAGTCCGCGACCATGGCGAGCTGTTCACCTGCATTGCCGAACCGCTGGAGGACTGCGTGTTGCTCTGGGATGGTGTGCTCGCCCTGGGCGAGTTGCCGGTGCGCAAACTGGCGTGCAGTGTCAGTGAGTGCGTCGAGGTCGGTGGCGACGTCTGGCGCGTGCGGTTGCGCGCGCCGGCGGGCAGGCCGCCGCGCTACCACGCGGGGCAGTACCTGATGATCGAGCGCGAAGGCGGCAAGCAGGCGGCGTTTTCGCTGGCTTCCGCACCCCATGCCGGGCGCGAACTGGAGCTGCATGTGCTGGCGCGCGAGCCCAGTGCGCTGCAACTTATCGAGCAACTCAAGCGCGACGGCCTGGCGCGCATCGAAATGCCGTTCGGCGACACCCACCTGGCCGAGTTGCCTGACGGGCCGCTGGTGCTGATCGCTGCTGGCACCGGCATGGGCCAGATGCACAGCCTGGTCGAGCATTGCCGGGCTCAGGGTTTCAAGCACCCGGTGCACCTGTACTGGGGCGTGCGTCGGCCCGAAGACTTCTACCAGATCGAGCACTGGGACGAATGGCAGCGCCTGCCCAACCTGTTCCTTCACCAGGTGGTCAGCGACCTGTGCGGTTGGGAAGGCCGTTGCGGCATGCTGCATGAGGCGGTCTGCGAAGACATCGCCGACCTCAACAGCGTGCATGTATATGCCAGCGGCTCGCCGAACATGATCTATGCCACTCTCGACGCCTTGGTCGAAGCCGGCATGGATGCGCACCGCATGCGCGCCGATGTGTTTGCCTACGCACCACGCGGCTAATAACCGAAGTTTGAAAGTATGGGTATAAGGCGGTAATTGTTACCGCCTTGGCTAATAACTTTCACAGTTGCCGAAACAGTACTTTCCAGTCGTCGGGAGCGCGGATGAAACTCTGGCGCGAGGGCTTGAGTATTCCCGCACTTCTGTCCTATGGTTACTGCAAGCGCCCTTGGTACAGAGGCTTGGGGCGCATCGTAATCGAATCTCGCTACATCCGTAGTTTACAGGGATAATGGCGGCAGCTTATGTCGGCACTTGAAAGTATGTCCTGGGAAGTTTCATATCCACCGACACTCGACTTCGGTCAGCAACATACTCGCGAACAGTTGTTCAATTCCATGAAGACAACCATGTCTCGCCATCAGGGTGGGCCGGTTTGGCTGTTCGCCTATGGCTCGTTGATCTGGCGACCGGAGTGCAACTCGGTGGAACGCCAACGCGCGCGTGTACATGGTTACCACCGCGGCTTGTACCTGTGGTCGCACGAACACCGTGGCACCCCGGAAACCCCCGGGCTGGTGTTTGGCCTGGACCGCGGTGGCTCCTGCAGTGGTTTTGCCTATCGGTTGGATGACAGCAGCCTGGACGAGTCGCTGATGGCCCTGTGGCAGCGCGAGATGCCGTACCCGGCGTACCGGCCGCACTGGCTCAGTTGTCGGTTGGGTGATGGCAGCAAGGTGCAGGCCCTGGGCTTCGTGCTGGAGCGGCATTTGCCGTGCTATGCCGGGAACCTGCCGGACACCCTGCTCAGCCAGATACTGGCCAGTGCCAAGGGGCGCTATGGCACCACGCGTGATTATGTCGAACAGACCTTGAACGCCCTGCGCAGCCACCAGATGCCCGATCGCAACCTGGAGGCACGGTTCAGGCGCTGCCATAACCTGCGGGAGGTTTGATTACCTGTGCCGGCCTCTTCGCGGGTGAACCCGCGAAAAGGCCGGAACTGTCTTACCTGGCCAGCACCACCAACTTACCCACAGCCTGCCGCTGCCCCAACTTTTCAATGGCAGCCCCGGCTTCAGCCAGTGGATAAGTCTGCGATACCAGCGGCTTCAACTTGCCTTCGGCATGCCATGCAAACAGCTGCCGGAAGTTGGCCGCATTGTCCTCCGGCTGACGCTGGGCAAACGCTCCCCAGAATACCCCCAGTACCGCGGCACCTTTGAGGAGCACCAGGTTGGCCGCCAGCTGCGGGATGGTCCCGCTGGCAAAGCCCACCACCAGCAACCGGCCATTCCAGGCCAGCCCGCGCACTGCCTGTTCGAACAATTCGCCACCCACCGGGTCGTAGATCACGTCCACGCCCTGGCCACCGGTCAGGCGCTTGATCTCGTCACGCAGGCTGGCCTGGCTGTAGTCGATCAGTTCATCCGCCCCGGCTGCCTTGGCCACGGCCAGTTTTTCCGCACTGCTGGCGGCCGCGATCACTCGCGCGCCCATGGCCTTGCCGATCTCCACCGCCGCCAGGCCGACCCCGCCGGACGCGCCCAGCACCAGCAGTGTCTCGCCCGCCTGCAACTGGCCGCGCTGACGCAGGGCGTGCATGGAGGTGCCGTAGGTCATGCCGAATGCTGCAGCGGTGGTGAAGTCCATGCTCGCCGGGATCGGCAGCACGTTGTAGAACGGCACAGCCACCTGCTCGGCAAACGCTCCCCAGCCGGTCAGTGCCATGACCCGGTCGCCGACCTTGAACGCGCCGGCCTTTTCTCCGACGGCGGCCACCACGCCCGCCGCCTCGCCGCCGGGGGAGAACGGCAACGGTGGCTGGAACTGGTACTTGCCTTCGATGATCAGGGTGTCGGGGAAGTTGACTCCGGCGGCCTGCACATCCAGCAGGATCTCGTTTTTCTTCGGCACCGGGCTGGTCACCTCTTCCAGCACCAGATCGCGCGCCGGGCCAAGGGTTTTGCACAACACAGCTTTCATCGGGGCTATTCCTTTGCGGGTCGTGGCCGATAAGTGTAGGAGGGCCGCCTGCCCGGTCAACGAGCATGGCCTGCCCTGATGTGCAGGCATAAGTGCGGCATGAGCCCGGGCTTGGGTTTGAGCGGTGTGCTGGGTAAGCTGGCGCCAACTGTATTGAGGAGCGAATTCGTGAAAGCGTGGATCTTGATGGTGCTGGCGCTGCTGCTGCCGGCTGCGGCCATGGCCGAGGAAGCCAAGGAAGGGGCGCCAAAAGTCGCCTACATCAGCCTGAGCCCGCCCTTTGTCGGCAACTATGCCCTCGACGGCAGCCCGCGGCTGCGCGTGTACAAGGCCGACGTGGCCCTGCGCGTGACCGGCGACGAAGCCGCGAAGGCGGTGAAGCACCACGAGCCGCTGATCCGAAATCAGCTGGTGGCGCTGTTCACCCAACAGTCGGTGGACAGCATGAGCAACGTCGAGGCCAAGGAGCATCTTCGCCAGGAAGCGCTGAAACAGGTGCAGCAGGTAATGGAAGCCGAAGAGGGCAAACCGATCGTCGAAGACCTGCTGTTCAACAACCTGATCGTGCAGTGACCTGAAGCACTGTGAGGTCGATTGCTGGTGAGCTGGATTGAAGTCAGGCTTACCACGGTTGTAGGACCTTTCCGTCTTTCCTGTAAGCCCGCCAGTTTTCGGTTTCTGAAGCCAAGGCCAAGCTAAATTGTGCCTTGTCTTCAGTTGCTTGAGAGTGTTGGCAATGCCTTTGAAGTACCAGCCGAAAGAGGCGACTGTACTGATGTGCGACTTTTCAGGCTTTCAAGTGCCTGAAATGATCAAGGTGCGCCCGGTTGTCGTTCTTCGCAAGCACAGTCAAAACCGTCATTTGGTGACGATAATCCCGCTGAGCACCACCGCTCCGGATCACATGACAAGGCATCACGTTGTGCTGCCGAGTTATCTCCCCGGCCCGGCCCTGACATGCTGGGCGAAGTGCGACATGATCTACACGGTAGCTACCTCCAGACTGGACAGATGCCGGGTCAGGTCGCGGCAGGGCGGTGGTCGGGAATACATCACCTTTACAATGCGGCCAGAGCATTTCGCCGCCGTGAGGGCTGCTGTTGGCTTTACGCTGGGCTTCACACATCCAGCAACAGTGCAGTCTGTTGGCAATGTAACGCTCGATACGTGATAATGGGCCTGTTCCCGTAAGGGGCTTGCAAGACTCTGCGGATCCTGGTTCAACCAGCAATTACAGAGCCGGGCAGGTGTATGGCGATGACAAGCCGACCTGTCTGTGAGTAGGGCGCCGAAAGGCGCCCTTTGTCTTTGTTGCTAGATCCCAATTTGGATCAGGACGCCAGGCTTCGGCGAAACCGCGCCAGCGCCACGCCGAAGAACACCAGCCCGATCACAGCCAGCGCCAGGATGTCCGGCCACACCACCGTCCACCCGGCATCACGGAACAGGATTGCGGCGCCAAGGCTGACAAAATGCGTCGACGGCGACCCCTGCATCACCCACTGCAGCCACTGCGGCATGCTGTCCAGCGGTGTGCTGCCGCCGGACAGCAACAGCATCGGGATGATCACCGGGATTGCCAGCAGGCCGAATTGTGGCGTCGAGCGCGCCAGAGTGGCGAGGAAGATGCCCAGTGAGGTGCTGGCGAACAGGTACAGCGCGGTCACGGCCAGGAACAGGCCCATCGAACCGGAGAGCGGCACGCCAAGCGCGCCCTTGACCACCACCACCAGCGAAATCCAGGTGCAGATCACCACCACCAGCGCGTTGCTGGCGATTTTCGCCAGCATGATTTCCAGCGCGGTCAGCGGCAGCACCAGCAGGTGGTCGAGGGTGCCGTGCTCGCGCTCGCGCAGCAACGCTGTCCCGGTGAGGATTATCGCCAGGATGGTGATGTTGTTGATGATCTGGATCACCGCCAGGAACCAGCCACCCTCCAGGTTGGGGTTGAACAGGGCCTTGGCGTTGATTACCACCGGGCTCTGTGTGTTGCTGCGCTGGCTGTAGTCGAGCAACTCGCGTTCGAAGATGCGGCCGATGTAGCCGGCCCCCATGAACGCTTGACTCATGGCCGTGGCGTCGACATTGATCTGCAGTTCCGGCGAGCGTCCGGCCAGCAGGTCGCTCTGGAAATTCATCGGCACGTTGATCACGAAGGTGTACTGGCCGCTGTCCATGGCCTGGTCCAGGCGCCCCGGGGCCAGCGGTACGGCGGGCTGGAACTCGGGCGGTTGCAGGGCTTCGCCGAGCTTGCGCGACAGCAGACTGTGGTCTTCGTCCACCACTGCGACGCTGGCGTTGTGCACGCCGATCACCGAGCCGGCTGCGGGCATGTAGATAGCCACGCTGAAGGCATACAGCAGGAACAACAGCAGCACGCTGTCGTGGCGCAGGCTGGTCAGCTCTTTCAGGCCAAGGCGCAGGGTATGGTTCAGGCGTGACATCTCAGGCCTCCTGCTTCTTCAGCATGGCCAGGCTCAGGCCGGTGAACACGGTAAAGAAGCTGAGCAGGATCAGGCACTGCGGCCACAGTTCGCGCAGGCCCAGCGCCTTGGTGAAGGTGCCGACCGCGATATCGAGGAAGTAGCCCGCCGGGAACAGCTGGCCCATCACCGCCGCCGCGCCGTCCAGCGACGAGCGTGGCACGATCAGCCCGGAGAACTGGATGGTCGGCAGGCTGGTGATGATCATGGTGCCCAGGATGGCGGCGATCTGGGTGCGGGTGAAGGCCGAGATCAGCAGGCCAAGGCTGGTGGTCGCCAGCAGATAGGCGACGCCGCCACAGGCCAGGGCCAGCACGCTGCCCTTGAGCGGCACGGCGAACAGCCAGCGGTTCATCGCCACCAGCAGCGCCAGGTTGACCAGGCTCACGGCCAGATAGGGCATCTGCTTGCCGAGCAGGAATTCCAGGCGGGTGAGGGGTGTGGCGTAGAAGTTGGTGATGGAGCCGAGCTCTTTCTCGCGGACGATACCCAGCGCGGTGAGCATGGCCGGGATGAAGGCCAAAATCAGCGCCATTACTCCTGGACCGATGGCGTTCACGCTGACCACATCCTGGTTGTAGCGAAAACGGGTTTCCAGGCGCACCAGGTCCTGGCGCTGCTGCGGCTGTGGGCTGGCCTTGGCCAGTTGGTCGAGGTTGGCCTGGTGCACGGCTTCAACGTAGTTGCGGCTGGTTTCCGCGCGGAACGGCATGCCGCCATCGAGCCAGGCAGCCACGACCGGTTGACGCCCGGCGTACAGGTCGCGGCCAAAGCCGGGCGGAATTTCCAGCGCCAGTTTGATTTCAGAGCGCTGCAGGCGCTGGTGCATTTCGCGGGTATCGCGGATGGGCGCCTGTTCGGCGAAATAGCGTGAACCACGGAAGGCTTCGAGGTAGGCCCGGCTTTGCGGGCTCTGGTCCTGGTCGTGTACGGCGAAGGCGAGGTTTTCCACATCCAGCGAAATGCCATAGCCAAAGATCACCATCATGAACACCGCCCCCAGCAGGGCGAAGGCCAGGCGTACCTTGTCGCGCAGCAGCTCCTTGCCCTCACGGCCGGCCACCGCCAGCAGGCGACGCAGGCTGAAACCCTGGCGCAGCGCTGGCGCAGGTGTGGTGGCCTGCTCCAGCACGGCGTTGTCGGTAGCTTGTAGCGCCAGTTCCTGGGCCTGTTCCAGGCAGCGTACGAACGCGTCCTCCAGGGTGTTGCCCTGGTACTGGCGTTGCAGGGCACCCGGCGTGTCGCAGGCCAGTACCCGGCCTGCATGCATCAGCGAGATACGGTCGCAGCGCTGGGCTTCGTTCATGAAGTGGGTGGACAGGAAAATGGTCACGCCCTGCTCGCGTGACAGCTCCACCAGCAGGCGCCAGAAGTCGTCACGGGCAGCCGGGTCGACGCCGGAGGTGGGTTCGTCGAGGATCAGCACTTCCGGGCGGTGCAGTACTGCCACTGCCAGTGACAGGCGCTGGCGCAGCCCGAGGGGCAGGGCGCCGGATGGCTGGTCGGCGATGGCACCCAGGTCGAAGCGCTCGATCAGTTCGTCGATACGCTGGCCGCTCTCGACCTTTGGCAGGTCGAACAGGCGCGCATGCAGGTTCAGGTTCTGCCGGGTGCTGAGCTCGCCATACAGCGAAAAACTCTGCGACATGAAACCGACCCGCTTGCGCGTGGCCAGGTCGCTGGCATCCACCGGGCGGCCGAGCAGGCTGGCGCTGCCTTCGCTGGCCGGCATCAGGCCGGTGAGCACTTTCATGGTGGTGGTCTTGCCACAGCCGTTGGAGCCGAGGAAGCCGAAGATCTCCCCGCGGCCAATGGCGAAGCTGACCTTGTTCACGGCAGTGAAATCGCCAAAGCGCAGGGTCAGGTCGTTGGCCTCGATGGCGACCGAGGTGTCAGTGGCCGGGCGTGGTGGAATGATGAGCAGAGGGTGTTGTGCCTTGCCCGCGCCCTGGTAGTGGGTGAAGGCGTCGTCCAGCTTGCCGCTGGGGGTGACTGCGGCCAGTTCACGGCTGGGGCCGGCCGCCAGCAGGCGACCGCCATCGAGCATCAGGCAATGTTCAAACTGTTCGGCCTCCTCCATGTAGGCAGTGGCCACCAGCAGGGTCAGTTGCGGGCGCTGTGCGCGCACCTGTTCGACCAGCTCCCAGAAGCGCCGCCGTGACAGTGGGTCGACACCTGTGGTCGGCTCGTCGAGGATCAGCAGGTCCGGCTCGTGGATCAGTGCGCAGCACAGGCCCAGCTTCTGTTTCATGCCGCCCGACAGCTTGCCCGCCGGGCGCTCGGCAAAGCGCTGCAGGTCGGTAGCCTGCAGCAGGTTGGCCATGCGCTGTTCGCATTCACGGCGGCCGAGGCCGAACAGGGTGGCGAAAAAGCGGATGTTCTCGCTGATCGACAGCTCCGGATACAGGTTGTTGCCCAGCCCCTGCGGCATGAACGCCACTTTCGGGTACAGCGCCGCGCGATGGCGCCGCTGGCGGATCGAGCCACCCAGCACCTGCAGTTCGCCCTGTTGCAGGCGCTTGACGCCGGCGATCAGCCCCAGCAGGGTCGATTTGCCAGCCCCGTCAGGGCCGATCAGCGCGCAGCGGGTGCCCGCCGGCAGGCTGAACCCTAGGGGGTGCAGGGCCACCAGGTCGCCGTAGCGATGGCTGATACCCTCGGCCAGCAGTGCCGCGGCGTTCATTGCAGGTTGGCCGGCCAGTCCACATCAACCGTGCGTACATAGCCGGCGCCTGGCATACCCGGCTTGGCCTGCGGCACGGCGCCCGGGTCGGTCAGGCGCAACTTGACCCGGAACACCAGCTTTTGCCGCTCGTCGCGGGTTTCCACCTGCTTGGGGGTGAACTGGGCCTTGGCCGCGACAAAGGCCACCTTCGCCGGCAGCGCCCGCTCGGGCAGGGCGTCGAGCACGATCCGCGCCTGGTCGCCGACGGTCAGGCGGCCGCTGGTGGAGGCGGGCAGGTAGAGGTTCATGTACTGGTCGCTGGGGTCGATCAGCATCAGTACGCGGCCGCCGGCACCCAGCACTTCACCGGGCTCGGCCAGGCGCAGCTGGATGATGCCGTCGATCGGTGCGCGCAGGCTGCTGTCGTCGATTTCGCTGGTGAGCTGCGCCACCTGGGCCTCGGCGGCACCGATGGCGGCCTTGATCGCCGCCAGTTGGGCGCGGGCGGCGACCACGGCGGCGTTGGCCGTGTCGAAGCGCGCCTGCTGTTGGTCGAGCAACTGCTGGCTGGCGTACTTGCGCTGGAAGATCTCGCGCACGCGCTTGAGCTCCTGGCTGGCCAGCAGCAGTTCACTCTGGCGCAGCTGCACGCTGGCCTGGGCGGCGGCGTAGTTCTCCCGGGCGCGCAGCACTTCGGCTTCGGCCTGGCTGCGCTGGGCTTCCATGGTACGGGTGTCGATGCGCGCCAGCAGCTGGCCGCGTTTTACCTTGTCACCTTCTTCGACCAGCACTTCGGCCAGGCGACTAGGGATTTTGCTGGCGATCTGCACCTCGGTGGCTTCCAGGCGGCCGTTGCCCATGCTCAGGCCTTCGGGCAACTGGTCGTGGAGCGACTTCCAGTACCCCAGCCCGCCGGCTGTTGCGAGCAGGGCGATCAGCGCGGTGGCGAAGATCCTGGGGGCGTATCGGTTCATCGGTCTGCATCCTTGCGGTCATGCACACTGCATCATGGTCTGCGGCCACGCGCGGCGTGTTGATATCAGTCAAATCCATGACTGGGTCTGCTTCGCAGCCCATCGCCGGCAAGCCAGCTCCCACAGGGGCAGCGCATGGCTTGAGGTCTATGCGGTCGGGGTGGGAGCTGGCT
>NZ_JADLJS010000033.1 GCF_015680405.1 Pseudomonas pudica
ATGGCACGGGCTTCGCCCGTGTTCGCGGGCAAGCCCGCTCCCACAGGGATCACGCCAGCTTTTAGAAATTGAGCAAGACAGTTGCTCCCACCCCGACCGCGCTGACCTCAAGCCATGCGCGATCCCTGTGGGAGCTGGCTTGCCGGCGATGGGCCGCGTAGCGGCCCCAGCCTTCTCTCAGCCCAGCACCTAAACAGGGCCTGAGTGCGCCCCCACTTTGTGCGGCATCTCCCCGTATGCCCGATGCCAGAGCGGCTGTGGGAAAAGTTTCATCTTCGTTCACCTGCGGAGTTGGCCCGCAACCTGCTATATCCAGCCTGCGAATTTGATCGAGTGGTCAGGCCACGCATGCCGTAGTCATGCGTGCCTGCCTCTCTAAACGGCCAGCAGGCCACGGATTTCAGGGGCCGCAGGATGTCGCTCGCGGAGCAGATCGAACAACAGCAAGACGATGCGGGTTGGAGTGCTCACCTGCAGTTGCGCTTCGTCAGGCGCGACGAAGTGACCCGCCTTGGTGCGTGGCGGCATTTTGGACCTCTTTTGGTGCAGCGGCCGTTCTATCCGGAAGGTGCACCGTGCCATGTCTACGTGCTGCACCCGCCCGGTGGGATTGTGGCCGGCGACCGCCTGGAGCTGGATATCCAGCTGGAGCCGGGCAGCCACGCGCTGCTGACCATGCCCGGCGCCAGCAAGTTCTACCGCAGCATCGGCCCGACCGCGCGGCTGGCCCAGCGCTTTCACCTGGCCGCCGGCAGCACCTTGGAGTGGCTGCCGCAGGACAGCATCTTCTTTTCCGGCGCCCGCGCCAGCCTCGACAGCCGTTTCACCCTCGAGCCGGGGGCACGCCTGCTGGCCTGGGAAACCCTGTGCCTGGGGCGCCCGGTGATGAACGAGCGTTTCGACCACGGTGCCCTCGACAGCCGCCTGCATATAGAACTGCCTGACGAAGTGGGCCTGCACGAGCGCCTGCGCGTCGAAGGCGGGCGCCTGGACAAGCTTGGCGGGCATCCGCTGCTGGCCACCTTTTGCGCTGCACCCGCCGACCAGGCCGTGCTGGATCTGGTGCGCCCGCTGCTCGACGAGATGGTCAACCCGGCCGGCGCGACCCTGGTTGGGTCGTTACTGGTGATCCGCGTGCTTGACCATGACAACCAACACCTGCAACGCACCCTGCAACGCCTGTGGCATGTGCTGCGCCCGGCCGTCCTCGGCCTGCCGGCCTGCCCGCCGCGTATCTGGGCCACCTGAGAGAGCGCCATGGAGCTGACCCCGAGAGAGAAAGACAAACTGCTGCTGTTCACCGCCGCGTTGCTGGCGGAGCGGCGCCTGGCCCGTGGACTGAAGCTCAACTACCCGGAAGCGGTGGCGCTGATCAGTGCCGCCGTGCTCGAAGGCGCCCGTGATGGCCGCACCGTCGCCGAGCTGATGAGCCTGGGGCGTGAAGTATTGAGCCGCGAGCAGGTGATGCCTGGCATTGCCGAAATGCTCCACGACGTGCAGGTCGAAGCAACCTTCCCGGATGGGACCAAGCTGGTGACCGTGCATGACCCCATCGTCTGAAACTGCCCAGGAGCCCCGCATGATCCCAGGTGAAATCCAGGTCGCCGCCGGCGACATCGAGCTGAACAGCGGCCGTGCGACGGTCAGCGTCAGCGTGGCCAACCATGGCGACCGCCCGGTGCAGGTCGGCTCGCACTACCACTTCTACGAAGTCAACGAGGCGCTGGTGTTCGAGCGCGCGCCGACCCTGGGCTTTCGCCTGGACATACCCGCCGGTACCGCCGTGCGTTTCGAGCCCGGCCAGGCGCGTACCGTGCAGCTGGTGGCCTACGTCGGCAAGCGCGAGGTCCATGGCTTCCAGGGCAAGGTGATGGGCGCGCTGGAGGGCAGGGCATGAGCCGCATTTCCCGCCAGGCCTATGCCGACATGTTCGGGCCCACGGTAGGTGACCGCGTACGCCTGGCCGACACCGCGCTATGGGTCGAGGTGGAGCGCGACTTCACCATCTATGGCGAAGAGGTAAAGTTCGGTGGCGGCAAGGTCATCCGCGATGGCATGGGGCAGGGCCAGATGCTGGCCGCCGATGCCATGGACCTGGTACTCACCAATGCCCTGATCATCGACCACTGGGGCATCGTCAAGGCCGATATCGGCATCAAGCACGGGCGTATCGCGGTGATCGGCAAGGCTGGCAACCCCGATGTGCAACCGGGCGTGAACGTGCCCGTGGGCCCCGGCACCGAGGTGATCGCGGCCGAGGGCAAGATCGTCACCGCCGGCGGCGTCGACTCGCACATCCACTTCATCTGCCCGCAGCAGGTGGACGAGGCGCTGACCAGCGGTGTCACCACCTTCATCGGCGGCGGCACCGGGCCGGCCACCGGCACCAACGCCACCACCTGCACACCCGGCCCCTGGTACCTGGCGCGCATGCTCCAGGCCGCCGACAGCCTGCCGATCAACATCGGCTTGCTGGGCAAGGGCAACGCCTCGCGGCCGGAAGCGCTGCGCGAGCAGATCGCGGCCGGCGCCGTGGGGCTCAAATTGCACGAAGACTGGGGTTCGACGCCAGCAGCCATCGACTGCTGCCTGGGCGTGGCCGAGGAAATGGACATCCAGGTGGCGATCCACACCGACACCCTCAATGAGTCCGGCTGCATCGAAGACACCCTGGCGGCCATCGGCGACCGCACCATCCATACCTTCC
The DNA here is from genome assembly GCF_015680405.1 of Pseudomonas pudica. GTDB lineage: Bacteria > Pseudomonadota > Gammaproteobacteria > Pseudomonadales > Pseudomonadaceae > Aquipseudomonas > Aquipseudomonas pudica. Next base: position 2,708 of record NZ_JADLJS010000033.1, read on the forward strand.
ACACCGAAGGTGCTGGTGGCGGCCACGCCCCGGACATCATCCGCGCGGCGGGGCAGGCCAACGTGTTGCCGTCCTCGACCAACCCGACCCTGCCGTACACGATCAACACCGTGGACGAGCACCTGGACATGCTCATGGTCTGCCACCACCTGGACCCGAGCATCGCCGAAGACGTGGCCTTTGCCGAGTCGCGCATCCGCCGCGAAACCATCGCCGCCGAGGACATCCTCCACGACATGGGCGCCTTTGCCATGACCTCGTCCGACTCCCAGGCCATGGGCCGGGTTGGCGAGGTGGTGTTGCGCACCTGGCAGGTGGCCCACCAGATGAAGCTGCGCCGCGGGCCACTGGCGCCGGACACCAGCTACAGCGACAACTTCCGGGTCAAGCGCTACATCGCCAAGTACACCATCAACCCGGCACTGACCCACGGCATCGGCCACGAAGTGGGCTCGGTGGAGGTCGGCAAGCTGGCCGACCTGGTGCTGTGGGCGCCGGCGTTCTTTGCGGTCAAGCCGGCCCTGGTGATCAAGGGCGGAATGATTGTCACCGCGCCGATGGGCGACATCAACGGTTCCATCCCCACGCCGCAACCGGTGCACTACCGCCCGATGTTCGGCGCCCTGGGCGCGGCGCGGCATGCCACGCGCATGACCTTCCTGCCCCAGGCAGCGATGGACCGTGGCCTGGCCGAGGAGTTGAACCTGCGCAGCCTGATCGGCGTGGCCCACGGCTGCCGCAGGGTGCGCAAGCCCGACATGGTCCACAACACCTTGCAGCCGCTGATCGAGGTCGATGCGCAGACCTACCAGGTGCGTGCCGACGGCGAACTGCTGGTCTGCGAACCGGCCCGCGAACTGCCGCTGGCCCAGCGTTACTTCCTGTTCTGAAGGAGCCCCGATGATTGTCTTGACCCGCCGTATCACCGAACCCGGCAAGCTGGGCGAAACCGGCAGCGTTACCCTGGACGTGGACAGCCGCATCAAGAGCCGCCTGCGGGTGACCCTGGATGATGGTCGCGAAGCCGGGCTGATGCTCGAGCGCGGCCACCTGCTGCGCGGGGGCGAACTGCTAGCCGATGCCGAGGGTACTCAGCTGATCCGTGTGCTGGCGGCGCCCGAGGCGGTGTCCACGGTGCGCTGCGCCGACCCGCTCCTGCTGGCCCGCGCGGCCTATCACCTGGGCAACCGCCATGTGCCGCTGCAGATCGAACCCGGCCTGTTGCGTTTCCAGCACGACCACGTGCTGGACGACATGTTGCGTGGCCTGGGCCTGACGGTAGAGGCCGAACAGGCGCCGTTCGAGCCTGAAGCGGGCGCCTACCAAAGTGCACCGCACAGCCACAGCCACAGCCATAGCCACGCCCACGGCCACGATCACCCGTTCGTGCGCCTGCCTGCCCATTCCTGAACTGCCTGGAGCAACCGATGAAAAAGACTTTCGCCCTGTTTCTGCTGATGCTGGCTCTGCCTGCCTTCGCCCACCCTGGGCACGACGCCAACCCGCTGCACGACGGCCTGCTGCACCCGCTGACTGGTCTTGACCACCTGCTGATGCTGCTGGGCACCGGTGTACTCGCCGCTTTGACCCGGCGCAGCCTGACGCTACCCCTGGCAACCTTGGCGGCGATGTTCGGCGGCGCGGTGTGCGGCCACCTGTTCGGCGATGTACTGGGCATGGAAACCCTGATTGCCGTGTCGCTGCTGGTGGCTGCCGGTGCAGTGCTGCTGCCCAGCCGCCAACTGCTGCTGGCCATGGCCATGCCGGTGTTCGCCCTGTTCCATGGCTGGGCCCATGGCGTGGAAGCCACGCCAAGCGCGTTCTGGCAGTTCAGCGCCGGCTTCGTCACGGTGAGCGGCCTGTTGCTGGCGGCCGGTTTCGCGGTTGGTTGCCTGTTGCGCAGGCACAGCGGCCTGCAGAAGGCCTTTGGCGGTGGCCTGCTGGTCGGCGCCGCGCTGGTCCTGGCCGGTTGATGGACAGCGACCTGGCGCTGTTGCGCCTGCTGCAACTGGCCAGCCCTGGCTTGCCGGTGGGTGGTTTTACCTACTCGCAAGGCCTGGAGTGGGCGGTCGAGGCGGGCTGGGTACGGGACGTGGATGGTTTCGCTGCCTGGCAGCGCGAACAGATCGACGACACCCTGGCCTGCCTCGACTGGCCGGTGCTGGCACGCCTGTACCAAGCCTGCCGGGCCGAGGACACCGAGGCCTTCGGCCATTGGAGCCGCTTTCTGCTGGCCAACCGCGAAACGGCCGAGCTGCGTCTGGAAGAACAGCAGCGCGGCGCGGCGTTGTCACGGCTGCTGGACGGCTGGCAACTGGGCCAGGCGCCGGCCTGGCGAGCCAGCCTCGAACTCACCCAGCTGGGCGGTATGGCCTGGCTGGCTGCGCACTGGGCTATCCCACTGCGCCAGTTGGCCCTGGGCCATGGCTTTGCCTGGCTGGAGGGCGCGGTAATGGCTGGGGTCAAGCTGGTGCCGTTCGGCCAGCAGGCTGCCCAGACCTTGCTGCGCGACCTGGGAGCAGAGCTGCCCGCGACGCTCGACCGGGCACTGGCCCTGGGCGATGACCAGCTTGGTGGCGGCCTGCCGTTGCTGGCCATTGCCTCATCGCGTCACGAAACCCAATACACCCGTTTGTTCCGTTCCTGAGGACTGCCTGCATGCAAAGCTATCAACAACCCCTGCGCGTCGGTGTCGGCGGCCCGGTCGGCTCCGGCAAGACGGCGCTGCTCGAAGCCTTGTGCAAGGCCATGCGCGACCACTACCAGATCGCAGTGGTCACCAACGATATCTACACCAAGGAGGACCAGCGCATCCTCACCGAAGCCGGGGCCCTCGAGCCGGAGCGCATCGTCGGCGTGGAGACCGGCGGCTGTCCGCACACGGCGATACGTGAAGACGCCTCGATGAATTTGGCGGCGGTCGAAGCCCTGGCGCGCAAGTTTGGCAACCTCGAGGTGATCTTCGTCGAAAGCGGCGGTGATAACCTGAGTGCGACTTTCAGCCCGGAGCTGGCCGACCTGACCATCTACGTGATCGACGTGGCTGAAGGCGAGAAGATCCCGCGCAAGGGTGGGCCGGGGATTACCAAGTCGGATTTCCTGGTGATCAACAAGACCGACCTGGCGCCTTACGTGGGGGCTTCGCTGGAAGTGATGGAGCGCGATACCCAGCGCATGCGCCCGCAGCGGCCCTGGACCTTCAGCAACCTGAAGAAGGGCGAGGGGCTGCAGGCGGTGATCGACTTCATCGTCGAGCGCGGGATGCTGGGTGTGCGCGGGTGATGTAACGGGTTGAGCGCAGTCTGGACCATGGCGCAATTCCTGTGGGAGCGGGTTTACCCGCGAACACCGGCGCAGCCGGTGCACCCACCGCGTTGGCTTCTTCGCGGCTAAAGCCGCTCCCACAGGGATATATGTTGCCTCACGTCATGTATGGCAGCAGTGAGGTTTATCCGGCTGCCCTTCATAACGGTCATGGTGCCGCACCCAATCCATGGTCCCCCCCTCGTTGCGCCCCAGTGGCGCAATATCGAGAAAGTTGTAGGTATTGACCAGGATGTCCAGCCCGCGGGCATAGGTTGAGTAGGTGTGGTACACGCTGCCATCGGGCTCGCGGTAGAACGCACTCAGCCCGGGAAGCTCGCTTTCATCGCCCTCATATGGCTCATAGTTGTACTGCCGCTGGCCCTCGCTGCCGACGCTGACGCCAAAGTCCTCGTTGAACCCGCTGCCATGTGACGAATACCAGGGGAACTGCCAGCCCATGCGCCGGCGGAAGGCCTGGAACTCGGCATAGGGTGCCCGCGACACCGCCACCAACGACACGTCGTGATGCGCCAGGTGCAAGTTGGCGCCGTCAAAGTGGTCGGCCAGGAACGAGCAGCCGGGGCAACCTTCGCTCCAGCCCTCGGCGAACATGAAGTGGTAAACCAGCAATTGGCTGCGGCCCGCGAACAGGTCGGCCAGGCTCAGTTCGCCGTCCGGCCCCTGGAAGCGATAGTCGTGCTCCACCTTTACCCAAGGCAGGGCGCGACGGGCTGCTGCCAGCGCGTCGCGGTGGTGGGTGAAGGCCTTTTCGTGCAGCCACAGCTGCCGCCTGGCCGCCAGCCACTGGCTGCGGGAAACCACCGGGTGCCTGCTTTCGCTCGTGCTCATGGTGCTGTCTCCACATTGGGGATTCACACACTAGTCGAGCACGGGCGGGTCGGATCGACAGGCCGCGGCGGCCAGGCGATGAGTGGTATTGCTCAGCCCGAATGGGCGATATGCCCTTCGCTCAGTTCATCCGCTGCTTCATCTTCCCCAGGCAGCGCGGTGATCACGCTGAAGTCGCTGATTTCCACCTGGCCACCGCCATAGCCCAGCAAATGGAAGGAAAACGCCTTGCGCGCGGTCGGGTTGTCGAAGCTGAACTCCATCTCCAGCGGCTCGTCGGTAGTGACTTTTACTTCGTCAGGCAAGCCCAGCGGTACGTCCTGCTCCAGCTGCTTTGCCTTGAGCTGGATATAGGCTGCGCGCCTGGGGTCCAGTGAACGTACCTTTACCCGTACGCGGGTATGCGAACCCTCGGGCATTTCCAGGTACTGGGCGCCGATCAGGTTGTCGGCCCAGTCATCTTTGATGCGCTTGCGCAGCCGGATCGGCGATGGGCCACCGAACTGGTAACGCAGGTTGAGCGGTGTTTGCAGCAGGGACTGGTCGAGCACCCCGGCAAGGGCGCCGATCTGCTGGCCGAGCAGGCTATCGCCCGGGCCCAGGTAACGTGCCTGGTCGGCGATGAAGCCCTCGCTGGCGTAGCGCCGGCAGCGCTGCTGGAAGTCGCATTCGGTGAAAACACCCTGGCCGTCGTGATAGCGCAGCATGCCGTTGGTGTAGGAGATCATCTCGCGACCGCTGTCGTAGTCGCGGTACAGCGAGCGACCGCCGAGCGCCATGGGGATGGGCAGGGCAAAGTAGTCGAGCAGGGAGGTGGCCAGGTCGATATGGCCATAGGTACCGCGCTTGATCCGTGGCAACTGCGCCTGCTCGGGTGCCAGGGTGAGGTTGAAGCCCCAGGACGAGGCCAGGCGCACACCGTCGATGCCGTGGGACTCGTCGGAAGTCACCACCACCAGGGTGTCCTTGAGTACGCCCTGGCGTTCGAGGTTGTCGAGGAATGTACCGAGTGCGTCGTCCAGGTAGGCGACTGCCGCCTGTTTCGGCGTGTCGTAGCGCTCCAGGTACTCGGTCGGTGCCGAGTACGGTTGGTGGGTGCCCACGGTGAGCAGGGTCAGCATCCACGGCTTGTCCTGCCTTTGCAGCTGGCCGACGTAATCCAGCGCACCTTCGAAGAAGGCGCGGTCATCCTTGCCCCAGGGGAAGTCCAGGTAGTTCTTGTTGCGGAACCACTCCTGGCCATGCACCGCGTCAAAGCCGATGTGCGGCATGATGCGGTCCTTGGCCATGAAGCGCAGGCCGGCGCCTTGCAGGTAGTGGGTAGTGAAGCCGGCCTGGCGCAACTGCGCCGGCAGGCAGGCCTGGTTGCGTTCGTTCTGGGTCAGCAGTTCCATGCCTTTGGGCGTGCCGTTGGCCAACTTGTCGTAATCACCGCACAGCATTGCGTACAGGCCACGGATGGTCTGGTGGGTGTGCAGTACGTAGTCCGGGGTGTTCATGCCGCGCTCGGCCCACTGGCTGAGCTTGGGCATCAGCTCTTCGTCGAAGCGGCTGTGCAAGGCCTGGCGGTTGGGCCGCAAATAGGCCCCGGGGATGCCTTCCACGGTGATGACCAGCAGGTTGCGGGCGTTGCCTGGCCCGGCGAGCAGGCGCTGGCCATGCAGGTCGGACTGGGTCAGACCAGTGCTGGCCATAGGGGTGAAAGTTTGTGTCCGGCCCATCCAGTCTTCGACCTGGCGCTGCAGGTTGCCGGCTCCGGCCGACAGCAGCTGGTGGGTGAGGTTGTATTGCCGCCATTGGTCGGCGTCGGAAGGTACCAGTTGCTGGCTGCCCCAATGGGCGCCGAACAGCAGCAGCGGAATGGCCCAGGCCGTGCGTGGCAGCGGCTGGCTGGGGTGGGTACGGCTGCGCCAGGCGCTGGCCAGCCAGGCCAACAGGCCGGCGCCCATGGCCCAGGGCAGCCAGGCATGGGCCAGGCCGCCACCGGTCGAGTTTTCCATGAACTGCGGGTCGACCAGGTAGGTCAGGTCGGCGCTGGTAGGCAAACGGCCCACCGCGCTCACCAGTTCGGCCGAAGCCACCCAAAGGGCCGACCAGGCCAGCAATACGGGGAGCGCCAGCCACCACGGCCGACGGTGCAACAGCAAGACCAGCAAGCTGCCGAGGGCGAGGTCGGACAGGTAACCGAGCGGGTTGGACCAACCCAGCATGGCGCGCGTACCCAGTGGGATCACCAGTACCAGGGCCGCCAGGGCGACAAGCCGGGTACGTGGGTGGTCTGACAGGTTCTTCACAAAAACATCCCTTTTGCCATTAAATCGTCATGCAACTGTGCTTGATGATAACAGGCCGCGGCAGGGAAGGCGGGCCGGGGCAGGGGTGGTAACCAGGCGCGGGGCCCGTTCGCGCAGGCCCGGCCGATGGCAAGTATCAGAAGTAGTAGGGGAATTTCAGGCTGAAGGAAAAGTCCGGTGCGTCATCGGTCAGACCAATGGCCAGGTTGGGCACGATGGTCAGGTTGTCGGTGGCGGCGAAGGTCATGCCGATGTTGAAGTTGGCTGCGTTGTAGTCGCTGTTGGAGATCGACTGCCAGTCGCCGCCATCCGGTTTTATCTTGCTCTTGCGGGCGAACTGGTCGGACACCGAGAACGACATGCTCATCTTCTCGTTCAGGGCAAAGGCGATACCGCCGCCGATCTGCCACGAGTCGCCCAGCTTCACATCGCCGGGCACCTTGCTGTTGACCTGTGGGCTGATGTCACTGAACGAGTCCTCCATGTTGTAGGTGTAGGACAGGCTGCCGAACAACACGGCCGGGTCGAACGTCTTGACCAGCGAGATGCCCGGCGTGATCGACCAGACGCCGTTGCCGGTCGGCAGGCTTTCCGGTACCGACAGGTTGTCGTTGCCTTCGACCTGGCGCAGTTTGATGCCATAAGGGTCTTTGCCGGTCGGCGCCTTGATGCGCAAGGTAGCGACGGCGTCAGGCCAGGTCTCGTCTTCGTCGAGGAACTTGTAGGCGATGCCGACGTTGACGTCGCCGATCTCTGGGTCGCGGGTTACGGTTTCGTCCGAGGTGCTCGCCCCGGCGCCCCCTGCACCGCCGGAAGAGTAGGTGGATTCGCGGTACACCACCGGGACGTTGATATCGAACTGCCAGCGCTGGGCGAGGTTGTAGCGGGCAGTCATGTCCAGGGTCCAGTTATCTGCCTTCACCCGGTCAAGGTTGATACTGCCGAGGAAGATCGAGTCCAGTGCCAGGAAGCCGTTGAGCACCAGCGCCCGGGTATCGTAATGGGTATAGGTGACACCGGTCTCGAAGCTGAACTTGCCGCCGCCGAAAAAGCCGCTGGCCTCGTCGTACAGGTTGGACACGCTCTGAGCCGGTTCAGCGTCAGCGGTGAGCGCCTGGCCATAGGAGCTGCCGGTGGTACCCGGTGCGCCCGAAGCCACCGTCTGTGCGCCCTTGACCCCTTCAGCCGGGGACTTGACCAGGCGTTTGGGCGGTGGTGCTGTCGGGGTTTCCTCTACCTGGCGCACGCGCTGCTCCAGCACCATCAGCGCTTGCTGCTGGGCTTCGTAGCGGCGTTTCAGTTCCATCAGTTCCTGCTTGAGAGCCTCGACCTGAGGGTCGGCTGCGGCGTAGAGCAATGTGGCCGGGGCCAAGGTGGTCAAACACACAAAAGCTTTGAGCGATAAAGATCGGTGCATGGAATTGCCGTCCCTGCCGACTACTTTTGATGAGACTGAGCGTAGATCAGTATCCAAATGTGCGAAGACCTTTGAGCTGATCGAGGCTATCGTTCAGCGACGCGGCGGTTGGCACGCTTTCGCGCATCACCACATTGAGGGTGGTGACGTTATTGACCCGGTTGCCGTTGCCCAGCAGCGTCGAGTTCTGCATCAGGCCACCCTGCGCCAGGCGCTGCATGCTGCTGCCCTGGTTGTTGCTGGCACTGATGTTGAACTGCACCCCTGCGCCGCTGGCGGACACGCTCAGTGCACCTGCGCCGTTTGCCCCCGTCAGCGTCTGGCCGTTGGCCAGCGCCTGGCCCTGTGGCTGCCCGGTGGGCGCCTGGTCGGCCTTGGAGACATTGATCGCAACATTGTTGTAGGCGGTATTGTTGTCGCCAGCTGCGCGTACCACCTGGGTCACACCCTCTGTGGTGTTGAGGCCGGCACCGCCTGTAACGGTACCGGTACCCGGTGCCGTGGTTCCAGCAGACGCCGTGCCAGTGCCGCTTTCGTCAACCAACGACACATAGAATTGCGGTTTGATGGTCGACTGCTGAATCTGCATCGTGCTCGTCGCACCGATCATGTCCCCTTTGGCATTCTGCCAGGTGCTGGACATGACGATACCGAAACTCACGATCCGCCCGGGCATCACGTAGCGGCCACGCAGGCTCGCCAGCTCGTGGTCCTTCAACTCGATGGGCTTGAACGTTTCGGCATGGGTAGGAAGGCTGACGGTCAGGCATGCAATTGCAAGCCAGAATGCATTCTTCATTGGGGTACTCCCCGGAGCCTCGTGCTCCTTGTCGTTGCAAGAAGTTAGAAGAAGTCGCTTTTGATGAACCCGAAATCCAGCAGTTCTGCATCACGTACCGGAGTGAAGTTGCTCACCCGGCCCTTGGCAGTCAGGGGTAGCGGCGGGTCGAGCAGGACATTGTTCTTGTCGTAGCCCTGGCCGATGACGGCGAAGATGATGCCGTTCCAGCCCTTGAGAAAATCGTCGACCTTGTAGCGTTTGTGGCCCAGTACTGGGTCACCGATGTACACCCAGCCCTTGTCGACCTTCTGCATGACCACGAAGTGCTTGTAGCCGCGCACCTCCATCAGCACCACGACCGGAATCCGCACGCTGTGCAGGGTCTCGGGTGCCACCCGGTAGCCACGGGCACGCATCCCCAGGCTTTCCACGTAGCGTTTCATGTCGAGCATCGAGAAGCCTTGCGTGCGCACCAGGTCCTGGTCGGCGTGGGCCAGCATGCCTTCGATGATCTGTTGTTCGTCCACGTCCAGCCAGTAGGCCTGGCGCAGGATGGTGGCCAGCGCGGCTGCGCCGCAGCTGAAGTCGGTCTTCTGTTGCACCAGGTCGGCGAACTTGCGCTCGCGTATGCTCTGGATGGGCTTGAACACCACGGCGCCGCCCGGCAGGACGGACAGCGGCATTTGTGCCGCTTCGCTCACGCTGGCCAGGCACAGCAAAAACGCCAGGGCAATGATGCGCATGATCGGATGCCTTCCGGGTCTGTTGAAGAAAGGCCCCCCGAAGGGGGCCTCAAGCACAGCGATCAGAACGAGGTGTTGGAGATGGCCAGCGAGTTGCTCTGCTGGTTGCCCACACCGGCCGCCACGTTCACGCCCAGGTTGCCGCTGCCACCGTTCACCGAACCGCTAAGGGTTGCAGTGTTGGTAACAGGGTTGGCCCAGCCGGTCGGGGTCAGCACTTGGAAGGACACGGTATTGCTCAAGTCGTAGGCACTGCTTTCGCTGTAGCTCTTCGACACGTCGTTCGACGATTGAGACGATTTCTCGCCAGACTTTTCAAACGCCGATTCCGATGCATTGGCATAGGACGACTCGTGAGCCTTCTCATACGAGGAGTCGCGAGACTTCTCGTAGCTCGATTGGCGGGCCTTGTCGTACGACGAGTCGAACGCCTTCTCGAACGACGCGTCGTGCGAGCTTTCCCGCGAACGGTCGACATCCACATTGAGCGAGGCATTGAGCGAGGCATCGAAGCTGTCGGTGCGGGTACGTTCGCGACGGCCGTCATCGGTGGTCACGGTACGGGTCGCATCGGCAGCAGCGGCCAGGGTGGCGTTCAGGCTGGAGCTGCTGGACGAACTGGCGTTGCTGGCCATGGAACCACTGGCATTCCAGCTATTGGAGCCGCTGGCAGTGGAACTGCGCGAACCACTGGCGTTCATGCTGCTCGAACCGCTGGAGTTCCAGCCACTGGACCCGCTGGAGCTGGCGCTTTGCGAGCCGGCCACGCTGAAGCTCGAGGACGAGCTGCGGTCGTCAGTCGAATTGAACGTGCCCTCACGCGAGCTGGAGCCGCTCTTGGTAGTGGTGATGGTCAGCGTATCCACCCGGTAGGTGCGGTCGGCGCCGTTGTTCACCGTCAGGCCTGGGCCGTTCTGGTCGGCAGTGGCGGTGGCAGTGGCATTACCCAGCGGGGCGCCGGTGTTGGCGATGGCCATGGTGTTCTTCTGCTGGTTCAGGTCGCCGCCAGCGATGTTGATGCCGACGTTACCCTCCGCACCATCGGCCGAGCCGGTCATGACTGCCGAGTTCTGGGTGGACCAGTTGTCGACACGGTTATTGTTGCTGAACTGGCGCACATCAGCGGTGGCTTCGGCGGTGCCGAACACGAAGCTGTTGTCCAGGCTGGACTCGGACGATGCATTGGCAATGGCCGCAGCATTGTCCTGCTGGTTGCCGTTACCGGCTGCCACGTTGACACCCACGTTGCCACTTGCGCCCGTGGCCGAGCTGCTCATTTCGGCTTCGTTGATGGTGCCTTGGTTGGTGATGGTATTACCCGTGCTGCTTTGGCTGTCCATGGCGTTGGCTGTGGCATACACAGGGATCCTGGTGGGAGGAGGGGTGTGATGCCCGTTATTGTGGTGACCATTGTGGTGCCCGCCACGCCGGTCGTTCTGATCAGCTTGTACAGCAACAGCCATGACCGCAGCAATTGCGAAAACCAGAGGCTTGATTGCCATCGAGGGTTTCATGGTGATTCTCCGTACGATTAGGTTAAGTGTCGTTCTTGACTGGAAGGGTCAATCCGCGACCCGGATGCTCAGGGTGTTGGCCATGCGGTTTCCCACCCCGGCACTCTGGTTCAACTGAATCACTCCACGGCTACCGGTGAAGGCCTGGTCACTGGTGGTGACCTGGCGATGGCCAGTTGAAGTGTCAATCGGACCGGAGTTGTTGAGCAGCGCCACGTTCTGTTGCATGAGGACGCTGTCGTCGATGGTTTGCGGCTGCGCACCGATACTGATGCTCAGTGCGTTGGCTTGCTGGGTGTTGGCACCGGCGCTCTGGTTGACCCCCAGTGCGCCGCTACCGTTGCTGAAGGCGTCGCCCTGTATGGTCGAGCGTGCGTTCATTGTGGGGGCTGCAGGGGTGTTCAGGCGCTGGCGAATCTGCGTGGTGGCGCTGGCCTCGGGCCCGACCGCGAAGGCGCGCGCGTTGGCCTGTTGCTGTTGGTCACCGGCCGCCTGGTTGACCGACAGGTTGCCCTGGTAACGGCTGCCCGAGCTGTCGATGTCGGCGTTGTTGATCACGGGAACCGGGGATTGCGCGAAGGTCGATGTACTGCACAGCGTGACCAGGATCAGCAGCGTGTGCTTCATCTCACTTGCCTCCGGTCAGGATCTGCAGCGGTGCCAGGCCGCGCTGTACGCTCGAATTGACCATGTTCGAGATGCCATTGCCCGAGCCCGTGCCGCGGCCACCGGCCAGGTTGGGCAGTTGGGACTGGTTGTTGAGGTTGCCGCCCAGGTTGTTGGTCTGCTGGGTAATCAAGGTGCTGATACCCGCACCGCTGCTGATGTTGGCGAAGTCGCCATCACTCAGTTCGTTGGTTTGCTTGAGGATGTGCGCGGAAGGGTTGGCATTGACGGTGGTGGGGTTGGGGTCGGGTCGTAACGGCGGGACAACGGCGTTGCGTGTCTGCACGTCACGGGTTATCACGATGATGCCGTTGTCGGCCTGGGCCGTAAGGCTCAACGAGCCCAGCACAGAGCCCATCAGCAACAGGTAATAGAGGCGTTTGTCAGTTTTCCTCACGACGGCAACTCCTTCAATGAGCGCTGGCCTTGATCAGCGATGTGAACGAGGGAGCAGAAGGTGTGCCGCTTTTGAGAAGCGTTTGCAGATCAAAAGGTTAAGGTGAGTACCATGACAAGCTGCGGCGTATTCTGTCTCAGGATTGAAACAGGCAGCCGCTGGCGGTGCGGGCAAAGCCAGTGTCGGCCTTGATTGGAAGGGTTTTTGCAGGAGTGTTTCAGCGCCTTGACACTACTTTCGAGGCCCCGCGAGGGCCCATGTTTTCAGGGGCTTCGCCCCTTGGGGGTGTGTCAGTGGGTTAACACTCGGTGGGGCAGGATGGCGTATCGCTACCAACGAGCTTAGCCACTGTTTGTAGTGCCAGCAACTGGCGTTGCGGCCAATTGCCTTCAATTATCTTGTACGCCTGATCATGCCGTTGCAGCCAGTGCAGGCTGTCGTCGAAAAAGCGCTGGCGGTCGCGCAGTTCGGGCTGGCTGCGCTGGCCATCGGCGACCCAATCCACGCCTTGCGGGCTCAGCAGCAGGTGCAAGTGGTAATGCCGTGCCAGCAGCGCCTGTTCCAGCCAGGCCGGGCAGTCGCCGAACAGAGCGTGGCTCCAGAGCATGTTGCTGAGCAGGTTGGTGTCGAGAATCAGCAGCGACGGTGCCTGCTCGCGTGCGCGGTCCTCCCACGCCAACTGGCCGCGGGCGATGGTGGGGATATCGGCATAGCAAGTGTCGCGGCATTCCTGGTCGATGAAGTGGCGCACGTATTCGCCAACCACCACGCCGCCAAAATATGCCTGGATCACGCCGCTGAGCCAGCTCTTGCCGCTGGACTCCGGGCCACACAGCACCAGTACTTTCATGGATTGCGCCGCGCTCATGGCTGCACCAACGCTGGGTCACGGCGCCATTCCAGCCAGCCGCGCACGGCAATCAGGGTAAGCACGGCGAAGAACCCTGCGGTGAAGTACAGCTGCTGGTGCAGGTACTGGCCCACGTAGACGATATCGACCACTACCCACAGCGGCCAGCACTGCAGGCGCTTCTGCGCCATCCACAGTTGTGCCACCAGGCTGAAGCCGGTGAGGGTCGCGTCCAGCCAGGGCAGGGCGGCGTCGGTCCAGGTGGCCATGGCTGCGCCAAGGGTGGCGCTCAGCAGTACCCCACCGGCCAGGCCGACGAGCAATGCCGGGCGCCGCAGGCGAGTGACCTGGCGGGCGTCTTCAGCATGGCCCGGGCGCTTCCATTGCCACCAGCCGTAGACCTGCAGGATGGCGTAGGCCAGTTGCAGCAGCATGCCCGAGTACAGCTTCACCTCGTAGAACAGCCAGCCATAGATCAGCACCATGACCAGGCCGATGGGCCAGCACCAGGCATTCTGCTTGACCGTGAGCCAGACAGCGGTGACGCCGAGTACGGCGGCGATAAGTTCAAGGCCGGACATCGGCGATCCTTGGAGGCTACGGGGGAGGGGCGCGATTGTAGCGGGTCGGCCGGGGAAGGTGTAGGGCGTTGGCCTTTGGGGCCACTCCCATAGGACTGCACATAGCTTTGAGTCAGCAGGGATACTGTGGGAGCGGCTTTAGCCGCGAACACCGGCGCAGCCGGTGCCAAGCACCGCGCTGGGTTCTTCGCGGCTAAAGCCGCTCCCACAGGGTATGCGGATTGCCTGCAATTTCAGTTATCTACGCGACAGCACAGCCCAAAGGGCTTGGCCATCTCCCACAGGGGCCTGGTCTTATACCCGGAACTGCCGCAACAACTGCTCCAGCTCTTCGCTCAGCTGCCCCAGCGCCATCCCGGCATCGCTGGACAGCCGCGCCGCATCGGCGGTCTGCTGCGACAACCCGGCAGTATCCAGCACGTTGCGGTTGATCTCCTCTACCACGTGCGACTGCTGCAAGGTGGCGCTGGCGATGGAGGCATTCAACGCCGTGAGGTTGTTCAGCGATTGGTTGATGGCATCCAGGCTTGCACCGGCCTCGCGGGCCTGCTCGACAGTCTGGCGCGAGGCCTCGCTGCTGGTGTCGATGGCCCTGACCGCAGCGTCCGACTGACTTTGCAGGTGCTCGATCATCGTATGGATCTCGGCCGTCGACTGCGCCGTGCGCTGGGCCAGCAGGCGCACCTCGTCGGCGACCACGGCAAAGCCACGGCCTTGCTCGCCGGCCCTCGCTGCCTCGATGGCTGCGTTCAGCGCCAGCAGGTTGGTCTGTTCGGCGATGGAGCGGATCACGTCCAGCACACCACCGATGCGCGTGCTGTGCCCGGCCAGGTCGCGTATCACCTGCACGGCCTGGTCGATGGTCAGCGACAGCCGGTCGATCTGCGCCAGGCTGCCGTGAATGGCCTCCTGGCCTTGGGCTACCTGTAGTTGCGCAGTGCGCATTTCACCAGCGGCCTGTTCGGCAGTCTTGGCCACGTCCTGCACGGCGTAGGTCACTTCGTTGACCGCGGCGGCCACCTGGTCCATCTGCAGCGATTGCTGGGCGCTGTGCTGTTGCGCGGCACCGGCATTGTCGCCGACATGCCCGGCGGACCGAGCCAGGGCATGGGCCGCCCCTTGCAACTGGCCGACAACGCCCTGCAGCTTGCCGTTGAAGCGGTTGAAGTGTTCGCCCAGGTGGGTGATTTCGTCACGGCCGTGAGTGTCCAGGCGGCGGGTCAGGTCGCTTTCGCCGCTGGCGATGTTGCCCATGGCCTGCACCGCTTCCTGCAACGGGCGGGCGATGCTGCGGGCAATCAGCATGACCACCAGCGCCATCAGCAGGGCAATGGCCACGCCTACCAGCGAGGCGTCGCGCAACTGGCGGGTGAATTCGGCCTGCACATCGTCGACATACACGCCTGAACCAATGATCCAGCCCCAGGGCTTGAACAGTTGAATGTAGGAGGTCTTGGCCACCGGCTCGCTGGCCCCAGGCTTGGGCCAGCGGTAATTGACCGGCCCGGCCTCCTGCTGCCGGGCCAGCGCGACCATCTCGTTGAACACGGCAAAGCCGTCGGGGTCGCGGATGGCTGACAAGTCCTGGCCGTCGAGCTTGGGGTTGGCCGGATGCATGATCATCTTCGGCCCCAGGTCGTTGATCCAGAAGTAGTCGTTCTGGTCGTAGCGCAGCGCGCGTACCACTTGCAGTGCCTGTTGCTGGGCCGCTTCGCGGCTGAGCGTGCCGGCTGCCTCCAGGCCTTGGTAATAGGCCAGCACACCGGCTGCGGTCTGCACCACGTGGCGGGTCTTTTCCGCTTTGGCCTGGTACAGGTCACCGTGGATCTGACGCAGCATCAGCAGGCCCAATACCACCAGCATGGCCACCGCCACCAGAAGGATCAGCCACAGGCGGCGGCTGATAGACATCGATCTCAGGGTTTTCATACCACAGCTCCCGTATTGTTCTTTTTATTCAGGCCCATCCAAGCATGCTTTGCGCCAGGTCCCCACTCGACTAATGGCTAAGTGCTATTCATTCAATAGTCTGCAGCAGGTTGTACTAGGCGATTGCAAAGGCGCTCTGTCAGGATTTCGGCCGCGCAAGATGAAACCTTTAGGCGGCGTGAACTTTTCTACTGGCATTGCGCCCAACAGTCGCTGTAAAACAGCCGGGCCGCGTGCGGCAACTTCAAGCAAATCAAGAACAAGGGGCCTGCAACGAGCAGCGCTTCATCGGGGGAACGATGGATTTTTGGACTGCCTTCCAGGCAATCATCTTAGGTGTGGTCGAAGGGCTGACGGAGTTTCTGCCGATCTCCAGCACCGGCCACCAGATCATCGTCGCCGACCTGATCGGGTTTGGTGGCGAACGGGCCATGGCTTTCAACATCATCATTCAGCTGGCGGCGATCCTGGCGGTGGTGTGGGAGTTTCGCGGCAAGATCTTCGACGTGGTCTTCGGCCTGACCAGCCAGCCCACGGCGCGGCGATTCACCGGTAACCTGTTGCTGGCCTTCCTGCCGGCAGTGGTGCTGGGCGTGCTGTTCGCCGACCTGATTCACGAATACCTGTTCAACCCGGTCACCGTGGCGGCTGCGCTGGTGGTGGGCGGGGTGATCATGCTCTGGGCCGAGCGCCGCGAGCACCGTGTGGAGGTGGACCATGTGGACGACATGCGCTGGAGCCACGCGCTGAAGATCGGCTTCATCCAGTGCCTGGCGATGATCCCGGGCACTTCGCGCTCCGGCTCGACCATTATCGGTGGCCTGCTGTTCGGCCTGTCGCGCAAGGCGGCGACCGAGTTCTCGTTCTTCCTGGCGATGCCGACCATGGTCGGCGCGGCGGTGTATTCGGGCTACAAGTACCGTGACCTGTTCCAGCCCGGCGACCTGCCGGTATTTGCCATCGGCTTCGTGACCTCGTTCATCTTTGCCATGATTGCCGTGCGCGGGCTGCTCAAGTTCATTGCCAACCACAGCTACGCGGTGTTCGCCTGGTATCGCATTGCCTTTGGTCTGCTGATTCTGGCGACCTGGCAGTTCGGCTGGGTTGACTGGGCGACGGCTCATGGCTGAGGTGGCACGTAGGCAAAGGGGGGAGGGCGTACGCAATGTGCGCCTGAAACTGGTGCTGTTGGGCCTGCTGTGCCTGCTGCCGGGCCTGGGCGCGGCGCGCATGGCCTGGGTCGACCAGGCCTGGTGGCCGCTGGCGCTGTACCCGGCAATGAGCCTGATCAGCCTGTTGCTGTATTGGCAGGACAAACAGCAGGCGCGTACCCAGGCCTGGCGTACGCCCGAGAAGGTGCTGCATGCCAGTGAGCTGCTGGGCGGCTGGCCGGGGGCGCTGTTGGCGCAGCAGCTGTATCGGCACAAGACGCGCAAGCTGTCGTACCAGCTGGTGTTCTGGGGGATTGTGCTGGTGCATCAGGTGTTCTGGGCGGACTGGCTGTTTCTTGGCGGGCGGTATCTGCCCTTCAGTTGATATGTGACTGTGCCGGCCTCTTCGCGGGCTTGCCCGCTCCCACAGGTATTCCACTGGTCTTGAGGGCAGTGAAAACCCTGTGGGAGCGGGCAAGCCCGCGAAGAGGCCGGCACAGGCTAGCTAGGTTACCAACCCCACCTGCAACCGCTTTGGCAACCGCCGCACCACCAGCTGGTGCGAGCGCTGCAACAGGTCACACAGCTCCTCACGCCCCATGGGGTAGGGCGAAGCCATGCTGATCCACCGCGCCCGCGCCAGGTACGGCGCAGGCCGCACCCCCGGGCGGTCGCAGTAGCCGAGAAACAGCTCGTCGGCCACCTTGAACGACAACCCCGCCCCCGCCAGGTCGAGCACAGCGAACATCTTGTTGCCCGCCACCGAGAACACCCGGATGCCGCCCCATTTGTAGTCTTCCCGTGCGCCCGGCAGGCTCAGGCAGAACGCTGCCACCTGGGCTTCGCTCATGTTCCGCTCAGACATACTTTTCTCCACAGGCCTCGAACGACGCCGCCAGGTGGTCAATCCATACCCGTACCGCAGGCAGCAAGCCGCGCCGGTGCGGGTATACCGCCTGCAGGTATCCACCCGGCAGCGACCATTCCGGCAGCAGGCGCACCAGTTCGCCGCGCGCCAGTTCTTCTTCACAGAACATGCTGGGCAGCGCGGTAAAGCCAAGGCCTGCCCGTACAGCGGCATTACGTACTACGAAATCATCGATGGCAAGGCGCGGTTCCAGGGCGATTTCCTGCTGTTTGCCGTGGGGGCCGAACAGGCGGAAGTGTACCAACCGGTCCGCCTCGGCAGCGCCCAGCACCGGCAATGACGCCAGTTGGCCTGGTTCGCGGATGTGATCGGCGAAGCCTGGCGCTGCAACCAGCTGCATCTGCGCCTGGCGCAGGCGGCGGGTGACCAGCGCCGGGTCTTCATCGCCCAGGTCACGTACGCGCAGGGCTACGTCGATACCTTCGGAAATCAGGTCGACCCGGCGGTTGAGCAGTACCATGTCCAGTTGCACCTGGGGGTACTGCGCGAGAAAGCGGCTGATCACATCCGGCAGGAACGCATGGGCCAATGCCACCGGGCAGGAAACCCGCAAGCGCCCGCGTGGTTCGCTGCTCATGCTGGCCACGGCCTCGTCGGCGGCTTCGGCTTCAAGCAGCATGGCCTGGCAGTGGTGCAGGTAGCGCTCGCCCACTGCGGTGAGCTTCAGTTGCCGTGTAGTGCGTTGCAGCAGGCGCGTGCCCAGGCGTTCTTCAAGCTCGGCGATACGCCGCGACAGGCGCGACTTGGGAATGCCCAACTGGCGGCCGGCTGCGGCGAAACCCCCGGCTTCGACCACGCGGGCGAAGTAGAAAAGGTCGTTGAGGTCTTGCATGGGAATGTCTCATTGTTCCACCTGTAGGACAAACTAACGCATTTTTGCTGCCTTATCAGCTATTGTTGGTGTCGGTAGGATTCTCCCCATCGTGATCGCCCAACGCCGCGGTCTTCATTCACAGGAGAGTCCCATGAAACTGTTGCATATCGATTCGAGCATCCTGGGCGACAATTCCGCCTCCCGCCAACTGAGCCGCGAAGTGGTCGAAGCCTGGAAAGCCGCAGACCCGAGCGTGGAAGTGGTGTACCGCGACCTGGCCGCTGACGCCATCGCCCACTTCTCCGCGGCGACCCTGGTAGCAGCTGGCACCCCGGAAGACATGCGCGACGCAGCCCAGGCCTTCGAAGCCAAGCTGAGTGCGGAAACCCTGGAAGAGTTCCTGGCTGCCGATGCCGTGGTGATTGGCGCGCCGATGTACAACTTCACAGTACCGACCCAGCTCAAGGCCTGGATCGACCGCGTTGCCGTCGCCGGCAAGACGTTCCGCTACACCGAAGCCGGCCCGGAAGGCCTGTGCGGCAACAAGAAGGTAGTGCTGGTGTCCACCGCCGGTGGCCTGCACGCTGGCCAGCCGACTGGCGCTGGGCATGAAGACTTCCTCAAGGTGTTCCTGGGCTTCATCGGTGTCACCGACCTGGAAATCGTCCGTGCCCATGGCCTGGCCTATGGCCCCGAGCAGCGCAGCCAGGCGATCGATGCTGCCCAGGCGCAGATTGCCAACGAGCTGTTTGCTGCTGCCTGATCCTGCTGTCTTGCGCAAGCGTCAAAGGCTTGCGCGAACTCTGTGGGAGCGGCCTTGTGTCGCGAAAGGGCCGCAAGGCCGCTCCCACAATCAACCTCAGGCCACTGCAATAGCCGGGTCAGCCGCTGCCAGCGCCGCAGCACGTTCGGCCGCCGGCGGATAGATCCACACCGTATTGATCTGCGCCTTCAACGCCTTGGCCTCGGCCTTGTCTTCCGGCGGCGACACCGTGCGCTCCCACCCTTCGGTATACACCGCCCCCCAGGCCCCAAGGTCCAGACAGGTCACGTACTTGGGCTGGCTGTAGGTCTTCGGTGCCACGCCAATCAGCTCGGCTACCGCATTGTTGCCCGCATGACGCCCCAGCGGAATCGCATGCTGGCAGGACATCACCGCGTAATTGCCAACCTCGTCGCAGGCCGCATAGGCCACATCACCCGCTGCGTACACGGCATCATTGCCTGTCACCTTGAGATTGCCATCGACATGCAAGCGGCCCTGGCGGTCGCGCTCGCCACTGATCTGTTCGGTGAGCGGGTTGGCCTTGAAGCCCACGGTCCAGATCACTGTGCTGGCGTCGATGCGCTGGCCGTTGTCCAGCAGCACGCCGGCAGGGTCGACCGAGGCTACCGTGGCGCCACAGATCCATTCCACGCCCAAGGCCTTGGAGGCCTCCTCGATGGCGGGGCGGATGCCTTCACCCAGGGCCGCGCCAATTCTCACCCCACGGTCGACCACCACCACGCGCAACGCCGCGTCCTCGCCGAGGATTTCTCGCAGACGGGCCGGCAGCTCGGTGGCGGTCTCGATGCCGGTAAAGCCCCCACCGGCCACCACCACGGTATTGCGCGCCGGCGTGTCGGGCAGGTTGGCCAGTGACTTCAGGTGGGTTTCCAGGCGCGCGGCGCTGTCGAGCTTGTCGACATCGAACACATGCTCGATGCCGACCATGTCGGGCCGGTTGAGCACGCTGCCGCAGGCCATGATCAGGCGGTCGTAGGGCAGGGCGCACTGGGTGCCGCTGCGGGTGCGGTAGCTGACGCGGTGGGCCGCTTCATCGATGTGGAAGGCCGTGCCCTGCACGAAGCGGACGTTGACGGCATCGAACAGCTCTTGCAATGGCGCGGCCATGGCATGAACGTCGGGTTCGTAGAACCGTGGGCGCACGTGCAGCTCGGCCTGGGGGGCTAGCAAGGTGATCTCGACATCCTTGCGGCCATGGAGGTCAAGCTGGCGGGCGGCGCTGAGCGCGCTCCACAGGCCGGCAAAGCCCGCGCCAATGATCAGGATCTGCTTCATGGTTGTGCTCCTCTGAAGTTCGGTTAACAAGGTAGGCCCTGTTGCTGGATGCTGGGGAGCGAGCAGGCTTCAGAATGTTGGCGGGGTGATCACCCAGATCACCACGGCATCCACCTCACCGGGGTTGCCATAGCGGTGCGGTTCCTGGCTCGAGAAGCTGAAGCTGTCCCCTTCACCCAGCTGGAAATGCCGCTCGCCTACCCATAGCTCGAAGCTGCCGCTGAGGATGTAGCCGGCCTCTTCACCGTCGTGGCTGTAGCTCTGCTGGCTGTAGCTGCCCGGAGGAAAGCGCGAATGCAGGATCTCGAGCTGGCGGTTGGGCTGGGGCGTGAGCAGTTGATCGACGATACCATCTTCGTAATGCACGCTCAGGCGGCTGTTGCGCCTTACCACATAGCCCTGGTCCTCGGGCGCAGTGGTGGCTTCGCTGGCGAAGAACCACTGGATGGTCACCCCCAGGCTGCGGGCGATGTTGAACAGCGCCGGAATCGATGGATAGGAGAGGTTGCGCTCCAGCTGGCTGATGTAGCCAGCGGTCAGTTCACTGTGCGTGGCAAGCTCCGCCAGGGTCATGCCACGGCGCTTGCGCAGGCCGCGAATGCGGCTGCCGAGAAACTGCGGCGCGGCGCCCCCGGCTGCGCTGGCGGGGGGCTGGGGGAGTTGGCTCATGCATGTCGGTCCATCGTGAAAAGCCGCAGTATGTACAGCCTCAGAGCGCCCAGGCAACCGTCAGGCCATCGTGAATCGCTTCTTCGGCGGTACGCGGCGCCAGGCAGTCGCCAATGCGGTGAACCTCCACCAGGCCGGCCAGCTCCGTGGCCAGGCGGTCTTCCGGTTGATGGCCCAGGCACAGTACCAGGGTATCGATGCCTTCGAAGATCATTGGTTCGCCGCTGGCGGTGTGCTGCAGGTACACCGTGTTGTCGTCGCTGCCATACAGGCGGGCATAAGGTGTGACGGGAATACCCAGGCGATGCAGCTCGCCGGCCAGCTGGTCGCGCACGTACAGCGGCAGGCTTTCGCCGCAATGGGTGCCATTGACGGCCAGCTGCACCTGGTGGCCTTCGCGTACCAGGCGTTCGGCGATGCCTGGGCCGATCCAGTCGCAGCGCCAGTCGATCACCAGCACCGAGCGCCCCGGTTTTGCTTCATTGCGCAGTATTTGCCAGGCATCCACCACCTGAAGCTCACCGGTACGCTCGAAGGTGGGCCAGTAGGGGGTGGCACCGGTGGCCGCTATCACCAGGTCGGGGCGTTCTCGTTCGACCAGTGCGCGGTCGACCCGGGTGTTGCGTACCACTTCCACGCCCGCCAGGGCCATTTCCCGCTGCAGATTGGTGCTGGCGCCACCGAACTCGCTGCGCCGTGGCAGCAACTGGGCCAGCAGCACCTGGCCACCGAGCTGCGGGCCAGCCTCGTACAGCGTGACCTGATGCCCGCGTGCAGCGGCCACTGCGGCGGCTTTCATGCCGGCGGGCCCGCCACCGGCCACGAGTATGCGCTTGGGGCGGGCGGCGGGGGTCAACTGCCCGTACTGCAACTCGCGGCCGGTTTCCGGCCGCTGGATGCAGGAAATGGGCAGGCCTCGGTGGAAATGGCCGATGCATGCCTGGTTGCAGGCGATACAGGCTCGTACGTCCTCGACCTGGCCATGCTCGGTCTTGTTCGGCATTTGTGGGTCGCAGATCAGCGCGCGGGTCATGCCGCAGACATCGGCCTGGCCACGGGCCAGGATCAGTTCGGCTTCCTGGGGCTGGTTGATACGCCCGGTGACGAACAGCGGGATGCCCAGGTGCTGCTTGAAGGTGCCGGCCTCCCGGGCCAGGTAGGCCGGTTGAATGGCCATGGGCGGCACGATATGCACGGCACCACCCAGCGATGCCGACGTGCCGGCAACGATGTGCAGGTAATCGAGCTGGCCCTGCAAGGCAACCGCTGCAGCCAGCGATTCGTCCTCGCTCAACCCCTGGCTGTCGCGCTCGTCGGCACTGATGCGCAGGCCGATGATGAACTGCTCGTCGGTGGCCGCGCGTACGGCGGCCAGCACTTCGCGCAGGAACCGCAGGCGCTGTTCGAGCTCACCGTTGTAGCCATCCGTGCGCTGGTTCACCCGGGGGTTGAGGAACTGCGCAGGCAGGTAGCCATGGCTGGCCACCACTTCAACGCCATCCAGCCCGGCCTGGTGCAGGCGGCGGGCAGCGCTGGCATAGCCCTGGACGATCTCGTCGATCATCGCCTGGTCCAGCGCACGCGGCATCACCCGGAAGCGTTCATTGGGCACAGCGGACGCCGAGTAGGCCACCGCCAGCAAGCCGTCCGCCGACTCCATGATCTCCCGCCCGGGGTGGAACAGTTGCGACAGTACCACCGTGCCATGTTCATGGCAGGCCTCGGCAAGCTGGCGGTAGCCGTCGATGCAGGCGTCGTCGGTGGCCATAAGCACATGGGAGGTATAGCGGGCGCTGTCATGCACCCCTGCCACTTGCAGCACGATCAGGCCGACGCCACCGGCGGCGCGGGCGCGCTGGTAGGCGATGAGCTTGTCGTTGACCAGGTTGTCGGTGGGCAGGCAGGTGTCGTGGCCGGTGGACATGATGCGGTTCTTCAGGCGTTTGCCGCGTATCTGCAAGGCTTCGAACAGGTGAGGGAAGGCGGTCTGCATACAGGCGGCTCCGGTGCGGTGTTGTTCTTGTTTTGTTATGAAAGTGTAGCGCCAGTAAAAAATCAACTTGTTTTTTTACTGGTCGGCGACTAGGTTTTTCTCACCCTCATGGCGAGGGCGTGACCTCACAACAACAAGAAAACGGGCCCCTCGGGCACCGGCAGGAGGCAACTACGATGCAGGTATTCCCACGTGTAAGCAGCTTTTGCGCAGCGTTGCTGGCCATGGGCTTGGGCAGTGCCCAAGCGGCACCACAGATGGTCGTGGTCGGCTATGGTGGGGCCGGCCAGAAAGCCCAGGACGAGGCGATCTTCAAACCGTTCAGTGCCCAGGATGGCAGCAAGCTGATCCAGAGTGAGTACAACGGCGAAATGGCACGGATCCAGGTCATGGCCGACACCGGCAATGTCGACTGGGACGTGGTGCAGATCGAAGGGCCTGACCTGGTGCGTGGCTGCGACGAGGGCATCTACGAGCAGTTGGACTGGCAGCGCATGGGCCATGCGGATGAACTGATTGCCGACGCCGCACAAGCCTGCGGCTCGGCCGCGCTGGTATGGAGCGTGGCCATTGCCTATGACCGCAGCAAACTGGCCCAGGCGCCTGCGTCGTGGGCTGACTTCTGGGACGTGAGCAAGTACCCGGGCAAGCGCGGCCTGCGCAAGCGTGCGGTGTACAACCTGGAGTTCGCCCTGATGGCCGACGGCGTCAAGGTCGAGGATGTGTACCAGGTGCTGGCTACTCCGGCCGGGGTCGAGCGTGCCTTTGCCAAACTCAGCGAACTCAAGCCGCATATCCAGTGGTGGGACGCCGGCGCCCAGCCTGCCCAGTGGCTGGCGGCGGGTGACGTGGTGATGACTTCGACCTACAGCGGGCGCATCGCTGTTGCGGCCCAGCAGGGCAGCCCGCTGGCGGTGGTCTGGCCTGGCAGCCTGTATGGCATGGATTACTGGGCGATCATCAAGGGCTCGCGGCATGTCGACCAGGCCAAGCGGCTGATCGCCTACGCCAACCAGCCGGATACCCAGGTGCGTTATGTGCAGCAGATTCCCTACGGGCCTACCAACACCCAGGCGGCAGCTAAGCTCGACCCGGCGCTGGCCAGTTGGGTACCGACTTCGCCGCAGAACCTGCAGGGGGCGTTGGCGATGAATGTGGAATTCTGGGTGGACCATGGCGAAGAGCTGGAACAGCGCTTCAATGCGTGGGCCAGCAAATAGCGTTCTGCAAAGGAATAACGATGATGATCGCAACGGAACAAAGCCTGCGCCACGAGCTGGCCGCCTGCTATCGGCTGATCGCCCATTTCCGCATGAGCGACCTGATCTTCACCCATATTTCCCTGCGCCTGCCGGGGCCGGAGCACCACTTCCTGATCAACCCGTACGGCCTGCTCTTCGATGAGGTCACGGCCTCCAGCCTGGTGAAGATCGACCTGCAAGGCCGGCCGATCGAACCGACGCCGCACCCGGTCAACCCGGCCGGTTTCGTCATCCACAGCGCCATCCATGCTGCCCGCGAAGATGCCCGTTGCGTGCTGCATACCCACACCCGGGCAGGTTGTGCGGTGGCGGCGCTGGAATGCGGGCTGCTGCCGCTCAACCAGATGTCCATGGAGTTTTACGGCAAGGTGGCGTACCACGCCTATGAAGGGATTGCGCTGGACATGGATGAGCAGCGGCGGCTGGTAGCCGACCTTGGCGACAAGCCGGTGATGATCCTGCGTAATCATGGCCTGCTGACCACCGGGCGCAGCGTGGCCGAAGCATTCCTGCGCATGTACTACCTGGAGAAGGCCTGCGAGATCCAGTTGGCGGCACAGAGTGCCGGGCAGGTGATTCTGCCGTCGCCTCAAGTGTGCGCGCATACCGAGCGGCAGTTCAATGAACCTGGGCGGGGGTTGAAGCAGGGCGAGCTGGCGGATCCGGATGCATTGC
Organism: Pseudomonas pudica; assembly: GCF_015680405.1. GTDB lineage: Bacteria > Pseudomonadota > Gammaproteobacteria > Pseudomonadales > Pseudomonadaceae > Aquipseudomonas > Aquipseudomonas pudica. The sequence continues at coordinate 27,589 of NZ_JADLJS010000033.1, forward strand.
AGCTGGCGTGGGCGGCACTGCTGCGGATGCTGGAAAGGGTGGCGCCTGGTTATCGGAACTGACGCGTTCCTGCAACGTCGTGTCGACCTTGCCACGATAACAGTCACTGTTGCGCAGCTCTTGACCGCAACTGTGCTGGTCCCTGCCAAAGGAATAGCCTTATGCTGTAACGAAATATGTCTAGAAAGCCTGAAGAAGGATGTCGCAATGCCGCTCAAGGACCTGCTCATCGCCCTGGTGGTGATTGTCGCCTGGGGAGTCAACTTCGTGGTCATCAAGGTTGGCCTCGATGGCTTGCCGCCGATGTTGCTGGGGGCATTGCGCTTCTTGTTGGTGGCGTTCCCTGCGATTCTGCTGGTGAAGCGGCCCAAGCTGCCGTGGCGCTGGCTGATCGCCTACGGCGCAACCATTTCGTTGGGCCAGTTCGCGTTCCTGTTCCAGGCCATGTACAGCGGCATGCCGCCAGGGCTGGCCTCGCTGATCCTGCAGTCGCAGGCGTTCTTCACCCTCGGCTTTGCCGCGCTGTTCCTCGGCGAGCGGCTGCGCCTGGCCAGCGTGCTGGGGTTGCTGGTGGCTGCCAGCGGCCTGGCGCTTATCGGCAGCGAAGACGGCGGCCATGTACCAGTGCTGGCGCTGGTGCTGACCCTGTGTGCCGGCGCCATGTGGGGCATGGGCAACATCATTACCCGGCGCTTTGGCTCGGTTGACCTGGTGGCGCTGGTGATCTGGGGCGGGTTGATTCCGCCACTGCCGTTTCTGGCGCTGTCCTGGTGGCTGGAGGGGCCGGAGCGTATTGGCCATGCCCTTGCCAATATCGGCTGGAGTTCGGTATTGGCCCTGGCTTACCTGGCGTTTGTCGCCACCATGCTCGGCTACAGCCTGTGGAGCAAGCTGCTCTCGCGCCACCCGGCCGGCAAGGTGGCGCCGTTCTCGCTGCTGGTGCCTGTGATTGGCCTGAGTTCGTCGGCGTTGTTGCTGGGTGAGTGTTTGACTGCGACCCAGGGGTGGGGCGCATTGCTGGTGATGGCAGGGTTGTTGGTGAACGTGTTCGGTGCCCGCATTGGCCAACGGCTACGCGCGGTCAGCGCGTAGTTGATCCTTCAGCCACTGCCCGACTGAAAATCGCAAGCCCTGTGGGAGCGGGCGTGCCCGCGAACACGGGCGAAGCCCGTGCCAACCACCGCGGTGCCTGCTTCGCGGGCACGCCCGCTCCCACAATTGACTGTATATCTGCGAGTGGAATTGCCCTCTGTTAGAATCGGCCTCTTTTGCCAGGCCAATGGAGTGCACCCCATGATCATTTCCACCACCAGCCAACTCGAAGGCCGCCCGATTGCCGAATACCTGGGCGTGGTCAGTTCCGAATCGGTGCAGGGCATCAACTTCGTGCGCGATTTCTTTGCACGTTTTCGCGACTTCTTCGGCGGCCGTTCGCAAACGCTGGAAAGCGCACTGCGCGAAGCCCGGGAACAAGCCACCGAGGAATTGAAGGCGCGGGCACGCCAGTTGCAAGCCGATGCGGTAGTGGGGGTGGATTTCGAGATCAGCATGCCGTCGGTACAGGGTGGCATGGTCGTGGTATTTGCTACCGGTACAGCGGTGCGCCTGAAGTAGAGCGTCTGCCGCTGGTCGGGTCCAGGGCTTCGGTCCGGGCGGTCCGCAAATGACCAGCTAGTCTCACTTTCACAGGTCGCGTTTGGTTGAGCAACCGTTCTGGTTGCCGGCGCGTCCGCCACTGGAGGGAGACAGGGCATGAGCGAATCCTTTTTCGAAGACCTGAACGACGCGTTCCCGATCAACAGCCAGGTGCGTTGCGGCCAGGCGGCATTCCGCCTGGGCTTCGCCCACATGACGCTGGATGATTCCGAACAGCTCCAGCCTGCACACCTGCAGCGCAGCAAAAAAGGCCGCTTCATGCCGCGGGTTCCGCTGAAGAAGTGATCCCGCTCCAGGACAACCCCGCCGAATGGCGGGGTTTTTATTGCCATTTCTTGATCCGCCTCATGGCATTGCCGGGTAGCGCTCGCAGGATGGCCAAGGCTGTGGTTTTCTTGCGCGGCATTCCAGCAACGGAGGATTGAATGCTCATGCGAGTCAGGGAAGAGACCTATTGGCAATGGGCTGACGCCCAGCTGCACAGCCGGTGCCACGACGAAGCGCTCAGTGACGGCACCACGCTGGACGTGCAGGTGCGCTTGTCGCGCCTGGGGGCGACTCAGTTGTTCCTGGGGCTGTATGCCGGGGATGGGCGAGCATTGCTGGAGGAGTATTACCCCGCACGGCCAGGCGAGACCATGACCCGCGCCCTGGTATGGGGTGTCGACCGCGCCCGGGCGATGGCAACCGGCGCCTTGCCGCTGCCAGAGCCGCGCAGCCAGCGGCGCCAGGCATGAAAAAGCCCGGCCTATGCGGGCCGGGCTCAGGTAAAGGTGGGCCCCCTCAATTGAGCGGTTCGATCACCTTGACTGCCTGCTGCTCACGGGCAGCGGGCCATTCTTGTTGCAGGGTCTGCAGGACGCGGCCAACGAACTCGGTGTCGGCGGCGGCCTTCTTGCCGACGTAGCCCTGGCCACGGCGGTAGACCTTGAAGCGGGCACGCATGCTGGGCAGGTGCTCTTCGAATTCATCTTCGACGGTGTTCGGTGGCAGGCGATCGAGGCGCACTTCACCGGTCTGGCTGACCCACAGCAGATGGTCGTCAAGGCTGTCCTTGCGTACGGCGAACAGCTGGGCCAATTGGTCGATAGTCGGATTGTTGTTCAAGTTCATCATAAAGCCCCCATTACCCATTCGTAGGTGATTTTTCACAGTTGGCGCTACCACGGTGTAGCGCACTACCAAGGCTGCTACAGCAGCATCGCAACAGGGGCTTTCTCACGCTGCCTTTTGGACAGTTTCCCTCTCCACGGACGGCCTGCGTTACCGCGCAGGCCGTCTGGAACACCCTTGCCACCGCTCCCGATCGGGGAGACGGCTTCATCATGCCCAAGGGCGATGAACGGCGTCAACCATTTTGTAGTGAATATTTTTATTCACTACATCGTGTCGTTTTGTTCGACAATCGCTGCCCGTACTACAGCCCGGACAGAATGTCGAAGGCCGCGCGCACCCGGGCTTCGTTCGGGTAATTTCGATTGGCCAGCAACACTACGGCCAGCTGTTCGGCGGGCACGAACGCAGCGTAGGCGCCGAAACCATTGGTCGAGCCGGTCTTGTTGTACCAGGCTGCCGGCAGCGGCGGCAGCGCTGGTTGCAAACGCGTGGTTGCCTGCGGTTCACGGACAAGCTGCGGGCCATTGCCGTCTACCAGGGTGGCCAACGTAACCGGATAGGGATAGCGCTCCCAGCCCAGGCCCTGGGTCATGGTGCCGACCTGGAAGTAGCCCCGCTGGGTAATGGCAGTGGCTTGCGCCAGCGCCGGTGGCAACCCCACCGGCTGCATGTGCAGGCGCACATAGCGCAGCAGGTCGCTGGCGCTGGTCTTTATGCCGTAGGCTTCGTCGGCGTAAGGGCCGGGGCCGACCCGCACTGGCTTGTCGGCACTGTCGTAGCCTTGGGCATACAGCCCCTGGGCGCTGGCCGGGACCTGCAGATAAGTGTTTTCCAGGCCCATCTGTTTCAGCAGCTCTTCGCTCATCAATGTGGAAAACGGCTGATGCTGCGCGCGGGCGGCCAAGTCACCGAACAGGCCCAGGCTGGGGTTCGAGTAGCAGCGCTGGGTGCCAGGTTTGGCGCGGGGTTGCCAGTGACGGAAGAAATCGACCACCTGCTGCGGCGTCTGCACCGCATCCGGGAACTGCAATGGCAGGCAGTCGGCACTGTAGGCGCCCAGCTCCAGCACGCTTGCGTCGCCGATGGGGGTACCGGCAAGGGCCGGGTGATAGTGCTTGGCCGGGGCATCAAGGTTCAGCTTGTCTTCAGCACTGGCCAGTGCGGCCAACGTGGCGGTGTAGGTCTTGCTCAGCGAACCGATCTCGAACAGCGTGTCGCGGCTGACCGGCACATTGTCGGCCTTGCTGGCCACGCCATAGCTGAAGTAGTGCGCATGGTCGCGAGCATAGATGGCCACGGCCATGCCGGTGATGCCTTGCTCCTGCATCAGCGGGCGGATGATCTGGTCGACCTTGGCCTGCAACTGGTCGTCGGCCTGGGCGGCACTGTGGCCCAGGGTGAGAGTGATGGCGGCTGCAAGTGCAGCCAGGCGGGAGAGGGGCATGAGCGGGTCCTGTGCTGGAGCGTGTCCGTTGAGCGACACCGGTGGGGGTTCCGGCGTTAGCGGCGAAAAACCGAAGACCTTATCGTCTGCCCTTGCACAATGACAAGACGGAAACTGTGATGAAGTATTTGCGCATGTTATTCGACAATTTCACCCTGGCCTTGCTCGGGGTGGTACTGATTGCCACCGTACTGCCTTGCTCGGGCGACGGCGCGGTGTACTTTGGCTGGCTGACCAACCTGGCCATCGGCCTGCTGTTTTTCCTGCACGGCGCCAAGCTGTCGCGCGAGGCGATCATCGCCGGTGCCGGGCACTGGCGCCTGCACTTGCTGGTGTTCTCCTGCACCTTCGTGCTGTTTCCGCTGCTGGGCCTGGCGTTCAAGCCACTGTTCGTGCCACTGGTGGGCAACGAGCTGTACCTGGGCGTGCTCTACCTGTGTGCCTTGCCGGCCACCGTGCAGTCGGCCATCGCCTTCACCTCGCTGGCGCGTGGCAACGTGCCGGCGGCCATTTGCAGCGCGGCGGCATCCAGCCTGTTGGGCATCTTCCTCACGCCGTTGCTGGTGATGATGTTGCTGGGGGCCAGCGGCGATACCGGTTCCGGCCTGGATGCGGTGCTGAAGATCACCCTGCAGTTGCTGGTGCCGTTCGTGGCCGGACAGTTTGCCAGGCGTTGGATCGGTGCCTGGGTCAAGCGCAATGCGCGCTGGCTCAAGGTGGTGGACCAGGGCTCGATCCTGTTGGTGGTCTACACCGCTTTCAGCGAGGCGGTGGTGACCGGGCTGTGGCACACGGTATCGCCGCAGCACCTGGCCGGCTTGTTTGCCGTGTGCGGGATTTTGCTGGCGGTGGTGCTGTACGGCACCCGGTTGCTGGGCAAGCTGTTGGGCTTTGACCTGGAGGACCGCATTACCATCCTGTTCGCCGGTTCGAAGAAGAGCCTGGCTACCGGCGTGCCAATGGCGCAGGTGCTGTTCGTCGGCAGTGGCATAGGCGCGATGATCCTGCCGCTGATGCTGTTCCACCAGATCCAGCTGATGGTCTGTGCGGTGCTGGCGCAGCGTTATGCCAGCCGTGGGCAGGTGGCTGAGGAGGCTTCGGCATCCTGACAGGGCCCTATCGCCGGCAAGCCAGCTCCAACCTCGACCGCATCGATCTCAAGTCATGTGCTATCCCTGTGGGAGCTGGCTTGCCGGCGATGAGCTGCGAAGCAGCCCCTGGCTTATCTGGCCTGTCCTGAAGTGCGCTCGCGCAGCGCCTTGCTTACCTCGCCCTCGATCTTGTAGGCCGGCGCTTCCAGGTCGTCGTAGTTGCGCGTATAGCGCCGGGCGAACTCTTCCACACCCAGCTGCTGATACTGCTGCACATGCTTGAGCTCGTGCGCCCACAACGCGACGTTGTCCTCGGCATCGGCGGGGCGGCGGAAGATGATCGTGTCGATAAGCGTCACGGCGTTCACGTCGGGGTTCTGCAGCAGCGCATTGGCTGCGCTCATCTGCTGTTCATCACCTACCCGGAAGCGCGCCGCGTCGAGCACGGCAAAGTCGTACCAGGGTTCGAGTTGCGCACGGATATGCAACGGGATCGGCTCGACGCCGGCGGCGGTGGCTTCGTCGCGAGCCTGTTGCAGGGCGTAGGTCAGGCTGGACGAAGCCAACACTTCCACATCCTTGAAAATCTGCCCGGCCTGCCCAGGGTCGATGGGTGCACAGAAACATCCCATCAGGCACACCTGGTACTGCCCTGGCGGGCAGGCCTGTTCGGCAAGTGCGGGCAGGCTCAACAGTAGCCCCAGCAGTAGGCTAATCCGCTTCATGCAGGGCCTTCTCGACAAAGTGGCGGCTGGCGTCCAGTACCTGCGATTGCACGCTTTCCGTGGCCAGCATGCGCCCGACCAGCAAGGCGCCGACGCATTGGCTGATCAGCACCCAGGCCAACTCGTCGTCCTCCAGGGTCGCGCTGCAGGCCTGGTGCAGTTCCACCAGCCAATGCTCGGCCACGGCGCGCACCGGTGTTTCGGCCCGGGCGATCTCCACCCCCAATGGCGGCAGCGGGCAGCCACCTTCGGCATTGTGCAGGTGAGCCAGGCTCAGGTACTGCTGCAGGCAACGGCCCAGGCGTTCGCGGCTGGCCTCCTGGTTGGCCAGGCGCGCCAGCGGGCTGTTGCACAGTTCCTGCCGCACCACCTCGGTGAACAGGTCGTCCTTGGACGGGAAGTGGTTGTAGAAGGCGCCGCCGGTCAGGCCGATCGCCTTCATCAGCCCGGCCACGCCGGTGCTGGAAAAGCCCCCGCGTTTGGCCAGCGCGCCGCTGCTGGCCAGCAGCCGCTCGCGGGTTTGCTGCTTGTGTTCATTGGTGTAGCGCATTCAATTGCCTCTGCAGGCGGGCTTGACGGTGGCGGCGATCATAACATAGCGTTCGTTTACTAAACGATCATTCACCAATGGAGGCAGGCATGGCAGAACAACAAAAAGTGGTGCTCGTGATTGGCGCGGGGGATGCTACCGGCGGCGAGATCGCCAAGCGCTTTGCGCGCGAGGGCTACATTGCCTGTGTTACCCGGCGCCAGGCGGACAAGTTGCAGCCGCTGCTGGACGAAATCCGCGCTGCGGGCGGCCAGGCCCACGGTTTTGGCTCCGATGCGCGCAAGGAGGAGGAGGTGGCGGCGCTGGTCGAAACCATCGAGCGTGATATCGGCCCGATCGAAGCGTTTGTTTTCAATATCGGTGCCAATGTGCCCTGTAGCATTCTCGAGGAGACCCCGCGCAAATACTTCAAGGTCTGGGAGATGGCCTGTTTTGCCGGTTTCCTCACCGCCCAGGCGGTAGCCCGGCGCATGGTGCAACGCGAGCGTGGCACCATCCTGTTTACCGGCGCCACTGCTGGCACCCGTGGCGCGGCGGGCTTCGCGGCATTCGCCGGGGCCAAGCATGCCTTGCGCGCCCTGGCCCAGAGCATGGCGCGCGAACTGGGGCCGCGGAACATCCATGTCGCCCACGTGGTGGTTGACGGGGCCATCGACACCGCCTTCATCCGTGACACTTTCCCCGAGCGCTATGCCCTCAAGGACCAGGATGGCATCCTTGACCCGGCCCATATCGCCGACAGCTACTGGTTCCTGCATGCGCAACCACGCGACGCCTGGACATTCGAGTTGGACCTGCGCCCCTGGATGGAACGCTGGTAAGCCCCTTTCACAGAGCAAGGACCGTAACCATGCGCAACACTGTCGATTTCTTCTTTGACCTGGGCAGCCCGGCCAGCTATCTGGCCTGGACCCAACTGCCCGACCTGTGTGCCCGCCAGGGCGCCACACTGCGCTACCGGCCGATGCTGCTGGGCGGGGTTTTCCAGGCCACCGGCAACGCCTCGCCGGTGATGATCCCGGCCAAGGGCCGTTACATGTTCACCGACCTGGCGCGCTTCGCTGCGCGCTATGGGGTACCGTTGGAGTGGCCGCCGGGGTTCCCGATCAATACCTTGACCCTGATGCGCGGGGCAGTGGGCACCCAGTTGCGTTCGCCGGAGCGGTTCGAGGCGTTGCTGGCGGTGCTGTTCAATGGGCTGTTTGCGCAGCGCCGCAACCTGGGCGATAGCGCCATCCTTGACGACACGCTCAGGCAGGGCGGCTTCGACCCGCAGGCGTTTCGCGCGCTGGCGGCTGATGACGAGGTGAAGGCCGCGCTCAGGCTCGCGACCGAAGAGGCAGTGGAGCGCGGGGTGTTCGGCGCGCCGACCTGTTTTGTCGGTGATGAGATGTTCTTCGGGCAGGACCGCCTGGACTTTGTCGAAGAGGCGCTGCGTCAGGGTGTCGACAGCCTTGCCTGAAGGCGCCCCTCCCACAGGGTTTGCGCGTTCCCCGTGGGAGCGGCTTCAGCCGCGAACACCAGCAAAGCCGGTGCCATCCCCTTGCATAAAGCAGTCAGAAGTTCGCCGGGGTGTTGGCGCTGATGATCTCGGCCTCGTCCGGGCCGATGTTCTTGAAGCTGTGGGGCAAGGTAGTGGGGATGTAATACCCGTCGCCCGAGTTGAGCACACTCACCTGGCCATCGACCCACAACTCGACGGTGCCGCGGGTGACCAGGCCGCACTCTTCACCCTCGGCATGCACGATCGGTTCTCCCGAATCGGCGCCCGGTGCATACAGTTCACGCAGCATGCGCATTTGTCGGCCTTCGACGCTGGCGCCGACCAGCAGCATGCGCAGGCCGTTGCGGCCCAGGTCTGGCTGCTCGCTGCCACGGAACACGTAGCGCTCTTCGCGCACCGGCTCGTCGAAACTGAAGAACTCCGCCAGACTCATCGGAATGCCTTCGAGCAGTTTTTTAAGGGAACTGACCGAAGGGCTGACGCGATTCTGCTCGATCTGCGAGATCGTCGAATTGGTCAGCCCGCTGCGGCGGGCCAATTCCCGTTGGGAGAGGTTGTTGCGTTCACGCACCAGTTTGAGTCGCGTCCCCGTGTCCATAGCCGCCTTGTAATCAGAGGTGTCAATAATAATGAGCGATGCGCATTAAAACACACTCTGCGCGCTTGCGCGCTGTGCTTGTCAGGCCCGCTGATCGCGGGGCATCGGCCATAACCCGACCAGCAGTAGCAGCGCCGCCACCGCCAGGAATGGCAAGCGTGGATCGACCGCATAAACCAGGGTGCCGGCCAGCGGCCCGATCACCGCTCCCATGCCCTGAGCAGCACCGATGGAGCCGGCCGTGGCACCCTGCTCGGACGCATGCATGGCATTGGCCGCCAGCGCTGAAAATGCCGGGAAGACAAAGCCCATGCCCGCTGCCGCGACAAAGTAGCAAGCCCACAGCCAGGGCGCCGTGGTGGCCAGCGAGCCGCAGGCAAAGCCCAGGGCCGAAACCGTGGCGCCGACCCGGATCATCTTCAACGGCGGCCATTCCAACTGGCGCAGCAGCACCTGCGCCAGGATCAGCGCCACGCCCACCGTGGTCAGGGCGATGCCAGCGGCCTGGGCAGCCTCGGCAGGGCCCAGGTGCAGGCGGTCGAGGGCGAAGAAACCGACGATGATCTGCGATACCGTGACACTGAGCATGGCGCTGAACGCCACCAGCAAAGGCCGGCGCAGGCGTGGGTCGTTCAGCCGCACCGGGCTGGGGGCATGGCTGTGCGGCAGCGCCTGCGGCTTGAGTGTGAACAGCAGGACCAGAAAGGCACTGGCCGGCAGCAGCGACATGATATGGAACGGCAGGCTCAGGCTATGCCGCGCCAGCAGCGCCGCCAGTGCCGGCCCCACCACCAGGCCGACGGCGTTGGCCGCCCCCAGCGAGGCCATGGCCCGGGCCCGGCGTTGCGGTTCGACATGGTCGGCGATCAGCGCATTGCAGCCCACCGGGATGGCAGCATAGAAGGCGCCGATACAGCCGCGCGCGACCACAAGGCCGATGAAGGCCAAAGTCGCCCCCGGCAGCCAGCGCAGTGCACCTTCTACGAACAGGCACAGCAGCCAGTAGGCCAGGGTGAAACCGGCGCTACCCAGCAGCAGGATGCGCCGACGGCCCAGGCGGTCTGCGGCGCGCCCCCAGGGCCGTGCCAGCAGCACCCAGACCACGCCCGCCACGGTCACGGCGGCACCGGCTTGCCAGGTGGCCATGCCGAGCTGGCGGGCGATCGGGCCGATCAGGGCGACGAAGGCCATCATCGACATGGTACAGGCCATGTTGGCCAGCAGCAGGGGGCGCAGGTCCAGGGTTCTGGCGGGTGCGAGTGTGGCAGGATCCTTTGCGACGTTCATAGGGCAGTCCAGGGCGGCACGGCAAATAAAAGCCGATCTTGTTGGGAATTATTATCGATTGTCGAGCGCCCCCTGGGTTGCCGAGCGTCATTCGCCGCGGCGCAGTGGGCCAGGCCACATGCTACGCAACACGCCATCGCGGCGCACCCATGCATGCATCAAGGCCGCACCCACATGCACCAGCACCGTGGCGAACAATAGGTAGCCAGCCCAGCCATGGGCCTGACGCAGCACGGCGTACAACTGCAAGTCATGCGGGGCAATCGCCGGCAAGCCCAGCGGGCGCGGGTAGCCACCGGCCGACAGCATGGCCCAACCCAGCAGCGGCATGGCCAGCATCAGACCATAGAGCAGCAGGTGCGACGCCCCGGCGGCCCAGCGTTGCAGCGCAGGCAGGTCGCGTGGCAGGACTGGGTGGGGCAGGGCCAGGCGTACGCCGATGCGCAGCAGTACCAGCACAAGCAGGGCCAGGCCGGTGGCCTTGTGCAACCCGATCAGCACGGGGTGGCGCGGCGAAAGGTCGGCGACCATGCTCACACCGATGAACAACATGGCCAGGATCAGTACGGCCATCAGCCAGTGCAACAGGCGGGCGAAGGGGTGGAAGGCGTCGGTTTTCATGGGTGGGCTCCGGTACCGAGCGATTCGCGGCTGCGGCGGTTGAAGGATTCCGAGTAGGCGGCCGAACGGGCGGCGAGAATCGGGTCGGCGGAAGCCTGGATGCCCCGGGGCAGGATCAGCGGATCGAAGTTGAGGTCGCGGCAGGCACCTTGCTCGGGGCCGTCGACCTGCTCCAGTACCAGCGTGCCGGCGTCTACGCTGCGCCGTTCGGCAGGCCAGGGGCTGGCAGGGTCGTCCACCGCGTCCCCAGGTTCCGCCAGCACCAGGCGCAGGGTCCAGCGCAACGGGCCTTGGGCCAGCCGTTGCTGCAGGTCATGCTGCAGGAACTGTTTGTCATCGACTTGGGCAGGCAGGGCGGCAAACGCCGTTTGCGGCTCCAGTTGCCAACGCACGGGGTGGGCTGCGCCGCTTGCGTCGATCAGACGGAACGCGTTGATGCTGTGGTACTGGGTGCTGGCAAAGCTGTTGCTGGGTTTGTAGCCCGCCGCCCATTGGCGAAACGCCGCGCTTTCCGGGTGGGCGGCGAAGAACGCCTGCAGTCTGCCAGGGTCTGGTTTGCCGGTGGCAGGGTTCGGCGCCCCCGCCAACACCTGTTCATAGAAGGCTTGTGGCGTACTTACAGCCAGTACCGGCGGGTTGTTCATGCCGGTACGCCAGACCTGCCCGTCGTCGGTGCTCAGCTCGATGGCCAGGCTGCGCACCGGTATGCCGGTGTCCGGCGCGAACGGGTTGGCGCCGCCAATGGCGAAGCGGCCGATCACTGGCACCCGCGGCTGGCTGAACGCCCGCGCCGTGGACAGGCTGGCGGCCTGCCCGCTGGGCTGGAAGTAGCCGCTGACGCACAGGCCCTTGGCGTGGTTTTTCCGGTAACCCGGGTAATGCCCGGCCTGGGCTTCGAAGGTGTCGATGATGCGCTGTGGGGTCAGGCGGGTTTCGCCAAACCAGCCGGCGGCATAGGCAAAGGCGGCGCCCGCGCCCAGCATCACGGCGCCGATGGCGGCCAGGCGCAGGGCCTTGGCCGGGCCGTGCAGGGGTGAGTTCATGGTCATTGTCCGGTTAGGTGAAGGTGCCGGTACGACGGTGCAGGGAAAAACTTATTCCCTTGCCGGGAATAAATTTTCCTCACAGGCGTCTGCCTCTTACACTGACAGCCCCAGAGGCCGGGACTTTGCCATGCATGATCTGGATGACCACCAGTGGCGCGAGCTGCTGGCCCGCCTGCGCCGCTTTGCCGTATGGCTGACCCGCGAGCCGGGTAGCGCCGATGACCTGGTGCAGGCCACGGTCGAGCGGGCCTTGAGCCGGCGCGACCAGCAACGCGACGCCGATGCTCTGCGGGCCTGGCTGTTCACCATCCTTTATCGGCTGTTCCTCGACGGCAAGCGCCGCGAGCGCCTGCATGCGCGCTGGCTGTCCTGGTTCGGCCGCGGCGAGCGCGACGACGAGCCGGTTGGCGACAACCTCGAGGCCATTGTCCTGGCCCAGGCAGACCTGCAGGCTTTCGCCCGGCTCACGGCAGAACAGCGTGCGTTGCTGCTGCTGGTCAGCATCGAAGGTTTGAGCTACAAGGAGGCCGCCCAGGCCCTGGGTATCCCTATCGGCACTGTGATGTCGCGCCTGTCGCGCGCCCGCAATGCCTTGCGCGAACTGACCGAGGGCAGCCCCCAGCCCCCGGCCTTGCGGAGACTGAAATGACGCGCCTGACCCCAAGCGAAGACGAACTGCACGCTTACGTCGACGAGCGCCTGGAGCCTGTGCGCCGGGCCGAGGTGCAGGCCTGGCTGGCGGCAAATCCGCAGGCTGCGGCCAAGGTCGAGGGCTGGCGTGCCGACGCCCGGCGCCTGCGTGCGGCGTTGGCCGGGTTTGGCGAAGTGCCCGGGGCTGCGCAGCTGGACCTGGGGCAGTTGCGCCGGCAATTGCGCCAACGCCGCCAGCGCCGCTGGGCCACGGCGGCGGTATTGTTGTTGGCGTTGGGCGTGGGTGGCCTGGGTGGTTGGCAGGTGCGCGATGCCACCTTGGCGCGTGTTGACCTGCCGATGGCCGATGCGGTTCAGGCGCACCGCCTGTTTGCCGGCAGCGAGGCACTGGATATTCAGGCCAGCGACCCGGGCCAGTTGCGCGACTGGCTGGGGCGCCACTTCAAAAGCGTGGGCCAGTTGCCGGACCTGGCCGGCTACGGTTTCAAACCGGTGGGTGCGCGCCTGCTCAGCAATGAGCGAGGGCCGGCGGCATTGCTGGTGTTCGAGGATAGCAAGGGCCAGCGCATCAGCTTGTTCCTGCGGTCACCGGGCGATCAGTACCGGCGCATGCCGGACGGGCAGCGGGTGGATGGCCAGCTGGAGGCGCGTTATTGGTCGCATGGGGCCTACAACTTTGCTCTGGTCAGCGCGGCGGACGATGTGCGCCGGGCGGGGGTGGGGGAGGCGTTGCGGTTGGGGTTGTGACAGATACGCGGTCACGATAAGGCCGCATGGCGGCCCCATCGCGACACAAAGCCGCTCCTGCAGGTACTGTGCGTTCAGCTGACGATCAGCTCAACTCCAGCCAGATCGGCGCATGGTCCGACGGTTTTTCCATCCCGCGCAGCTCATAGTCCACACCCGCATCCTTGATCCGCGGCACCAGGTGCTGCGAGGCCATGATCAGGTCGATGCGCAGGCCGCGCTTGGGCTCGTCCTCGAAGCCGCGGCTGCGGTAGTCGAACCAGCTGAAGCGGTCGGAAACCTCCGGGTACAGGTGGCGGAAACTGTCCACCAGGCCCCAGGCTTTCAAACGTTCCATCCATTCGCGCTCTTCCGGCAGGAAGCTGCACTTGCCGGTCTTGAGCCAGCGTTTGGCGTTGTCCGGACCGATGCCGATGTCGCAGTCCTGCGGCGAGATATTCATGTCGCCCATCACCAGCAGCGGCTGGTCGTTGCGAAACTGGCCTTCCAGCAGGGCCTGCAAGTCGCTGTAGAAGCGCTGCTTGGCCGGGAACTTGGTGGGGTGGTCGCGGCTTTCACCCTGGGGGAAGTAGCCGTTCATGATGGTGACAGGGTTGCCATCGGCATCGGCAAAGGTGCCCCAGATAAAGCGGCGCTGGGCGTCTTCTTCATCGCTGGCAAAGCCCTTGTGCAGGCTCAGCGGTGCCTGGCGCGACAGCAGGGCCACGCCATAGTGGCCTTTCTGGCCGTGGTAATGCACGTGGTAGCCCAGCGCCTGCACGTCGGCCAGCGGGAACTGATCGTCGCTGACCTTGGTTTCCTGCAGGCCGATCACGTCCGGCTGGTGCTTTTCGATCAGCGCCGCCAGCTGGTGCGGGCGGGCCCGCAGGCCGTTGATGTTGAAACAGACGATCTTCATGGAAAGATAATCCCGGTAAAAGGCGCGATGCTAGCCGACATCGCTTGCCATCACCAGCATGGCGGCTTCGGGTGCCTGCTGCTAACGTCCTTTCCAGGGCACTGTAAGCCCATTCCAGGAGGACTGCCCGCAATGCCCGAAACCACTGCCACCCCGGCCCGTGTCTGCCTGCTCGATGACGGCTACAGCCGCGAGGCGCGTTCGCTGCTGTACAACGCCTACCGTCACGAACCTACCTTCGCCTATATCTTCGAGGCCCAGCGCCCAGGTTATGAGCGGCGCCTGCGGGTGATGGTGCGCGAGTGGGTACGCCAGCACTTCTACCTGCAACTGCCCGCCATCGGCTTGCTGGTGGAGGACCGCCTGATCGCCCTGGCCCTGATCGTGCCGCCGATGCGCCGGCTGGGGGTGGCCGACAGCTGGGCCTGGCGCCTGCGCATGATGATGGGCACCGGCCTGCGCTGTACGCGCCGCTACATGGACTACCAGGCCGCCCTGGCCACCTGCCTGCCCACCGATCAGGTGCATGTGCTGCCGCTGTTGGGCGTGCACCCGCAATTTCAGGGCAAGCACTACGGCGAGCAATTGTTACAAGCTGTGCATGACTGGTGCGCAGACGACCCTGGCACCCAAGGTGTGGTGCTGGACACTGGCAACGAGCACTACCTGGCCTTTTACCAGCGACAGGGCTATGAGGAAATTGGCGAGGTAGCTGTAGGACCAATCCGGGAGAGGGTGTTCTTCCATCCCAATCCGGTCTCTTCCAATTCTGCTTTTGCCTGAGCAGACCGTGCGGCGGCTCCCTTGAGCGCCCGGCTCTGGTAGCATGCGCCGCATGACGTATTCAGGAAGATTGACCTGGGGCCTGGTTATCTGGGTCGCCAGTTTCGCAGCATGGGGCCAGAGTGAGTTGCTGGTGAAGGTCAAACCGGCCAACAAGGCGCTCAAGGCCAATGTCGAAGGCTATATCGGTACCCTTGGCGACCGCGATGAAGAAGCGCTGCTGCGCTTCAGTCGCGGCGCCCAGGAGCAGGCGCGCAAAGCTGCGCAGGCACTTGGCTACTACCAGGCGCAGATCGATACCGAGGTCAAGCCCGCCAGCGAGGCTGACCGTTCCCCTCAACTGATCATCACCATCGACCCCGGCGAGCCGATTCGCCTGCGCAACGTGACCATACGCATCGAAGGCCCTGCCAGCGAGATGAAGGCCTTTCGCGTGCCCGACAGCAAGGCCCTGCGCGCTGGCGAACAGCTCAACCATGGCCATTATGAAGATGCCAAGCGGCTGATCCAGAACCAGGCGTCACGCTATGGCTTTTTCAGTGGGCGCTTCAGCCGCCAGCGCCTGGCGGTCGACCCCCAGGCGGGTGTGGCCGATATCGAACTGGTCTACCAGAGCGGCCCGCGCTATCACCTGGGCGCCGTCACCTTCGGTGGCGACACACCGCTGGACGAAGACCTGCTGCAGCGCATGGTGTCGTTCAAGCCAGGCACACCTTACGACTCGGAACTGATCGCCGAGCTGAACAATGACCTGCAATCGAGCGGCTACTTCGAAGGCGTGCGCGTGGATGCGGCACCTACCGCCGCCGTGGGCGAAGAAATCCCCGTGGATGTCCGGCTGGAAACCCGCAAACCGCGCACCATGGGCCTGGGCCTGGGCTTCTCGACCGACGTCGGGCCACGCGGCAAGGCCAACTGGACCCGCCACTGGGTCAACCCGCAGGGCCATAGCTACGGTTGGGAAACCGAACTGTCGGCGCCCCGGCAGAACGTCGGCCTTTGGTACGACATCCCCCTCGACCCGCCGCTGACCGACAAGTTGCGCTTTGCTGGCGGCTACCAGAACGAAGAAATTGCCGGCACCGACACCCTCAGCAAACTGCTGACGGTGGGCCCCGAGTGGCACAGCAAACTGCCAAGCGGCTGGCAGCGGGTGATTTCCCTCAAGTACCAGCGCGAGGAGTACCGCCTGGGTGATGACTCCGGGTTGAGCAACCTGCTGATGCCGGGTGTGAGTTTCTCCTTCCTGCGCAGTGACAACCGCATCGACCCACATAACGGCTACCGCCTGCAGTTCGATGTGCAGGCGGCCAAGGAAGGGCTGGTCTCGGACACCAACCTGCTGCATGGCAACGTGCTGCTCAAGGGCCTGACCACCCTTGGCCATGACCACCGCCTGCTTGGCCGGGTGCAGTTCGGTGGCAGCGCGACCAATGGCTTCAAGAACAACATTCCGCCCTCGCTGCGCTTCTTCGCCGGTGGCGACCAGAGCGTGCGCGGCTACGACTACCAGACCCTGTCGCCGAAGAACAGCGACGGTGACCGCATTGGCGGGCGCTACCTGGTGGCCGGCAGTGTCGAGTACCAGTATTCGTTGACCGAAAAGTGGCGGCTGGCAACCTTCGTCGACCAGGGCAACTCGTTCAACGACCTGGAACTGCCAAGCCTCAAGACCGGTGTCGGTTTTGGCGTGCGCTGGGTGTCGCCGGTCGGGCCGTTGCGGCTGGACCTGGCCAAGGCGTTGGACGATGAAGGGGGAATTCGCCTGCACTTTTCCATGGGGCCTGAGCTGTGAGACGCGTGATCAAGTACATTCTGGCGGGCCTGCTAGGGGGAGCCGTAAGCCTGGGCCTGGCGCTCTGCCTGCTGCTGGGGACCGAGGCCGGCAGCCGCTGGGTGCTGGGCAAGGTGCCCGGGCTTGAGGTGGCTGACTTCCAGGGCCGCCTGGCCGGTAGCTGGCAAGCCAGCCGGCTGAGATGGGACGATGCCGGCAGCATGGTAGAGGTACAGGCACCACTGCTGGCCTGGTCGCCGGCATGCCTGCTGCGCTCTACCTTGTGCATTGACCAGTTGCAGGCGCAGCGCATCGACATGGCCTTTGCACCCAGCGCCGAACCGGCCGACAGCGGCCCGCTGCAATTGCCGGCCCTGCGCTTGCCGCTGGCCATCGAACTGGGCGAGGTCAAGGTTGGCCAGTTGCGCATGGATGGCAATGACCTGCTTGGCGACCTGAAACTGCAGGCGCACTGGACCAATACCGGGCTGCGCATCGATAGCCTGCACCTGCAGCGCGATGACCTGCAGTTGAGCCTGCAGGGCGACCTGCAGCCCGAAGCCGACTGGCCGGTGCAACTCCAGGCGCAGCTGCAGCTGCCCGCGGTAGACGGCAAACCCTGGCAACTGGCGCTGACCGCCACCGGCGAGCTGCAGAAAACCCTGAAACTCGCAGGCACCAGCAGCGGTTACCTCGACGCTACGCTGAGCGGGCAATTGCAGGCGCTGGCCGAGCACCTGCCGGCGACCTTGCAGATCCGTTCCGCGGCCTTCAAGCCGGCCGCCTCGTTGCCCGACACCGTGCAGCTCAACCAGCTCAAGCTCGACGCCCGGGGCGACCTGCTCAAGGGCTATCAACTGTCGGGGGCGGCCAGCCTGCCGGCCGAGCAGTCGCCGATCGCTGTGCTGTTGTCCGGGCTGGTCGACAGCAAAGGTGCCAGGCTCGATGCCCTGGACCTGAACGCCAGCGATACCCAGCGGGTCAAGTTGCAAGCCACGGCTGACTGGCAGCAAGGTCTGGTCGCCGACGCCCAATTGGACTGGCAGGACTTCCCGTGGCTGCGCTTGTATCCACTTGAGACGCCGCCCGAAGTCACCCTCAAGCGGTTCTTGGCCCAGGTGCGTTATCGCGATGGCAACTACCAGGGCACATTCAATGGCGACCTGGATGGCCCGGCCGGCGCGTTCAGCCTGGCCAGCCCGTTCGAAGGTGACTTGAGTCAGGTGAAGCTGCCGCAGTTGGCGCTGAGTGCCGGGCAAGGCAAGGCTGCCGGTAGTGTCGCCGTGCGCTTTGCAGACACCCTGGCATGGGATGTCGACCTGCAGTTGTCGGCGCTCGACCCAGCCTATTGGCTGGCCGAGCTGCCGGGTACCCTGGCGGGGCCGCTGCGCAGCAAAGGCGAAATGAAAGGCGATGCCCTGAGCCTGGATGCCCAGCTTGACCTGAAAGGCCGCTTGCGCGGCCAGCCGGCAATGCTCAAGGTCGAGGCCCAAGGGGCAGGGCAGAGCTGGACCTTGGGCGCGCTGGCAATCCAGCTCGGGAGTAACCGCATCAATGGCAGTGGCAGCCTGCAGCAGCGCCTGGCCGGGCGGGTCGACCTGGACCTGCCGCGCCTGGGCCAGTTGTGGCCAAGATTGCAGGGCCAGGTCAAGGGCCGGCTGGACGTCGCCGGTACCTTGCAGGCCCCGCAAGGTACGCTGACACTGCAGGGCCAGCGGCTGGCCCAGGCGGAAAACCGCCTGCAGCAGCTGGACCTGGATGCCCGGCTGGACAACGCCCAGCGCGGCGTGATCGAACTCAAGGCCAGCGGCATTCACCTGGGTGACACGGCATTGGGTACCTTGCAGGCCAACGGCAAAGGCGACATTCGCCAGCAAGCCTTGACCCTGGCGCTGGACGGCCCGCAGCTCAAACTCGACCTCGGCCTGGATGGCCAGTTGAACAAGGGTGACTGGCGCGGGCGCCTGGCGAGTGGGCGGATCCAGGCCGGCGGCCAGGATTGGCAGTTGCAGGCACCGGCACGCCTGCAGCGGTTGGCCAGCGGCCAGCTGGACTTTGCTGCGCACTGCTGGCGTTCCGGGCAGGCCAGCCTGTGCGGCGACGATCAGCGCCTGGCCCCCGAGCCACGCTTGCGCTACCACCTCAAGCAGTTCCCGCTGGACAGCTTGGCCCAGTGGCTGCCGAAGGACTTCGCCTGGCAGGGCCTGCTCAATGCCGACATCAATCTGGACATTCCGGCCAGCGGCCCCAAGGGCACTATCGTCGTCGACGCCAGTGGCGGTACCCTGCGCGTGCGCGACAAGGACCGCTGGGTCGACTTCCCGTACCAGGCCCTGCGCCTGGACAGCACGCTGGCGCCAAGGCGCATCGATACTCGCCTGGCGTTCCGCGGCGAGCGCCTGGGCGAGCTGACCGTCAACACCCGCCTTGATCCGCTGGGCAAGAACAAGCCGCTGTCGGGTGATTTCCGCCTGGCCGGCCTCGACCTGTCGGTAACGCGTCCGTTCGTGCCGATGGTCGAGCGCCTGGCCGGGCAGCTCAATGGCAGTGGCCGGCTGTCGGGTACCTTGCTGACGCCGCAGGTCAACGGCAACCTGATGCTCAACGGCGGCGAAGTCAGTGGCGCCGAGCTGCCGGTCAGCCTCGAGGACCTGTCATTGCAGGCATTGATTGCCGGCGAGCAGGTACAACTCAATGGCGGTTGGCGCAGCGGTGAGGCGGGCCGCGGCCAATTGAATGGCAACCTCACCTGGGGCCAGGCACTGGGCATGGACCTGCGTCTGCAGGGCCAGCAATTGCCCGTCACGGTCGAGCCCTATGCGACGCTGGAAGTCGCCCCGGACCTGACCTTGCGCCTGGTCGATGACAAGCTGGCGGTGACCGGCAAGGTACAGGTGCCCAAAGGCACGATCACTGTACGCGAGCTGCCACCGTCCACGGTCAAGGTTTCAGATGACACGGTGATCGTCGGCCACCAGACCGAAGAGGGCAAGCCACCAATGGCGATGGCCATGGACATCGATGTCGAAGTGGGCCGCGACAAGCTTTCGTTCAGTGGCTTTGGCCTCACGGCGAACCTGCTTGGCCATGTGCACATCGGCGACAACCTCGACACCCGTGGCGAGCTGAGCCTGGCCGACGGCCGCTATCGCGCCTACGGTCAGCGCCTGACCATTCGCCGTGCGCGGTTGCTTTTCGCGGGCCCGATCGACCAGCCGTACCTGGACATCGAAGCGATCCGCAAGGTCGACGACGTGATTGCCGGTATCCGCCTTAGCGGCAGTGCAGAGCAGCCCACCAGCAAAGTGTTTTCGGAGCCGGCCATGAGCCAGGAGCAGGCGCTGTCTTACCTGGTACTGGGGCGGCCGCTGGGCGCTTCCGGCGAAGACAACAACATGCTCGCCGAGGCAGCCTTGGGTCTGGGCCTGGCGGGTAGCGCCGGCATCACCGGCAGCCTGGCCTCCAGCCTGGGCATCGACGACTTCCAGTTGGACACCGAAGGTTCGGGCAATACCACCAGCGTGGTCGCCAGCGGCAACCTCACCGAGAAACTGAGCTTGCGCTACGGTGTGGGGGTGTTCGAGCCCGCCAACACCATTGCATTGCGCTACAAGCTGAGCAAGAAGGTGTACCTCGAGGCTGCCAGCGGGCTGGCCAGCTCACTGGACATTTTCTACAAGCGCGACTTCTGAGGCGGTGCGGGGTGGCCGTCAACGGACGATGGCTGCCTCGATGAACTCATTGGTGTCGGGCGAGGGCGGCGGGCTGGGGGCGCGTACCGGGATCATCAGGTTGGTGTATTCCTCGATCAGCCGGTTGAGGGCTTCTGGTGGTTCGCTGGCCTGGAACTGCATGCGGATCTGCACTTCGTCTGGGTCACGGCTGTCCCCCTGACGCCCTTGGCCGCCGATGGTGACCTTGAAGCTGGCGGCGTTGTTTTCGCCAGCGGTGAGCAATGCCTGCTGTGCTTCGGTGCCTTTGACCCTAACCGAAAGGTCGACCTGCATGCGCTCGAGGGCCAGGCCCTTGGGAGACACCAGCGCAAACAGTGGTACGCGCATGATGTGCTGGCCGTCCATGGCCACCTCGACCATCTTGGCTTTCATGGGCGCGCCCAGCGCCCCGGTGTCGCATTCGAAAAACTGGTCGAACAGGTTGATGTACTGCTGCGCGATCAGGCTGTTGGTAGCACTGGCGGCTTCCTGCAGGCCACGGGTGATTTCGCGCAGGTCGATTGACGTCATGGGGGTAGGGGCTTTATCCAATGATTCGACTCCTCGGGCCAGGTGGTGCCCCCCTGGTCAGGGGGGCTGTTCGGGGCAGGGGGGCGTGCCTCAAGGGGTGCTTGCGCCGGGGGTCGGAGCACCGGTGGCTGCGGCGCCGGTGGCTGCAGAACCGGTGGCTGCAGTACCGGTAGCTGCAGTACCGGTAGCTGCTGGGCTCTTCAAGGTATCGGCCTGGGAAATTACGTCCTGGCTGTCCAGTTTGGCGGTTTTGACCACGGTCGGCTTTGTCGCGGCGTCGGTCAGGAAGTCGATCACCCGCATCATCGCTTCAGGCGGCTCCTGGCGTTTCAAGGTCGTGTTGAAGGCATAGCGGGCGCGGGTGTCAGTCTTGCGGGTTTGCGTGGACTTGTGGCTGACGCTGCCCTTCACGTTGAGCTTGAACGGCCCCCAGCCCAGCGAACCGCTTGCCTCGGCGTTCATGTCCTTGCTGGAAACGTCTTCCGACATCTGGTTGATGACCAGCTCGAACTCGACATTACCTTCTTCGATGGAGATGTTCGGGTGGGTGATTGCCGCCACCAGCGGCACCTTCATGGTCTTGCTGACCACGCCCTTGTATTCGCCTTGTTCGTCAACGATGGTTTCGTCGTAGTCGAACTGGATAGCCACGGCCTTGCCGTCCTGGACGCACACCTGCATCAGGAAGTCGGCGTAGGATTTGCTGGCGGTGACCTGGGCCTGGACCATGGCCTGCAAGGGGCCTGCGATCATTCGGTCCATCGGCAGGGCATTGATTACGGAGCCGATGAGGCTGTTATCTATCGACATTGCTGGGTTCTCTTTCTGGTTGGGTTAAAAACGTGGTTGCCAATCGTGGTCACGATGCCAGGGCTTCAGCGAGCGCAATGTTCCTGGCGGCGAATGTTGCCGATCTGGCGCAGGCTCAGGCCGTACTTGTCAGCGAGCAGGCTGCGGGACAAGCCGCTGGCGCTTTCCTTCTGAATCTGCAGGTTGCGTAACTGGCGCATGAAGTGGTCAGCCTTGGGAATTTCCAGGGCGACACCGGCAAAGCGCTTGATCAGCGCGTCCAGCGCTTCGGCCGGCAGCACGTCGGCAAGCTTGGTGCGCTCGCGGTGCTTGGGGATGTACTTGGGCCTGCCTCCGTAGGCGCAGGTCAGCTGGTAGGCGTTTTCGATGCCGATGCAGTCGATCAAGGCCTGCAGCGAATGGGGCAGTTGGCTGATATCGATGTGGCTCAAGTCTGGCAGTTGCATATGGCGCTCCTTCGGGACGGATGGGCTGTGCTACCCGATCACCAGCGGCGTTATGTCGTAGGTGTGACTGGATTTTCTGTGACAGCCGAGGCGTGTCGCTAGGCGCCATATGGGTTGGGGCTTGTAGCTTCCGCGAACAGGTTTTGCAGGCAGCGATATCCGGCGTTGTAGGACATGGCTTCAACATTTGGCTGTGGCGGGTGATTTCCGATCAGGGCACTCTCAGTGCTTTGCCTTGGGTGTGGTAACCCTCAATCACACGGATAGCTGCTCAGCAAACTTGCGCTGCGCAGGTAGGCCTGAGGGGCGTCGCGCATACCTTGTGGCAGCGTGCGCCAATTGACCAGCAGGCACAGCGCGTGCAGCGGCTGCCCGTCACGGTGGCCGATGACCTGGTCTGCAAAGCTGCGGCGGTACAGTGCCTGAGTCTGCAGCTGTGCTTGTACCTGGTCGGCCTGGGCCAGGGTTTGCCGGGCTAGCTCGGGCAGTTGCGCGGGGGCGACAGTGAAATGTAACGACGCACCCTTTGCCTGCAGGTAACCGGCCTGGCGCACGCGTTGCCACAGCTGTTGCCATTGGCTGGCGCCCGCGCTGGCAGCCAGTTCGCGGCCCAGTTCGAGCAGTTGCTCGGGCGGGGTCTGGTGGGTGTCCAGCGCATGAAGGGAAAAGGGCGTCAGGAACAGCGACGCGAACAGAAGGGGTTTGTACATGGTGCCTCCGGCATGGGTGCTTGGGAGCCCCATGCTTTCAGGCCGGCGCCGCCCCACCCAGCAGGAAATGCAGCGCCGGGGCCGGTGGCCGTTGTATCATTGCCGCGGCTCGTTGCGAGCCATTTGCCCCTGATGTTGCAAGGAACCTTCGATGACACACGTGCAGCGCCTCAAATATTCCCTTCTGATCATCCTGGTGGTACTGGGCCTGATGCTGGGCCTGTCCCACCTGCAGAAGCAGGGCACGATCAGTGAGCAGACCTTCCAGATGCTGGCCATCGCCATCGCGGTGGTGGTCGTGGTGATCAACGGCATACTGCGGCGCAAGGTCAAACCCTGACCTTGCCGGGCCGGCCAGGCATGGCCGGCCACGCGCTCAGCGCAAAGGCCTTCGCTCGAGCACAGCGCGCGCTTGCGGGTCGAGGCTGTAGCATTTGTCGCTACCCAGCTGGATGACACCCTCGCTGCACAACCGCTTGAGCACTTCGCGCACGCTGAGGAACGACAGCGGGATATCCAGCTGTTCCAGTTGCGCGTGTACGCCGCGCACGCCAATGCTGCGGCCACTGCGGTCGGCGGCGTGCAAGGCATCGATGACCTTGAGGCGGATCAGGCTGGTACGCAGGCCGAAACTGCGCAACAGCTCGCGGATCTGTTCGTTGCCGATGCGCTCGTCAGCAAAAACGTCCCGTTCCGTGGGCGTTTTGCCTGGGACACGCCCAGCCTGGATCGAGGGTTGCGGGTTGTACATGTGAATGCTCCTTTTCGTGGACGAACCCGAAATCTGGGTGCCTCACTTACTAGGACGAATGAGAACGGAAAAACTGCAGCCCACGCGCAAAAAAAAGCCTGGTTCTGTTCAAGACGTTCCATTGCCTTGTAATACGTAAAATTTTCATCTGGCCATTCGTCTGATCGGGATGACCCCGAACCCGAGGATTGCCCGTGCTTCCACTTTCCCATCCCATGACTTGCGCAGGCCTGGCTGCCGCCTTGGCAGCCTTCAGCGTCGGCGCAGCGCCGGTGCAGTCCGCCGCAGCCGATGCCAGTGCGCAGATTCGCCGAACCACTTACGGGGTGCCGCACATCGTTGCCAAGGACGAGCGCGGCCTGGGCTATGGCATCGGCTACGCCTATGCCCAGGACAACCTGTGCCTGCTGGCCAATGAAGTGCTGACCGTGAGTGGCGAGCGCTCGCGCTACTTCGGTGCCAAGGGCAAGACCTTGGAGCAGCGTGACAACCTGGCCAGCGATGTGTTCTTCGCCTGGCTCAACACACCAGCGGCAGTCGATGCGTTCTTGCAGGCGCAGCCAGCGCCGGTGCAGGCGCTGCTGGCAGGTTATGCCAGCGGCTACAACCGGGCGCTGGCCGAGCGCCGCAGCAAGGGGTTGCCCGCCGAATGTGGCAACGGCGAGTGGTTGCGGCCGATCAGCAGCGAGGACCTGGTCAAGTTGACCCGTCGGCTGCTCGCCGAAGGCGGTGTCGGGCAGTTCGTCGAAGCGCTGGCCGGGGCGCAACCACCAACCCAGGCCGGCCAGCCGACGGCGGCAGGGTTTGCCGCGGCGCTGGCCAGGCAGCAGCGTTTTGCCACGGAGCGCGGTAGCAATGCGGTGGCCGTCGGGGCTCGGCGTTCGGCCAATGGCCGCGGTCTGTTGCTGGCCAACCCGCACTTCCCGTGGATGGGTGGCATGCGCTTCTACCAGATGCAGCTGACCATTCCCGGCCAGCTCGATGTCATGGGGGCGGCATTGCCGGGCCTGCCGGTGGTCAACATCGGTTTCAACCAGCATCTGGCCTGGACGCATACCGTCGACACATCGAAGCACTTCACCCTGTACCGCCTGCAACTCGACCCCAAGGACCCGACCCGCTACCTGCTCGATGGCAGGTCGCTGCCGCTGGCCCGGCAGACCGTCAGTGTTGCGGTCAAGGCCGAGGATGGCAGCCTGAACCAGGTACAGCGCCAGGTCTACAGCTCGCAATTCGGCCCGGTGGTGCAATGGCCGGGGCGCCTGGACTGGGATACGCAAGCCGCGTACAGCCTGCGCGACGCCAACTTAGAGAACACTCGGGTGTTGCAGCAGTGGTACCAGATCAACCGTGCCGACAGCCTTGCAACGTTGAAAGGCTCGATCGAACAGCTGCAGGGCATCCCCTGGGTCAACACGCTGGCGGTGGACCCGGCAGGCAAGGCCTTGTACCTGAACCAGTCAGTGGTGCCTTATGTGGATCAGCAACTGCTGAGTGCGTGCAGCAACCCGCAGGCACAGGGGCGCCTGGTGGTACTGGATGGCTCACGCAGTGCGTGCCAGTGGAAGGTCGATGCGCAGGCCGCGCAGCCGGGAATCTTCCCTGCGCGGCTGCTGCCGAGCCTGGAGCGCGAAGATTTCGTGCAGAATTCCAACGACCCGGCCTGGATGGCCAACCCGGCGCAGCCGCTGACCGGTTATTCGCCGCTGGTCAGCCGCAGTGACCAGCCGCTGGGCATGCGTGGCCGCTTTGCCCTGCAACGCCTGCAGGGCACGGCCCGCCTGGGCGTTGACGACCTGCAGCGCATGGTGACCGATGACGAGGTCTACCTGGCCAGCCTGGTATTGCCTGACCTGCTGCAGTGGTGCAAGGGCGCCGATACGGATGTGCGGGCGGTATGCAGCAGCCTGGCTGCCTGGAATGGCAAGGCTGACCTGGACAGCGGCATTGGCCTGGTGCATTTCCAGAACCTGTTCGATACCTTGGCCGAGCATCCGGAAAGCTGGCGGGTGGCTTTCGACCCGGCCGACCCGCAGCACACCCCACGAGGGCTGGCGGTAGAGCGGGCGGCCGTGCGCAAGTTGCTGCACCAGGCCGCACTGGCGTCGCACAAGCAGGTGAGTGACAGCGGCATGGCAGGGGATGCGCGCTGGGGGCAGGTGCAACAGGCGAGCGATGGCACACCGGTGCCGGGTGGCCCGCAGGCTTTGGGCGTTTACAACGCGATCTACAGCGTGCCGCACGGGCAGGGCAAGCGGCTGGTGGTCAGTGGAACCAGCTACCTGCAACTGGTCAGCTTTACCGACAAGGGGCCGCAGGCCCGCGGGCTGTTGGCGTTTTCCCAGTCGAGTGAAGCGGCTTCGGTGCATGCCGCTGACCAGACCAAGGCGTTTGCGGCCGGGCAACTGGTGGTGATTCCGTTTACCGATGCGCAGATCAAGGCTGATCCGGAGTATCGGGAAGTGGTGATCAGTGAGCGGGACAAGGGGGCAGTGGTCAGCCGGCCTTGAGGCGTTAGCCTGTGTCTGCCTCTTCGCGGGTAAACCCGCTCTCACAGGTATTGCACCAAAGCTGCAAGCGGCACGATACCTGTGGGAGCGGGCTTACCCGCGAAGAGAGCGACTCGGTTGGTCAGGAAAACTCGAACGGCGCCAGCTGAAACCCTTGTTCGTCAACCTGCAAGGCCCAACCGCGGCGGTCCCAGTCGCCCAGCACGATACGCCGTGCCGGTTGCCCGTCGACCACCAGCTTGTGTATCGCCGGCCGATGGGTATGCCCATGCACCAAGGTACGTACACCATGCGCCGCCATTACCTTCGGCACTTCCTCCGGCGTGACATCGACGATCTCGGTGGACTTCATCCGCGTTTGCGTACGGCTTTCGCTGCGTAGCTTGCGGGCCAGCTTGTAGCGGGCAGACAGCGGCAGGTGCCGCAACACCCACAGGCTCAGCGGGTTGCGCAGCAAGCGGCGCATTTTCATGTAGGCCAGGTCGCGGGTGCACAAGGTATCACCATGCATCAGCAGCACCTGCTCACCACCCAGCTCGATCACGCTGGGGTCTTGCAGCAACGTGCAGCCCGCAGCGTCGCAGAAGGCCTGGCCAATCAGGAAATCACGGTTGCCATGCATCAGGTAGATGGCCGTGCCGCTGTCGCTCAGCTGACGCATGGCCTGGCAGACCGACTGCTGGAAGGGCGTCATGGCATCGTCGCCGACCCAGGCTTCGAAGAAGTCGCCAAGGATGTACAACGCCTTGGCGTGGCGGGCACGGCCATCGAGCAGATCAAGAAACGCCCGGGTAATGTCCGGGCGTTCTTCTTGCAGGTGCAGATCGGAGATCAGCAGGATCACTCAACGATCTCGGCTTTCTCGATGATCACGTCGTCCTTCGGCACGTCCTGGTGGCCGGCCTTGGAACCGGTGGCGACCTTTTCGATGGCGTCGACGATTTCACGGCCTTCGATCACTTCGCCGAATACCGCGTAGCCCCAGCCCTGCACGTTCTTGCCGCTGTGGTTGAGGAAGTCGTTGTCGGACGAGTTGATGAAGAACTGCGCCGAGGCGGAGTGCGGTTCCATGGTACGGGCCATGGCGATGCTGTACTTCTTGTTCTTCAGGCCGTTGTCGGCTTCGTTCTGGATGCTGGCGCGGGTCTTCTTCTGGCTCATGCCAGGCTCGAAGCCGCCGCCCTGGATCATGAAGCCCTTGATCACACGGTGGAACACGGTGCCATTGTAGTGGCCGTCCTTGACGTACTGAACGAAGTTTTCGGTAGTCAGCGGCGCTTTCTCGGCGTCCAGCTGCAGGACGATGTCGCCGTGGTTGGTGCTCAGTTTGACTTTGGACATGCTGAAACTCGCTCTTTCAAGGCAATCGGAATTAGGGTGCGCAGGGCGCGGGTTATCACCTGACGCAGGATCAGGCGATCGCGACACATGGCGCGCACTGGCCATTTTGCCAGGCTGCGGCAAAAAGCCGTGATAAATCACGCCAGTTTGTCCGGGCCCGACTGTCAGCAGCTTGACTGCTTCGGCTATGATAGGCCCTTTGATTCAATCGGCCTACCCAGGCCGGACACGTGCATTCAAGGATCCTATGAGCAAGCCCACTGCCGACAACGCGCCCAACGCCGCTGCCAAAGGCGCCCCCGCTGTCCCTGCGAACTTCCTGCGGCCGATCATCCAGGCCGACCTGGACTCGGGCAAGCACAGCAGCATCGTCACCCGTTTCCCGCCGGAGCCCAATGGCTACCTGCACATCGGTCACGCCAAGTCGATCTGCGTCAACTTCGGCCTGGCCAAGGAATTCGGGGGCGTCTGCCACCTGCGTTTCGACGATACCAACCCGGCCAAGGAAGACCAGGAGTACATCGACGCCATCCAGAGCGATGTCAAGTGGCTGGGCTTCGACTGGGCCGGCGATGTGCGCTACGCCTCCGACTACTTCGACCAGTTGCACGATTGGGCGGTCGAGCTGATCAAGCGTGGCAAGGCCTACGTCTGCGACCTTACCCCCGAGCAGGCCAAGGAGTACCGTGGCAACCTCAAGGAACCGGGCAAGAACAGCCCGTTCCGCGAGCGCAGCGTTGACGAGAACCTCGACCTGTTCGCCCGCATGAAGGCCGGTGAGTTCAAGGATGGCGAGCGCGTGCTGCGGGCCAAGATCGACATGGCCTCGCCGAACATGAACCTGCGCGACCCGATCCTGTACCGTATCCGCCATGCCCACCACCACCAGACCGGTGACAAGTGGTGCATCTACCCGAACTACGACTTCACCCATGGCCAGTCGGACGCCATCGAGGGCATCACCCACTCGATCTGCACCCTGGAGTTCGAAGGGCATCGTCCGCTGTACGACTGGTTCCTCGACAACCTGCCGGTGCCGGCACACCCGCGCCAGTACGAGTTCAGCCGCCTGAACCTGAACTACACCATCACTTCCAAGCGCAAGCTCAAGCAGCTGGTGGACGAAAAGCACGTCGAAGGCTGGGACGACCCACGCATGTCGACCCTGTCCGGCTTCCGTCGTCGTGGCTACACCCCGGCCTCGATACGCAACTTCTGCGAAATGATCGGCACCAACCGTTCCGACGGCGTGGTGGACATGTCGATGCTCGAGTTCAGCATCCGTGACGACCTGGACCGCACCGCACCGCGCGCTATGTGCGTGCTGCGCCCGCTGAAGGTAGTCATCACCAACTACCCGGAAGGCCAGGTCGAGCAGCTCGAACTGCCGCGTCACCCGAAGGAAGACATGGGCGTGCGCGTGCTGCCGTTCTCCCGTGAACTGTACATCGACCGCGACGACTTCATGGAAGAGCCGCCGAAGGGCTACAAGCGCCTGGAACCGGCCGGTGAAGTGCGCCTGCGCGGCAGCTACGTGATCCGCGCCGACGAGGCAGTCAAGGATGCCGACGGTAACATCGTCGAGCTGCGCTGCTCGTACGACCCGGACACCCTGGGCAAGAACCCGGAAGGCCGCAAGGTCAAAGGCGTGATCCACTGGGTACCGGCCGAGGGCAGCGTCGAGTGCGAAGTGCGCCTGTACGACCGCCTGTTCCGCTCGCCGAACCCGGAAAAGACCGAGGAGGGCGGCACCTTCCTGGACAACATCAACCCAGGCTCGCTGCAAGTGCTCAGCGGCTGCCGTGCCGAACCGTCGCTGGCCCAGGCGCAGCCCGAGGACCGCTTCCAGTTCGAACGCGAAGGCTACTTCTGCGCCGACCTGAAAGACAGCCAGCCGGGCCGCCCGGTGTTCAACCGCACTGTCACTCTGCGTGACTCCTGGGGCAGCTGAGGAACCGCCGTGCTTACCATCTACAACACGCTGAGCAAAGCGAAGGAAACCTTCAAACCGCTGGATGGCAACAAGGTGCGCATGTACGTCTGCGGCATGACCGTATACGACTACTGCCATCTGGGCCATGGCCGCAGCATGGTGGCCTTCGACCTGGTCACCCGCTGGCTGCGCAAGAGCGGCTACGAGCTGACCTATGTGCGCAACATCACCGACATCGATGACAAGATCATCAACCGGGCCAACGAGAACGGCGAAAGCTTCGAAGCCCTGACCGCCCGCATGATCGACGCGATGCACGAAGACGAGCGCCGCCTGAACATCCTGCCGCCGGACCAGGAACCGCGTGCCACCGACCATATCGCCGGCATGCACGCGATGATCCAGACCCTGATCGACAAGGGTTATGCCTACGCACCGGGCAACGGTGACGTGTACTACCGCGTCGGCAAGTTCGTCGGCTACGGCAAGCTGTCGCGCAAGAAGATCGAAGACCTGCGCATCGGTGCCCGTATCGAGGTCGACGAAGCCAAGCAGGACCCGCTGGACTTCGTGCTGTGGAAGGGCGTCAAGCCGGGCGAGCCGAGCTGGGAATCGCCATGGGGCCCGGGGCGTCCGGGCTGGCACATCGAGTGCTCGGTGATGTCCACCTGCTGCCTGGGTGAGAGCTTCGACATCCACGGCGGCGGCAGCGACCTGGAGTTCCCGCACCACGAGAACGAGATTGCCCAGAGCGAGGCGGCCACCGGCAAGCAGTACGCCAACGCCTGGATGCACTGCGGCATGATCCGGATCAATGGCGAGAAGATGTCCAAGTCGTTGAACAACTTCTTCACCATCCGTGACGTGCTCGAGAAGTACCACCCTGAAGTGGTGCGCTACCTGCTGGTGGCCAGCCACTACCGCAGCGCGATCAACTACTCGGAAGACAGCCTGCGCGATGCCAAGGGCGCACTGGAGCGCTTCTATCACGCCTTGCGCGGCTTGCCACGGGTGGCGGCCAAGGGTGGCGAAGACTTTGTCGAGCGCTTCAGCGTGGCCATGAACGACGACTTCGGCACCCCCGAAGCTTGCGCCGTGCTGTTCGACCTGGTGCGCGAGATCAACCGCCTGCGCGACAGCGACGTGGAGGCTGCGGCCGGCCTGGCCGGTCGCTTGCGCGAGTTGGGTGATGTGCTGGGTGTGCTGCAGCTGGAAGCTGATGACTTCCTGCGCGCCGGTGCCGAAGGCAAGGTGGATGCCGCTGAGGTCGAGGGCTTGATCCAGGCGCGCCTGCAGGCGCGTGCGGACAAGAACTGGGCCGAGTCCGACCGCATTCGCGACCAGCTGACCGCCATGGGTGTGGTGCTGGAAGACAGCAAGGGTGGGACTACCTGGCGTCTGGCCGACTGATCGGTGCTGTTGCGGCTGCTTTGCAGCCCGTTCGCAGCACAAGGCTGCTCCCACAGGGATACGCGTTCCCTTTGTAGGAGCAGCCTTGTGCTGCGAATGGGCCGCATGGCGGCCCCCGGCCTTTACTTGACCAGGCCCGCAAGCGGGCAGTGCAACACCAATCTGGCCCCACCCAGCTCGCTTTCCCCCACCTCCAGCCCGAACCCATGCAGGTCGACGATCGCCGCAACGATCGACAACCCCAGCCCGAACCCCGCATGGCGGTGGCCTTCATCGCTACGGTAGAAGCGCTTCAGCACTGCTGCCCGTTCCTCTTCCGGAATACCCGGCCCGCTGTCCTCGATGGCCAGGTGCAGGCCCTTGTCGTCCTGCGTCGCAGATATCCGCACCAGCCCACCCTCGGGCGTGAACTTGATGCCGTTGCCCACCAGGTTGGCCAATGCCTCGAACAGCAGCTCGCGGTCACCATGCAATGCTGGCAGTTCGGCCGGCTGCTGCAGTTCCAGGCGGATGCCACCATCTTCGGCCAAAGGCAGGTAGAAGTCATGCAACTCCACTAGCAGTTCGTACGGGTCAAGCTGGACGAAACCTGCCCGTCGCTGGCGGTCTTCCAGTTCGCTGATGCGCAACAAGCCGCGAAAGCGCGCCATCAGGGTGTCGGTTTCGCCGATGGCCTGGTCCAGTGCCTCGGCCTGGGTGGAGTCGACGTCACTTTGCTGGCGAATGCGGTACAGCTGGGCGCGAAGGCGCGTGAGCGGGGTGCGCAGGTCGTGGGCAATGTTGTCGCATACGCCCTTGACCTCGTGCATCAGCCGCTCGATGCGGTCGAGCATGGCGTTCACGATGGCCGCCAGCATGTCCAACTCGTCACGCCGGGCCGACAGCGGCAGGCGGTGGGTAAGGTCACCGGCGACGATCAGTTCGGCCTGGGCCTGGATCGCGCGAATGCGCTTGAGTGGGCGCCGCCTGAGCAGGTACCAGCCGGCAAATCCGGGGATCAGGGTCAGCGAGATACCCCAGAGCAGGGCATGCAGGATGATCCGGGTGACCACGAACAGCGAGCCGTTGTCGCGCACCAGCACCAGCCAGCGGCCATCCTGCACCTTGATCGCCACCGCGTCGCAGCTGTCACGCGGCATGTGCGGGTCGTCGGCGTCCAGGCAGCGCTTGAGTTCGTGAACCTTGCCGTCCAGCCCCAGCTCCGGCGGGATGGCACGAATGCGCCCGCCAATCGGGTTGAGTTGGTTGTCGAACAAGCCGTAGGCATCGAAGCTGCGCTCTTCGAAGGCCTGGCTGGCGACCAGAGCGTCGTCCAGCTGTTTGCCGCTCATGTGCGCGAACAGGTGCTGGCGCTGCAGCATCGAATGGCGGGTGAGTTTGTTCAGGTAGCTGGATACCTCGAAGTACAGCACCCCCATGAGGATGCTGCTCCAGGCCACGAACAGAAAGCTGTACAGCGCCAGCAGGCGGCTGGTCGAGGAGCTCCAGCCCTTAGACGGGTTCAGCAATGGCATAGCCGGAGCCCCGTACCGTACGGATCAGCGGCGTTTGGCCGGGTGAGTCGATTTTCTTGCGCAGGCGGCCGATGTGCACATCGATGAGGTTGGTGCCCGGGTCGAAGTGGTAGCCCCAGACTTCCTCGAAAATCATCATTCTCGTGATCACCTGGCCGCTATGGCGCATCAGGTACTCCAGCAGCTTGTACTCGGTGGGCAGCAGGTTGAGGGTCTGTTCGCCGCGGCGGGCTTCGTGGCTGATCAGGTCCAGTTGCAGGTCGGCAACCTGCAGGCGGGTCTGGGTCATGGGCACGCTGTTGCGGCGCAGCAGCACTTCGACCCGCGCGGCCATCTCGTCGGAAGCGAACGGTTTGGTCAGGTAGTCGTCACCCCCGGCACGCAGGCCGCGTACCCGCTCGTCGACGTCGGAGAGGGCGCTGATCATCAGGATTGGCGTGGCGATCTTGAGGCTGCGCAGGGTGGTGACGATGGTCAGGCCATCGACCTCTGGCAGCATGCGGTCCAGGGTGATCAGGTCGTAGCCGCCGGCAATGGCCTTGGCCAGGCCTTCACGGCCATTGTCGGCCCAATCCACCTCCAGGCCGTGGCTGGTAAGTTCGGCGACGATTTCCTGGCCGGTGACGGCGTCGTCTTCGATGGTCAGTACGCGAGGCATGCTGGTTCCCGGGCATCTAATGGAGACTTGATTGTGCCAAAGAATAGCCAAGCGGCGATTTAAGAAAAATTCATCTGGCGCGTTTTGCCTGCACTGGCCCTATCGCCGGCAAGCCAGCTCCCACAGAGCCCCCAGGCCCCGAAGGCAGCGCAGTACCTGTGGGAGCAACTGTCTTGCTCAATTTCTAAAAGCTGGCGTGATCCCTGTGGGAGCGGGCTTGCCCGCGAACACGGGCGAAGCCCGTGC
>NZ_JADLJS010000034.1 GCF_015680405.1 Pseudomonas pudica
GGCACGGGCTTCGCCCGTGTTCGCGGGCAAGCCCGCTCCCACAGGGATCACGCCAGCTTTTAGAAATTGAGCAAGACAGTTGCTCCCACAGTTACTGCACAGCCTTCGAGATCCGCGCTGTACCTGTGGGAGCTGGCTTGCCGGCGATAGGGCCGGTTAGCCCTCAGAGCTGTCGATGACCTCCTCTACCCCATTGCCCCTCGTACTCGCCGGCCCGGTACTGCGCCGCCTGGAACCTCAGCGCCTGGCCATCTGGCTGGTCGCCACGCAACCACTGCAACCCGAATTCATCTTTCCGGCAAGCGAGGCCCGGGTCGATTGCCAGGTAGTCACGGTGGGCCAGCACGCCTTCATCCACCTGCTGGACATCTACTTCACCCACCCCCTGCCCTGCAACCAGCTGCTCGACTATGACCTGCTCATCAACGGCCAGGGCATCGCCGGCTGGGCGCCGCACCTTCTCTACTCCGGCGCCCAGCGCCCAAGCCTGGTGCTGCGCGATCGGCTCGACCACCTGCTGCACGGTTCCTGCCGCAAGCCGCATTTTCCGGCCGCCGATGGCCTGCTCTGCGCCGACCGCCTGCTGCAGGCCTGCGAAAGCCCCGCGGACCGGCCCGCCGTGCTGTTGATGACCGGCGACCAGGTCTATGCTGACGACGTCGCCGGCCCGATGCTGCGCGCCATCCACAGCCTGATTGCGCGCCTGGGCCTGTTCGACGAGCAACTGGAGGGTGCGGTGGTGCCCGACAGCCAGGCGCTCTACCAGCACCCGGCCTGCTATTACCACCGCGCCGACCTGCTGCCGGCGCAGGAACGCAACGAAACCCTGCGCGAGCGCTTTTTCGGCGGCAAGCGCAAGCCGATCTTCTCGTCCAGCAACGCCGACAACCACCTGGTGACCTTCGCCGAGGTCATGGCCATGTACCTGCTGGTGTGGTCACCAGTGCCCTGGCAGCTGGTGAACCTGGACATGCCCGATGGGCTTACCGCCCCGCGCCAGGCCCGTTACCTCCAGGAACTGCCGCTGATCCAGGCGTTTGCCGACAACCTTGGCCAGGTAGCGCGAGTGATGGCCCACCTGCCGTGCCTGATGATCTTCGACGACCACGACATCACCGACGACTGGAACCTCTCGGCGCTGTGGGAAGAAACCGCCTACGGCCACCCCTTCTCGCGGCGGATCATCGGCAATGCCCTGCTCGGCTACCTGCTGTGCCAGGCCTGGGGTAACGATCCGCAGGGCTGCAAGCCCCTGGTCGAGCAATGCCAGGCGTTGAACAACCAGACCCAGGATGAGCTGATCGGCGCGCTGCTGCGCTTCCAGGGCTGGCAGTTCAGCCTGCCCACCAACCCACCCTTGCTGGTGCTGGACACCCGCACCCGCCGCTGGCGCAGCGAAAGCAGCCTGGCAAAGCCGTCCGGCCTGCTGGACTGGGAGGCGCTGAGCGAGCTGCAGCAAGCATTGCTGGACCACCCGTCGGCGATCATCGTGTCGCCTGCGCCGATTTTTGGCGTGAAGTTGATCGAGACAGTGCAGAAGCTGTTCAGCTGGCTGGGTTACCCTTTGCTGGTGGATGCCGAAAACTGGATGGCTCATCGCGGTGCAGCACAGGTCATCCTCAACATCTTCCGCCACTCGCGCACGCCGGGGCACTACGTGGTGCTGTCCGGCGACGTGCATTACTCGTTCGTCTATGAAGTGCTGATTCGCCACCGCCAGCGCAGCCCGCACTTGTGGCAGGTGACCAGCAGCGGGATCAAGAACGAATTCCCGCGGCGCCTGCTGGATGTGCTCGACCGGCTCAACCGCTGGCTGTATGCACCGCGCTCGCCGCTCAACTGGTTTACCAAGCGGCGGGAAATGGAGGTAGTGCCGCGTACGCCCAGCCATAGCAAGGCTGGCGAACGGTTGTGGAATGGCGCGGGGTTGGGGCAGGTGTTCTTCGATGAACAGGGTCGGCCGGCGCGGGTGTATCAGCTGGATGCGGGTGGGGGTGAGGCTACTGAGTTTGCGCGGCGGGGGTGATCAGGCAGGTAATGCTTGTGTTGGCTTTGCCGGCCTCTTCGCGGGTAAACCCGCTCCCACCAGGGCAACACAGGTTCTGAATGCAACGCAGTACCTGTAGGAGCAGCCTTGTGCTGTGAAGAGGCCGGCACTGCCACAAAATCTTCGTCATACCTGCCTCTTCGCAGCACAAGGCTGCTCCTACAGGCAAAGTGCATAACTCAAGACGGGTGCATAACCTGTGGGAGCGGGTTTACCCGCGAAGAGGCCGGTACAGGCTGAAGATCAGGTCCGCTCCAGCGCATTGACCAGGTCATGGAAGGCTTCGCGGTTGGAGTCGTTCAAGCCCATGAGGATCTTGTGCGCCTCCAGCACCTTGGAGCGCACCACGTCCTCATTCTGGTCCTGGGACGGCAGGTCGGTCAGGCATTCCGGGCAAGGGATCGGTCGATCGACGATGTTGAACACCTGATCGAAGCCCATCGACTGCAACAACCGGGAAATGTCCGGGTTGGTGGTGACCACGGTCGGCAACAGGCCTACCTTCTGACGCGACAGGATCGACAGCTTGGCCAGCAGGCCCAGGGTGGTACTGTCGATGCTCTCGGTTTCGGTCAGGTCGATGACAATCGCCGAGAAGTTCAACGCGGTGAAAATCTTCTCGATCGTCGCATCCAGCGCCGAACACAGGGTCAGGCGCACTTCACCGACGAATTTCAGGACGAAGGTACCACTCTGCTCGGCGAACTGGATTCTACCGGTACTCATTGAAGGTTCCTGCTCAACACCAATAGGGCGATATCATCCGGCATCTCCCCAAGCGTAGCCAATCCAAATCGTTGGCGCAGCCCATCCAGGCTGCCACCTGCTGCCCTGACGATTTCCGGCAGGGCGGTTTCTTTATCTTTGAGCGTGTCACCCGGCAAAAGGTCCAGAATGCCATCGGACATCAAGCTGAGGCTGAACTGCGGCGGCAGCTCCACTACCAGGTCCTGGTAGGTGGCCTCGTCGAACAACCCCACCGGCAGGCCGCGGCCTTCCAGGTAGCGGGTGTGCTCGGGGGTGTGCAGCACCGGCAGCGGCAGATGGCCGCCAACGGCGTAGGTCAACAGACCGGTGTCTTCGTCGATCACCCCGCCAACCATGGTCACGTGCTTGCCCAGCTTGCAGTTGATCAGCCCGCGGTTGATGTGGCTGAGCACCTGCGAGGGTTTGAACTCGCGCATCTTGCTGCCGCGCTTGAATTCGAACAACAGCCGTGTGGTCATGAATTTCAGCAGCACGGTGACGAACGCTGACGACGCACCATGCCCGGAGACATCGGCGAGGTAGAAAGCGATGCGCCGTTCGTCCACCCGGAAGTAATCGGCAAAATCACCCGACAGGTAAAGCGAAGGGATGATCTGGTGCTCGAAGGCGAAATCGCCGGCCACCCAAGGGCTTTCCGGCAGCATGTTCATCTGCACCTGGCGACCGGCGGTCTGGTCCTCCTGCAGCAGGTGCAGGCTGGCTTCCAGTTCACGGTTGGCAGCTTCAAGCTTGTCGCGGTAGCGCTGGTTTTCCAGCACCAGGCGCGAACGGTCGAGGGCGCGGCGCACCGAATGCTCGAGCACGGCCAAGTCTTCCAGCGGCTTGATCAGGTAGTCGGCAGCGCCCAGGCGCAACGCTTCCACCGCATCACTCATGACGCCGGCACCGGACACCACGATCACCGGCAACTGCGGGGCACGCTCGCTGACCTGACGGATCAGCTCGAGGCCGCCCATCTGCGGCATACGCAGATCGCAGATCACGAGGTCGGGCTGGTGTTCTTCGAAGACCTGAAGCCCCTGCTGGCCATTGCTGGCCTGGAGGACGCTGAAGCCACTGTCTTCAAGATAGGCGGCGAGGCTTGCACGGACCACGTCGTCGTCATCGATGATCAGCAGCGTTGCACTGGTTTTCTGCATGTGGGCGAACGGCGCCGATTTGGGTTGGTGCAGCGGTGTCGGCAAGGCAGACGGCCAGCTACGGGAATTCTTTGTGGTCACACTCTACTTGAGTTGTAGGACAAGAACACTTGCCCGGCAACTGTCAGAGGGACCTTGTAAGGCGCAGACGGTACTCCCATCCGGCAGGCGTTTCAAGCATGCAAAGGTTCACCTCGACGCACTTTACAGGCCAAATCACCGGGAGTTATAAGAAAGTCGACCAGCGCAACCCGATGGGAAGGATGCAGCATGCCCCACACGCCCTCCAGTCATGACGAGAAACGCGATTTCATCCGCATGCGCATCGACACCGAGGTCAGCCTGCTGCACGAAGGCCAGGTGATCGCGGCAGTGTGCCTGGACCTGTCCAGCGGCGGCATGCAGGTGCAGGCACCGCAGCGCTTCCATGTGGGGGACCATATCGAGGTACGGATCGAGTCCGACCACCCGGCGCTGAAGGGGCTGCACGCCAGCACCGAAGTGGTGTGGATTGCCGACCAGCCTGGCGGGCAGCAGAAGTTCGGGTTGCGGATCCTGGCGATGCACTGAATCAGGGGCTGCAAAGCAGCCCCAGATCCGTGGGTCAGAAGTCGTCTTCGACTTCGCCATCCTTCACCTTGAACTCGCGGTTCTGCAGGTAGGCGTTGCGAATGAAGATGTACTTGTCGCCTTGGATCAGCTTCTCTGCCGAGAGCAGGTCGGCGCGGGTGTCGATGATGTCCAGGGCGAAGATCGAGTTGCGCGTCGGTACATGGTCGATGTAGCGGTAGGGTTTGGTATAGGTATCCGGGTACTTGGCCACGCCGTCACGCACGGTGCTCGGGCCCAGCAGCGGGATGACCACGTACGGGCCGCTCGGCACGCCCCAATAGCCGAGGGTCTGGCCGAAGTCCTCGTCGTTTCGCTGCAGGCCCATCTTGGTACCCACGTCGAAGAAGCCGCCCAGGCCGAAGGTGGTGTTGACGATCAGCCGCGCCGTGTCCACCCCCGCCGCATGGGGCTTGAACTGCAGCAAGTCGTTGGCCAGGTTGGTCACGTCACCCAGGTTGCGGAAGATGTTGTGGATGCCATCTTCGAGGAACTGCGGGGTGACCGCCTGGTAGCCCTTGGCCAATGGCTTGAGGGCATAGGTGTCGAGGGTATCGTTGAAACGGAAGATCGGGCGGTTGACCGCTTCCCAGGGATCTTCCTCGGTGGCGGCCTGGGCGGCTGCCACGGGCGCCAGCAGCATGCTGGCGCAGACACAGGCCTGGGTGACTCGTTCGATCACACTGGCACCGATCCTACGCATAGGTGTTTCTCCATCGAATTTCTCGGCCGCAAGCGCAAACGGGTGCGCTGCTGTACGGCGGCAGTATAGAGGCTTGCGGGCTGATAAACAGCTTTACACATCACTGCTCAATATTTTGTGAACAACTGTTGCGTGGCGCCTGCTGTCACAGGGCGGTAACAATCGCCGAATAGCCTGCGGACTATTTGAGGGAAGTTGCCATGGACGCTGCACCCGCCTTCACCGCTGTGCTGTTCGGCTTGCGCGGCTGCCTGGTGCAAGCTGCCAATGGCGCCCCTTCGCCCGCACCCGGCGCCCTGGCCACCCTCGCCAGCCTGCGCCAGCGCAAGGTGCCGTGCATCTGGCTGGACGACCTCGACGCCACCCAGAGCAAGCGCCTTGCGCATGTACTGCCTGCCTGGCTGCCGGGGCATTCGGTGAACGGCGTGCGCTGGCCGGCGCCAAATGCCTGCTGGCAAGCCCTGATGACGCTGGACAGCGAACGCCTGGACGGCTGCGTGCTGGTCAGCGGCGACCCACGCCTGTTGCAGTCTGGCCTGAACGCGGGGCTGTGGACGGTGGGGCTGGCCGCCTGCAGCCCGTTCTGCGACCGCAGCTCGCGGCAATGGCAAGCCATGACGGCGCAGGAACAGGACCTGGCCCGTGGCAAGGCGACGCTGGAACTGTTCAGCCTGGGCGTGCACTCGGTCATCGACCACCTGGAGGCGCTGGATAACTGCCTGCAGGACATTGCCCAACGCCGGCGCAAGGGCGAAAAACCCTGATACAGCACCCTTGACGCGGATCATGCAAAGCAACGGCAGGTGGATTACGCTGAAGACAAGCCAGAACCTTTGCCGCTTCGCTGAGGTCCATGGCTTGCCAAGCCATTGATGGAGAACTGCCAATGCCTGCCCGCGAATTGCAAGAGCGCCTGAACAGCTTGCGCGAGCAACTGGACCGCAACGTGCCACTTTCGGACGAGGAACTGGCCGCGCTGCACGAAGAAGCGCGCCAGATCGAGGCGCAACTGAAGCTTGAGGAAGCCACGCCAGACAACAACCTGGTGGACGGCGTGAACCTGGCGATCGAACGCTTCGAGGCCGAACACCCCGACCTCACCGCTACCCTGCGCAGCATTGCCAACTCGCTGCACAGCATGGGGATCTAGAAATACTGGGGCCGCTTTGCGGCCCTATCGCGACACAAGGCCGCTCCTACAGGTACAGCGCAAGATTTGAGGCTTGCGCTGTACCTGTAGGAGCGGCCTTGTGTCGCGATAGGGGCGCGAAGCGCCCCCCCGGCGTACTTGCGAACCTTACTGCCGAACCAGGCGCTTGTTGTCCGGGCTGATCGCCCCCGTGCTGCGGTAAGGATTGATATCCAGCCCACCCCGGCGCACATAGCGCGCATACACCGTCAAATGCTCCGGCTGCAGCAGGTTCTTCAAGTCCAGATAGATCCGCTCCACACACTGCTCGTGGAAGTCGGCATGCTGGCGGAAGCTGATCAGGTAGGTCAGCAGGCTGGCATGGTCCAGCCCCCTGCCCTTGTACTCGACCACCAGGCTACCCCAGTCTGGCTGGCCGGTGACCGGGCAGTTGGACTTCAACAGGTGGCTGTGCAGGGTTTCTTCCACCTGCTGCTCCGGGTTGCAGCGCAGCAGCCCTGGTTGTGGTTGTTCGTAGTTGCTGATGGCAACGTCCAGCGCATCGATGCACTGCCCCGGCAATGCCACCACGCCTTGGGCCTCGACCTCGGCCAAGGTGCGCACTTTCACGCCCACCGGCTTGCCGGCGGCTGCGGACAGGTCTTTCTCCAGGCACGCCTGCAGCTCGCCAGGCGAGGCGAAAACCGTCTGGTTCAGCGAGTTCAGGTACAGCTTGAACGACTTGGACTCGATGATGTTCGGCGAATCGGCGGGAATGGCGAACTCGCCGATCGCCACCACCGGCTTGCCCGAAGGCAGCAGCCAGCTCAGCTCGAAGCAGTTCCAGTAATCCACACCCTGCCACGGCAAGGTCTGGGCAGTAACACCCAGCTCGGCCCACTTGGCGGTACGCGGGATCGGGAACAGCAGCTCCGGGGAATAGGTGGCAATGTATTCGCTGGACTTGCCCAGCGGGGAATGTTCGGCAGCGGGATGCATGGAAACTGACCTGAAGGTTCGAAATTGCCCCTAGTCTACCGGTTTTGCACCTCGCCTTGGAGCGCAAGTCAGCGGGATTACATCTTCGTCAGTTTGGGGCGAGCGGGTGCATCGTCACGTATCATCTCAGCATCACCCAGCCCCAGTAGGAGCGGGTTCACCCGCGAACACAGGCAAAGCCGGTGCCATGCACCGTGTTGAATTCTTCGCGGGCAAACCCGCTCCCACAGGGCTTTGCGCCGCTTGCTGGAGTCAATTCACCCAATGAAACTGCTGATCGTCGAAGACCAGGCCCGTACCGGCCAGTACCTGAGCCAGGGCCTGAACGAGGCTGGCTTCGCCACCGAACTGGCCACCGATGGCGAGACCGGCCAGTTCCTCGCCCTGACCGGCGACCACGACCTGCTGATTCTCGACGTGATGCTGCCCGGCCGGGACGGCTGGCAGATCCTCCAGGCCGTGCGCCAGGCCGGCCTGGACACCCCGGTGCTGTTTCTCACCGCTCGCGATGCCGTGGAGGACCGAGTACACGGCCTGGAGCTGGGCGCCGATGATTACCTGGTCAAGCCGTTCGCCTTCTCCGAACTGCTGGCCCGGGTGCGCAGCCTGCTGCGCCGAGGCACCAGCCCCAACCAGGACACGACCCTGGGCC
Organism: Pseudomonas pudica; assembly: GCF_015680405.1. GTDB lineage: Bacteria > Pseudomonadota > Gammaproteobacteria > Pseudomonadales > Pseudomonadaceae > Aquipseudomonas > Aquipseudomonas pudica. The sequence goes on from NZ_JADLJS010000034.1 coordinate 8,047, forward strand.
TGGCCGACCTGCGCCTGGACCTGATCCGCCGCCGCGCCGAGCGCGCCGGCCAGCGCATCGACCTGACCGCCAAGGAGTTCGCCCTGCTTGAACTGCTGCTGCGCCGCCAGGGCGAGGTGCTGCCCAAATCGCTGATCGCCTCGCAGGTGTGGGACATGAATTTCGACAGCGACACCAATGTGATCGAAGTGGCGATCCGCCGCCTGCGCCTGAAGATCGACGACCCGCATTCCAACAAGCTGATCCATACCGTACGCGGCATGGGTTATGTACTCGAAGAGCGCGCGGAGTGATGCGCCGGGTCTCCCTCGGCAGCCGCCTGGCCTTGCTGTTCGCCGCCTGCACCGCCACGGTCTCGCTCGGCGCCGGCCTGATATTCAGCCGGGCCAGCGAGCAGCACTTCGTCGAACTGGACCAGCAACTGCTGGACTCGCGCCTGTCGCTGTTCCGCACCCAGCTGGCCGGCATCACCACCCCGGCCGAGCTGCAGGCGCGCCTGCCCGCCTTGCGCGATGAACTGGGCCACCAGGCCGACCTGGCCCTGCGCATCAACGGCAGCGACGGTGCCACCTGGTTCGAAAGCCGTACAGGCCTGCCACGGGCGCTGCCCGACGGGCTGGCTACCTTGCATGCGCAAGGCACCGACTACCGCAGCCTGGCCGTGCACCTGGCGCAAGGCGCCCCGCAGTCGCCACAACTGACCCTGTACCTCGACATCACCCATCACCAGCACTTCCTGCAGGGCATGCAACGGCTGATCTGGCTGACAGTGGGCCTGTCGGCACTGGCCACGGCCCTGCTCGGTGCCTGGGCAGCACGCCGCGGGTTGCGCCCTTTGCGGCAGATGGGCCAGGTGGCTGCCAGCGTATCGGCGCGCTCGCTCACCACCCGCCTGCCGGTGGCACAGATGCCCGAAGAGCTGGCCGAGCTGGCGACGGCCATGAACGCCATGCTGCAGCGCCTGGACGATGCCTTTCAGCGCCTGTCGGCGTTCTCTGCCGACATTGCCCACGAGCTGCGCACGCCGCTGTCCAACCTGCTGACCCATACCCAGGTCACCCTCACCCGCCCGCGCAGCCTCGAAGAGTACCGCGAAGCCCTGCACGGCAACCTCGAGGAGCTGCAATGGATGGCGCAGATGATCAACGACATGCTGTTCCTGGCCAAGGCCGACCACGGCCTGCTGGTGCCGGGGCAAGCACCGCTGGTGCTGCATGAGGAGGTGGATGCGCTGCTTGAATACTACGCACCGCTGGCAGAGGACAGCGGCGTGCAGATGCTGCGCGAGGGTGAGGCGCTGCTGCGGGGCGACCGGCATATGCTGCGCCGGGCGCTGTCCAACTTGCTGGACAATGCCTTGCGCTTCACCCCGGCGGGAGGGCAGATACGGGTGACATTGGGGCCAGGGCCGAGGATTGGTGTGGCCAATACCGGGGCGGCTATCGAGCCGGCGGCGTTACCGCGGCTGTTCGACCGCTTCTACCGGGTGGACCCGGCGCGGCGGGAAGGCAGTAGCGAGCATGCCGGGTTGGGGTTGGCGATTACCCGGTCGATCGTGCAGGCCCATGGCGGGCACATCAGGGCGGAGTGTGCGGACGGTTGGACACGATTCGTGATCGATTTCACTGAAGGCCGGTGACATCGGGGCTGCTTTGCAGCCCATCGCCGGCAAGCCAGCTCCCACAGGTACAGCGCATGCCTTGGGCTTGATGCAATCCTGTGGGAGCTGGCTTGCCGGCGATGAGGCCCTCAACAGTTACTCAAACCGCCAGACCAATCGCCGGCTGCACCTGCGATGCCCGATAAGCCGGGTAAATGGTCGCCAGGAAGCTCATCACCAACCCGGCAGTGCAGATGATCGCCACATCGCCCCACTGCAGCTGCGACGGCAAGCTGCTGACGAAGTAAACATCCGAAGTGAAGATGTGCTGCCCGCTCACCCGCTCCAGCCAACCGACGATCTGGCTGACGTTGAACGCCGCAATTACCCCCAGCACGCCACCGATCAGCGTCCCGACAATGCCGATCAGGCTGCCCTGGACCATGAACGTGCCCATGATCTGCGCCGGCGTGGCGCCCAGGGTGCGCAGGATGGCGATGTCCGGCCCCTTGTCGTTCACCACCATCACCAGGGTGGCGATGATGTTGAACGCCGCCACCGCGATGATCATCATCAGCAGCAGGCCGATCATGGTCTTTTCCATCTTCATGGCGCTGAACAGGCTGCCCTGGGTGTGCGACCAGTCATCGGCCCGGTAGGCATCGCCCAGCCCGGCAGCGATGGCCTTGGACACCTGCGGCGCGGCATACAGGTCGTGCAGCTTCAGGCGCACGCCCTGCACCTGGCCCGGCGCCCAGCGCTGCATGGCGCCAGCATCGGCCACATGAATGTAAGCCTGCGAGCCATCCAGTTCGGCGCCGACCTTGAAGATGCCGACCACGGTCAGGCGCTGCATGCGCGGTGTGATACCGCCCGGCTCCTTGCTGATTTCCGGCACGATCAGCGTCAGCTTGTCGCCGGTGTTCAGGCGGAAGCGCCGCGCAGTCAGCTCACCGATGACCACGCCGAACTCACCCGGCTGCAGGTCCTGCAGGCGGCCCTGGACGATATGCTGGCCGACGATCGAGACCTTGCCCTCTTCGGCCGGGTCGATACCGCCCACCTGGATCGGCTGCATCGCGCCCTTGTACGACAGCATGCCTTCCATTTCGGTAATCGGCGCCGCCGCCATCACCGCCGGGTCGCGCATGGCCGCGTCGGCCACCTTGTGCCAATCGTCCAGCGGTTGCACGCCGAGGATGGCGGCATGCGGTACCAGGCCGAGGATGCGCGAACTCATTTCGCGCTGGAAGCCGTTCATCACCGACAGCACCACGATCATCGCCAGCACACCCAGCGACAGGCCGATCATCGAGGTCATCGAGATGAACGAGATGAAGTGGTTGCGGCGCTTGGCTCGGGTGTAGCGCGCACCGATGAAGATGGGCAAGGGTCTGAACATGTACGAAATCACCCAATGAAAACAGGAAAACGGGGCGGCACCGGCCACCCCGTGCAGTCGATCAGATCGCCACCAGGTGGCCGTCGTCGAGCTTCAATACACGGTCCATCTGGCGCGCCAGGTTGAGATCGTGGGTGACCACCAGGAATGCCGTGCGCGACGCGCTGGACAGTTCCTGCATCAACTCCTGAATGCCCTGGGCGGTGTGGTGGTCGAGGTTGCCGGTCGGCTCGTCGAGCATTACCAGGCCGGGGCGGTTGACCAGTGCCCGGGCAATTGCCACCCGCTGGCGCTCACCACCGGACAGCTCGGCCGGCTTGTGGTTGAAACGGTGGGACAGGCCCACGCGCTTGAGCAGCGCCTCGGCACGCTCACGGGCCTCGGGGATGGGCGTGCGGCCGATCAGCAACGGCATGCACACGTTCTCGATGGCAGTGAATTCCGGCAGCAGGTGGTGAAACTGGTAGACAAAGCCCAGCTCGCGGTTGCGCAACAGGCCACGGGCACGCTCGCCCAGCGCCGACAGCTCCTCCCCGGCCAGCCAGACGCTGCCCTGGGTCGGCCGGTCGAGGCCGCCCAGCAGGTTCAGCAAGGTACTCTTGCCCGAGCCGGAGCTGCCCACGATGGCTACCCGCTCACCGGCGTGCAGCTCGAGGTTGAGCCCGGACAGCACCTGCACCGATTCCGGGCCCTCGTCGTAGGACTTGCCCAGGTTGCGGCAACTCAGAACGGCTTTATCACTCATGCGCGACTCACTCATAACGTAGCGCCTCTGCAGGCTGGGTGCGGGCCGCACGCCAGGCCGGGTACAGGGTGGCGAAGAAACTCAGGACCAGTGCCGCACCACAGACCATGTACACGTCCTGGGCCTGGATCTGCGACGGCAGGTAATCGATGAAATACACATCGGCGTTGAGGAACTTGTGCCCGATCAGTTTCTCGATGCCGGCGATCACCGCGCTCACGTTCAGCGCGGCGACGATCCCGACCACGGCGCCGATCAGGGTACCGATCACCCCGATAACCGTGCCCTGGACCATGAAGATGAGCATGATCTGCCCGGGCGTGGCGCCCAGGGTACGCAGGATGGCGATGTCGCCACGCTTGTCGTTGACCACCATCACCAGGGTGGAAATGATGTTGAACGCCGCCACCGCCACGATCAGCAGCAACAGCAGGCCGATCATGGCCTTTTCCATGCGGATCGCCTGGTACAGGTTGCCGTGGGTACGGGTCCAGTCACGGCTGTAGAACTCTTGCTCACCCAGGCGCTGGGCGATGTCCCAGGCCACCCGTGGCGCCTGGAACAGGTCGTCGAACTTCAGGCGCAGGCCCTGGACCTGGTCGGGCTTCCAACGGTGCAGCCGGGACAGGTCGCTGATGTTGGTCAGGCCCAGGTAGCCGTCGATCTCGCCCGCGCCCACATGGAAGGTACCGACCACGGTGAAGCGTTTCATGCGCGGGAACATGCCGGCCGGGGTCACACTGACCTCGGGGGCGACGAAGGTGAGCTTGTCGCCGATGCCCACGCCCAGCTTGGCCGCGGCCTTGTCGCCGATCATTATGCCCCACTCGCCCGGCGCCAGCTGGTCGAGGCGCCCCTGCAGGACGAACTTGTCGATGATCGACACTTCGCGCTCGCGGGCCGGGTCGATGCCGTTGAGCAGCACCTTCTGCACCTTGCCTTCATGGGTCAGCAGGCCCTGCATCTGGGTGAAGGGCGCGACCGCCACCACCTGCGGATTCTGCTTTACTTGTTGGGCAAGGGCCGGCCAGTCGGCAATAGGCTGGCCGCTCTCCAGCGTGGCATGGGGGATCATGCCCAACACGCGGGTACGCATCTCGTGGTCGAAACCGTTCATCACCGAGAGCACCACGATCATCACCACCACGCCCAGGGCGAGGCCGATCATCGAGGTCAGGGAAATGAACGAGACGAAGTGATTGCGACGTTTGGCACGGGTATAACGCGTGCCGATGAATGCGAAAAGAGGTCTGAACATGTCGGGGCTTGTTCGGATGAAAGGGAACGTCCTTGTGGCGAGGCGCCTACGGCGGCTTTACACTCGGACCACCGCCGCTACCTTGGGTTCGCCATGACGACATTAGACGAAGAAGATCGCCGCGAATACTACCGCATCGAAGATCGGATCGCACTTCAAATCAGCCCCCTCAGCGCGGCCGAAGCCCTTGACCCAGATGTGTTGCAAGATGATTCGCCATTGTTCAACCTGCTCAGCGAACTGCACCTGTCCGACTTCGAGTCGCAGCACCTGCTGCGCCAGCTTAGCGACAAGGACCGCACCCTTGCCGCCTTCCTGCGTGCGCAGAACAAGCGCCTCGACCTGCTCAGCGCGGTGGTTGCCCAGACCCTGATCGGCGAAGTTGGCCAGCCCCAGCCGGTGGTCATTTCCGAGGGCGGCATCGAATTCGCGCAAGCCACAGCGGTGGCCCCCGGCTCCCGAGTGAAGGTGAAGATGGTGCTGATGCCGCGCGCCCATGGCCTGCTGCTGCGCGGCAAGGTTACCCATTGCGACCCGCGCCCGGAGGGCGGCTTCGAGGTCGGCACCGAATTCACCGACATGACCGACGCCCAACGGCAACTGCTGGCCCGCTACATCCTGCAGCGCCAGCAGCAGCAACGGCGCCAGCAGCTGGAACAGAACGACCCCGCCTCCTGAGCCTATTTTTTCCCTGATTTGAAGGAACGAACGTGACCCTGATCTACGGCCACCGCGGCGCCAAGGGCGAAGCGCCCGAGAATACCCTGAAGAGCTTCCAGCAATGCCTCGCCCATGGCGTGACCCGCTGCGAGCTTGACCTGCACCTGTCGGCCGACAACGAGCTGATGGTGATCCATGATCCTACCCTCAAGCGCACCACCGGCAAACGCGGCAAGGTGGTCGAGCACCCGGCCGCAGACCTGGTCAAGATCGATGCCCGCAAGGGCGGCCCGGGCCATGTCCAGCCCTGCCCGATCCCGAGACTGGAGGAACTGTTCCAGAAGTGCCCGTTCGAGCACTGGCAACTGGAGGTGAAAAGCGCCTCGCGTACCCGTGCCGCCACCACCGTGCTGGCGATCCGCGAGCTGGCCCAGCAGTACGGCCTGCTGGACAAGGTGACCATCACCTCCAGCTCACGCGAAGTACTGGGTGCCGCCCTGGAGCTGGTGCCGGACGTCAAGCGCGGGCTGGTCGCCGAATACGCCTGGCTCGACCCGCTGAAGGTGGCGCAGAACTACGGTTGCGATCTGCTGGCATTGAACTGGACACTGTGCACCCCCGAGCGCCTGCTGAAAGCACAGGGCCAGGGTTTGCACGTGTCGGTGTGGACGGTCAACGAACCGGCACTGATGCGCCGGCTCGCTGATTTTGGCGTGGACAGCCTGATTACAGACTTTCCCGGTTTGGCCAAGACCACCCTCGGGCAGGGTTGAAATCGGTCTCTCCGACCGGCTCAGGCCACCGGTCGGAGCCGCTCAAAAAAGCCGGTTCAGGCCGTCGTAGGCAGCTACCCGATAGGCTTCGGCCATGGTCGGGTAGTTGAACGTGGTGTTGACGAAGTATTTCAGGTTGTTCTGCTCGCCCGGCTGGTTCATCACTGCCTGGCCGATATGGACGATTTCCGAAGCCTGGTAGCCGAAGCAGTGTACCCCCAGCACTTCCAGTGTTTCGCGGTGGAACAGGATCTTCAGCATGCCTTGCGGCTCGCCTGCGATCTGTGCACGGGCCATGCTCTTGAAGAAGGCCTTGCCCACTTCATACGGCACCTTGGCCTGGGTCAGCTCCTGCTCGTTCTTACCGATCGAGCTGATCTCCGGAATGGTATAGATGCCGGTCGGCACGTCGTTGACGAAGCGCCAGCTGCCGTTATCGACGATGCTGCCAGCGGCAGAGCGGCCCTGGTCATGGGCGGCACTGGCCAGGCTCGGCCAGCCAATCACGTCGCCGGCACCGTATATGTTCGGCACGCTGGTGCGGTAGGCCTCGTCGACCTCGATCTGGCCGCGGCTGTTGACCTTGATGCCGATGTTTTCCAGGCCCAGCTTGTCGGTGTTGCCGGTACGGCCGTTGCACCACAGCAAGGCGTCGGCCTTGATCTTCTTGCCCGACTTCAGGTGCAGGATCACCCCGTTGTCCAGGCCTTCGACGCGCTCATACTCTTCGTTGTGGCGTACGGTGATGTTGTTGTTGCTGAAGTGGTAGCTCAGCGCCTGGGAAATTTCCGAGTCGAGGAAGCTCAGCAACTGGCCACGGTTGTCCACTAGCTCTACCAATACACCCAGGCCGCTGAAGATCGAGGCGTATTCGCAACCGATCACGCCGGCACCGTACACGATCAGCTTGCGCGGAGTGTGGCTGAGGCTGAGGATGGTGTCGCTGTCATAGACGCGCGGGTGGTGGAAGTCGATGTCGGCCGGGCGGTACGGGCGCGAGCCAGTGGCGATGATGATGTGCTTGGCGTTGAGCTTTTCCACCACACCGTTCGGGCAGACCACTTCGACGGTCTGCTCGTCGGCGAAGCTGCCGGTGCCGACGAACACGTCCACGCGGTTACGCGCGTAGTAGCCGGTGCGCGACGCTACCTGCTTGGCGATGACCTTCTCGGCGCTTTTCAGCACGTCCGGGAACGAGAACCAGCGCGGCTCGCCGATGGCACGGAACATCGGGTTGGTGTTGAACTGCATGATCTGCCGCACCGAGTGACGCAGTGCCTTGGACGGGATGGTGCCCAGGTGGGTGCAGTTGCCCCCGACCTGGCGACGGCTATCGACCATCGCCACCTTGCGCCCTGCTTTGGCGGCGTTCATTGCCGCACCTTCTCCGGCCGGGCCGGAACCCAGCACCACTACGTCGTAGTTGTAGACAGCCATGCGTACTCCTTCAGAACTGGCCCGCAAGCCACGGTCGCTCGCGGGGCGCGATCATGCCGCCGGGGCGTCATGAGAAAATTCGGGTGCAGTCTAATCAAGCGTGAACGCCGCGCACATTAACCCTTGGTCGCGTCGTAGGCCAATTTTGCCCGCACTACATGTGTGAACCATTCCCTGGCGGCGATCATCCCTGCTTGTGCTTTCACTCGCCTTTCACTGCCCGTTCGAATGCGGGCGTAGCTCGGGAGACGAAGCCACCCTCGGCCCGAGTCACCAATACCGCGGCCAGGTCATGCGCCACGGCAAAATCCCAGCCACGTTCCGGGCCCAGGATCAACAGCAGCGTCGAATAGCCGTCGGCCTGCAGCGCCGAGGCATCGAGCACGGTGACCGCGGCCAGGTCGTGCTGCACCGGGCGCCCGAGGCGAGCATCGAAGGTGTGCGAATAGCGCCGGCCATTCTCCTCGAAATAGTGCCGATAGTCACCCGAGGTTGATACTGAAAGGCCATTGACCGCGATGATCTGGCGGGCTATCTGGCGATCTTCGCGGGGCAGCTCCAGGGCGATGCGCCATGGGCTGCCATCGGGCTTGTGGCCGGCGGCCTTGAGCTCGCCGGTGGCTTCGGCGACAAAGCTGGCTACGCCCATGGCCTGCAGGCGCGCGGCGATCAGGTCGACCGCATGGCCGGCGGCAATGCTGTTGAAGTCGAGTTGCACCGGGGCGTCCTTGCACAAGGCCTGGCCGTCGATGTGCAAGTGCCGGTAGCCCACGCGCTGACGCACCTGGGCCAGGGCCAGCGGGTCGGGCACCTGCTCGTGGCGGGCCTGGGGGCCGAACCCCCACAGGTCGAGCAAGGGTTCGACGGTAAGGTCGAAGGCGCCGTCGCTCTGCTCGGCCAGGTGCTGACCAAGGCTGACCAGTTCGAGCATGTCGGGCGGCAGGACCTGGCACTGGTTGGCGGGCAACTGGTTGAAACGGCTGACGGTGGAGTCGCCGCGGTAGGTCGAGTAGTGCTGGTCGATGTCGTGCAGAATGGTTTCGACTGCCGCCCGCACCTGGACCGGCGCCGGGCCGCCGGGTTCGCGCACGTACTGGATGCTGTAGCTGCTGCCCATGGTCGGGCCGCCCAGGCGCTCCAGGGTGGGACCCTGGTCGCAGGCGGTGAGCAGCATCAGCAAGAAACAAAGAAATGCGCGCAATACCGAGATCTCGAATGTCTGTACTGGCCCTTTCGCGGGCACGCCCGCTCCCACAGGTACCCCACTGCCCTCCAGCCCTGTGATATCCCTGTGGGAGCGGGCGTGCCCGCGAAAGGGCCAGTACAGGCACAGTAAATGCCCGATCAGTTAATCAGGCAAAAAAAACGGGAACCCGAAGGTTCCCGTTTTTTCATTGCCTTACAAGCGCATCAGTGCGGAAACGCTGGCGGGTTCACACCGGCCATCTCTTCCATCACACGAACCACCTGGCAGCTGTAACCGAATTCGTTGTCGTACCAGACGTACAGAACAACGCGGTTGTCGTTGCAGATGGTCGCTTCGGCGTCAACCACACCAGCGTGGCGCGAACCTACGAAGTCGGTCGAAACCACTTCCTGCGAGCTGACGTAATCGATCTGCTTGTGCAGTTCCGAGTGCATGGCGGTCTGGCGCAGGTACTCGTTGATCTCGTCGCGGCTGGTGGCCTTCTCGAGGTTCAGGTTGAGGATGGCCATCGAAACGTTCGGCGTCGGTACGCGAATGGCGTTGCCGGTCAGCTTGCCTTTCAGCACTGGCAGTGCCTTGGCGGCAGCAGTGGCGGCGCCGGTTTCGGTGATGACCATGTTCAGCGGCGCGGCACGGCCACGGCGGCTGCCCTTGTGGAAGTTGTCGATCAGGTTCTGGTCGTTGGTGAACGAGTGAACGGTTTCGACGTGGCCGTTGACGATGCCGTACTGGTCGTTGATGGCCTTGAGCACCGGCACGATGGCGTTGGTGGTGCAGGAAGCGGCCGAGATGATCTTGTCATCGGCAGCGATGTCACCGTGGTTGATGCCGTGCACGATGTTCTTCAGCGCGCCCTTGCCAGGTGCGGTGAGGATCACGCGGGCAGCGCCCGGGCAGGCCAGGTGCTGGCCCAGGCCGTCGGCATCACGCCATACGCCGGTGTTGTCGACGATCAGCGCGTTTTCGATGCCGTACTGGGTGTAGTCGACTTCGCTCGGGCTCTTGGCGTAGATGACCTGGATCAGGTTGCCGTTGGCAGTGATGGTGTTGTTGGCTTCGTCGATGGTGATGGTGCCATCGAACGGGCCGTGCACCGAGTCACGGCGCAGCAGGCTGGCACGCTTGACCAGGTCGTTCTCGGCGCCCTTGCGCACGACGATGGCGCGCAGGCGCAGGCCGTCGCCGCCACCGGTCTTCTCGATCAGGATGCGCGCCAGCAGGCGGCCGATGCGGCCGAAGCCGTACAGGACAACGTCAGTGCCCTTGCGCGCCGAAGCGTTCTGCTGGCCAACCACCTCGGCCAGTTCTTCACGGACGAACTGCTCGGCAGTGCGGCCGTTGCCTTGCTGCTTGAACTTGTTGGCCAGCTTGCCCAGGTCGACCGAAGCGGCGCCCAGTTTCAGCTCGCTCATGGCCTTGAGCAGCGGGAATGTCTCGTGGACGGACAGTTCGGTTTCGTCGGTTTGACGATGACGCGCAAAGCGGTGCGCCTTGAGGATCGAGATAACCGAACGGTTGATCAGGCTACGGCCATAAATCGAGCTCACCACGTTGTTGTTGCGGTAGAGCTGACCGATAAGCGGGATCATCGCTTCAGCCAGGGCTTCACGATCGATCCACTCACCAAGACACTGGTCGGGCTTCTGAGTCACGGGAACCTTCCACATGTAGGGACAGAAAAAAGGGGCTACATTATGACGCCCCAACGCGTTACGGGCAATGAGCGCCTGTCGCGGCGACGCAAGCCAGCGTTCACGCCCTTCCGAGCCTGACAGCCGGCACCGTCACCGGTACAATCGACCTCTTTGCCGCAACGCTTGGAGTGCAATCTCCCGTGTCAGTTCTGCGCCTACCGCAAATGTCGGCCACAGCCGGCAAACAAACCTGGGGCAATCTACCCGGTGCCACCCTCAGCCTGGCCATCGCCGAAGCCGCCAGCAGCGCGGGCCGCTTCACTTTGCTGCTGACTGCCGACAGCCAGGCTGCCGATCGTCTGGAACAGGAACTTCGCTTCTTTGCCCCGGACTTGCCGGTGCTGCCGTTCCCCGATTGGGAAACCCTGCCCTACGACCTGTTCTCGCCGCACCAGGACATCATTTCCCAGCGCATCGCCAGCCTCTACCGCCTGCCGGAGCTGAGCCACGGCATCCTCGTGGTGCCGATCACCACCGCCCTGCACCGCCTGGCGCCGACCCGCTTCCTGCTGGGCAGCAGCCTGGTGCTGGACGTGGGCCAGACCATCGACGTGGAGCAGATGCGCCTGCGCCTGGAGGCCAGTGGCTATCGCTGCGTCGACACCGTCTACGAGCATGGCGAATTCGCCGTGCGCGGCGCGTTGATCGACCTGTTCCCGATGGGCAGCAAGCTGCCCTACCGCATCGACCTGTTCGATGACGAGATCGAGACGCTGCGCACCTTCGACCCCGAGACCCAACGTTCGATCGACAAGGTGGATTCGGTGCGCCTGCTGCCGGCGCGCGAGTTCCCGATGCAGAAAGAGGAAGTGACCCGCTTCAAGGCGCGCTTCCGCGCACGCTTCGATGTCGATTTCCGCCGCAGCGCGATCTTCCAGGACCTGGCCAGCGGCATCATCCCCGCCGGCATCGAGTACTACCTGCCACTGTTCTTCGAAGAAACCTCGACCCTGTTCGACTACCTGCCGGCCGACACCCAGGTGTTCTCGCTGCCCGGCGTGGAACAGGCCGCCGAACACTTCTGGAACGACGTGCGCGGGCGTTATGAAGACCGCCGTGGCGACCTGAGCCGGCCGCTGCTGCCGCCGGCCGAGCTGTTCCTGCCGGTTGAAGACTGCTTTGCCCGGCTCAAGCAATGGCCACGGGTAGTGGTCAGCACCGAAGACCTCGACCCCGGCGTGGGCCGCGAGCGCTTCCCGGCGCGCCCCCTTCCCAACCTGGCAATCGAGGCCAAGGCCAACCAGCCCTTGGCCGAACTGGCCAATTTCCTCGACCAGTTCCCCGGCCGGGTTTTGTTCACCGCCGAATCGGCAGGCCGCCGCGAAGTGCTGCTGGAGCTGCTCGAACGGCTGAAACTGCGCCCGCACACCGTCGACGGCTGGGCCGACTTCATCACCGGCAGCGAACGGCTGGCAATCACCATCGCCCCGCTGGACGAAGGGCTGCTGCTGGACGACCCAGCCATTGCACTGGTGGCCGAAAGCCCTCTGTTCGGCCAGCGGGTCATGCAGCGCCGGCGCCGCGACAAGCGCGGCGAAACCGCCAACGACGCGGTGATCAAGAACCTGACCGAGCTGCGCGAAGGCGCGCCGGTGGTGCACATCGACCATGGCGTGGGCCGCTACCTGGGCCTGGCCACCCTGGAAATCGACGGCCAGGCCGCCGAATTCCTCACCCTGGAATACGCCGAGGGCGCCAAACTGTACGTGCCGGTGGCCAACCTGCACCTGATCGCCCGCTACACCGGCAGCGACGATGCACTGGCACCGCTGCACCGGCTTGGCTCGGAGGCCTGGCAGAAGGCCAAGCGCAAGGCCGCCGAACAGGTGCGCGACGTGGCCGCCGAACTGCTCGACATCTATGCCCGCCGCGCCGCGCGCAAGGGCTATGCATTTGCCGACCCGTCCGCCGACTACGCCACCTTCAGCGCCGGCTTCCCGTTCGAGGAAACCCCGGACCAGCAGGCTGCCATCGAAGCCGTGCGCGCCGACATGCTGGCGCCCAAGCCGATGGACCGCCTGGTGTGCGGCGATGTCGGCTTCGGCAAGACAGAAGTGGCCATGCGCGCGGCGTTCATCGCCGTGCACAGCGGCCGCCAGGTGGCCGTACTGGTGCCCACCACCCTGCTCGCCCAGCAGCACTACAACAGCTTCCGCGACCGCTTTGCCGACTGGCCGGTGACCGTGGAGGTGATGAGCCGCTTCAAGTCGGCCAAGGAAGTGGCCAACGCCGCCGCCGAGCTGGCCGAAGGCAAGATCGACATCCTCATCGGCACCCACAAGCTGCTGCAAGACGATGTGCGCTTCAAGGACCTGGGCCTGGCCATCATCGACGAAGAGCACCGCTTTGGCGTGCGTCAGAAGGAACAGCTCAAGGCCCTGCGCAGCGAGGTGGACATCCTCACCCTCACCGCCACGCCGATCCCGCGTACGCTGAACATGGCGGTGGCGGGCATGCGCGACCTGTCGATCATCGCCACGCCGCCAGCGCGCCGCCTGTCGGTACGCACCTTCGTCATGGAGCAGAACAAGAGCACGGTCAAGGAGGCACTGCTGCGTGAGCTGCTGCGTGGTGGCCAGGTGTACTACCTGCACAACGATGTGAAAACCATCGAAAAATGCGCCGCCGACCTTGCCGAACTGGTGCCCGAGGCGCGCATCGGCATCGGCCACGGGCAGATGCGCGAGCGCGAGCTGGAACAGGTGATGAGCGACTTCTACCACAAGCGCTTCAACGTGCTGGTGGCCTCGACCATCATCGAAACCGGCATCGACGTGCCCAGCGCCAACACCATCGTCATCGAACGCGCCGACAAGTTCGGCCTGGCCCAGCTGCACCAGCTGCGCGGCCGGGTTGGCCGTAGCCACCACCAGGCCTACGCCTACCTGCTGACGCCAACCCGGCAGAAGGTCAGCGCCGACGCCGAAAAACGCCTGGAGGCGATCGCCAACACCCAGGACCTCGGTGCCGGCTTCGTGTTGGCCACCAACGACCTGGAGATTCGTGGCGCCGGCGAGCTGCTGGGCGAAGGCCAGAGCGGGCAGATCCAGGCGGTGGGCTTTACCCTGTACATGGAAATGCTCGAGCGAGCGGTCAAGGCGATTCGCAAGGGCACCCAGCCCAACCTTGAACAGCCGCTGGGCGGCGGCCCGGAAATCAACCTGCGCCTGCCGGCACTGATCCCCGAGGACTACCTGCCCGACGTGCATGCGCGGCTGATCCTGTACAAGCGCATTGCCTCGGCTGCCGACGAAGAAGGCCTCAAGGACCTGCAGGTGGAAATGATCGACCGCTTCGGCCTGTTGCCCGAGCCGACCAAGAACCTGATGCGCCTGACCTCGCTCAAGCTGCACGCGGAAAAGCTCGGCATCAAGAAAGTCGACGCCGGCCCCAACGGTGGCAAGATCGAGTTCGAGGCCGAGACCCCGGTCGACCCGCTGACCCTGATCAAGCTGATTCAGGGCCAGCCCAAACGCTACAAGTTCGAAGGCGCCACCCAGTTCCGCTTCCTGGTACCCATGGAACGCCCCGACGAACGCTTCAATACCCTGGAGGCGCTGTTCGAGCGCCTGACCCCACAGCCTGCCTAAGGAAGATCCATGCGTGCCATCCGTTGCCTGACCCTGCTGCTGGCGCTGTTCGCCCCGGCCGCCTTCGCCGAAGGCCTGTATCAGGTAGAAATGATCCTGGTGCGGCAGAACAGCGTGCCCGCCTTCACCAGCCCGTTCGCCCCCGAAGACTGGAGCGCCGGCGCACCACGCCTGGAGAAGGACGCAGAGCGTCGCCCGGCGCTGGAAGACGAAGCCACCCGCCTGGAAGCCACCGCCGACTACACCGTGCTGCTGCACAAGGCCTGGCAGCAGCAAGTGGGCAGCGAGCCCAGCCGCATCGCCTTGGGCGAAGGCACCGAGCAGTTCGGCCACTTCCCCATCGAAGGCAACCTGAGCATCGCCGAGGGCCGCTTCATCGCGGTGGAGGCCAACTTCTGGGTCAACCAGCTGGACGGCAACGGCAGCGTGCTGCAAAGCGAGCAGTTCAAGCAGAGCAACAGCAACGTCAAGGGCGGCCAGCTGACCTTCCTCGATGGCGGACACCTGGCGGTGCTGCTGAAAGTGACACCACCGGGTACGCCAAAAATGCCGGTGATGGACCCGGAGATGATGGAGCAGTGATGTGAGCGACGGTGATGCGCAGCAACTGCTGAGAGCCTATCCGGACTGGGTCGACTTCTTCGAGGCCGGTGCACTGGCACGAGGCCGCAATTATGCGGCGCAAGAGCGGACGCGCATCCTGTCGAAGCATGGCCCGAAGGTCGAAGCAACCTGCAAGGGCTCGGCAGGCCAGACTTACCAGCAGAACATCCAGCTGGTGGTCAACCACGGTGACTTGCGCGTGTTCGGACGCTGCACCTGCCCGGTCGCGCTCAACTGCAAGCACTGCGTCGCGGCGCTGCTGCAACTGCAGGACGGTAACGATGGCCTTGACGCCGCGGCCCCGCCGGAGCAAGCCGCGCTGTCGCTGCCACCGGACCTCAACCTGTGGGTCCAGGCACTCGAGTCACCGTCGCAACCCGCAGCCCCCCACGAGCCCGCGCGCAAAGGCCCGGCAATCTATTACCGTATCCACATGGATCATGAGCACTGTCGGCTCGAACCGATCAAAGGCACCCGGCAAACAGACGGCAGCCTGAAGATCGGTCGCATCACCTCGATGCCCGAGATGATCTACTACACACCCCGTTACGTCACCGAGGACGATGCGCGGCTGTTGCGCCTGATCGATGCCCGCAGCAAGACGATGACACCCATGGTGCAACTGGAAGGCAAACAGGGCGCGGAGCTTTACGGCTACGCCCTGGCCACTGGTCGCCTTCTGTTCGAAGACGATGCTGCGCCACTGTCCCCCGGGCCGGAGCTGCATGCCGAGTT
This sequence comes from Pseudomonas pudica, assembly GCF_015680405.1. Classification (GTDB taxonomy): domain Bacteria; phylum Pseudomonadota; class Gammaproteobacteria; order Pseudomonadales; family Pseudomonadaceae; genus Aquipseudomonas; species Aquipseudomonas pudica. The sequence continues at coordinate 23,751 of NZ_JADLJS010000034.1, forward strand.
CCGCTGGGTCAGGCTGGACAATGGCAGCTACCGAGGCGCCTGGTACCACGATGGTCACCAGCAGCTACAGGTGCTGCCCATCGAGCCCATGCACTATGTCGACAGGCATTCGCACCAGACCGGCAAGCTGCTCCATGACCTCGACCCTTTCATTGCCGGCCAGCTCGCGCGCGCGCCTATTGTTCCCGAGCACCTGGTCGTCCCCTTGAGTCATCGATTGAACGCCTTGAACCGCCAGGTTCCCACCCCCACAGCCGTGAGCACCAAGCAAATCGACGACCTCGCACCAAGAGGCAGACTGACCCTGGGCAGTCTCGAGTTCAGCGCCTACATGCCCAAGACCGGTCGCATGCAACGGCAGATGCAACACCGTGCAGCGCTGGCATTCGACTACGACGGCCTGCGCGCCACCGGCAGCGACGACAAGCCGCTGACCCGCCTGGTCGACGACACCAGCCAGCGCATCCGTCGCCAGCCCCAGGCCGAGCAGGCGCTGCGCAAGGCCCTGCGCGACCTCGGCTTCAAGGCGGCCACCCGGCAGAGCAAGGCGCTACCCGACAGCGCCGGCGAAATGTACCAATTGCCCGACGACGAAGCCTGGCTGCGCTTTGCCCGCGAAGGCCTGCCACGCCTGCGCGAGGCCGGCTGGGAAATCGACATCCATCGCGACTTCGCCTTCAACCTGCAGGAGGTGGACGACTGGTACGCCACCATCGACGAAGCGCCCGGCCATGAATGGTTCGACCTGGAGCTGGGCATCGTGGTCGATGGCCAACGCCACAGCCTGCTGCCGATCGTGCTGCAACTGCTGCGCAACAACCCGGAACTGCTGCGCCCCAGCGAACTGGCCCGGCGCAGTGACGACGAGCACCTGCTGATCGACCTCAACCGTGGCCGCCTCGATGCTCCGGCCCTGCGCGTTGCCTTGCCCTATGGCCGCATCAAGGCAGTGATGGGCACCTTGGGCGAACTGTACCTGCACGAAGACGTCGCAGGCCCGTCCCTGCGCCTGGACCGTGCCGATGCCGCACGCCTGAATGAAATCGACAGCCTTCCTTTGCACTGGGAAGGTGGCGAGCATGTACGCGACCTGGGCCGACGCCTGCGCGATGCCCGTGACTTGAAGGTAGAACCGCCGGCCGGGTTGCAGGCAAGCCTGCGCCCTTACCAGCAACAGGGCCTGAACTGGCTGCAGGCGCTGCGCGAGATGGGCACCGGCGGCATTCTCGGCGACGACATGGGCCTGGGCAAGACCCTGCAGGCCCTGGCACACCTGCTGCTGGAGAAGCAGACCGGGCGCCTGAGCGCGCCGGCCCTGGCGGTGATGCCGACCAGCCTGGTGCCCAACTGGCTGGACGAAGCCCAGCGCTTCGCCCCCGGGCTGCGCGTGCTGGCCCTGCAGGGCCCGGGGCGCAGCAAGCATTTCGCCAAACTGCACGAATACGACCTGGTCCTGACCACCTATGCCCTGGTGCCGCGCGACCTCGAGCACCTGCGCGCCCAGGCCTGGCATGTACTGGTGCTGGACGAGGCACAGAACATCAAGAGCAGCACCAGCAAGGCCGCCCTCGCGGTTTGCGAGCTGCGGGCCAATCAGCGCGTCTGCCTGACCGGCACGCCAATGGAAAACAACCTGGGCGAGCTGTGGTCGATTTTCCACTTCCTCATGCCTGGCTGGCTGGGTGACCTGAAGCGCTTCAACCAGGACTACCGCACACCGATCGAGCGCCACGGCGACAGCGAGCGCATGGCCCACCTGGCCAGCCGCATCCGCCCGTTCCTGCTGCGCCGCACCAAGGAGCAGGTGGCCACCGAGCTGCCGGCCAAGACCGAGATGGTGCACTGGGTCGAGCTTAGCGATGCCCAGCGCGACACCTACGAGGCCGTGCGAGTGGCCATGGACAAGAAAGTCCGCGATGAAATCGCCCGCAATGGCGCCGCGCGCAGCCAGATCGTCATCCTCGACGCCCTGCTCAAGCTGCGCCAGGTGTGCTGCGATCTGCGCCTGGTCAAAGGGGTGGAAAGCAAAGGCAACCAGGCCGACAAGGGCAAACTGGGCGCGTTGCTGGAAATGCTCGAAGAGCTGCTGAGTGAAGGGCGCCGGGTGCTGTTGTTCTCGCAGTTCACCTCGATGCTGGCGTTGATCGAGCAGGAACTGGAGAAGCGCAAGATCCGCTACAGCCTGCTGACTGGCGACACCCGCGACCGGCGCACGCCGGTGCAGCAGTTCCAGCAGGGTGATAGCGAAGTGTTCCTGATCAGCCTCAAGGCGGGTGGCGTGGGCTTGAACCTGACGGCCGCAGACACGGTGATCCACTTCGACCCCTGGTGGAACCCGGCCAGCGAAAACCAGGCTACCGACCGCGCCTACCGCATTGGCCAGGACAAGCCGGTGTTCGTGTTCAAGCTGATCACCCGGGGGACAGTGGAAGAAAAGATCCAGCAGTTGCAGCAGGAGAAGGCGGCGCTGGCGGCGAGCCTGCTGGATGGTGGGCAGGCCGGGCAATGGCGGCTGGGGGATGAAGAGATCGAAGCGCTGTTCGCGCCGCTGCCCGGGAAGCGCGGGCGGTAGCCCAGTGCCCCCACTGCCTGTACCGGCCTCTTCGCGGGTAAACCCGCTCCCACAGGGATATCAGTGCCCTCAAGGGCGGTACTGTACCAGTGGGAGCGGGTTCACCCGCGAAGAGGACAGCACAGGTACAACACCAATTTCGAAACCAGCGCCATACCTCTGTGGGAGCGGGTTTACCCGCGAAGAGGCCGGCACAGGTACAACACTAATTTCGAAACCAGCACAGCACCTGTGGGAGCGGGCATGCCCGCGAAGGGGCCGACGCGGTCAATCGACCAGCTGCGCCTCCCGCAACGCCCCCAACGCCTCCAGCCACCGCGGCTGCTGGCGATAATCCGTCCGCGCAAACCCTTGCCCACGCATCCGCGCAATCCGTGGCGAGGGCTTGACCTTCATCCGCTGCGCCGCACTCAACGCCAGCTCCGCCGCCGCCCGGTCATTGCACACCAGGCCCATGTCGCAGCCAGCGCTCAACGCCGCCTCGATCCGACTGGCCGCGTCCCCGACCACATGCGCACCCGCCATCGAAAGGTCATCACTGAAGATCACCCCGTCAAAGCCCAGCTCGCCACGCAGAATGTCCTGCAACCAGCGCCGCGAGAAGCCAGCCGGCTGGTTGTCGACCTGCGGGTAGATGACATGCGCCGGCATCACCGCCGCCAATTGCCGGCTCAGGCGGGTGAACGGCAACAGATCGGCCTGGCGCAGCTGCTCGAGGTTGCGCTCATCGGTGGGAATGGCCACATGCGAGTCCGCTTCAGCCCAGCCATGCCCCGGGAAGTGCTTGCCACAGGCCGCCATGCCTGCCGCATTCATGCCACGGATGAACGCCCCGGCCAGTTGCGTGGCGCGCAGCGGGTCACCCTCGAAGGCGCGGCTGCCCACCACGGCGCTGCGCTGGTGGTCCAGGTCGAGTACCGGGGCAAAGCTGAGGTCCAGGCCAACCGCCAGCACCTCGGTCGCCATCAACCAACCGCACTGTTCGGCCAGGTACTCGGCGTTGTCATTGTCGGCTATCGCCCGCATGGCCGGCAGGCGTACAAAGCCCTGGCGCAGGCGCTGCACCCTGCCGCCCTCCTGGTCCACCGCCAGGATAAGATCGGGACGGATGGCGCGGATCGACGCGCACAGTTCACGCACCTGGCGCGGGCTGTCGATATTGCGGGCGAAAATGATCAGGCCGGCCACTTCAGGCTGGCGCAGCAAGTGACGGTCCTCGGCGGTCAGCCATTTACCGGCGATATCCACCATCAGGGAGCCTTGCAGGCTTACAGTCATGGGTAATCCTTCATTGAAGACTGAGAGAAGCCCACTGGGGGCAGGCGGCCTGCTCGATGCGCACCGGGCAATGGGCCGGCACCTGCTCGAACAGGCTTAGCAAATCGGTGTTGCGCAGGCGTATGCAACCATGGGACAGCGCTACGCCCAAGGGTTCCGTATCCGGGGTGCCGTGCAAGTAGATATAACGGCGGAAGGTGTCGACCGCACCCAGGCGGTTGACCCCCGGTTCGCAGCCACTGAGCCAGAGAATGCGGCTAAGGATCCAGTCCCGGCCGGGGTATTGCGCATGCAAGGCCGGCGACCACACCTCGCCGGTCCAGCGCCGCCCGACAAATACCGCATTCAGCGGCAAGCCCGCACCGATCTTCGCCCGTACCTGGTGCAGGCCACACGGCGTGCAACCCGAGCCGTTGCGCTCGCCGGCGCCATTGCGCGCCGTGGAAACCGGCACGCGCAGGCGCAGCTGGCCATCGGCAAAGCCATAAAGGCACTGGTCAGCAAGGGAAATGTGCAAGAAGTCGAGCTCGGGCATGGGCGCTAGCTTAGCCGAAGCGCCCTGCCCCGCCCAGCCTTCAGACCTTGGCGGTGGTGGCGCTTGCGCTGGTCTTGGTGCGCGGGCGCAACTGCGCGGTGGCCATGGCGTCGTCGGTAACACCGCTATCGGCACGCATGCCCGCTGCCAGGAACGGCACCATCAGGCGCATTACCTGCTCGATCGAGGTGTTGATGCCAAAATCGGTCTCGGCAATCGCCCGCAGGGCCTTGATGCCGGACATGCTGAAGGCCGCAGCGCCAAGCATGAAGTGCACGCGCCAGAACAGCTCCAGCGGCGGAATGCGCGGTGCGGCCTCGTTGACCAGCAGCATGTAGCGGCGGAACACCTTGCCGTACATGTCTTCCAGATACCGCCGCAGGTGGCCCTGGCTCTGGCTGAACGCCAGGCCCAGCAGGCGCATGAAGATGGACAGATCGTTGTTGCTGCGCGGCTGCACGGCCAAAGCCTGCTCGACCAGCATTTCCAGCAGCTCTTCGAGGCTCGGCTTGTGCTCCGGCTTGGCCTGGCGCCGCTCCAGCTCACGTTCGAGGCTGGCGCAGAACGGCCCGAGGAAACGCGAGAATACTGCCTGGATCAGGGCCTTCTTGGAGCCGAAGTGATAGTTGACCGCCGCCAGGTTGACCCCGGCCTTGCTGGTAATCAGCCGCAACGAGGTTTCTGCGAACCCCCTTTCCGCGAACAGCTGCTCGGCAGCATCGAGAATGCGTTCAACGGTTTCCGATTGGGCCATGACTACTCCGACTACTCCGCCAGACAAACAGGTGTTTGAAACATACGTTTCAGCCCTGCTTCTGTCAAGGCTCGGTGACCGGCCGGTCGCCATTTAAAAGCGCCAGGAGGTCGGCTGCAAGCGCCATTGCTGCTGTTTATTGCAGGTTTTGGCTTGCAGCGCATCCAGTACTGTATATAATCCCAGTCACTGTACAAAAAGACAGAGCGCTCACAATGTTGAAACTGACGCCACGCCAAGCCGAAATTCTCGCGTTCATCAAGCGTTGCCTGGAAGATAACGGCTTCCCGCCGACGCGCGCCGAGATCGCTCAGGAGCTGGGCTTCAAATCGCCCAACGCCGCCGAGGAGCACCTCAAGGCCCTCGCCCGCAAGGGCGCGATCGAGATGACCCCGGGCGCCTCCCGCGGTATTCGCATCCCCGGCCTGGAAGCCAAGGCCGAAGAAAGCGGCTTGCCGATCATCGGCCGGGTTGCTGCCGGTGCGCCGATCCTTGCCGAACAGCACATCGAGCAATCCTGCAACATCAACCCCGACTTCTTCCACCCCCAGGCCGACTATCTGCTGCGCGTACACGGCATGAGCATGAAGGATGTCGGCATCTTCGATGGCGACCTGCTGGCGGTACACACCTGCCGCGAAGCCCGCAACGGCCAGATCGTTGTGGCCCGCATCGGCGACGAAGTCACTGTCAAGCGCTTCAAGCGCGAAGGCAGCAAAGTCTGGCTGCTTGCCGAAAACCCCGAATTCGCCCCCATCGAAGTCGACCTGAAAGAGCAGGAGCTGGTGATCGAGGGCTTGAGCGTCGGCGTCATTCGCCGCTGATCCAGGAGGCGTCATGCAGCAGTTCATTCACGCACCCGAGCAAGCCCAGTTGCCATTGTTCGAAGCATTCCTCGCCCAGCCCATACTGCCTGGCCTCAAAGCCAGCGAAGTGGCGCGCAAGAGCAGCCAGCCCGAGCTGTTCAGCGAACTGTCGTTGCGCGGAGCCCCCGGGCATTGCCAAAGCCTGCTGGCACCCGTGCTGCGCGAACTGAGCGAAGAGGACGAGACCCGCTGGCTGACCCTGATCGCCCCGCCGTCGAGCCTGACCCAGGCCTGGCTGCGCGATGCCGGGCTCAACCGTGAACGCATCCTGCTGCTGCAACCTCGCGGCAATCAAAGCCCGCTGCAACTGGCCTGCGAAGCCTTGCGCCTGGGCCGCAGCCACACCGTGGTCAGCTGGCTGGGCAACGTCAACGCCACTGCACGCCAGCAATTGCTGCGCGCTGCCAGTGCCGGAAACGCACAAAGCCTGAACATCCGCCTCGGCTGATGTTCAGGCTTTGCCTGTTACTGCATGAAACCTGATGCCCTGCTGCACCTCAGTGCAGCACACGCGGCCCTTCATCACGCTCTAGCTCGCCATCCATGAGGCGGCCGGCCATTTGCACGCCCACGCTGAGCATGGCCTTGGCCACTTCCACATGCTGACCCTGCAGGAACGCCTTGGCGTCTTCCGAGAAATCCAGGGTTACCAGAGAGCCCTCATCCTCGGCGCGACGCAGTTCGATGCGGCCATCAGGCAACTCGACAATTTCCAGAAACGACGTAGACATAAATGGCAGTTCTCCGCGAAAGGCCAGTATTGTACCAGCCGTAGCAGCTATCAGCACTCACTCAACGCGTCACGGAAACGCCTCACCAGGCCCTTGAGGTTGCTGCGCCAGCTTTCCAGCTCAGTGCGCGACAACGCCGAAGGCTCGGGCTCATCGAGATTGACCGCCTGGATCAATGGTTGTGTGACGTCGGTTTTCGGCGCTTTTTTCGCGACCGGTGGTCGGAACAAATCGGCATAAGCACTGAGCATTTGCGCCAGCCAGGTTTCGCGCTGGCGGGCCAGTTCCAGCAATTCGGCCACTTCCGGGATAGCGATGCCGTTCAGGGCATCGTCGGCCAGCGCTTGCTCGACCGTTGCAACCACAGGCAGGCGGTAGAAGCCACCGATCTCATGGCACAGGCCCAGCAGCGCGCCGTAGAGATGGAACAGCGCCGCCTCACGTTCGGCCTGGACCAGGCCCTGGGCATTCATGGCCTGGCTTTGCTCAGCCTTGGCCATGGACTCGAGGGCAAGGCCGGCGAAGAACAGTTTCTGGTTGGTGCGGGTGTAGAGTTCCTGGGCCATTTTTGTGCCCTCCCTAAGGCTGCAATGCGGATAACTGAATCATAATTGTTTGGGGCCGCTTTGCGGCCCATCGCCGGCAAGCCAGCTCCCACAGAGATTGCATCAGGCCCGAGACCTATGCTGTACCTGTGGAAGCTGGCTTGCCGGCAATGGGCTGCAAAGCAGCCCCAATTACAGCACTGAAGAATCAGCGCTTGTCTTCAACCTTCCACGCATTGCCATCGTAGAACGCCTTCCAGCCGGTCGGCTTGCCATCAACCTCGGACTGCACATACTGCTCCTTGGTCTTGCGGCTGTAGCGGATCACCGCCGGGCGGCCTTCCGGGTCTTTCTGTGGCGCATCGCACAGGAAGTGGTACTTCGGATCGATCTCATGCTTGTGCGGCACGATCTCCAGCACCAGCGGCGCACGGGTTTCGCGGTTCTTGGGGAACTGGCTGGCGGCCAGGAACAGCCCCGAAGCGCCATCACGCAGCACGTAGGTATCGTCGACCTTCTCGCACTTGAGCTCTGGCATGTCCACCTTGTCCATCTTCGGTGGCGCTGCCTCACCGCTCTTGAGCAGCTTGCGGGTGTTCTTGCACGCCGGGTTGGTGCAACCGAAGAATTTGCCGAAGCGGCCCGTCTTCAACTGCATCTCGCTGCCGCACTTGTCGCACTCCAGGCTCGGCCCTTCGTAACCCTTGATGCGGTAGTTGCCTTCCTCGATCTCGTAGCCGGCGCAATCCGGGTTGTTACCACAGATGTGCAGCTTGTGCTTCTCGTCCAGCAGGTAGGCATCCATCGCCGTGGCGCAGATCGGGCAGCGGTGCTTGCCCAACAACACGCGGGACTCCGATTCGCCCTCGTCGTCGGCGGCAATCTCGTCGCCCGGCACCAGGTTGACGGTGGCCTTGCAGCGTTCTTTCGGCGGCAGGCTGTAGCCCGAGCAACCGAGGAACACGCCAGTGGAGGCAGTGCGGATCATCATCGGCCGGCCACATTCCTTGCACGGAATGTTGGTCATGGTCGGCTGGTTGGCACGCATGCCGTCTTCGCTGGACTCGGCGGTCTGCAGCTTTTTGCTGAAGTCGCCGTAGAACTCGTCGAGTACGTTCTTCCAGTCACGCTCGCCCTGAGCTACGTCGTCGAGGTTCTCTTCCATGTCGGCGGTAAAGCCGTAGTCCATCAAGTTGGAGAAGCTCTCGGACAGGCGCTCGGTAACGATGTCGCCCATCTTCTCGGAATAGAAGCGGCGGTTGTGCAAGGTTACATAGCCACGGTCCTGAATGGTCGAAATGATCGCCGCATAGGTCGACGGGCGGCCAATGCCGCGCTTTTCCATTTCCTTGACCAGGCTGGCTTCGGTGAAGCGCGCCGGTGGCTTGGTGAAGTGCTGGCTCGGGTCGATCTGGATCAGCTTCAGCGCTTCGCCCTGGACCATTTCCGGCAACACGTCGTCTTCGCCAGGCTTGCTCTGCTGCGGCAGCACACGCGTGTAACCATCGAACTTGAGGATACGGCCCTTGGCACGCAGCTCGAAGTCGCCTGCGGCCACGGTGACGCTGGTGGACAGGTACTGCGCCGGCGGCATCTGGCAGGCCAGGAACTGGCGCCAGATCAGCTCGTACAGGCGCTCGGCGTCACGCTCCATGCCACTGAGCTTGCTCGGGTGGGTGTTCACGTCGGAAGGACGAATCGCTTCGTGCGCCTCCTGGGCGCCTTCCTTGCTGCCGTACACCAGCGGTGCCTCGGGCAGGTACTGCTTGCCGAACTCACGCTCGATGTAGCTGCGGGCCATGTCCAGGGCATCGGCCGACAAGTTGGTCGAGTCGGTACGCATGTAAGTGATGTAGCCGGCTTCGTACAAGCGCTGGGCCATCATCATGGTTTTCTTCACACCGAAGCCCAGGCGGTTGCTGGCAGCCTGCTGCAAGGTGGACGTAATGAACGGTGCCGACGGCTTGCTGCTGGTCGGGCGGTCTTCACGCTTGACCACGCTGTAGCTGGAAGCCTTGAGCTTTTCCAGCGCGGCCATGGCCTGGGCTTCATTCAGCGGTTTGAAGGCCTCACCCTTCTCGCGGGCCACTTCGAAACGCACCTTGGCGTTCTTGGCGGTGCCGAGGTCGGCGTGAATTTCCCAGTACTCTTCCGGGATGAACGCGCGGATCTCGCGTTCGCGCTCCACCACCAGCTTGACCGCCACCGACTGTACACGACCGGCGGACAGGCCACGGGCGATCTTGGCCCACAGCAGCGGCGAAACCATATAGCCGACCACGCGGTCGAGGAAACGCCGCGCCTGCTGCGCGTTCACCCGGTCGATATCCAGCTCGCCCGGCTGCGAGAAGGCTTCCTGAATAGCCTTCTTGGTAATTTCGTTGAACACCACGCGCTTGTAGCGGGTGTCGTCGCCGCCGATGGCCTCGCGCAGGTGCCAGGCAATGGCTTCCCCTTCGCGGTCCAAGTCGGTTGCGAGATAGATGGTGTCGGCGTCCTTCGCCAGGCGGCGCAGCTCTTCGATCACCTTTTCCTTGCCGGGCAGGATCTCGTACTTGGCCTTCCAGCCGTGGTCGGGGTCGACGCCCATGCGTGCCACCAGCTGGCGGCGGGCCTTTTCCTTCGGCGACAGGGCCGGAGCCTCACCCGCGGCCTTGCCACGCTTGGCGGCCGGCTCTTTGCTGGCGCTGGCCGAACCGCTGGTGGGGAGGTCTCGGATATGGCCGATACTCGACTTCACCACGTACTGGTTGCCCAGGTACTTGTTGATGGTCTTGGCCTTGGCCGGGGATTCCACAATGACCAGCGATTTGCCCATGGATCGGAGTATTCCTGAATCTGAAGATGAAAAACGCGTCAGGTGCCAGACGCGGCACCGCTATATATAGTGGCAAAAGTGTGAGGTCAAGTTCGGACTATCACTCGTGCGACTTGCCCAGCAACCCGGGCAGCCCCTCTTCGGCCTTGACCAAAGCAAAGCGTGGCACCTGCTCGCCGTCAACCTCGACGGACTCCTGAAACATCGAAAGTGGCCGTACCCAGAAGCTGTAATCACCATACAGGCATTGGTAGAACACCATCCACTCTTCGCTCTCGGAGTGCCGCGCAACACTGAAGACACGGTACTCAGGCCCTTTGTAATGCCGGTATACGCCTGGTTGTATCTGCATGTTGCCCACCCTCTTGAATAAAACCTGTAAAAACAAAACCGGGGCACAAGGCCCCGGTCGCTGTCCCGCTGCGCGATCAGACGCGTTCGAAGACCGTGGTGATACCTTGGCCGAGGCCGACGCACATGGTCGCCACCCCCAGGGTACCGCCATTCTGCTTCATGACGTTGAGCAGGGTGCCGGAAATCCGCGCCCCGGAGCAACCGAACGGGTGGCCCAAGGCAATGGCGCCGCCGTGCAGGTTAACCTTCTCATCCATCTTGTCGAGTACTTTCAAGTCTTTCAGCACTGGCAGGGCCTGTGCAGCGAAGGCTTCATTGAGCTCGATGAAGTCGATGTCGGCCATGGTCAGGCCAGCACGCTTGAGGGCTTTCTGAGTCGACGGCACCGGGCCGTAGCCCATGATCGCCGGGTCGACACCAGCCACCGCCATGGAACGGATGACCGCCAATGGCTGAATACCCAGGTCCATGGCGCGCTGGCCGGACATGACGATCATGCACGACGCACCGTCGGTGATCTGCGACGAGGTACCGGCAGTGACGGTACCGCCTTTCGGGTTGAACGCCGGCTTCAACGATGCCAGGCCTTCGAGGGTGGTTTCCGGGCGAATGGTTTCGTCGAAATCGAACACCTTCAGGAAGCCGTTCTCGTCATAGCCCTGCATCGGGATGATTTCGTCCTTGAACTTGCCTTCGACCGTGGCCTTGTGGGCCAGCTGGTGCGAACGCAGGCCGAACAGGTCCTGCTGCTCACGGGTAATGCCGTGCATCTTGCCGAGCATTTCCGCGGTCAGGCCCATCATCCCGGAAGCCTTGGCGGCATGCAAGGACAGGTGCGGGTTGGGGTCGACACCATGCATCATGCTGACGTGGCCCATGTGCTCCACGCCACCGACCACGAATACATCACCATTGCCGGTCATGATCGCCTGGGCGGCGGTGTGCAGCGCACTCATCGACGAGCCGCACAGACGGCTGACGGTCTGCGCCGCGGAAGTGTGCGGGATCTGGGTCATCAGCGAAGCCATGCGGGCGATGTTCCAGCCCTGCTCGAGGGTCTGGTTGACGCAGCCCCAGATCACGTCCTCGACTTCTTTCGGGTCGACCTTGTCGTTGCGTTCCAGCAGCTTGCTGATCAAGTGCGCCGACATGTCTTCGGCGCGGGTATTGCGGTGCATGCCACCCTTGGAGCGGCCCATCGGCGTGCGACCGAAGTCGACAATCACCACGTCTCTTGGATTCAGGCTCATATCAAATTTCTCGCTCTAGCTCGTTGACCGCTCAGTTGAAGAAGCGCTGGCCGTTCTTGGCCATTTCACGCAGCTTGGCGGTCGGGTGGTACAGCGGCCCCAGGTCGGCGTATTGATCGGCCAGGGCAACGAATTCGGCCACACCGATCGAGTCGATGTAGCGCAGCGCACCACCGCGGAAGGGAGGGAAGCCAATGCCGTAGACCAGACCCATGTCAGCTTCGGCGGCGGTTTCGACGATGCCGTCTTCCAGGCAGCGCACAGTCTCCAGGCACAGCGGGATCATCATCCAGTTGATGATGTCTTCGTCGGTGACTTCACGCTGCTCGAAGACGATCGGCTTGAGCACGTCGAGCACGGTGGCATCGGCGACCTTCTTCGGCTTGCCGCGCTTGTCGGTTTCGTAGGCGTAGAAGCCCTTGCCGTTCTTCTGGCCCAGGCGGTTGGCCTCGTACAGTGCGTCAACGGCCGAGCGACGCTCGTCCTTCATGCGGTCCGGGAAGCCTTCGGCCATCACGTCACGGCCGTGGTGGCCGGTGTCGATGCCGACCACGTCCATCAGGTACGCCGGGCCCATCGGCCAGCCGAACTTTTCCATGACCTTGTCGATACGCACGAAGTCGACACCGGCGCTTACCAGCTTGGCGAAGCCGCCGAAGTACGGGAACAGCACGCGGTTGACCAGAAAGCCCGGGCAGTCGTTGACCACGATCGGGTTCTTGCCCATTTTCTTGGCGTAGGCCACGGTGGTGGCGACCGCCACTTCACTGGACTTCTCGCCACGGATGACTTCCACCAGCGGCATCATGTGCACCGGGTTGAAGAAGTGCATGCCGACGAAGTTTTCCGGGCGCTTGAGCGCCTTGGCCAGCAGGTTGATGGAAATGGTCGAGGTGTTGGAAGCGAGGATCGCATCTTCCTTCACCTGGGCTTCCACTTCAGCCAGCACGGCCTGCTTGACTTTCGGGTTCTCGACCACGGCCTCGACGACGATGTCGACATTGGCGAAGTCGCCGTAGGACAGGGTCGGGCGAATGGCGTTGAGTGCCTCGGCCATCTTGGCCGGGGTCAGGCGGCCCTTCTCGACACGGTTACCGAGCAGCTTGGAGGCCTCGTTCAGGCCCAGCTGGATGGCTTCCTCGCGGATGTCCTTCATCAGGATCGGGGTGCCCTTGACCGCCGACTGGTAGGCGATGCCGCCCCCCATGATGCCGGCGCCGAGCACGGCGGCCTGCTTCACGTCGCGGGCGATTTCGTCATGCGCCTTGGCCTTGCGCTTGAGTTCCTGGTCGTTGAGGAACAGGCCGATCAGGCTCTCGGCAACCGAGGTCTTGGCCAGCTTCGCGAAGCCTGCGGCTTCGACTTCCAGGGCCTTGTCACGGCCGAAGTTGGCGGCCTTCTGGATGGTCTTGATGGCTTCGACCGGGGCCGGGTAGTTCGGGCCGGCCTGGCCAGCGACGAAGCCCTTGGCAGTCTCGAAGGCCATCATCTGCTCGATGGCGTTGAGCTTGAGCTTTTCCAGTTTTGGCTGACGCTTGGCCTTGTAGTCCAGCTCGCCACTGATGGCGCGCTTGACCAGGTCAAGAGCACCGGCCATCAACAGCTCAGGCGCGACCACGGCGTCGACGGCACCCACTTTCAGGGCGTCTTCGGCACGGTTTTCCTTGCCGGCGGCGATCCATTCGATGGCGTTGTCCGAACCGATCAGGCGCGGCAGGCGCACGGTACCGCCGAAGCCCGGGTAGATACCCAGCTTGACTTCCGGCAGGCCGATCTTGGCGCTGGTGGACATGACCCGGTAGTCGGCGGCCAGGCACATTTCCAGGCCGCCGCCCAGCGCGATGCCGTTGATGGCGGCGACGGTCGGCACTTCGAGGTCTTCGAAGGCGTTGAAGATGCGGTTGGCTTCCAGGTTGCCGGCGACCAGTTCGGCCTCGGGCAGCTTGAAGTTGTCGACGAACTCGGTGATGTCGGCGCCGACGATGAACACGTCCTTGCCACTGCTGACGATCACGCCCTTGACCGAGGCGTCGGCCTGGATGGCATCGACGGCCTGGCGCAGTTCGTTCAGGGTCAGGCGGTTGAACTTGTTGACGGACTCACCCTTGAGGTCGAACTTGAGCTCGACGATGCCACTTTCAAGAGCCTTAACCGTGATGGCTTTACCTTCGTAAATCATCAACTGATCTCCACGATATGGAAGCTGAACAGTACACGCCGATCGCTGCAGCAAAAGCAGGCCTAGCTGCCCTGCCCCAGGCACACCCGTCAGCGCGCTAGTCGGAAGTATGGCTTGGCGTCATGACATACAAACGCTCAATTCATACGCCCGTTTGATTTGGGTGTGCACACATTCTCCGAAAAGATCAGCGTTGTCAAATGCTCGCGAGCATGGTGAAAACACGACTTTCCGGTCATTTTGTAGCGTCCTGGTACAAAACATGATGACAGTGATTGTTGACCATTCATGTCGGCGATTGACCATGAACCGCAGGCGAATGTTGCAGCTCTGCCTTGCACGGCGACCTCGAACGGCTACACTGGCACTTGCTTGAATGCATACCCGGCCTGCCTGGCCTTTTCTGCGCAGCAGAACGCAAAGCGGCGACTTGGCACCCCACCCCTTCAGGGGATCGGCCAAGCCGCCGCTTTGTCGTTTTGTGCTTGCCTTCGGATGAGAAGACCAATGGTAGGGCTTAGCGGGGCCCTGTGGGAGCGGGTTTACCCGCGAACACCGGCAAAGCCGGTGCCATCCACCGCGTCGCCTTCTTCGCGGGTAAACCCGCTCCCACACAGGCTGCGCAAAGGCAGGTCTCAGGCCAGGGTTTCGAGGACGTAGGCAACATCCTGCAACACAGCCGTATCGCCCCGCTCGGTCCAGTACAGCGCGATCATGCGCGCATCGGCCTCGACCTTGTAGACACTCGCCGGCAAGCGCGCCAAGGCCTCCATGAAGCGTGGGTCCTCACAGGGTTCACGCCACTGGTTCCACCACACCCCCGGGGTTATCTGCCAGAAGCTGAAGCTGTCCTCATGCCCGCGGCGACGTGCCCGGTGGTATTGCGGGCACGGGCTCGGCGGCTCCTTTTCCAGCCAGTGCGGCCACTGCTGCGGCGCCAGCTGCATGGCCAAACCCATGCGCCGAGCCTCCAGGCGCAACTTCATCTGCTCGCTCTGCTTGCGCGAGGTGCGCAGCCACGAAAGCGGGCTGAGAATCAGCGCCAGGATTGACACCACCAGCAATACCGTCATATCTGTAGTTCCCATAAAACGTTGCAAATGAGCTGGTTAGCCATTTTTCACGGAAGACCCGCCCGAAAGCGACCATACTTCTTCTATCGCGATTGTCAGGAGTTCCGCTCATGTCCTACGAACATCTTCTGGTCGCCGTCGACCTGACCGAAGAATGCGACCCGGTGATCAAACGTGCCATGGCGCTGGCCGCACCGTCGAATGCCAAAGTTTCGCTGGTACACATCGTCGAGCCGATGGCCATGGCGTTCGGCGGTGACGTACCGATGGACCTGTCGCAGCTGCAACAGCAGCAGTTCGACCAGGCCAAGGAACGCATGGACCGCCTGTTCAACAAATACCCGGACATCCACCGCGGCGACTCGCACCTGACCTATGGCCAGCCGCGCCAGGAAATCCACCAGCTGGCCAAGGACCAGAAGTGCGACCTGATCGTGGTCGGCAGCCATGGCCGTCACGGCCTGGCATTGCTACTGGGCTCTACGGCCAATGACGTGCTGCATGGCGCGCCGTGCGATGTACTGGCGGTGCGGTTGCAGAAGAAGGAATGATTCAACCTGTGCCGGCCATTTCGCGGGTGAACCCGCTCCCACAGGTACTGTACCGCGTTCAACTGCGGTGCGGTCCTTGTGGGAGCGGGTTCACCCGCGAAGAGGCCGAATCAGGCTGACGCTGGTCAGCCTTCCAGCTCGGCCCAGCGCTCTACCAATACATCCAGCTCACCCTGCAGCTTCTCGATCTTGGCCAGCACCGCCGAGGTTTCCGCAATAGGCCGCTGATAGAAGCCCGCCGCATTCACTTCTTCCTGGGCCTCGGCCATGCGCTGCTCCAGTTCGTCGATCTGCCCCGGCAGCATTTCCAGCTCACGCTGCAGCTTGTAGCTGAGCTTCTTTTTCGAACCATCGGCCACCACTGCAACAGGGGCAGGCGCCGGCTTGGCCTCGACCTTCTCCACCACCGCGCTGTTGAGCTCGGACTTGCCGCCCTTGCTCTCGGTCACGCCCAGCAGCTTCGGCGAGCCACCCTGGCGAATCCAGTCCTCGTAACCACCAACGTATTCACGCACCTTGCCCTCGCCTTCGAACACCAGGGTGCTGGTGACGACGTTGTCGAGGAAGGCCCGGTCGTGGCTGACCATCAGCACGGTGCCCTTGTAGTTGGACAGCACCTCCTCGAGCAGCTCGAGGGTTTCCACGTCCAGGTCGTTGGTCGGTTCGTCAAGCACCAGCAGGTTGGCCGGCTTGCTGAACAGCTTGGCCAGCAACAGCCGTGCACGCTCGCCACCCGACAGCGCCTTGACCGGCGTACGGGCACGCTGAGGGCTGAACAGGAAATCGCCCAGGTAGCTCAGCACATGGCGGTTCTGGCCGTCGATCTCGATGAAGTCGCGGCCTTCGGCCAGGTTGTCGATAACGGTCTTTTCCAGGTCGAGCTGGTGACGCATCTGGTCGAAATAGGCCACTTCCAGCTTGGTGCCGCGCTCGACCTTGCCGGCGGTCGGCTCCAGGTCGCCGAGCATCAGCTTGAGCAGGGTGGTCTTGCCGGTACCGTTGGCGCCCAGCAGGCCGATGCGGTCCTCACGCTGCAGGACCATGGAGAAGTCCTTGACCAGCACAGGCCCGTCGGGGTGATGGAAGCTGACGTTTTCCAGCACCATCACCTGCTTGCCGGACTTTTCCGCCGCCTCGATCTGGATGTTGGCCTTGCCCTGGCGTTCGCGGCGTTCGCTACGCTCCACACGCAGGGCCTTCAGCGCGCGCACGCGGCCTTCGTTGCGGGTACGGCGGGCCTTGATGCCTTGGCGGATCCACACTTCTTCCTGGGCCAGGCGCTTGTCGAACAATGCGTTGGCGGTTTCTTCGGCGGCCAGCGCGGCCTCCTTGTGCACCAGGAAGCTGGCATAGTCGCCGTTCCAGTCAATCAGGCCGCCGCGATCCAGTTCGAGGATGCGGGTGGCCAGATTCTGCAGGAAGGAACGGTCGTGGGTGATGAACAGCACCGCGCCGTTGAAGCCGCGAAGTGCCTCTTCGAGCCAGGCGATGGCACCGATGTCCAGGTGGTTGGTCGGCTCGTCGAGCAGCAGCAGGTCGGGTTCCGACACCAGCGCCTGGGCCAGCAGCACGCGTCGGCGCCAGCCACCGGACAGTTCGGCCAGGGTCTTGTCGGCCGGCAGTTGCAGGCGGCTCAGGGTGCTTTCCACCACCTGCTGCAAGCGCCAGCCGTCACGGGCTTCCAGCTCGTGCTGGACGTGCATGAGTTTTTCCAGGTCTTCATCGCCCTGGATGTTCAGGCTCAGGTGGTGGAACTGCGCCAGCAGATCGCCAACGCCATCCAGCCCTGCGGCCACCACGTCGAACACCGTGCGTTCGTCGGCCACCGGAAGCTCCTGCGGCAGCTCGCCGATCTTCAGGCCCGGGGCACGCCAGATTTCGCCGTCGTCGCCCTTCTGCTCGCCCTTGACCAGGCGCAGCATGCTCGACTTGCCGGTGCCGTTGCGGCCGATGATGCACACCCGCTCGCCACGAGCGATCTGCCAGGACACTTTGTCCAGCAGCGGCATGGCGCCGAATGCGAGGGACACATCGCTGAATTTGAGCAGGGTCATGTTGGTCTCCATAAATCGGGCGCGCATTCTACCTGACTTGGCCCCCGACGGCATCCGCCTGGCCAACCGGCGAGGGCTTTGCGACATCTGGTCGAACTTAATATCCCGATACAAGCACAGTGCTTTCACCCGCGGCCGGCAAACAGCTAAGCTAAGGCAATAGCTTCCAACAGTGCTGGCTCCGCCGTCACTTCCCCATGGTTCAACTGCCCGGACGTATCATGCGCAGCCGCCTGTTACATATTGCATCCTGCCTGCTGCTCACCGCCGCTACCTGCGCGGCGCAGGCCGCCGACCTTACCCTGCAACGCCAATACTATGACGAGGCCAAGCGCGCGCTGGCCAAAGGTGACAAAGGCCCGTACCTGCGCTATGCCCAGGCCCTCAGCGACTACCCGCTGACGCCCTACCTGGCCTACGACGAACTCACCGCCCGCCTGAAAACCGCCAGCAATCAGGAAATCGAAGGCTTCCTCGCCAAGCATGGCGACCTGCCCCAGGCCAACTGGATGAAACTGCGCTGGTTGCGCTGGCTGGCCGAACGCGGCGAATGGAACACCTTCGTCAAGTACTACGACCCCAAGCTCAATTTCACCGAACTGGATTGCCTCAACGGCCAGTACCAGCTCAGCCACGGCCTGCGCGCCGAGGGCTTTGCCACGGCCGAAAAACTGTGGAACGTCGGCAAGTCGCAGCCGGCCACCTGCGACACGCTGTTCGGCATGTGGGCGGCCGAGGGCCAGCTGACCGAGGCCAAGCGCTGGCAACGCACCAAGCTGGCGGCCCAGGCGCGCAACTACGGCCTGGCCAACAACCTGGTCAAGACCCTGACCACTCTCGCCCCACAGGGGCGCCTGCTGGTCGATGTGGCGCAAAAACCCGAGCTGCTCAACCAGCCGTCGCGCTTCACCCCGGTCAACGAAGCCATGTCCGACGTGGTCAGCCTCGGCCTGCGCCGCCTGGCCCGACAGGACCCGGAGCGGGCCATGACACTGCTCGACGACTACGCCCAGCGCATGCACTTTTCCCGAGACGAGAAGGTGGCCATCGCCCGCGAAATCGGCCTGACCCTTGCGCGCCGCTACGACCCGCGCGCGCTCGACCTGATGACCCGCTACGACCCCGAACTGCGTGATAACACCGTCAGCGAATGGCGCCTGCGCCTGCTGCTGCGCCTGGGCCGCTGGGAGGACGCCTACGAGCTGACCCGCCGCCTGCCCCAGGACCTGGCCAGCAGCAGCCGCTGGAAGTACTGGCAGGCGCGCAGCCTGGAGCTGGCGCAACCGAACAACCCACAGATCCCGCTGCTGTACAAGACCGTGGCGCGCGAGCGTGACTTCTACGGTTTCCTCGCCGCCGACCGGGCACAGACCCCTTACCAGCTGAACAACAAGCCGCTGGTGCTCAGCCCACAGTTGGTCAACAAGGTACGCAATACCCCGGGCATCCGCCGTGCCCTGGAGTTCCACGCTCGCGGCCAGATCGTCGAAGGCCGCCGCGAGTGGTACCACGTCAGCCGCCACTTCAGCCGCGACGAAATGGTCGCCCAGGCACGCCTGGGGTACGACCTGCGCTGGTACTTCCCGGCCATTCGCACCATCAGCCAGGCACAGTACTGGGACGACCTGGACATCCGCTTCCCGATGGCCCACCGCGACACACTGGTGCGCGAGGCCAAGGTCCGCGGCCTGCATTCGAGCTGGGTATTCGCCATTACCCGCCAGGAAAGCGCGTTCATGGAGGATGCACGCTCCCCGGTGGGTGCCAGCGGCCTGATGCAGTTGATGCCGGCCACGGCCAAGGAAACCGCGCGAAAGTTCAGCATCCCGCTGGCATCACCGGCGCAGGTGTTCAACCCGGACAAGAACATCCAGCTGGGTGCGGCCTACCTGAGCCAGGTACACAGTCAGTTCAACGGCAACCGGGTGCTCGCTTCGGCAGCCTACAACGCCGGCCCCGGGCGTGTGCGGCAGTGGCTCAAAGGCGCCAAGCACCTGAGCTTCGATGTGTGGGTGGAATCGATCCCGTTCGACGAAACGCGCCAGTATGTGCAGAACGTGCTGTCGTATTCGGTGATCTACGGGCAGAAGCTGAACTCGCCGCAGCCGCTGGTGGATTGGCATGAGCGGTATTTCGATGACATGTGATCGCTGGTGAGCCTGTTCCAACCCCTTCGCGGGTAAACCCGCTCTCACAGGTACTGCACCGCATTCAAACCCGGTGCAATACCCGCGAAGAGGCCGGCACAGGCAACACAGCTACTCCAGGATTTCGACCTGCATCCCTACCTCCAGCCACCCGCTGCCATCCACCGCCAGGTTTTGCCCGAACAGCACATCCCCTTCTTTCTCGCGGAAGGTCCTGAGCGTGGCCATCGGCTCGCGGTCCTCGCTGCGCTCGCCGGTTGCCGGGTCGATGGTGGTAAAGATGCAGCGCACACTGGGCTTGAGCACGCGAAACTCCAGGCTGCCGATACGAATCCGCTTCCAGCCATCTTCGGCAAACGGCTCAGCCCCCTGCACCACCAGGTTGGGCCGAAAGCGCAGCATCTCCATGGGCCGGCCGATACGCCGGTCGAGTTCGTCCAGCGAACCCTGGCCGATCAGCAACAACGGGAAACCGTCCGGGAACGCCGCCCGGTCACTGTTGAAGCCGTAGCCATTGGGCAGGTAACGCGCGCGCTGCTCCGGGCAATGCACCAGGCGCACGGCCTTGCCCAGCAACTGGCTCAGCCAGGCCGCCGCCGCATCGCCCGCATCCGGCACACGCAGGGTATCGCGCCAGATGGTCACGCCGCGCAGGGCATCATCGGCAGGTGGCACAGGCACCCACAACGGTGCCTGCCCAGGTGCTTCCAGCAGCAACTGGCCACTGTCATCATCGCTTGCCTTGATCCGGCCAAGCTGAGGCCAGGCGCGCTGGGTAAGGAAGCGTCCGTTTTCTTCCTCCACCACCATCCAGCGCCGGTCGCCGTGCACCCCCAGCAACCCCACCGGCGAAGCTTGCAAGCGTTGGGCCTGCCCCGACTTCACCGGGTACCGATACAGCTCACTGAGAAACATCCCTGCCGCCTCGCGTCATGCCAAAACGCCAAGCTTATACCCGGCAGGGGCTGGAATCACGCGGTAGCGGCGTCCAGCAACAGACGTTGCTTGACCACGTCGACAAGGCGATCGGGCTGGAACTTGGACAGGAAGTTGTCGCAGCCCACCTTCTTCACCATGGACTCGTTGAAACTACCCGACAGCGAGGTGTGCAACACCACGTACAGCTGGCGCAAACGGGCATCGCCACGGATCTCGGTGGTCAAACGGTAGCCGTCCATTTCCGGCATCTCGGCGTCGGTGAACACCATCAGCAACTTCTCGCACACGTTCTCTCCTGCGTCAGCCCAGCCCTTTAGCATGCGCAGCGCCTTCAGGCCATCACTGGCCACGTGCAACTTCACGCCCAACTGGGACAGGGTGTCGCGCAATTGCGCCAGGGCCACGCTGGAGTCGTCCACCAGCAGCACTTCGCGGCCGCGAGCCCGGGCCAGCACCGGGTCGGCGAGCTTGTCGCCGGAAACCCGGGCGTTGTACGGCACAATCTCGGCCAGCACCTTCTCCACATCGATCACTTCCACCAGCTTGTCATCGACCTTGGTGATGGCGGTCAGATAATGCTGGCGTCCGGCGCTGGATGGCGGCGGCATGATCGCTTCCCAGTTCATGTTGACGATGCGGTCGACACCGCCCACCAGGAAGGCCTGCACCGAGCGGTTGTATTCGGTGACGATGATGGTGCTGTCCGGCCCCGGCTGCAGCGGGCGCATGCCGATCGCCTGGGACAGGTCGATCACCGGCAGGGTCTGGCCGCGCAGGTTGACCACACCGCAGACGAAAGCATGGCGCTGGGGCATCAGGGTCAGCTTGGGCAGTTGCAGCACTTCCTGCACCTTGAACACGTTGATTGCGAACAGCTGGCGGCCGGCCAGGCGAAACATCAGGATTTCCAGGCGGTTCTCACCCACCAGTTGCGTGCGTTGGTCTACCGTGTCGAGAATGCCAGCCATTGGAAAGCCCCCAGGCTTGAGTCGGAAAAAGTGAAATCATCCACCCTGTATCGGCGGCTTCACGCACACCTTGACCCTTGCGGGAAAATGCCGTGAAGGCAATTGATATCACATTACCATCATGCTTTACTGCGGGAAGCGCGAATGATTCAGCGGGACGGCAAAAGTTCCCCACCTGAGGCCCTTATCAGGGAAACCCTTAGCCACAATCGGGCGCAACCTGATGTTCGCGATATCCTTTAGCCATTAATGTGACGCCATTCTCATTGCATGAATGGAGTCAGGCTTTTGCTAGCTATCGTATTGGCGTGCCCGTCCCTTGCGCCTACCCCACACGCGGGGGCTTCATGATGGACAGCGCCTTGCCGTTCGATAACGCCCTGCAGGGGTTCCTGCTGGATGCCCAGGTACTGCTGACCCAGGCCCAGGAATGCCTGCAGCATCTGGAATTGATCGACAATGACCCGGATGCCTGCCGCTGCCTGGACAACGCCCTCGACAACCTCGCTCGACAGGCCGCACACCTTGGCCTGCGCGAAGTCGCCCATTACACCACCGCTCTGCAGCAGTTGCTGGCCCCGGCCTGCCAGGGCGGTTGCCTGCAGCGCGAAGCTTTGCCCGCAGTAGGGGCCTGCCTGACCCTGCTGGCCTGGCAGCTGGAACTGGTCGACCCTTGCACCGGGCGGCTCAACCTGGACATCGGTGAACAGCTGGTGCTGCTGGGTGAACTGGCCAAGGCCGTGCAGCAACCGTTTGCACTACCCTGCACGCCTTGTAACGAGCAAGGCAGCGTGTGCATCCACCCGCATACCGAGACGGCAGGCAGCACGCACTCCGGCCGCTCATCTGCCACCTATTGAACTGGTTTGAAATGCAGCTGGGCACGTTTATTCAGGCCCACCCAGGTCGAACTTGGAAAGTTCTCGAAAGTTTCCAGGTTGCCGGTGGCCAAGTTGAATCAACAGCGCGCAAGTTCCATGGCAAGTGCCTGCTGCACAATAAAGCCAAGTGGCACTTTGCTACTCTCCCGCGCCCGCCCCGCCGGCGTTTCATACCTTTACCCGACCGCGACCAATGCACTGCGAAGTGGTAACATGCGCCCCCACAAACGCTTGCAACCTGCAGCAAGGTCGCAGGATCACGTGTTCGAAAGAAAATAGAAAGTACTGCTCCAAAGCCTCTGACATGGATTGTGCAAGGCCTCCATCAGCAATACTTCAGTGGCTTCCCTACCTATGTCCCCACGCTTGAAGACTTCTTTGCAGTGCTGCTCCCGCACAACCCTGCTGCGCTGGACGACGGTCGGGCTGTGCATGGCGTCGCTGGTCGCCAACCTGTCGCTGTACCTGGCCGACCAGGCGATCCCGACCAGCCTGCTGCTGCTGCAGTTGGCCGCCACGCTGGGCGCTGTGGTGCACCTGGCCATGGGCGCCAGGTCGATCAACCTGCGCCCGGCGGAGTTGGCCGAGCGCATGCTCAAGGTCCAGGAAGACGAGCGCCAGCATCTGAGCCGGGAATTGCACGATGACATCGGCCAGTTGCTCACCGCCGCCAAATTGCAGTTGCAGTGGCTGCAAAAGCGCATGCCCGATGACCTGCAAGGCCACTGCGACGCGCTGCGCAGCACGCTGGACGACACCCTGGGCAACGTGCGCGATGTCTCCGCCCTGCTCAACCCTCGGCAGTTGGCCAGCCTGGGCCTGGAAGCCAGCCTGCGCGCACACCTGGTGCGTACCCTGGGCAACAGCGGCGTGCACTGGAGCCTGGCGTGCAACCAGCGCCTGGGCGGCATCGACGAGGCCGTGGCCATGGCGGTTTTCCGCATCACCCAGGAAGCCGTGACCAACATGCTGCGCCACGCCCAGGCTCGCAACCTTGTCGTCCGCCTGCAGCGCACGCCTGAGGGGTTGGCGTTGTCGATCCACGACGATGGACGCGGTTTCGTGCCAGCCAGGCAACCGGCCGAAGCAGGCCAGCGGGGCTTGGCCGGCATGCAGGAGCGGGTAACCGCGCTGCAGGGCAGCCTGGACATCACCAGCCAGCTTGGCCTGGGCACGCACATCGAGGCGATGTTCCCATGGCCACCGCGCACCCAGGAACGCGCCAGGAGTACTGCAACCCATGACCTGTAGGCTGCTGCTGGTAGACGACCACTCGCTGATCCGCGCCGGGGTGCGCGCACTGGTCTGCGACATCCCTGGCTATGATGTGATCGGTGAAGCCGACGATGGCAGCCAGTTGCTCGAACAGGTGCGTACGCTGGCACCGGACATTGTCCTGCTGGACATCTCCATGCGCTCCACCAGCGGGCTGGACGCCCTCACCCAACTGCGCGCCAGCGGCAGCACCTGCAAGGTGCTGATCCTGTCGATGCACACCGACCCGGACCTGATCATGCGGGCCCTGGAAAGCGGCGCACACGGCTACCTGCTCAAGGACACCAGCGCCACCGAACTGGAACAGGCCCTTACCGCGGTGCGCAATGGCGAGCGCTACCTCAGCCCGGCCATCGCCCATACGGTCATCAACCAGGCGCTTCTGCACACCAGGCAGGGCAAGCAACCCGCAGGCGAGCGGCATAACCTCACGGCGCGACAGCTGGAGATCCTGCGCCTGATCGTGCGTGGCAAGTCCACGCGAGAAATCGCCACCGGGCTGGGCCTGTCGATCAAGACCGTGGAAACCCACCGCTCGCAAATCATGAAACGCCTGCAGATCCATGATGTGGCCGGCCTGGTGCTGTTCGCAGTGCGCGAGAAAATCATCAGCCTGGACGACTGAGCAACGGCGACCCCTCTGGCAAGTGCAGGCGCAGCGCAGCGGGCCTGGCCTTGAAGCGCAACTTGTCGGCCTGCACCGGCTCGCCATCCAGGTTGATGTCCAACCCTTGCGAGCACTTGATCTCGACCCAGGGCAACCTGGCCCTGACCAACAACCCGTTGCCAGCCAACAGTTCACGCAGCGCCCCGACCATCTCCTGAGGTGCCGGCAGGATGGCGATATCGAGCAAGCCATCATCCACCAGGGCCTCGGGGCACAGCACTTGCCCACCCCCGGCCTGGCGACCGTTGCCGATCCCCAGCGCCAGCAGGTCACCCTGCCAGTCGAAACCCGGCCCTCGCAGCTCGACCGAGGCTGCCTGCAGTTCGCTGAAACGCGACAAGCCAGTGAACAGGTAGGCGGCAGCGCCCAGCACTTTCTTCAGGTCTTCGGAGGTATTGGCCGTGACCTGGCTGCCAAAACCGCCCGTGGCCATGTTGAGGAACAACTGGTCACCGGCCTGGCCCAGGTCTATTGGCCGCGCGGGTATGTTCAGCAAGGCCAGTGCAGTGGCAGGCTCCAGGGGTATGCCGGCGGCCTTGGCAAAATCGTTGGCCGTACCCAGCGGCAACAACGCCAGGCTGGCCTGAGTACCTGCAAGCCCCATGGCCTCGGCGACATCACGCAACGTGCCATCCCCACCTCCGGCGACGATATGGCCGTAGCCGGCAGCCAGGGCCTCGGTGACCAGGCGCTGGGCGTCACCGGCCTCCCAGGTGACCCGCACATCCAGTACCCAGCCACTATCGCGCAAGCCATGCACGGCGCTGCGCACGTCTTCGTTCATGGCCTGCTTGCCATGCAGGATCAGCATTGCCTTGCGCCCTTGCATGTGTGCGCCTCCGTGAAGTGATCAACCCAGATCTCGACCCTTCGCAACCGCGGATCGTTGCATGCATCCCAAAAAATAGCAGGCCAACGCGGTCGATTTTGTGGGAGCGGCCAGTCTTTTCCCCACGCCTGGCAATGCCCGGCTATGCTCAGCAGATACACTTTATTGCCACGGACGCGCCCCCGGCAGTGGTTCTACCACTGCTGCCCAAGGGCGCGTCTTGCTATCCGCAGCCTTTAGCGAGGATTTCGGGTCATGCGCATTCTCTGGACACTGCCGTACCTACCCTGGCCGACCACCAGCGGCAGCAAGACACGGCAATACCACCTGATACGCGCCCTGGCACAGCGGGGTCACCGGATTACCCTGCTGGTGCAATCGAAGATCCCGCTGGGCGATGCCGCCCGCGAGGCCCTGGAACCGCTGCTCGAGCGCCTGATCGTGCTGCCCCGTC
The DNA here is from genome assembly GCF_015680405.1 of Pseudomonas pudica. Classification (GTDB taxonomy): domain Bacteria; phylum Pseudomonadota; class Gammaproteobacteria; order Pseudomonadales; family Pseudomonadaceae; genus Aquipseudomonas; species Aquipseudomonas pudica. The sequence goes on from NZ_JADLJS010000034.1 coordinate 49,471, forward strand.
GCCCCCTGCACAGCCCGCTCAACCTGCTGGCCTCGCCAATCATCGCCTACCCCATGCGGGCAATCATCAATGGCCTGGCTCCTTGCCTGCGGCACCGCTTCGAGCAATTGCTTGACGAACCCTGGGATGTGATCCAGATCGAGCACAGCTACAGTTTTCAACCCTTCGAAAAGGCCTTGCAGGCACGCGGACTGCCGTACATGCTCAGCGAACACACCCTGGAATCGGTTATGGGTGGCGCCAGCCACGATCGCCTGCCGCTATGGCTGCGCCCGCTCAACGCCTTCGACCGCTGGCGCTATCGACGCTGGGAACAGCGAGTATTGCGCCAACCAACCGAACTGGTGGTGGTCAGCACCCACGATGCCGAGCTGATCGCGCAGATCAGTGGACGCCCGGTGAACGTGGTGGTCAATGGCGTGGATTGTGATTTCTACCAGCACGTGCAACCTGCGCTGCACAGCCAGCGCTTGCTGTTCGTTGGCAACTTCGAGTATGGCGCGAACCTGGAGGCCATCGAATGGGCGCTGGAAGACATCATGCCGCAGGTCTGGATGAGCAACCCGGCGGTGCGCCTGGCGATTGCCGGGCATGCCATGCCCGCCAGCTGGAAACTGCACTGGAACGACCCGCGCATCGAATGGTTCGGCTACCGCCCCGACTTGCGTGAGCTGCAGCGGCGTTCGGCGCTGTTCTTCGCACCGCTGCGCTATGCCGGTGGCTCCAAGGTGAAGATCCTCGAAGCGATGGCCGCGGGCTTACCGGTGATCACCACCGGCAAAGGCGTTTCAGGCCTGACCGCGAACAACGGTGAGCACTACCTGGGCAGTGAGGATGGCGACCAGCTTGCCCTGCTGATCACCCAGTTGCTCAACCAGCCTTGGCGCATGAGCCAGTTGAGCGCTGCCGGGCGCCAGTTCGCCCGCCAGCGACATGACTGGAGCGTGGCCGCCCAGCAACTGGAGAACGTGCACATGCGCCTGGCCCAGGCGGCACCGGTCGAGGCGGCGCCACTGGGCAGTGCCTTGCTGGGCCGCTCAGCCAAGTAGTTCGCTGAAGGGAATGAACGGCACGCTGTCCCCCCGCGTCGGCGTACTGCCTTCGCGCACCTCCACCAACCCCTCCGCCCAGGCCGCACTGCGCAGCACGCCAGAGCTCTGGTTCTTGTAGATGCGCACCTGGCCCTGTTCGATACGTGCGCGCAGGTATTCGCGGCGCGTGCCGGCCTTGGGCCAGTCAAAGCCGGCCGGCATGTCGAAGCGCAGCGGCGTGACATCGGTCACACCCTGACGCCGCAACAGGTAGGGCCGGGTCAGCAGGCCGAAGGTGACCAGGGTCGAGGCCGGGTTACCCGGCAGCCCGATTACCGGCACACCCTGGAAGTGGCCGAAGGTCAGCGGCTTGCCCGGTTTGATCGCCAGCTTCCACAAGGCCAGCTCGCCGGCTTCGCGCAGGGCGGCGCCGAGGTAGTCGGCCTCCCCCACCGAGACACCGCCGGTGGACAGGATCAGGTCGACATCGCCCAGCTCGGCCAGGCAGCTGCGGGTGCGTGCCAGGTCATCCGGCAGGATGCCCGCATCGACCACGTCGCAGCCCAGCCGCTGCAACCAGCTGACCAGCAGCCGGCGATTACTGTTGTAGATCTGCCCCGGCCCCAGCGGCAGGCCGGGTTCGACCAGTTCGTCACCGGTGGACAGCACCGCCACCCGCACCTTGCGCACCACGTCCAGCCGGCCGTGGCCCAGGGTCGCGGCCAGGCCCAGCTCGATCGGCCCAAGCCGGGTGCCGGCGCTCATCACCTGTTCGCCCTTGCGGGTTTCCTGGCCCTGGGGACGAATGTTCTGCCCGATCTTCAGCGCTTCAAGAAAGCGTACCCGGCCATCCTCCGCCACTTGGGTGTTTTCCTGCATCTCGACGCAGTCGGCGCCTTCGGGCAGCGGCGCCCCGGTGAAGATACGCGCACAGGTGCCCGGTTGCAGCGGCTGCGGCGCATGGCCGGCGAAAATCCGCTGGCTGACCGGCAGGGGTTTGCCCTGCCAGTCGGCCAGACGCAAGGCATAACCGTCCATGGCGCTGTTCGGCCACGGTGGCAGGTCGAGCGAGGCCACCAGGTCGGTGGCCAGCACACGGCCCTCGGCTTCGGCCAGCGGCAGGTTCTCGGTGTCGCGGATCGGTGCCGCTTCGGCCAATGCCAGCAGCTGCTCCAGGGCCTGTTCCACCGGCATCAGCGGCCGGGCCTGGGGCACCTCAACCACGGCTGTCGCAGGCCGCTGCCTGCTTCAGGTGCGGCACGAAGTTGCACGGGCGATGGCGGGCATCCAGCTGCTCGGCGAGGATGCCGTCCCAACCGGTGCGCACCGCGTTGGTCGAACCCGGCAGGCAGCACACCAGGGTACCGTTGGCCAGCCCGGCCAGGGCCCGCGACTGCACCGTGGAGGTGCCGATGTCGGCCACGGAAATCTGCCGGAACAGCTCACCAAAGCCTTCTACCTGCTTGTCCAGCAGGCAGGCCACGGCCTCGGGGGTGCTGTCGCGGCCGGTAAAGCCGGTGCCACCGGTGATCAGCACCACCTGCACGCTGTCATCGGCGATCCAGGTGGCGACCTGGGCGCGAATCTTGTACAAGTCGTCTTTCAGCAGCACGCGCTCGGCCAGGCGATGACCGGCCGCGCTCAGCCGGTCGACGAACAGCTGGCCGGAAGTATCGGTGTCGAAGGTGCGGGTGTCGCTGACCGTGAGCACGGCGATGTTCAGCGGCACGAATGGGGTATCTGCCTTGGCTTTCATGGGGGTCCGTCACAAGAACATGGGATGGCCGCAGTTATAACACAGCACGCGCCCATCACAGCGTGACGCCCGTGGCCCTTGCTCTCGATCAATGCCACAAGTTTGCCGCTATGCTGCACTGTAGACGGAACTTGCGTGGACGCCCTGCGTCTTAATGTCATCTAGCACCATCGCACTGGAGAAACACGATGATTCAACGGACCCTACCCGCCTTTCTGCTCGCCTTGGGCCTGGGCGCCCTCGCTGGCTGCGCATCGCCAACCGTCATTACCCTGAACGACGGTCGCGAAATCCAGGCCACCGACACACCGAAGTTCGATGAAGACTCCGGTTTTTATGAATTCGAGCAGCTGGACGGCAAGCGCACGCGCCTGAACAAGGACCAGATCCGCACCGTCAAAGAGCTCTGATCGCAGCCTGTTTTTTGCAAAGGCCCTTTTAACAACAAGGGCTTGCGTGCAAAAAAAGTATGCAGTAGGATTTCCTTCATCGGAGTGTAGCGCAGCCAGGTAGCGCGTCTCGTTCGGGACGAGAAGGCCGCAGGTTCGAATCCTGTCTCTCCGACCAAATCCTCGTCAAAAAGCCCGCCTCGTGCGGGCTTTTTGTTGTGCATCGAAAAGTTCCTGTAGGAGCGGCCTTGTGTCGCGATGGGCCGCAAAGCGGCCCCAGATCCCGGCATCGTTGCACATATCGCCGGGGCTGCTTCGCAGCCCTCTCGCGACACAAGGCCGCTCCTACAAAGGGCTGCATCAAGCGGTCATAACGCTTGCTCGGCCTCCACCGGCGCATACAGCAACTGCAGGCGCTCGCTGCTCCATGCCCGGGTCTGGTTGGTCAGCGCCAGGTTGTTGTTCAGCTTCTGGCCATAGCTCGGCACGATTTCCTTGAGCCTGGCCTGCCAGGCTGGCGACTGGATACGGTCCTTGAAGGTCTTTTCCAGCACGGTCAGCATGATCGGCGCCGCGGTCGAGGCGCCCGGCGATGCCCCCAGCAACGCAGCGATGCTGCCGTCCTGGGCCGCCACCACTTCTGTACCGAATTGCAGCACACCGCCCAGTACCGGGTCCTTCTTGATCACCTGAACCCGCTGGCCGGCCTGCAGCAGCTTCCAGTCTTCGTTCTTGGCGTTGGGGAAGTACTCGCGCAGCGCGTTCATGCGGTCATCGAAACTGAGCATCAACTGCCCCATCAGATAAGTGCTGAGGTCGATGTTGTCGATACCGGCATTGACCATCGGCAGTACGTTGTGGCTGTTCAGCGAGGCGAACATGTCCAGCAGCGAGCCGTGCTTGAGGTACTTGGTGGAGAAGGTGGCGAACGGACCGAACAGCAGCACCTGCTTGCCATCGATCATCCGCGTGTCCAGGTGCGGTACCGACATCGGCGGCGCGCCGACCGAGGCCTTGCCGTACAGCTTGGCCTGGTGGCGGGCGATCAGGTCTGGGTTGTCGGTCATCAGGAACTGGCCGCCGACCGGGAAGCCGGCATAGCCTTCGGCTTCGGGGATGCCCGACTTCTGCAGCAGCTTCAGCGCACCACCACCAGCACCAATGAACACGAAACGGGCGTTGACGGCCTTTTCCTCGCCGCCGTTGGCCAGGTCGGCCACCCGCACATGCCAGGTACCATCGTCGTTGCGCACGATGTCGCGCACTTCATGGCGCAGGTTCAGCGACACATTGGGGTTGCGGGTCATCGCGGCGAACAGCTGGCGGGTGATTTCGCCAAAGTTCACGTCGGTGCCAATGGCCATGCGCGTGGCGGCGACCTTCTGCCCCGGGTCACGGCCTTCCATCACCAGCGGTGCCCACTTGCGGATCTGCTCGTGGTCTTCGGAGATTTCCATGCCGCGGAACAGCGAGCTGTGCTGCAGGGCGTCGACGCGCTTGTGCAGGAAGGCAACGTTGTCGTCGCCCCAGACAAAGCTCATGTGTGGCACGTTGTTGATGAACGACTTCGGGTTGCTCAGCACACCCTGCTCGACCTGGTGGGCCCAGAATTGCTTGGACACCTCGAACTGCTCGTTGACCCCGACAGCCTTGCTGATGTCGATGCTGCCGTCTTTGCCGACGCTGGTGTAGTTCAGCTCGCAGAACGCGGAGTGACCGGTACCGGCGTTGTTCCAGGCGTTGGAGCTTTCTTCGGCCACCTGGTCCAGGCGCTCGTAGATGTCGACCTTCCAGGAAGGCTCCAGCTCGGTGAGGTAGGTGCCCAGGCTGGCACTCATGATGCCACCGCCGATCAGCAGCACGTCGACGGTCTTTTCCGGTTCCGCGGGTTTGGAGCAGCCGATGACGCCCAGGCAGAGGAACGTCAGCAGGAATTTCTTCATTGATGTTATCCAGTTGTTGTGTACACGCGCGCCGCCTTGAGCAGGGAACGTGCCAACTGAGTCTGGAGCAGTGAAATACGGGGGGGCGGCGACGGGTCGCATGGCGACAATCCGCCAGTGGGGAAGAGTTTGCCCCTGTCAGATGGCGGGTTTCCCCCTGGGGCCGCTACGCGCCCCATCGCCGGCAAGCCAGCTCCCCCAAAGAGCAGGCCTGCACAGCCGCGGTGGGAGCTGGGTTGCCGGCGATGGGCTGCGCAGCGGCCCCTTGAAATCAGGCGCTCAGGCGGGAGGTGACTTCGCCCAGTTGCCCGGACAATCCATGCAAGCGCTGCCCCGCCTGCTCGGTATGTTGTACGGCCTGCTGGTTAGCCGTGGCGATGCGGGTGATTTCGATCAGGTTGCAGGAGATGTCCTCGGCCACGCTGGTCTGCTCTTCGGCCGCGGTAGCGATCTGCCGGTTCATGTCGCGGATCGCTTCCACTGCCAAGGTGATACGCTGCAGCATCTGCCCGGCTTGCTGCACCTGCTCGGCACCCTCCTCGCTGCGCTGCTGGCCGCTTTCGATGGCCTTGACCGCCTCCACCGCCCCCGATTGCACCGCCTCGATGATCTGGTGGATCTCGGCGATCGATGCCGCCGTCCGCTGGGCCAGGCTGCGCACTTCATCGGCGACTACCGCAAAACCTCGCCCGGCCTCGCCGGCACGGGCCGCTTCGATGGCCGCGTTGAGCGCCAGCAGGTTGGTCTGCTCGGCAATACCGCGGATCACCTCGAGGACTTTGCCAATGCGCGTGCTGTCATGCTCCAGGTCGCGTATCACCGCCGCCGTACCGGCAATTTCGCGGTTGACCGCGCCGATGATGTCGATGGTCTGCTGCATCACCTGCTCGCCCGCCTGGGCACTGTGGTCGGCATCGTCCGCCGCGCGGGCGGCCTCGGCGGCGTGGCGGGCGACTTCCTGGGCGGTGGCGGACATCTCGTGCATGGCCGTGGCCACCTGGTCGGTGCGCTGGAACTGGTCGTGGGTACCACGGGCCATGTCGCCGGCGATGCTGCGCAACTGGCCACTGGCGCCTTCCAGTTCCTGGGCGTTGTCCTGCAGCCGGCCGACCGTGTCGGCAAGGAAGTCGCGCAGGGTATTGGCGGCCCGCGCCAGGCGGCCCAGTTCGTCCTCGCGGCGGCTGTCTACCCGGGCGGCAAAGCGGCCCTGGCTAAGCTGCGCGACATAGTCGATCAACTGGCGGATCGGCTCGACCAGGCTGCGGTTGACCAACCACAGACTGAGCAGCCCCACCAGCACGGCCGAGACCAGCATCACCAGCAGGCCCACCCATACCGTGCGCTCGGCGCCAGCACTGAGGCTGGCGGCGTGCTGAAGGGCCTCGGCACGCAATTGCTCGACCAGTTCGCTCATCTGCTCGCTGGCGGCGCGGTCCACGCCCTTGACCGCCTGGTCGCCTGCCACAGGGTCGCCGCCCGCCGCCAGGAATGCCTGGCGACCCTGCGCATAGGCTTGGCCCAGCTGCCGGTGGCTGTCACGCAGCTGCTGCAACGGCGCCTTCAGCCTGGCGTCGCTGCTGTCGATCAATTGTCCGAGCAGTTTCTGCACCTGCTGCTCGCGAGCCTGGAACTGCTGCCAGTACTTGTCCATGTCAGCCGGCTGGCGCCCGCGCAGCAGCACGTTCTTCCATTCCTGCACCTGAATCTTGAACTGCAGGTTGGCTTCGTCAATCAGTTGCGAGGCCCGCAGCGGCCCGTCAACCAGCTCGGCGTAGCCGCGCACGCTGGAGGAAAGGAACTGGAAGCACACCAGGGCGATCAGCAACATCGCCACCAGACTGCCGCCGAGCAGGGAGAGAATTTGCACTCTGAGGGATTTACGCAACATCTTGGATCTCGGAAAGCAGGAGGAAGACCGTAGGGCCGCGCAAGCTGGCAACAAGGTGCAACGCAGCCCGGTTGCTGGCAGGCCAAAAAAAGGCTGCCATCAAGCAATGGCAGCCAGGTCGAGCACTTACGCAACAGTTGAGCTAGATACTCTCAGGCAATTACTACAGAAATGTTACAGAGCCACGACAAGCTAACCCGTGGTGAACTGCAGGGCCGCCAGCCGGGCATACAGTGGGCTCTCTTCGATCAACTGGCGGTGCGTCCCCACCGCCACCAGCCGGCCCTTGTCGATGACCGCGATACGGTCGGCATGCTGGACCGTAGCCAGCCGATGGGCGATCACCAGGGTGGTGCGCCCGGCCATCAGGCTGGGCAGCGCCTGCTGGATCAGGTGTTCGCTTTGCGCGTCGAGTGCGCTGGTGGCTTCGTCCAGCAACAGGATCGGCGCATCGACCAGCAACGCACGGGCAATGGCCAGGCGCTGCCGCTGACCGCCAGACAGGCCGATGCCGCCCTCGCCCAGCGGTGTCTGGTAGCCCTGCGGCAATTGCCGGATGAATGCATCGGCATGAGCACCTCGGGCCGCTGCCTCGACCTCGGCCAGGGTCGCCTCGGGCCGGCCATAGCGGATGTTGGCCTCGACCGTGCCGCGAAACAGCGAAGGGTTCTGTGCTACCAGGGCGAACTGATGGCGCAGGTGATCGGGGTCGAGCTCGGTGATCGCCCGGCCATCAAGCAGGATGCGCCCCTGCTGGGGATCGTAGAAGCGCAGCAACAAATCGAACAGGGTCGACTTGCCCGCCCCCGACGGGCCCACCAGCGCCACGGTCTGCCCCGGCTCGATGGCCAGGCTCAGGCCATCGACAGCCGCCACCGAGGGCCGTGATGGGTAGGCGAACACCAACTGCTGCAGCTCGATACGCCCACTGGCCCGCTGCTGCGGCAGCACCTGCGCCATGGCCGGCGGCAGGATCGCACTGCGCGCCGCCAACAGTTCGGCAATGCGCTCGGCGGCGCCCGCCGCCCGCTGCAACTCGCCAATCACCTCGCTGAGGGTGCCGAACGCACTGCCGACGATCAGGCTGTAGAACACAAAGGCGGCCAGTTCGCCCGCAGAAATGCGCCCGGCGATCACGTCCATGCCGCCAACCCACAACATCACCCCCACCGCTCCAAGAACCAGCACGATCACCAAGGTGATAAGCCAGGCACGCTGGACAATCCGCTGCCGGGCCACGGCAAACGCCGCTTCGACCGTACCGGCGAACAGCTGGCGGTCATGCGCCTGGTGGTTGTAGGCCTGCACGGTCTTGATCTGTCCGAGGGTCTCGGCCACATAGCTACCCACATCCGCCACCCGGTCCTGGCTTTGCCGCGACAGGCTGCGTACGCGGCGGCCGAACAGCAGGATCGGTGCCAGCACCAGTGGCAGGGCCACCACCACGATGCTGGTGAGCTTGGGGTTGGTGATGAACAGCAATACCACGCCACCGATGACCATCAGCGCGTTGCGCAGAAACATCGACAGCGAAGAGCCGATTACCGATTGCAGCAAGGTGGTGTCGGCGGTCAGCCGCGACTGGATCTCGGAGCTGCGGTTGTCTTCGAAAAACCCGGGATGCAGGCCGATCAGGTGGTCGAACACGGCCCGACGGATATCGGCCACGCAGCGCTCGCCGATCCACGACACCAGGTAGAAGCGGCTGAAGGTACCCACTGCCAGGGCCACCACCAACAGCAGGAACAGGCCAATGGTCTGGTTGAGCTGATGCGCGGAGCGGGTCATGAAGCCCTGGTCCACCAGCAGGCGGATGCCCTGGCCCATGGACAGGGTGATGGCGGCGGTGACTACCAGGGCCAGCAAGGCCAGCAGCACCTGGCGACGGTACGGACGGACAAACTGCCAACCCAGGCGCAGGGCGCGGCGTTGGCGCGGGGAAACCGATTCGGGCATGGCGCAGACTACATTGGCGGGGAAACCGCAGCCTACCACTCATCCACGCCTGTGGAACCCTTGCAGGGTTGCTATAGCCTATCGGTCTAACCAGGCTATGGAGCTTTACTGCCGTTTCTGTTGGACTGTGCCTGCCGTGACCCTGCAGGTACTGTCACAGGCCAGTCACGGCACAGGGTTAACCTGCGCTTGAACCTGATGAGGAGACAATACATGAGCTTGCAGCATGGCAGCGACAACCAGAAGCCCCGGAATACCCCTCAGCCGCAGGTGTGCGGTTCGATCATCGATGCCCAGGGGCGCGAAGTACCGATCACCGAGCAGATGATCCAGCAGGCATGCAAGGCCCTGGAAGAAAGCCGGGTCGAGCGCGTACGCAAAGGTTGATCGGCGAATTCTTGCAACCCGGCGCTTGCGCCGGGTTTTTATTTGCCTGAATCCTGTACCCGCGAAGAGGCCGGTACAGCTTTCAAAAGGCTGTCAGACCAACACCCCACCCAAGGCACTTACCAGCTGCGCCAACTGCGGCGACTCCCCGCGCAAGCGCACCATCAGCCCCTCTATCTCGCGCCGTGGCGGGTACTGCTTGCGCAACTGGTCGAACGCTGCACGCTGCTGCTGCGGGTCGTCGCTGAGGCTGCGGCGGAAATCGGCATCGTCGCGACGTGGGTCGTATACCGCACGGCACAAGGTGGCCAAGGCCCAGGCCGGGTCGGTGCTGGCATCGAGCTCGATCTGCGCCAGCGGCGGCCGGGGCAGCAGGTCGGCCAGTTGCACTTGTTCATCCACACCGAGGAAGCGGCACAGCGCCTGGTAGATCTGCGCCGTACCACGCTGGCGGCCGTCGAGGCTGTAGCCGGCAATGTGCGGCGAAGCCAGCGTACACAGGTCGGCCAGTTGCAGGTCGACCTGCGGCTCCCCCTCCCACACATCCAGCACCGCATGCAGGTCTTCGCGGTCCAGCAGCAGTTCGCGCAGGGCGGCGTTGTCCACCACCGGGCCACGGCTGGCATTGACCAGCCAGGCACCGGGGCGCAACTGCGCCAGCTGCGCCTGGCCCAGCAGGTGCCAGGTCGGGTGCTCGCCGCCACGCTGCAAGGGGGTGTGCAGGCTGATCACATCGCACTGTTGCAGGATGGTCTCGAGGCTGACGTAGTCACCGCCCTCGGCGGCCTGGCGCAGCGGGTCACATACCAGTACCTTCCAGCCCAGGCCGTGCAGCACCCGCACCAGGCGGCCACCTACCTCACCCGCACCCACCACACCATACACGCGCTCGGGCAGTGCCACGCCATCCAGTTCGGCCAGGGTCAGCAGGCTGCCCAGCACATAATCGACCACGCCGCGGGCATTGCAGCCAGGTGCGCTGCTCCAGTGGATGCCAGCCTCGGCAAAGTAGTTCAGGTCGAGGTGGTCGGTGCCGATGGTGCAGGTACCGACAAAGCGCACGCGGCTGCCTTCGAGCAACTGGCGGTCGACCTTGGTCACCGAGCGCACCAGCAGGATGTCGGCGTCCTTTACGCTGGCGGCATCGAGGCTTCGGCCGGGGTAACGGCGGATTTCGCCGAACCCCTGGAAGAAGGCATCGAGCAGCGGGATGTTCTCGTCGGCAACTATCAGCATGGCGCTCTCCTGTCTGGGGAACGCAGTGTAGGCGCAACGCCGGGTGTGTTCCAGAGCGGCTCAGTCGGCTTTCTTGCGGATCCAGTACAGGAAGGTACCGGCGTCTTCCTGCTGCTGCAGCAGTTCGTGGCCGAGGAAGTTGCAGAACTTGGGGATGTCGCGGCGGGTCGAGGGGTCGGTGGCGATGACCTTGAGCAGGCCGCCAGCGGCCAGGTTACGCACGTGCTGGTGCAGCATCATCACCGGTTCCGGGCAGTTCAGGCCGGTGGCGTCGAGGATGGCGTCGGGGGTGAAATCAGTCATGGGGGACTCCGCAAATGATCGCTATTGTCGCGCATCGCGCGACGTGGACCAAGCACCGCCTGTGAAGACGCGCCCTGCTCTTGCTCTTGTTCTTGCTCTTGCTCTTGATCTTGATCTTGATCTTGATCTTGATCTTGATCTTCGCGACTTCAGGAGGCCGAGCAGAGGTTTTGCGGAGGGAGGTGACGGGCATGGATGCCCGTCAAGCGCTGAGGCCCCATGGATGGGGCCTGCAGCGCGTACTCCCGGGAGCAAGACCGG
>NZ_JADLJS010000035.1 GCF_015680405.1 Pseudomonas pudica
GATCATCACCCGCCTCAGCGTGGTTGCCGCTGCGCCCAGAGTTCGAGGAGCCGTCATGGCCGCGCCCACTGTTGCCGGCATGGCCACCTCCATCTCCGCCACCGCCGTGGCCACCCCCTACACCGCCTTGGCCTCCACCGCCTCCGTGACCACCTCCGCCGCCACCATCCTTGGCATAGGCGCTGGAACCACTGGATATCGAGTCTGGGATCAGAACAATGGAAGTCGATAGCACGCCAGCAACGGCAACCGCCAATAGCGCCTTTTTGAACAGCACATGGATTTGCATATTTCGTCTCCAGGTCGTCGCCATGAGAAACGCCAGATCGAACCGGAATCTTGTGTTCGGTTCCTGCTTTTTCTTCTGTGGGAATTTTTCCCACGACAAAGTAATAGACTGCGGCCCCCCGACGTTCAAGCAACGCCCGGAGAAGCCGACCGGCGGTTGCCCTGCTATGTTTGCCTTACCGTCATGGAGGAACACCGGCATGCATTCGGTACTGACGCTGCAAACCCCGCGCTTTAGTGACTACGGCGAACTGGTACAGGTGTGGGAGGACTCGGTACGCGCCACCCACGACTTCCTGCCGGATTGCTACATCGTCTTGCTGCGCGACCAGGTGCTGCGTCGCTACCTTGATGCAGTGATGTTGATCTGCTGCAAGGACCGCCAGCGCATCTGCGGCTTCGCCGGGGTCGCCAACGGGCGCGTGGACATGCTGTTCGTCGCACCGGATTACCGTGGCAAAGGGGTCGGCAAGCGCCTGCTGCACTATGCGATCGACGAACTCAATGCCGAGCGCCTGGACGTCAATGAACAGAACCAACAAGCCTTGGGCTTCTATTTGCATGAAGGCTTCGAGGTGATCGGCCGTTCGGAAACCGACGGCCTGGGGCAACCCTACCCGCTGCTGCACCTGCGCCTGCGCAAAACGGCGTAAATGGAACAGATTCCCAGCCCCTCTGCCGCGCGGGCAGGTACAATGCAGGTCTTTCCCTGCCTTTGCGAATCGCCGTCATGTCCGAACCCGTCCGCCTGTCCAAACGCCTTATCGAGCAGCTTGGCTGCTCCCGCCGCGAGGCCGAGTTGTACATTGAAGGCGGCTGGGTCACGGTCGATGGCGTGGTGGTCGAGCAACCGCAGTTCAAGGTCGAGCAGCAGCGCGTCGAACTGCTACCTGGTGCCCGTGCCGAAACGCTGGAACCGGTAACCCTGCTGCTGAACCAGCCGGCCAGCCTGGACAGCGAAACCGCCCGCGCAAGCATGAACATGGGCAGCCTCAGCGAAGCCCACCGCGAAGGTGTTCGCGCACTGCACGGGCATTTTGCCCGGCAGGCTTGCGTGGCGCCGCTGGAGCGCGGTGCCAGCGGCCTGCAGGTATTCACCCAGGACTGGCGGGTAACCCGCAAGATCGACGCCGACCTGCGCCGCCTGGAACAGGAATTCATCGTTGAAGTACGCGGCGAGACCACGCCCCAGGCGCTGGAACGCCTGGCGCGCGGTGCCACCCGCAATGACCGCGAGCTGCCCAAAGCCAAGGCCAGCTGGCAGAACGAGACCCACCTGCGCATGGCCCTGAAAAATCCGCAGCCAGGGCAGATCGCCGAGCTGTGCGCCTATCTGCGCCTGGAGCTGGTGGGCATGCGCCGCATTCGCCTGGGTGGCGTGTCGATGGGCAAGTTGCCCCTGGGCCAGTGGCGCTACCTGGCCGCTACCGAACGTTTCTAAGCAATACGCCGCGCCGCAGGTGCGGCACCTGAACAGGATTCTGCAACAATGAACCACAACGACGTCCTGCGCAGCCTGCGCTACATGCTCAAGGTGAATGACGCCAAGATGGCCGAAATCATCGGGCTATCCGGCCTCGACGTGCATCCCCTGGTGCTGGCCACCTACCTGAAGAAGGAAGACGAGGAAGGCTTCGTGCGTTGCCCTGAACGGGTCATGGCGCACTTTCTCGACGGCCTGGTGATCCACCGTCGCGGCAAGGATGACAGCCGCCCGCCGCAGCCGATCGAGCTGCCGGTGACCAACAACCTCATCCTCAAGAAGCTGCGGGTAGCCTTCGAGCTCAAGGAAGACGACCTGCATGCGATCCTCAAGTCGGTCAACTTCCCGGTCAGCAAGCCCGAGCTCAGCGCGCTGTTCCGCAAGGCCGGCCATGACAACTACCGCCCGTGCGGCGACCAGCTGCTGCGCAACTTCCTCAAGGGCCTGACCCTGCGCGTGCGCGGCTGATTGGCCATGCAGCATACGGTTACCCCGGTCGGCATCATCCGCTCCTGTTTCAAGGAGAAGTTCGCCATCCCGCGCCAGCCGCAACTGGCGCCCGCTGCACGCGGCGTGCTCGAGCTGCTGCCGCCGTTCGACCAGGGCGATGCGGTCGAAGGGCTGGAGCAGGTCAGCCATGTCTGGCTGCTGTTCCTGTTCCACCAGGCACTGGAAGACAAACCCCGCCTGAAGGTGCGGCCACCACGCCTGGGGGGCAACAAGAGCATGGGGGTGTTCGCCACCCGCGCTACTCACCGGCCCAATGGCATCGGCCAGTCAGTGGTACGCCTGGAAGGCGTCGAGCCAGGGCGCCTGCTGTTGTCTGGCATCGACCTGCTCGACGGTACGCCGGTGCTGGACATCAAGCCGTATGTGCCGTACGCCGACAGCATCGCTGGCGCCAGCAACCAGATGGCCAACCAAGCACCTGCCGCGATCGCCGTGCAGTGGGGCGACAACGCCCTGCCCCAGGCCCGCGAACATGCACTGCGCCTGGGTGAACCGCTGGTCGAACTGATCGAGCAATGCCTGGCGCAGGACCCACGGCCGGCCTACCAGGTGCCGCCGGCCGAGCGGGTGTATGGGGTGAAGTTCTGGGATGTGCAGGTGCGTTGGCACTACCCGCAACCGGAGGTGATCCGGGTGCTGGAGGTGGTGAAAGATTGAGGATCACAGGCCCGGCGCTATCGCCGGCAAGCCAGCTCCCACAGGATCACCACAGGCCTGACATTGTGGGGTCCCTGTGGGAGCTGGCTTGCCGGCGATAGGGCCGGGCCTGAAAGCACAATAATCACCCACAAAAAAGGCGACCCTGAGGTCGCCTTTTTCTTTTCACTATCCCGCGATCAGCGAGCCGGGCCTTCAGCCACGCCCAGGTCGTCGGTCGGACGGGTATCGACCAGCGGCGCACCACCGGAGGCCAGCTCCGATGCCAGCTTGTCGTTGTCCATTTCCTTCACCCACTTGGCTACAACCACGGTGGCAACGGCGTTGCCAACCAGGTTGGTCAGGGCGCGGGCTTCGGACATGAAGCGGTCGATGCCAAGGATCAGCGCCAGGCCGGCAACCGGCAGGTGGCCAACGGCCGACAAGGTGGCAGCCAGGACGATGAAGCCCGAACCGGTAACACCGGCAGCGCCCTTGGAAGCCACCAGCAGCACCAGCAGCAAGGTGATCTGGTGAGTGATGTCCATGGTGGTGTCGGTGGCTTGTGCGATGAACACCGCAGCCATGGTCAGGTAGATCGAGGTGCCGTCGAGGTTGAACGAGTAACCGGTCGGGATGACCAGGCCAACCACCGACTTCTTAGCACCCAGGCGCTCCATCTTGGCCAGCATGCGTGGCAGGGCCGACTCAGAGGAGGAAGTGCCCAGCACGATCAGCAGTTCTTCACGGATGTAGCGGATCAGCTTGAGGACACTGAAGCCGTGGGCGCGGCAGATACCACCCAGCACCACCAGCACGAACAGCAGGCAGGTGATGTAGAAGCAGGCCATCAGGTAGCCCAGTTGCACCAGCGAGCCAACGCCGTACTGGCCGATGGTGAAGGCCATCGCACCAAAGGCACCGATCGGGGCCAGTTTCATGATCATGTTGATGATGTTGAACATGACATGGGCGAAGCGGTCGATCATGTCCAGCACCGGCTTGCCGTAGCTGCCCAGGCGGTGCAGGGCGAAGCCGAACAGCACGGAGAACATCAGCACTTGCAGGATGTCGCCGTTGGCGAAGGCGCCGACCACGGTGTTGGGGATGACGTTGAGCAGGAAGCCGACGGTGGTCTGCTGCGCGCCGGCGGCGGCGTAGGCAGCCACGCTGCTGGCGTTCAGGGTGCTGACGTCGATGTGCATGCCAGCGCCCGGCTTGACCACGTTGACGACGACGAGGCCGATGATCAGCGCGATGGTGGAGACGATTTCAAAGTACAGCAGCGCGTAGCCGCCGGTCTTGCCGACCGACTTCATGCTCTGCATGCCGGCGATGCCGCTGACCACGGTACAGAAGATGATCGGAGCGATGACCATCTTGATCAGTTTGACGAAGCCGTCACCCAAGGGTTTGAGGGCGACGCCCGTCTCCGGGTAGTAGTGGCCGAGCAGGATGCCGATGGTGATGGCGACCAACACCTGGACATACAGGGATTTGTACAGCGGCTGACGTGTCGTCATGGCTAATTTTCCTCAAGTGTGCCGGCTCACCCTTCCCAGGGCGATGGGGCACCTGAATCGCTAACCCTCCTGCACCCGGAGGGATTTGTCGTTGTGTTCGAGCTGCCTGGGCAGGCCTCTGCGAGGATCAATAGCAAGGGTGGTGCCAAAATGCCCATCAAGGGTGCAAAGGCTGTATTTGTGAGGGATAAACGCCCAACGACGGGGCGATTTTCCTGAGGAAGGCTGGCGGATTTCCGCCCGGTGGCGGGATTTGTACAGGGGCATTGGCGGGAATCCGCCCATTGCGGTTTGCCTGTTCCGGCCTCTTCGCGGGTAGACCCGCTCCCACAGGGTGCCCGCGGGGCTCAGGACCTGTGCAGTACCTGTGGGAGCGGGTTCACCCGCGAAAGGGCCGGTACAGGCTACAAATCAATCCAGATGGAAAGTGATTTTGAACGCCGCGCCGCCCAGGGGCGAATCCCCCAGGCTCAGCTCGGCGTCATAGCTGTCGACGATATCCTTGACCACCGCCAGCCCGATCCCCTGCCCCGGGTGCTGGCTGTCCAGCCGCTCCCCACGCTCCAGAATCCGCTCACGCTGGTCCGCCGGCACCCCCGGCCCGTCGTCCTCGATGCACAAGGTCAACCGCCCAGGCGCCTGCTCCAGGCTCACGCGCACCTGGCCCAGGCTCAGGCGGTAGGCGTTCTCCAGCAGGTTGCCCAGCAGCTCCAGCAACGCGCCCTGCTCCATCGGCACCTGCGCCTCATCGGGCAGTTGCAGCGTCACGTCCACCCGCTTGTCTCGGTACACCTTGGCCAAGGTGCTGCACAGGCTGTCGAGCAACGGCCGCAGCAACACGCTATGGCGTACCAGGCCGCTCTTGCGCAGGCTGGCACGCTGCAGCTGGTAGTCGATCTGCTGGCTCATGCGCTCGATCTGGCTCTGCAGCACACGTGCCTGCTCGCGCTCGCCGTTACGCTGCTGCAGACTTTCGCCCACCCCCTGCAATACCGCCAGCGGCGTCTTCAGGCTGTGCGCCAGGTCATCGAGCGAATCACGGTAGCGCTGACGCTGCTCGCGCTCGCTGCGTAACAGGCGGTTCAGCGAACCGGTCAGGCGCAGCAGCTCCCGTGGGTGTTCGCGGCTCAGGCCGTCCCGTACACCCGACTCCACGTCGTCCAGCTCGCGGCTGAGCCGGCGCAACGAACGCAGGCCCCAGGTCAAACCGGCCCACAGCAGCACCAGCAGCGCCAGCAAGGCCGCGCCAAAGCCCAGATAGAGCTTTTCGCGCAGGCCATCGAGGGTGTGCTGGTATTCGCGCACAGGTTGCAGGGCAACGATGCTGTAGGCGGCGCTCTGGCCACCCAGCAGCTTGATCTCGACGTCATAGACGAAGAACTCTTCGCCATCGGCCTGATGAATGCGGGCGAATTCGTTGCCACGGCCGTCGTAGCGCGGGCGGTAGTTGATGTTCTGCGCGGCGGTGGCACGCGACTGCCAGACCAGCTTGCCGTCGCGGTCGAAGATATAGCCGAGCAGGCCGGTGTACGGCAGGTTGTAACGCTCGTCCGGCAGCAGCGTCGGCATCTGCAGTTGGCCGTGTTCGATGCGCGCAGCGGAAATCAGCGTGGTCACATCCGAGGCCAGGCGTTGTTCGATCGACTCCTGCAGGGCCAGGCTGAAGGCTTTCTGCAAGGCCGGTAGCAGCGCCAGCATGAACAGCAGCGCCAGCACTGCGGCCGCCAGCATCAGGCGCACCCGCAGCGAACGGATCATCGACAGCGCTCGGTGAACAGGTAGCCCAGGCCGCGCACGGTGTCGATGGGCTTGAAGCCGTGCTCGCCCTCGAGCTTGCGCCGCAGGCGGCCGACCAGCACTTCGATGACATTGGGGTCGCGCTCTTCGTCACCCGGGTACAGCTGCTCCATTAGGCGGTCCTTGGCCACCACCTGCTGGTGATGGCGCATGAGGTATTCGAGGATGCGGTATTCGTAGGCAGTCAGGGCCAGGGGCTGCTCGTCCAGCGTCGCCTGCTTGCGATTCAGGTCCAGCACCAGCGGGCCGGCGGCGATGGTCGACTGGGTGAAGCCGCTGGAGCGGCGCAGCAGGGCGTTCAGGCGTGCCTCGAGTTCTTCGAACTGGAACGGCTTCACCAGATAGTCGTCGGCACCGGCGGCCAGGCCCTCGACCTTGTCCTGCCAGTTGCCGCGAGCGGTGAGGATGAGAATGGGGAAGGTCTTGTCCTGGCTGCGCAGGCGCGTGATCAGTTCCAGCCCGCTGATGCCGGGCAGGCCCAGGTCGATGATGGCCAGGTCGAAGTGGTACTGCCCGGCCTGGTACAGCGCCTCCTCGGCATCGGCGACCGCCTCGACCACATGGCCGCTTTCGCCCAGGCGGGTGTAGAGGTGATGGCGAAGCAGGGCTTCGTCCTCGACCACCAGCAGTTTCATGTGCAGCTCCTTGATATGTATTGCCTGTACCGGCCTCTTCGCGGGCACGCCCGCTCCTACAGGGATCGCACAGGTTCCAAGGCTCGTGCAGTCCCTGTGGGAGCGGGCGTGCCCGCGAAAGGGCCGGTACAGGATAACCTGGCTAGCCCGTCAGAACTTGTAGCTTGCAGCCAGGTAGGTCTGCGCGCTGCTGGTCAGGCGCAGGGTGCCGTCCTTCGGCCCGCCGTGCGCCCCCACTTCGGTGGCGGCGTTGGTACGCAGGTAACGGTAGCCCAGTTCCACCGAAGCCTTGTCGGTGATGTCCTGGATCACACCGGCCTGCAGGCCATACGCGTAACCGTAGTCGGTATCCCGGCTGGCACCCGGCGAGTCCTGGGTAAGCTTGGTCACGCCCAGGCTGCCACCGCCGAACAGCTTGGTGGTGTCACCTACCGGCAGGAACAGGTCGTAGCTGCCCAGCAGGTTCTCCTGGCGCAGCTTCAGGCCGCTGTGGTCGCCCGAGACGTTGTCGTAAGTCATGTAGTAGCGGCCCTGATCATTGATCTTGCCCACGCGCACGCCCCAGGTGTCGTCCTTGCCGATGATGCCATCGGCGTTGAGGTGGTCGGTGTTACGCTGCAGCAGGCCGGACTTGCGAACCTTGTCGCTGGTCTGGCCGTAGGTCAGGCTGGCAAAGTTGTCGTCAGCGGCCTGGGCGGTGGTGATGCCAGCGGCGCAGACGGCCATGGCGGCAAGCAGGGTGTTGAAGGTTTTCATGGCTGGATACTCCAGTTGAGTGCGCTGTTTCGGTCTGGAAGCTAGAGTAAGCAGGGCACCCTGAACCGCGACTGAACCCTGGCTGAACCCCGGCTGAACGAACCGTTTGCAGAACAAGGAGTAGTGACCATGCGTGCCCTGCTGGCCTTGACCCTGATGTGCTGCGCCGCCCTCGCCCAAGCGGCGGTACAAACCCGCGAGATCCCCTACCAGGACGCCGACGGCAACCGCCTGGTCGGCTACTACGCCTATGACGATGCTATCGAAGGCAAGCGCCCCGGCATTGTCGTGGTGCATGAGTGGTGGGGGTTGAACGACTACGTCAAGCGCCGCGCCCGCGAGCTTGCGGCGCTGGGCTACAACGCGCTGGCCATCGACATGTATGGCGACGGCAAGCAAACCGAACACCCTGCCGACGCCAAGGCGTTCATGGCAGAGGCGATGAAAGACCCCAAGGCCGCGGAGCGGCGCTTCGATGCTGGCCTGGAGCTGCTGAAACTGCAGCCGAACACCAACAAGCATCAGTTGGGCGCGGTGGGTTATTGCTTCGGCGGCAAGGTGGTGCTGGATGCCGCACGCCGCGGCGAAAAGCTCGATGGCGTGGTGAGCTTCCATGGCGCACTGGCCACCCAGACCCCGGCCAGGCCTGGGGTGGTACGCGCGGAGATCCTGGTCGAGCACGGCGCGGCAGACAGCATGATTACCTCGCAGCAAGTGGAGGCGTTCAAGGCCGAGATGGATGCAGCCAAGGTCAACTATGAGTTGGTCAGTATCGAAGGGGCCAAGCATGGTTTTACCAACCCGGATGCAGACCGGCTGAGCCATGGCGAGCATGGCGGGCCGGATATCGGCTACAACAAGGCGGCGGATGAGAGTTCCTGGGCGGACATGCAGGCGTTCTTCAAGAAGGTGTTCAAGTAAACAACGCGAGGGGCCGCTTTGCGGCCCCTGCGATCCGATCTCCCACACCGTCGCCTCGGCTGGCACAATAGCCCCATGAACACACTCCCCGCCTGCTGCGCCCCGCTCCAGCATCACTGGCCCCTGCCCCGCCCACTGCCCGGCGCGGTGCTGGTCAGTTGCAACTTCGACCATGCCCGCCTGGCACCCGACGACTTCCAGCGCGCCGGTGTCGTGCCAGGCGCCAGCCTGCAGCGTTCGGTGCCCAAGCGCCAGGCCGAGTACCTCGCCGGCCGGGTGTGTGCCCGCGCCGCGTTGCAGCGCCTGGACGGCCGTGACTACGTGCCCGGCACCCACGAGGACCGTTCACCCATCTGGCCCGCCGGCATCCACGGCTCGATCACCCACGGCAAAGGCTGGGCCGCCGCCGTGGTCGCCGCCGAGGATAGTTGCCAGGGCCTGGGCCTGGATCAGGAAGCATTGCTGGATGACCAGCGTGCCGAGCGGCTGATGGGTGAAATCCTCACCCCACCCGAACTCGAGCGCCTGGACCGCCGCCAGCTCGGCCTTGCCGTCACCCTGACCTTCTCGCTGAAGGAAAGCCTGTTCAAGACGCTTTACCCGCTGACGCACCAGCGCTTCTACTTCGAGCACGCCGAAGTGCTGGACTGGTCTGCCGAAGGCCTGGCCCGCCTGCGCCTGCTCACCGACCTGTCGCCGCAATGGCGGCATGGCGCCGAACTGCAGGGCCAGTTCTGCCTGCAGGACGGCCACTTGCTCAGCCTGGTCAGCGTCTGACCGTCACAACGGTGCCTGCTGCCGCGGCCAGTTCAGGCTGAAGCAGGCACCACCCAGCGCGACGCTGCGCCCCACCGTGGCCCGGCCCGCGTGCCAGTAGATGATCCGCCGCACGATAGACAAGCCCAGGCCATGCCCGCCCGAGGCGCGGGTACGGCTGTCGTCGAGGCGGGTGAACGGTGTGAAGATTCGATCCCAGACACCCTCGGGAATGCCCGGGCCGTCATCCTCTACATCGATGCGGCAGCGTTGTTGCCCCAACTGGTAGCTCAGGCGCACCTCGGCCTCGGCGTGGCGCATGGCGTTGCCTACCAGGTTCTGCAGGGCCCGGTGCAGGTAGCGCGGCTCGGCTTCGACCCAGGCGCCTTCGCCCTCGGCACCCTGGCACTCACCGCGCACCACCCGTACCTCGGCACGCAGCGGCGCAAGCTCTTCGATCACCCGGTCGAGCAAGGCATCCAGGTCGATCCGCTCGAACTTCAGCGCCGGTGCACCCTGCTCCAGGCGGGCATAGGTGAGCATCTCGTCGACCAGCTTGTCGAGGTCCTGGATATCCCCGTCCATACCCGCCAGGTGCTTGGCCCGGGCCTGCTCGGTGGTGGCACTTTCGATCATCTCCAGGCCAAAGCGCAGGCGTGCCACCGGCGTGCGCAGCTCGTGGGAAACCGCCCGCACCAGCTCGCGTTGCATGGTCAGCGAGCGCTGCAGGTGTTCGGCCATGCCGTTGAAGGCCGCGGCCAGGCGCCCCACCGAGTCGGCATCGCCAGCCGGCACGCGGGTGTCCAGGCTGCCCTGGGCGATGCGCGTTGCAGCAATCTCCAGGCCCGACACGCGTCGCTCCAGTTGGCGCACCAGCAGGTAGACCACCAGGCCGATCAGGCACAGGCCAAGAAAGGTGATCAGGATCAGCAACTGCGGCGGATACGGGTTGAGCTGGTACAGCGGGCCGATTTCCAGCACCCAGGGCGAACCAGCCAGCCCGGCGAACACGCGGATCGAGTCACCATCCTTGCCCAGGGCCATGACCGTGTCGCCCTCCTCGACCCGGCGCCGCTGGTCATCGTCCAGGCTCACCCGCTCGATGCGCTGCAGGGCCACACCAAAGCCAAAGCCCTTTTCTTTCTTGATCTGTGCCAGGCGCTGCTGTTGTTCAGTCACCGGGTAGCGCACCAGTTCGTCAGCCAGCAGATAGAGCGTGGCCCGCGCCAGTTGCTCGCTGATCTGTTTGATCTGCGCTACCAGCATCAGGTCTTCCTGGCCGACCTTGCGCAGCACCTGGGCCGCATGGGGGCCGGTCTTCTCGACCACCACCAGGCCGCGGTACAGGCGCGCCCGCTGGCCGCCATCGAGCGTGCGCGCGGTCATCGGTTGCAACGCCAGCGGCACGCCAAGCAGGCGCTCCCAGATCAGCAGCGAGCGCTTGCGCTCGGTGTCGTTCTGCAGCGCCAGGTTGTCGGCCATCAGGCTGAAGGTACCCTGGGCCAGGCCCTCGCGGTGCTGGGCGGCACGCACTTCGTTGACCAGGTGCAGGCTGAGCCCGCCAAGCAGGGCCACCAGCACCAGCACGGCCAGCATGCCGCCATAGATGCGCAGGAAGATCGAGTTGTTCATGGGGCCTCGCCGACGAACAGATAGCCCTTGCTGCGCAGGGTCTTGATCAGCCTTGGCTGGAGCGGGTCGTCGCCGATCTTGGGGCGGATCCTGGAGATGCGTATGTCGATGGAGCGGTCCTGGCCGTCGTAGCCGACGCCACGCAGAGCAGTGAAGATCTGCTCGCGCGTCAGCACCCGCCCGGCGTTGCTGGCCAACAGCCAGAGCAGGTCGAATTCGGCGCCGGTCAGCTCGATCAGCTGTTCACCCAGATGCGCCTCGCGCAGGCGATTGTCGATGCGCAGCGCGCCGAAGGCCAGGTCCTGGCGCTTGCTGTCTGGTGCTTCGCTGCGGCGCAGCAGGGCGTGGATGCGTGCCAGCAGCAGGCGTGGGCGTACGGGTTTGCAGACGTAGTCGTCGGCGCCCAGGTCCAGGCCCTGGACCTGGTCGAGTTCATCGCTGCGGGCGGTCAGCATAAGGATCGGGCCGGGGTACTGGCTGCGCACCCGGCGGCAGATGCTCAGGCCGTCCTCGCCGGGCAGCATCAGGTCGAGAATGACCAGGTCGGGCTGGCTGTCGACGATGCGCCGCGCGGCGCGGGCGCCATCGGCCTCGACGCTGACTTCGTAGCCGTTGGCCTGCAGGTACTCGGCGGTGAGCTCGGCCAGGCGCTGGTCGTCTTCGACGATAAGGATGCGAGGTGCGAGGTGGTCCATGGCTTTGCCTATGTTTGTTGTTTTTCTATGGCCTGCGCCGGCCTTTTCGCGGGTGAACCCGCTCCCACAAGGACCGCACCGCTTTCGACCCCTGTGCAGTACCTGTGGGAGCGGGTTCACCCGCGAAAGGGCCAGCACAGGCAACATAACCCTTTAACCAAAAAGCAACATCCCCTCGGAATACTACGGCTGCTATCCGGCACTGCCAACCTGCCAGCAGCCCCTCGACTGAACCGTTTTTTGTGATAGGGTTCGCGCCCGAAAAATTCTGCCCCGGGGCAACAAGGCGCAGAAAAATACTGCAAACCACTTGGCACAAGGCCTACAGCGAATACCCACCATTCACTCACAAAGTACGCACAAGTTATCCACAGGCGCTCGCCTTGCAAAGCCCCCGATACCGCATTATCTTGTATCCCGATCGCAGCGAACCACTAGATATAGGGTTTCGTGCAAAATCACACATAAAAGTCAACCCGCAAAATCAAGCGATTTTTTCGGGTGAACTTCAAGTGATTCCAGCAGCCAAACCGCTCCTGCGGAGGCGACCGAGGCAAGCCCTTGCAGGGCCTTGTTCGGGTATGGGTGTTACAGGCCAGGCCTGGTACCCATCAGCAACAGTTTTTGGGCCCGGCCCAGAACCTTTGACTTCGGCCAGGGAGCGGCGAGCCAATTGCCCTTATTCCTGAGTCTGTCCCGAAGTTGGTACGCCCGCGCGGGCGGATGCGCATGCATTGCCCATCCCCGCCAGGCCATCGAGCAAGTGGACGGAACGGTGGGCGCCCAAAAGGCGCCTGAACAATATAGAAACTGTGGAGACACCCACTCATGCAAACCGACACAACTCGCGAGAACCCGCAGGCCAAGGTGCCGCAGGCCGCCGATTCCAACCAGGATCTGGCCGCCACCGCTCCCGGCCAACTGCGTGTGATCAAGCGTAACGGCACTGTCGTCCCCTACACCGACGACAAGATCACCGTGGCCATCACCAAGGCGTTCCTCGCAGTTGAAGGCGGCACCGCCGCCGCTTCGTCGCGCATCCACGACACCGTCGCGCGCCTGACCGAGCAGGTCACCGCCACGTTCAAGCGTCGCATGCCATCGGGTGGCACCATCCACATCGAAGAAATCCAGGACCAGGTCGAACTGGCCCTGATGCGCGCCGGCGAGCAGAAGGTCGCCCGTGACTACGTGATCTACCGCGAGCAGCGCGCCAAGGAGCGTGCCACCCGCGTCAACACCGAGTCCGTGGTCGAGCCGCACCCAAGCATCCGCATCACCCTGGCCGACGGCAGCCTGGCGCCGCTCGACATGGCCCGCCTGAACACCATCATCAGCGAAGCCTGCGAAGGCCTGGCCGAGGTCGATGGCGACCTGATCCAGCGCGACACCCTGAAGAACCTGTACGACGGCGTGGCCATCAAGGACGTCAACACCGCCCTGGTGATGACCGCCCGTACCCTGGTCGAGCGCGAGCCGAACTACTCGTTCGTGACCGCCCGCCTGCTGATGGACACCCTGCGCGCCGAAGGCCTGGGCTTCCTGAACGTGGCCGAGAGCGCCACCCACCACGAAATGGCCGACCTTTACGCCAAGGCCCTGCCGGCCTACATCGACAAAGGCGTCGAGTTCGAGCTGCTGGACCCGGCCCTGAAAGGCTACGACCTGGACCGCCTGGGCAAGGCCATCGACCACGAGCGTGACCAGCAATTCACCTACCTGGGCCTGCAGACCCTGTACGACCGCTACTTCATCCACAAGGATGGCGTGCGCTTCGAGCTGCCACAGGTGTTCTTCATGCGTGTGGCCATGGGCCTGGCACTGGCAGAAAAAGACAAGGAAGCCCGCGCGATCGAGTTCTACAACCTGTTGTCGTCCTTCGACTACATGGCCTCGACCCCGACCCTGTTCAACGCCGGCACCCTGCGCCCACAGCTGTCCAGCTGCTACCTGACCACCGTGCCAGACGACCTGTCGGGCATCTACCACGCGATCCACGACAACGCCATGCTGTCGAAATTCGCCGGTGGCCTGGGCAACGACTGGACCCCTGTGCGTGCACTGGGCTCCTACATCAAGGGCACCAACGGCAAGTCGCAGGGCGTGGTTCCGTTCCTGAAAGTGGTCAACGACACCGCCGTTGCCGTCAACCAGGGTGGCAAGCGCAAGGGCGCCGTGTGTGCCTACCTGGAAACCTGGCACCTGGACATCGAAGAATTCATCGAGCTGCGCAAGAACACCGGTGATGACCGTCGTCGTACCCACGACATGAACACCGCCAACTGGATCCCTGACCTGTTCATGAAGCGTGTCTTCGATGACGGCAAGTGGACCCTGTTCTCGCCTTCGGAAGTGCCAGACCTGCACGACCTGACCGGCAAGGCCTTCGAAGAGCGCTACGAGTACTACGAAGCCCTGACCGAGTACAACAAGATCAAGGTGTTCAAGACCATCCAGGCCAAAGACCTGTGGCGCAAGATGCTGTCGATGCTGTTCGAGACCGGCCACCCGTGGCTGACCTTCAAGGACCCGTGCAACCTGCGTTCGCCGCAGCAGCACGTGGGCGTGGTCCACAGCTCGAACCTGTGCACCGAGATCACCCTGAACACCAACAAGGACGAGATCGCGGTCTGCAACCTGGGCTCGATCAACCTGCCGAACCACATCGTCGACGGCAAGCTGGACACCGCCAAGCTGCAACGCACCGTGAACACCGCCGTGCGCATGCTCGACAACGTGATCGACATCAACTACTACTCGGTGCCGCAAGCGCGTAACTCGAACTTCAAGCACCGCCCGGTCGGCCTGGGCATCATGGGCTTCCAGGATGCGCTGTACCTGCAGCACATTCCGTACGGCTCCGATGCTGCCGTCGAGTTCGCCGACAAGTCGATGGAAGCGGTCAGCTTCTACGCCATCCAGGCGTCCTGCGACCTGGCCGACGAGCGCGGTGCGTACGAGACCTTCCAGGGTTCGCTGTGGTCCAAGGGCATCCTGCCGCTGGATTCGCAACAGATCCTGATCGAGGCCCGTGGCGCCAAGTACATCGACGTCAACCTGGAAGAGTCCCTGGACTGGGCCCCGGTGCGCGAACGCGTCAAGAAAGGTATTCGTAACTCGAACATCATGGCCATCGCGCCGACCGCGACCATTGCCAACATCACCGGCGTGTCGCAGTCCATCGAGCCGACCTACCAGAACCTGTACGTGAAATCGAACCTGTCGGGCGAGTTCACCGTGATCAACCCGTACCTGGTCCGCGACCTGAAGGCCCGTGGCCTGTGGGACTCGGTAATGATCAACGACCTGAAGTACTACGATGGTTCGGTGCAGCAGATCGAGCGTATCCCGCAAGAGCTGAAGGACCTGTACGCCACCGCGTTCGAAGTCGAGACCAAGTGGATCGTCGATGCCGCCTCGCGTCGCCAGAAGTGGATCGACCAGGCCCAGTCGCTGAACCTGTACATCGCCGGCGCCTCGGGCAAGAAGCTTGACGTGACCTACCGCATGGCCTGGTACCGTGGTCTGAAGACCACCTACTACCTCCGTGCCCTGGCCGCGACCAGCACCGAGAAGTCGACCATCAACACCGGCAAGCTCAACGCCGTTTCCAGCGGTGGCGACAGCGCCCCGGTCCAGGCAGCGGGCCCAGCGCCAGTGCCGAAGGCCTGCGCGATCGACGAGCCGGATTGCGAAGCCTGCCAGTAAGGCTTGGCTGAGGCTTCCCCCGGGAAGCCTCTTTTCCGTGTAGCCACACGGAACCCTGTGGGAGCGGGTTTACCCGCGAAGAGGCCGGCACTGCCGCCTCCCGCCCCACAGCCAAACACAATAGGCCCGGGCGCCAAAGCCCAGGCCAGCCCCTCAAAGGGCACTCAGATTTGCGTGCACTGCTGTACCCCATCCGGGGCCAAAGCAACGCAACCAAGATCCACCGGCCATACTTCACAGATGGCCCTCAAGCAGGAGAATCTCACCATGCTGAGCTGGGACGAATTCGATAAAGAAGACGGCGAAGTAGCCGCCAAAGGCAACACCCCTGCGCAGGCCGCTGCCGCCGCCACCCTCGACAAGCTCGACAGCGCCGGTGGTGCCGCCGCCCTGGAAGCCCGTGCCGCCACCGCCGACGACTCCGACGCCGTCAAGCGCGCCAAGGCTGCCCTGAACGACCTCGACATCGCCGAAGGCCTGGCCGAGCTGGAAGGCTCCAGCGCCCGCGTGCGTGTTGACGAAAAGCGCATGATCAACTGCCGCGCCGACCTCAACCAGCTGGTACCGTTCAAGTACGACTGGGCCTGGCAGAAGTACCTGGACGGCTGCGCCAACCACTGGATGCCGCAAGAGGTCAACATGACCGCCGACATCGCCCTGTGGAAGAGCATGGACGGCCTGACCGAAGACGAGCGCCGTATCGTCATGCGCAACCTCGGCTTCTTCTCCACCGCCGACTCGCTGGTAGCCAACAACCTGGCCCTGGCCGTGTACCGCCTGATCACCAACCCGGAGTGCCGCCAGTACATCCTGCGCCAGGCCTTCGAAGAGGCGATCCACACCCACGCCTACCAGTACTGCATCGAGTCGCTGGGCATGGATGAAGGCGAGATCTTCAACATGTACCACGAGATCCCGTCGGTAGCGAAGAAAGCCGCCTGGGGCCTGAAGTACACCCGCGCCATCTCCGACCCGGAATTCAACACCGGCACCGTCGAAACCGACAAAGAACTGCTGCGCAACCTGATCGCCTACTACTGCGTACTGGAAGGCATCTTCTTCTACTGCGGCTTCACCCAGATCCTGTCCATGGGCCGCCGCAACAAGATGACCGGCGTGGCCGAGCAGTTCCAGTACATCCTGCGTGACGAGTCGATGCACCTGAACTTCGGTATCGACGTGATCAACCAGATCAAGATCGAGAACCCGCACCTGTGGGACGCGGCGATGAAGGAAGAAGCGACCCAGATGATCCTGCAAGGGACCCAGCTGGAGATCGAATACGCCCGTGACACCATGCCACGCGGCGTGCTGGGCATGAACGCAGCGATGATGGAAGACTACCTCAAGTTCATCGCCAACCGTCGCCTGACCCAGATTGGCCTGAAGGAAGAGTACCCAGGGACTACCAACCCGTTCCCTTGGATGAGCGAGATCATGGACTTGAAGAAAGAGAAAAACTTCTTCGAGACCCGCGTGATCGAGTATCAGACTGGTGGGGCGTTGAGCTGGGATTGATATCCGAGCGAGCATAGAGAAGGCTGCCGATTGGCAGCCTTTTTTATTGGCAGGAAAAAAGCCGAAGAGGAAGCTTCCTACAAGGTTCTCATTGTGACTTTTGTATCGTCGCGATAACGTCTCTCGGCGCTTAAGAACGCTCACGCAGCGGTATTCCGTTCCCGTTAGCAGCGGCTCTCCAAATCAGGATGGCCAAGATGGACAGTTTCAATACACCTACCCTCTTCACCCGCCACAACCGCCCCCTCCACACCCTCTGGCTCGAATCCCAAGCCTGGTTCTGCGCCCACGAACTTGGCCGGATGAGTGGTCACTTCTATGACGAACACTGCATGCGCAAGCTCGACCCGGATCAGTACCGCTCCGTGCAGTTGCTGCGCTATGGCAAGTACCAGGAAACCACGATGGTCAGCGAATCCGGGGCCTATACCTTGTTGGCGCATCACCATGTACCGGAGAACCGGCATTTGCGCTGGTGGCTGACGCATGAGGTGGTGGCGGTGCTGCGTGATCGGCAGGAGGACGGGGTGGAGGATGGTCCGCGACTGGGGCAGATGTGCTGGCCTGGGGGGCGGAGCGCGACGTTGTTGTATTGGCAGAGTGAGCCTTGGGTGAGGATGCGGGATATGCCGGTGGTACTGGCTGGGGAAGTGCAACAGCTGCCGTCGGTAGAGAAGCCGAAGTTGAGTTGGCGGGAGTGTGCGCAGCGGGCGCTGCGGTTGCATGGGGTTTAAGCGGCGGGTTTGCCTGGGCGGGCCTCTTCGCGGGTGAACCCGCTCCCACAGGTACTGCGATGGCTTCGGGTTAACGCTGCACCTGTGGGAGCGGCCATGCACCGCGTCGCCTGCTTCGCGGGCTTGCCCGCTCCCACAGGTACTGCGCTGGCTTCGGATTAACGCTGTACCTGTGGGAGCGGTCGTGGCCGCGAACACCGGCGCAGCCGGTGCCATGCACCGCGTCGCCTGCTTCGCTGGCTTGCCCGCTCCCACAGGTACTGCGCTGGCTTCGGATTAACGCTGTACCTGTGGGAGCGGCTTTAGCCGCGAACACCGGCGCAGCCGGTGCCATACACCGCGTTGCCCGCTCCCCACAAATGCCGGTGACATCCACAGCTAGTTCATTTGCTTGCTACAACCACCACTGCCCTGCTACTTCCCCTCCCCAACCGGCTCCACCCGCTGCACCACGATCTGCATATGGGTCGCCATGTCAGTCAGTATCACTTCCCCCTCCTTGTACTCCGGGGTGATCATCAGCGAGCGGACAAAATGCTCGTTGCCGCCCTCGCGCTTTTGCACGTTCTCGAACGCCACGATGATCGTGTCGTTGCGCCAGTTGCTGATGTCGAAACCGCCCGCAGCAACGAACTCACTAATGTCGCGCTCGTCGTCGAAGACATTGGCAGGCAGGATCAGCAAGCGGTCCTTGAGAAACACTTCATAGTACTGACGTGGCCCCACCGGCCAGTTGTGCGCCACCACGTGCTCGATGCGCCAGTGATGGACATTGTTCTCATAAACCACCACGCGCTCGACCTTGTGCCCGTTGCACGCAGCAAGCAATGGCAACAGCAAACCAGCGAACCCGATACGCATGCGGCGCAAATTCATCCAGAAGCCTCGTCACATCAGCGAAAACACGTTACTTGGCAGCTTTCGCCGCCTGGCGGTTGGCCCTGCGCGTCTCCCGGTAGCCGAGCAGGCGCGCGCGCATTTCCCGGTAGCGCTGGGTATTGATGACCAGCAAGGCCAGCAGCCCGAACAGCAGAACCGAGACGTAACCGCCCATGTGCGGCCGGTAGCCGTAGCTGGGCAACGCGGCCAATACCGCCAGCCCGTTCAGCCCGATCAGCCCCCACAGGCCCCAAGCGTAGCCACGCACCAGGGCGATATGCGAAGCGGCGCTCACCATCCCTGCCAGCGCCAACGCCAGTACCGACAGCGACCGGTCCGGGCTGCGCAGATAAGTGGAGAACACCAGCGAAACACAGCCGCCAATGGCAAAGCAGGACAGCATGAACTCGGCGATGAATATGCCGAAATAGCGGGAAAGAAATGCTTGCAGCTCCTGGCCATGGGTCATTCGTCAATCTCCTCGTAAAGCCCCACGGCAACCGATTGCACGAAGCTACTGCTGCCAAAGCCCGACAAGCCGCCTATCGAGTCTTTGATCAAGGTACGCGTGGCATGCTGAATTTCGGTAGGGGTAAAGCGTTTGATCGCAGTACCCGCCGCTTGCTTCAACTTGAGCTGCTTGGCGGTGAGCGACGGATGCTTGATGAGCAGAAGCTCCTCGGCCAGCGCCTTGCGTTGCTGCCGCGACAGGCTATGGAACAGCTCCCTCCAGCCCTTGCCGGTCGCCGCTTTGCGAGCCTGCAGGAACCGCACGGTGTTCAGGCTCGATGCGCCCACACCTGCCAGCGCGACGCCGTCCAGTATGCTCATCACGGTCTGGACCGTGTCGTTACTGTCGAGCCAGTCGTTCTGCCCTGGGTCGAACACTTCGTTGAACACTCGGTACCCGCCCATCATGCACTGCCCGGTACCCGCAGCCGCGGCGGCATAACCGACCGCCGTCAACACCATGCTGGCGCCGCCAGTGAACGGTACGGCAATGGTGCCACTGAACATGACGACCCAACCAAGGTAGGCCGAGAGGCAACCCAAACTGGCGTTCACGGCCTCTGCCATCACCTTGCGCTCACGCGCGCCGGTTTGCAGCTGGGTCATGAACTGTTCAGGCGACTTGTAAGGTGCTGCCTCCTGCAGAATCACACGCTTGGGCGCAATGCTGCAGATAGGCTTGAATTCGCGCAGGACGATCACGTTGTACTCGGCATCGATATAGACAACACCAGCACCCACGATACCCGGGTCGGCATCGATGGCCCTGAACAGCTTCTGCTGGTCGACGGTCAACAACAGCCGCTGACGGGCCATTTGCTGCCGATAGCCGCCCAGGGCGCCGGACATCAGATCAGTCACGACAACTCTCCTTGAATCGTAAAGCCGCTGCGCCGGCCCACGCACGGCCCAGGCAGGTCAGGCGACCTGCGCGAGGGCTGCACGTGCACCAGCGCGAGCGCAACGGTGCGTGGATTACACGTTCGGGCAAGGCACCGGCGCCCAGTCACCCATGTCGGGGCTGCGGCACATCTTGTTGACCTGGTCGACGCCAGCATTGGCCACCTGTTGGGCCTCGGCTTTCTTGGTAGTAGCCTTCTGCAGGGTCTTCTCGGTGGCGACAGCCTCTTGCGGCACGTTCTTGTTCACCTTGACGGCCTGGGTCTTCTTCTTGCCAGTGGTGGTCTTAGGCGGCTCAGCCACGGTTGCCACATCGGTACGAGCCACACCGACCTGCTTGAGGTCCTGCTCGTAGGCCTGGGTGTAATTGTCGAGGTTTTCCGCAACACGGCCATTGACGGTGGCCAACAGCTTGTTCGACTCCTGCAGGCCCGAGACGATCTCGGCCAGGCGCTTGCGCCCTTCGGTGTCGTTGATGCGGTTGGCCTTGCGGCCGTCGATCAGGCTGGTGAACTCACGCTGGTAGCAGCTCTGCGAGGCCTTGGCATAGGCCGTGGTGCGGTCCAGGTCGGCAGCGCTCTTGTCGATGTCGGTGGCGTACGAGGCAATGCGCTGCTTGTCGTCACTGATCTGCTTCTGGCGCTCGGTGTAGTAACCGGCCGCACCGCCCACCAGGGCACCACCCGCCGCACCGATGGCGGCGTTGCGGCCGCGGTTGTCGCCGTCGACCAGGGCGCCGGTCAAGGCACCGCCGAGGGCCCCGATGACGGCGCCTGTGGCAACCGAGCGGGTCATGTCACCGTCGGTGGAGCGCAGGTGCTGCACAGGCTCGTAGCAGCTCGGGTAGTACTCGACCTTGGTCGTGGCACCAACCTTGGATACCGGGGAGCTGGAGCAGCCCGCCAGCAGCACGGTGCTGAAACCGGCAGCGAGCAGCAGGGCGGAACGGGCATGGGTAGCCGTGAAGATGGTCTTGGACATGTCACTTTCTCACGTGGGGTGGTTAAAACGGGGGGCTTCATGCCGCCCCGCGGTTGCGTCAGGCAGAAGCCACTACGAAGGCCGCGCGGCGGCCGATGCCAGGAGCTCCTTGAGGATCGTCGCCGGGTCGGCCCGCCGGTTCTGGCGGTACTCCCCAACGTGGCGAACGAACAGGGTCGCGCGGCTTACCAGGCTCTTGCCCAGGACCGGCTTGCGGTTGAGTTCTTCCTTTACCCGCTGGAACTGCGCCTGGATCACCGCGTCGGTGTAGCGCGTACCACTGGCCAGGTTGTCGATGTAGATCGCCACGGCGCCATCGAGGGCGGCGCGGCCGTTGGCGATGGCTGCGGCATACATGCTCACGGTGGTCTGGTCGCCACGCGCCTTCGCCTCGGCCTGGGTGTTGCGCAGGTTGGTCAGGCGAATGTTGTAGTTGTTGATGGTCTCGGCCACCAGCGCGGCGGACTGGATAAGGTTGCCGGCAGCTTCTTCGCGCTGGCGGCCGATCAGCGAAACGCTGCGCTTGAGTTCTTCGTTGACCAGCCCCAGCTCGGCCTGCTGGCGCGGGTCGGCGGTGGCGGCGATGATGCTGTCCAGGCGCTTGGTCGGGTCCTGTACGGCATCGATATCGTCGGTCAGGCTGGCCAGGCGCCCTTCCTTCTGCCACTGCTCGAACAGCTCCTGGTAACGCGAACGGGGCGCCGACAGGGCGCCGATGGCCACCCGGAAGCCCGTGGTCTCGTTGCGCTGCTCGGTACCGTCAGCGCCGAACAGCGGGTACTCGCGGCGCATGCCGGTAAACAGCGTGCCCTCGCCTTCCAGGTAGTTGCCGCCCTTGACCACAAAGCCGCCATAGGCGCCTTGCAAGCGGCCGGCATGCACCAGCTGGAACGACTCCTGAACCATTTCGGCAGCATTGCCGATCACATCGAACAGCCCCAGCGGGTTCGGCAGCCGGGTACCGATCGGCATCAGGCGTGCGGCCTGCCCGGTGCCGCCAGCCACCTGGTTGAACACCGCCCAGTCGCCAAGCGGCCCGTCGCTGTCACTGCCCTGGACCTTGCGCGGGAACAGCCGCCCTTCCAGCTCCTGTCGGCTGACCGCAGAGCCACCACGGGCAGCGAACTCCCACTCCACTTCAGTGGGCAGGCGCACGAAACCGACCCCGCCGTCCTCGGCCTTGCTGCCCCGGCCACTGACCGGCAGCAGGTCGCGGTGATGCTTGAGCAACCAGGCGCTATACACCGCGGCAAAGCGCTCGGCCTCGAAGCGCGACAGCTTGACCTTGGGCAGGCGCCCGGCTGCCGTGGTATCGGGCTGGCAGGCCGGCGGCGCCTCGCCGCTGGCCAGCGACTGGGCCTGAGCCATCACTTGGGCGTACTGCCGGGCGCTGACCTCGTACTTGCCAATGAAATACATCATCGGCTTGAGCGGGCCAGCCTGGTCGAGTTCGGGCAGGTTGGGGGCGACGGCCTTCTGCCAGGCGGGCGAAAGGTCCTGGAGGCTGAACTGGCCATTGATGAAGTCACGCCGATAACCGGAAATGAACGACTGCTGGTAGCCGGCCTCACCCTCGCTGAACGGGTAGCCGAGGTTGACCTCGCGGTCGTCCAGGCTGCCCTGGGCCAGCACATAGACGCTACGCAGCACCAGTTCGCCGCCGCATGGCAGCGGCAGGCTGACGTCGCCTGGCAAAGGCTTGGGGTTGTCCAGCTTGCTGGTGTCGACCGGCTGTGCCGGGGCGCTGGCGGCAGCGGCGTTGGCCGGCTTGGCCGACTTGGCAGGCGGCTCGTCGGTACCCGGCGAACAGGCCGCCAGGCCCAGCGTTGTCAGAAGCAGGGCCGCAGCCCCCAAGCGAAGTTCAGACATCACGGATTCCTTGACTGGCATCGATGCGCGTCACCCGCCAGCCGCCCAGGGCAGCAGCGGCTGTGCTGGCCAGCAGCACCGCAGACAACGCAACGAAGTAATGCATGGGCAACAGATGGCTGGCGTATTCGCCTGGCACCTGCGTGAAGATCCGGTTAAGGCCCTGCTCGGCCAGCAGGTACAGAGCGGCGGCAACTGCGGCCGCCAGCACGCCGCTGTACAGCGCCTGCAGCACCACGAACAGCAGCAGCGCGGCCGTGCCGAACCCCAGCAGGCGCAGCACCGCCAGCTCACGCTGCTTGCGCTGTACCGCCGCCACCGCGCCAGCGGCGACGGCTGCCACGGCACCGGCCACGGCCAGGCTGGTGATGATCCAGAACAGCAGGTCCAGGTTGCGGCTCAGGGCCTGCACCTGGGCGATCTGCGCAGCCTGGGTCGATACCAGCCACCTGCGTTCGGCAAAATAGGTGCGCAGCGTCTCGACATCAGCCAGCCCACGGGCATACAGGCGAAACGCCGGGTATATCCGCTGCGCATCAGTGCCTGGGCCCTCACCCGGCCAGCCCAGCGCCGGCACGCCGCGCCCGTCGCGGTAGTCTTCGACCGCTTCGAGCAGGGCCAGGGAAGCAAACAGGCCATCGCGCTCGAACGCCGTCAACGGCAGCACGGCGGCTACCTGCAGGCGCGTCTGGCGCCATTGCACCTGGCCGGCCTGCTGCCGGCTGAAGCTGGCCTGCAGCTCATCACCGGCAGCGGCACCGAGCTTCTCGGCAGCGGTAAAGCTCAGTACCACCTGCTGCAAGCCCTGCGGCGGTGGCACCTGTTGCAACAAGGGGTCACCGGCAGCGGTCGGCAGCATCTCGACGGTTACCGCACGCCCCTTGGCAGGCAGCAGCAGCTCTGCAGTGGCGGCGATCTGCCGGGTCCGCGCGATGGCGAAAGCGACGTCCGGGCGCTGCCCCAGGGCATCGATGAAATCGGCACGGAAACGGCCACCGCCCAAGGGAATGATCTCGCGTACGCTCGGGTCGCGTTGCAGGCGCTCGGTCAGGCTGCCGACCAGGCCGAACTTGAGCCCGAACAGCACCAGCAACGGCGCGATCACCGCGACCAGCGCCAGCACGCTGCACGCCGACAGCCGCGCATCGTTGCGGTAGTCCTGCCAGGCCAGGCCGGCGATCAGCCACGGGCGCATCAGACGGCCTGCGCCAAGGTGGCGGTGACGCCGCCGTCGGCATCGCGCCGGCAGGCCATGCGCAGCACGCTCAACCCGGCCCGGCGTGCCAGCGCTTCGTCATGGGTGGCGAGCACGCAGGTCACCTGGCGCGCCTGTGCTTCGCGCAGCAGCAACTGCATGACCCGCTCGGCGTTCACCGGGTCCAGCGCAGCGGTAGGCTCGTCGGCCAGCAACAAGGCCGGCGCATGCGCCAGGGCCCGGGCGCAGCTGACCCGCTGACGTTGCCCCAGCGACAACGCGGCGGGCTTCTTGGCCAGCTGGTCATGCACATCCAGCGCCTCGGCCAGGCGTTCGACGCTGCCGTCCTCGCCCAGCCCCAACAGCTGCCGTGGCAGGCGGATATTGCCACGCACATCGAGGAAACCGAGCAACCCACCGGCCTGCAGCACATAGCCCAGCTGGCGGCTGCGCAGCGCCGCCAACTGATCGAGGCGGCGCTGGCGCCACAGGCCAGCCACATCGGTGCCGGCGAAGACGAAGCCCTCGGCGGCATCCGGCGCCAGCACCAGCGCCAGCAGGTCGAGCAAGGTACTCTTGCCGCAGCCGCTGGGGCCGACCAGCGCCACCCGTGCCCCTGCAGCCAGCTGCAGCCGGTCGATCTGCAGGCTGTAGCGCTGGGCCCCCTGGCCGCGCGTCTTGCGCACCGCGTGCAGGCTGATCATCACGGCAACGTCGACAGCGGTACACGGTACAGGGCATCGCCCGGCTCGGCCTTGCCGAAGCGCACCCAGTTGGCCATGTCGTTGTGGAAGGTTTCGTACAGGCGGATCTTCGAGTCCAGTTCGTCGATGAAATCCTCCTGTTCGGCCACCGACAGCGACAGCCACAGGTCCTCGGTCATGCTCAGGGACTTGCTGCGGTACGGCAGGCCTTCGAGGTATTCGCCCAGTACCCCGCCCTGGGCCAGGTTTGCGCCCTTGCGCAGGGCGCCCGGGTCGCGGCTCATGTAGGCGCTCGCGCTGGCGATCTCGTTGAAGAAATCACCCGGCGAACTGCGGGTCTTGCGCGCGGCGTCGACGATCAGCTTCAGCGACTGCTGCAGGTCATTGAGTTGCAGCTTGGTCAGCATCACGCACACCTGCAGGCTCGGCAACGCCGGGTTGGCCAGGTCATGGTCGGCGGCCCAGGCGCTGACCAGTTGCGGCGCCTGGCTGGCGCCGTTACGGCCGAGGAAGTCCATGTGCATGGCATAACCGATTGCCTGGGACTTCGCCGCCAGGCTCGCGCCCGAACCCAATTGGGGCAACGGCTGTGGCTGTTGTTCACGCACCTGGTGCACCAGTTCGGCGAACGTCGAGCCGATCTCGCGCACGCGCTCGCCAAAGGCGCCCACATCGCCGCCCGGCACCCCCACGTACAGGTCACCGATCTGTGGGTTGCTGTCGGCAGTGAGTACGCGGTACTGGCTTTCCGCAGCGCCATGGTTTTTCGCGCCGGCCGGGGTACGCAGGTGCAGGGCGTAGATCCTGATCTGCTTGCTCAACGCAGCCTGGCGAACCTCGGCCTCGTTCATCTGTGTGCTGCTGTAAGGGTCGTTCTTGCGCAGGGCACCGGCATCGCTGACCAGCAGGACGATGCGCCCGCCATAGCCCGACCAGTCCATGCCCTCCACGGCCTGCATCACGCCGGCAAAGGCATCTTCGTTGAACGAATGGCTGGAGACGCTGGTGGCTTTGACCTGCGCGGCAGCCTTGAGGAAGCGCGCCGGATCGCGGCCCTCCTCCAGGCTGACCAGGGTCTTGCTCAGGTAGTCCAGGCCCGGGGTGCGCTTGACGCTGTTGCGAAAGCCCACCAGGCCGAAGCTGACGTTGTCCAGCTCGCCCTGCGCAGCCAGTTGCGCCTGCAGTTCGCTGACCACCTGGCGCACGCGGTCGATGTAGGGTTGCATCGACACGGACGTGTCGACCACCAGGACGATGCCGGTACGGAAGCGGTTGTCCGTCGCCACGGCCGCACCAGCAGCCGTGGCCGCCTGGCCGCGAACGCTGCTGCCGGGGTCGATGGAGGCGACGTTGAGCAACTGCACCGGCTGGCCGTCGGCGCCGAAGCTTTCGCGGTAGTCGAAGATCGGCATCAGGTAGAACTGGTTCTGCGGCACCGCGCTGGCGGCCGGCTCCAGGGCCAGCACCTGAGGCACCTGATCGGGCTCGTTCTGCGCCTTGAGCAGGTCGGCACGGGCCTTGCCGGTGTCATCGAGCAGCTGCTGCAGGTCGTCGGCCTGGCGCATGAACATCACCGGTGAACGGCCGGAACGCTCGGTGAACTTCAGTACCAGGCTTTGCTTCCAGTCGCTGGTCTGTGCAGCCGGCAACCAGCCGTCGCGCTGGCCGCTGCTGGAGGCGCCCACTTCCAGCCATGGCTGGCCATCGATGTCCTTGCGCTGGTACACGTACAGTACCGAGAACGCCGGCAGTGGCTCACCCGCGCTGTCACCGGGCAGTGCCCGCAATTGCGCTTCGGGCTTGGTCAGCACGCGTTGGAACAGGGTTTTCTTGCCCGGCATCAGCAAAGGCCGGCCGTCTTCGCTGGCAGCTGGCGGCGGAGTGGTTGCCGTAAGCGGGTCGCTCGCGGTTTGCACCACCGGTGGCTGCGCAGCCGGTTGGTCGCTGTCACTGCGCAACCAGAATAAGGTCGCGCCCAGGCCCAGCGCCGCGGCGATGGCCACGGCCAGCAAGGCCTTGGCCGGCATGCCCGAGGCTGGTTTCGGCGGCGCAGCAGGCCCGGACCGCGACGGCTGCGTTGCAGGCGCGGGTGAGGCGACCGGCTCGACCGCGACCTGCGGAATATCGATGGATACCGGCGTCAGCCCGCCAAGGTCGGCCTTGCCCGGCATCGCGGCCGGCAAAGGCCGGATCACCGTGGTGTCCTGGTCATCGGCAGGCAAGCGGTCGAGTGCAGCCAGCAACGCGTCGGCATCGGCAAAGCGTTGATCGGGGTCCTTGGCCAGCAGCTTGCGCAGGATGTCCTGGTAGCGCCCGTGCTCGATGGGCAGCTCCGGCAGGGGCTCGGTCAGGTGGGCCAGTGCGGTCGACAACGCATCGGTGCCACGGTAGGGCAGCTCGCCGACAAGGATCTCGTACAGCACCACCCCAAGCGCATACAGGTCGGCGCGGCCGTCGATGTCCATGCCCCGCGCCTGCTCCGGGCTCATGTAGCTCGGGGTGCCGACGGCGAAGCCAGCCTGGGTGAACTGGGTGCGGTCATCCAGCGACTTGGCGATGCCGAAGTCCGAGAGCACTGCCGTGCCGTCGGCGCGGAACAGGATGTTGGCCGGTTTCACGTCGCGGTGCACCAGCCCCTGGCCGTGGGCATAACCCAGCGCCTGGGCGATCTGCCGCACGTACAGCAAGCCCTGCTCGGGGGCAAGCCCGGCGGCGATGCGCTCCTTGAGGGTGCCGCTGGGCAGGTACTCCATGGCCATGTAGTACAGCTCGCCGACGTTGCCGATGTCATGGATGGTGGCGATGTGCGGGTGCGCCAGCCGCGCCAAGGTGCGCCCTTCGCGCAGGAAGCGCTCGC
This sequence comes from Pseudomonas pudica, assembly GCF_015680405.1. GTDB lineage: Bacteria > Pseudomonadota > Gammaproteobacteria > Pseudomonadales > Pseudomonadaceae > Aquipseudomonas > Aquipseudomonas pudica. The sequence goes on from NZ_JADLJS010000035.1 coordinate 27,488, forward strand.
AGAAGGTGGGGTCGGCGGCAAGGCTCGCGGCCATCACCTTCAGCGCCACCTTGCGCTGCAGCGAGCGCTGGGTGGCCAGATAGACACTGGCCATGGCGCCCTGGCCAATCTCGCTGTCGATGTCGAATCCGGGAATCTGCATGTTCGGTGTGCTCTTCAATTCGCCTTCACCACCACGGCGGTGATGTTGTCAGGGGCGCCACGGGTCAGCCCCAGGTGCACCAGGCTGCGAACCACTTGATAGGGGTCGGCGTGGCCGAGCACGTCGGCGATCTCGTGGTCTTCGGCGGTCTTGTTCAAGCCGTCGCTGCACAGCAGATAGGTGTCGCCGGGCTTTACCTGCACATCCACCGCCTGCAGCTCAAGCTGGTCCTCGACGCCGATGGCGCGGGTGACGATGTTGCCGCGCGGGTGCACGCGGGCTTCGGCCTCGTTGAGCAGGCCGCTGTCCTGCAGTTCCTGGACGTAGCTGTGGTCATGCGACAGTCGCTCGATGCAGCCATCGCGCAGCCGATACAGCCGGCTGTCCCCGGCCCACAGGCCTACGGCGCGGTCCCCACGGGCCGCCAGGACCACCACCGTGCTGCCCATCATCGCCACGCCCCGGCGCAAGGTCTCCTCGCGCACGGCGCGGTTTACCCGTGCCAGGGTGTCACGCAGGGCCTGGGTGAAATCCTCCAGCCCATCGACGAGCGGCAACTGGCGCAGGCTGTCCACGGCCAGGCTGCTCACATAGTCACCGGCGGCATGCCCACCCATGCCGTCGGCAACGGCCCACAGGCCATCCCAGGTCAGCTCCAGGCAGGCGTCTTCGTTGATCTTGCGGACCATGCCTACATGGCTGTAGCTGGCCGCGCTGTAGTGCACCCGGCTCATGCTGGTATTGCCTCGCTGCCTAGCAGGAACGCGGCGAACTGGTCGCTGCGCGGCAGGCCCTGGCTACGCAGCAGGCCAGGTGCGATCCGCTCGCTGCCCAGCCCCCACCACAGGCTCATGCCCTCGCAGGCGCATTCGGCCAGTGCCAACGCCCTGCCCTGCGGTGTGATGCCGTCCAGCCGCTGCAACCCGCCCACGGCCACACGTGCCCCCTGCAGCAGCGGCCGGGGTTGGTCGAAAGGCTGCAAGGCTGCCTCGAAGTGCTCGAAGGCTGCATCCGCTTCAAGCGTGCCCAGCAACGCCGCCTCGACACCTTCGAACCACTCATCGGCCCCGCCAACGATGCCTGCGATCGCCACCCCGGGCTCCAGCACCTGCGCCACGCTCAGCGGAAAATACCGCCCCACCCGGTCAATGCTCGGCATCAGCACGCCAACCACCGCATCCGGGCCACACACACCAGGCGCCAGGGCAAAGCGCCACAACGGGCTGACCAGGTAGGCCTGCAGCCAGGCCTCGCCAAGCGCCTGCTGGCTGGCCTGGATACCGGCGGCCAGCCACTGGTCCCAGGGCTGGATGAAGGTCTGCGGCAAGCCACGGCTGACGAAGTCGCCGCGGCAGGCCAGTTTTCCGTAGAAACCCACGTCGTTCACAGATGCTCCGGCAGGCTGAAACCGCTGACCACTCGGCTGCGGAACGGGTTGAAAGCGCTGCTGGCACGCAGCTCGTACGACACGCTGGCGCCATCCACGCGCAAACGCAGGTTGAAACGCTCCGGCGAGCTGCCAGCCACCAGGTCGGCCTGGTCGAGCAGGCGGAACCACGCCCATGGGCCCTCCACGGTCAGCCCCGAACGGCCACTGGCCGATGGCGGCGCGATCGACAGGCGAACCACGCCGATGCTGTTCGGGTTGGGCCACTGCAACGCCACCGGGCGGCTCGGGCCGTGGTCGTAGCTGACCTGCTGACCGTCCAGATCGAGCAGGAACTGGGTGATGCTGGCGTCCATCGCCACCGGCTTGAGCTCGAAACGCACGCTTGGCTGCAGGCCGTTACCGCTGCGGAAGAACGCATCGCGGATGGTCGCCGCGCGCTGGAAGGTGTACAGCACATTGCCGCTGATCCCGAGTTTCTGCGCAGCGCCCGGCTGCCAGCTCCAGGGCGTGCTGGAAGTATTGACGTAGGGCTGCAGGTACTTGCGGAAGTAGTTGTCCATCACCCCGCCGACCCCGAAGAACTGGCCGAAGTCTTCCAGGGTGGCGTCACGCGAACTGCCGGCCACCAGCGGGTAGCGGCCGCTGAGCGACTGGCGGTAGACATTCAGCACTTCGCTGGCCCAGGCGGCATTGAGCTGGTTACGCACCCCGCCCATGACGATGCCATGGGTCGAGCCGAGTACCGAACTGACCAGGTTCTGCACCACCCTGGGCTGGCGCGCAGCACCCAGGGCTACCCGTTGCGCCGCAGCCTGGGCCTGGTTCTTGGCTTCGCCGAGCAAGGCATCGCCGCTGGCACCGACCATGGCGCTGACCTGCACGTACAGCGCATTGAGGTCGGTGAGCAAGCCGTCGATGGCGGCGGGCTGGCCTTCGCCGCTGCCAACCAGCGCGGCCAGTTCGGCGAAGTGCGCGGTCACCGGGTCCTGCGTACGGGCTGCTGGGCTGTCAACGGGTAGCGGCGCGTCGCCAAGCAGACCGCCAAGGCGCTGGCGCAACTGGTCGACACCGGCCTGCTCGGCCTTGTCCTGGACCTTGTCGAGCGTGGTCGGCTGCGCCAGGTTGGTTTCACGGGCCACCGCCTGCAGCAGCTGCTTCAGCGGCGAGGTCGGCCCGGACAGCACCCGCAGCACATCGGCGGCTTGGCCAACGCTGGTGACAGGCACGACATCCAGGTCGTCGAGCAGGGCATCCCAGTGACGAATGTAATCCTGGTAGTAGAGTTGTTGCACATCATCGGCCAGGCGTTTGGCATCGCCCGCTTCGCCCGGCGTGCGGCCCAGCACCCAGCGCTCCTCGGCCAGCGTGGTGCTCTGCGCCAGGCTGGCGGCGAGAAATGCCTGCCGGTAGCCCTGAACGGTGAACAGCCCGGGCAGCGGCTCGCTCAGCGGCTTGCCGCTCTTGAAGCGAAACACCAGGGCGGCATCACGCCCGGCGGCGTCGCTGACGCGGAAGTCTTCGACCCCGCCTGGCAGCTTCTGGCGCTTGACCCGGTCGTAAACACGCTGGGCCACCGGCAACTGCTGCAGCTGGCGACGGGTGTCGTCGATCAGGCGCTGGTCCAGGCGTGCGTTCGGCGGACGTTTCTCGAACAGCGCCGCCAGGTGCTGCCCCAGGGCTTGACGCAGGTCAGGCGCAAGGTCGCGGGGTAACTGGCGCTCCCAGTCGAGGGTGATCCAGGCCTTGATGAAGTCTGGGTCGTAATGCTCGGCATCGGCGAGCATCAGGTAGGCCTTGAGCCCTTCGTAGAGGTAGTCGGACGGCCCCCCGGCATACAGCTGTTCCTCGATACGGGTGACCAGGCGAGGGGCGAAAATGGCGATCAGCAGCTTGCGGTACAGGCTCTGCGATTCGCTTTCGAGCATGTCGCCCTGATACAGGCCCAGGCCCTCGGCCCAGCTGGGAGGGTTGTCGGCCAAGTGGCGGACGGCGTTGAGCAGCGGCAGCACGTCGACCACGTTGCGCTGCGCAGGGCTGAGGCCTTGCACGCTTTTGCCCAGTGGCTGAAGGCGGCTGTCGACCTCGGTGATGTATTGCTGGTTGGCCCGGTAACTGAGGGCCCACAAGGTCCCGACCAGCAGCACCAGGGCTACGCTCAGGGCCAGCGCACCACGGGCGATCCAACGGCGCCGCCGCTCCACCTTGGGGTTGCTGCCGACCAGGCCGCGCTCGGCGAAGGCCACGGCAGTGAACAGCCGCTCGATGAAATAGCTGCGCCCGCTACCGCTCTGGCGTGCCAGGTGCGCACGGTCAAGGCCCATGCTCTGGGCCATGCTGCCGATCAGTCGGTCGATGGGGCTGCCTTCCTGGGTACCGCTGGTGAAATACACACCGCGCAGCAACGCCCGCGCCTCGAAGGCGTTGGGCTTGAAGATGCCGTCGAGGAAAGCGTGGAGGTTGCCACGCAAGGCGGCGAACTGTTGCACGAAACCGTAGATAAGGTCGCGTCGGGCCGGGTCGCGTTCCTGTTGCAGGCGCTCGACCAGGCGCTCGCCGAGCCGCCGTTCGAGCAATGCGAACTCGTTGTCGAACTGCGCCAACGGGCCGTCAGCGCCCTGCTCGAGGGTATCCAGCGGGAAGGTCATGCCCCATACCTGGGCACGCTCGTCCTTGCCCAGGTTGTCGAAGAACTCCATGAAGCCCGGCACCAGGTCGAGCTTGGTCAGCATCAGGTACACCGGGAAGCGCACGCCCAGCTGGCTGTACAGCTCCTGGATGCGCGCACGGATCGCCACGGCGTGGGCGGCGCGCTCGGCGTCGCTGCCCAGCAGCAGGTCGGACAGGCTGATGGCGATGAATGCACCGTCGATGGGGCGGCGTGAGCGCTGGGTCTTGAGCAGGTCGAGAAAACCCAGCCAGGCCGCCTTGTCGACCTGGGCGTGGCTGTCCTGGGTGGTGTAGCGGCCGGCAGTGTCGAGCAGCACCGCCTGGTCGGTGAACCACCAGTCGCAGTTGCGCGTGCCGCCCACACCGCGGATGGCGCCCTCACCCAGTTGCGCCGCCAGCGGGAAGTGCAGGCCGGAGTTGACCAGCGCGGTGGTCTTGCCCGAGCCGGGCGGGCCGATGATCACGTACCACGGCAGCTCGTAAAGGTTGCGACGCTCGTCACCGCCCAGGCGGGCCTTCTTCAACAGGGCCAGGGCCTCGTCCATGCGCTGGCGCAGCGCCGCCAGCTCTTCGGTGGTGGCCACGCTGGCAGGGTCCGGGGCGGTTTCTGCGGCCAGGCTCTGCATGACCTTGGCCGCCTGCCGGCGCGCCTGCACGATGCGCCAGGCGCGGTAGCCGCCCCACAGGGCGAACAACAGGACGATCAGCAGCCAGCGTGGCGTGGGCGACGCCAGCATGTCCAGCAATGGCCCGACGAACCAGATGATCAGGCTCAGGGCGATCAGGCCCAGCAGCGGGATAACCCAGCGAATGACAAAACTGAAAAACGCCTTCACTCGACGCCCTCCGCCAGAACGGTGATTTCAACCCGGCGATTCTTCGCCCGGCCCTGCGCGGTGTCGTTCGACGCCAGGGGTTCGGTGTCGCTCAGCCCTTGCGCGCTGAAGCGCTCGGGTTGCCCGGTGCGCGCGGCGAGGATGCCCTTGACTTCTTCGGCGCGCGCCTGGGACAACGCCCAGTTGGATGGGAAGCGCAACGTCGCGATGCGCTGGTTGTCGCTGTGCCCGGTGACCCGAACATTGCCCTTGACCTTGGCCACAGCCTCGGCGATGCGCAGCATCAGCGGCTGGAAATCGCCCTTGATGCTGGCGCTGGCGCTGGCGAACAGCTCGTCGCCGCGAATGGTCACCACCGAACGGTCGACCGCGTCTTCGACGGAAACCCGGCCGGCCTTGATGTCATCGGCGAGGAACCCGGCCAGGCGCGGGCGCTCAACTGGCTTGGGCTGCAGCACCGGGCGGTCCATGGCTTGTACCGGGATTTCGCCCAGTGCGTGGATACCCCGGAACACCGGCTCGGCATCGGCGGCCAGCTTCAGGCGCAGGCCGAACAGCAGCAGCAACAGCAATGCCACGGCCACCGCCAGGCCCACCCATGGCGGCACGAACTGGGCCAGGCGGTCACGGCTGACGGCCACCCCACGCCAGTGTGGCGAGAGTTCGCGCTCACGCTCGCCACGGGCGCTGCGAATTGCCGCAGCGGTGCGCTCGCGCAGCGCTTCGAGCTGGGCGCGGCCATCGTTCATGACCCGGTAGCGGCCCTCGAAGCCTAGGCTGGTACACAGGTACAACAGCTCCAGCAGGTTGAGGCGTTCGCGCGGGCTCTGCAGGCAATGCTCCATCAGCTGGAACACCTTCTCACCGCCCCAGGCCTCGTTGTGCACCGTGATCAGCAAGCTCTGGCGGCTCCAGTCGCTGGCACTGCCCCACGGCGTGCTGAGCACCGCCTCGTCCAGCGCGGTGCACAGCGCATAGCGCGCCAGCAGCACTTCGTTGCGCACCACCCCGGCGGCTTCGGCACGGGTCTCGAACTGGCGCAGATACGCCAGCAACTGCGCTCGCAGGCTGGCCGGCGCCGAATGAGCGATGGTGTTGCGCAGGCGGGTAAGCAAGGCCAGCAACGGCCCGGCCGCCTGCTCGAGTGGGTTGAGACCCACGCCCTGGCCAGGCGCCAGGGGCTCGGCCGGTACCTGCAACGGTGTCGGCTGCGGCGCTGGCGCGGCGGGTTGCGGGGCAGCACGGCCACCGGGGCGCGGCATGAACTGGGTACGGTCGTTGGCCTGCGGATCGTCCGGGTGCATCACGGGTTATCCTCGAATGGCCCAGAAGGCCAGGCTCAGGCCGGGGAACTCGCCGGCGACGTAGAAGGCAAAGCCACCGGAGTGTTGCAACTGCTTCCAATGCTCGCTGCCGCGGTCGAGCTCGAAGTAGGTGGAACCGGCATGGAACGGGATCTGGCGGGGCGCCACCGGCAACGGCAACAGGCCGATGCCCGGCAGTTGCAGGTTGACCAGGTCGCGGATGTGCTCCACCGAGCCGATCTTGCTCTGCTGGCCAAAGCGGCTGCGCAGCGTCTCGCTGGGCACATCGGCACGCACCACCAGGACGAAACTGGCGCTGTCGAGCAAACTGCGGTCGGCAAGCATGCCAACGTGGATGCCGTAAGCCTTCTCGACGATGGGGATGGCCACCGCCTTGCTGTCGATCAGCGTCGACAGGGCCTCGCGCAAGGCGGCCATCACTGGCGCGAAGGTCGCCGCCAGGTCGTCGTGCTGATAGACCGGGAAGCTGTGCGGTCGGCGGCCATCGCGGGTGAAGGTGGCGAACTCGCCAGCCAGGGCCACCAGCTCGCTGTACAGCCGCTCGGGGTGCAGCGGGCTCAGCTGGTTGAGGTGCTCGACCAGCGGCTGGGCGCGGTTGACCAGTTGCAGCAGCATGAAGTCGGCAATCTCCGACGCCCCGCCATTGGCCGAGGCGACCACCCTGCCCGCCAGCGCTTCGCCACGCTGGTGCAACAGGCCCAGCAGCTCGCCGCAGAAACCGGACAGTTGTTGGCTGGCCGCCACGTCGAGTACCGGCGGGATGTAGCTGTCATCCACCACCAGCGCGCGGTCGGCGCGCTTTTCGCGGATGCGCAGCATGCCGAGGGCGGCGTAGTCGCTCAGGCCGTCCTCGCTGCGCAGCAGGCGCAGGGCGCGGCTGCCGAGGGCCAGCGGGGCACGGTTCTCGAACGGCGCGTTGTCGTCACGCACTTCGCTGACTCGGCTGATGTAACGGGCGCCAGCGAGGGCTTCGCCCTCGTCGACGGTGTCGCGGGCCCCTGCTCGCTTGAGTGGCAGCCCCAGGTGGACAACGCCATCGCGCAGATCGTCGGGCACTTCCAGCGGCGCGGGTGGCAGGTCGTCGCGGGGAATGTCGAACGGCGTGCCATCGGGCAGCAAGCCGCGGGCGCTGATAATCGCCACCTTGCCCTGGGCAAGCAGGCCCTGATCGAGCAGCAGCTCGGAGAACCCCCAGGCGGCCGCGTTCAGCGGCCGGTTGCGGGCGTCGACCAAGTGTTCGAGGTAGCGATCATGCTGTTGGAAATGCTGGGTCGTGATGAACATGCCTTCCGACCACACCACGCGATTGTTCCAGGACATGGGGACTCCGATTGCCTAGCGGGCAGGTTCAGGTTGTGGGGTGGCCACGGCGCTGCGCACGGCACGCACATCGAGGCTGATCTGATAGTCCCGCGGCGGCACCGGCAGCACGCTGCGCCACTGGGCCTGGTCGATCTCGCGGTAACCGACCACCAGGCCGATGTGGCGAGTGGCAGGGTCGAGCGGACGCTCCACGCGCAACTGCCCGCCGGGTTGCAACAGCACTTCGTCCTGGTCGATCAGGTCGGCGCCGAGGGTGGCCTGGGCGCGCTCGGCCAGGGCGAAGTAGTCGGCGCGGGCAAATGCCGCGCTGTTCTTCAACTCGTACAGGCGCACCCGTACCGGCGCAGGCGTGCCGCCAGGGCCTGGGTTCAGCCCCTCGGCGGCACTGAAATACAGGGTCACGGCGGCGCTGTCCGGTGCACTGTCGGCAGCGGGGGCAACCGGCGAGTCCTTGCTGCAGGCGGCCAGCAGCACCAGGCTCAGGGCTGCGACCAGTCTTATTGCTTTCATCCTTGTCCTCTTGACGTACCGTGGTCTTCCTGGGTGCGCTCAACTACGTTGCAAACGGTTGCTGTGGGCCTCGTAGGCGCGGCTGAATTCGCGGCCGAACAGTTCCTGGAAATCGTCTTCGGCTTCACGGGAGATCTGCCCGTAAAGCTCGGTGAACTGCTGCCAGCAGTGGGCCTGGCGCGAGCCACCGAACAACTTGGCCAGCCCAGCCGCAGGTGCCAGGCGCTGCTCCAGGCGCGCCGGCTGGAAACACGCAAGCAGGTGTTTGATGGCGGCCTGCACGCCCGCCATCACCGCCAGCTGGTGGGCGCGCACATCATCGAAGCTTTCACGCACGGCCTGGTCCGGCGCCATGAACGCCTGGTTGCCGTGACGCAGCAACAGCAGCAACGCCTCGTCGGCATTTGGGGCGAACTTCAGCGGGTTGTTCTGCACCGGGGCGATGGTGGTCTGCTGCATGCGGAACTCGCCCTTCAGGCTGCTGCGTGCACGCAATACGTCGATCAGGCCCTCCACCATCAAGCGGTAGCTTTGGCCTATAGCCTCCATCTGCGCGGCGGCGTCGGCGGCGTCGATGCGCAAGTGCTCGACACCGGCGCCGCGCAGGAACGCCTGCAGCAACGCATCGCTGCTTGCAGCTGGCGCAGGCGCAGCGGTGGGTGCTGCGACCGGAGCGCTCGCAGCCGGCTGTGCAGGCACTGCCGGAATGGCTGGCGCAGGCGGCGCAGTCGGGGTCTGTGCCGGTGCCGGTGCCGGTGCCGAGCCGAACAGGTTCCAGTCTTCCGGGATCATCTCCGGCGCAGCCGGTTCGACGGTCGGGGCAGGCACCGCCACGGGGGTTGGCGGGCGAAAGTCGTGCTGCTGAGCCGGCACATGGTCGGGCTGGCTGACCGGCGGCACACTCGAGGGGCCAAGGAAGTCGAACAGGTCAGGCAGCGTGTCGTGGTTCGAAGCGCCTTGCAGGAACGCAGCCGGCGCACCGGAAATCGGCGGGGCGGGAATGGCCGGGGCCGCCACCTGGTTGGCCATCAGCGCCTCGAAACTGTGTGCCTGGGGTTCGCCATCCAGGGTGCCGGGCAGGTTCGCGTCGATGCGCGCCTGTATCTCGTATTCCCCAATACGGATAACTTCGCCATCCAGCAACGGCTCACTGTTACCGCGACGCAAGCGAATACCAGCACGAACTAATTCCACACCGTTCGTACTGTCATCGGTCAAAAAATATCGCCCGTCCTTGAACTGGATCACACAATGCCGGGCCGATACCAACCGCTCGGGGTCTGGAAGTACCCAGTCATTATCCGCCGCACGGCCAAGCGTGATGGCACCGGTTTCCAGCCGCATCTCCGGGCATTGCCCGGGAGTAATCTTGTGGTAACTAGTGATAGTTAGGCAAAGTGCCATCACGCCTCCATGCATCCATTTAAAACACCGATCCATCCATTTGAGTTATTTTTCAACAGCCACTCAAATATGGCTGAACCCCTTGATTTACGGGGCTTCACGCCTGCAACCGAACATACGACGGCTATTCAACGCTAACGCCGAGGTTAACTGAATGGAATCGGACGAGCGGTGCCCGGTTACTGCCAACGAATTCACAGCTGGCACTCGAGGGCGCGTAGCTTACCTTGACACGCGCGAATAAATAAACCATAAATGCGCAACTTCGAAGTGCCAAAATAATATCACCATGATATCACCCCGGCACTCTTTGGAAAGTTTGTGCGCCAGTTCACATTTGCAACTTCGCACAACAACACGCCCTCACCAAGGGCCGATATGGAGATCGAATTCTGGTGAATGCATCGCCGCTGCTCGCCGCTGTTTCCGCTGACTTCCCCTGCGGCGATGACTTGGAATATGACGCCGAGTTTCTGCAACTGGAACGTGACGCCCAGGGCCGCCCCGAGCGCGTCATGGGCGACGCCGTCCAGCCTGCCGAGCCACCGCAGTGGCGCGATATCGAGCAGGCAAGCACGGCCTTGCTGCAACGCAGCAAAGACCTGCGCATCACCCATTTCCTGCTTCAGGCCAACCTGGCCCTGCACGGCCTCCCAGGGCTTGCCGCCAGCCTGGAACTGATCCGCGATCTGCTCGGCGAGTACTGGCTGCACCTGCACCCGCAACTGGACGCCGCCGACGACAATGACCCCACGGTACGGGTCAACGCCCTGGCCGGCCTGGCCTGCGACACCAACATCGCGCTGCTGCGTGACGCGGTACTGGTGCGCTCGCGTGCCTTCGGCCCGGTTACCCTGCGCGCGGCGCTGCACGCCGCAGGCGTTCAGCATTTCGCCAGCGAACAGCTCAGCGCCGAGGAACTGGCCGCCGCCCTGCGTGATGCCGCCCCCGAGCAGCTGCAGCAATGCCAAGAAGCGCTACAGCTGGCCCGCGAGGCCGTGGACGCCATCGAGAGCCGAGTCAACGACCAGGTCGGGTCGGCCAGCGGTATCGACTTGTCAGCCTTGCGCCAGCCGCTGCGCCTGGTGCAGCAGGTACTGGCTGACTACTGCCCCGACGGTGCGGGCCCTGCCCCGCAAGCCGGTGACACGCCGGCTGCGGAGCGCGATGACGAACAGCAGGCGACCGCCAGCGCCGGCCCCGGCACACGGCCGGCTGCCCGCCCCGGCGAAGTCAACAGCCGCGAAGACGTGCAGCAGAGCCTTGACCGCCTGTTGCAGTACTACGCCCGCCACGAACCATCAAGCCCACTGCCGGTACTGCTACACCGGGCGAAGAAGCTGGTCCATGCCGATTTCGCAACCATTGTGCGCGACCTGATCCCCGATGGCTGGTCGCAATTCGAGAACCTGCGCGGCCCCGAGGACAACTGACGTCCTCGGCCCGCATCAACACCGACGCCCGCAACGAACAGCGCCGCCGTACCGGCGACCAGGAGGAACAACGTGGCGAAAGACAGCTCCCAGAAATTCATCGCGCGCAACCGTGCGCCGCGGGTGCAGATCGAATATGACGTCGAGCTCTACGGCGCCGAGAAGAAAGTCCAGTTGCCGTTCGTCATGGGCGTGCTGTCGGACCTTGCCGGCAAGCCGGCCGAGCCGCTGCCAGCGGTGGCCGAGCGCAAGTTCCTGGAAATCGACGTCGACAACTTCGACTCGCGCCTGAAGGCGATGAAGCCACGCGTGGCCTTCAACGTGCCCAACGAACTGACCGGCGAAGGCAACCTGAGCCTGGACATCACCTTCGAGAGCATGGACGACTTCAGCCCGGCCGCCGTGGCACGCAAGGTCGACGCCCTCAACCAGCTGCTCGAGGCCCGCACCCAACTGGCCAACCTGCTGACCTACATGGACGGCAAGACCGGTGCCGAGGACATCATCCTCAAGGCCATCAAGGACCCGGCCCTGCTGCAAGCCCTGGCCAGCGCACCGAAACCCGTCGACAACGAGCCCAAGGCCTGAGGAGACAGCCCATGAACGATCCATTGCGCGACGCCCAGGCCCAGCCGGAAGCTGCCACCCAGGACCCGAGCGAGTTCGCCGCCCTGCTGCTGCAGGAATTCAAGCCCAAGACCGAACGTGCCAAGGAAGCGGTGGAAAGCGCCGTGCGTACCTTGGCCGAGCAGGCCCTGGCGCAGACCAGCCTGGTGTCCAACGATGCCATTGGCTCGATCGAGCAGATCATTGCCGCCATCGACGCCAAGCTGACCGCACAGGTCAACCAGATCATCCATCACAACGACTTCCAGCAGCTGGAAAGCGCCTGGCGTGGCCTGCACTACCTGGTCAACAACACCGAGAGCGACGAGCAGCTGAAGATCCGCGTGCTCAACGTCTCGAAGACCGAGCTGCACAAGACCTTGAAGAAATTCAAGGGCACCGCCTGGGACCAGAGCCCGGTGTTCAAGAAGCTGTACGAAGAAGAGTACGGCCAGTTCGGCGGCGAACCTTATGGCTGCCTGGTCGGCGACTACTACTTCGACCAGTCGCCACCCGACGTCGAGCTGCTGGGCGAGATGTCGAAGATCTGCGCCTCGATGCACGCGCCGTTCATTGCCGCCGCTTCGCCGACCGTGATGGGCATGGGCTCCTGGCAGGAACTGAGCAACCCGCGCGACCTGACCAAGATTTTCACCACCCCGGAATACGCTGGCTGGCGCTCGCTGCGTGAGTCCGAAGACTCGCGCTACATCGGCCTGACCATGCCGCGCTTCCTGGCGCGTCTGCCTTATGGCGCAAAGACCGACCCGGTCGAGGCGTTTGCCTTCGAAGAAGACACCGACGGCGCCGACAGCAGCAAGTACACCTGGGCCAACGCCGCCTATGCCATGGCCGTGAACATCAACCGCTCGTTCAAGTACTACGGCTGGTGCTCGCGCATTCGTGGCGTTGAGTCGGGTGGCGAAGTACAGGGCCTGCCGGCGCACACTTTCCCCACCGACGACGGTGGCGTGGACATGAAGTGCCCGACCGAAATCGCCATTTCCGACCGCCGCGAAGCGGAACTGGCCAAGAACGGGTTCATGCCGCTGTTGCACAAGAAGAACACCGACTTCGCTGCCTTCATTGGTGCCCAGTCGCTGCAGAAGCCGGCCGAGTACGACGACCCGGACGCCACCGCCAACGCCAACCTGGCCGCGCGCCTGCCGTACCTGTTCGCCACCTGCCGCTTCGCTCACTACCTCAAGTGCATCGTTCGCGACAAGATCGGCTCGTTCAAGGAAAAGGACGAGATGCAGCGCTGGCTGCAGGACTGGATCCTCAACTACGTCGACGGCGACCCGGCGCACTCCACCGAGACCACCAAGGCCCAGCACCCGCTGGCAGCGGCCGAGGTTGTGGTCGAGGACGTCGAAGGCAACCCGGGTTACTACAACTCGCGCTTCTACCTGCGCCCGCACTATCAGCTCGAAGGGCTGACCGTGTCGCTGCGCCTGGTATCGAAGCTGCCTTCGGCCAAAGGGGCCTGACAGCCCCGGGGGCTGCCTGACAGCCCCGGGGGCTGCCTGACAGCCCCAACTGCACCCAACCGCCAACCTGACATGTAATACCGAGGACACCATGGCTGTAGATATTTTCATCAAGATCGGCGACATCAAGGGCGAGTCCCACGACAAGGCCCACAAGGACGAAATCGACGTGCTCAACTGGAGCTGGGGCATGTCCCAGTCCGGCAACATGCACATGGGCAGCGGCGGCGGCTCGGGCAAGGTCAACATCCAGGACCTGTCGATCACCAAGTACATCGACAAGTCCAGCCCTAACCTGATGGCCCACTGCTCCAGCGGCAAGCACATCGACAAGGTCAAGCTGACCGTGCGCAAGGCCGGGGGCGAGAGCCAGGTCGAGTACCTGATCATCAACCTTGAAGAAGTCATCATCAGCTCGCTGAGCACCGGTGGCTCGGGCAGCGACGACCGCCTGACCGAGCACGTGACCTTGAACTTCGCCAAGGTCACCGTCGACTATCAGCCGCAGAAAGCCGACGGCACCAAGGAAGGCGGCCCGATCAAGTACGGCTGGAACATCCGCTCCAACGTCAAGATCTGACCGACCGCGCCCGCGCCGCCTTGGCTGGCGCGGGCGCCTTCCCCCACCTCACCCGCTCACGGTGAACCCCATGGCCAAGCCTTCTTTCATCAACCTCTGGAATGCCTACCCGACCGACTCCTCGCCTTGCGACGGCGGCTGGGACAACCAGTGCGCCATTCGCATGAGCATCGCGCTCAACGGCGAGCACACCATCAAGGTGAACGCCGGTACCTACAGCGAACCACGTTGTGCCCATGGCCATGCGCGGGGTGCCGAGTCGCTGGCCAACTGGCTGTGGAAGCACCATCTCGGCGCCCCGCTGCAACTGAGCGGCAGCGCAAGCGACCGCCTCAAGCTCGGCGAAAAGCGCGGCATCATCTTCTTCAAGGACTGCTTCGCCCGTGCCGGGCAGGCATTCGAAAACCGTACCGGCGATCACATCGACCTGTGGGACAGAGGCCGGGTCACAGGCTATTTCGCCGACCAGGCCCATCGTTCCAAGGCCGTCTGGTTCTGGGAGCTGAAATGAAACGTGCGCCCAAAGCCATGCCCGCCCTGCTGGTCGCGTTCGCCCTGAATGCCTGTGCACAGCCACCCGCTCCTTCCTCGAACGCGGCGCCGGAGGTCAACCTTGCCGGGAAAAAGCTTGTACTGGTGAACCACGAAGGCCGCTGCGCGTTGCGCAAGGCCGATGCCTCGCTGTTGCAACTGGAGATGCCCTGGCCCTGCCAGCTCAGCCCGGAGCGAGATGGCGGCAAGCCTCGCGTGGAGCAGTTCGATGGCGCGCAGATCATCATTGTCAGCCATGTGCAGCCAGACCCGTCACAACCCGGCCGTTGCGAGAGCCAGTACCAGGCTGTTCGCCAGCTGGGCGAACGTCTGGAGCCTTCCATCCTGGCACGTGGCGCCAGCTGTTCGAACGGCCCTGTAGACCAGAAGAACTTCGTGGGGCTGTTCGAGTGGTAGCCGAAATCGCCGCCCGCGACCGTCTGCAGCCCTCGCTGCTGGACCGCCTGACCGACGACGACCCGGGCAACCCGCAGGAAGCACCGGACAAGCGCGTGCTCAGCCTGCACCAGCTCAAGGCCTCGGTACTGCGCGACCTCGCCTGGTTGCTCAACACCACTTCGCTGCTCGACAGCGCCGCCACCCTGGGCACCCCCGCCGGGGCTTCGGTGATCAACTACGGCCTGCCGGCCCTGGCCGGCAACAGCGCCTCGAACATCGACCTGGCCGCCCTGGAGCGCATCATCCACCAGGCCATCGCCACCTACGAGCCACGTATCCTCGCCCATACCCTGAAGGTGCGTGCCCAGGCCGCACCCGGCGAGATGAATGCCAACGCCCTGAGTTTCGAAATCGAAGGCGACCTTTGGGCCCAGCCAGCGGCCTTGCCGTTGCTGCTGCAGACCGAGGTGGACCTTGAGTCCGGCCATGTGCGCGTCGCCCCTGCCGAACGCCGGAGGCGTGCATGAACCCACGCCTGCTCGAGCTGTACAACCAGGAGCTGCAGCACATCCGCGAGAGTGCGGCGGAGTTCGCCCGGGAATACCCGAAGATCGCCGGGCGCCTGACGCTGTCCGGGATCGAGTGTGCCGACCCCTATGTCGAGCGCCTGCTCGAAGGCTTCGCCTACCTCACCGCGCGGGTGCAGCTGAAGCTGGATGCCGAGTACCCGACCTTCACCCACAACCTGCTGGAGATCGCCTACCCGCACTACCTGGCGCCGACCCCGTCGATGACCGTGGTGCAACTGCAGACCGACCCCGACGAGGGGTCCCTGGCCGCCGGGTTCCGCCTGCCGCGCGACAGCGTGCTACGCGCCAACCTGGGGCGCAACTCGCAGACCCCGTGCGAGTTCCGCAGTACCCAGGACGTCACCCTGTGGCCCTTGCAGGTAGCCCGCGCCGAGTACTTCGGTAACCCCGGCGCGGTGCTCGGGCGCCTGGCCAGCAGCGTACCGCAAGCCCGCGCCGGCCTGCGCCTGACCCTGCGCAGTGGCGCCGAGTTGCCGTTCGCCAGCTTGCCGCTCAGCCATCTGCCGTTGTACCTCAACGGCGCCGACGAGACCCCGTTCCGTCTCTACGAGCAACTGCTGGGCAGTGCCTGTGCGGTGTTCGTGCGCCAACCCGGCGCCGATTGGGTGGAACGTATTCCGGTCGAACAGGCCCTGCGCCCGTGTGGCTTCGATGACCGTGAAGCGGCGTTGCCGGTGGTGCCCCAGGCCTTCCAGGGCTACCGCCTGCTGCAGGAGTACTTCGCCCTGCCGCAGCGCTTCCTGTTCGTCGATTTTGCCGGGCTGGAGCAGGCCGTACAGCGCTGCACCGGCCAGACGCTGGAAGTGCTGGTATTGTTCGAACGCTTCGACCAGAGCCTGGAGAGCAGCGTCGGCGCGAGCCAGTTCGTGCCGTTCTGCACCCCGGCGATCAACCTGTTCCCGCGCCGTGTCGACCGCCTGCACCTTTCCGATCGGGTGCATGAACACCACGTGATCGCCGACCGCACCCGGCCCACCGATTTCGAGATCCATTCCCTGCAGCGGGTCACCGGCCACGGCACCGGGCCGGATCAGGAATTCCTGCCGTTCTACGCGGTGCGCGACCCGTCGCGCTACGGCCGCGACCAGGCCTACTACATAGTGCGCCGGGAGCCGCGGGTGTTGTCCAGCGACCAGCGTCGCAATGGCACCCGCTCCAGCTACATGGGCAGCGAAACGTTCATCAGCCTGGTCGACGGCCAGCAGGCCCCCTACCGCCACGACCTGCGCCAGCTGGGTATCAGCGCCCTGTGCAGCAACCGCGACCTGCCTCTGTTCATGAGTGTTGGCGACGGGCGCAGCGACTTCAGCCTGGCCGACAGCGCACCGGTCGCCGGCGTGCGTTGCCTGGCCGGCCCAAGCCGGCCCAAGGCCAGCCATGCCCATGACAACCGCGCCTGGCGCCTGATCAGCCAGCTGTCGCTGAACTACCTGTCGCTGGCCGAGCACGGCCAGGGCGCCGCCGCCCTGCGCGAATTGCTGCGCCTGTATGGCGACCCGCAGGACAGCGCCCTGAACCTGCAGATCGACGGCCTGCGCGACGTCAGCAGCAAGCCCTGCACCCGACGCCTGCCGATGCCCGGGCCGATCGTTTTCGGGCGTGGCCTGGAGATAACCCTGACCTTCGACGAAAACGCCTTCCGCGGCACCGGCGTGTTCCTGCTCGGCGCGGTGTTCGAGCGTTTCCTGACCCGCTACGTGTCGATCAACAGCTTCACCGAAACGGTACTGCGCACCAGCGAACGCGGCGAGATCATGCGCTGGTCGGCCAAACCGGGGCGCAGGCCGACCCTATGAACACCTTGCAGGCCATGCAGGACGAGCCCTGGGCGTACGATTTCTTCCAGGCGCTGCGCCGCCTCGAAGCGCAATACCCCGAGCTGCCACGCTTCGGTCATTCCCTGCGCCTGGCCGACGAGCCTGTGCGCCTGGGCCAGCGCCTGGACTGCGGGTTCGCCCCGTCGACCCTGGCCTCGGTCAGCGCCGACGGCAACCAGCCGGCGCGCCTGGAGCAGTTCTTCTTCGGCCTCGGTGGCCCCAACGGGCCGCTGCCACTGCACCTGACCGAATACATGCGCGAGCGCCAGCGCAACCATGCCGATTCGACCAGCAAGGCGTTTCTGGACGTCTTCCATCACCGCCTGCTGAGCCTGTTCTACCGTGCCTGGGCCGAAGCCCGGCCGACCGTCAGCCACGATCGCCCGGGGGATGACTACTGGGCCGCGCGCCTGGCGGCGCTCAGTGGCCGTGGCCAACCCGAACTGCAAGGCAAGGGCGCACTGGCCGACACCGCCAAACTGCACTGGTCCGGCCACCTGAGCGCGCAAACACGCTACCCGGACGGCCTGTGCAGCATACTGAGCGGCTATTTCGGCGTGCCTGTGACGCTGGAAGAATACGTCGGCCAGTGGCTTGAGCTGCCCGAACGCAGCCAGCTCGGCGTGCGCGCCAACCGCCTGGGCGTGGACCTGTGCCTGGGCCGCTACGCCTGGGACCGCCAGCACAAGTTCCGGTTGTGCCTCGGCCCGCTCAGCCTCGACCAGTACCACGCCCTGCTGCCCGGCGGGCAGGCCTTCGTCGAACTGGCGGCATGGGTCGCCGAATACCTGGGCCAGGAACTGGACTGGGACCTCAACCTGATCCTCGCGCAGGACCAGGTGCCTGCGCTGCAACTCAATGCCGGCCAACGCCTGGGCTTCGATACCTGGCTTGGCCGCCCTCCGCACGATGCACGCGACCTGAAGCTGGCCCGGTATTACGCCGACCAGCCGGCCGCCGCCCACCATACAAGGAACCAGGACCATGGGTGAAATCAGCCGCGCCGCGCTGTTCGGCAAACTCAACAGCATCGCTTACAAGGCCATCGAGGCCGCAACGGTGTTCTGCAAGCTGCGGGGCAACCCCTATGTCGAACTGGTGCACTGGCTGCACCAGTTGCTGCAACTGCAGGACAGCGACCTGCACCGTATCGTGCGCCAGTTCGATATCGAGCCGGCGCGCCTGGCCCGCGACCTGACCGATGCGCTGGACCGGCTGCCGCGCGGTTCGACCTCGATCACCGACCTTTCCTCGCAGGTGGAAGAAGCCGTCGAGCGCGGCTGGGTATACGGCAGCCTGATGTTCGGCGAGAGCCAGGTGCGCAGCGGCTACCTGCTGGTCGGCATCCTCAAGACACCTGGCCTGCGCCATGCCCTGCTGGGGCTGTCGAGCGAGTTCGCCAAGCTGAAGGTCGAGGCGTTGAGCGAACGCTTCGACGAGTACGTGGGAGACTCACCGGAGAACCACCTGGCCGCCACCGACGGCTTCAGCGCTGCGCAGCCTGGCGAGGCCAGCGGCGCCGTGGCGCCTGCGGCGATGGGCAAGCAGGAGGCGCTCAAGCGCTTTACCGTCGACCTTACCGAACAGGCCCGAAGCGGCAAGCTCGACCCTATCGTCGGCCGTGACGAAGAGATCCGCCAGCTGGTCGATATCCTCATGCGGCGCCGGCAAAACAATCCGATCCTTACCGGTGAAGCTGGTGTCGGCAAGACCGCCGTGGTCGAAGGGTTCGCCTTGCGCATCGTCGCTGGCGACGTGCCGCCGGCGCTCAAGGACGTTGAGCTGCGCAGCCTGGACGTTGGCCTGCTGCAGGCTGGCGCCAGCATGAAAGGCGAGTTCGAACAACGCCTGCGCCAGGTGATCGAGGATGTGCAGGCCTCGCCCAAACCGATCATCCTGTTCATCGATGAAGCGCATACCCTGGTCGGTGCCGGTGGCGCTGCCGGCACCGGCGATGCGGCCAACCTGCTCAAGCCGGCACTGGCCCGTGGCAGCCTGCGCACGGTGGCGGCTACCACCTGGGCCGAGTACAAGAAGCACATCGAGAAGGACCCGGCCCTGACCCGTCGCTTCCAGGTGGTGCAGGTGGACGAGCCGAGCGAAGCCAAGGCGCTGCTGATGATGCGTGGGGTGGCATCGACCATGGAGCAGCACCACCAGGTGCAGATCCTCGACGAAGCACTCGAAGCCGCAGTCAAGCTGTCGCACCGCTACATCCCGGCGCGCCAGCTGCCGGACAAGTCGGTGAGCCTGCTCGATACCGCCTGCGCGCGCGTGGCCATCAGCCTGCACGCGGTGCCGGCCGAGGTCGACGACAGCCGCCGGCGTATCGAGGCGCTGGAGGTCGAGCAAGCGATCATCGCTCGTGAAGCCGCCATCGGCGTGCCTACCGGGCAGCGCCAGGCCCAGGCCGACACCCTGCTGGCCGAAGAGCGCCAACGCCTGGCCACGCTGGAAAGCCGCTGGGCTGAAGAGAAAGCTTTGGTCGACCAGTTGCTGGCCACCCGCGCCCAGCTGCGCGACCAGGCCGGGGTGGTCGACCAGGACGCGCAGGTGCCAGGCAACCCTGAACTGCGCGAAACGCTGGCCGACCTGCAACGGCGCCTGAGCGCCCTGCAGGGCGAGAGCCCGTTGATCCTGCCGACCGTGGATTACCAGGCAGTCGCCTCGGTGGTGGCCGACTGGACCGGGATTCCGGTGGGACGCATGGCGCGCAACGAGATCGAGACCGTGCTCAACCTCGACAGCCTGCTGGCCAGGCGCATCATTGGCCAGGACCACGCGCTCGAAATGATCGCCAAGCGCATCCAGACCTCCCGCGCCGGCCTCGACAACCCGAACAAGCCGATTGGCGTGTTCATGCTCGCCGGCACCTCTGGCGTGGGCAAGACCGAGACCGCACTGGCCTTGGCCGAGGCGCTGTACGGCGGTGAGCAGAACCTGATCACCATCAACATGAGCGAGTTCCAGGAGGCCCATACCGTCTCGACCCTCAAGGGCGCCCCACCTGGCTACATCGGCTACGGCGAAGGCGGGGTGCTGACCGAGGCCGTGCGCCGCCGGCCGTACAGCGTGGTGCTGCTGGACGAGGTGGAAAAGGCTCACCCGGATGTGCACGAGATCTTCTTCCAGGTGTTCGACAAGGGCGTGATGGAGGACGGCGAAGGTCGCCAGATCGACTTCCGCAACACACTGATTCTGCTCACCACCAACGCCGGTACCGAGCTCATTGCGCGCACCTGCAGCGACCCGCAGGCCCTGCCCGACCCAGACGCGGTGGCCAGCCAGCTGCGCAAGCCGCTGCTGGAAATCTTCCCGCCGGCGCTGCTCGGCCGCCTGGTGACAATCCCCTACTACCCGCTCAGCGACGCCATGCTCAAGGCCATCACCCGCCTGCAACTGGAGCGCATCCGCAAGCGCGTGGAAGGCACGCACAAGGTCGGCTTCGCCTACGACGAAGGGGTGGTGGAACTGATCGTTTCGCGCTGTACCGAAACAGAAAGCGGTGGCCGCATGATCGACGCCATCCTCACAAACGGCCTGCTGCCGGACATGAGCCGCGAGTTCCTTACCCGCATGCTCGAAGGCAAGCCGCTGGCCAGCGTGCGCATCAGCCGCCGCGAAAACGACTTGCACTATGACTTCGGCGCAGCCGACTGACAGGACGGACCATGCTGTTCACGCAGTTCACGCGCCTGGCGCAGATCAACAGCCCGTTGGGGCCGGACAAGCTGATCCTGGCCGAAATGGGTGGCAGCGACGAGCTCGGCCGCCTGTTCGACTATGAGCTGCAGCTGACCAGCGACGACCCGGCCATCGACCTCAATGCCCTGCTGGGCAAGCCGATGAGCTTGAGCGTGCAGCAGGGCCTGGGCACCTCACGCTACTTCCATGGCATCGTCGCCCGCTGCAGCCAGTCGGTGGACCAGGGCCAGTTCGCCAGCTACCGGGTCACCCTGCGCCCCTGGCTGTGGCTGCTGACCCGCACCAGCGACTGCCGCATCTTCCAGCACCTGAGCGCGCCGCAGATCATCAAGCAGGTGTTTCGCGACCTGGGCTTTTCCGACTTCGAGGATGCCCTGAGCCGCAGCTACCGCGAACGCGAATACTGCGTGCAGTACCGCGAGACCAGCTTCGACTTCGTCAGCCGGCTGATGGAAGAAGAAGGCATCTACTATTTCTTCCGCCACGAAGCGCAGCGCCACGTGCTGGTGCTGGCCGACGCCTATGGCGCTCACCCGCAGGTGCCTGGTTACGAAAGCGTGCCCTACTACCCGCCGGACGGGCAGCACCGCGAGCGTGACCACATCAACGACTGGCACCTGGCCCAGGAAGTCCAGCCTGGTTCGCTGGAGCTCAACGACTACGACTTCCAGCGCCCCAGCGCACGCATCGACGTGCGCTCGGCCATGCCACGCCCGCACCAGGCCGGTGACTACCCACTGTACGACTACCCCGGCGCCTACCAGCAAAGCCAGGATGGCGAACACTATGCGCGTACCCGCCTGGAATCGCTGCAGAGCCTGCACGAGCGGGTCGAGCTGCGCGGCAACGCCCGCGGCCTGGGCAGTGGCCACCTGTTCAGCCTCAGCGGTTTCACCCGCCAGGACCAGAACCGCGAGTACCTGATCGTCGGCGCACGCTACTACGTGCATCAGGAGCGTCTGGAAAGCGGCACCGGCAGCAGCGCAGCGCAATTCGAAAGCAACCTCAGCTGCATCGACGCACAACAGAGCTTCCGCCCGCAGGGCAGCACCGTGCGGCCGATCGTGAAGGGCCCGCAGACCGCCGTGGTGGTCGGCCCCGCTGGCGAGGAGATCTGGACCGACCAGTATGGCCGGGTGAAAGTGCACTTTCACTGGGACCGCCACGACCAGTCCAACGAGAACAGTTCCTGCTGGATCCGCGTATCGCAGGCCTGGGCCGGCAAGAACTGGGGCTCGATGCAGATCCCGCGCATCGGCCAGGAGGTGATTGTCAGCTTCCTCGAAGGCGACCCCGACCGGCCCATCATCACTGGCCGCGTCTACAACGCCGAACAGAGCGTGCCCTACGACTTGCCCGCCAATGCTACGCAAAGCGGCATGAAGAGCCGCTCGAGCAAAGGTGGCAGCCCGGCCAACTTCAATGAAATCCGCATGGAGGACAAAAAGGGCGCCGAGCAGATCTACGTACATGCCGAGCGCAACATGGACACCGTGGTCGAGCAGAGCGAGACGCTGGCCGTCGGCATCAACCGTACCCAGACGGTGGGCATGCTGGAAACCATCACCATAGGCCAGGACCGCATCCGCGCCGTGCGCCGCGACGACATGTTGCTGGTCGGCGCCAGCAAGACCGATAGCGTCAGCACCAGCTACCTGATCGAAGTGGGCGAAAACCTGCGCCTGGTGTGCGGCAAGAGCGTGATCGAGCTCAACGCCAGCGGCCAGATCAATATCAGCTGCGAGCAGTTCAGCTTCCATGCCAGGCAGAACGGCGAGATCAATACCGACGGCACCCTCGACCTGAACGTCGGCAGTGGTGCGCAGACCGCGCCCGACAACCAGGGCGTGAAAAAGACCATCGACGACTCGGTGAAGGCGATCTTCTCCGGCTCCGACCAGTAACGAGACCTGTCATGAGTTATCGCGTCAACGAATTCCGCCTGGCCTTGCCCGATGCCGCCGTGCAGGACAGCAGTATCAACATCCTGCGCTTCGAGGCGCTGGCTACCTCGCTGATCATCAGCCGCAGCCTGCTGGCCGAAGGCGAAACCTTGCAGAGCAATTTCGATGGCCAATTGCAGCGCCTGCAGCAGCAGGTCAAGGACCTGCGCATGCAACCCGCCCAGGCGGTGCAGGTAGGCGCCGGGCAGGCGATCGCCGCCATCGAGCTGAGCAGCCAGTTCAGCAAGGGCCAGGAGAAGGTCTATCAGTACCAGCTGGCCCTGGTGCTGCCTGGCACGCGCAAGATGTTTGCCCTGAGCTACGTCAAGGCCAGCCCGCTGGGTGCGACCGAAGCGGCGCACTGGGCAAGCATCAAGCAGTCGCTCGACTTCGACAACCTGGGCTGATCGCGCACCATGTCCGACGCTCTGTGGGCCGCCCGCGAAGGCGACGCGCTGATGCACACCTCGATGCTGGCCGACATCGTCGGGGGTGTGCTGGAAATCGCCGCCACGGTGGCCATCGGCGCCCTGGCCACCGCTGCCGTGGCGGCGGCATTCGGCCTGACCGTGGCCACCGGTGGCCTGGGTTGCTTCGTGCTGGGCGCAGTGGTCGGCCTGGTGGTCGGTGTGGTCATGGCCAAGACCGGCGCCGATACGGGCCTGAGCCGATTATGCGAGGGCATCGGCAATTTCCTGTTCCCGCCGTCGGTGCAGGCCAACATCATCAGTGGCTCGCCTAACACTCGCACCAACGGCAAGCGCGCGGCACGTGCCGCCGGCGTCGTCACCGGCCCGCCGGCACCGCTGGAGCAGGCCGGCGCCGAAGCTGGCGAGGCGAAGGAAGAAACCTTCCTCGACATGGCCAAGGGCTTCTTCTCGCAGATGTGGCGGCCGACCGTAGCCACGCCCGCTGCCAATACCTTGCCAGCCCCGGACGACAAGGTACTGTGCAGCAAGCACCCGCCGATGCCACCGCAGTACCTGGCCGAGGGGTCCAGCAAAGTGCTGATCAACGGCCACCCGGCCTGCCGCAGCGGCGACCGCAGCACCTGCGAAGCGGTGATCGTCGATGGCGGCCTGGTGTCGAACAACGTGCGCATCGGCGGCGAGCCGATCGTGGTGCGCGAGATTCGCAGCGGCAAGACGCCGGGCATCGGCCTGGCAGTGACCGCGTTGATGCTGCTGCGCGGGCGTGGCGGCAAGTTCTACAGCAAGTTCGGCTGCATGTTGGTGGGTGGCGTGAGCAGCGTGGTTACCGGCCAGGTGACAGGCGCCCTCACCCAGGCCATGGCCGGTTCGCCCAACCCGGTACATGCCGCCACCGGCGGCAAGGTCCTGTGTGGCGAGGAAGACCTCGACTTCACCGTGCAGGCAACCCTGCCAATCGCCTGGCAACGCTTCTACAACAGCCATGACGAGAGGGTCGACGGCCTGTTCGGCGCGGGCTGGAGCGTGCCCTACGAAGTTTCGGTGCAGGTTGGTGCAGACGATCACCTGGTGCTGATCGACGAGCAGGCACGCCGGGTGGACATGGGCATCATTACCTTGGGTGATGCGGTGTTCAGCGTCGGTGAAGGGCTGAGCGTACGCCGGGCGCACAACGGCGAACTGCTGACCGAAAGCCGCGAAGGCGAGTATCGGTTGTTCCAGCCGACCCCGGGGCGGCCCGATCGACTGCGCCTGAGCCAGATCGGTGATCGCAACGACAACCGGATCTATCTGGACTACGACAACCAGGGCCGCCTTTGCCAGTTGCGCGACACCTTCGACCAGGTGCGTGTCAGCCTGGGCTACGGCGAACAATGGCCACGACGGGTGAGCCACATCGACTTCCATGCGGCGAGCGGCGAATCGCAACGCCTGGCCAGCTATGGCCATGACGCCAATGGCGACCTCGCGCAGGTGCTGGATGGCACAGGCCAGCCGTTGCGCAGTTTCGCCTATGACGCCGCCCGACGCATGATCGAACACCGTACCGGCGGCGGCCTGTGCTGTTTCTACGAATGGGCGCAGCACGAGGACGGTTGGCGGGTGGTGCGGCACTGGACCAACGGCGGCGACAGCTACGCCTTCGAATACGACGTGACCGCAGGCATCACCCGGGTGACCGACAGTCTTGGCCGCGTTGCCGTGCGCCACTGGAACCAGCAATACCAGATCACCACCTATACCGATGCCCTTGAGCGGACCTGGCGCTTCGAGTGGAATGACGAGCGCCAGTTGCTTGCGGCCAGCGACCCCATGGATGGACGCTGGCAGTTCTTCTACGATGAATCGGGCAACCTTGCCGAGACCGTCGACCCACTGGGGCGTAGCGAGTCGACCGAGTGGCTCGAGCATTGGTCGCTGCCGCGCAGCCAGACAGACCCGGCAGGGCAGCGTTGGACCTTCACCTATGACCAACGCGGCAATTGCACGCGCCAGACCGACCCGTTGGGCCAGCACACCCGCTATCGCCATGACAGCCAGGGCAACCCAGTCGAAATCATCGATGCCAACGGTTCCAGCCGCCACCTGCGCTGGAACGAACGGGGCCTGGTGGTCGAACAGCGGGACTGCTCCGGCTACCTGACCCGCCTCGCCTACGACCCCTTGGGCCACCTGCAATCGATTACCGACGCCCAGGGCGAGCGCACCGAGTACCAGCATGACGACAAAGGTCGCTTGCGCAGCGTGACCTTGCCCGATGGCCGCAGCGAAGCGTTTGCCCTCGATGCCAGCGGCCTGTTGACCCAGCACATCGACACGGCAGGTCACGTTACCCAATACCGGCGTAACTGCCGTGGCCAGCTGGAGCTGCGCATTGATGCGCTCGGCCGGCAGGTACGCTACCACCATGACAACTGTGGGCGCCTGCTCGCGCTGTACAACGAAAATGGCGAGGCCTACGGTTTCGAATGGGATGCAGGCGACCGGCTGATTGCCGAGCGCGATCTGGACGGTGGCATGAGGCGCTACCAGTACGACCCGCTGGACAACCTTGTCCAGGTCACCTTCCTGCCTGCGCCGGGCAGCGAGGACGCGCCCATCATTCACCGCATGGCATATGACGCAGGCCGTCGCCTGCTGACCCGCCACACCGATGAGGGACGCACCGACTACTGCAACGACCCACTGGACAACGTGGTTGCGATCCGCCGTACCGCCGTGGATGGCCAGGTCGAGGAACTGGGCTTCGCTTTCGATGCACTGGGCCAGTTGCTCGAAGAACACAGCGCGCAGGGCAGCGTGCAGTACCAGTACGATCCGCTCGGCAACCTCACCCGCACGCGAGTACCCGACGGCCGCTGGATCAACCGCCTGTACTACGGTAGCGGGCACCTGCACCAGGTCAACCTCGATGGCAAGGTGGTGTGCGATTTCGAGCGTGACCGTGTTCACCGGGAAACACTGCGACTGCAGGGCAACCTGGCGATCCAACGCCAGTACGACCGTGGCGGGCGCCTGCGCACCTTGCTCCGCCGCCGGACAGCGCAACCCAGCCGGCTGCCGGCGCCAGACCAGCAGCGTTATCAGTTCGACGCAGCCGACCAACTGGCCGTACGCGAGGTGCAACACCCGGGCAACGGGTATTTACAGACTTTTCAGCACGATGGCTGCGGCTATGTCCTGGGCCGTCAGGACAGCCCGACCGGCCAGCGCGAAGCGTTCCGCTACGACCCGGCTGGCAACCTGCTCGACCCGGTGGCGGCCAGTGCCGGGCTGGTCCGGCACAACCGCGTGCTCACCTTCGAGGACAAGCGCTATCGCTACGATGGCTTCGGTCGCCTGGTGGAAAAGCGCAGCCGCCGACGCGGCACGCAGCTTTTTCGCTATGACGCCGAGCACCGGCTGGTCCAGGTACGCAACCTGCAAGCCGGGCGGGAGCGCATCATAGACATGCGCTACGACCCGATGGGCCGGCGCACGGAGAAGATCGAATCGACGCTCGACGGCCAGGTGGTCAGCCGCACCCGCTTCAACTGGAGTGGCCTGCGCCTGCTAGGTGAGCA
Organism: Pseudomonas pudica; assembly: GCF_015680405.1. Classification (GTDB taxonomy): domain Bacteria; phylum Pseudomonadota; class Gammaproteobacteria; order Pseudomonadales; family Pseudomonadaceae; genus Aquipseudomonas; species Aquipseudomonas pudica. Next base: position 54,173 of record NZ_JADLJS010000035.1, read on the forward strand.
GCACAATGGCCGGCAGGCGTTGTACCTGTATGAAGACGATGGCCACGAACCGCTGGCCCGGGTGGATGGCCTGGGCGCTCACCAGCAAGTGCTGCATTACCACAATGACATCAACGGCCTGCCGGAGCAGTTGACCGATGACACCGGCGAGGTCGTGTGGTCGGCGCGCTACCTGACCTGGGGCGCAGGTTGGGATGAACAGCGCGCCACCCGCCTGCCGGAAGAACAGAACCTGCGCTTTCAGGGCCAGTACCTGGACCGCGAAATCGGCCTGCACTACAACCTGTTCCGCTTCTATGACCCGGAGATAGGCCGCTTTACCCAGCCTGACCCAATCGGTCTGGCCGGTGGTTTGAACCTTTACGAGTATGCCCCGAACCCCTTCACATGGATTGACCCGTGGGGACTGCTCAAAGAAGGCGAAACCGCAGGCTATGGTGCCAAGGTGCACCGAGGCGATGGCCTTGAAGCCCATGAAATTCTGCGTAACAAGTTCTTACAGGATGCCGGTCTGGCACCGAAAAACCGCAGGATGCGTGGCAACCCTTCGATTGCCCTGACGCCTAAGCACCATGACCAGGTGCATGCCGCAGAGAACCGGTTGCGCAAGGCAATGGGCCTCAAGCCTAACCAGATGCTCAAGAGCGGCAAGCTTGAGATCCGTTTGATGTCCAAGGCTATCTACCAATCGCTGGTCAGCCAGGGAGATGTCACAATCCAACAACTCAGGACGGCCCGGCGTTACGCCAAGTCGTTCGCCAAAAGCAAAGGGTGTTACTAGCCATGAAGAAAATCGTGTTGTCTCAACAAGATCGCGGCTTCGGTCAGATCGGCGGTGCGCCTTTGCTCAAGGACCTCTCCTTGTGGCCAGCCAACCCGCAAACCGGTGGGTTGCTGACGCCCATCCTGACCCTGACCGAACAGTTCCAACCAGCCCGGTTCGTCCCGCCAGGCATGGCTATCACCGTTTTCCTTGCCGTCGAGCAACAGCAGGACGGTAGCTTCAGCCGCCCGCTCCAGCGCCGCTATACGGTCAATCAGCAGTCGGAGCTGCAGAAGGTCATCAGCAGTGGCTTTGCCCGGGTCATCCTGCATGAGCTCGCCAGCCAGCCATTGGAGTCCAGCAACCCGCCCTTGCTGCTGGAGCGAGCGTTCATCGATTTCGAAGAAATGACCGACGAGGAGCATGACGAGGAGCATGAGGACGAGGACAGCGGGATCGGCCTGAGCAAACCCAGCGGCCGGCCCTGCTGGCTGCAAGACCCGATCTATGAACCACCGCGCTACATGTTCATGATGCAGCTGGTGGACGCCGACGTGGCCGAAGCCAGTCCGCAACATGTTGGGCTGTTTGGCGAAGGTAACGGCTACCTGTTCGTGGACATGCAGGCGCGCCGTGGCAAGGAAGGCGATGACGCCGGGTTCTTCTTCATTCAGTTCACCTGAATCGGCAACTTCGACCACCCGAGAGCGGCCAGGGCTGAGGAGCCCCACATCAACATTTACCATTTGGACAACACGCCATTCCCTTGGGGAGACTCGGGCGCGGCATTGGATTGAATCAGTCCAGCTGCCGAGCCCTCAGTTCCTGCGCCAGCATGTCAATGAAGGCGCGGACCTTGGCCGAACCGTACTTGCTCTCCCGGTGCAGTATATGGATTGGCCACGGCGCCTCTTCGTATTCGGCAAGGATCACCTGCAACTGCCCACTGGCCACCTCTTCCGCGACCTGATACGACAGCAGGCGGGCAATGCCCAACCCGCCGCTGGCAGCGGCGATTGCCCCGTCATTGCTGGTCACTGTCAAGCGAGGCTTCATGCGCACCAGAGTCGGCTCATCGGTTACTCCGAAACGCCAGCCGGCTCGCGGCGACAGGTTGGTGGTGCCGATCACCGCATGCTCCGCCAGGTCGGACGGGTGCTTCGGCACGCCGTGGCGCGCCAGGTACTCGGGAGAGGCGCACAGCATGCGCCGGACCCTGCCCACCCGCAGTGCTTTGAGCCCGGAGTCAGGCAAGGGGCCGATACGAACAGCCACATCCATGCCCTCTTCGACCATGTTGACGATGCGGTCGAGGAAGTAGGCGGAAACGTCAACCTCGGGGTACTGCTGCAGGTAGTGGACGATGCACGGCATGACGAACTTCTTGCCGAACAGGATGGGCGCAGTGACGGCCAGGTCGCCCTTGGGCGTGGCGTTGATGCCGGCGGCGGCTTCGTTGGCCTCGTTGATGCTGGCGAGGATATGCCGGGTGTCTTCCAGGTAGCGGCCACCGGCTTCGGTCAGGCGTACGCTACGGGTGGTGCGCAGCAGCAGCTTGACCCCCAGCTGATCTTCCAGGGCGCTGACGGCACGGGTGACCGCGGCTGGGGAGATGTCCAGGCGGCGGGCAGCGGCGGCGAAGCTTTCCAGCTCGCCTACGGCGACGAACACCTTCATCAGGTGGATCTGGTCCATGCGGGCTCCTGGGGCTATGAAGTACCGGAATTATCTTTCATCTGAGCGTTTTGGACAGGGGACCGAGCACGATCAGATATCCAGCACCAACGCCTGCACCCCCTCCTCGACCCGGGCCGGCACGGCACAGCAGATCAGCACCGAGCCCGCCTCCGGCAGCTCGGCCGGCGGGGTCGGGTAATGCACCTGGCCACTGACCAACCGGGTCTTGCAGGTACCACACGACCCACCTCGGCAACTGAACTCCGGCGACAATCCGCGAGCCTCGGCCAGTTCCAGCAGCGTCCCGCTACCCGGCGCCCAGCGCGCCTCCTTGGCTGAAGCCGCAAAGTACACCGGTACCGGCTCGCTGGCAGCAGGTGGCTGCTGCAGGGTGGGCTGGTCATCGTCGGTGTGCCGCCGGAGCGTCGACGGGCCAAAGGCTTCGGCATGGATCCGCGCATCCGGCACATGCACCCCGCGCAGCCCTTCATACAGGTCCTGAGTAAAACTGCCCGGGCCGCACAGGTAGAAATCGTAGTCGTCCAGCGCCAGCGTCGCCTTGACCTGCTCGATACCCAGCCGACCGGCAAACTCGTAATCACGCCCCGCCAGTGCATCCTCTTCCGGCTGGCTCAGGGCGCGGTGCACGTGCAGCAGGCCGCCGGCCTGTTGCCGCAAGCTTGCCAGCTCCTCACGGAACGGCAGGTCGGCCAGGCTGCGTGCACCATGGAACAGATGAATGCGCCGTGCCTGACCCTTGCTCAACTGCTCGCGCAGCATGGCCAGTAACGGCGTGATACCCACACCCGCGCCAATCAGCACCAGCGGCCGTGTGCTCTGCTGGTCCAGTGTGAAGCTGCCCATCGGCGGGCGCACGTTCAGCACATCGCCTGCCACGACGCGCTCATGCAGGTGCCGCGAGGCCGGGCCCTGCGCTTTGACGCTGATGCGCAGATAACCGTCGGAAGGCGCGCTGGACAGGCTGTAGGTGCGGATCAGCGCCGCTTCGCCGTCGAGCTGGACTTGCACCGGAACATGCTGCCCCGGCGCAAAGGCCATTGCACTGCCAGCAGGAGGCTCAAGGTAGAACGAGCGGATATCACGGCTTTCCTGCTCCACCCGCAGCACACGCCAGGCCTGCCATTGGCGCTGCCGCTGGCGTTGCTGCAGGCGTATGTCGGCCTCGGCCCAGGTGCCGGTCATCAGGCTGGTCGGCGCGTACTCCTTGAAGGCCCAACGCAAGGAAACGGCAGCCGGGCGGCACACCACCTGCTCGATCTCCAGCGTCCACAAGCGCTCGGCACCTTCGAATGCCTGGATGGCGGGGCTGTCCAGCAGCAACTCGGCATGCCCGTATAGCTGCAACACGTTGCCGTTGCTGAAATCGATGAACAGCAACCCTGCTTGCGGGTTCACCAGCAGGTTGCCCAAGGTGTTGAAGTGCAGGTTGCCAGCATAGTCGGGAATGGTCAGGCGGTTGCCTTCGACCTTGATGAACCCGGGCCGCCCGCCACGGTGGGAGACATCCACCGAGCGCTGGCCGTCGTCATGCTCGACATAGCTGGCGACAAAGAAGGTGTCGGCTGCCTGGATCATGCTGACAGCCGAGGCATCGAGTGTCGTCGCATCGACACGCCCTTGGGCGGGTTCCGCGACACGGGTGTAGTCACGCAGCTGGATGTACTGCGGGCAGTTGCCAAAGGATTGCTCCACAGTCACCTGCAGTTGCCCATCGCCAGCCTGGCGGATCTGCCCGTTGAGGCGGTTGCGCCGGCGGGTGTGCAGTTCGATCCCCAGCAGGCCGACCGCCTGCCCGGCAGCCAGCCCCTGGGTAGCGGGATCGTCTGCTGGCAGTTGAGTGTCGATCGTCAGCTGGCGCGGGTCCGGCGAGCTGACGAAACCTTCCGGCCCTTCCAGCAGCGTTGCCCAGGGCCGCCCCAGTGCGTCCACACTGGCGGCGACCATGAACGGCAACTGGTGATAGAAAATACGATGCTGGTCGGGCATGTAGTCACGAATGACCTTCTGCCCGAACGCCTCCATGCGCTCCGCGACACCGACTTTTTCCTGCAGGGTCTTCTCCCCCGCATGCCAAGGCGAGGAGTGGTGGTCCGGGTTCTGTTGCATGGCGGCGTTCCTCGCTGTGGCGGGATGTCAGGCGCTGGTCTGCAGGCCGATCACGGTGCGTGGCATGGGCACGAAGCCCGGCAGCGCCTCGACCCGCGCAAGCCAGCTGCGTACGTTGGCATAGGGCTCCAGCGACACATTGCCTTCCGGTGCGTGGGCGATGTACGAGTAGTTGGCGATGTCTGCGATGGTCGGGGTACTACCCGCCAGGAAGGGTGCCTTGGCCAGTTCGGCGTCGATCACCTTGAGCAAGGTGTGGGCGCGGGTAATCACTTCATCGGTATTGAACGAAGCACCGAATACCGTCACCAGGCGGGCAGCGGCAGGGCCGAATGCCAGCGGGCCGGCAGCGATCGACAACCAGCGTTGTACGCGGGCGGCGGCGGCAGGTTCTTCGGGCAGCCAGGTGCCGTTGTCGTACTTCTTCGCCAGGTAGACGAGAATGGCGTTGGAATCGGCAATCACCGTGCCGTTGTCATCAATGACCGGCACCTGGCCGAACGGGTTCAGCGCCAGGAAGTCGGGCTGTTTGTGTGCACCTTTGGCCAGGTCGACAAAGACCAGCTCGGTGGGCAGCTTCAGCAGCGAAAGCATCAGCTCGATGCGGTGGGCGTGGCCGGACTTGGGGAAGTTGTAAAGCTTGATCGGGTTCGACATGGGCTTGGCTCCTGGTCAGCTCCGGGGTGGGCTGATGGAGCACATGCTGCACGGGTTCGCCTGGCAACAGAATCAGTGCGCCAGGGAAACCATAATTTCGCATGGCGGAATAATCGTGGCACACGCGCCGGCCAGAGCCCCTGCAAGCGTCCGCCTCAGGGGCACCCGCTGGATTCAGTGCCGGTTGAAGTACCGGAACAATCCACGTGCAGCCTCGACCACCTTCGGTACGCAGGCCTGGATGTCCTCTTCGCTCATCTGGTCCAACAGCTCGAAGTTATCCTCCAGCCCATGCAGCGAAATGGCCTTGAGCAACTGATCCTGCTCCGCAGGCAGCGGCTCCCAGCCAGCGACCTGAGTGCCGCGCATGTAGCCAAAGCACCATTCCTCCATCACGACCACCGTGCCCTGCTCGCCTTCGCTTTCCTCGAACAATGGCTCGAACCGGTCGATGTCTTCGCTCAGCTCTTCGGCTACCTGGTTGGCGTAGCGCAGCATCAACGCCGTATAGGCCTCTTCATGCGCCGGCTTCTTGAATTTCGGCACCTTGCCACCTGCCACCACGGGCAGCCATTGCTCCGGGGTGACGGTGACCGGCGAGCTGGCCAGCGCTGTGAAAAAGCCATTGAGCTCGGCCAGGTTCAGCACCGAGTAATCGTTGCCGTAGGTGATCAGCAGGTCTTCGAGGCGGTCGAGTTCTTTTTCGCTGAGGGCGGGTAGCATGGGTGGACATCCTGGGAAGCAAAAGTGTGTGCACCCTAGCACAGAACCGTCCAAGGGCTAGCCGCGGTTGCAGAAACACGGGCAGCCAAGCGTCAACATAAAGGGGTTATTGCCATCAGCCGACAGCCACCGGATCGGGAAATACCGGTGACCGCCGGATAGGCATCAACTGGACTGTTACGCTTTACACCGCCAGCGCGCGCTCACGCAGCTCGCTGTTGAGGATGCGGTCGTTCTCGCTGTAATCGACCGGGCAGTCGATCACGTGCACGCCCGGGGTCTTGATGCAGTGCTCGAGCAGCGGCAGCAGGCCTTCGGCGCTTTCCA
>NZ_JADLJS010000036.1 GCF_015680405.1 Pseudomonas pudica
CCCACAGGTACAGCACCGCCCTTGAGAACTGCGCTGTACCTGTGGGAGCTGGCTTGCCGGCGATTGGGCGGAAACTGACCAAAAAAAACCCGGCCCCCTGTACGAGGGCCGGGTTCTTTATAAGTGAAGCAGGCGGATCAGACCAGCTTTTCCAGCTCCGGAACCGCTTCGAACAGGTCAGCGACCAGGCCGTAGTCGGCTACCTGGAAGATCGGCGCCTCTTCGTCCTTGTTGATCGCCACGATCACCTTGGAGTCCTTCATGCCGGCCAGGTGCTGGATCGCGCCGGAGATACCGACGGCGATGTACAGCTGTGGCGCAACGATCTTGCCGGTCTGGCCGACCTGCATGTCGTTCGGCACGAAGCCGGCGTCGACCGCGGCGCGCGAGGCACCGACGGCAGCACCGAGCTTGTCGGCCAGGCTGTACAGGTGCTTGAAGTTGTCACCGTTGCCCATGCCACGGCCGCCGGAAACGACGATCTTGGCAGCGGTCAGCTCTGGGCGGTCGGACTTGGCCAGCTCTTCGCCAACGAAGGCCGAAATGCCAGCGTCGTGCGCAGCGCCGACGGCTTCGATGGCAGCCGAACCACCTTCGGCGGCCACGGCGTCGAAGCCGGTGGTACGCACGGTGATGACCTTGATGGCAGCGCTCGATTGCACGGTGGCAATGGCGTTACCGGCATAGATCGGGCGCTTGAAGGTGTCGGCGGACTCGACCGAGATGATCTCGGAAATCTGGTCCACGTCCAGCAGCGCGGCAACGCGCGGCAGGATGTTCTTGCCGTTGGTGGTGGCCGGGGCCAGCACGTGGCTGTAGCCCTTGGCCAGCTCGACGATCAGCGGCGCGACGTTTTCCGGCAGCACGTGGGCGTAGGCAGCGTTATCGGCAACCAGCACTTTGGCCACGCCAGCGATCTTGGCTGCGGACTCGGCAATGCCGCCCACGTTCTGGCCAGCGACCAGCACGTGCACATCACCACCGATCTTGGCGGCAGCAGCAACAGTATTCAGGGTGGCCGGGGCTACGGCACCGTTTTCGTATTCAGCGACAACCAGGATAGTCATTTAGATTACCTTCGCTTCGTTCTTCAGCTTCTCGACCAGTTCGGCCACCGATTTGACCTTGATGCCAGCGCTGCGGGCAGCCGGGGCTTCAACCTTCAGGGTCTTGTTGGTGGAGGCGAGGGACACGCCCAGCGCGTCTGGAGTAACGGTCTCCAGCGGCTTCTTCTTGGCCTTCATGATGTTCGGCAGCGATGCGTAGCGTGGCTCGTTCAGGCGCAGGTCGGTGGTGACGATAGCCGGCAGGTTCAGTGCAACGGTCTGCAGGCCGCCGTCGATTTCACGGGTGACGTTCAGCTTGTCGCCAGCCACTTCCACCTTGGAGGCGAAGGTGCCCTGGGCGAAGCCGGTCAGCGCAGCCAGCATCTGGCCGGTCTGGTTGTTGTCGCTGTCGATGGCCTGCTTGCCGAGGATGACCAGCTGCGGCTGCTCTTTGTCGACAACGGCTTTCAGCGCCTTGGCCACGGCCAGGGAATTCAGTTCGTCAGCGGCTTCGACCAGGATGGCACGGTCGGCACCCAGGGCCAGGGCGGTACGCAGTTGCTCCTGGGCAGTGGCCGGGCCGACGGAAACGACGACGATCTCGGACGCGACGCCCTTTTCCTTCAGGCGTACGGCTTCTTCCACGGCGATTTCGCAGAAGGGGTTCATGGACATCTTGACGTTAGCAAGGTCGACGCCGGAGTTGTCCGCCTTGACGCGAACCTTGACGTTGTAGTCGACCACTCGTTTGACAGCTACAAGAACCTTCATGGATTCCTCGTTACTCTCCGGTGAATAGATAGTCGCCAGGGGCAGAGCCCTGCGATGCGCGTGGGTACAAGGGCACCTCTAAAAACGTACCGGGAGGCGGTAACTTCACAGTGACCGAACAGTCTTGTCCGGACTCTTGCGACAAATACTCACGGGTCATTTCCTGTCGTGGCGTGTAAACTCCACTACAAACCGGCCCAAGGCCGCAAAACCCTGCTCCACACCTGGTCTTTAGAGGTGTACCTGCGCCCGGCTGCAAGCCTACGGCGAACGTAAAACCGCTCGTATCTTGACCGTAACACCCAATCCGGTCAATACGGCAAATCGGTCACCCTCCAGCCGCGTTCCTGTGATTTTACTGGCCTGCGGCAAATTCAAACAAACGTTTGTATTGGACCCGCCAAGTGGTGTAGATATAATGCGCGGCCAAGACAAAACGGTGTAGTCCGTCATTTGCCCAGCTACAGTTCCGCCGTTGCGTAGAACCGCCGCGAATGCCCCGCGCACCCATAAGACAAAGCAACAGCACGAGCCTTGATGAGTAGGAGAGAACCAGTGGAACGCGAATACATGGAATTCGACGTGGTCATCGTCGGCGCCGGCCCGGCGGGCCTGTCCGCCGCCTGCCGCCTGAAGCAGAAGGCCGCCGAAACCGGTAGCGAAATCAGCGTCTGCGTGGTGGAAAAAGGCTCTGAAGTCGGCGCCCACATCCTCTCCGGCGCGGTGTTCGAACCCCGCGCCCTGAACGAGCTGTTCCCAGACTGGAAAGAGCTCGGTGCGCCGCTGAACACCGAAGTGAAGCGTGACGACATCTACGTACTCAAGGATGCCGCCAGTTCGACCAAGGTGCCTGACCTGTTCGTGCCCAAGACCATGCACAACCAGGGCAACTACATCATCTCGCTGGGCAACCTGTGCCGCTGGCTGGCCCAGCAGGCCGAGAACCTGGGCGTGGAAATCTACCCAGGCTTCGCCGCACAGGAAGCATTGTTCGACGAAAACGGCGTGGTCCGTGGCATCGTCACCGGCGACATGGGCGTCGACCGCGAAGGCAACCAGAAAGACGGCATGTACACCCCTGGCATGGAACTGCGTGCCAAGTACACCCTGTTCGCCGAAGGCTGCCGCGGCCATATCGGCAAACAGCTGATCAAGCGCTTCAACCTCGACAGCGAAGCCGACGTCCAGCATTACGGCATCGGCCTGAAGGAAATCTGGGAAATCGACCCGGCCAAGCACGAGCAGGGCCTGGTGGTGCATACCGCCGGCTGGCCGCTGGACGTGATGGCCAAGGACAACACCGGTGGTTCGTTCCTCTACCACCTGGAAAACAACCAGGTGGTGGTCGGCCTGATAGTCGACCTGTCCTACGCCAACCCGTACCTGTCGCCGTTCGACGAGTTCCAGCGTCTCAAGCACCACCCGATAATGAGCCAGTACCTCGAAGGCGGCAAGCGCATCAGCTACGGTGCCCGTGCCATCTGCAAGGGCGGCTTCAACTCGCTGCCGAAGATGGTGTTCAACGGCGGCGCGCTGATCGGCTGCGACCTGGGCACCCTGAACTTCGCCAAGATCAAGGGCAGCCACACCGCGATGAAGTCCGGCATGCTGGCCGCCGAAGCGGTGGCTGACGCACTGAGCGCCGGCAGCGAAGGCGGTGACCAGCTCAACGGCTACGTCAGCGCCTTCAAGGCCAGCTGGCTGTACGAAGAGCTGTTCGCCAGCCGCAACTTCGGCCCGGCCATGCACAAGTTCGGCCCGCTGCTGGGCGCGGCGTTCAACTATGTGGACCAGAACTGGTTCGGTGGCAAGCTGCCGTTCACCCTGCACGACACCAAGCCGGACTACGCCTGCCTGAAGCTGGCGGCAGAGTCGCAGAAGATCGATTACCCGAAACCCGACGGCAAGCTCAGCTTCGACAAGCTCAGCTCGGTATTCCTCTCCAGCACCAACCACGAAGAGGAACAACCCTGCCACCTGAAGCTGACCGACCCGAACGTGCCGATCGCCAGCAACCTGCCGCTTTACGACGAGCCGGCACAGCGTTACTGCCCGGCAGGCGTGTACGAAGTGGTCACCCAGGAAGACGGCAGCAAGCGCTTCCAGATCAACGCGCAGAACTGCGTGCACTGCAAGACCTGCGACATCAAGGACCCGGCCCAGAACATCACCTGGGTCACCCCTGAAGGCGCTGGCGGGCCGAACTACCCGAACATGTAAGGCCCCTGCCCTGCGCTAACGAAAAGCCCCCGGTTCTCACGAGCCGAGGGCTTTTTGTTTTACCTGTTCTGGCTGTACTGGCCGCTCCTACAAAGTCCGCGTGCCATCCCACTGTGGTGCCGGCTCAGGAAGTCTGTCTCAGCCCCCCGACCATTACACGCTCATTTGTCACCACACATGATGGGCATCGGCTCCGGGGCAAACGCCAATGGCTCCCGACGCCCGAAATACAAGGCCGTCAGCAACCCCACTGTGCCCATGACCAGACAAAAGCCGACACACACCCACGGGCTCCAGGGCATCAGCGCAATCAGCGCCAGCGGTGTGGTGCTGGCCCAAAGCGCGTAGGCCACGTTATAGGTAAAGGAGATGCCCGACACGCGAATCTCGGCCGGGAACAACCCGACCATTACTGACGGCACCACGCCCACCACGCCGCAGGACAGCCCCGCCAGCGCATAGGCCAGCCAGGTCATGCCCCACTGCCCCACCAGGCTGGCATACAACGCGCCGATGCCCACCGGCAGCAGCAGGCTGTAGAGCATCAGCGCGCGCCAGGCGCCTACGCGGTCGACCAGCAGCCCAGCCAGCACGCAACCGATGTTGAGGAAGACGATACCCACGCTGCTGAGGGCAAAGGTGTGCCCGGCAGTCATGCCGAAGCGCTGCTGCATCACTGTCGGGGTAATCACCACCAGCACCACGACGGCGGAAGTCAGCACGCAGGTCAGCAGCGCCGCCGGGATCAACGCCCGACGGTGTTCACCCAGCACCCGCCGCAGCGGGAAGCTCACCGGCTGCTCCTGGCGCGCGCGCAGGGCAAGGAACACCGGTGTTTCGCTGAGCCAACGACGCAGCCACACGCCGATCACGCCGAATACCCCGCCGAGCAGGAACGGGTAGCGCCAGGCGTAGTCGAGGATTTCCTGCGGGGTGAACAACTGCGCCAGCAAGGTCGCGGTCAGTGCCCCCAGCAGATAGCCAAAGGTCAGGCCGGCCTGCAGGAAACCCAGGGCATAACCGCGCCGCCCGGCTGGCGCGTGCTCGGCGACGAAGGTCCAGGCGCTCGGCACCTCGCCACCCACCGCCGCGCCCTGCAGGATACGCAGTGCCAGCAGGATCAGCGGCGCGGCATAGCCGATGTCGGCGTAGGTCGGCATCACCCCGATCAACAGGCACGGCAGGGCCATCATCAGGATGCTCAGGCTGAAGACCCGTTTGCGTCCCAGGTGGTCGGCGAAGTGCGCCATCAGGATGCCGCCTAGCGGCCGCGCCAGGTAGCCGGTGACGAAGATTCCGAAGCTTTGCAGCAGGCGCAACCATTCGGGCATCTCGGGTGGGAAGAACAGCTGGCTGAGGGTAAGCGCAAAGAATACGAAGATGATGAAGTCGTAGATTTCCAGCGCGCCGCCCAACGCCGCCAGGCCCAGGGTCCGGTGGTCGCCGCGGCTGAACCGGGGCGGGCGAGCGGTATCGATGGCAGTCATGGCAGGGTCCGCAAATCGGCAAAGGGCAAGAGGATAGCAAATAGCGGCCCCCGTGCCCCGTACGTCGCCGCTTTAGCGGTTGAACATGGTGTTGACGAAATTGGCCCGTGGCCGCGGCCGAGCCGTGGCAACCGGCATGGTGCCCGGCAGCGGCAGCTTGCCGACCAGCAGTGGCGTATCGATGATCGCCATGAACGCCTCCAGTGCCTCGTTGTCGGGCACCTGGGGCAGGCTCAGGCTGACGGCCTGGCGCTCGGTCTGCGGCACCAGGGGCACTTGCAACTGGTTGGAGTGATAAAGGAGGGCGTGCTGGATCTGCGTGCTGACGCGACAGAAGCGCGCTAGGTCGACCCCGACATGGCTGGCCAGCTCGATATTGCCCAACAGCAAGTGGAAAGGCTGCAAGGCACTCAGGACCAGGCGCTGCAGCTCCTCGAAGCTGTCCACTGGCGCTATCCGGTAGTAGCCCAGGCCGTTGAGCAGCCGCTCCAGTTGCAGGCGCTGACACGGGTGTGCGTCGGCGATGAGGATGCGCAGGGTCTTGTTGGCCATGGTGGGACCTGGGCAGTTGGGTGATGGGTAGGCTCCATGACCATACTGCGCCAGTAACGGCTGCTGCCAAGGCTACGCCTGGCAGGGGTCTTCTTTGATAGAAGTCGGGAAAACCGTGGAAATCAAGTGATCGACTGACGGAATTTTCATCTGCATTCAACCCGGCGATCAGGATTCCCACTCGCGCATGCGCACCCGGCAGTGCTTCATGGCATTGACGATGTGCTTCTCCACCAGGCTGCGGGAAATACCCAGGTGCTCGGCAATCTGCTGGTGCGACAGGCCTTCGAGCTTGCGCAGCAGGAAGCAGTCGCGGCAGACCTTGCTCAGCTCTTCCAGAGCGCGCTGCATCAGCGCAAGGCGCTGGTCGAGCTGCATGTCGTGGGTCGGCGCCGGGGTGTGCCAGCGCTCGTCGTTGTCCAGTACCTCCAGCGGCTCGGCCTGACGTACCTGATGCCGCCGGTGGCGGTCGACCACCAGATTGAGCGCGGTGCGGTAAAGGAAGGCACGCGGGTGCTCGATGCGCTCGGCGTCGGTGCGTTCCAGCACCCGCAGGTAGGCATCGTGCGCCACATCTTCGGCGGCCTGACGATTGCCCAGGCGCGCGGAAAGGAAGCCCACCAGTTCGCGATAGTAATGTTCCACGACGTTACCTGAGATCGTCCTGCCAGCCTATGCCAGAAAGCCCTTTCAGGCAGCGACGCGGGACCGAGTGATGTCAGCGTGCGATCTTACAAATTATAATTATTCTCAGCAACAAGAGGGGAATGGCTGGAGGGCTTCAGCGCCTGGGAGACCTAGCGCCACACCCCTCCCGCCATACACCTGCCAGCCCCAATCCGATATCCGCTAAATCCCCCCCTGCCGCTTTCGTCTATCTGGCACCCCCTCGGCTGGATGTCTGCATGAGACCTTTAACCAACACCCGTCGCCGGCTGCTGCTCAGCGGCCTGTGCCTGCTCGGCCTGGGTTGCCTGCTGGCCTGGAAGACCCTGCCCTACGGCGCACAGCCGCTCAGCACGGTTGCCGTGACCCGCGCCGACATCGAAAGCAGCGTCACTGCACTGGGCACCCTGCAACCAAGGCGCTACGTGGACGTCGGTGCCCAGGCGTCGGGGCAGATCCATACCCTGCATGTGGAGGTCGGCGACACGGTGCGCAAAGGCCAGCTGCTGGTCGAGATCGACCCTTCGACCCAGCAGGCCCGGCTGGATGCCGGCCGCTACTCGATCGACAACCTCAAGGCCCAGCTGGCCGAACAACGCGCGCAGTTCCAACTGGCCCGACAGCAGCTCGAACGCCAACGGGACCTGGCCGCCGCCGGCGCTACCCGCGACGAGGACGTGCAAACGGCCGCCGCGCAGCTGAAGGTCACCCAGGCGCGCATCGACATGTTCCAGGCGCAGATCCGCCAGGCCCAGGCCAGCCTGCGCAGCGACGAGGCCGAGCTGGGCTACACGCGCATCTATGCGCCGATGGACGGCACGGTAGTGGCGGTGGATGCCCGTGAAGGGCAAACCCTCAATGCCCAACAGCAAACCCCGTTGATCCTGCGCATCGCCAAGCTCTCGCCGATGACCGTGTGGGCCCAGGTGTCGGAGGCCGACATCGGCAAGGTCACCCCGGGCATGACCGCCTACTTCACCACCCTGGCCGGCGGCAAGCGCCGCTGGACCAGCACCGTGCGGCAAGTGCTGCCGATCCCGCCCAAGCCCCTGGAGCAGGCCAGCCAGGGCGGCGGCAGCCCGGCCAGCGTCAGCAATGGCAGTGCTGGCAGCCAGGTGGTGCAGTACAGCGTGCTGCTGGATGTCGACAACCCGGACGGCGCGCTGATGGCCGAGATGACCACGCAGGTGTTCTTTGTCGCAGGCAAAGCCAGCCAGGTGCTGACCGTACCCCTGGCTGCGCTGGACGACGGCGATGGCCTGCGCCTGGCGCATGTGCTGACCCGCGATGGCAAGGTGGAACAGCGCCAGGTGCGCACCGGCCTCAGCGACCGCCTGCGGGTGCAGGTGCTGGAAGGCCTCAACGAAGGCGAACGCCTGGTGATCGGCGCCTCTGGCGTCAGCGGAGGTTGAATGAGCACACCCCTGATCGAGCTGGTCGACATCCGTAAATCCTACGGCGGGGTCGAAACGCCCCAGGTCGATATCCTGCATGGCATCAGCCTGCGCATCCATCCCGGCGAGTTCGTCGCCATCGTCGGCGCCTCCGGCTCCGGCAAGTCGACCTTGATGAATATTCTCGGCTGCCTCGACCGCCCCACTTCCGGCAGCTACCGCTTCGCCGGCAAGGATGTGGCCGAACTGGGCAGCGACGAACTGGCCTGGCTGCGCCGCGAAGCGTTCGGCTTCGTGTTCCAGGGCTACCACCTGATCCCCTCGGGTTCGGCCCAGGAAAACGTCGAAATGCCGGCCATCTATGCCGGCATCGCCGCCAACGAACGCCACGCCCGTGCCAGCGCCCTGCTCGGCCGCCTGGGCCTGGCCAGCCGCACCGGCAACCGCCCTCACCAGTTGTCTGGCGGCCAGCAGCAACGGGTGTCGATTGCCCGGGCGTTGATGAATGGCGGCCATATCATTCTCGCCGACGAACCCACCGGCGCCCTCGACAGCCACAGCGGCACCGAAGTGATGGCGTTGCTCGACGAGCTGGCCAGCCAGGGCCACGTGATCATCCTGATCACCCATGACCGCAACGTCGCGGCGCGGGCGCAGCGCGTGATCGAAATTCGCGACGGCCTGATCATCAGCGACTCGGCCGCCGACAAGCCCACGGTCGACGACGGTCGTGGGCTGCAGGCCGACCAGTTGCGCCAGCGCCTGGACCGTGGCGCGACCTTGCACGGGGCGTGGAAAGGCGAATTGCTCGAAGCCCTGCAAGCGGCCTGGCGGGTGATGTGGGTCAACCGCTTCCGCACCGCCCTGACCCTGCTGGGCATCGTCATCGGCGTGGCCTCGGTGGTGGTGATGCTGGCAGTGGGCGAAGGTAGCAAGCGCCAGGTCATGGCGCAGATGGCAGCCTTCGGGTCGAATATCCTCTACCTCAACGGCAAGCCGGCGAGCCTGGGCGAGCAGGCCGGCACCATCACCCTCGACGATGTCGCCGCCATCGGCCAACTGCCGCAGGTCAAGCACGTGATGCCGGTGATCGGCAAAAAGATGATGGTGCGCCACGGCAACAACAGCCAGCGGTTCTATGTGGGTGGTAACAACACCGGCTTCCCCGAGATTTTCAACTGGCCGGCGGTGCAAGGCAGCTTCTACACCGATGCCGATGAAGCCAACGCTGCCGCGGTGGCGGTGATCGGCCAGAAAGTGCGGGAAAAGATGCTCGACCCTGGGCGCGACCCGCTGGGGCAGTACCTGTTGATTGGCAATGTGCCGTTTCAGGTGGTCGGTATCCTGGCCGGCAAGGGCGCCAGCTCTGGCGACCAGGACAGCGACGGGCGCATCGTGGTGCCCTACTCCGCCGCAGCCATCCGCCTGTTCGGCCAGCGCGACCCGGACTACATCGCCGTTGCCGCCCTCGACTCCACGCGGGTCGACGAGGCCGAAGCAGCCATCGACAAGCTGCTGCGCCAGCGTCACAACGGCCGCCGGGACTTCGAGCTGACCAATGACGCGGCGTTGATCCAGGCCGAAGCGCGCACGCAGAACAGCCTGTCGCTGATGCTGGGGGCGATCGCCGCGATCTCGCTGCTGGTGGGCGGCATCGGCGTGATGAACATCATGTTGATGACCGTACGCGAGCGCACCCGTGAAATCGGCATCCGCATGGCCACCGGTGCGCGCCAGCGCGACATCCTGCGGCAATTTCTCAGCGAGGCGGTAATGCTGTCGATGGTCGGCGGCCTGGCCGGCATCGTCCTGGCCCTGGCCATCGGTGGCGGCCTGATGCTGGCCGAAGTGGCGGTGGCCTTTGCCCTGCCCGCGATGCTCGGCGCCTTCGCCTGCGCCGTCGTCACCGGCATCGTGTTCGGCTTCATGCCAGCGCGCAAGGCCGCCCGCCTAGACCCGGTCAAAGCCCTTACCAGCGAATAACCCATGACTCTGCCTAGCCGCATCAGCCTGTTGACCTTATGCGTATGCCTCGCCGCCTGCAGCACGCCGCCACCCCCCACCAGCGGCATCGCCACGCCATCCGCCTGGCAAGGCGAGGCCGCATCACCCTCGGCCCAGCTGCCAACGACACAGTGGTGGCAAGCCTTCGCCAGCCGCGAACTCGACCGCCTGGTACAGCACGCCCTGCACAATGCCCACGACCTGGCTGCCGCCACGGCGCGGGTACGCCAGGCCCAGGCACGCGCAGTCATCGCCGGCGCGCCGCTGCTGCCGGAGCTGAAGCTGGGCCTGGACGGCAGCCGCCAACGCCTGCTGCACGGTGACGGCTATGACCAGCTGGATGTCAGCCGCAGCGAACCTACCAGCACCTCGTTCGACATGCAGCTCAGCGCCAGCTATGAAATCGACTTCTGGGGCGGCCTGCGCGCGACCCGTGACAGCGCCCTGCGCAGCCTGGATGCCAGCCGCTTCGACCGTCAGACCGTGGAGCTGACCCTGGTCAGCGCGGTAGCCGACAGTTACCTGCAGGGCCTGGCCCTGCGGGAACAGTTGCGCATTGCCCGCCTCAACCTGCGCAATGCCCAGAACGTGCTGGGCCTGGTCGAGGCACGCCAGCGCAGCGGCTCCGCCACGCGCCTGGAACTGGCCCAGCAACGCAGCCTGGTGGCCGCACAGCAACGCCAGCTACCGTTACTGGAACAGAAGTGGCAAGACAGCCGCGTTACCTTGGCGACCCTGCTCGGCGACCCGGTGCAGTCGCTACCCACCAGCCAGGACGCGATCGACACCCTGCAATGGCCCGCCATTGGCAGCGGCGTGCCCAGCGAGCTGCTCACCCGCCGTCCAGACATTGCCGCAGCAGAAGCGCGGCTTGCCGCCGCCAGCGCCAACGTGCAGGTCGCCCGCGCCGCCATGCTGCCCAAGCTCACCCTCGGGGCCAATCTGGGAGCTGGCGCCAATACCTTTGCCCATTTGTTCGACAGCTCCTACTACACACTCACCAGCGGCCTGGTTGCCCCAATCTTCAACAACGGCCGGCTGCGTGCCGCGCGTGAACTGGCCGAGGCGCAACAGATGGAGTTGCTGGAGACCTACCGCAGCAGCATCCTGGCCGGTTTTGCCGATGTCGAGAAAGCGCTCAATGCGATCCAGGGCGTTGACCGCCAGCGGCAGTGGCAGGATGAAGAGGTGGAGCAGGCGCGCCTGGCGTTCAACCTGGCGCAGCAGCGTTATGGCGCGGGAGCAGAGACGCTGTTGAGCGTGCTGGAGACCCAGCGCACCTTGTATGTGGCGCAGGACCAGCAGGCGCAACTGCGCCTGGCCCGGTTGCAGGGTAGCGTGGCGTTGTACAAGGCATTGGGGGGTGGGTGGCAGCTCGGGCAGTAAACCGTGTTGTCTTCTGGGGCTGCTGCGCAGCCCATCGCGACGCAAGCCGCTCCCACAGGTAGAGCTTCTACAGTTCGCTCCGTTTTCAAGCCATGCGCCGTCATGTGGGAGCGGCCTTGTGTCGCGAAAGGGGCGCAGAGCGCCCCCAGTCAAAGCGAGCGCTGCGCCACCTTCAGGTTGCGCGCATACCACGGCCGCTGCGGTACCTTGGGCCGCAGCTTGTCGAGCAGGTCGTCATCGCTGTAGATGATGCGCAACGCCAGCTTCATGGTCTCCGGGTCCATCTCTACACTGCGCCCGGGCCGCAAACCCGGCACCGTCGAGCAGCCATGGGTATCCGGCCCCAACCACGGGTCGGCCACCTCCACCCAGCGCCCTGGCGCAAACCATGGCACGCCATTGACTTCCAGGCGCCGCACCTCGCCCGGATGCAGCCGCTCATGCGCGTGGAACCAGTCCTCGATGCGGTCGTCGATCCAACCATGAAAGTGCCAGAACACCGGGTTCACATGGGATGAAAACGGGTCGCCGAGAAAATCGTTCTGCTCGGCGAACCAGCGTTCGGCAAAATCATCCGGGGTGCGCGCCGTCGGCACCGGCATGCCGTTGGAGGGGTCGCGCGGCACCGATGCCCAGCGCATGTGCAGCCAGTCGTGCAGGCCCAGCTCCACTTCCGAACCGAACTGGCCCAGGGTCAAGGTGCTCAGGTACTCCGGGTCGGTGTAGCGTGACTCCCAGACCTGGAAGTTGCCATGGAAGGTATCCGGCGTCTTGATGTCGCGCACCCACTGGGTGTATTCCGCATCACCGCTGGCCAGCCAGGTGGGCGGCAGGGCATTGCCGTCATGGTTGTCGAAGTAGCGGGCGAATCCGGCCCGGTCGCGCTCCAGCTCCGGCTGCGGCAGCGGGAAGCGCGTCCATGACGGCAGGTCCTGCAAGGCACGGGCGTTACCAAGCATGTGCCGGTGCATGAAGAAAAAGTCCTCGCCCGAGCCGTTGCGGTCCTTGTGCCGGCCCCGCGCATCACGCTCGCGGTCACGCGGCCCGGGCTGCCAGCCCAGACCACGCAGGGCGTCCTGCTTGTCCTTGCCCAGCTTGTGCCATTTGTCCCGCGACGAGTGCCACAGCTGGTGGAACAGACGATGCTCCGGGGCGGTCAGCCAGGCCAGCAGTTGCGGTTTCAGCGGGGTACGCTCGCGCGCCTCGGGGAAGGTACGCTTCAGGGCCAGGAACTGGTTGTCCTCCACGGGCAATGTCAGCGCGCGGTCCAGGCGCGCAATGCGCCCGTTGAGAGTCGCCGGCCCGGCGTTGCCGAACCGGCCCCAGACCTCGTCGAGCACGATATGGCATTCATAGCGGGCCTGGGCCGAAAACAGGCGCCAGCGCAGGGTACCCGGCTTGTCCGCCAACAGGTCGCCTATCACGCGGTAGCGTGGCTCCTCCCGCCCACGCAGGCGCTCGGGGGTATCCAGATAGCCGCGCAAGGCGCGCCCGTTGGTTGCCACATCCAGGAACAGCTCCAGTTCACCTGTTGGCAGGCCATCCAGCCCCGCATCCTTGCCCTGCAGGGTCCAGCGCCAGATGCCGCGCAGGGTATCGCCCAACTGCTGCAGGCGGGTATCGGCCAACTCGACGACGGCCTCGCCAGGGGTTTCCGGGAATTCCTCGGCGGCACGCTGGCGCTGCACATACAGCGCCCCCAGCGCACCGGGCACCACCACACCCGTCAATGCCACACTGGCGATAAAACCGCGTCGGGAAATCGTCATTGCATACCTGTGCATTCATTGCGGCCATGGAGCACGGCCCGTCCAAGGCTAGAACGTTGCACGGCAGGCGAAATTTAGCGGCTTGCCACCCCCGCCCTGAGGGCAACTCGGTCAATGTAGGAGCGGCCTTGTGTCGCGAAAGGGCCGCAAGGCGGCCCCGGCAATTTTGCAGGGGTGCGAAGATCCTGGGGGCGCTGCGCACCCCTATCGCGACACAAGGCCGCTCCTACAGGGCCCTGCGCCAGCGACCAGATAGCAGCTAAATTTCCCGGGTGCGAGCTCGTTCACTGCAAGTAGCGGCGGCCTCTGTGCCCATCCCTCGACGGTGAACCTACTGAGACAAAGATGACGACTCCACGCTGGAAGAAAGCCCTGTTTATCAGCCTGGCCGCGGCGGTTGCCGCTGGCGCCGGGTTTGCAGCCTGGCACTACTTCGCCACATCCGCCGGCTATTCCAGGGAGGTGACCCGCCAGGCCAACGACCTGCAGGAACGCATTCTCTCGTTCGACAGCCATGTCACCTTGCCGCTGACCTTCGGCACCGAAGGCAGCGAGGCCGACAAGGATGGCGGTGGCCGCTTCGACCTGGCCAAGGCCGCACGCGGGCGGTTATCTGGCGCGGCCCTGACCATCTTCGCCTGGCCAGAGTCCTGGACCGGTGACGGTGGGCCGCACCGCCCTACCCCAGGCTTCGTCGAAGCGGCCCGCCACACCCAGGAGGTACGCTACAACGCCATCACCGCCATGGTCCGCGACTTCCCGCAGCAGGTGGGCATTGCCTATACCCCGCAAGACATGCGGCGCCTGCACGGCGAAGGCAAGTTCGCGGTGTTCCTCAGCATGCTCAACGCCTATGCGCTGGGCGATGACATCGACCAGCTCGACCGCTGGGCCGCGCGCGGGGTGCGCATGTTCGGCTTCAGCTACGTGGGCAACAACAGCTGGGCCGACTCTTCGCGCCCGCTGCCGTTCTTCAATGACACCGCCGATGCCCTGGACGGCCTGTCGCCGCTCGGCAAGCGCGCCGTGCAGCGGCTGAACGACCTGGGCGTGATCATCGATGTGTCGCAAATGTCCAGCAAGGCGCTGGCCCAGGCCGTTGCCCTCAGCCGCGCGCCGGTGGTGGCCTCGCACTCGGCGCCGCGGGCGATGGTCGACATCAGGCGCAACCTCTCCGACAAGGAGCTGCAGCTGATCAAGGACAGCGGCGGCGTGGTCCAGCTGGTGGCCTTCTCCACCTACCTCAAGCCCTTGAGCAGCAAGACCCAGGACAAACTCAACGCCCTGCGCGCCCGCTACGACCTGCCGCCACTGGCAAACCTAGACTACGCACTGATGCCAGGTGACCCGGTGATCGCCGGCTGGCCCGAGCAGAAGGTCGGCCAGTACGCCAACGCGCTGTACGGCATTCTCGAGGAAGAGCCGCCAGCCACGCTCAAGAACTATGGCGACGCCATCGACTACACCGTGCGCAAGGTCGGCATCGACCATGTCGGCCTGAGTTCGGACTTCAACGAAGGCGGCGGCATCGACGGTTGGCAGAACGCCAGTGAAGCACGCAACGTCACCGCCGAACTGATCAGCCGCGGCTACTCCGAAGCGGATATCGCCAAGCTCTGGGGCGGCAATTTTCTGCGGGTGTGGGAGCAGGTGCAGCGCGCCGCGCAACCTGTCGCCACCTCATCCCCCTGACCGTTGCGAGCCATTTGATGAACGATCGTCGCACCTTTCTCAAGCAGGTCGGCCTGCTTGCGGCCGCCCTGCCCCTCACCGGCCCACTGCCGCCTGCCGCCCAAGCGGCGGCTGCGCAGCCAGCCACCGCCAGCGACTGGGCCGCGTTTCGCAACCTGTTCGAGCTGGACCCGGCGTACGCGCACTTTGCCAACTTCCTGATCACCTCGCACCCACGGCCCGTGCGAGAAGCCATCGAGGCGCTGCGTGCCCGCTTCGACCGCCACCCGGCCCGCATGGTCGACTGGGACAGCCAGTCGGAGTGGAAGCACGAAGCCGTCGTGCGTGAATGGGCGGCCCGCTACCTCGAAGTGACGCCCCGGCAAATCGCCCTGACCGGCAGCACCACCGAAGGCCTGGGGCTGATCTATGGCGGGCTGAAGATTGCCCCGGGGCAGGAAATTCTCACCACCGTGCACGAGCATTCGGCCGCCCGCCATACCATGGGCTTTCGCACCACGCGCGATGGCACACCGGTGCACCGGTTGCGCCTGTTCGAAGACCCCGCCAAGGTCAACAGCGACCAGGTACTGGCCACCATCGCGGCGGCCATCGGGCCGAAAACCCGGGTGCTGGGCATGACCTGGGTGCACTCGGGCAGTGGCGTGAAACTGCCCGTGGGCGAGATCGGCGCGCTGGTGCGCGAGGTCAATCGCCAGCGTGACGAGCAGGACCAGATCATTTATGTGATCGACGGTGTGCATGGCTTCGGCGTCGAAGACATGCGCTTTGCCGATCTCAACTGTGATTACTTCATCGCCGGCACGCACAAGTGGATGTTCGGGCCGCGGGGTACCGGGATCATCTGTGCGGCGTCCACCGAACTGAAGCAGCTGAACCCGACCATTGCCACGTTTTCCGAGAACGAGGACTTCGCCACGGTGATGACGCCCGGGGGCTACCACGCGTTCGAGCATCGCTGGGCATTGGGCAAGGCGTTCGAGCTGCACCTGCAGCTGGGCAAGGCGGCAGTGCAGGCGCGGATTCATGGGCTCAATGGCTATCTCAGGCAGCGGCTCGAGGCATTGCCAGGGATAGAGTTGGTGACACCGCGCAGTGCGCAATATTCGGCGGGGTTCACCTTCTTCCGGGTCACGGGGCAGGATGCTGACGAGGTGGCCCGATATCTCAACAGCCAGCGCATCGTGGTCGATGCGGTATCGCGGGATGTCGGGCCGGTGGTGCGGACGGCGCCTGGGCTGTTGAATACCGAGGCGGAGATCGAGCGATTGGTCGATGTGTTGAAGAAGCACCTTCGCGGGTGAGGCCCTGGGGCCGCTGTGCGGCCCATCGCGACACAAGGCCGCTCCATGGTTCGGTGGGCGCAGTGCTTTTGTGGGAGCGGCCTTGTGTCGCGAAAGGGGCGCAACGCGCCCCCGGCGAGCTCAACTCAGGACTGGCCGCCGACCCGCTTCAACCACTCCCCGACATCCCGGTAAATCCCCTCCACCTGCCCCACGATCCCCGACATGCGCAAGAAGTCATGGGTCAACCCCTCCACCCGGACGAAGGTCACCGCCGTCCCGCCCGCCACCAGCCAGTCACGATAGGCCATGCCCTCATCATGCAACGGGTCATACTCGGCCACGGACAGGTAAGCCGGTGGCAAAGGCTGGCGCAGCGTCGACAGCAACGGCGACACCCGCCAGTCCAGGCGCTGCTCGCGCTGCGGTGCATAGTGCTGGTAGAACCACTCCAGCGTGGGCGTCTCCAGCAGGTAACCCTCGGCATGCTCGCGATGGGACTCACGCTGGCAGGAGATGTCGGTCACCGGGTAGAACAGCAACTGTGCCAGCGGCTTGAACGCCAGCGCCTCGGGCTGCTGCACCGACGTAATGGCCAGCACCGCCGCCAGGCTGGCGCCCACACTGTCCCCTGCCAGCACCACCCGGCGGTTGTCCAGGCCCAGCGACGCCGCCTGCTCAGCCAGCCAGTTGGCGGCGTCCAGCACATCGTGCAGGGCCTTCGGGAACTGCTGCTCCGGTGCCAGCCGGTAGTCCGCCGCCAGCACCGCAAACTCACCCAGGGCCGCCAGGCGACGGCACACCGAGTCATGCGAATCGAGGCTGCCGACCACATAGCCGCCACCATGCAGGTACAGGATCACCGGCTGCAAGGCAGCACCAGCATCGCCCTGACGGTACAGGCGAGCAGCCAGGCGAGCACCATCGCGCGCGGTTATCTGCAGCTCGCTGGCCGTGACGTTGCCGGGCGGGCTCGGGTCGAGTACCTGCGAGCTGCCTTCGAACTCGGCACGGGCCTGGGCCACGTCCATTGCGTGCATGGGCAGGCTCCTGCCCGTCAGTCGGCCAAATTCGACCAGTTCCAGAAATGCCGCCAGATCAGGATGCAGTGCCATGTGGGTTCCTTGGGTGAACAATGTGACTCGAGCCTCCCTACGGGACGTAGCAGCACGCCGAAAAATTAGCCGCCCACACGGCTAAATCGTTGGTGCAGGCACTCGTTATCCCTGCACAACGAAAGACCGCCAGAGGCATACCGTGGACCTTCAGAGCATCCTCAGCAAACTGTTCGCCAACGCCCATGCCGTCGGCATCGAAGGCGTTTTCCAGTTCGTTTTCAGCCAGGACCGGGCCTTCTGGTCCGAGGTGCGCGACAGCAGCCGCACCGGTGCCGGCCGGCACAGCGCTCCGGACGTTACCATCGAGGTGGCCGAGCGTGACTTCATGGGCATCATGGGCGGCACTGCCAACGTAGAAGAGCTGTTCGCCAGCGCCCGCCTGAAGATCAGTGGCAACATGGGCCTGGCCACCCTGCTACCACAGATCATCAGCAACGCCCGGCGCGGCGCACCGGCGACCAAGGTATCGATGAACCAACGTTACCCGACACCGGCACGCCTCAGCGAACGGGTATCGGCCGCACAACCGGTACAGCGCGAGGTAACACGCATTGCCCGCGCCGACATGCCGCTGGCACGCTTCCAGGGCGAATACCTGGAGCACGGGACACCGGTGGTCATCAGCGATGCCCTGCAGGACTGGCCGCTGTTCAGCATGGGCCGCGAAGCCTCGCTGGAGCATTTTGCCGAACTGCAGGGCATCACCCGGCACGGCGACTACGTGAAGAAGACCTTTTCCACCGACCGCGACTTCCGTTCCACCTCCATGGCAGACTTCATCGCCTCGCTCGATGCCCCTGCCAAACCCGGCGAAACCCCGGCCTACATGGGCAACAACATCGTGCCGGAAAAGCTGCTGAAGCTGATTCGCTACCCGCAGTACTTCGCTCGCGAGAAGTTCATTGCGCCGCGTATCTGGATCGGCCCCAAGGGCACACTGACGCCGCTGCACCGCGACGACACCGATAACCTGTTCGCACAGGTATGGGGGCAGAAGTCGTTCATCCTTGCCGCACCGCACCATCGCCCGGCTCTGGGCACCTGGTCGACCAGCCCCAAGGGCGGCCTGGACGGCTGCGACTTCAACCCTGACGCCCCGGACTACCAGCGTTTCCCGACGGCGCGCGAAGTGCCTTTCCTGCGCGTGGTGCTGCAGGCAGGTGACCTGCTATTCCTGCCCGAAGGATGGTTCCACCAGGTGGAGTCTGTGACCACCTCGCTGTCGGTGAACTTCTGGGTGAATTCCGGGCGCGGCTGGTAGCCGGGATTATCACGGGGCGCTTTGGGCCCCAATCGCCGGCAAGCCGGCTCCCACAGGGACTGCGCCAACCGGAAGGCTGGCGCTGTACCTGTGGGAGCCGGCTTGTCGACGATTGAGCCGCGCAGCGGCCTCGGCAATCGATCAGACCGCCGCGATCAACGCCTCGGCAAAGCGCTGCGCGACCTCATCGATCTGCTCGCCACTGATGATCAACGGCGGCAGGAAGCGCACCACCGCCCCATGCCGCCCACCGAGTTCCAGAATCAGCCCGCGCTTGAGGCACTCGCGCTGCACCTTCGCCGCCAACTCTCGGTTGGCCGCCGGATGACCGAGCGCATCCCGCTGGCCTTGCGGGTCCACCAGCTCCACCCCGAGCATCAGCCCACGCCCGCGAACATCACCCAACTGCGGGTAATCCCGCTGCAACTGCTGCAGATGTTGGCGCAGGCACTGCCCCATGGCCTCGGCATGCTCGGCCAGGCGATGCTCGACCAGGTAGTCGATCACCGCCGAGCCCGCCGCCATGGCCATCTGGTTACCACGGAAAGTGCCGGCGTGGGCGCCCGGTTTCCAGGTGTCCAGCCAGTCGCGGTACACCACCACTGCCAGCGGCAGGCTGCCGCCAATGGCCTTGGACAGGGTGACCACGTCCGGGACGATGCCGGCATGTTCGAAGGCGAACATTCGCCCGGTGCGGGCGAACCCGCTCTGGATCTCATCGACGATCAACGCCACGCCGGCCTGCTCGGTGATACGGCGTACCCCCTTGAGCCACTCGATATCGGCCGGGATCACGCCGCCCTCGCCCTGCACCACCTCGAGGATCACCGCCGCCGGCAGCGGCACGCCGCTTTCCGGGTCGAGCAGCAGGGCTTCCAGGTAATGCAGGTTGGCCCTGACCCCGGCTTCACCGCCCAAGCCGAACGGGCAACGGTAGTCGTAGGGGTACGGCATGAACTGCACACCGTTGCCGAGCAAGGCCCCCAGCGGCTGCTTCGGCCCATGGCTGCCCATCAGGCTCAGCGCACCCTGGCTCATGCCATGGTAGGCGCCATGGAAGGCCAGCACGGTGCTGCGGCCGGTGGCGGTGCGTACAAGTTTCAGCGCTGCTTCCACCGCATCGGTGCCTGTCGGGCCGCAGAACTGGACCTTGGCTTCACGGCGCAACGCCTCGGGCAGCACGCCGAACAGGTCCTGGACGAAGCGGTCCTTGACTGGCGTGGTCAGGTCCAGGGTGTGCAACGGCAGCTCATCGGCCAGTACCCGCTGGATCGCCTCGACCACCACCGGGTGGTTGTGGCCCAGCGCCAGGGTGCCGGCGCCGGCCAGGCAGTCGATGAACTGGCGCCCTTCAACATCCTCCACATGGATGCCACGGGCGCGCTTGAGTGCCAGCGGGATGCGCCGCGGGTAGCTGCGGGCGTTGGACTCCTGTTGTTGCTGGCGTTGCAGCAAGGGTGAATCGGTGAACTCGTACAAGGCACGCGGCGCGCTGGCCGGCGGGACCTGGGCAAGGCAGGAAGCGGTGGACATGGGTGAATCCTCGCAAGCAAGCGAAAGTGCGGGTGTTCGTCGCTTGGAAAACGCTTGAGTGCGGGGAGGATTTAGCGGTTGTTACTCTATTTTACTCTGCCTGTGCCGGCACTTTCGCGGGCTTGCCCGCTCCCACAGGGATCGCATGCATCTCAGACCCTGTGCAGTACCTGTGGGAGCGGGCAAGCCCGCGAAAGGGCCGGCACAGACAGTGAAGATCAGCTGGCCGAGCGCGCCGGCACTTGCAACAACACCCGCAACCCATCACTGCGACTGTCGAACTTCAGGCTACCGGCACAACGCTGCACGATCGCCTGCACGATCGCCAGCCCCAACCCGCATCCACCACTCTGCCCGTTACGCCAGAAGCGCTCGGTCAGGTGCTCCAGGTCCGCCTCGGCAATCCCCGGCCCATGGTCCCGCACCATGAAGCCCACCTGGCCGTCAGCCATCTGCACCTCAAGCTCCACCGCCTCGTCGCCGCCATGGCGCAAGGCGTTGTCCAGCAGGTTGCGCAGCGCCGCAACCGCCAAGGGGGCCGGCATGCCCAGGTAGACCTGCGTAGCTGCTTCAGGCAAGCGCAGCACGATG
This sequence comes from Pseudomonas pudica, assembly GCF_015680405.1. Lineage (GTDB taxonomy): Bacteria > Pseudomonadota > Gammaproteobacteria > Pseudomonadales > Pseudomonadaceae > Aquipseudomonas > Aquipseudomonas pudica. The sequence goes on from NZ_JADLJS010000036.1 coordinate 20,774, forward strand.
CGCCGGTTGTCACCGCCGCCGGCATCCTGCACTGCCTGCCGGGCCACCTGCTCGGCGCTGCACTGCACGCCATCCTCGAACGACAGGCTGCCTTCCACCCGCGCCAGCATCAACAACTGCTCCAGTGTGCGATGCATGCGGTCGGCCCCCTGCTCTGCATGTTCCAGCGCCTGCTCGCGCACGGTGCCATCGGTCATCCGCGCTACCTGCAAGTGGGTCTTGATCGCCGTCAGCGGACTGCGCAGTTCATGCGCGGCATCGTCAGTCAGGCGCCGCTCACGCTCGATGGTCTGGGCAATACGCAGGAACAGCTGGTTCTGGGTTTCCAGCAACGGTTGCAGTTCGCTGGGCATGCCCGCCACCTGCAGCGGCTCGACGCTGTCCGCGCGCCGGCGGCGCAGGGCATCGCGCATGCGGTTGAGAGGCTCCAGCCCCTTGCCCAGGCCGATCCACAACAACCCCAGGCTGCCAAGGAGGGCCATCAGCACCGGCGCCGAGGCCGCCAGCAGGATCGACTGGTTCAGCGCCTCGCGCTCCATGTGCCGGTCAGCGGTGGTGATACGCACATCGCCATGGTTGTAGGTGAAGGTGCGCCACAGTGCGTCGTCGATGGTCTGGTCACGGAAACCGCTGCGTTCATCGTCCATGACGCCATCGTGCTTGTGGTTGCTGGCGAGAATCTCGCCACGCAGCGAGCTGACCTGGCAGGCCATGCCGTCCGGCACGCTGAACTGGTCGGCGGAAAAGTGCGCTTCCCCGCCCTTGGCGGTCAGCGGCTGCGGCAGCTGGTCGATCAGCCCGGCGACCATGCGTGCCGAAGCCACCAGCCGCTGGTCGAGGGAAAACATCATCTGCTGGCGCAGGTCGCGCAGCATCCACGCGGCGGCCAGCGCCCAGATGATCACGAAGGCGCTGCCCAGGATCAGGCTCAGGCGTACCCGCAGGCTCATGACGCCGCCTCCTCCGGCGCTTGCGCCGGGCCCAGCCGGTAGCCCAGGCCGCGCACGGTCTCGACGATGCCGTTGCCCAGCTTGCGCCGCAGGTGGTGAATATGCACGTTCAGGGCATTGCTTTCGACTTCGTCGCTGAAGCCGTACACGCAATCTTTGAGCTGCTCGCTGGACAGCACCCGCCCGGGGTTCTGCAGCAACGCCTGGAGCAACGCCTGTTCACGCCGGGACAGGTCGACCGGCTGGCCGGCCAGGGTTGCCTCGCAGCTGCTCGGGTCATAGCGCAGCGGGCCATGTTCGATCACATTCACCGCCCGCCCGGCCACCCGCCGCAGCAGGGTGTGCAGGCGAGCAGCCAGCTCGCGCAGGTCGAACGGCTTGAGCAGGTAATCGTCGGCACCGGCCTGCAGGCCATCGACCCGGTCGGTGACCGCATCACGGGCGGTGAGCACCAGCACTGGCAGCGTCTCGCCTTTCTCGCGCAGGCGACGCAACAGCTTCAGTCCGTCTTCGTCTGGCAGGCCAAGGTCGAGGATCATCACGTCGAACTGCGCGGCCTGCAGCATCGCCCGTGCATCGGCGGCGTTGCTCACACGGTCCACGGTCAGGCCCTGGGCGGTAAGGCCGGCGCAAATGCCGGCGGCGATCAGGTCGTCGTCCTCGCAGAGCAGAACGTGCATGGTGGGGCTCCCGGAATGGTGTGGCTGGCATTGCACCTTGGGCAGATTAAGTGGGGATTATGGACCTTTTGTGGGGTGGAGGGTTGTTCACCTTGCAGCGCCTGCGAAATCGAGCGCCGCCCGCGCGGCGCTCGATCTGACAGGCGCTGAAGATGTTGTGGCGAACACCAGTGCCTAAATCAATCCCTGCGGCGTATCTACATCCAGCAACACCCCAGCATCCTCCACTTCAACCACCACGCAACGATCCCGATGCGCTTGCACCACCGACCGAGCTCCTTCATCCCCGGCAAGCTGCCCCAGCGCCGGCCAGAAGTCGCGCCCGAAAATCACCGGGTGCCCCTGCTGCCCCGCATGGTGCGGCAACACGATGGTCGAGGCACTGGCCGCCTCGGCCAACCGACGCAAGGTTGCCGATTCGATCCAAGGCATATCACCCAGCAAGATCGCCACCGCCTGCGCCTGGCTGTTACCCAACGACCTGGCCCCGGCAGCCAGGCTATGCCCCATCCCCGACGCCGCATCCGGGCTGGCGACAATCGGGCAATCGGCAGGCAAGGCAAAATCCTCGCTCCATTCGCCCGCGCGCAACACCACCCGCACATCATCGAACACCGCTTGGGCCCGTTCCACGCTATGTACCAGCAGGCTGCGACCATCAGCCAAGGTCGCCCGGCGCTTGTCTGAACCAAAACGCATGCCGCGGCCTGCCGCCAATACCAGCGCAACCACGCTCACAGCGCCCCCCGCTCGATGCCGTTGCGCACCCGCAGGATGTCGGCCAGCACCGCCAAAGCGATCTCGGCCGGGGTCTTGCTGCCCAGGTTGAGGCCGATCGGGGCGTGGATGCGACTCAGTTCGACCTCGCCCAGGCCACCGATCCGCCGCAGGCGTTCACGGCGCTTGTCGGAGGTCGCCCGGGAGCCCATCACACCGATATAGAACGCCTCGGTGCGCACCGCTTCGAGCATCGCCAGGTCATCGATCTTCGGGTCGTGGGTCAGCGCCACCACCGCAGTGTCGGCATGGCAACCACCATGGGCGATGAACTCCGATGGCAGCTCGCGGCGCACCTCGATGCCATCCAGCCGCACGCCGTCGAGCACTTCGTCACGCGGCTCGCAGAGGATGACTTCGAAGCCCATGCCCTTGCCGAACTCGGCACAGAAATGCGCGACGCTGGAGTACCCGGCCAGCAGCAGACGCTGGGCGGCCCCCACTCGCAAGCGTACACGGGCACTTTCACGCTCCACACGCGGCCCCTGGCTGTGGTCATCGGCAAGCAGGCGCCTGCCCTCGGGCAGGCTCACTTCACGCAGCACGCGGCGCTGGCCCTGCAATGCGCTTTCCAGCTCACGCAGGTGCGCCTGCACCTCGCATTCGGCCGGCAGGTTCTCCACCAGCACCTCCAGCACGCCGCCACAGGGCAGGCGGATGCTCGAACGTGAGTCACTGCCATCGCCATAACGCACGATGGCCACTGGCTCGGGAAACTCCCCCCGGCCCACGCGCTCGAGAAAGTCGTCTTCGACGCAGCCACCGGACAGTGAACCCAGCCACTGCCCGCTGGCGTTCACCGCCAGCAGCGAGCCCGGCGCACGGGGCGCCGAGCCATAGGTGGCAAGCACCGTGCACAACCACACCCGCTGGCCACCGCACGACCACTGCAACGCCTGGCGGACCACCTGTAGATCGAGATGCTGCACCCTTTACTCCGCCTTCAGCTCTGCGAGCTGCTGTACGCTCAGGTCACCGGGCAATCCACCCCAGGCCTGCCGCAGGTAGTTGACCATATCCGTCACCTGCTGGTCATCGAGCTTGTCTGCAAAGCCCGGCATCGGCTGCATGCGCTCGAAGCCGGTGAACTGCTGTTCACGGATGCCTTCGAGGATCACCTTGACCAGGTTGCGCGAGTCGGCCTGGCGCAGCACCGTGTTGCCGCGCATGGCCACGGCGATGTGCGGCTTGCCCTCGCCGTCCACTCCATGGCAGCCGGCGCAGACATTCAGGTACTGCTGGCGGCCACGCCTGGCGCTGTCGCTCATCTGCTCCAGCGCCACCGCCTGGATGGCCTTGGCCGGCGGTGGCTGGTCGCCCAGCAGGTAGGTGGCCATGGCCGCCAGATCGGCATCTTCCAGATGTTGGGTGCTGTGGTGCACCACCGGGAACATTTCGTTGAACATGCTGCCCTGGGCGCTGATGCCGTGCTTGAGGAAGGTGGTCAGGTCCGGCTGGGTCCAGCCGCGATCGGCCAGGTCCTGGGCCAGCAGGCTCGGGGCCAGGTAGCCCCCCAGCAGGCCACCGCTCAGACGCTGGTCCTGCTGCAACGCACCGATCGGGTTGCGCGGGGTATGGCACTCGCCGCAATGGCCCATGACTTCGACCATGTACTGCCCACGCTGCCAGGCCGTGCTTTTGCCTTCGGTCGGTTGCAACTGCACGCTCTTGCCGTAGAGCATGTTCCAGCCGCTAAGTCCCTGGCGCACGTTGAAAGGAAAACGCAACGCAGTCTGCGGTGCCGGGCGGTTGATTGGCGGCACGGTCATCAGGTAAGCGAGGATCGCGTCCGAATCTTCACGCTTGATCAGGTGGTACGAGGTGTACGGCATCGCCGGGTAGAGGTTGGCACCGTCCTTGCGCTTGCCCTCGGTTACCGCGGCGAAGAATTCGTCGGCGCTGTAGTTGCCGATGCCGTACTGCTTGTCCGGGGTGATGTTGCTGCCGTAAATGGTGCCGAACGGCGAATGGATCGGCAGGCCGCCGGCGTACGGCGCGCCGCCTTCGGCGGTGTGGCAGGCCATGCAGTCGGCCGCACGGGCCAGGTATTCACCGCGCTTGACCTGCGCCTGGTCGGCCGCCTGGGCAAGCGAGGTAAAGGCAAGGCCGAGAGCCAGCGCCAGTGCGCTACGAACAAGACCCATGCTCAACCCTCCTTGACCAGGCCGAGGTCGTTGAGCACCGTGCGGGTGGCGTCGTAGTAACGCACGTAGCCGGTGCAACGGCAGATGTGGTGGCCCAGGCTCGCCTCGATGCGGTCTTCCACCTCGCTCTTCTTCAGCGGCTGGCGCTGGGCGGTTTCCACCAGCACCGTGGCGGCATTGACGAAGCCCGGCGCGCAGTAGCTGCACTGGAAGGCGAACAGGTCGACGAACTTCTGCTGGATCGGGTTCAGCGTGAGGTTGCCGGCCTCGTCCTGTTTGGCATGGCCCTCGATGGTGCGGACCTTCTTGCCCTCGAAGTAATGCGCGCCGGTAATGCAGGTACGCACCTCCTCGCAGGTGCCGTCGGGGTTGTCGACGATCACCACGCAGGCGTGGCAGATGCCCTGGCCGCAGCCCAGGCGCGAGCCGGTGAGGTTCTGGTGTTCGTGCAGGTAGTCGATCATCGCCAGGTCGTCAGGGACCTCGACCGGGCCGACCGGTTGACCGTTGAGGGTCAGTTGCAGTGGACGGTTAGCCATTGAGGGCCTCCTTGATACGGGCTGGGGTGATGGGGAGATCGCGAACGCGCTTGCCGATGGCATGCGCGACGGCATTGCCGATGGCACCGACGACCGGGATCATCACCACCTCGGCAATACCCTTGGACGGGTCGGTCGGTGACAGCGGCGGGAGGATTTCGCTGGTCTGCTGCCACACCGCCACGTCGCGTGCATGCGGCAGGCGGTAGCGGTTGAAGTTCCAGTCGCCCTCCCCTGGCCCGCCCTCGTACAACGGCATTTCTTCGGTCAAGGCATGGCCGATGCCCATGGCGATACCGCCCTCGAGCTGGCCCTTGACCAGTTCCGGCACCAGCACCCGGCCGCACTCGACCCAGCTGTGGTGGTTGAGTACCTGCACTTCGTGAGTGCCCTTGTTCACCTTGACTTCGACAATGGTCGCCACCGGGCTGTAGTAGGTGACCATGGCGTTGTTCAGCTGGGTGTCGGGGTAGGCGGCGTTCTGCCGGTCGAGCAGGTGGTAGCCGTGGCTGCTCATCTGCGCCTTCTTGGCATTCACCGCGCCATCGCCGTACTTCACTGCCACCGCGTCGAGCGGGAAGCGTTCGCGCACGCCGTCGATGACGAAGTCGGCTTCGGCCCAGCTCCAGCGGTTGAAACCGTGCACGCTGACGCCGGTTACCAGCCCCATGTCGTGGGCCTTCTGGGCCAGCTGGGCGAACGGGATCGGTGACAGGCCGTTGCCGGTCAGCTCGCCGTTGACCCATACCGCATTCTCGCGGCGCACCACCAGCGGGTTGGCCTGGCCGCCGTACGGGCCCTGGCTCCAGATGGCCATGGCCGCCGGCCACAGACCGTGGTTGAACAGCACGCGCGCCGCTTCGCGGGTGGCATGGCTGAAGTAGAAGGCCGAGTTGGTCGCCGACGACGGCGAAGCGAGCTTGCCGACCCAACGCGGGTTGCGCAGCGCGGCGTCCTGCTCGGGCTGGCTGATCAGGTACGGGTTGCCGCTGGTGGTCAGCTGCAGCTCCGGCCATTCGGTGACCGCGGTCTTGACCTCGTCGGCCGAGCGGCCGAGGAAATCGCTGACCACCAGGGCTTGGGAGGTGGACATGCCAGTCCCCAGCTCGGTGCCGATGTGGCGCAGGCTGATTCGCCCGTCGCGGCTGAACTCGATGCTGGCCATGGGTGCTTCGGAGCCGGTGCCGAAGTCTTTCTGGCAGATGGCAAAGCCCACGCCATACCAGTGGTCCGGGTCCTTGGCATCCATCTGCTGCTTGCGCGCGTCGCGGTTGCGCCACCAGTCGTGCACGGCGGCCTTGTCGAGAATCTCGTAAAGGCGCAGGGCGCCGGCCGGGACCGCGCCCTGGGTGTTCTTCATGCCCGACTTCAGCGCGTTGGCGCGGCGCAGGTCGATGGCATCGACGCCCAGGCGCCCGGCGATCTCATCCACCATCATTTCGGTGGCGGCCATGGTCTGCAGGGTGCCGTAGCCGCGCATGGAGCCGGCCTCGACGCCACGGGAGTGATAGGCAGTGACCGACAGGTCGTTCTGCGGCATGTAGTAGATCGACTGCGCCGCCGTGGCGCCGACCGCCGCCACCGAGGGGCTGTAGTTGATACGCCCGCCGCCGTCGCAAGTCATGTCGGCGCGGAAGATCTTGAAGCTGTTGTCCTTCTTGTCCACCGCCAACTGGTAGCGGATATCGAATGCGTGGCGCTTGATGCCACTCTGGAACTGCTCGTAGCGGTCGTTGGCCAGGCGGATCGGCACACCAGCGCCATACAGCGCGGCCACGGCGGCGTAGAAGACGAAGATGTTGTTGTCTTTCGAGCCGTAGCCCACGGTATAGCCCGGGTGCATGTTCAGGGTGTTCAGGGCGAAGCGCGACGGCTTGATCATGTGCACGCATTCCTGCGCCACTTCGAACGGACACTGGGTCGCGACCACGAAGTGCAGCGTGCCGCTGGCCGGGTCGTAGCAGCCGTTGCCGTTGTCCGGTTCCAGTGCGGCCGGCTCGATGGACGGCGTCTTGTAGCGCTCGTCGAACACCAGCCAATCCTCGGGCGGATTGTCCAGCTGCTCGGCCATGCGCCTGGCATGGAAAAGGCCCTGCTCGGTCAGGTCGCCATGCTGGTTGGGCTGCTTCGACCACACCGGCTTGCGGTTGAGGATGGTGGGGAACAGCATGGAGTTCTTCAGGCTGGAGAATTCATCGTCGTCGAACGGCGTGGCACCGCCCACACGCACGAAGCGGAAGCTCCCGTAAGGGTCGCGCTGGTACAGCGGCGCCTGGGCGCCATAGCGGATCGCCTGGTCGTTGAACTGCAGCTTGCGCTTGGCCTGGCGGAAACGCTCGAAGTCGTGCCAGATCAGGATCGCCACCGGGTGGCCGATGAACATCGGCACCTTGCCGGGCGGCAGCAGCGGGTCGGGCGAGTGGGCCTCGGGCCAGGCGATGCCGTCCTTTTCCAGGTCGGCAGCGGTGACGATGCGGTCCGGCTGCAGGTCGGCGCCAAGCAGGCTTAGGTCATGACCGGCATAGATACGGTCGGCCTTGGTCGCCTTGAGCAGCAGCGCATGGCCCTGCTGCGCGGGCCAGCCAGGCATGTCCTTGGCACGGATGTCGCGGGCGAACACCTTGTCGCCACAGACCTTGGACAGGGCGTCGTTACGGAAACGCGCCTTGCCATCATGGTTCATCCACTTCTGCGGCGAGGTGGTGACGCGTTCTTCCATCAGCGCGGCGAACGCTTGGCTGCCGAGCGGCGCCATGGTCACGCCGACACCAGCGATCAGGCCGCCTTGCAAGAAGGCGCGCCGGGAAATATCACGGTTGGACATGCTTGATCCTCTGGGCAGCTGGGGATCTGCCCTTTTTTTGATTCTGGTACCAGCCCGAAAAGCTGACCCGTACGTCAACTTTACAGCAATTGTGTTGGCGCAGGCAAAGTCAAGTCGACAATATGTCGCGACATGTCTGGGATCTGGGGGGGAATTTGCTCTGGGGCTGGTAGGTGGTTGTCTTGGGATCTCCCAGGCGCAAACAATCCCACGGCATACACCTCCAAGCCCTGAGCGCCCCCTGACCAAAAACCAGAGTTAACCTTGGGTTAATCGACCCAAGCCAGCATGACCCCTTTCAACGTACTGCCAAGGCGAAGACATGCGCGTCCTCCTGCTCTTACTGACTCTGCTGCTGGCCGGCTCATTGCAGGCCAACCCGTTCGATGTCAAACCGGACTTCCTGCCGGTCAGCCAAGCCTTCGTGCTTACCCACGACCGCCAGGCCGACGGCCAAATGCGCCTGTTCTTCCAGATCCAGCCTGGCTACTACCTGTATCAGAAGCGCCTGAAGTTCGACGGCCTGCCTGCCGAGCAGCACCCGCAACTGCCAGCCGCCCTCAACCATCACGACGAGTTCTTCGGCGACAGCGCGGTGTACCGCGACCAGCTCGAACTGCTGCTCCCGGCCAGTGCCCAGGGTCAGTTGCGCCTGGGCTGGCAGGGCTGTGCCGATGCGGGCCTGTGCTACCCGCCGCAAACCACGCTGATCGACCTGGGCGGCAGTGTGGCCCCGGCGGCCGAACAAGCCAGTGACCAAGCCCTGGCCAGCGACCTGCAACAAGGCCACCTGGCCTGGAGCCTGCTGGCGTTCTTCGGCCTGGGCCTGTTGCTGGCCTTTACCCCCTGCTCCCTGCCGATGCTGCCGATCCTCGCCGGGCTGGTACTGGGCAATGGCGCCAGCGCCAGGCGCGGCTGGATCCTGGCCGGGGTCTATGTACTGAGCATGGCCCTGGTGTATGCCGCCCTGGGGGTGGTCGCCGCGCTGCTGGGTGCCAGCCTGCAGGCCTGGCTGCAACAACCCTGGCTGCTGGGCAGCCTGGCGGGGCTGTTCGTGCTGCTGGCCCTGCCGATGTTCGGCGCCTTCGAACTGCAACTGCCCGCCGCCGTGCGTGACCGCCTCGACCGCGCCGGGCAAGGTACCCGTGGCGGCAACCTGTATGGCGCGGCGCTACTTGGCGCGCTGTCCGGCCTGCTGATGGGCCCATGCATGACCGCACCGTTGGCCGGCGCGCTGCTGTACATCGCCCAGAGCGGCGATGTGCTGCAAGGGGCGCTGGTGCTGTTCAGCCTCGGCCTGGGCATGGGCGTGCCGCTGCTGTTGCTGGTTACCCTCGGCAACCGCTACCTGCCCCGCCCGGGCGCCTGGATGAACCGGGTCAAGGGCGTGTTCGGTTTCGTGTTCCTGGGCATGGCGCTATACACCTTGCGCAGCCTGCTGCCCGCAGCATTGCTGCTGGCCCTGAGCGGCGCCTTGCTGATCGCCCTGGCCTGGGCTGCCTGGCCGGCCCTGCAGCGGTTGCCGGCACTGCGAGCCTTGCCGCTGCTGGGTGCCCTGTGGGGCGGCCTGCTGCTGGTGGGAGCGGCGGCCGGTGGCGACGACCTCTGGCAGCCACTGCGCCCGTTCGCCGGTGGCGGCGCCACGCAGGCCAGCGGCCAGCACACCGAGGACGCCTTCGTCACCGTCAGCCGCCCCGAAGACCTGCAACGCGAACTGGATGCGGCCAAGGCCCGTGGCCAGTGGGTGATGCTCGACTACTATGCCGACTGGTGCGTGTCGTGCAAGGTCATGGAAAAACAGGTGTTCGCCCGCAGCGACGTGCAGGCCGGCCTGGCCGGTGTGCACCTGCTGCGCCTGGACGTTACCGCCGACACCCCGGCCAGCCAGGCCCTGCTCCAGCGCTACCAGGTACCCGGCCCGCCCAGCATCATCTGGGTCGGCCCGGAAGGCGACGAACGCCGCGCGCGGCGCATCACCGGTGAGGTAGATGCAGCCGCCTTCCTGCAACACTGGACCCAGACCAGGAGCCAAGGCTGATGCTGACCGTAACCCTCGGGCCACTGACCATGGCCCTCAACCACCTGCTGATGCTCACTGCCCTGGTGATCGCCAGCATGGTCGGCTGGTGGGTCGCCCGGCGTGGCGGCGAGAGCCCGGAATCGGCACTGTTCAACCTGTTCCTGATCGGCTTGCTGTGCGCACGCGCCGGCTTCGTGCTGGCCTACTGGCCGATGTACCAGGACGACCCGCTGCAGATCATCGATATCCGGGATGGCGGCTTCCTGTTCTGGTCGGGCCTCGCCGGCATCGTGCTCGGCGCCCTGTGGCAGGGCTGGCGCCATCCGGGCCTGCGCCGCCCGCTGGGCTGGGCGCTGTTCAGCGGCGCGCTGTTCTGGGGCCTGGCCAGCCTCGGTGGCCACCTGTACAGCAAGGGCACCGAACTGCCCGAGCTGAGCCTGCGCAAGGCCAACGGCCAATCCGTAGCGTTGCACAGCTACCGCGGCAAACCGCTGGTCATCAACATCTGGGCCACCTGGTGCCCACCCTGCCGACGCGAAATGCCGGTGCTGCAACAGGCGCAAAGCGCTTACCCGCACGTGACCTTCCTGTTCGTCAACCAGGGCGAGACCCCGGAAAACGTCAGCACCTTTCTCGCCACCACCGGCTTGAGCCTGACCCACGTGCTGTTCGATGGCACCGGTCTGCTGGCCCAGCGCGTCGGCTCCATGGCCCTGCCCACCACTTTGTTCTACGACGCCGACGGGCGCCTGGTCGGCAGCCATCTGGGCGAGCTTTCCCGGGCCAGCCTGCGCCACGCCCTGGAGCCTTTCGACCGGGCCACCGCGCCCGCCCCTGCCGCACAAGGAAACTGACATGCGACTGACTGCACTGCTGCCCCTGTCCCTGGCCCTGCTGGCTGCCCCCACCCTGCAAGCCGAAGAGCTGCCCAAGGCGATTGCGCAACTGCAAGCCAAGGGCGCCGTGATCAAAGGCAGCTTCGACGCCCCCAACGGCCTGCGCGGGTATGCCGCCGAGTACCAGAATAACGGCCTGGCCCTGTACCTCACCCCTGACGGCAAGCATGTACTGGTAGGCAGCCTGTTCGACGAACAGGGCAACGACCTCAGTGCCGAGCCGCTGAAAAAGCTGGTGTATGCGCCGATGAGCAAGGAAATATGGGCGAAGATGGAAAAAACCTCCTGGATCGCCGACGGCAAGGACGATGCGCCGCGCAAGGTGTACCTGTTCAGCGACCCCAACTGCCCGTACTGCAACATGTTCTGGGAGCAGGCGCGGCCGTGGGTCGAGTCGGGCAAGGTGCAGTTGCGCCATATCATGGTCGGCATCATCCGCGAGGACAGCCCGGGCAAGTCGGCGGCGCTGCTGGCGGCGAAAGACCCGGCCAAGGCACTGCACGAGCATGAAAAAGCGGGCAAGGCCAGCAAGTTGAAAGCACTGGAGCAGGTACCGGAGGCGGTGCAGCAAAAGCTGGCGGCGAACATGGCGCTGATGGAAGAAATGGGCTTGCAGGCGACCCCGGCGATCTTCTATCAGGATGACCAGGGCAACCTGCAGAGCCAGCAAGGCGCGCCGCGGCCGGAGTTGCTTGGGAAGATTCTCGGCAAGCGCTGATGTGAAATCGCCGGGGCTGCCTTGCAGCCCATTAGCAGCACAAGGCTGTGGCGGCCCTGTGGGAGAGGGCAAGCCCGCGAAGAACTCAACGCGGTTTATGGCACCGGCTGCGCCGGTGTTCGCGGGCATGCCCGCTCCCACAGGTACTGCGCCAAACCTCGAGAACAACGCCGTAGCTGTAGGAGCGGCCTTGTGTCGCGAAAGGGCCGCATAGCGGCCCCAGCAATTTCAACTTTTGTGCACCAATCCAGGAGTGGTGCTGGCCTCACCTGCTCAGGTCACAAGCCCTCCAGCTCAGCCATCAGGTCGCTGAGCCGGTCGACCTTGTCGTCATCCAGCACACTGCCCTGCAGCCCCTGCACATACACCGCCAGTTCCTCCACCGTGCTGCACTCGAACATCGCCCGCAGCGGCACGTTCAACTGCAACTGCTTCTGCACCCGCGAGGCGATTTGCGTGGCCAGCAGCGAATGCCCGCCCAGCTCGAAGAAGTTGTCGTGCACCCCGACCCGCTCGGCCTTGAGCACGTCTGCCCAGATACCGGCCAGTACCTCTTCCAGTTCATTGCGCGGCGCCTGGTAAGCCTGGCTGTGCTGGCCACCGATGTCGATGACCGGCAGGGCCTTGCGGTCGAGCTTGCCGTTGGCGTTGTGCGGCAGGCTGTCGAACCAGCCCCAGTGCAGTGGGACCATGTACTCCGGTAACTCGGCACGCAGGCGCTGCTTTAGCTGTTCCAGCAACGCAGCGTCGGCAGCAACGCCCTGATGCGCCACCAGGTAACCCACCAGGTGCTTGCCATTGGTGCCCTCCTGCACGCCAATGGCAGCGTCGCGGATCTCCGGCTGTTCGTGCAGGCGGGCTTCGATTTCGCCCAGTTCGATGCGGTAACCGCGAATCTTCACCTGATGGTCGATGCGACCGACATACTCCAGCACCCCGTCCGGGCGCTGCCGCGCCAGGTCGCCCGTGCGATACAGGCGTTCGCCCGGTGCACCATGAGGATGGGGAATGAACGCCAGCGCCGTGCGCACCGGGTCGCCGACATAGCCACGGCCCACCCCGGTGCCAGCCACGCACAACTCACCCGTCGCCCCCAGCGGTACCAGCGTCTGGTCCTCGCCGTACAGATACAGGCGGTTGTTGTCGGTTGGCGTGCCGATCGGCAGGTAGCTGCCACGGGTCGAGGCGGCATCGACGCAGAAGAACGCCACGTCATCGGAGCACTCCGCCGGGCCGTAGGCGTTGACCAGGCCGATCTGCGGGTAGCGCTGCAACCACTGCGCCGCCAGCTCCGGAGGCATGGCCTCGCCGGTCGGCAGCATCCAGCGCAGGCCATCGAGGGCCTGGTGATCGTTGGCCAGCATGCCCTGGATCAGCGACGGCACGCTCTCCAGCACGCTGATGCCGGTGGCCTGCACATGCGCCAGCAGGCCGTGCGGGTCATGGGCGATGGCGTTCGGCACGATCTCCACCCTGGCGCCGAACAGCGGCGCGGCAAGGAACTGCCAAACCGAAATGTCGAAGCTCTGCGAAGCCGTCTGGGCAATCACGTCGTGCTCGCCAAGCGCCAGGTACGGCACCTTGCTCAGCTGGTTGTTGAGCATGCCGCGCTGCTCGACCATTACACCCTTCGGCAGGCCAGTGGAGCCTGAGGTGTAGATCACATAGGCGAGGTTATCCGGCCCGCTGTGAATGCCGGGGTTGTGGCTGGCCACCGGGCTGGCCTGGATGTCTTCCCAGATCAGCAGCTGCGGCCGCACCGCTGCCTCCAGCTCGCCCAGCAACTGCCGCCCTTGCCCGGCACAGGCCGCGCTGCACACCAGCACGGGTGTACGGCTTAGCTGGATGATGCTTTGCAGGCGCGCCGCCGGCAGGCCCGGGTCCAGTGGCAGGTAGCCGGCGCCGGCCTTGAAGCTGCCGACGATCATGCCCAGCAGCGGTAGCCCACGCTCGGCCAGCAGAGCTACCGGCTGGTCCACGTTCACATCCGCCGCGATCAAGGCATGGCCCAGGCGGTTGGCCGCCAGGTTCAAGCCGGCGTAGTCGTAGGACGCGTCCAGGCACCGGGCCACGATACGTTGCGGATGTGCGGCCACCTGTGCCTCGAACTGCGCGATGTAGCTCTGTTCCAACGGGTAGGCGCGCGCAGTGTGGTTGCAGTCTTTGAGCAGGAAGCGCTGCTCCTCTGCGCTCAGCAATGGCAATGCGCTCATCTCCCCTTCGAAGCCTTGCACCAGCGCCAGCAGCAGGCGCTTGAACTCGGCCAGCAGGCGCTCGACGGTCGGGTAGTCGAAGTAGCGCTGGTCGAACGACAGATGCAGGCCAAGGTCATCGCCCGGGTAGCACACCGCTGTCAGCGGGAAGTTGGTGTGGGTACGGCCCGAGTCGGAACTGGCATTCAGGTGCTGGGCGTGGTCGAGCACGGCAGTTTCCACCGGCGCGTTCTCGAACACGAACAGGCTGTCGAACAGCGGCTGGCCCTTGGGCAGTTCGCTGCATTCCTGGATCGCCACCAGCGGCAGGTATTCGTACTCACGCAGCTCCATGTTGCGCTCCAGCAGGCCTTGCAACCACTGGCGCACACTGCAGCGCTCACCCGCCATCGGCAACTGCACGCGCAAGGCGATGCTGTTGATGAACAGGCCGACGGTACGCTGCATCTGCGGCATGCTCACCGGGCGCCCGGCCACGGTCACGCCAAAGATCACGTCGCGGTCGCCGCTGTGGCGCGCCAGCACCAGGGCCCAGGCCGCCTGGGCGAAGGTGTTGACGGTGAGCTGGTGGGCCTGGGCCAGTTCACGCAGGCGCACGCCGTCGCTCACCGCCAGGCGGGTGTAACAGTCGCCGACGATCATGCCGCTACCGGCATGGTCGTGGCGCAGCGGGCGGTCGCTGGGGATGGTGGTGGCGCGTTCGAAGCCGGCCAGGTTCGCCTGCCACCAGGCTCGCGCGTCGTCCAGGCCTTGGCGTTGCAGCCAACCAATGTAGTCGCGGTAACGCGGTGGCACCGGCAAGCGGGCCTGGCGCCCCTCGCCGAGGGCCTGGTAGATCTCGAAGAAATCGTTCATCAACAGCGAACGGCACCAGGCATCGATGAGGATGTGGTGGTTGCTCATCATGAACCAGTAGCGCTCGTCGGCCACACGCACCAGGCGCAGGTGGAACGGCGCCTCGCTGAGCAGGGCGAAACCTGCCTCGCGCTCCTGCTTGTGCAGCGCCTGCAGGCGCTGCTCCTGGGCGTCGTCGTCGAGGCCACGCCAGTCCTGGTAGTCCACCGGCGTGTTGCCCGGCTTGTGGATGATCTGCAGCATCGCCTCGCCGGTGTTCCAGCTGAACGATGCGCGTAGCGCTTCGTGGCGCGCCACCACCGCCTGCCACGCCTGGGCGAAGCGTTCGGGGTCGAGCGCGCTGTTGATGCGGTAGCGGTCCTGCATGTAGTAGAGGCCAGTGCCCGGCTCCAGCAGGGTGTGCAGCAGCATGCCCTCCTGCATAGGCGTCAGCGGGTAGACGTCCTCGATCTGTACTGCCGGTACCGGCAGCGCGTCGATCTGCGCCTGGGTCAGGTGCGCCAGCGGGAAGTCCGAGGGGGTGAAACTGCCGTTGCCATCAGCCAGGCAATGCTCGACCAGCGCCAGCAGCTCCTGGCGGTAGGCTTCGGCCAGGCCGGCGATGGTCCGCTCGTCATAGCGCTCGGTGCTGAAGGTCCAGCGCAGCTGCAGGGCGCCGCCATACACCTGGCCATCGACACTCAACCAGTTGGGCAGCGGCGCATCCAGGTCATGGGCCAGGCCGGCTGGGGCGTCCAGCGGCTGGAGCAGGGCTGTGCTGTCGAACTGCTGGTCGAACTGGCCCAGGTAGTTGAAGGTGATGCGTGCCTGCGGCAGGGCCGCCATCTGCTCGCGCCCTGCCGTATCGGCCAGGTAGCGCAGCACGCCGTAACCCAGGCCTTTGTGCGGTACCTGGCGCAGCTGCTCCTTTATGCGCTTGATCGAACCGGCCCGCGCCGCGTCGTCCTCGCCAGGCAGCGGGCGCAGGCTCAGCGGGTAGGCGTTGGTGAACCAGCCGACGCTGCGGGTCAGGTCCATGTCTTCGAACAGCCCGTCACGGCCATGGCCTTCAAGCTGTACCAGCACTTCTTCATCGCCGCTCCAGCGGCACAAGGCACGCGCCAGCGCGGTCAGCAGCAGATCGTTGACCTGGGTGTGGTAGGCCGCCGGGGCCTGTTGCAGCAACTGCCGGGTCTGCGCCACATCCAGGCCGATGGCCAGGGTACGGGCGTGGCGGTGCAGGTTGCCGCCCTGCGGGTGATCGCATGGCAGTTCGCGGCGCACGCCACCCAACTGGCCCTGCCACCAGCCCAGCTCGTCGCGCAGCGAATCGCTGCCGGCATAGCTGGCCAGGCGTGCGGCCCAGTCGCCCATGGCGTGGGTCTTGGCCGGCAGCGGCTGGCCGCGGTACAGCGCCTGCAGGTCTTCCAGCAGCACGCGCCACGACACGCCATCGACCACCAGGTGATGGATCGCCAGCAACAGGCGCTGGCCGCCCTGCCCGTCATTTACCAGCAAGGCACGCAACAGTGGGCCCTGCTCCAGGTCGAGGCTGCGTTGCAGGTCGGTGTACAGCGGCTGGCAATCGGCGAAATCGGCGACGGTGGCTGTCCACAGCAACTGCCCGGAGGCAGGCGAAGCATATTCGGCCTGCCAGCGGCCCTGGGCCCGGCTGAAGCGCAGGCGCAGGCTGTCGTGGTGCTGCACCAGGGCGGCCAAGGCGCGCTCCAGTACCCCCTCATCCAGCGGCTTTCGCGCCTCCAGCAGAACAGCCTGGTTCCAGTGTTGCGGCTGTGGCACTTCACTGTCGAAGAACCAGTGCTGGATCGGCGTGAGGCCGGCCTGCCCCTGGCGCTGGCCCTGTTCGATGCTGCTGGCGGCTTCGCTGCGCTGAACGATGGCGGCCAGGGTCTGGATGGTCTGATGCTGGAACAGGTCGCGCGGGGTGAACTGCAAGCCGGCCTGACGAGCCCGGCTGACCACCTGGATCGACAGGATCGAGTCGCCGCCCAGTTCGAAGAAGTTGTCCTGCACGCCGACCTGGGCAACGTTGAGCACGTCGCGCCAGATCTGCGCCAGTTGCGCTTGCACCTCGTTGCCAGGCGCCTGGTACTGCTGGCGTGCCTGTTCCAGGTCCGGCAGCGGCAGCGCACGGCGGTCGAGCTTGCCGTTGCCCATCAGTGGCAGGCTGTCGAGCAGCACCAGGTGCGCCGGCACCATGTAGTCCGGCAGGTGCTGGCGGGCTTCGGCTTTCACCGCGTCGCGCAGCAGGCCCTGGGCCTCGCTGTCGGCAGCGGCCTGCCTGCACACCAGGTAACCCACCAGTTGCTTGCCGCCCGGCAGGTCGAGGGCCAGTACCACAGCCTCGTCGACATCGGCATGCGCCTGCAGGCGGCTTTCGATTTCGCCCAGCTCGATCCGGAAACCGCGGATTTTCACCTGCTGATCGGCGCGGCCGACGTACTCGACCAGGCCATCGCTGCCCAGGCGCACCAGGTCACCGGTGCGATACAGGCGTCCGCCTTCGCTGCCGAACGGGTCGGCGACGAAGCGCTCGGCGCTGAGGCCCGGGCGGTCGTGGTAGCCCTGGGCCAGGCCGGCACCGCCGACATACAGCTCGCCAATACCGCCTTGCGGCAACAGGGCAAGGTCTTCGTCGAGAATGTAGGCCGTGCGCTTACCGATGACGCGGCCGATCGGCACGCTGCCCAACTCCGCCGGCAGTGTCTGTGGTGCCAGGCAGGCCAGCGGCATGACCACGGTTTCGGTCGGCCCGTAGGCGTTGAAGAACTGCTGCGGCGCGAAGGCCTGGCGGATGCGCTGCAGGTGTTCACCGGTCAGCGCTTCACCACCGGTAATGACCAGGCGCACTGGCAACTGCTCGCCCTGCCCGGCCAGGTACTGCGCCAACTGGCTGCCGTAGCTGGGCGTGAAGCCGAGGATGCTCACCTGCTGCTCGCGCACCAGCTGGCAGATGTCTTCGGCGCCCCACTGCCCCTGGGCGCGCAGCACCACGCGGGCGCCGCACAGCAGCGGCACCCACAGGCGTTCGCTGGCAGCGTCGAAATTGATCGAATAGAAGTGCAGCTCGCAGTCCTCGCTGCGCATGCCGAACGCGTCGATCACCGCCTGGCAATGCATGGCGAACTCGCCGTGGCTGACTACCACGCCCTTGGGCTTGCCGGTGGAGCCAGAGGTGTAGATCAGGTAAGCCTGGTGCTGCGGCAGGTTGAGGTTGTCCAGCGGCGCATCGCTGTAGGCCGACAGGCTGGCGCTGTCGTCCTCCAGGCTCCAAAGCGCCACGCCTTCAGGCAACTGCCCCAAGGTTTGCAGTAGCGCGCGCTGGCTGAGCAGCAGGCCGATGCAGCTGTCTTCGATCATGTAGCGCAGGCGGTCGAGTGGGTACTCGGGGTCGAGCGGCACGTAGGCGCCACCGGCCTTGAGGATGGCCAGCAGGCCGACGACCATTTCCAGCGAACGCTCCAGCGCCAGGCCCACGCGCACCTGCGGGCCGACGCCACGCTCGCGCAGGGCGCGGGCCAGGCGGTTGGCCTGCTGGTCGAGTTCGGCATAGGTCATGTGCCGGCCGGCAAAGGTCAACGCGCCAGCGTGTGGCGTGCGCGCAGCCTGCGCGGCGAACAGGCCATGCACGGTCTGGTCGAGAGCGAAATCCAGCTCGCCCTGCAACTGGCCCGCCAGCACCTGCTGCTCGGCGCCGCTCAGCATCGGCAGCTCGCACAGGCGCTGGTGCGGGTTGTCGAGCATGCCGGCCAGCAGTTGCTGCCAGTGCTCGGCCATGCGTGCGATACGTGGTTCGTCGAACAGGTCGCGGCTGTAGGTCAGGCAGCAACCCAGGCGGCCGTCGAGGTCGGTCACCTCCAGGTACAGGTCGAACTTGGTGGCGCTGGCGTCGTTGACCAGGTAATCCACCTGCATGCCGGCAAGTTGACGGCTTTGCTGGAAGGCCCAGCGCTGCACGTTGCACATCACCTGGAACAGCGGGTTATAGGCGCTGCTGCGCGGTGGCTGCAGGGCTTCCACCAACTGGTCGAACGGCAGGTCCTGGTGCGACTGGCCTTCGATGGCAGCCTGCCGTACCTGCTCCAGCAACAGTGCGGCGGTCATCTGGCCGTCCAGCTCGCAACGCAGCACCTGGGTGTTGAGGAACGCGCCAATCAGCCCTTCGCTTTCCGGGCGGATGCGGTTGGCCACCGGCGCGCCAATGCGCAAGTCACGCTGGCCGCTGTAGCGGTGCAGCATGGCGGCCAGGGTGGCAGTCATGGTCATGAACAGCGTCAGGCCGCGCTGGCTGTTGAAGGCATGTACGCGGGCAACCAGCGCCGGGTCGAGCTCGAAGCGGTACAGCCCGCCACGGTAGCTCTGCACTGCCGGGCGCGGGCGGTCGGCAGGCAGCGCCAGTACCGGATGCTCATCACCCAGGCGGGCCTGCCAGTAGGCCAGCTGTCGTTCACCCTCGCCGCTTTCCAGCCATTGCCGTTGCCACACGCTGTAGTCCAGGTACTGCACCGGCAGCGGCGCCAGCGGCGATTCGCGGTCATCGACGAAGGCCTCGTACAGCTCGCCCAGTTCGCGGGCGAAGATGTCCATGGCCCAGCCTTCGGTGACGATATGGTGCAGGGTCAGCACGAAGAAATGCTCGCGCTCCTGGGCTTTGACCAGACAGGCACGCAGCAACGGACCGCGCTCCAGGTCGAACGGCTGGTGCGCCTGGTCGTCGGCCAGTTGTTGCAGGCGTTGCTGGCGGGCATCGGCGGGCAAGGCGCTGAAGTCCTGCCAATCGAGGTGCAGGCTGCTGTCTTCGGCTACGCACTGATACGGCACACCATCGATGCTTGGGAAGGTGGTGCGCAGGGTTTCATGCCGTACCACCAGCGCCTGCAGCGCACGCTCGAAGGCATCCACATGCAGGGTGCCGCGCAGGCGCGCCATGCCGCCGACGTTGTACGCCGGGCTACCTGGCTCCATTTGCCAGAGGAACCACATGCGCTGCTGCGAGTACGACAGCGGCACCGCCTGGCGGCGGTCGACGCGGGCGATTGCACCTTGCAGGTTGCGCTCACCGGCAGCGCGGATACGCGCGATCTCGGCACAGAAGGCGCCCAGCTCGCTGGCTTCGAACAAGGCCTTGAGCGGCAGCTCGACATCGCAGGCCTGGCGTGTGCGCGAAACAATTTGAGTGGCCAGCAGCGAATGGCCACCGAGGGCGAAGAAGTCGTCCTGCAGGCCAACGCGCGGCAGGTTCAGCACCTCACGCCAGATGGCAGCGACCTGCTGCTGCAACCCGGTTTGCGGCTCGACGTGCTCCCGCTGCTGCCACACCGGGGCCGGCAACGCCTTGCGATCGACCTTGCCGCTGGGGCCCAGTGGCATCTGCGTCAACGGGATAAGTTGTGCCGGCACCATGTAGGTCGGTAGTTGTTCAGCCAGCACCGTCAGCAATGCATCAGGCTGGGCGCTGCCACTGTAGTAGCCGACCAGTTGCGCGCCGATGGCATCCCTGTGAATCAGCACCAGTGCCTGTTCGACCCCAGCTTGCGCCAGCAGGCAGGCCTGGACTTCCTCGGGTTCGACACGGAAGCCACGCACCTTGACCTGCTGGTCGAGGCGGCCAAGGTACTCCAGCGCCTCGGTCTGTACCTGCCAGCGGGCGCGGTCGCCACTGCGGTACAGGCGCTCGCCATTGCCGTCGGCGCGGGGCACGAAACGTTCGGCGGTGAGCCCCGGACGACCCAGATAGCCACGGGCCAGGCCGGCACCGCCGAGGTACAACTCGCCCGGTACACCGGGGGCGGTCAGCTCCAGTTCGTCGTCCAGCACTCGGCACAGCACATTGCCCAGCGGGCGGCCGATCGGCGAGCGTTCGCCATCGGTGGCCTGGCAGTGCCAGTGGGTGACGTTGATGGCGGTTTCGGTCGGGCCATAGCGGTTGTGCAGTTGCACCTGTGGCAGCACCTGCAGCACCCGGTCACGCAGCGCAGCGGACAGCGCTTCGCCACCGGAGAACAGCCGACGCAGGCTGCTGCAGGCACCCGCCTGCGGCTCCTGGACGAACACCTGCAACAGCGGCGGCACGAAGTGCAGCGTGGTCACGCCATGGGACTGCACCAACGCGGCGATGCGCTGCGGGTCGCGGTGCTCGCCAGGGCCGGCGAGCACCAACTTGCAACCAGTCACCAGTGGCCAGAAGCATTCCCACACCGAAACGTCGAAGCTGATCGGCGCCTTCAGCATCAGCACGTCGCTGTCGTCCAGCGCATAGCTGGCCTGCATCCATTGCAGGCGCTCGGCCAGTGCCGCATGAGTATTGCCCACGCCCTTGGGCTGGCCGGTGGAACCGGAGGTGTAGATCACATAGGCCAGGTTGTCGCCATGCAGGTGCAGGCCAGGGGCATGGCTTGGCCAGCTGTCCAGGTGCAGCTGGTCGAGGGCGATGGCGCTGACGCCGTCAACCTGTGGCAGCTTGCCCAGCAGGGTGCTGTGGCTCAGCAGCAGGCCTGCGTTGCAGTCGGCGAGCATGTAGGCCAGGCGCTCGGCCGGGTAATCGACGTCCAGCGGCACATAGGCACCACCGGCCTTGAGAATGGCCAGCAGGCCCACCAGCAGTTGCGGCGAACGCTCGACGGCGATGGCCACGCAAGTGTCGGGGCCCACGCCTTTGTCACGCAGGTAGTGGGCCAGACGGTTGGCTTGCTGGTGCAACTCGGCGTAATCCAGGCTGCCACCGTCCCACACCAGGGCGGTACGCTGCGGGGTCAGGCATGCCTGGTCATTGAGCTGCTCGACCAGCAGGCGCTGGGGCGCCGCAGCGGGTGCCTCGCCCCAGCTCAGCAATTGCGCGCGGCCAGGCTCGTCGAGCAATTGCACCTCGCCCAACGCCCGCTGCGGCCTGGCGCACACCTGCTCGAGCAGGGCCAGCAGGTGTTGGGCCAGGCGCTTGATGGTGCTGGTATCGAACAGTTCGGCGGCATAGTCGAAGGCCAGGCTCAGGCGGCCCTGGTGGTCTTCTTCACTGTGCAACTGCAAGTCGAACTTGGCTTCACGGCTGTGCCAAGGCAGCTCTTCGGCGAGCAGGCCCGGCAAGCGGCGCAAGGCGGACAGGTCACGTTGCTGGTGGTTGAACATGACCTGGAACAGACCTTGCTCGCGAGCCTCGGGCAAGGCTTCGAGCAGTTGCTCGAACGGCAGATCCTGGTTGGCCTGGGCATCCAGGGTGGCCTGGCGCACCTGGGCCAGCAACTGGTCGAACGGCAGGCGGCCATCGAGTTGCGCACGCAGCACCTGGGTGTTGATGAAGAAGCCAACCATGCCTTGGGTTTCAAGGCGCGGGCGGTTGGCGTTGGGCACGCCGACACGGATATCTGCCTGCCCACTGTAGCGATGCAGCAGCGCCTGCCAGCCGGCCAGCAGCACCATGAACAGGCTGGCCTGCTGTTCGCGGGCCAGGCCCTTGAGTGCTTCGGTTAGCCTGGCCGGTACCTTGAGGTTGAAGCGGACGGCGCGGTGGTCGCGCTGGCTGGTGCGCGGGTGGTCGGTGCACAGGTCGAGCACCGGCAGTTCATCCCCCAGACACTCCTTCCAGTGCTGCAGTTGCCGCTCGGCTTCGCCTGCGGCCAGCCACTGTCGCTGCCAGGTACCGTAGTCGGCATAACCCAGGGTCAGCGGTGCCAGGTTGGCCTCGATGCCCTGGCAATGGGCGGCGTACAGTTTGGCGAATTCGTCGAGCAGGATGTTCAGCGACCAGCCGTCGGCGACGATATGGTGCAGGGTCACCCACAGTTGATGGTGTTCATCGTCCAGACGCGCCAGCGTCACGCGCAGCAACGGCCCCCGGGTCAGGTCGAACGGCTGGCGAGCTTCGGTTTCACGTTGGGCGGCGACCTGTTCGGCGGCCTGGCCTTCGAGGTCCAGGCGGCGAAGGTCGAACGGCTGCTGCGCCTGGATGCGCTGCAGGGCCTGGCCGTTCTCTTCGGCAAACAGGGTACGCAGCGATTCATGGCGCGCCACCAGCGCCTGGAAGGCCGCTTCCAGTGCGTTTTCGTCCAGCTCGCCGCGCAACTGCAGGCCAGCCGGAATGTTGTAGGCCGCCGACTGCGGGTCCAATTGCCATAGCAGCCACAGGCGGTTTTGCGCCAGCGACTGGGGCAGCGCCTGGGTGCGCTCCAGAGTAGCGATGGCGCCGACCCGGCCACCGCCTTCGGCGATGATCGCGGCCACGGCCTTGGCGTAGTCAGCCAGTATCGGCGCCTCGAACAGGGTGCGCAGGCCCAGCTCGATGCCCAGTTCATCGGCCAGGCGTGCAGTGGCGTGGGTGGCGGCGATGGAGTTGCCGCCCAGCAGCAGGAAGTGGTCGTCTGCCGCTACCGCCTCGACCTTGAGGATGTCGCGCCACACCCCGGCGATGCGCACCTGCAGCTCACCGCCGGCGGCATCCGCGGCAACGGGCTCGCCCACCTCAGGGAAGCGGGCGTAGCAGTCCAGGCTGCCATCGTCCATGCGCAGGCGGCAGGCCGAACGCTGCAGCTTGCCGCTGGAGGTCTTGGGCAGCGCCCCCGGGTTCAGCAGCAGGACAACGGCCGGGGCCTGGCGGCAGGCGTCGGCGATCACCTGGCGCAGGGTCCTGATCAGTTCCCGGGGTTTGATCGCCTTCTGCACGTTGCGGCTGACTTCCACCGCCACGCCAATGCCCTCCTCGCCTTGCTGCTCGACGGCGAACACTGCCACGCGGCCTTTGCGCAGCACATCCACTTCGCGCTCGAGGGTCTTTTCCAGGTCCTGCGGGTACAGGTTCTGCCCACGCACGATCAGCATGTCCTTCAGGCGCCCGGTGACGAACACTTCGCCTTGGCGCATGAAGCCCAGGTCGCCGGTACGCAGCCAGGTCTGGCCGTCCATCTCGACGAAGGTGCGAGCGCTGGCCTCGGGGTTGCGCCAGTAGCCCTGCGCGATGCTCGGGCCACCGGCCCAGATCTCGCCCACCTGGTTGTCGCCCAGCACCTGCAGGCTTTGTGGTTCGACAATGCGCACGGCATGCCCGGGCTGCGGGTAGCCACAGCTCATCAGCACACTGCCCTTGCCAGGTTCGGCACGGTTGGCGGCGAAGGCTTCGGCGTCCAGCTCCAGCGCGGCGATACCCTGGCCCCGGCGGCTGCCGCTGACGAACAGGGTCGCCTCGGCCAGGCCGTAACTGGCGAAGAAGCTCTGCGGGTCGAAGCCGCAGGCCTGAAACTTGTGGGCAAAGGCCGCCAGGCTGTCCTGGCGGATCGGCTCGGAGCCCGAATAGGCCACCCGCC
Source organism: Pseudomonas pudica (assembly GCF_015680405.1). Classification (GTDB taxonomy): domain Bacteria; phylum Pseudomonadota; class Gammaproteobacteria; order Pseudomonadales; family Pseudomonadaceae; genus Aquipseudomonas; species Aquipseudomonas pudica. Next base: position 44,680 of record NZ_JADLJS010000036.1, read on the forward strand.
AGCGGCTTAGGTCGAGCCCGGCCAGGGAGGCCTCGCTGACCCGCTCGCTGCACAGCCGGTAGGCGAAGTCGGGGCCGCCGCTGATGGTGCCGCCGTATTCGCTGATGGCCTGCAACCAGCGCAGCGGCCGGGCCAGGAAGTAGCCCGGCGACATCAGTACGCAGGGCACACCGCTGAAGATCGGCTGCAACAGGCCGCCGATCAGGCCCATGTCGTGGTACAGCGGTAGCCAGCTGACGATCACGTCGTCGGGGTTGAGGTCGATGCCAAAGCCTTGGCGGATCAGTTGTTCGTTGGCCACCAGGTTGCCATGGCTGACCTGCACGCCCTTGGGCAGCGCGGTGGAGCCAGAGGTGTACTGCAGGAAGGCGATGTCATCACCCTTGAGCGCGGACTCGCGCCAGTTTGCAGCCAGTGCCGGGTCCAGACCATCCACCGCCAGCAGTTCAGGGGCGTTGGCCGCCGTCAGGGCCTCCAGGCCCTGCAGGCTGTCGTGCAGGGCCGCGACGGTCAGCAGCAGGCGCGGCTCGGCGTCGTCGATGATCGACAGCAAGCGCTGCTGGTGGTGCGGGCGCGCGGACTCCGGTGGGTAGGCCGGCACCGCAATCACGCCGGCATACAGGCAGCCGAAGAATGCCGCCACATAGTCAGGCCCGCTGGGGAACAACAGCACCGCGCGGTCGCCGAAGCCAGCACGGGTTTGCAAGGCAGCAGCGATGGTGCGCGCACGCTGATCGAGGTCCCGGTAGCTGAGCACGGCCTGCTCGCCGGGAGCGTCGGCCAGAAAGCGCAAGGCGACTTTGTCCGGGGTCTGCACGGCGCGTTGCGCCAGGGCCTGGACCAGCGAGAGCGGGAGTTCGAAGGCGTCCGTCATGGGGTGTTCCTGCCAGTGTCTGGTTGGGTCGGGCCGGCTGCTGCACGAACGTGGGCGCAGCGGCATGTGGCGGCCTGAGGTGTACACAGGGGAACGGATGGGCGGGGGGAGAAATTAGCGGCGGTGAGGCTTTGGGGGCGCGTGAGGGTTGCCAGGTGTTTGCCATGAGAGATGTTGCGCCTGTGAGACCGAGCGCCGCCCGGGCAGCGCTCGATCTCCCAGGCGATGAAAACGCCCTGACATGCACCCAGCCACCCTCACGCCTTAGAACTGAAATCACATGAAACCAATTACATTTCGCATTTGACAATCATTATCATTCTGAATAGCTTGTCGCCCGTCGTAGGAAGCTTCCCAAATTTGGGTGCGTCCTTTCCCCTCTGTGACAAGGTGATTTCCATGGCGGAACAACTATCCACAAGTAAGTGCGATTCACCATTACTGCAGGCCTTCGTCGACAACCGCAGCATCCTGGTCAAGATCGCTGCCCGCATCACCGGCTGCCGGTCGCGCGCCGAAGATGTGGTGCAGGACGCCTTTTTCCGGCTCAGCGCCGCCCCGCAGATCACCTCGTCGTTCAAGGCGCAGCTGAGCTATCTGTTCCAGATCGTGCGCAACCTGGCCATCGACCACTATCGCAAGCAGGCGATGGAGTTGAAGTACTCCGGCAGCGAGGAGGAAGGCCTGAACGTGGTTGTGCAAAACGCCTCCCCCGAAGCCACCCACATCAACCTTGCCGCGCTGGATGACATTGCCAAGGCGCTGAACGAACTGCCCCAGCGCACCCGCTATGCCTTCGAGATGTACCGCCTGCATGGCGTGCCGCAGAAGGACATTGCCAAGGAGCTGGGAGTGTCGCCGACACTGGTCAACTTCATGATCCGCGATGCGCTGGTGCATTGCCGCAAGACGGCCAGTCGGCAGGCCTGATCAGGCAGAGTCTGCTTCTTCGCGGGCGCGCCCGCGAAGAAGCCACCTCGATATCAAGCCAGTTTGCAGCGATCGAAAAACCGCTCCCGCCCCAGAATCATCAACGCCGCACGCTTGTGCGGGAAGTCGAACTCCTTGTCGCAATGGAAGCACTGGTCGTGCATGTAGCCGATCATCTTGCCGTTGTCGGCACGCGGTTCGGCCACCACCCGCTGGGTGCGCGGGTCATCCAGGAACAGGTAGTGCACCAGCGCCGATAACCAGCTGGCCACCTTGTGCGGCCCGCGGTGGCTCTCTTCCCCTACCAGCATGTGGATGCCACGGTCGTAGTCATTGGCCGGGTAGAACGGCGCAATGCGGTCTTCCTTGGCCCAATACGCTTCAAAGTAGGCAAACGGCTGGTCATCGAAGCAGCCGATCAGCGTCAGGGCATGCGGGTCGGCCTCGAGCTTGCCCAGGTATTCGCGGTGCTGCGCCAGGGTGCCAGCCTCCTGCCAGAACGCCTCCACCCGTGGGTTGTTCTGCCAACGGTTGAAGCGCTCCAGGTCATGCTCGATTTCCAAGGTACGCAGCGATACCCAGCTGCCCAGGCGCGTATCGAAGCGCCGGTACACCTCGCCACGAGGCTTGGGCGCGCGGCGTGGGTGGCGCTTGCCGTTGCTGATCTGCATCTGCTGCGGGTAAGCCACGCTGGCTGATTCACCCAGCCATGGCTGCGGCAACTGCCAGAACAGCGCCCGCTCGCACAGGTATTGGCCAGGCTGCTCGCCGGCCAGCAGCAAGCCACTGGTCAATGCCTGGGGCAACGCCTCGGGCAGGTACCAGGCCAGGCGCTGGCAGGCGGTGTCGCGGGCCAGCAGCCAATAACAGGCGGCCCACAAGGCCTGATAGGGGCGCTCGGGGCACAGCCGCTCCAGGTGAACATGCAGGGAAGCGCCCACCTCCAGGCGCAACTGGATCAGCGGGCGGCCTTCGAGGGAAAGGCTCAGCCAGCTGTCGCCCTCCTCGGCACTGAGGCTGCGCCAGCGTGGCGCTGACCGGGGCTGCAAAGCGTTATCGAACGGCATGGGCTTTACTCACGGCAATGAAGAAAAGGCTCACTGCTGTGAACGTTGCCGCACCACGGGAATTTACTCGCGTGGGGCCGCCACCGTGATGCGGTAGGGCTCGAAGATGCGCGCCAGCTCGCCACTGTCGCGCAGGGCCCGCAGCAGCGCCGCGAACGACTGCTCGCCGATGGGCGCCCCCGGGCGCAACAAGGCGTAGTGATGGTAGACCTGGTCAATGCGTTGCGAGGGCACCAACCGCTCCCGGCTGGCCGGGTTGCGTGCCAGGAAATCGCTGAGGTAGGAACGCGTGACCAGAGCGATGTCGGCGCGCCCTGCCTGTACCATCAGCAGGTTGCTGTCGTGGGAGTAGGTCAGGGTCGCGTTGTAGGCGGTGCGCAGGTATTCAGGGTCGGAGTTGAAGCCGGCGAACGCATAGTGATAACCATTGAACAACGCCAGGCGCTTGCCGTTCAGGTCGTCGAAGTAATGCGGGTCACCGCCATTGGCTTGGCGAGCGACGAACACCTCGGCATCTTCCAGGCCCATGTCCACGGTCTTGTGGGGAATCTGCTGCCAGCCCCATTGCGGGTTCTCGAAAATGGCCATGTCGGTACGGCCTTGCTGGAAGTCGCCGAAACGCCGCTGAATGGACGTGGGTACCAGAACGAAACGGTAGTGCTGCTGCGCGCGGTTGAGCGCGTCGACCAACTGCGGCAGAAGACCGGTGTCGGCACCCTGCTCCGGGCGCACGGTGTAGGGCGGAAAATGCGCCGCGCCAATCTTCACTTCAACAGTACTTGCCGCCCATGCCGGCACCGCCAGCCAGAACACGGCCAGCAGCATCAGGGAAGACAGGGCCTTGAGGCCGGGCGCTGGAGTCAAGACGGACACTCATCACGGTTCATGCCTGGGTTCGCCTAAGCTAGGCGTTTTCGGGGCCGGGCACAACTGCCGGTTAATGGCCCTTTGCGCCAAAGCTGCGGGCAAATTGCCAGGGGGTGCCGGATGCCCTGAGTTTGGCTACGCTCTAGCAGGATCTGCAAGGGAGCCTGATATGGGCCACTGGTTGGTGATCGACCTGGAAGCCACCACCGACGATGGTGGGTGGCCGGTCACAGAGATGGAAGTCATTGAAATCGGCGCAAGCCTGGTTACCCGCGACGGCCGCGAGGTCGACCACTTCCAGCGCTTCGTGAAGCCCCGACGGCGGCCGCAGCTGACCCCATTCTGCCGTGAACTGACCCACATCAGCCAGGCCAGCGTGGACAGTGCCGCGCCGTTCCGCGAGGTGTGGGCAAGCTTCGAGCACTGGCTCGGGCACCACCGCGGGCAGCTTCAGGCCTGGGTCAGCTGGGGCGACTACGACCGCCAGCAGTTGCACCAGGAGTGGCAGCAGCATGGGCTGGACAGCATGCTGCGGACCCTGCCGCACATCAACCTCAAGCAACGCTTCGCCAAGGCCCGCCACCTGCAGCGCCCTGCCGGGCTCAATGGTGCACTGCAGCTGGCCGGCATGCACTTTTGCGGGCAGCAGCACCGGGCCCTGGAAGATGCGCGCAATACTGCGCGGCTGCTGCCGTTGAGCCTGCCGGTGGACGCTACCTGAAAGCAGATGACGGGGCCCGTGGCCTTGGGCATACTGGCCAGCCCTTTTTCCTCCCCCCCCTTTTCAGGAGTCGCCCATGTTCCAGGTCAACGAGTACTTCAACGGCACCGTCAAGTCGATCGCATTCGCGGGCGAAGAAGGCCCGGCCACTGTCGGCGTGATGGCCCCGGGCGAATACGAGTTCGGCACTGCCAAGCGCGAGATCATGCACGTGGTTTCGGGTGCGCTGACCGTGAAGCTGCCAGGTAGCGACAACTGGGAAACCTTCAAGGCGGGCGACAAGTTCAACGTGCCGGCTGACAGCAAGTTCCAGCTGCAGGTGAAGGTGGATACCGCTTACCTGTGCGAGTACCGCGACTAAGCATCAGCCTGGTCCGGCCTCTCGCGGGTAAACCCGCCCCCACAGGTACTGTACGGCTTTCTGAGCTCCAGTGAGCCGGTGGGAGCGGGTTCACCCGCGAAGAACCCAGCACTATCGGGACAGGAATGCCGCAACCTTCTCAGCCGCCGCCTGCAAATGCTGCTCATGGCTGAACCCCGAGGCCTTCAGCGGCTTCAGGTCATGGTCCCCTGCCAACAGCCAGCTCACTTCGATCGCCGGCGATAACGCATACCCTGCCACCGCCTCGCGGTTACCCAGCGCATCTCGCTCACCCTGCACGATCAACGTCGGCGTCTTCAATTCGGCCAGGTGCTCGACCCGTGGCTTCTCCGGCTTGCCCACCGCATAGAACGGATAGCCCAGGCACACCAATGCATCCGCCCCCAGCTCATCGGCCAGCAGGCTGGCCATGCGCCCGCCCATGGACTTGCCACCCACCGCCAGCTTGCCCGCGACCAAAGGTCGCACCTGCCGGTACACCTCGCGCCAGCATTCCAGCAATACCTTCTGCGGGTTCGGCGGCCGCTTGCCGCCGGTAACCCTGCGTTCGGCCATGTACGGGAATTCGAAGCGCACTACCGCCACCCCAAGCGCCGCAAGCCTTTGCGCCATTTCGTCCATGAACCCGCTGTCCATCGGCGCACCTGCGCCATGCGCCAGGATCAGGCAGCCCCTGTAGCCGTCCTTGCCCCGAACGTGCGGGGGATTGCAGCGCAAGCCTGGGACATTTCCGACCTTCGCCCATTGATCCCCGTCAATACCGGCACATTGCCCATTAATCATGCTTGCCTCGCTGTAAAGCCTGCCAAATAACCGTGGATGGGAACCCATACATGAACACAACCAGCAGTACCGCCTATAACTACAAGGTGGTCCGCCAATTCACCATCATGACGGTGGTGTGGGGAATCGTCGGGATGGGGCTCGGCGTCTTCATCGCCGCCCAGCTCGCCTGGCCTTCCCTCAACTTCGACCTCCCCTGGACCAGCTTCGGCCGCCTGCGCCCCCTGCATACCAATGCGGTGATCTTCGCCTTCGGCGGCTGTGCGCTGTTCGCCACCTCCTATTATTCGGTGCAACGCACCTGCCAGACCACCCTGTTCGCACCGGGCCTGGCCGCGTTCACCTTCTGGGGCTGGCAACTGGTGATCCTGCTGGCGGCCATCAGCCTGCCGCTGGGCTACACCAGCTCCAAGGAATACGCCGAACTGGAATGGCCGATCGACATCCTTATCACCATCGTCTGGGTGAGCTACGCCATCGTGTTCTTCGGCACGCTGATGAAGCGCAACACCAAGCACATCTACGTCGGTAACTGGTTCTTCGGCGGCTTCATCCTCACCGTGGCGATGCTGCACGTCGTCAACAACCTGGAACTGCCGGTCAGCCTGACCAAGTCCTACTCGGTCTATGCCGGCGCCACCGATGCCATGGTGCAGTGGTGGTACGGCCACAACGCCGTGGGCTTCTTCCTGACCGCGGGCTTCCTGGGGATGATGTACTACTACGTGCCCAAGCAGGCCGAACGCCCGGTGTATTCCTATCGCCTGTCGATCGTGCACTTCTGGGCGCTGATCACCCTGTACATCTGGGCCGGCCCGCACCACCTGCACTACACCGCGCTGCCCGACTGGGCGCAGTCGCTGGGCATGGTGATGTCGCTGATCCTGCTGGCACCAAGCTGGGGCGGCATGATCAACGGCATGATGACCCTGTCCGGCGCCTGGCACAAACTGCGCAGCGACCCGATCCTGCGCTTCCTGGTGGTGTCGCTGGCGTTCTATGGCATGTCCACCTTCGAAGGCCCGATGATGGCCATCAAGACGGTCAACGCCCTGTCCCACTACACCGACTGGACCATCGGCCACGTGCACGCCGGCGCCCTCGGCTGGGTGGCGATGATTTCGATTGGTGCGTTGTACCACACCATCCCGAAAGTGTTCGGCAAGGAGCGCATGTACAGCATCGGCCTGATCAACGCCCACTTCTGGCTGGCCACCATCGGCACCGTGCTTTACATCGCCTCGATGTGGGTCAATGGCATCGCCCAGGGCCTGATGTGGCGCGCGGTCAACAGCGACGGCACGCTCACTTACTCATTCGTGGAAACCCTGGTGGCCAGCCACCCAGGCTTCATCGTGCGCTTCGTCGGCGGTGCGATCTTCCTCAGCGGCATGTTCCTGATGGCCTGGAACACCTGGCGCACCGTGCGTTCGCCGGCGCTCGATGTCGCCCCTGCGAACGCCCAGCTGGCTTGAGGAGACCTGCCTGATGAAACATGAAGTCATCGAGAAAAACGTCGGCCTGCTGGCCCTGCTGATGGTATTTGCCGTCAGTATCGGCGGCCTGACCCAGATCGTCCCGCTGTTCTTCCAGGACGTCACCAACAAGCCGGTGGAGGGCATGAAGCCCTACACCGCGCTGCAACTGGAAGGCCGCGATATCTACATCCGCGAAGGCTGCGTGGGCTGCCATTCGCAGATGATCCGCCCGTTCCGTGCCGAAACCGAGCGCTATGGCCACTACTCGGTGGCAGGTGAAAGCGTATGGGACCACCCGTTCCTGTGGGGTTCCAAGCGCACCGGGCCGGACCTGGCCCGGGTCGGTGGCCGCTACTCGGACGACTGGCACCGTGCGCACCTGTACAACCCGCGCAACGTGGTACCGGAATCGAAGATGCCGTCGTACCCATGGCTGGTCGCCCAGCAGGTCGACAACAGCCATACCGACACCAAGATGCGCACCCTGCGCACCTTGGGCGTGCCGTACACCGACGATGACATCGCCGGGGCCCGCGACGCGGTCAAGGGCAAGACCGAAATGGACGCCCTGGTCGCCTACCTGCAGGTGCTCGGCACCGCGATCAAGAACAAGAGGTGAATGCGATGGGAATGGACATCGGCATGATCCGCGGCCTGGGCACCCTTGTGGTGATGATCGCCTTCATCGGCCTCACCCTGTGGGTATTCAATCGCCGCCGCGACCGTGATTTCGCCGAAGCGCGCCTGCTGCCCTTCGTCGACGACCGCCTGCCCTCTGCCGGACAGGAACCTGCTGCAAAAAGGAGTAACGGGCAATGACCACCTTCTGGAGTACGTACATCTGCGTACTGACCATCGGTAGCCTGATTGGCCTGACCTGGCTGCTGCTCGCCACCCGCAAGGGCCAGAGCAGCAACACCACCGACCAGACCATGGGCCACAGCTTCGACGGCATCGAGGAATACGACAACCCGCTGCCCAAGTGGTGGTTCTGGCTGTTCGTCGGCACCCTGGTGTTCTCGGTCGGCTACCTGATCCTCTACCCCGGCCTGGGCAACTGGAAGGGCATCCTGCCGGGCTATGAAAATGGCTGGACCGGCGCCAACGAATGGCAGAAGGAGATGGAAAAGGCTGACGCAAGATTCGGCCCGATCTTCGCCAAGTACGCCGCCATGCCCGTGGAAGAAGTGGCCAAGGATCCGCAGGCACTGAAGATGGGCAGCCGCCTGTTCGCCTCCAACTGCTCGGTGTGCCATGGCTCGGATGCCAAGGGTGCCTATGGCTTCCCCAACCTCACCGACAAGGACTGGCGCTGGGGCGGCGAGGCGGAAACCATCAAGGCGTCGATCATGAACGGTCGTCACGGCGTGATGCCAGCCTGGGCCGAAGTGATCGGCGAGCAGGGTGTAGCGGATGTGGCCGCGTTCGTGCTCACCAACCTCGATGGCCGCCCCCTGCCGGAAGGGGTCAAGGCCGACGCCGCCAAGGGCAAGGAAATCTTCGCCGGCAATTGCGTGGCCTGCCACGGGCCTGAAGGCAAGGGCACCCCGGCCATGGGCGCGCCAGACCTGACCCACCCGCAGGCGTTCATCTACGGTTCGAGCTTTGCCCAGCTGCAGCAGACCATTCGCTATGGTCGCCAGGGTCAGATGCCGGCGCAGGCGGAGATCCAGGGCAACGACAAGGTGCACCTGCTGGCGGCGTACGTGTATAGCCTGTCGCAGGATCAAGCTTCGCCAGACCTGACTGCCAAGTAGCACCCATTCGCGGGCTCGCCCGCTCCCACAGGTTAACCACAGATTTCAAGTATTGTGGTGAACCTGTGGGAGCGGGCAAGCCCGCGAAGGGCTGCAAAGCAGCCCCTCTCCCCGCTCTACCCCTCCTTGCACCCCCTCCGAACAGAACTAAGCTTGTTGCCTCAGTGGGCCTCGCTCCGAAAGGACCGAAGCAGACGCGGCGCGTAGCCTGTCGCCGTCCCGATAAAAAGCTTGACCGATCGATCAGAAAAAGGCGAAAAACGGTACACATTACAAATATTTATTTGTGTACAATCGCCAAGACCCGATTACTGCGGGACATCAGTGAACGGGCTCGGGCACGGGTCGGCGTACCAAAGTTGCGTTGCGGTAACCTCGGTGGTTATCAATACTGGCGCCGATTTTTCGACCAACAAGAACATCAAAACCGTGGAACCTTAGCAATGAGCACAGCAATCAGTCCGACTGCTTATAACTATAAGGTCGTCCGCCAGTTCGCCATCATGACGGTGGTCTGGGGGATCCTTGGCATGGGCCTCGGCGTCTTCATCGCCTCGCAGCTGGTATGGCCGCAACTGAACCTGGACCTGCCCTGGACCAGCTTCGGCCGCCTGCGCCCGCTGCACACCAACCTGGTGATCTTCGCCTTCGGGGGCTGTGCGCTGTTCGGCACCAGCTACTACGTGGTGCAACGCACCTGCCAGACCCGGCTGATTTCCGACAGCATGGCCGCCTTCACCTTCTGGGGTTGGCAGGCGGTGATCGTCGGGGCGCTGATCACCCTGCCGATGGGCTATACCACCACCAAGGAATACGCCGAGCTCGAGTGGCCGCTGGCGATCCTGCTGGCCATCGTCTGGGTCACCTACGGGCTGGTGTTCTTCGGCACCATCGTCAAGCGCAAGACCAAGCACATCTATGTCGGCAACTGGTTCTACGGCGCCTTCATCGTGGTTACGGCGATGCTGCACATCGTCAACCACATATCGCTGCCGGTAAGCCTGTTCAAGTCGTACTCGGCCTACTCCGGCGCCACCGACGCTATGATTCAGTGGTGGTACGGCCACAACGCCGTGGGCTTCTTCCTCACCACCGGTTTTCTGGGGATGATGTACTACTTCGTACCCAAGCAGGCCGAACGCCCGATCTACTCGTATCGCCTGTCGATCGTGCACTTCTGGGCGCTGATCACCCTGTACATCTGGGCCGGCCCGCACCACCTGCACTACACCGCCCTGCCTGACTGGGCACAGTCGCTGGGCATGGTCATGTCGATCATCCTGCTGGCGCCAAGCTGGGGCGGCATGATCAACGGCATGATGACCCTGTCCGGTGCCTGGCACAAACTGCGCACCGACCCGATCCTGCGCTTCCTGGTGGTATCGCTGGCGTTCTACGGCATGTCCACCTTCGAAGGCCCGATGATGGCCATCAAGACCGTGAACTCGCTGTCTCACTACACCGACTGGACCATCGGCCACGTCCACGCCGGCGCCCTCGGCTGGGTGGCGATGATCTCGATCGGCGCCGTGTACCACATGATCCCGCGCCTGTATGGCCGCGAGCAGATGCACAGCGTAGGCCTGATCAACGCGCACTTCTGGCTGGCTACCATCGGTACCGTGCTGTACATCGCCTCGATGTGGGTAAACGGCATCACCCAGGGCCTGATGTGGCGCGCCATCAACGATGACGGCACCCTCACCTACTCCTTCGTCGAAGCCCTGCAGGCCAGCCATCCTGGCTATATCGTCCGCGCCCTGGGCGGTGCGTTCTTCGCCACCGGCATGCTGCTGATGGCCTACAACGTGTTCCGTACCGTACGTGCCGCCAACCCGGCACAGGCCGAGGAAGCCGCCAAGATCGTCGTAGTGGGAGCGCACTGATGAAGCATGAAGCCGTCGAGAAGAACATAGGCCTGCTGGCCTTCTTCATGGTCATCGCCGTGAGCGTCGGTGGCCTGACCCAGATCGTCCCGCTGTTTTTCCAGGACGTCACCAACAAACCCGTGGAAGGCATGAAGCCGCGCACCGCGCTGGAACTTGAAGGCCGCGATATCTACATCCGCGAAGGCTGCGTGGGCTGCCACTCGCAGATGATCCGCCCGTTCCGTGCCGAAACCGAACGCTACGGCCATTACTCGGTGGCCGGCGAGAGCGTGTGGGACCACCCGTTCCTGTGGGGTTCCAAGCGCACCGGGCCGGACCTGGCGCGGGTCGGTGGCCGCTACTCCGATGACTGGCACCGTGCGCACCTGTACAACCCGCGCAACGTCGTACCGGAATCGAAGATGCCGTCGTACCCGTGGCTGGTCGAGAACAAGCTCGACGGCAAGGACACCGCGAAGAAGATGGAAGTGCTGCGCACCCTCGGCGTGCCGTACACCGACGCCGACATCGCCGGGGCCCGCGACGCGGTCAAGGGCAAGACCGAAATGGACGCCATCGTCGCGTACCTGCAGGGTCTTGGCACCATCATCAAGAGCAAACGGTGACGCTGATGGATATCGGGATGATTCGCGGCCTGGGCACCGTCGTGGTGATGGTGGCCTTCGTGGGCCTGGCGCTGTGGGTATTCAACCCCCGGCGCAAGAAGGACTTCGACGAAGCGACCCAACTGCCCTTCGCGGATGACCCCGAAGCCAGCCGGCACGTCGAGCAAGCAAAAGCTTCTGGGAGCAAAAAACAATGACAACCTTCTGGAGTCTGTACGTTACCGTCCTGACCCTGGGCACCATCTTCTCGTTGACCTGGCTGCTGCTGTCGACCCGCAAGGGCCAGCGCGAAGAGGTCACCGACGAAACCGTCGGGCATGCCTTCGATGGCATCGAGGAGTACGACAACCCGCTGCCGAAATGGTGGTTCTGGCTGTTCGTCGGCACCATCGTCTTCGCCCTCGGCTACCTGGTGCTGTACCCAGGCCTGGGCAACTGGAAAGGCGTCCTGCCGGGCTACTCGTACCTGGATAACGACAAGCAGACAGAGTTTTCCAACGGCCAGCCGGGCTGGACCGGCGTGCACGAATGGGAAAAGGAAATGGCCAAGGCCGACGCCCGCTTCGGGCCGATCTTCGCCAAGTTCGCCGCCATGCCCATCACCGAGGTGGCCAAGGACCCACAGGCACTGAAGATGGGCGCGCGGCTGTTCGCTTCCAACTGCTCGGTGTGCCACGGCTCCGACGCCAAGGGTGCCTTCGGCTTCCCCAACCTCACCGACAACGACTGGCGCTGGGGCGGCGAGCCAGACACCATCAAGACCACCATCATGGGCGGTCGCCACGGCGTGATGCCGGCCTGGGCCGAAGTGATCGGTGACCAGGGCGTGGCCGATGTGGCCGCATTCGTGGTCAGCAAGCTCGATGGCCGCACCCTGCCAGAGGGCGTGAAGGCCGATGCCGAGAACGGGCAAAAGATCTTCGCCGCCAACTGCGTGGCCTGCCACGGGCCAGAGGGCAAGGGTACGCCAGCCATGGGCGCGCCGAACCTGACCCATCCGCAGGCGTTCATCTACGGTTCGAGCTTTGCCCAGTTGCAGCAGACCATCCGCTACGGTCGCCAGGGGCAGATGCCGGCCCAGGAGCAGTTGCAGGGGAATGACAAGGTGCACTTGCTGGCGGCGTATGTTTACAGCCTGTCGCAGCAGGCCGAACCGGCCAAGGCCGAGTAAGGCAGGCCCGGGGGGGGGCGGGGGGGGGGGCGCCGGCCGCGGGGCGGGGGGGGAAGAAATATTTTGTGTGGG
>NZ_JADLJS010000037.1 GCF_015680405.1 Pseudomonas pudica
CGGTCTTGCTCCCGGGAGTACGCGCTGCAGGCCCCATCCATGGGGCCTCAGCGCTTGACGGGCATCCATGCCCGTCACCTCCCTCCGCAAGCCCTCTGCTCGGCCTCCTGAAGTCGCGAAGATCAAGATCAAGATCAAGATCAAGAGCAAGAGCAAGAGCAAGAGCAAGAGCAAGAGCAAGAGCAGGGGAATTGCCTGGGTTTCAGGTTACTCTCACTTTGAATGCACCGTAATCGCCACCAACCGCACCACCACCGGCCTGACCATCAACACACAAACGAACGCCACAGGCATCGCCAACTGGTAAGCCTTCAGCACCTTGCCAAGGTATTCAGGGTTGATCCCCCCATTCGCCGCCGTGATCACGAAACACATCAATAGCGCCATGATGGACGACATGTAGAAGGCAAAAACATAGGGCGTGGCGCCCGGGTGCAATTTGCGTCGGCTGCGCGTCTGGGACAGGTTGCTCATGCGAACTCCTGAAAGGTAAGTAGAGGCGCAGGTTAGCAACGCATCCGGTAGCAACTGTAGACCAGCCGCATTGAGTTCTTTATAAAGAGATTCTTACGAATCCAGGGCTCAGCATGGATCTGCTCAACGCCATTCGCAGCTTCATCAAGGTGGTCGAAGCCGGCAGCATCGCCGCCGGGGCCCGCAATCTGGGCCTGAGCCCGGCCGCGGTCAGCCAGAACCTGGCGCGACTGGAAGGCCGCTTGCAGGTTCGCCTGCTCAGCCGCACCACCCGCAGTATGGCGCTGACACCCGCTGGCACCCAGTATTACGAACGCGTCAGGCACATCGAGCGCGACCTGGCCTTGGCCGAACAGGCCGTCACCACCCCCGACAGTGAGCCCCAAGGGCGGCTGTGCATTGCTTCGACGTCCGCCTTCGGTCGTCACGTGCTGGCGCCATTGATACCCGCGTTCAGTGCCCGCTACCCACTGCTTTCGATAGAGTTGATAACGACTGATCGCCGGGTCAACCACGCCCGGGAGGATGTGGACGTGAGCCTGCGCATTGCTCCGCAACTCGAAGACCAATTGTTGGCCCGGCATATCGCCCGTATCCCGTTCATTTGCTGTGCCTCGCCCGGTTACCTGCAAAGCGCCGGCGTGCCGGCCACGCCCGAGGCCTTGCGTGAGCACCGCTGCCTGGTGTTCCGCTACCCGGTGGATGGGCGCTTCCTGCGTTGGGGGTTCATGCGCGACGGGCTGCGGTTCGAGGCAGAGTTCGGCAGCGTATTGATCAGCGACGACATAGACGCCCTGACCCAGATGGCACTGCACGATGGCGGCATCACCCGCCTGGCCGAGTTCATCGTACGGCCGCATTTGGCCACCGGGGCGCTGGTGCCGTTGTTCGAATACAGCGATAGCGGCCAGGCCTATGCCCAGACCGAACCGATGGATATCTACCTTTGCCTGGCCGACCGCTTCGCCATGACCACCAAGGTGCGTGTGTTCATGGACTACCTGCGCGAATGCCTGGGCGACAGCTGGCAGGTGCAGGCATGAAAAAACCGCCACGAGGGCGGTTTTTCATATAGCGCGTACGAATCAGAAGCGGTAGGTAAGGGATGCACCGATACCGTGAGCACTGTTCTCGTACTTGGCCCGGTAGCTGCCCTTGGTCGCGCTGGCCAGATTCACCTTGACGTCCTCTTCCCACAGGTAGGAGTAAGCGACGTCGATGGTCATGTCGTCGTTCGGGCTCCAGCCTGCACCCAGGCTGAATATCCGGCGGTCGCCAGTCGGGATACGCGGCGAGCGGTCGTGGTTGTTGGTGGGCGCCTGGTCGACAGTGAAGCCGGTACGCAGCACCCACTCCTTGTTGACCTTGTACGATGCACCGATGGCATGAGCCCAGGTATCATGCCAGTTCTGCTCTTCGGTGATGGTCTGGAACGCCGAACCTGCCAGTGGTGCCGGAACATCGTTCTGCACGGTAATGTCTTTCAGGCGGCTCCAACGCGTCCAGGTGCTACCTGCGTACAGGGTCCACTGGTCGTCCAGTTCATGGGTAACCGAGAGGTCGACCGATTCTGGTGTCTTGATTTTCAGCGTAGCGTCGAACTTGTTGCCGTTGAACGGCCCGATCAGCGGGGTGCTGACACGGGTCTTGCCCTCGAGCTTGTAGTCGACCATCGAGTGGTAAGTCAGGCCGACGCGGGTGCGGTCGGTGGCTTGTACCAGGATACCGATGTTGTAGCCGACGGCAGTATCGTCACCCTTGATCTTCACTTCGCCGTCATTACGACCCGGGGTGAACGGGTTGATCAGGTTCGAGCCCAGTTCCCCCTCGATGCGGTTGATGGTCGGGCCAAAACCGATCGAGACCTTGTCGTTGAATGCGTAGCTGACGGTCGGCTGGAATGTGACAACCTGTACGTGGCTCTTCTTGCCCCAGTAACGTGCGGCGTCATCGCTGCCATAGTCGGTTACCAGGCCGAACGGTACGTAGACACCAAAGCCGACGCTCCAGTGGTCGTCGATCGGTTTGACGTAGTAACCCATGGGTACGCCAACGACAGGCACCATATCACCATCGGTTTCCCCCCCGAGATTGCTGCCCGGGCCCGAGATGTCGGTCTTGGCGATGACGGCTGCGCCGCCCACGGTGAACTGTTCGCGCTTGAGGCGGGACATGCCGGCCGGGTTGCCAAAAACGGTGCTGGCATCTTCGGCAGAGGAAGAACGTCCCGCGAAACCTGTCCCCATGCTGCTGATGCTCTGTTCGTTCAGCGCGAAGCCGCTCGCGAGCAGTTGGCTGGAAGCGAGTGCGACGGCTACGCCGAGGGAGGCTTTGAGCATTACTTTTTTCATTATTAGAAAACTCCTTGGGATCTCCGGGGCGAAAAGCTACCAACAATTCACGCGCCGCGCTATAGCCTCAATCGCGGGAGATAGAGCAGTTTTGTAGGACAATCCGACCAAAATTCCCTTTTTTCCGGGTGCGTTGTAGGACGCGTCCTAAGATGCCTGCGGCAATCTCTGATCTATGCAGGTATGCCAGGCGTGGGTGAAGTCGCGCAGGCGACCTTGGGGGTTGAAAATCTGCCGCCAGATCCGCGCCAGTGCGAGAAGGTCGTCGGCGGCAGGCAGTGGCGTGGCCTGCTCTTCAACGAGCATCCAGGCAATTGCGGTGGAATAGCGCAGGTTTACGGTGAGTTCCAGGTGCGGGCCGCCCAGGAAGGCATGCTGGCTGGCCAAGCCGCGGACCAGGCTTGCCAGGTCGGGGTCACGGGCAAGGTAGTCGTCCCAGATCGCCTGGTGACGGTGTTCGCCGATACGGTACAGGCCATGCCCACGACGGTCGTGCAAGGCCGACCCCAGGGCCGACTGGCTGGCGGCGATGCCCAGCAACAAGGCTTCGGCGCTGGCGCAGTGACGGTTCAGGTAGACCAGGGTAGGTCGGATCACATACTGACACAATTCATTCGCCGCGATACCCATGATGCCCTCGAGCAGTTAAGGGCCGGACGGGCGCTGGAGCTTGGCAGCTGGTAAGTGATCAGGCCCGCCGGAAGCGGCAAGCACCGCTCGAGTTGAAGTGTAGTGTGATAATCGTGGTGTAAAGGGCTGTTTTTAAATCGATTGCTGCCTGACGTACCGGGCTATATGCCTTAAGGCAATTACGCCATGAACGTTCAGGCAGGCTTGCGATGGGATGATTCAGCGCTTGAATACCGCAGTATTCGCCGCTCACGCGGTGAGCGACTGGCGGGTTCGGGCGATGACCGCCTGCAGCGGTTCACTGCGGCTGTACTGTTCAGGGTACAGGCGCTCGGTGTGGCAAGCGACGCCGTGTTCGTCTACCAGGGTGAAGCTGAAGCTGCCCTTGCGTGGGGCAACGATGAGGCACTTCAACGGCGAGAAGGCCTGGGAGAGGGTGCCAATGGCAGCCTGAATCTGATGATGAGTTTGCATATTGTTGGATGTTCCTGCTTTAAACACGGGGGTTATGATCCGTGCATGATAGAAACGTTCCAGTGACGCCTTTATTAAGGGACGAACGAACCTGACTGGAACAGGGCAGCCAGAGGGAGCGCATTCAAAGGTGGGCGCATGGGCTGACTGGTAGGTACTTCGGAAGGCAGGCAGCACGCCGGGGCCAAGGTTCTAGGCCGTCGGTATGGGATCCTGATCAATCTGTCACGTGATTCGTGCTTGAGCAGCGCGTGGCTTGCGAGTGAATCATCGAATGGGCCGGTCCTAGTTTCAGCAGCGCCACCCTTGGGAGGAGCGGTTCTGCAAGGACGCTTCAGGCCAGAATTGACTTTCAGCTTGGTACTAACGAGACGCACCTTAGCGGAAATACCGGTGCTTGGCAAGCATTTCATGTTTGTTCAGCTTAGCCGGGCAGTATGGCGCGTATTTGCCCTGCTGGGAAGAGGGAGCAAAAGGCCCGCATCCAGGCTGATGTACCGATTTCGTGCACTCAAATGAAGGTTTATGGTGCACTTGTTCACATTCGGAGCATTGCTTGCAACTGCCTCGCAGCACGCTGCGGCAGCCTCGCCAATGCCTTGACTGGGCGGTTAAGTCAATGAAAAAAAACACTATTTTTAGCTGGTGAAAAAATCGTCAGTTTGAGCGAAAGCCCCAGTTCATAGGGGTTTGCGGGGGATGGGAGGGGGTTGTCCACCGAGTTATCCACAGGAACTGTGGATTGTCCCCGGCGCTTGCTCTAGGACGGGCGTGCCAGCACTACATTGTACTGTCCGACAATCGACGTGCTCCGAAAGACCTATTGGTCATCCTCTTGAAAACGTCAAGAAAAGATCATTGAAAATTTTTTCAATCCTCCGGAAATAGAAAGGCCAAGGCGCAAGAAAAAGGGTAGAGTGGCGCGCCTTTCGAGTTGCCAAACCTGTTGCTCATGAAGTTTCGCGGTAAACCCCTCGCCAGCCCCGCTGCATCAATGCCTGCGCCTCCCCCCAAACGGTTCTCCCTCAAAGTGGCTTTGTGGCTGCTCGATAACCCGCGCCTGGGTGACAAGCCGCAGGTCAAGCACCTTGCCGGGCGCCTGTTGAAACAGCCGGCGCGTCAGGGCGTGGTCGTGGCGCAAAGCCGCCTGGGGCAGATGTTGTGCCGCGATTGCGGCAATGCCCGTGACCGGCGTATTGGCCATGAACTGCTGCGCCAGGCCGCCCGTGCTGGTGACCGGCGTGCGCAGCTGGAGTTTGCGCGGCTGTGCCAGCACAGCGAGCCGGAGCAGGCTCGGTACTGGCTGGAGCTGGCGGCGGGACAGGGGTCGCAGGAGGCGCGGCGGCTTTTGAGGCAGTGGTTCCATGCCTGAGGTATATTGCCAGCAGTGGCCTCTTCGTGGGTGAACCCGCGAAAAGGCCGGAGCAGGCAACACACCGCTCAGGCTGATAAGCTGCGATGCATTCATCCAGGATCATTCGGGGTAAGCATGACAGTGGATCTGGCCAGCATTCTGCTGGGCTTGGTGGCAGGTGCAGTACCTTGCCTGGGTTGGGTCATGCAGGTGCAGCGCCGCCAGGGCGCGCGGCAAGGCGAGCAGGCCTTGCTCGAAGAGCGCCTCAATGCTGCCCAACTGGCCCTGGCCGGCCTGCAGGCGCAACTGGACGCCAGCCGCGACGAGGTCAGCGACCTCAGCGAAGCCAACACCGTCAAGCAGACCCAGCTGGCCGCCCTGGGCCGTGAGCTGGAACTGCTGCAGATCGACCGCGACAACGCCCGTGACGCCGCCCACGCCTGGAACCTCGAGCGTGCCAACCGCGAAGCCGAACTGCGCCGCCTGGAGGCCCAGACCGCACGCCTGGACGCCGAACTGCGCGAGCAGCAGGAAAGCCACCAACAGCGTCTGGAAGACCTGCAGGAAGCCCGCGACACACTGCGCGCTCAATTCGCCGACATGGCTACCAAGATCTTCGACGAGCGCGAGCAGCGCTTCGCCCAGACCAGCCAGCAGCACCTCGGCCAGTTGCTCGACCCGCTCAAGGAGCGCATCCAGGCCTTCGAAAAACGTGTGGAGGAAAGCTACCAGCAGGAAGCCCGCGAGCGCTTCTCGCTGGGCAAGGAGCTGGAGCGCCTGCAGCAACTCAACCTGCGCCTGTCCGACGAAGCTACCAACCTGACCCAGGCGCTGAAGGGCCAGAAAACCCAGGGCAACTGGGGGGAGCTGATCCTGGAGCGGGTACTGGAGCATGCCGGCCTGGAAAAGGGCCGCGAATACCAGACCCAGGTCAGCCTCAAGAGCGCCGATGGCGAGCGCTTCCAGCCTGATGTGCTGATCATGCTGCCCGGCGACAAGCAGGTAGTGGTGGATGCCAAGGTCAGCCTCACCGCCTACCAGCAGTTCGTCGCCGGCAACGACGAGGCCGCGCTCAAGCAGCATGTGCAGTCACTGCGCAGCCACGTCAAAGGCCTGTCGAGCAAGGACTACAACCGCCTCGAGGGCCTGCACAGCCTGGATTTCGTGCTGCTGTTCGTGCCGATCGAGGCCGCCTTCTCGGCAGCCCTGCAGGCGGAGCCGAACCTGTTCCAGGAAGCCTTCGACCGGCAGATAGTGATCGTCAGCCCGACCACCTTGCTAGCCACCTTGCGGGTGATCGACAGCCTGTGGAAGCAGGAACGCCAGGGCCAGAACGCCCGCGAGATCGCCGAGCGCGCCGGCTGGCTGTACGACAAGTTCGTGCTGTTCATCCAGGACCTGGACGAGTTGGGCAGCCGCCTGCAGCAGGTGGACAAGGCCTATGCCGCCGCGCGCAACAAGCTGTGTGAAGGGCGCGGCAACCTGGTCAGCCGCAGCGAACAGCTGAAGCTGCTGGGCGCCCGCGCCAGCAAGAGCCTGCCGGCCGACCTGCTGGAGCGGGCGCTTTCCGACGAGGCGTTGCCGGACGAAGCGCTTACTGAACCAGGCTCAGATGGCGATTGAGCATGGCGCGCAGGGCCGCCGGCTTGACCGGCTTGGCCAGGTAGTCCAGGCCAGAGGCATGCACCATGGCGATGGTTTCCTTGCTGCCGTCGGCACTGATTACCACGCCCGGCACCGGCTCACCCAGGCGCGCGCGTAGCCAGCCCATCAGCCCTGTACCGGTCTCGCCGTCGTCCAGGTGGTAGTCCACCAGTGCAAGGTGCGGGCGCATGCCCTTGGTCAGCAGGGCTTCGCATTCGGCACGGTTGCGCGCGGTCCACACCTGGCAACCCCAGCGGCTGAGCAGGCTGTTCATGCCGATCAGGATGCTGTCTTCGTTGTCCACGCAGAGCACCTGCAGCCCGGCAAGTGGCTGGCCGACCTGTTCCACCGGGGCGGTGGGCGCCGTGGCGGCCTGCCGGGCAATCGGTACGCTGACGCGGAACACCGTGCCCTTGCCCGGCCATGAGCGCACCTCCAGCTTGTGTCCCAGCACACGGCACAGGCCGTCGGCGATCGCCAGGCCCAGGCCCAGCCCCTTCTCGGCGCGGGTCTGGTGGCTGTCCAGGCGCTTGAACTCCTGGAAGATCACCTGCAGCTTGTCGTCGGCGATGCCCGGGCCACGGTCCCACACCTCAAGCCACAACTGTTCACCCTGGCGCCGTGCGCCCAGCAGGATCGGGCTCTTGCCATAGCGCAGGGCGTTGGTCAGGAAGTTCTGCAGCACCCGGCGCAGCAGTTTCATGTCGCTGTCCACCCGCAGGCGACTGCCGCGCAGGCGGAACTCAAGGCCCTTCTCGGCGGCCAGCACCTTGAATTCGGCGCCCAGGGTGTCGAACAGTTCGTTGAGGGCAAAGGGCTTGGTATCCGGGGTGATCTTGCCGTTTTCCAGGCGCGAGATATCCAGCAGGTCGCTGATCAGCTCTTCAGCCGAGCGCAGCGAGCTGTCCATGTGCTGCACCAGTTGCCGGGCCTCTTCATTCATGCCCTCGGCTTGCTGCGACAAGGCAGCGGAGAACAGCCGGGCGGCGTTCAGCGGCTGCATCAGGTCATGGCTTACCGCAGCCAGGAAACGGGTCTTGGACTGGCTCACCGCTTCGGCACGGCTCTTGGCTTCGGACAACGCCTGGTTTAGCTGCGACAGCTCTTGAGTGCGTTCCGCCACCCGTTGTTCCAAGCTTTCGTTGGCATCGCGCAGGGCCTGCTCGGCCTCGCGGAACGGGGTGATGTCGGTGAAGCTCATGACGAAACCGCCGCCCGGCATCGGGTTGCCGATCAGTTCGATCACCCGGCCATTGGGGAACAAGCGCTCGGAAGAGTGCGCACGGCCCTGGCGCATCCAGTGCAGGCGCCGCGCCACATGCACCTGCGCCTCGCCCGGGCCGCACAGGCCACGCTCGGCGTTGTAGCGGATGATGTCGGCGATCGGCCGGCCCACGCTGATCAGCCCGTCGGGGTAGTTGAACAGTTCCAGGTAACGGCGGTTCCAGGCCACCAGGTGCAGGTTCTGGTCGACCACGCTGATGCCCTGGTTGATGTTCTCGATGGCCCCTTGCAGCAGGGCGCGGTTGAACTGCAGCACCTCGCTGGCTTCGTCGGCAATACGCACCACGTCTTCCAGCTGCATGTCGCGGCCTTCGATGGCGGCCTTGACCACGGCGCGGGTCGACGAGGTGCCGAGCACGCCGGCCAGCAGGCGTTCGGTGTGTTCGATCCAGTCGCCATCGGCGTTCTGGTTGGGGTTGAAGCCCTTGCCCTGGCGGTAGGCGAAGCGGATGAAGCTCTGCCGGGCGCGTTCTTCGCCGACAAAGCGCGAGGCCAGGGTCAGCAGGTCGTCGATCTGCACCGCCAGCAGCGGCTTGCTGCTGGGCCTGGCGCTGGTCTGCTGGCCGATGAAGCGGCCTGCCTGCCAATGCTCGGACACCCGCGTGCGCGACAGCACCGAAACCCAGGCGAACAGGGTGAAGTTGCCCGCCAGCGACAGCACCACGCCCTGGGTAAGCGGGCTGATCGGCAGGTTCAGCGGGTTGCCGTGCAGCCACGCCAACCCTGGGAACAGCTGCAGCGACCAGCCCACGCTGTGCGCGGCAATCGGCAGCACCAAGGTGTAGAACCACAGGAAAATACCTGCGGCCAGGCCGGCGAACACACCGCGGCGGTTGGCCTGTTTCCAGTACAGTGCACCGAGCATGGCCGGGGTCAGCTGGGTCACGGCGGCAAAGGCGATCTGGCCGATGGTCGCCAGGCTGGCGGTGGAGCCCAGCAGACGATAGCTGACATACGCCAGCAGCAGGATCACCACGATGGTCACCCGGCGTACCGAGAGCATCCAGTGGCGGAACGCCTCGAACGGCCGCTCGGCGTTGGTACGGCGCAGCAGCCAGGGCAGCAGCATGTCGTTGGAGACCATGGTCGACAGCGCCACGGCCTCGACGATGACCATGCCGGTGGCCGCCGAGGCTCCACCGATGAATGCCAGCAGGGCCAGGCTCGGGTGTGCCTCGGCCAGCGGCAGGCTGATGACGAACGAATCGGAGATTACCGTGCCCGGCAGCAGCATCTGCCCGGCCAGCGCGATCGGCACCACGAACAGCGCGGCGAGCGCCAGGTACATCGGGAATACCCAGCGTGCCAGGCGCATGTCCTGGGGTTCGATGTTTTCCACCACGGTGACGTGGAATTGCCGTGGCAGGCAGATGATCGCCATCATCGCCACGGCGGTCTGCACCACCATCGACGGCCAGTTGATGGTTTCCTGCCAATAGTCCTGCAGGTGGATCGACTGGCGGGCCTGGCTGAACAGGTCGTCGAAGCCGTCATACAGGTTGAAGACGATGAAGATGCCTACGGCGAGGAAGGCCAGCAGCTTGATCAGCGATTCGAAGGCAATCGCCAGGACCATGCCACGGTGGTGTTCGGTCACGTCCAGGCTACGGGTACCGAAGACGATGGCGAACAGTGCCAGTACCAGCGACACCACCAGCGCGGTGTCCTGCACGCGGGTGCCGGTAGCGTCGGCATTGGCGCCGATCAGCAGGTTAACGCCCAGCACGATCCCCTTGAGCTGCAAAGCGATGTACGGCAGCACACCGATCAGGCAGATCAGCGCCACGACCACTGCCAGGGACTGTGACTTGCCGTAGCGCGCGGCGATGAAGTCGGCGATCGAGGTGATGTTCTGCTGCTTGCTGATCAGCACCATCTTCTGCAGCACCCAGGGCGCGAAGATCAGCAGCAGCACCGGGCCAAGGTAGATCGGCAGGAATGCCCAGAGCTGTTCGGCGGCCTGGCCGACCGCGCCGAAGAAGGTCCAGCTGGTGCAGTACACGGCCAGCGACAGGCTGTACACCCAGGCACGCAGCTTCGGCGGCAACGGCGTGCTGCGGCGGTCGCCGTAGAAGGCGATGGCGAACATGATGGCCATATAGGCCAGGGCGACCACGGCGATCAGCCCGCTGGACAACGACATGAATACTCCGAAGCAAAAAGATAACGCGGTCCCGATCAATCAGTCTGGCACGCAGGTGCCGCTTCGTCAGCGCAGACGATGGTCGCAGTGGCAGGTGGTCGCAGGGTTCTCTTTAACCTGTGCCGGCCCTTTCGCGGGTGAACCCGCTCCCACAGTTACTGCACAGGCTTCGAAAGGGGCGCTGTTCCTGTGGGAGCGGGTTCACCCGCGAGGAGACCAGCAGAGCAGACATCATCCTTTGCGGGTACCCAGCCAATAAAACACCCCCGCCAGTATCACCGACAACACCAGCAGGTAGAAGATCGCCCCTGGCCACAGATGCACCAGGGCAAACCCCACCATCACCGGCCCCAGCGCCGCGCCGAGGTTGGACAGGTTCTGCGCACCGTAATACACCCCACGCAAGTGCTCCGGCGCGATCAGGTCGATGAACATGTACTCGGCCGGGATCACGATGATCTCGCCCAGGGTGAACACCAGCATCGCCAGGCACCACGCCAGCGCCGAACCGGCCAGGGCAAAGCCCAGCAGCCCGGCGATGAACAGGCCCATGCCGGCCAGCAACCAGGGGATCAGGCGCTGGCGGCTGATGCGGCGACCGATCAGGTACTGCAGGGCAATCACCGTCACTGCGTTGGTGGTCACCAGGTAACCGATCAGGCGCGCCGCCTCGGCCGGGCTGCTGGTCACCACCAGGTACTGCGACAGGTAGGCGGTGAACTGGCCGAATACCACCGCGCTCAGCACCCCGCCCAGGGTGAAGCATACCAGCCGCCGGTCACGGGCCAGCCCCAGCGCCACCTGGCCAAAGCCGGCCCCGGGCTTGTCCGGCGCATTGGCTTGCAGGCTGCGGTCACCCAGGCGCCAGTAGGCCAGGCACATAGCCAGGCCGAGCAGGGCGGAGGCGATGAACGGCATATGGTCGTTCAGCTCCAGCATGGCCACGCCCAGCAGCGGGCCGGCGGCGTAGCCGACGTTGCTGAGGGTGTACTTGATGGCGAACACCTCGGCCCGTTCCTCCACCGGCAGCAACGCGCAGAAGCCCGCCTTGGCGGCGATGTCGACCACTGCCAGGGCCAGGTTGATCAGTACCAGGCAGAGAAAGAACAGCAGCGCCGAATTGCTGACGACCGCGCCGATGAAGGCCGCGGCAAACAGCAGGGTGCTGGCGCTGACCAGTGTGTGGTTGCGCAAGGTATCCACCAGGTGGCCGCCATACAGGCTCAGCAGCGAGGCGATGATCAGCGCACCACCGATCAGCAGGCCGATCTGGCTGATTGGCAGCTGGAAGTTGTCGGCCAGGTACACCACCAGGTAGGGCAGGGTAAGGGCGCGAGCGACGGTAAGGGTGAAGGTGGTGGTGAGCAGCAGGCGTACGGTGTGCGGGTAGCGTTTTATGGCGGCGAGCATGACCACATCCTTGTTGTTCTGTTTTGCCGGGCGCCAGCATATGCCAACAGAGGCTTGCTGCGCAGGCCTTTCGCGGGCACGCCCGCTCCCACAGGTGCGGCGATGTGATATCCGTGTGGGAGCGGGCGTGCCCGCGAAAGAGCCGGTACAGTCCTGCAAACTCCTTGAGCGCTTGCCAGCCAGCGCATTTCCCATGCAGATTTGTGGCTTGTCGCGCCCGGCGCGCCTCCAATTGAAAAGCCCTCAGGACCAAGGACGATGAGTCACTCCTCGCAATTCACCTTGCTCGGCAAGCGGCGTTTCCTGCCGTTTTTCATCACCCAGTCGCTGGGTGCCTTCAACGACAACCTGTTCAAGCAGTCGCTGATCCTGGCGATCCTGTTCAAGCTCAGCCTGGGCGAGGGTGACCGTTCGATCTGGGTCAACCTGTGCGCCCTGCTGTTCATCCTGCCGTTCTTCCTGTTCTCTGCGCTGGGCGGGCAGTTTGGCGAGAAGTTCGCCAAGGATGCGCTGATCCGGGCCATCAAGCTGGCCGAGATCGCGATCATGGCAGTAGGCGCGCTCGGCTTCATCACCAACCACCTGGCGCTGATGCTGGTGGCGCTGTTCGGCATGGGGACCCACTCGGCGCTGTTCGGCCCGGTGAAGTACTCGATCCTGCCGCAGGCACTGCGCGAGGAAGAACTGGTCGGCGGCAACGGGCTGGTGGAAACCGGTACCTTCCTGGCCATCCTTGCCGGCACCATCGGTGCCGGGGTGATGATGTCGGCCGACAGCTATGCCACCGTGGTGGCCGGTGGCGTGGTCGGCACCGCCGTGCTCGGCTACCTGGCCAGCCGCTGGATCCCGCGGGCCGCTGCCGCTTCGCCGCAAATGTCGCTGGACTGGAACATCTTCAGGCAGTCGTGGGCGATCCTGCGCATGGGCCTTGGGCAGCCGCCGGCGGTGTCGCGCTCGATCGTCGGCAACTCGTGGTTCTGGTTCGTCGGTGCCATCTACCTCACGCAGATCCCTGCCTATGCCAAGGACTGGCTGCACGGTGATGGCACCGTGGTGACCCTGGTGCTGACCCTGTTCTCTGTGGGGATCGCCCTGGGTTCGCTGCTGTGCGAGCGCCTGAGCGGGCGCAAGGTGGAAATCGGCCTGGTGCCGTTCGGCTCGTTCGGGCTGAGCCTGTTCGGCCTGCTTTGGTGGTGGCACTCCGGCGATGTGCCGGCTGCGGCGGCACCGCATGACTGGCTGGCGCTGTTGGGCATGGGCCAGGCCTGGTGGATCCTTCTGTCGATCGTCGGCCTTGGAGTGTTCGGCGGCTTCTACATCGTTCCGCTGTACGCACTCATCCAGGCCCGCACCGCCGAAGACCAGCGCGCTCGGGTGATCGCTGCCAACAACATCCTCAACGCCCTGTTCATGGTGGTGTCGGCAGTGCTCACCATCATCCTGCTGGGCCTGGCCGAGCTGACCATCCCGCAACTGTTCCTGGTGGTGTCGCTGCTCAACATCGCGGTCAACGCCTATATCTTCAGGATCGTGCCCGAGTTCACCATGCGCTTCCTGATCTGGCTGCTCAGCCATTCGATGTACCGGGTTCAGCACCGCGACCTCGAACGCATCCCCGACGAAGGCGCGGCGCTGCTGGTGTGCAACCACGTGTCGTTTGTCGATGCGCTGCTGCTGGGTGGGGCGATCCGCCGGCCGATCCGCTTCGTCATGTACTACAAGATCTACAACCTGCCGGTACTCAACTTTGTGTTCCGCACCGCAGGCGCCATCCCGATTGCCGGGCGCAACGAAGACCTGGCCATCTACGAATGTGCTTTCGCGCGTATTGCCGAGTACCTGGCCGATGGCGAGCTGGTATGCATCTTCCCTGAAGGCAAGCTGACCGGGGATGGCGAGATCGATGTGTTCAAGGGCGGCGTCAACCGCATCCTCGAAGAAACCCCGGTGCCGGTCATTCCGTTGGCCTTGCAGGGTTTGTGGGGCAGCTTCTTCAGTCGTGACCCGGCCAAGGGCTTTTTCAAGCGCCTGTGGTCGCGGGTGACCATCGTGGCAGGCGCCGCCATCCCGATGGAGGCGGCGCAGCCAGAAGCCTTGCGTGAGCAGGTCAGCCGCCTGCGCGGCAACCTGCGCTAAGGGGGGGGTTAGCTGGCGCTGACTTTCAGGCCGACCAGGCCGGTAACGATCAGCGCCACGCTGACCAGGCGTACCAGGGCCATGGACTCGCCGAACAGGATGATGCCGGCGATCACCGTGCCGACAGCGCCAACACCGGTCCAGATGGCATAGGCGGTACCCAGCGGCAGCTCTTTCATGGCCAGGCCCAGCAGGCCCAGGCTGATGGCCATGGCGGCGACGGTGAGGACGGTGGGCAGTGGCTTGCTGAAGCCATCGGTGTATTTCAGGCCGACGGCCCAGCCGACCTCGAACAGGCCGGCGAAGAACAGGATGACCCAGGACATTGTGTATCTCCATCGTTGTGAATGATGGGGCCGTCCCCGGAATGGTCACGCGGTGCGTCGTGAGGTCGTCCTCACAGTGGATACATGGTGCACACCTGCAGCCCTAGGGGCAAGCCTGTGCCGGTCCTTTCGCGGGCACGCCCGCTCCCACAGGTACTGCACAGGTCTGAAGATTGTGGAGATCTCTGTGGGAGCGGGCGTGCCCGCGAAAGTGCCAGTGCAGGCAACATCAATGCCTGGCCGGCTCCCCACCTTCAGCTTCTGCCACAGGTTCCCCCATGCGCCGGAACCAGGTCGACAGCAGCGCCCCGGAAATATTGTGCCAAACGCTGAACAACGCACTCGGCACCGCCGCCAGCGGCGAAAAATGCGCCGCCGCCAGTGCCGCGCCCAGCCCGGAATTCTGCATACCCACCTCCAGCGCCAGCGATTTGCGCTGTGCCAATGGCAGTTTGCACAGCTTGCCGGTCAGGTACCCCAGCAAGTAGCCGAAGCTGTTGTGCAATATCACCACCGCCATTATCAGCAGCCCCGACTCGGCGATTTTCGCCTGGCTGGCCGCCACCACCGCGCACACGATCATCACGATACTCACCACCGACACCAGCGGCAGCACCTGCACCGCCGCCTGCACCCGCGCGCCAAGCAGCCGCTGGGCCAGTACGCCGAGCACGATCGGCAGCATCACCAGTTGCAGGATCGACCAGAACATGTCCATGAAGGACACCGGCAGCCAGGCCGAGGCCAGGAACCAGATCAGCGCAGGGGTCAGCAGCGGCGCGAGCAGGGTGGTCACCGCGGCAATTGCCACCGCCAGCGCCAGGTCGCCGCGGGACAGCCAGACCATCACGTTCGACGCTGTCCCGCTCGGGCAGCAGCCAACCAGAATCACGCCCACGGCAATTTCCGGCGGCAGGTGGAACAGCTGGCACAACAGCCAGGCCATGCCCGGCATGATCACGAAGTGCGCGACCACCCCCAGCATCACTCGCCAGGGCTGGCGGGCGAGGGCGGCGAAGTCATCGAGCTTGAGGGTGAGGCCCATGCCGAACATCACCAGGCCCAGCAGCGGCACGATGGCCACCTTCAAGGCGATGAACCATTGCGGTTGCAGGAAGGCCAGTACGGCGAACACCAGCACCCACAGGGCGAAGGTATTGCCGACGAAGCGGCTGAGGGCGGCGAGGGCACGCATGGGGCAAGTCCTTTTCTGTTTATAGCGTTATTGATTTCACTGGCCCTTTCGCGGGTGAACCCGCTCCCACAGGAACCGCACAGGCTTCGAATCTTGTGCAGTACCTGTGGGAGCGGGTTCACCCGCGAAAGGGCCGGCACTGCCAAAAATCACTTCAAGGCCAGCACCGGCATTTCAAAACCAGTCAGACCCCTTGCGGAATCTCTTCCCCACCCAGCGCCTCGAACAGCACCGGCAGGAATTCGGCAAAGGTCATCATCATGAGCTGGAAGCTGGCATCGAACTGCTGGGCAGCCTCATCGCCACCATCCTGCTCGGCCTGCTCCTGCAGCAGCTCTTCGAACTTCAGGCGCTTGATCACCATCTTGTCATCCAGAATGAACGACAGCTTGTCCTGCCAGGCCAGGGCCAGCTGGGTAACCACCTTGCCGGTGCTCAAGTGCAGCTGGATTTCCTCGCCGGTCAGGTCCTGGCGCTTGCAGCGCACGATACCGCCATCTTCGGCGGTGTCGCGCAGTTCGCATTCGTCCAGCACATAGAAGCCTTCGGCAGCTTCCTGCGACTTGACCCACTCGGTCATGGTGGCAACCGGTGCGATTTTCACGGTGGCCGGGCGCACCGGCAGCGAGCCCATCACTTCACGCAGGGTCGACAACAGGTCTTCGGCACGCTTGGCGCTGGCCGAGTTGACCAGAATCACGCCCAGGCGCGGGGCAATGGCGGCGAAGATCATCGAGCGGCGGATGAACGCGCGCGGCAGGAAGGCCTGGATGATCTCGTCCTTGATCTGGTCGCGTTCCTTTTTATAGACCTTGCGCATCTGCTCGGTCTCGATCTCTTCCACCTTTTCCTTCACCGCGTCGTTGACCACGCTGCTGGGCAGGATGCGTTCTTCCTTGCGCGCGGCAATCAGCAGGTACTCGCCGCTGACATGCACCAGGGGAGCGTCTTCGCCCTTGCCGAATGGCGCGACGAAACCATAGGTGGTCAGCTCCTGGCTGGCGCAGGGGCGGGCCGGCTTGCTGGCCAGGGCCGCTTCCAGCGCTTCAGGCTCGAACGGGACTTCCTGGGTCAGGCGGTAGGTCAGCAGGTTCTTGAACCACATGAGGGGCAATCTCTCCTTAATGCATAAGGCGGGCATTATTCTCCGAGCGGTGCTCTCAGGCCAACCCTGTCGGAGTGCCAGTAGCTGTGGCTGGATGTAAAGATGCACGTGGCAACGCTAGGTCTTTGAAAGACCTGAGGTTTTTTTTGAAAAAAGTTTAAAAAGTGCTTGCCAGGGTACGGGGCCGTCCGTAGAATGCGCGCCACACCGAGACGAAGGGTGATTAGCTCAGCCGGGAGAGCATCTGCCTTACAAGCAGAGGGTCGGCGGTTCGATCCCGTCATCACCCACCACTCGATGTTTAGCGCAGCGGTAGTTCAGTCGGTTAGAATACCGGCCTGTCACGCCGGGGGTCGCGGGTTCGAGTCCCGTCCGCTGCGCCATATTCCACTTCCAGGGCCTACTGAACACCCGGAAGTAACAGAGAAAGCGACCTCAGGGTCGCTTTTTTTGTGCCTGTGATTTGGTGTTTTCGAGAAATTTGCAAAAAGTTTGATAAGTGCTTGCCAGAGCGGAAAGTCGCCCGTAGAATGCGCGCCACACCGAGAGACATGGGTGATTAGCTCAGCCGGGAGAGCATCTGCCTTACAAGCAGAGGGTCGGCGGTTCGATCCCGTCATCACCCACCACTCGATGTTTAGCGCAGCGGTAGTTCAGTCGGTTAGAATACCGGCCTGTCACGCCGGGGGTCGCGGGTTCGAGTCCCGTCCGCTGCGCCATATTCCACTTCCAGGGCCTACTGAACACCCGGAAGTAACAGAGAAAGCGACCTTAGGGTCGCTTTTTTTGTTTCTGCATTGAGCAAAAAACCAACAGGCGCTGCCTGGCCCCTGTGGGAGCGGGTTTACCCACGAAGAATGCGACACGGTGCATGGCACCGGCTTTGCCGGTGTTCGCGGGTGAACCCGCTCCCACAGAGGATCTGTAGCAATTTCAGCGGCGACGCTCTTCTTCCCGTAAGGTCAGCACCTCGACCCCATCCTCGGTCACCGCCACGGTATGCTCCCACTGCGCCGACAAGCTGTGGTCGCGGGTAATCACCGTCCAGCCATCCTTCAGCGTGCGCGTCCCGCGTCCGCCCTGGTTGATCATCGGTTCGATGGTAAACACCATCCCCGGCTCCAACTTCAGGCCCATCCCGCGCTGGCCAATGTGCAGCACCTCGGGCCCTTCATGCATCTGCTGGCCAATGCCATGCCCGCAATACTCACGCACGACGCTGTAGCCCGCCGCTTCGGCATGGGTCTGGATGGCATGGCCGATATCACCCAGCGTAGCCCCGGGGCGTACCTGTTCGATGCCTTTCCATAGCGCGCCATAGGTGGTGTCGATCAGGCGCTGCGCCTCATCGCTGATCGGCCCGATGCTGTACATCTTCGACGAGTCGGCGATATAGCCGCCTTGTTCCAGGGTGATGTCGACGTTGATGATCGAGCCTTCTTTCAGCACTTCACCGACCTTGGGCATTCCATGGCACACCACATGGTCCACCGAGGTGTTGAGCGAATAGGGGAAGCCATACTGGCCCTTGCTCGCCGGGCGAGCCTTGAGCGTGCCGACGATGAACGCCTCGGCGCGGTCGTTGATCTGCATGGTAGTCACGCCGGGGCGGATGAAGCTGTCGAGGTCGGCGAACACCTGGGCAAGCAGCTGGCCGGCGCGGCGCATCAGGTCGAGTTGGGTGGGGGTCTTGATAATCACCTGGGACATGGGCGGAGGGCAGTGGCTCGTGCTGGAATGTGCCCCAGCATAGCGCCATGGGGTGTGGGGTTGCCATTGCATGGTGCATAGCCTGTACCGGCCTCTTCGCGGGCACGCCCGCTCCCATAGGTGCAGCACCGCTCTCAGGCCTTGTGATATCCCTGTGGGAGCGGGCATGCCCGCGAAAGGGGCGCACAGCTGGCCCATAAATTGCTGTTTCACCTCCATCCAGGGCTATCAACGTCGACAGCCCGCAAAACTTCACGACAAAGGCGCCGTGTTGCCCCGCTTGCCTAGCAAGCAGGGCAGCCGGCGCCTTTTTGCGTTCCCTACAGGAGCCCGCCCATGGCCAACAGCGAAGTGCGCAGCGTCTGCCCCTACTGCGGCGTCGGTTGCGGCATTGTCATGAGCGTTGCCGATGGCAAGGTTGGCAAGATCAGCGGCGACAAGCAGCACCCCAGCAATTTCGGCCGCCTGTGCACCAAAGGCCTCACCGCACACCTGCCGCTGACCGCCGCCGGGCGCATGAATGATGCCTATGTGCGCCAGCAGCGCAGCCAGCAGCCAGCGCGTACCGGCATCGACCAGGCCATCGCCGCCGCCGCTGCGCGCTTGCGCGGCATCATCGATCAGCACGGCCCCGACGCCGTGGCGCTCTACGTGTCCGGGCAGATGTCGCTGGAGGCCCAGTACCTGGCCAACAAGCTGGCCAAGGGCTTTATCCGCACCCGCCACATCGAGTCCAACTCGCGCCTGTGCATGGCCAGTGCCGGCAGCGGCTACAAGCTGTCGCTCGGTGCCGATGGCCCGCCCGGCAGCTACCAGGACTTCGAGCACGCCGACGTATTCCTGGTGATTGGCGCCAACATGGCCGACTGTCACCCGATCCTGTTCCTGCGCCTGCTCGACCGGGTCAAGGCGGGGGCCAAGCTGATCGTCGTCGACCCGCGGCGCAGCGCCACCGCCGACAAGGCCGACCTGTTTCTGCAGGTGCGCCCCGGTAGCGACATGGCCTTGCTCAACGGCCTGCTGCACCTGCTGCTGCGTAACGGCCACACCGACCCCGACTTCATCGCCCGCCACACCGAAGGCTGGGACGACCTGCCGGCCTTTCTCGATGACTACACCCCTGACCGGGTGGCCGCAATAACCGGGCTGGCCGAGGCCGACATCATCAGGGCAGCCGAATGGATCGGCAGCGCCAGCAACTGGATGAGCTGCTGGACCATGGGCCTGAACCAGAGCATCCACGGCACCTGGCACACCAATGCGATCTGCAACCTGCACCTGGCCACTGGCGCCATCTGCCGCCCCGGCAGCGGGCCGTTTTCGCTGACCGGCCAACCCAATGCCATGGGGGGCCGCGAGATGGGCTACATGGGCCCTGGCCTGCCTGGCCAGCGCTCGGCGCTGGTGGCGCAAGACCGCGCCTTCGTCGAGCAGCAGTGGCAACTGCCTCCGGGCAGCCTGCGCAGCGAAGGCGGCGATGGCACGGTGGCGCTGTTCGAGCAGATGAAAAGCGGTGCGGTAAAGGCCTGCTGGGTCATCTGCAGCAACCCGGTGGCCAGTGTCGCCAACCGGCAGCAGGTGATCGACGGCCTGCGTCAGGCCGAACTGGTGATTACCCAGGATGCCTTCCTCGACACCGAGACCAACCGCTACGCCGACATCCTGCTACCGGCTGCGCTGTGGGCCGAAGGCGAGGGCGTGATGATCAACAGCGAGCGCAACCTCACTCTCATGCCGCGCGCCGTCGAGCCGCCCGGGCAGAGCCTGCCAGACTGGCAGATCATCGCCCGGGTCGCCTGTGCCATGGGCTACGCCGACGCCTTCGACTACCCCGATGCGGAAGCTGTGTACGAGGAGATTCGCCGCTTTCACAACCCAACCACCGGCTACGACCTACGTGGCATCGGCTATGCCGAACTGCGCGAGCAGCCGCGCCAGTGGCCCTGCGCCCCGGGCCGTGACAACCCGCGCAGCCCGCTGCGCTATCGCAACGACGGCAGCAGCCAGACGCTGTTGCACCATGCCCAGGGCGAGTGCCCGGTGTTGGCCTTCCCGACCGCCAGCGGCAAGGCCCGCTTCTTGGCCCGGCCCTGGTTGCCAGCAGCGGAACTGCCGGATGCCGATTACCCCATGGTGCTGAATACAGGCCGCGTGCAGCACCAGTGGCACACCCTGACCAAGACCGGCAAGGTACCGGCGCTGAACAAGCTGGAGCCCGGCCCCTTCGTGGAAATCCACCGCGAAGATGCTGCCCGGCTAGGCATCGCCGAAAAGGACCAGGTGGCCATTCGCTCGCGCCGCGGGCAGGCCGTGCTACCCGCGCGGATCAGCGACCGGGTCATGCCTGGCAACTGCTTTGCCCCGTTCCACTGGAACGACCTGGTCGGCGAGCAACTGGCGATCAACGCCGTGACCTGCGATGCGGTCGACCCGCTGTCGTTGCAGCCGGCGTTCAAGCATTGTGCCGTGACCCTGGAGCGGGTTGCCGGTGAGCGCATCGAAGCCCTTGATCTGAACACTGCCAATCCGGAGCCTGCCCGCATGCCGACCGCCACCCTGTCCCGTCTGCTTGGCCTGGACACCCTGCCAGCCCCGGTGCTGGCCGAGGAAGAGCGCCATTATCTGCAAGGCTTCCTGCTAGGCCTGGACCAGGCGCGCGCCGAGGGCGTGCCCTGCCTGCCGGCCAGTGCGCCGCTGGCCGCCAACCGCCGGCTGTTCATCGATGGCTTGCTGGCCGGGCTGTTCGCCCAGCCGGCGGTGCTGCCCGATGCAGCGTTGATAGCACCACGGCACCAGGTGCTGTGGGCTTCGCAAACCGGCAACGGCGAGCTGTTGGCCGAACGCTGTGCCGAGCGCCTGCGCGGTGCCGGCCTCGACGTGCAGCTCAGTTGCATGGAAGCGGTCAGCCCGCGCCAACTGCAGGGCGCCGCCAGCGTGGTGCTGATCGCCAGCACCTTTGGCGATGGCGACGCGCCCGACAGCGCAGCGGCGTTCTGGCAAGCCTTGCAGGGCGAGGAGGGCGCCCACTGCGCCGAACTGCCTTTTGCCGTGCTGGCCCTGGGCGACTCCAGTTACGACCAGTTCTGCGGCTTTGGCCGCAAGCTCGACCAACGCCTGGCCGAGCTGGGCGGGCGGCGCCTGCTGCAGCGGGTGGACTGCGAGCCGGACTTCGACGACGCCTTCGCCGCCTGGCTGGATGCGCTGCTGCCTACGCTAGGCAGCGCTGCTGCACTGCAAGCGGTCACCGAGCCTGCGCCCGTGGCGACCTATGGCAAGCAGCAACCCTGGGCTGCCACCTTGCTGGAAAACCGCCTGCTCAACGGCCCGGGTGCCAGCAAGGAAACCCGTCAACTGGTGTTCGACCTGAGCGGCAGCGGTTTTACCTATGCCGCCGGTGATGCCTTGGGCGTGTGGCCGCGCAACTGTCCGGCCCTGGTCGACGAACTGCTGGTGTTGATGCAGCTCGATGGCCAGACCATGGTTCAGCTGAAAGGCCAACCCGCCATGCCGCTGACCGAAGCCCTGCAAGCGCACCTGGAGATTGCCAGGGTCACCACGCAGCAGCTGCTGGCCTTCGCCGGCAATGCCCCGGACCTGCAGCGCCTGCTGCAGCCCGAGTGCAAGGCCGAGCTGCAGGACTGGTTGTGGGGGCGGCAACTGGTCGATGTGCTGCGCGCCTTCCCCCAAAAGCTGCCGCTGGCCAGCTGGCTGGAGCTGCTCAAACCGTTGCAGCCGCGCCTGTATTCGATCAGCTCCAGCCCGCTGGCACACCCGCAGCAGGTGCACCTGACCGTTTCCACGGTGCGCTATGGAGCGCGAAAAGGGGTGTGTTCAAGCTTCCTTGCCGACCGTGCGCAGGCGCTGAAAGTGGCCATTTTCCCGCAAGTGTCGAAGCACTTTCGCCTGCCCGAGGATGACAGCGTGCCGGTGATCATGGTTGGCCCCGGCACCGGCATTGCGCCGTTCAGGGCCTTTCTCGAAGAGCGAGAGGCACGTGGGGCGAAAGGGGCCAACTGGCTGTTCTTCGGCGAGCAGTACGCGGCCACCGATTTCTATTACCAGGAGCAGCTGCAGGCCTGGCAGGCTGCAGGGCACCTGCGTCTGGACACGGCGTTTTCACGCGACCAGGCCGAGAAGGTCTATGTGCAGCAGCGCATGCTCGAACAGGGCGCGCAGTTGTGGCAGTGGCTGGAGGCGGGGGCGTACTTCTACGTGTGTGGCGATGCGCAGCGCATGGCCAAGGATGTGGATGCGGCGTTGCGGGCGATCGTCGCCGAGCATGGCGGCATGGATGCAGGGGCTGCTGCGGCTTATGTCGAAGCGCTGGGCAGGGCCAAGCGGTATCGGCGGGATGTGTATTGATGTGCACCGGGATGGGGTGTTGTGCACTGTGAATGTGCATGACCTGTGCCGGCCTCTTCGCGGGTGAACCCGCTCCCACAGGCACTGCACAGGTCTGAAAGATGTTGAGATCCCCTGTGGGAGCGGGTTCACCCGCGAGGAGGCCGGCACAGGCAACCCAGTTGGCACACTCCCTGCTTTATCCCAGTTACAACAAAGCCCACTGATCAACGGCGATCAACCCGGGCCCCTTCCGTGATGAATACAGGCAAAGGCGCCTGGAGCTTCGGCTCCAGGCGCTTTTTTTTTTGATCGAGGATCGGCTTATGAAGGCAACAGCGAGCAGCGGGCAACGAGAGCGACTGGTCATCGTCGGCAACGGCATGGTCGGCCACCATTGTGTCGAACAACTGGTCAGCCGCGGCGCCCTGCAGCGCTTCGAAGTGCATGTGTTCGGCGAAGAGCGCCAACGCGCCTATGACCGCGTGCACCTGTCCGAGTATTTCGGCGGCAGCTGTGCCGAAACCCTGGCCCTGTGCGGGCAGGACTTTTACGGCAGCAACGGGGTGCACCTGCACCTCGGCGAAGCGGTGCTGGAAATCGACCGTGAGTGCGGCGAAGTGGTCACCGCCGAGGGCCGCTACGGCTACGACCAACTGGTGCTGGCCACAGGTTCCTACCCCTTCGTGCCGCCGATCGAAGGTTCCAGCGGCAATGCCCGCCTTGTCTACCGCACCCTCGACGACCTCGACGCCATCCGCGCTGCCGCAGCCAGTGCCCGCCGTGGCGTGGTAGTGGGCGGTGGCCTGCTTGGCCTGGAAGCAGCCAACGCCCTCAAGTCGCTGGGCCTGGAAGCCCACGTGGTGGAGTTCGCCCCACGGTTGATGCCGGTGCAGCTGGACGGCGAGGGCGGTGCCGCGCTCAAGGCACAGATCGAAGCGCTGGGTGTTGGCGTGCATCTGTCGCGTGCCACCCAGTCGATCAGTGCGGGTGAAGACTACCGCTACCGCATGAACTTCGATGGCGGCGAGCACCTGGAAACCGACCTGATCGTGTTCTCCGCGGGTATCCGCCCGCAGGATGCCCTGGGCCGTGCCTGTGGCCTGGACATCGCCGCGCGTGGTGGCGTGGTGATCGACAACCATTGCCGCAGCAGCGACCCACGCATCTTTGCCATCGGCGAGTGCGCCTCGTGGAACGGCAGCGTGTTCGGTCTGGTCGCCCCGGGCTACAGCATGGCGCGCAACCTGGCGGCATTGCTGATGGGGGAAAGCACTGGCGAATTCACCGGTGCCAACATGTCGACCAAGCTCAAGTTGCTGGGCGTGGATGTCGGCTCCATCGGCGATGCCCATGGCGCTACCCCTGGCGCACGCAGCTACCGCTTCATCGACGAAGCCAACAGCGCCTACCGCCGGCTGGTGGTGGATGCCAGCGGCAAGCACGTGCTCGGTGCGGTGCTGGTCGGCGACAACAGCTACTACGACACCCTGCTGCAATACGCCCAGAACGGTATCGCCCTGCCAGCCGACCCCGCGGCACTGATCCTGCCGCAAGGCGGTGGTGCACCGGCCCTGGGCGCCGATGCGCTGCCCGACAGTGCGACCATCTGCTCGTGCCACAACGTCAGCAAGGGCGCGGTCTGCGCCGCCATCGACAGCGGCTGCGGCGACCTTGCCGCAGTCAAGGGCTGCACGAAAGCAGCTACCGGTTGTGGTGGTTGCGCGGCACTGCTCAAGCAGGTGTTCGAGCATGAGCTGACCGCCCGCGGCGTGGCGGTGGACAAGAGCCTGTGCGAGCACTTCGCCTACACTCGCCAGGAACTGTACGGTCTGGTACGGGTGGAGGGTATCCGCACCTTCAACGAACTGCTCGAACGCCACGGCAAGGGCCACGTTGGCTGCGACATCTGCAAGCCGGCGGTGGGCAGTATCCTCGCCTCGTGCTGGAACCAGCCGATCATGGACCCGGCGCTGGTGCCGCTGCAGGACACCAACGACACCTTCATGGCCAACATGCAGAAGAACGGTACCTACTCGGTGGTGCCGCGCATCCCCGGTGGTGAGATCACCCCCGACAAGCTCATCGTGATCGGCCAGGTGGCGAAAAAGTACGACCTGTACACCAAGATCACCGGCGGCCAGCGCATCGACCTGTTTGGCGCCCAGTTGCACGAGCTGCCGCTGATCTGGGGCGAGCTGATCGAGGCCGGCTTCGAAACCGGCCATGCCTACGGCAAGTCGACCCGCACGGTGAAATCGTGCGTTGGCAGCACCTGGTGCCGTTACGGCGTGCAGGACAGCGTCGACATGGCCCTGCGCCTGGAAGACCGCTACAAAGGCCTGCGCAGCCCGCACAAGCTCAAGTTCGCGGTGTCCGGTTGCACTCGCGAATGCGCCGAGGCACAGAGCAAGGACATCGGCGTGATCGCCACCGACAAGGGCTGGAACCTGTACGTGTGCGGCAATGGCGGCATGCGCCCGCGGCACGCCGAGCTGTTCGCCACCGACCTCGACGACGAGACCCTGGTGCGCCTGATCGACCGCGTGCTGATGTTCTATATCCGCACCGCCGACAAACTGCAGCGCACCTCGGTGTGGCGCGAGAACCTGGAAGGTGGGCTGGACTACCTGAAGCAGGTGATCATCGATGACAGCCTGGGCCTGGCCAGCGAGCTGGAAGCGCAGATGCAGCATGTGGTCGACCAGTATGAATGCGAGTGGGCCAACGCCCTCAACGACCCCGAGAAGCTCAAGCGCTTCCGTACGTTCGTCAACGACCGCCGCGCCGACCCGGACGTGCATTTCGTGCGCGAACGCGAACAGCGCCGGCCTGCTGCGCCGCTGCACCTGATCCCAACCGTCGAGGAGGCTGTCTGATGAACCTGTCCAATGCTGCTGTAAAGACCCACGAGAACTGGCAGGCGGTGTGCCAGGCGGATGACCTGGTGGCCGATTCCGGGGTGGTGGTTTGGCTCGACGGGGCCCAGGTGGCGTTGTTCTACCTGCCGGGGCAGGCGCAGCCGCTGTACGCGGTGGACAACCGCGACCCGCGGTCCGGCGCCAACATCATCGGCCGCGGGCTGGTGGGCAGTGTGCAGGGCGAGCTGGTGGTGGCGGCGCCGTTGTACAAGCAGCACTTCAGCCTGGAGAGCGGGGAGTGTCTGGAGGATAGCGGGCAGCGCCTGCGGGTGTGGCCGGTGCGGTTGAATGGGGAGGCGGTGGAGTTGGCTGTTGCCTGATAGTCATCTGCCGCCTGCACCGGCCTCTTCGCGGGCACGCCCGCTCCCACAGGTACTGCACAGGTCTGGAGAACTGTGGAGATCGCTGTGGGAGCGGGTTCACCCGCGAAAGGGCCGGTACAGGCTATCTGCATGCGGTAAGCTTGAGCCCATGAACCTCGACACCCGCATCAAGTACCGCCACCTGCTGTGCTTCCTGGAGATTGCCCGGCAGGGCAGCCTGGCCAGGGCTGCCGACATCCTGGCAATCAGTCAGCCGGCCATCTCCAAGACCCTCAAGGAACTCGAAGACCTGCTGGAAACGCGCCTGTTCGCGCGCAGCCGCCAGGGCGTCGAGCTGACCCCGGCCGGCACGCGTTTCATGCGCTATGCCGGGCCCAGCGTGCAGGCCCTGCGCGATGGCGTCAGCAGCCTGCGTGGCGAGGCGCGGGCGCCGTCGCAAGTTCGCATCGGCGTGTTGTCCACGGTCGAAGGCCTGCTCATGCCCGAAGTGCTGTGCCGCCTGCACCAGCGGCATGAGGCGCTGGTGATCAGTGTGGTCACTGGGGTCAGCGCGCAGTTGCTCGGCCAGTTGCGCCTGGGCGAACTGGAACTGGTGGTCGGGCGCATGACCGATAGCCCGCAGATCCAGGGGCTGTCGTTCGAGCACCTGTACAGCGAGTCGATGAGCCTGGTGGTACGGCCCGGCCACCCGCTGCTGGCCGGCACGCCGGTGGAGCGGGCGCAGGTGGGCCGTTACCCGTTGGTATTGCCGCCTGCTGGCACCACCATCCGCCAGCATGCCGACAGCCTGTTCGTGCAATGTGGCATCCAGATGCCGGCCCAGCGCCTGGAAACCCTGTCACTGGCCCTGAGCCGACGCTACCTGCTGGGCAGTGATGCGCTGTGGGTGGCACCACGCGATGCCGTGCTGCTGGACCTTCGCCGTGGCGAGTTGGTCGAACTCGACCTGGGCGTGCGCGAGCCCGGCGGCTCGGTCGGTATCTGCCGCAATGCCGCCTTGCCACAGAGCCTGCCGGGGCAGTGGGTATGCGAGGTACTGCGCGAGGTGGCAGGGCAGTACCGAGAGGGTGCCTACCCTTGAACCCGCTCCGTCAACAGGGCACTGAGGGCCTTGAGGCTGTCGTCGCTCAGGCTGCCGCTGGCCGCCATCAGGCGTAACTGTGCCTGCAGGATGGCATAGCGCTGGCGGGCCAGTTGCAGGCGCGTGCGAGTCAACTGCTGCTCGGCATCCAGCACATCGTTGCTTATCCGTGCGCCGGCCTCGTAGGCGTGCGTGGTAATGCGCAGATCGCTCTGGCTGGAACGCAAGGCCTGTTGCAGGGCCTGGTACTGGCTGATGCCACCGGTGAGGTTGAGGTAGGCCTGACGGGCCATGAAATCTGCCTCGCGTCGCGCATCTTCCAGCTCGCTCTCGGCGGCGCCCTGCAGGGCACGTGCCTCGCGCGTGCGGCTTTGGGTGCCGCCACCGGCGTACAGGGGAACGCTGAGCTGCACACCGACCACGGTCTGGGTGTACTTCTCCTCGGGTACGGTCACGTCGTACAGGCTGCCTCCCACGGAGGCAAAGCGGCCGTGCGCGGCCACCAGGTCGAGGGTTGGCAGATGGCCGGCCCGTTGTTTGTCCACTTCCTGTTCGGCGATCAGCTGGCGTACTTCGGCTGCCTGCACCTTCAGATTGTGCTGGCGGGCCTGGTCGGTCCAGGCATCCAGCCGGGCCGGTTGCGGGCCACTGAAGGAGACCAGGTCATCAGGCCTGGCCAGCTCGCCCGGCATACTGCCAGTCAGCCTGGCCAGCGCCTGCTGGTTGAGGCGCAGGGCATTGTCGGCGGCAATCTGCTCGGCCTGCGCGAGGTCGTAACGGGCCTGGATGCGCTGCACCTCGTTCTCGGTACCCGATCCTTCGCGGCGCAAGCGCTGTGCCTTGTCCAGTTGCTGGCCGAGGGTGTGCACCTGCTGGCGGCTGGTAGCCAACTGGTCTTCGGCCAGCAACAGTTCGAAGTAGGCGTCGGCCACGCGCAGCATCAGGTCCTGGCGCGCAGCGAGCAGGTCGATTTCACCGGCGGTGGCCAAGGCCTTGCCCTGTTCATGGCCGACGACGTTCTGCCAGCGCAGCAGGGGCTGTATCAATACCAGCGCGTAGGCATTGGAGTTGTCGCGGTTGCGGTGTGCAGGGCCGCTGTGTTCGCGGTCGACCCAGGCTGCGCCGCTTTCCAGGGACAGATGCGGCAGCAATTTGGCCAGCGCCTGTGGTGCCTTCTGCGCCGCTGCCTGTTGACGTTGCTGCGCCGCAGCGTAGGCCAGGTCATGCCCCAGGGCTTGCTGGTAGGTCTGGTACAGGTCGCTGGCCTGGACCGTGCTGGCGCAAGCCAGTGCCAGCGCCAGCACGGCTAGGCAGGTTCGTGTGCTTTGTCCGAACACGTCACGGACTCCTTTGCAAGTGAGGGCTTGGGTAGGCGGGAGTTGCGCATCAGCAGCACCATGGGCACGCCGATCAGCATCACCGCACCGAGCAGGCCGAAGAGCATGCTGAAACCGAGCATCTGTGCCTGCTCCCGGGCCTGCATGAAGGCCAGTACGGCGTTGGCCTGGTCTGCACCGAGCAGGTCGGTGGAGAGCCGTCGCGGGTCGAGGTTGGCCAGG
Source organism: Pseudomonas pudica (assembly GCF_015680405.1). Taxonomy (GTDB): domain Bacteria; phylum Pseudomonadota; class Gammaproteobacteria; order Pseudomonadales; family Pseudomonadaceae; genus Aquipseudomonas; species Aquipseudomonas pudica. The sequence goes on from NZ_JADLJS010000037.1 coordinate 28,462, forward strand.
TCCCAGCCGCTGGCAAGCAGGCTGTTTTCGTCGACGTGCTCGGATAGTTGCCGGTAGCGTGCCCAGGAGAAACGCGTGAGCAGGGTGGCGGCGATGGCGATGCCCACGCTGCCGCCCAACTGGCGCATCAGGTTGAGCACGCCGGAGCCCACCGAGATCAGCTGCGCCGGCAGTTGGCGCATGGCCAGGTTGGTCAGTGGCACGAAGATCATGCCCAGCCCGAAGCCACGGATGATCAATGGCCAGTACAGGGTGTCGGGGTTGCTTTGCAGGGTGAACTGGGTATGCAGGTACATGGCGTAGCCGTAGACCAGGATGCCCACGCAGATGAAGTAGCGCTCATCGATGCGGTTTTCCTGCGACAGCTTGCCGATCACCAGGGTACTGACCGCACTGGCCAGGGCACCGGGGAAGATCACAAGGCCACTTTGGTAGGCGCTTTGCTCAAGCAGCGTCTGCAGCAGCAGAGGCACCATGAACAGCGTGCTGTACAGGCCGAAACCGACGCAGAAGGCGCAGATCGATCCCAGAAGAAACTCGCGGTTGCTGAACAGCGCGAGGTTGACGATCGGGTTGGCCACCCGCCGCTCCCAGTAGCAGAACCCGATCAGGCCGAGCAGCGCCAGTGCCAGGCACAGCAGGCTCAGGTCTGACTCAAGCCAGTCCCAGTGTTCGCCACGCTCCAGCAGGATCTGCAAGCTGCCGACGCCGATTGCGAGCAGCACGAAGCCCGGATAGTCGATGCTTTGCGGGCGTCGCTCGTTGGGTGAATCGCCTACGCACAGCCATGCCAGCAGCAGGGCCAGCGCGCCGATCGGCAGGTTGATCAGGAAGATCCAGTGCCAAGAGAACTCGTCGATCAGGTAGCCGCCGACCGAGGGGCCGAGGGTTGGCCCCATCATCACCCCGACGCCGTACAAGGCCAGGCCGGCGCTGACCTTTTCCTTGGGGAACACGTCGTAGATGATCGCCTGCGAGATGCCCAGCAAGCCGCCCCCGGCCAGGCCCTGCACCACTCGCCACAGCACCATCTGCCACAGCTCCTGCGACAGCGCGCAACCGAGCGAGGCCAGCACGAACAGCGCCGATGACACCAGGTAGTAGCGGCGCCGGCCAAACCAGGCAGACAGCCAGCCGCTGGCCGGCAGGATCACCACGTTGGCGACGATGTAGCCGGTCGAAACCCAGGAAATTTCGTCCACCGACGCCCCGAAACCGCCCATCAGGCTGGGGATGGCGACGTTGACGATGGTGACGTCGAGCAGCTCCATCATCGAGATCAGGGTGACTGTCACTGCCACCAGCCACGGCGACTTCATAGCGGCTGCCCGCTGTCGCGGGTATCGACCTCGACGAACACGCTCATGCCCTGGCTGAGCGCCTGTTGCATGTCTTTGGGCAGCTGGCGGAACTCGATGCGCGCCTGGATGCGTTGCACCACCTTGGTGAAGTTGCCGCTGGCGTTCTCCTGTGGCAGCAGCGAGAAACGCGCGCCAGTGGCCGGCACCAGGCTATGTACCACGCCCTCCAGCTGCTGCCCCGGAAAGGCATCGACGCTGATGCGTGCAGATTGGCCGACACGAACCCTGCCGATCTGGGTTTCCTTGAAGTTGGCCACTACCCACATGTGTTCTGTACTGACCAGGCTCAAGAGTTTTTGACCGGCCACCACGAATTGCCCGGGCTGCACATCCTTGTGCACGATCACCCCACCCTGCGGGGATGCCTGCCGGGTGTCCTGCAGTTCGATGCGGGCCAGTGCCAGGGCCGACTCAGCGGCCTTGATCCGGTACTCTTCAACTTTCAGCGCGGCCTGGTTGGCCAGGGTACCTTCGCGGGCTGCGGTGGAGTTGTCGCGGGCCGCCTGCAGCTGGTGGCTCAGGGCGCTGAAGCGTGCGCGGGCGGCTTCCAGGTCCTGGGTACTTACAACGCCCTGGTCGGCCAGGCGCCGGGTGCGTTGATAGTCGCTGCGGGCCTGTTCGACATTGGCCGCCAACTGACCGATGGTGGCCTGTGCTGCCTGACTGCGCGCAGCTGCACTGCGGACCTGGCTGTCCACCAGGCCGGGCATGCCGCCTTGCCCGGTGGCCACCAGCGCGCTCAGGTAATTGGCCCGCGCCTGTTCAACCCGCTGCTGATATTCGTCATCGCGCACCTGGAACAGCAGGTCCCCTTTGTTCACGCGCGTGTTTTCGTGCACAGGCACGTCCACCACCACGCCGCTCAGCCGCGCCCTGATAGGGATGATCACGCCTTCCACTTCGGCATTGTCGGTGCTGACGTACTGCCGTGCGTATTGCCAGCGCTGCAGCCCGAGTGCTGCCAGGCCTGCGATGACCAGCACCGATACTGCCAACTTGGCGTACTTGCCTTTCACCATGTCACACGCTCTCGTCCATGTCGTTGGGGGCCAGAACCCCTTGCCTGCGTCGGGCGCAGGCAAGGGATGATGCTCAGCTGGTTGCTGGCGCGCACGTGGCCTGTGCTGCCGCGCGCTGATGCAGTTGCTCCAGCACGCCATCCCACAGCACGGTGCGGGCTACCAGCGCGTCGGCGGCGCTTTTCGCCAGGGTCTGCTGTTGCGCCGGTTCGCTGACGATCTCGGCGATGATGCGTTTGGCTGCCGGGCCGTGATCGTCGCCGTCCATTTCGATGTGGCGCTTGAGGTAGTAGGTCAGCATCGGCACGCTGGCTTCATCGATGGCCCAGCGTTGCAGCAGGCCGCCGAACATGTCCGGGATGATGTCTTCGCGGCCGAAGAAGAAATACGCCAGCACCTGCTCGGTCGAGCCGTGCAGGGCAACTTCCAGGGTCTTGCTGACGAACACCTTGGCCGGCAGCGGAATGTCGACATTGGTCAACGCCTGGGCAAGGGGCACGCCTGCTTGCAGCAGTGCCTGGAACTGGCGGAACGGGCCGGTATCGGCGCCGATCTCGTCCATTGCGCCAAGGTACAGCTCCAGATGGCTGATGAAGCCGCCGTCGGGGTGTTCGTCGGTTTCCTCGCCGGTGACGATCTCGTTGATCAGCCGCGCGGCAAGGATATGCCTGGGTGGCAGCCAGGGCAGGGAGACGCAGGTCAGGTCGCGCTGGATGCGCTTGAGCAGCGTCATGAAGTCCCACACGGCAAAGACGTGGTTCTCCATCAGCAGGCGTACATCATCCAGAGTGCTGATGCGGGCGAACAGTGGGTGTGCCAGCAGGGTGCGGCGTTCGTTTTCAATCAGTTCATCGACGTCAAAAGACATACTCGGCTCCTTGAGTTTTGGGGCTCGCCAGGCGTACATCACAGCCCGGGGCTACCTGGCGGTGGCATCGTCTGCCAGGCGCCGGCATAGGGGAAACGTGCCTTGCAGTAGCGCAAGGCTCCGAAGAAACGCGGTTCGATCAGCGCCTGTCGGCCTTCGTACCAACCGCTGGCGAGCAGTTGGCGGTGCAGGCGAGGCAGGCGCCAGCACGGCACGCGCGGATACAGGTGGTGCTCCAGGTGGTAGTTGGAGCCCAGGTGCAGCAGGGTGCTCAGTGCTGCGGTACGCGAGCGGGCCACCGGCAGCGCTACATCGGTTTCGAAGGCATGCTCCTGGTAGGCGTTCAGGGCAGAAATCAACAAGGCCAGCAGCAGGCAGCCCGCCACGGCAGGCAGCAGCGGTGGCCACTTTGCCGCCAGCAGCAGCCACAGTGCCGGCCACAGCAGCTGGCAGGCCAGGTTGGCTCTGGCCAGCAAACGGATCTGCCGGTCGGGCAGTGGCAATGTGCCGCTGACCTTGGCGCCGGGCAGGGCCAGGCGCACGGTTTGCAGCAGATACCAGGCGGTGGCATGCAGGCGTGACACCAGCAACCGGGTGGCGGCCAGGCGATAGCGCCGCAACAGGCGCCAGTCCGGGTCCTGGGGGCTACCGTTGTAGCGATGGTGCTGCCAGTGGTCGACGAAGTAGCCGGTGACGCAGAAGCCCGTGAGCATCGAGCTCAGCGCCACCGCCAGCATGCAGCTGTACAGGCGGTTGTCGCTGAGGTTGAAGTGGAAACCCTCGTGGCCCAGGATGCCCTGCAGAAACAGGCCGTAGCCCGCCAGCAGCAGCAATGGCAAAGCCAGCGGCCATGCCTGGGGGGCGCGGTCGACGATGGCCACAAGCAGTGCCAGCGGTGCGGCGAACAGCAGCAACGCGTAGCCGATCACCAGGGTGGTTTCCAGCGCTGACGGCGTCAGCAGGCTTCGCTCAGGGCGCAGCAGGGGCTTGTCCAGTGCCAGTTGCGTCATCGGCCTGGCCTCAGTCGATCAGTTCGGGTTTGAGCGACAGCTGCCCGGCCTTGCTCAGGCTGCGCAAGCGCAGGCCGATGAAGGCATCCACCAGGCTTGGCAGCCAGCGTGCGGTGTACATGGCCACGCTGCCGAGGAAGGTCAGGCCGCGGTTGCGCAGGTCGTGGCGGGTGCAGGCACGCACCAGGCCATTGCTGGCGTCATCGAGTTTTTCCTCAAGCGACAGCAGCACGCGCTCGCCGCGCTTGAAGCTGACCAGGCGCTTCACCGACAGACCGACCCGTTCGGCCGGGTCGTGAATGGCCGTGTCGATGAACCCGGGGAACACCGTGACCACATCCAGTTGCCCGGGGTACTGCATGCGCAGCACATCCGAATAGGCGCTCAAGGCTCGCTTGCTGGTGGCGTAGGCGGCCACGTACGGGGCGTTGACCAGCGCGAACAGCGAAGACACGTTGACCACCTTGCCACGCTTGCGCAGCAATGCCGGCAAGAACCGCGAGGTCAGTTGCCACGGAGCCAGCAGGTTGACTTCCAGTGCGCGACGCACATCATCGTTCACCCCTGTTTCGCCCCGTTCCAGGGTCAGCACCCCGGCATTGTTGATCAGGATGTCGATGTCGCCGAAGCGCTCCAGGATGGAGGCAGCAGCTTCGTCCAGGCGTTCGCGGTCGCACAGGTCGAGCAGGTAGTAGGCATCGAAGTTCAGTGCCCCATGCGGCTCGAGCCGGTCGATGCCGATAACGGTTGCCCCTTGATGCTTGAGTTTGCGTGCGGTTTCCAGGCCCAGGCCGCGTGCCGCGCCGGTAATGACGACGATCTTGTTGTGCAGTTTCACGGGGTGACTCCATTGGCAATGCTGAAGGTGGCGCCTTGCAGGTAGCGGTCGAGGTTGGCCGTCATGCTGAAGCGTCCGGGCGGGTGGAACTGCAGGCCGCGGGTACTGGCCAGCCAGTCGCAGCCCTGGTTCGAGCGGATGAACGACAGGCCGCCGAGCATCTGGTGGGCCAGGTCGGACGCGCTGGCCAGTTGCTGTTCGATGCCGTAGCGGGTCAGCAGCAGGCGCGCCAGCAGGTCGTCGGCGTTGCCTTGCAGGTGTTCCACCTCGTGCGCCAGGCCTTCCAGCGCACTCAGGCACAGTTGCAGCTGGCAGGCCAGCTGCACGCGCTGCTGGTCGCTCCAGCGGCGCTCGTCGATCGCCCGCTCGACCAGGCCCATGCAGGCGCCCAGGTAGCTGGCGCTGATCAACAGCTCGAACCAGATGAAACCGATGGTCTGCACATCGCCAAGCTGCGATTTCAGCCCGGCGGAGAAGATCATCTTGTCGCTGACGTAGACGTCCTCCAGGCGCAGCTCCTGGCTCTGTGCGGCGGCCAGCGCGCTGTTGCCCCAGAACGGGTGGCGGCTGATGCCGGGGGCGGAGGCGGGGATGAGCGCGATCATCAGCTCCTCGCCGTCCTCGCTGGTGCGGCTGTAGCTGGCAGTCAGCAGGTCCATCGAGCTGCTCAGGCTGCACGGTTGCTTGCTGCCGCTCAGGCGGACTCCGTCAGCCAGCTGCACGGCTTCCATGCCGGCATCCAGGATGCCGCCTCCCGGTACGCCTTCGGCGAAGCCAGAGGCCAGCAGCAGACGCTGCTTGGCAATGGCCGACAACAGCAGGCCTTCGGCACCTGCGCCCCGGGCGGCGACGGCAACCAGGCTGGCCACGGAAAACTGATGCATGGTGCTGGCCACGGCCAGTGAAGGTGACAACGCACCGAGGGCCAGCTGCACCTGCAGCGCCTCGCATGCGCTGGCGCCCAGGCCACCACCAGCCTTCGGCACCAGCAAGGCAACCGGGCCGGTATGCTTGAACCAGTCCACAACCGGGCTGTCAGCGGCTTCGCGCTGTTCGAAGGGCAACTCCGTCAGCAGTTTGGCAAAGTCCGGGGCAAAGCGTTGCAAGGTCTGCCTGGCGTTGTGCAGGAGTGACAGGGGCATGGCTCAATCCTTGATCTGGCTGTTCGGGAACAGGCCATGGATGATGGCGCTGATGTTGTCGCGGATCGCTTGCCGGGCGACCGGGTCAAGCATGTCGGCCAGCATCGGCAGACCCAGGTCGAAGTTCGAACGGAAGGCAATGCTGGCGCCTTCGGCGGTTTCGCTGACTTGCCACGAGCCGGAAAAGTGGTCGATATCACCAGCGGTCTGGCGGAAATGGATATGCAGGTTGGCCGGGTCGAACACATCACGCTCCTGCCATTTGAGGATGCCGCTGTGGAAGTTCACCTCCCAGTTGCTCAGCACCTCATGTTCATGCACGGCTTCGATTTCGATGTTGCGCACCGACTCGCAAAACTGTGGATAGGCGCTGAAGTTACTGATGGCGGCGTAGACCTGTTCGGCGCTCTGGCTGGGTACATGGGCGTTCAGGCTGACTTCGTTCATTTCGGTGTCCTATTCAAAGGTACGGGCAAGGGCGCGGGCGAAACCGCCGAGCAGCCATTCAACGTCGCTGTCGCTGTACAGGGCAGGCGGCGTCAGGCGGATCACCCGGTGATCGTTGAGGGAGTGGTTGACCACGATGCGTTGGTCGATCAGGTGCATGACCATGTTGGCCGCCAGGCCGGCATCGGCGAACTCGACCCCCAGCAACAGCCCGGTGCTACGCAGTTGCACCTGGGTGCCGCAAGGGTGTTGCCGCAGCACGTTCTGCAGGCCCTGGCGCAGGCGTTGCCCCAAGGCTTCGGCACGGGGTACCAGCTGTTCGTGCTGCATCACCTGCAAGGTCGCCATTACCGCAGCCATGGCCAGCGGGTTGGCGCCGAAGGTGGAGGTGTGCATCAGCGGGTTGCGATTGAGCGGTGCCTGCATGTCGGCAGTGCAAACCATGGCACTTACTGGCACGCAGCCGCCGGAGAGGCTTTTGCCGACCAGCAGGATGTCCGGTACCACGCCCTCGTGCTCGCAGGCCCACCAGCGCCCGGTACGGCCCATGCCCGACTGGATCTCGTCGGCAATCAGCACAGCGCCGTACTGGTCGCAGAGTTGGCGCACCTGCTGCAGGTAGCCGGCTGGAGGTACTATCACCCCGGCCTCGGCCTGTACCGGCTCGAGGATGACGCAGGCGCGTTCGGGCTGCGCCTGCAACTGCTGGCGCAGGGCATCGGCATCACCGAACGGTACGAAGTGGCTGTCGCCCAGGCGGTCGGCAAAGGGTGAGCGATACAGCGTCCGGCCAGTGACCGCCAGCGAACCCAGGGTCTTGCCGTGGTATCCACCCTGGGTCGAGATCACCTGTTGGCAACCGTTTAGCCAGGCCAGTTTCAGCGCCGCCTCGGTGGCTTCGGTACCGGAGTTGCAGAAGTACACATACTGCAGGGGCGCCGGGCATACCGCGGCCAAGGCCGCAGCGGCCTGGGCCTGGAACGGGTTGAGCATGAGCTTGCTGGCCATCGGGTGGCTGTGCAGCTGGTGGCTGACCTTTTCAACCACCTGCGGGTGCGAATGCCCGAGCAGGAACACGCCGTAGCCGCCGGCATCCAGATAGCGGTTGCCGTCCATGTCGAACAGGTAGACGCCTTCGCCGGCTACCTCGATCGGCAGGTTCATCATCGACGCAAGGCGGGCATAGCCGGCATTGACATGGTCACGGTACTGGGCGCGTACGTGCTCGGCGTCCAGCCCTTCAGGCAGGGGAGTGAAGCTGTTCATCGTCTCAGGCCTCCATGGCCAGTTCGCCGTGGCGCTCACCTGAGGCCGGTGTTCTCAGCATGCGTTGCATGGCCGAAAGCTTGGGGGACAGGCGGGCCAGCGTCAGTGCCAGCTCCTGGCGCGGCGAACGCATGGCCAGGCGCCGGGCTGGCAACAGCTGCTCCAGCGAGCTTGGCAATGGCTGCAGCAGGCTGGCGTAGCGGCACAGCTGGGTGGCGCGGCCGAGGGCTGCGCGGATGTTCTCCTCCAGGGCTGGCAGGAACACCGGGCGCACCAGGCGTTCGTAGATATCCGGGTTCATGCAGCGCGGGCGCTGGAACGGCTTGCCCTGGTCCTGCATTTCCGCGCACATCAGGTCGAGCAGGGTGCGGATATCGAGCGCCTGCGGGCCGTTGCTGAGGAAGTAGTCGTCGCCGATCAGGCGCTGGTCCAGTGCGCTGGCGATGCCGGCCGCGGCAACATCACGGGCGATCACATCGACTCGTCCGTTCTCCGGGCACGGGATGATCGGCAGGTAGCCGGACATCATCAGCCCCATGGTCAGGTGAAAACCCTGAAGCATGGGCATGTGGCCACTGTGGCTGTCGCCGATGATGATCGACGGGCGGAAAATCGACACCGGCACGCCTGCATCGCGAACCAGGCTTTCGGCCTGGCGCTTGACCACTTCGTACGGGGTCGAAGGCATCACGCCGGGGTGATAGTCGCACGGGTGGGTGAAAGCGGTGCTGATGTGGTACAGCGGCACATCGGCGTCGCGGACAAACTCCAGCACTTGTTCGGTGCCTTGGTAGTTGACCGAGAACACCGCTTCGGCGTGGCCATCCAGGCGGGTGATAGCCGCGCAATGGATGACCCAGTCGACGCGCCTGGTCAGTGCCAGGTAGTCCGCGTCGGACAGGCCCAGGCGCGGTTGGCAGATATCACCGCGCAGGGTTTCTACCCCTGGATGGCGGATGCTGCTGCGACGGGTCAGGCAGACCAGGTGATAGCGCTCGGCCAGTTGGCCGATCAGGGTATCACCCAGTACGCCGGCACCGCCGGTAAGGAAAACGGTCAGCCGCGAGGGTCCTGACATGGGCTAGCACTCCTTGCTCGCTAGGTTGATGAACTGGCATGTGCCATAGCGCCCGTCTGCCTGGCCGCCGCAAGGGGGCCAAGGAACCGGAACGATTAAAAAAGCCGACCTGTGATCACATGGCCGGCAAGTGGCCCTGCGCCTGATGGTGGAGACCCCGGTTGGCGCGGGCTGGAGGGGATGATGGCGATTTAGAACTGTGGATTCTTGAATGAATCGCTTGTATTGCGCAGCACCATGGCGACGCGGCTGGGCGACATGCCGACCATCCGTCGCATCGTGCGGGTGAGGTGGGCCTGGTCAGCGAAGCCGCCGGCGACAGCGGCATCGCTGAGGCTGGCTTCATGTGCAAGGGCGTGGCAGGCGCGTTCGAGTTTGCGCCAGATGATCCATTGCGACAGGGGCACGCCCATCTGTCGCGTGGCGAAAAAGCGCAGGCGTGGGCTGGAAAGACCCACCGCGCTGGCTGCACGCGAGACCGCACCAATGCCGGCCCAGTCCTGGCGCAGCAGGTTCAGGGCATTGGACAGGCGTGGGTCGAAGCTTTCGGGGGGGACCAGTTTGAGCTCCAGGGCTGCCACCACCTCGTGGAAGTTGGCGGCCTGGCGCACGCAATCGACGATATCCTGGCTGACAGCCGCCTTGCCGCTGTCGTCGAGCAGGGCTTTGAGCGCGCGGCCAAGTGGCGCATCCGGATACAAGTAGAGGAAGGCGACGCGGTCCGGGTTGGGCAGTGAACGGTGGTCGACCGATGGCCCTATCAGAACCCCAGGCGCGGTGAGGACCTGCTTGCCGAACTCCACGGTGATGTCGTAGCGCAGGCCGATGCACAGCTGGATGGCGACATGGGCATGGGCTTCGGTCTGGTCGCTTTTGCCGGTGTAGCCCAACCAGTAGTCACCGAAGGTTACTGCTCCGTCCCATCTCATTGTGCATCCCTGAAGCCTGTTCTAGATAGCTTGGCCACATCCGGGCCAGTATCCTGAAAGCGGCAGATGATAGCGTTATGGTATATCTTGGTCGACACAAAGCGTAACGAATGATCTGTCGTTGCAATTATGGCTTTTCTGCCGAGTGCAAGGTTGTGGAACTAATCCGGCTTTACTGGCTCTTATGCCGGTAGCCATGGGTTGGGGGCGCCTGATAAGCTCGCGGCTTCTACCCTGATTGCCCTTATGGCGCATGAACAAGGAAATTACATGAAACAGCATCGTTTGGCGGCTGCGGTTGCCCTGGTTGGCCTGGTACTGGCTGGCTGTGATCAACAGACCAGCAGCCCCGAGCTGAAGACTCCGGCACAGAAAGCCTCCTACGGTATCGGCCTGAACATGGGCAAGAGCCTGGCTCAGGAAGGCATGGAAGACCTTGATTCGAAAGCAGTAGCCCTCGGCATCGAAGACGCCGTTGGCAAGAAGGAACAGCGCATCAAGGATGAAGAGCTGGTTGAGGCCTTCACCGCGCTGCAGAAGCGTGCCGAAGAGCGCCTGGCCAAGGCCAGCGAAGAAGCCGCCTCCGCCGGCAAGAAGTTCCTCGAGGAAAACGCCAAGAAGCCAGGCGTGGTCACCACTGCCTCGGGCCTGCAGTACGAAGTGGTCAAGAAGGCCGACGGCCCGCAGCCCAAGGCGACCGACGTGGTTACCGTCCACTACGAAGGCAAGCTGATCGATGGCAAGGTGTTCGACAGCTCCGTCGAGCGCGGCAGCCCGATCGACCTGCCTGTCAGCGGCGTGATCCCGGGTTGGGTCGAAGGCCTGCAGCTGATGCACGTCGGCGAGAAGTACAAGCTGTTCATCCCGGCTGAACTGGCCTACGGTGCGCAGAGCCCTAGCCCGCTGATCCCGGCCAACTCGGTACTGGTATTCGACCTGGAACTGATCGCCATCAAGGATCCGGCCCAGCTGCAAGGCGCCGAGCCGGAAGCGGAAGCTCCTGCCGAGGCCCCGGCCGAAGCGCCTGCCAAGTAACACTGGCTGGCCCACGCAAAACGCCCCGTCCTGACGGGGCGTTTTCGTTTGTGCCGGGTGGTTGGACGAACCTGCAACTGCTGATACTGTCCGAGGAAATGCAGCGTCAGGAAGCAGGATGCTTTTGGCGCAAACCGTTTGCGGCGTACGCACCCCACGGTATGAAATGACTGTGTAAAAAACGCCCGATCTGACCGGGGCCCTTGCCTGGCAGGCACCTGGGGTCGGAAACGTCGCCCTGTTCACAAGGTTATCCACAATAAATGTGGATAACCTTTTCCTCTTGGAGGCTTCATGAGCGCACCCTGGAATTTCGCCCGTTTCCTGCCCTTGGCCGAGCGCCTGCTCAGCCGTGGCCGGTTGCCGGCCTTGCTGTTTGCGGTCGCCCGCAAAGGCCCGCGCATTGGCCAGTTGCGTGAAGATGTGAAGCTGCTGCAGTCGCTATGCCTGGCCTGGTGGCGCGGCGAGTACCGCGCCATCAGCCCCAAGGCGCTGGTCACTGTCGTCGCTGGGCTGCTGTATTTCGTCAGCCCCATCGACGCTATCCCAGACTGGCTGCTGGGCGTGGGTTTCCTCGACGACATCGCGGTGCTGGGTTGGGTGCTGAAGACCGTGGCCGACGAACTGGCACGCTTCAAGGCCTGGCGTGACTCCCAGGCGCCCGAACGGCTGCGCGTGGTCGAGCGCCTGCCGGCCACCCCTGAAGCCCTGCGGTTGGAACGCAACACCCAGTGAAACCGGCCGCAACCGCAGCGCAACTGCACAGACCCCAGAGTTGGTAATATAATTGGCATAAGGGTTATGCCTACGGATTACATGCTGTAATCCTTTTTAAAGGGGTTTGTAATGGGTATTCAGGTCATCAGCCGGGACGGTCAACCCGAGTACGCCGTCGTTCCCTGGGAACAGTACCAGGCACTGCTCAAGGCCGCTGGGCAGGCACCAGCCGAGGTGCTTGCCAGTGAAGCGCAGGGCGATGTGGCCAGTGCGCCATTGCCGGCCTTCAGCGAAGTGGCACAGATTCGCCAGGCCAAGGGCATTGCCCCTGAGCAACTGGCGCGCAATGTCGGGGTAAGCCCGGCGTACCTGGCCATGATCGAATCGGGCGAACGCCAGCCAGATGCTGCTATCCGCCGTGCTCTGGCCTGGCATCTGGGGGTGGCTGGCTGGAGCGAGCCATCATGAGCCAGGTCAGGATCAGCCGTCAGCACTGGGATAACCTGCTGGGCGAGCTTGACCTGGCCCGTCGTCAACGTCACTTGCTGACGTATCGAGCGCTGATCGAGCGCTTGCAGTTGCCCAGCCCGGCCATGCAGACGCTCACAGCCGCGCTGGAGTACCTGGCGGTGCTGGATGCCCGCGCCGAGCAGCCATTGCGCAGCTCGCTGGTAATCAGCCAAGGTGCCAGCCGTTTGCCGCGTACCGGTTTTTTCGAGTGCGTGGAGCGCCTGGGGCGTTTCTCCGGGCCCGTGGATGGTATGGAGGCGGCGTCGTGGCATGCCTCCGAAGTCGTCCGGGTGTTTGAGTACAGCTACCCTGAAACAGCCTGATTCGTTGCCTGTTCCGGCCTCTTCGCGGGTAAACCCGCTCCCACAGGTTCACCACAGGTCTTGAGCCTTGTGTTCTACCTGTGGGTTTACCCGCAAAGAGGCCGGAACAACGGGCAAAGCATCCCTGTGGATCAGCCCGCAAGCCCTGCCATCGGCATCCACCACCTCCAATACCTCCAGGTGCCGGTGCCGGCCAAACAACTCCAGCAACTGCCCAATCGTGGCATTGAGCCCAACCGTCGGCTGTTCGGCTTGCGGAGCGTTCATCAGCGCTGGTAGTGGCCGGCTTTCGCGCGCCCCCAGCTCCTGCGGCCGCCCAAGCAGGTAGCCCTGCACCAGGTCCACGCCCATCTCCAGCAATACCGCCAGCTCTTCCACCAGCTCGATACCTTCGGCAATCACCTGCGCCTTCGACGCTCGGGCAATCTGCAATATCGAACCGACGAATTCACGCTTGAGCGGGTCGCGGTGGATGCCGTCGATGAAATGGCGGTCGATCTTCACGTATTCGGGGCGCAGCTCCGACCACAGGCGCAGGCTCGAATAACCGGCCCCCAGATCGTCGATGGCAATCGAGAAGCCCATGTCCCGGTAGTGGTGCAGGGCATTGGACAGCAGCTGGAAGTCGTCGGTCGGGGTATGTTCGGTCAGCTCGATCACTACCCGGCTGGGCGGCAGGCCGACCTGTTCGAGCAGTTTAAGGGTTTGTCCGGAGGGGTAGTGCGGCTCGAGCAGCGATTCCGGCGAGATGTTGAGAAACAGCTTGCCCTGCAACTGCTGTTCACTGAAACGCCGGCAGGCGCTTTCCCGGCAGGCAGCCTCCAGCTCGGTCAGGCGGCCGGCCTGGCGGGCGATGGTAAACAGGTTCAGCGGTGCGTGCAGCGGGCTGTTGGACGGCCCGCGACTCAATGCTTCATGGCCGAAAACCCGTTGCTCGCTCAGGCACATGATCGGCTGGAACAGGCTGTGAATACTGCGTTGAGCCAGGATGGCACTCAAGGCACTGAGCTGTTCGGCGACGGTCATGACGTATTCCTGAAAATGAAAGGGCCGGGCGTTTCCACGCCCGGCCCCTCTATTTCACGACAGCGCGATGACTGTTTGATGACATGTGTGACTAATTTGCCATCATTGCCACAGTGCCTTACTTCTTGGCCACCTTGGTGCTTGCACTCAGGTAGTCGATCAGGATGCGGCCGGTTTCCGACAGATAGGCATCGTCCTCTGGCTTGGTGTTTTCATCCTCGGTCGGCAGCGCGTCCTCGTCCTCTTTCTTCAGTTCTTTCAGCGGCTCTTCACCCTTGGCCTTGCGGCGAATGTTCTCCAGCGCCAGTTGCTTGGCCTCGATTTCGTCGTGGCGTGCACGGCGGTCCTGTTCGTTGAGGCTGACGGTCTTCTCGTTCATCAGCTTTTGGGTCAGGGCCAGGCGGTCGCGGATGTAGGTGAATTCCGCATCCTTGTCGCTGCGCGCTTCATGCTGCGCCTTGAGCTGGGCCAGGAACGGCTTGAACGGGTCGGCTACCGGCTTGACCACCGGGCGAATGGTGTCCCATGGCATGGCCTCGGGCAGGGCGCTTTCGCCGATTTCCTTGGTGTCGATGATCGACGGGTAATCGATGTCCGGCAGTACGCCTTGGTGCTGGGTGCTCTGCCCGGAAACCCGGTAGAACTTGGCCAGGGTAAGCTTCAGCTCGCCATGGTTGAGTGGCTGGATGGTCTGCACGGTGCCTTTGCCGAAGGTCTGGCCACCGATGATCAGCGCACGGTGGTAGTCCTGCATGGCACCAGCGAAAATCTCCGAAGCCGAGGCCGACAGGCGGTTGACCAGCAGCGCCAGAGGGCCCTTGTAGAATGCCCCCGGGTTTTCGTCTTCCAGCACGTCGACACGGCCGTCGCTGTTGCGCACCAGCACGGTCGGGCCTTTCTCGATGAACAGGCTGGTCAGCTCGGTAGCTTCCTGCAGCGAGCCGCCGCCGTTGTTGCGCAGGTCGATGACCACGCCGTCTACTTTTTCCTTCTGCAGTTCGGTGAGCAGCTTCTTCACGTCGCGCGTGGTGCTCTTGTACTCCGGGTCACCGGCGCGATAGGCCTTGAAGTCGAGGTAGAAGGCCGGGATTTCGATGATGCCCAGCTTGTAGTCACGCCCGTCCTGCTTGAGCTTGAGCACCGACTTCTTCGCTGCCTGCTCTTCGAGCTTCACCGCCTCGCGGGTTATCGACACTATCTTGCTGGTCTGGTCGCTAGGGGCGTTGCTGGCCGGGATGATCTCCAGGCGCACCACCGAGCCTTTCGGGCCGCGAATCAGTTTCACCACTTCGTCCAGGCGCCAGCCGACCACGTCGACCATTTCCTTGTTGCCCTGGGCCACACCGATGATCTTGTCGGCCGGTGCCACCTGCTTGGTCTTGGCCGCCGGGCCTGCCGGCACCAGGCGCACGATCTTGACCTGGTCGTTGTCGCTTTGCAGCACTGCGCCGATACCTTCCAGCGACAGGCTCATGTTGATGTCGAAGTTTTCCGCGTTATCCGGCGACAGATAGTTGGTGTGCGGGTCGTAGGACTGGGCGAAGGTATTGATGTAGGCCTGGAAGATGTCCTCGGCACGGGTCTGGTCCAGGCGCGACAGCTGGTTCTTGTAGCGCTTGGTCAGGGTTTCCTGGATCTGCTTGGGTTCCTTGCCGGCGATCTTCTGGCGCAGCACTTCATCCTTGACGCGTTTGCGCCACAAATCGTCGAGCTCGGCCTGGTTCTTCATCCACGGGGCGTCCTTGCGGTCGATCAGCAAGGTTTCCTTGGCGTTGAAGTCGATCTTGTCCACGCCCTTGTTCAGCTCGGCCAAGGCGAAGTCCAGACGTTGCTTGACACGGTCCAGATAGCGTTTGTAGATGGTGAAGCCCGGGTCCAGGTTACCGCTCTTGAGGAAATCGTCGAATTGCGTTTTCCATTTGTCGAATTCGGCGATGTCGGCGGCGGTGAAGTAGCTGCGCGCCGGGTCCAGCAGCTTGATGTAGCTGTCATAGATGATGACCGAACGGGCGTCGTCCAGCGGCGGCTTGCTGTAGTGGTGGCGCTTGAGCAATTCCACCACGTTGAGGCTGGCTACGATCTCGTCGCGGTCCGGCTGCAGGCTGTCCCACTTGTTGGCGGCCGCCGCATTGCCGCCGAGCGTGAGGCTGCCCAGGCCGACCATCAGCGCCAGGGCGGTGCTTGGGAGGAAATGCTTCATGCTGATTCGACGTGGAGACAATTGATCACGCATAGTAGGCCGTCTTTTCTGTTCACCGGTTGCAAAAAACCGGATGCATACTGCAAAAAGCCTGGGGACTTGGCGTTCCCAGGCTCGGTCATATGATTCAACTATGGAGGCACTGTGAAGGCATTGCAAGGCGTTGACGGACATGTGGCCTGGGTCGAGGCCGAACGCCCGACCTGTGACGCGGGCCAAGTGCGCATTCGCGTGGCTGCTGCGGGGCTGAACCGCGCCGATCTGCTGCAGATGAAAGGTTTGTACCCACCACCGCCAGGCGCCAGCCCATACATGGGCCTGGAGTGTTCCGGCGTGATCGAAGAAGTCGGCGCCGGTGCCGACTGGCGGGTGGGTGACCGTGTTTGCGCGCTGCTGGCCAGCGGCGCCATGGCCGAGGAAGTGGTGGTGGATGCCCGCCACGTGCTGCCTGTGCCCGAAGGCCTGAGCCTGCACGAGGCGGCGGGGTTGCCGGAGGTGTACGCCACTGCCTGGCTGAACATCTTCCAGCTCGGTGGCGTGAAAGCTGGCGAGAAGGTGCTGGTACATGCTGGCGCCAGCGGCGTTGGCTCGGCCGCCATCCAGCTGTGCAAGGCATTCGGTAGCCCGGTGTGGGTCAGCGTCGGTTCGCAGGACCGCCTGGCCTACTGCGAGGCGCTGGGCGCCGCCGGTGGTGTGGTACGTAACGAAAACCTGGAAGCGCTGGAAGGTTTCGGCCCGTTCGATGTGATTCTCGACCCGGTGGGTGCCAGTTACGGCGAGCTCAACCTCAAGTTGCTGGCGCGTGACGGGCGCTGGGTGATCATCGGCCTGATGGGCGGGCGCAAGTTCGAGCTGGACCTGGCACAGGTACTGGGCAAGCGCCTGGAGATTACCGGCTCTACGCTGCGCAACCGCGATGACGGCTTCAAGGCCGAGCTGCTGCGCGATTTGCAGCTGCAGGTGTGGCCGCTGTTTGCCGAAGGGCGCCTGTCGCCGCAGCTGGTGGATACCTACCCGGTGGAGTTCGCCCAGGCGGCGTATGCCGAGCTTGAGACCAACCAGGTGTCGGGCAAGCTGGTGATGGTGATCGACCCAGGCCTGGCTTGAGATTGCCGGGGCTGCTTTGCAGCCCCTCGCGACACAAGGCCGCTCCTACAAGGTAATGCGATCTCCTGTAGGAGCGGCCTTGTGTCGCGAAAGGGGCGCAAAGCGCCCCCATGGCCCTCAAGTCCAGCTCAGGATCGGCCACTTGTTGATCTCGGCATGCTCCCGCAACACCGCATCGGGGTTCACCACATGCGGATGATCCACCTTCAGCAACAACGGCAAATCGTTCCGCGAATCAGAATAGAAACTCGCCCCCTCCAGGTTCTCCTGCTCCTGGTCAAGCCACTCCAGCAACCGCGTGATCTTCCCTTCGCGATAGGTCAGCACCCCATGGGTCTTGCCGGTATAAACCCCGTTCACCGCCTCCAGTTCGATCGCCAGGTACTCGTCCACTCCCAGCCGCGCCGCAATCGGCCCGACCAGGTGCGTACCCGACGCCGAAATGATCAGGATGCGATCCCCACGCTTGCGGTGCTCGGCAATGCAGCGGCAGGCGTCGCCGTAGATGATCGGCTCGATCACCTCTTCGACCCACGGCTCCACCAGGTGCTCGACCTCTTCCAGGGTACGCCCGGCAATCGGCTCCAGGCTGAAGGCCATGTACTCCTCCATCCGCAGGTGGCCCTTGCCATAGGCCTCCATCAACTCATGGTCGCGGCGCAGGAAGTCCTTGCCGTCGACCCAGCCCAGCCGGGCCATCTGCTCGCTCCACAGCGACGCGCAGTCGCCGTTGATCAGGGTTTCGTCCAGATCGAAAATTGCCAGTGCCATGGTGTTGATTCTCCTTAGGCCACTTCCCGTAGCGCCGTGGGGTCGATCGACAAGCTTACCCGTTGCCCGTCTGCGTGCAGGTCGGACGGTGAGCGGTTGAGCACGTCGACCACCAGTTCCACCTCGCGCACCCGCACGCGGTAGCGGATCACGTTGCCCAGCAGGCTGTGGCTGCGCACCTCGGCATCCAGTTCGCCATTGGTGCCCAATGTGATCGACTCGGGGCGGATTGCCAGGCGGCTGGCCACCGGGCGCTGCAGCAGGCGGCTGGCGCTGTCGGCGTCGAGCAGGTTGTAGTTGCCGATGAAGCCGGCGGCAAACAGGTCCACCGGCGCGGTGTAGAGGGTTTCGGCATCGCCGCTCTGGACGATGCGCCCCTGGTTCATCAGGAAGATGCGGTCGGACATGGTCAGCGCCTCTTCCTGGTCGTGGGTGACGAAGATGGTGGTCAGCCCCAGCTCGCGCTGGATGGCGCGGATCTGCTCGCGCAGGTGCTTGCGGATACGCGCATCCAGCGCCGACAGCGGCTCGTCGAGCAGCAGCAGGCGCGGGCGGGTGACCAGGGAGCGGGCCAGGGCCACGCGCTGGCACTGGCCGCCGGACAACTGGTGCGGGTAGCGCCCGGCGAAGTTGCCCAGCTCCACCAGCTCCAGCGCCTCGCGCACCCGGGCCTGGCTTTCGTCAGCCTTCACCTTCTGCATGCGCAGGCCGAAAGCGACGTTCTGCTCCACGGTCATGTTGGGGAAAAGTGCATAGCTCTGGAACACCATGCCAATGCCACGCTTTTGCGGGCTCAACGGCACGATGTCGTGGCCGTCAAGCAGGATCTGACCACTGTCCACCGGGGTCAGCCCGGCGATGCAGCGCAGCAGCGTGGATTTGCCGCAACCGGACGGGCCAAGCAAGGTAACGAACTCGCCGCGTTCGATACGGCAGTCGATGTTCTCGAACACCGGGCTGCCGGCGTAGCTTTTTTGCAGTTTCTGTACGCTGACGAAGCTCATGTCAGGTCTTGTCCTTGTTCAGGCGGTTGGCGACCCAGGTCAGTACCAGCACGAAGGCGAAGTACGAGATCACCAGCGCGCTGTTGAAGTGGCCGCTGCTGTTGCGCATGTTGTTCAGGTACACCTGCAGGGTCTCGTAGCGGGTGCCGACCAGCAGGTTGGCGAACACGAACTCGCCGAACAGGAACGAGAACGACAGCAGCAGTGCCACCATCAGGCCCTTGCGCAGGTTCGGCAGCACCACCAGCAGCGCCGCCTGCCAGGTGCTGGCGCCCAGCAGTTGGGCGGCATCCATCAGGTCGCGCAGGTTGATCGCCTGCAGGTTGTTGGTGATGGCCCGGTACATGAAGGGCAGGGCGATGGTGAAGTAACAGCCGATCAGGATCCAAGGCGTGCCGACCATGGCCATGGGCCCGCTGCCATAAAGCTGCAGCAGCCCCACCGACGACACCACCGGCGGCACCGCGAAGGGCAGCAGGATGAGGATGTTCATCAGCGCGTCGAGCCTTGGAAAGTGGTAGTGCACCACGAACAGCAGCGGCAGGATCAGCACCACCGACAGCAGCAGTGCGCCCACGCACACCAGCAGCGACTGGCCGAAGGCAGCCAGGAAACGCGGCTCGCTCCACAGCGCGATGTACCACTTGAAGGTCAGGCCGCTGGGCAACAGGCTGGCCGACCAGCTGGTGGCCAGCGAGTAGAGCAGGGTGCCGGCCAGCGGCAGCAGCAGGATGAGGAACAGCAGGTAGACCACGGCGCGGTGGTACCAGCCGCCGGAGCGGGCGTCAGCGCGCATGGTAGCTCCTTTTCAGCAGCCATTGATGCACCACCGTGACCAGCGTCATCAGCCCCACCAGTACCATCGCCAGGGCGCTGGCCAGGTTGGGATCGAGGCTTATGTCACCGGCCACAAGGCCGGCGATGCGGATCGGCAGTACGTTGAAGTTGCCGGTGGTCAGCGCGTACACGGTGGCATAGGCACCGAGGGCGTTGGCCAACAGGATGACGAAGGTGCCCAGCAGGGCCGGGGTCAGCACCGGCAGGCCGATGTGCCGCCAGAATTGCCAGTGGTTGGCGCCCAGCAGTGCGGCCGACTCGCGCCAGTCTTCACGCAGGGCGTCGAACGCGGGGTACAGCAGCAACACGCCAAGCGGGATCTGGAAGTAGGTGTACACCAGGATCAGCCCGCTCTTGGAATAGATGCTGAAGTCCTCCAGCAGGCCGACCTGCTTCAGCAGCAGGGTCAGCGCGCCGTTGAAACCGAGCAGGATGATGAAGGCGAAGGCCAGCGGCACCCCGGCGAAGTTGCTGGTCATGTTGGCGAAGGCGCTGACGAAGTCGCGCAGCTTCGAGTCCACCTGGCGTAGCGAATAGGCGCCGAGGGTGGCGATGACGATGCCGAACAGGCTCGACCAGAAGCTGATCTCCAGGCTGCGTTGCAGGGCCTGCAGGTAGAACTTCGAGGCAAATACCTTGCTGAAATTGTCCACGCCCCAACCTGCTTCCGATTGCAGGCTGTTGATCGCCACCCAAGCCAGCGGGGCGATCTGGAAGATGACGAAGAACACGGCGAACGGTAGCAGGCAGAGCAGGGCCAGGTAGCGGCCGCGGGCGCTGCTGCTCTTGGGTGTGGTCACTTCAGCAGCTCCCGGCAGACGCTCTTGTCATGCGGCGCGCCGAGCAGCTCGCAGATGGTCCCGCACAACTCGGTCTGCAGCGGTTTGGCCGCAGGGTCGAGGCTGAAGGCATCGCCGAAGACGAACAGCGGCACTTCGCGCTCCTCGGTCAGCAGGCCATTGTGCGAGCGATCGTTGTTCATGCCGTGGTCGGCAGTGACCAGTACCTGGTAGCCCTCTTCAAGCCAGCCCGGCAGGTAATCGGCCAGCAGGATGTCGGCGCTGCGCGCGGCGTTGCGGTACTGGCTGCTGTCCAGGCCGTGGTGGTGGCCGACATCGTCGATGCTCATCGGGTGCACCAACAGGAAGTTGGGTGCATGGCGGCGACGCAGGTATTCGCCATCGGCCAGCAGGTGCGAATCGGGGTAACGGTCGTCCCAGTAGAACAGCCCGTGCTGGATCGGCAGCTTCGGTGCGTGGGTATGGCGGTCGCGCTGCGGGTCGAAGGGCGAGCGGTTGTACAGCTCGCTCATCCAGTGATAGGCCGCCGCCGCAGTGCCCAGGTTGGCCTCGCGAGCGTAGTGGAACACGCTGCGCTGGTTGGACAGGCGGTTGACGTTGTTGTGCACGATGCCGCTGTCGATCGGCGGCACACCGGTGAGGATGCACTCGTACAGCGGCCGCGACAGCGACGGCAGTTCGCATTCCACGCGGTACAGCGCGGCACGGTCGGCCTCGACGTAGGCGTGCAGGTGGCCCATGGCGTGGTGGGCGACCTGGTAGTTGAGGCCGTCGAGCAGGACCAGGATGACGTTGTGTTGCATGGTGGCTCCAGTCATAAACCGCGTTGCCTTCATCGCCGGCAAGCCAGCTCCCACAGGTCTACCACAGGATTCAGACCCAGTGGGGTACCTGTGGGAGCTGGCTTGCCGGCGATGAGGCCTGTTCAGGCGCTACAGAAGATAGCCCCTTACTCCATCTCGATGATCACCTGCTCCTGCCACATCTGCGGCAGTTTCTTCGAGCTCGCTTCCCAGGCCTCGGCATTCTTGATCGGCAGTGCAGCCTTGTACTGTTCGTTGGGCAGCAGCTTGGCCTGCACATCGGCCGGCAGCTTCAGGTGCTCGGCACGGATCGGCCGCGCATGCCCTTTGGCCAGGTTGATCTGCCCGGCGTCGCTGAAGATGTATTCACGCGTCAGCTTGGCCGCATTCGGGTGCTTGGCGTACTTGTTGATGATGGTGGTATAGCCGGAGATCACCGAGCCATCCGACGGGATCAGCACTTCGAAACGCTTGGGGTCGATCTGTTCACGGTAGCTCAGGCCGTTGAAGTCCCACACCACGCCCACCTCTACCTCGCCCTTTTCCAGGGTCTGGATGGTCGGGTTGGCCAGCGACAGGCGCTTCTGCTGGGCCAGCTTGGTGAACAGTTGCAGGCCCGGTGCCAGGTTGCTCTCGTCACCCTTGTAGGCGATAGCCGCTGCCAGCACGCCGTTGGCGGCCTGGGCAGCGGTGCCGACGTCACCGATGGCAACCTTGTACTTGCCTTTTTCCAGGTCGTGCCAGGTCGTTGGCCGCTCGCCTTCCTTGACCAGGTCCTTGTTGATGATGAAGGCGATGGTGCCGGTATAGGCCTGCGCCCAGTGGCCGTCCTTGTCTTTGGCCCATTCCGGCACCTGATCCCAGGTGCTCGGCTTGTACGGCTGGCTCACACCCTTGCTCACGGCGATCGGGCCGAAGGCGGCACCCACGTCGCCGATGTCGGCGCTGGCGTTGTCCTTCTCGGCTTCGAACTTGGCGATTTCCTGGGCCGAGCTCATGTCGGTGTCGCTGTGCTTGAGGCCGTACTTGCTGGCCAGGTCTTCCCAGGTGCCTTTCCAGTTGGCCCAGGCATCTGGCATGCCCACGCTGTTGACGTTGCCTTCCTTGCGGGCGGCTTCTTCCAGGGCCTTGAGGTCGGTGTCGGCGGCCATGGCCGTGGTACACAGAGCGATGGCCGAACCGAGCAGTGACGCCATGAACAACTTTTTCATCCGAAGCTCCTTGGGTGGGTGCCTTTAGCGATGGTTGTTATGAGTGAAGCCGTTGACTGGTGACCGTTGGTCTAGGTCAGCAAACCTTGAGCCAAGGTAGGCTGCTTGCGTGACAGTTTGATGTAAGGAAGGGCCGGTGAAGGCTCTGAAGCTACAGCGTAGACCACGGAGCCGCCCCGGTTCTGCTGGCTTGGCGCGTTTCTGGCAGTGTCTGGCGAGAGCCTTTGTCACAGGATGTTCATCAGCCCTGCCTAGGCTTGCACTATTCTCCAAGTGCCCTGTTCTGGGGCTGGACTAGTCCAGATAGGTAACCTTTGATGCAGTCGATGCCACCGCGTGCGGTAACAGCCATCTGTCACGCCCTGCAGGAGCAGATCGAGCACGGCCTGCTGGCGCCGGGCGGCAAGCTGCCGGCCGAGCGCAAGCTCAGCGATGTGTTCGATACCACGCGCATTACCCTGCGTGAGGCGCTGGTGCAGCTGGAAGCGCAGGGGCTGATCTACCGCGAAGAGCGTCGCGGCTGGTTCGTCGCGCCCGAACGGTTGACCTACGACCTGATCGAGCGCAGCCACTTCCATGCCATGGTCCGCGACCAGGGGCGGGTGCCCAGTACCGAACTGTTGTCGGCGCGGCTGCAGCCGGCCTCGGCGGCCATCTGTGCGCGCTTGCAGTTGCCTGCGTTGTCCAGCGTGGTACGTATCTGCCGGTTACGGCGGATCGATGGGCGGGCGGTGCTGTATGCCGAGCACTACCTCAACCCCCGGTACTTCCCGGAGATACTCGAACAGGACCTGGCCCAGTCGCTGACCGAGATTTATGGACGGGTGTATGGCATCCAGTATGGGCAGGTGTGCTTCGAGATCTTGCCGACGGCGTTGCCGGTGGAGGCGGCCAGTGCCTTGAAGGTGTCGACGGGAAGCCCGGGGTTGCATATCACCCGTGTCAACAGTGACCAGCATGGGCACCTGATCGACTGTGACCTGGAGTATTGGCGGCATGATGCCATCCGCATCCGCGCCCAGGCTGGATGAAATGTTGGCTTCTTCGCGGGTAAACCCGCTCCCACAGGGATCGCACAGGTTTCAGCCTTTGCATAGTACTTGTGGGAGCGGGTTCACCCGCGAAGAGGCCCTAACTGGAGGAACTGGCAGTCACTACCTGCACTGACAACCGCGGCGTCGCCAAATCCAGCCCGGCCTCATCCAGCTGCCGCTTCAGCGCCAGGTTGAACGCCCGCGACACTTCCCACTGCTTGATCGGCGCAGTCTTGAACCGCGCCCGCAAGATCGCCGACCCCGACTCGAAGCTCTCCACCCCCTGCAGCTCCAGCGGCGACCAGATGTTGCGGCGCATCAGCGGGTCGTTGCGCAGCTTCTGCCCCACTTCGCGAATCAGCGTGATCGCCTGGTCGATGTTCATGCTGTGCGGGATCGCCACGCGGAAGATCGCGTAGCCGAACTCTCGGGAGTAGTTCTTGATGCTCTTGATTTCGCTGAACGGGATGGTATGCACGATGCCGTCGATGTCACGCAGGCGCACGGTACGGATGGTCAGCCCCTCCACCGTGCCCAGGTGCCCGCCCACATCCACGTAGTCGTCGATGGCCAGCGAGTCTTCGATGATGATGAACAACCCGGTGATCAGGTCGGCCACCAGTGACTGTGCACCAAAACCGATGGCCAGGCCTATCACACCGGCGCCCGCCAGCAGTGGGGTGACGTTCATGCCCATGTTGGCCAGGGCGACGATCACCGCGATGATGAAGATGACCACGAACATCACGTTGCGGATCAGCGGCATCATGGTTTGCGCGCGGGCGTTGGCCAGGCCCCGGCGCGAACGCACCAGTGCGTGGTGCACGGCGGTGTCGGCAAGGATCCACACCAGCCAGGCGACGATCAGCGTACCGGCCAGGCCCAGCAGGCGCACGCTTATGTCGTGGCCTTCGCCTTCGGCGAAGCTGATCATCGACAGGCCCCACACGCGCAGCCCCAGCTCGATGAATACCAGCCAGATGAACAGGTGCACCAGCAGGTAACCGAAGTTGCGCAGGCGCTCGGCGTACACAGCCTGGCGCTTGTTGGCGCGCTTGGGGTTGGCGGCGTGACGGCGTACCAGGCCATTGAGCACCATGCAAACCACCACCAGCACCGTGCACATCAGCGACTGGCGCAGGGCGGTGCTGGTGTCGCCGGCCGAGATGAAGGTAGCGAACAGCGAAATCGCCACCAGGATCAGTGCTGGCACGAACCAGAAGCTGCCGAGGATCTCGATGGTGTCGCTGAGGGTGCGCCGGGTCAGGCGCCGTGACAGCGGCTGGTTGCGGATCAGGTGGGCGATCGGGCGGCGGAAGCGCAGGATGAACAGCCCGGTGCACAGCGCTGCAATTACGTTGGCCAGGGTGGCCAGGGCGTGGGCCAGGTGGGTGCCGAGGGCAACCATCAGGCGCGGGTCGCTCATCGCTTCGCCAAACGCGGCGAAGCTGCCGATCAGCCACAGCGGGCGGAATGCCTGGTGGCGCAGGATGTACAGGGCGCGGTGGCGGTGGGGGCCGTCGAGCAGCGAGAAGGCGATCACGCAGATGGCCGAGAAGCAGGTGCCGACCACCAGTGCGTAGGCCAGCACCATGGCCAGGGACTTGCCCAGCGATGGCGGTAGCACGAAGCTCAGGTACACGGTGAACACCAGCGCCACCAGCCACGGGCCCAGCTTGCGCAGGGCAAAGCGCACCAGGTCCCAGGTGCGCGGGTGTTGCGGCAATTCTTCGCTCAGGCCAAAGCGCAGGCGTACCCGGTGGCCGACCCAGTTGAAGGCGTAGGCCAGCACGCTCCAGACGGCAATGACGGCGGCAAAGCCGAACAGAATGGCCGGCCACTGGTGCACTGGCACCATCAACTCGGTCAATTCGGCCTGGGCCTGTTCGATTTCCGCGGCCCAGCGATGGAACGGGCTGGCATCGCCGCTGAACTGTTTTTCGAAGTCATGCAGGGCGCCACCGATCAGGCCGAGCACGCCCTGCTCGACGGTGGGTTGCGATTGCCTGGTGGCGTCGCGCAGCTTTTTCAGGTCGGCCAGCAGCTTGGCGCGCTGCTGGTCGTTTTCCAGGTTCTTGATCACCTCGTCCAGCGACTTGCCCAGCGGTTCGCTGGCCTCTGGCTGCGCGG
The DNA here is from genome assembly GCF_015680405.1 of Pseudomonas pudica. GTDB lineage: Bacteria > Pseudomonadota > Gammaproteobacteria > Pseudomonadales > Pseudomonadaceae > Aquipseudomonas > Aquipseudomonas pudica. The sequence goes on from NZ_JADLJS010000037.1 coordinate 53,928, forward strand.
GCGCGCTGCCACCAAGCAGACCTGGCAGGCCCGCAGCCTGTAGCGGGGTGACAAACAGAAACAGCAGCAGGAGCAGGCAACGCAGGAGGGCAGGCACTGGCAAAACTACCTCAGGTCAAACGATTGGCCGAGTGTAGAGGTTCACGACGGCAGTTGCTCCAGGATTTTCCAGCAGGTGAGGCCAAAGATACCCAGTGTGCCGACCCACATCATCACAACGCCGATATTGCGTTCGCGCAGGCTGAAACCGATGGTCAGCAGCATCAGGAACAGGAACACCGGCACGAACAGGGACAGGAACGGGGACATGGACAGCAATCCTTTTGCAGAGGGGCCATGTAACAAGCATAGCGGGTAGCAGGCGAAGCGGGATTGACCTTGAGCAGGCCCGGCCTCTTCGCGGGCATGCCCGCTCCCACAGTTACTGCACAGACCTTGAATGCTGTGATGATCTTGTGGGAGCGGGCGAGCCCGCGAAGAGGCCAGGCCTGCTTGCATCAAGGCATCAAGGCAACTCGCGGCAACGGTAGAAGGCGCTCAGCACCTTCACCAGGTGCGCCAGGTCATGGCTGCCGCACAGCTCGCGAATCGAATGCATGGCAAAGGTCGGCAAGCCGATATCCACCGTACGCACGCCCAGGTGGCTGGCCGCGATCGGCCCGATGGTCGAGCCACAGCCCATGTCGCTGCGTACCACGAAGCTCTGCACCGGCACTTCCTCGGCCATGCACAGGTGGCGGAAGAACCCGGCGGTTTCGCTGTTGGTAGCGTAGCGCTGGTTGTTGTTCACCTTGATTACCGGCCCGGCGTTGAGCTTGGGCCCGTGGTTGCCGTCGTGCTTGTCAGCGTAGTTGGGGTGCACGCCGTGGGCGTTGTCGGCCGACACCATCAGCGAGCGCTGGATGGTGCGCACGTAGGCGTCGCCATCCGGCAGCAGGCGTTGCAGGGTCTGCTCCAGCATCGGGCCGTCGGCGCCACAGGCCGAGCAGCTGCCGACTTCTTCATGGTCGTTGCACACCAGAACGCAGGTTTCGTCGTTGTCGGCGGCCAGCAGGGCCTGCAGGCCGGCGTAGCACGACAACAGGTTGTCCAGGCGCGCACCGGCGATGAAGTCGCCGTTCAGGCCGACCAGCGCGGCGTCCTGGGTGTCGTAGAAGCTCAACTCGTAATCCAGCACCACATCGGCGATCAGCTCGTGCTCGCGGGCCAGTTGCTCGGTGAGCAGGGCGCGGAAGTCGATGCGCTCGTCACCCGCTACCTGGGCCAGGATAGGCGGCAGCTCGTTCTGCGGGTTGATCGCCCAGCCTTCGTTGGCGGTGCGGTTGAGATGGATTGCCAGGTTGGGGATGACTGCGATCGGCAGCTTGAAGTCGATCAGCTGGCTTTCGACCTTGCCGTCACGGCGGTAGGTGACCCGGCCGGCCAGCGACAGGTCGCGGTCGAACCAGGGCGCCAGCAGGGCGCCGCCATACACTTCGACGCCCAGTTGCAGGAAGCCCTGGCGCTGCAGCTCGGGCTGCGGCTTGACCCGCAGGCACGGGCTGTCGGTGTGGGCGCCGACCATGCGGATACCGTTCAGCAACGGTGCCTGCTTGCCCAGCTTGATGGCGATGATCGACGAGTCGTTACGGGTGACGTAGTAGCGACCGCCAGGCACTGTGGCCCAGCTGTCGCGCTCGTCCAGGCGCTGGTAGCCGGCAGCTTCCAGGCGCTGGGCCAGGCTGGCGGTGGCGTGGAAGGGCGTGGGGGAGGCCTTGAGGAAGTCGATAAGGCCAGAATTCAGTGCGTCGCGCATAGCTCACTCCAGACAGCAGTGGCGCGAGTTTAGCGTATTAGGTCGACAAATTGTGTCTGCCTCTTCGCAGGCTCGCCCGCGAAGAGGCCGGTACAGGCTGTACAAATTCAGAAAGGCGCAGGGCACTCGAACTTCATCCGCTCCCCGGACACCGGGTGGGTAAAGCTCAGCATCGAGGCATGCAGACACAGCCGCTCGTGGGCAGCCAATGCCTCGGGGTTGGCATACAGCCGGTCGCCCAGCAGCGGGTGCCCGATCGACAGCATGTGCACGCGCAACTGGTGCGAACGCCCGGTAATCGGTGTCAGCTCTACCCGGCAGTAGTCACCGCAGCGCTCGACGATGCGCCAGAAGGTCAGCGCATGCTTGCCCTGCTCGTGGTCCACCACATGCCGTGGCTTGGTCGGCGGGTCGTAGCGCAGCGGCAGGTCGATGCTGCCGCTGTCCAGCGCCGGCTGGCCCCAGCACAGCGCGGTGTAGGCCTTTTCGGTTTCGCGGTCGTGGAACTGGCGCGAAAGCTCGCGATGGCTGTCGGCATCCCGGGCCAGCAGGATGATGCCGGAAGTTTCCCAGTCCAGGCGGTGCACGATCAAGGCGTCGGGGTAGCCGTTTTCCTGCAGGCGGGTGATCAGGCAGTCCTTGTTGTCCTCGGCGCGGCCGGGTACCGACAGCAACAGGGTCGGTTTGTTGATCACCAGGATGGCGGCGTCTTCGTGCAGGATCTGGATGTTGGACAGCGGCATTGCTTGGTCTCGGTTATATCGGGGAAAACACTGGGGCCGCTTTGCGGCCCATCGCCCGGGGCGCCCCACCCCCCCCCCAACCGCGCGCCCCAGGGGGGGGGCGGGGGCGGCC
>NZ_JADLJS010000038.1 GCF_015680405.1 Pseudomonas pudica
TTGTGCGCCAGCTGGTTGCCACGGCGGTTGAGCTCGGCATAGCTCAGGGTCTGCTCGCCAAACACCAGCGCCGGGGCGTCCGGGGTGGCGAGTACCTGGGCTTCGATCAGCTGGTGAATGCTGCGCTCCTTCGGGTATGTCGCCTGGGTTGCGTTCCAGCCTTCGACCATCTGTTGCTGTTCTGGCAGTCCCAGCATTGGCAGCTCGCCAACCACCGCGTCAGCATTCTCCACCAGCGCCTGCAGCAGGTTGGCAAAGTAACCAGCCAGGCGGCCAATGTTCTCGTCACTCCACAACGCACGGTCGTGGCTGTACTGCATCGACAGCGTCGTGCCCAGCTCCACCACCAGGGTCAGTGGGTAGTTGGTCTGCTCCTGCACGGCCACGTCGCCGAAGCGCAGGCCACCGGGCGCGCCCTGTTGCAGCGCATCGGCCACCGGGTAGTTCTCGAACACCAGGATGCTGTCGAACAAGGCGTCACCGCCCTGCCCCGCCCAGCGCTGCACGTCGTACAGCGGGGTGTGCTCGAACTCGCGCACGGCCAGGTTGCCGGCCTGCACCTGGCCGACCCACTCGGCCACGGTCTGCTCGGCGCGCGGGGCGCCAATCACCGGCAAGGTGTTGATGAACAGGCCGATTTGCTCCTCTATGCCCGGCAGGTCTGCCGGGCGGCCGGCGACCGTGGCGCCGAAGCAGACGCTGGCCTGACCGGTGCAGCGCTGCAACAGCAGCAGCCAGGCCGATTGCACCAGGGTGTTGACCGTGACCCGGTTGGCCCGGGCGAAGGCTTCGATGCGCGCGGTCTGCTCAGGGTCGAAGGCCAGGCGGTGGTCGCCATGACCGCTACCGCTCGCGCCTGCGCTGCCGGCGATGGCCTGGGCCAGTCGGGTCGGCTCGTCCAGGGCCGCAAGCTGAGCTTTCCAGAAGGCTTCGGCAACTGCCGCGTCCTGGCCCTGCAGCCAGGCGATGTAGTCGCGGTAGTGCGTGGCCTGTGCCTGCGGCGCCAGGCCGGCATAGCGCTGCAGCACCTCGCCCAACAGGCGCGAGGTGCTCCAGCCGTCCATGAGGATGTGGTGGTTGGTGTAGATCAGGTGATGGCGGGTATCGCCCGTGCGCACCAGTAACAGGCGCAGCAGCGGCGCGGCAGACAGGTCGAAGCCGCGCTGGCGCTCACCCTCGGCCAGGGCTTGCAATGCCTGCTCCAGCGCCGGCTGGCCACGCCAGTCGTACTCGCTGCACGGCAGTTCGACGGCCTTGCGTACCACCTGCACGGCCTGCTCCAGTTCGCCCTGCAGGATGAAACCGCTGCGCAGGATGTCGTGGGCATCGAGCGTGGCCTGCCAAGCCTGCTGGAAACGCTGCACATCCAGCCCATCCACATCCACGCGCAGCTGGTTGATGTAGTTGCCGGCCTGCTGGTCGTAAAGGGTGTGGAACAACATGCCCTGCTGCATGGGTGACAGCGGGTACACATCGGCGATCTGCCTGGGCTCCAGCGGCAAGCTGTCCAGTTGCGCCTGGGTCAGCGCGGCCAGTGGGAAGTCCGACGGCGTCACGCCCTGGTGCCGGGCATCGCAGCAGTGCTCGACCAGCTCTGCCAACGCCTGCCCGTAGGCCTGGGCCAGCTTCTCGATGGTGGCCGGGTGATGAACGTCGGCGCTGTAGGTCCACTCCAGGAACAGCTCGCCGCCGTACACCTGGCCGGTGATGCTCAGCCAGTTGCCCAGTTGTGCGCCGGCACATTGGGTACGGCCTGCGCTTTCCCCGCTCGGGGTGAACAGGGCGCCGGCCTCGGCATCGAAGCTGGCATCGAACTGGCCCAGGTAGTTGAAGGTGACACGGGCCTGGGTGGCACGCTCGAGCTGGTCACGCACTTCAGCATCGCCGAGGTAACGCAACAGGCCGTAGCCGAGGCCTTTGTCCGGCACGCTGTGCAGTTGCTCCTTGATCGCCTTGATCGACTGGCCAAGGTCCTGGCCGGGTGTGAGGCGCACCGGGAACAGGCTGGTGAACCAGCCCACGGTGCGGCTGAGGTCGAGGTCGTCGAACAGGTCTTCGCGGCCATGGCCCTCCAGCAGTACCTGCACGTTATCCCCTGCGCTCCACCGGCACAGGGTACGCGCCAGCGCGGTCAGCAGCAGGTCGTTGATCTGCGTGCGGTAGGCCGCCGGGGCCTGTTTCAGCAGCTTGGCGGTGCGCTCGGCGTCCAGCCGCGTGGCGGCGGTGCGGGCATGGGTGTTGGCCAGGCTGCCCTGCGGGTTGTCACGCGGCAGTTCGCCGTTATCGCCGGCCAGGGCCTGCAGCCAGTAGTCCCGCTGTGCTTGCAGCGCCGGGCTGCCGGCATGGCTGACCAGGCGCTCGGCCCAGGTTTTTACCGAGGTGGTCTTGGCGGGCAGGCTCACGGCCTGGCCGTTCAGCAGTTGCCGGTAGGCCGCTTGCAGGTCTTCGAGCAATACCCGCCACGACACGCCGTCGACCACCAGGTGATGGACCACCAGCAACAGACGCTGCTGGCCATCGGCGAAATCGAACAGTTCGGCACGCAGCAGCGGCCCGTGCTCCAGGTTCAGGCTGGCCTGTACCTGGTTGCCGGCGGCGTCCAGTTCACTCAGTGCGGCCAGGTTGCGCTGGCGCAGCAGTGGTGCATTGTCCAACGGCTGGAAGCGCGCCTGCCACTGGCTTTCGCCACGATTGAAGCGCAGGCGCAGGGCATCGTGCTGTTCGACCACGGCGCGCAGGGCTGCCTCCAGATGTTGCACCTGCACCGGGCTGGCCGGCTTGAGCAGCACCGACTGGTTCCAGTGCGCCGGCTGGGCGATCTCCATCTCGAAGAACCGCGCCTGGGCCGGCAGCAATGCCACCTCACCGCTGGTGGCGGTGTCCACGGCTGCGGCCGCAACCGCTTGCTTGGCCTCGATGCGATTGGCTACCTGGGCCAGCTGGGCGATGGTCTGTTGTTCGAACAACTGCTTGGGGGTAATCCTGATGCCCTGGCGTTTGGCCCGGGCGATGATCTGCAGGCTGAGGATCGAGTCGCCGCCCAGTTCGAAGAAGTTGTCGGTGCTGCCGACCTGCTCCAGCTTGAGCACATCGGCCCACACGGCGGCCAGCTTTTCCTCGATATCACCTTGCGGCGCCACGTAGCCACGGCTGACCGCGCCCGGTGCCGGCAAGGCGCGCTTGTCGAGCTTGCCGTTGGCAGTCAGTGGCAGGCGCTCCAGCAAAAGTATCTGCGCCGGCACCATGTAGTCCGGCAGGCGCGCCTGCAATTGCGCCTGCAGTTGCTGCACGGTCACGCCTGCGTCGGCCACCCCGTAGCCCACCAGCTGCAAGCGCTCGGCGTCACCCTCCAATGGCAAGGCCAGTACCACGGCCTCGCTGACACCGGGCAGACCGGCCAGTACCCGGCCGACTTCACCCGGCTCCACGCGATAGCCACGGATCTTCACCTGATCGTCGGCACGGCCGATGAACTCGACCAGGCCGTCGGCAGTCAGCCTCGCGCGGTCGCCGGTGCGGTACAGGCGTGTACCACCCTCGCTCGGCACGAAGCGTTCGGCGGTCAACGCTGGCTGGCCCAGGTAGCCCTGGGCGACGCCTTGCCCGCCCAGGTAAAGCTCACCGGGCACCTGCGCCGCCATCGGGTTGAGGTAGCCATCCAGCACCTGGGCGCAGGCGTTGCCCAGCGGGCGCCCGACCGGCACCGTGCGGCAACCTGGCAGCGGCTGCCCCGGCTCGAAGGTGAGCACGCCGACTGTGGTTTCCGTCGGGCCGTAGTGGTTGATGACCCGGCAGGTCGGGCGCAGCTCGCGGATTTTTTCCAACAGGCCCCAGCTGCATGCCTCACCCCCCAGGATCAGCGCCTCGGCGGGCAGCACATCGGTGGCGCGGGCCGCTTGCAGCAAGCCTTGCAGGTGGCTCGGCACCAGCTTCAGCACGCCGACCTGGTGCTGCGCCATGTAGCTGGCGAAGCCATCCGGGTCGAATGCCAGTTCCTGTGGCAGCAGGTGCAGCAGGCGGCCCGAGGCCAAGGCACCGAACAGCACGGTGTGGCCCAGGTCGGCTGCGGTGGTGGAGACCATCGCCATGCTGGCCTCGGCCGGCAGTTGCAAGCGTTCCAGCACCGCCTGGGTGTAGCTGGCAAGTGCGCCGTGGCTGACCAGCACGCCTTTCGGCTGGCCGGTCGAGCCCGAGGTGTAGATCAGATAGGCTGGTTGTTCGGCGGCGATGGCTACCTCGACCGGGCTGTCGCTGCAGGTTGCCCAGGCGGTGTGATCGCAGGCAATCAGCTGCACGCCGTCCAGGCCGGCGAAGCGCTGGTCGCCCGGCTCATGCAGAAGTACGGCGGCGCCACTGTCGGCAACCAGTTGTAGCAGGCGCTCCTGCGGCTGCTGGGTGTCAAGCGGCAGGTAGGCGGCGCCGGTCTTGAGCACCGCCAGCAAGGCGCCGACCCACTCGATGGAGCGCGGCAGGCTCAGGGCGACGATGCTGCCGACACCGACGCCGCGCTGGCGCAGGTAGTCGGCCAGGCGGTTGGACGCCGCCTCCAGCCCGGCCTGGGTCATGAACCGGTCACCGGCACGCACACCGCCGTGGGCCTGGCCTTGCGCCATTGCCTGGCGCCACAAAGCGAGGAAGTCGCCGTGCGGGTAGGCCTGCGTGGCTGCTGGCAGCAGCGTCGCCATTTGCGGGCTGTCGACGATCGCCTGCTGCGGGTCGCGGGCCAGCGCATCCAGCACCTGGCGCAGCGAAGCGGCCATGCGTTCGATGGTGGCCTGCTCGAACAGGTCGGTGGCGTAGGTGAAGTAGCCTTCGATGCCGTCGGCCTTGTCGGAGAAGTCGAACGCCAGGTCGAAGCGGGCGTCGCCGCCGTCACGGGCAAAGCCTTCCACCTCCAGCGCGCCCAGGCGCTTGCGCCCTGCATCGCTGGCGGCCACGTGCTGGTTGATCTTGAACTGGAACAGCGGGTTGTGGGCCAGGTTGCGCTCGGGCAGCAAGGCATCGACCAGGTGCTCGAACGGCAGTTCCTGGTGCGACTGGGCGCCGCCTATCACGTCTTTGACCTGCTCCAGCAACGTGGCGAAGGTGGCGCGCTCGTCCACCTGCACACGCAAAACCTGGGTATTGATGAAGAAGCCGATCAGGCCTTCCAGCTCCTTGCGGTTGCGCCCGGCATTCGGGGCACCGATGCGGATATCGGCCTGGCCGCTGTAACGCGACAACACAACCGCCATTGCGGCCAGTACCAGCACGAACAACGTGTGGCCACCCTTGCGCGCCTGGCTGCGCAGGGCCTCGGCCTGCTCGGCGCCTATGTCCACGCGCACCACCGCGCCACGCTGGCTGGGCGTGGCCGGGCGCTCGAAGTCCAGCGGCAGGCTCAGCACCGGCTGCTCGTCGCCCAACTGGGCCTGCCAGTAGGCCAGCTGGCGCTGCGCTTCACCGGCCTCGAGCCAGGCGCGCTGCCAGATGGCGTAATCTGCGTACTGGATCGGCAACGCCGGCAAATCGGCCTGCCGGCCTTCGGCCAGGGCGGTGTAAAGCTGGATGAATTCCTGCACCAGCACATCGCTGGACCAGCCGTCGGAGATGATGTGGTGCATGCTCAGCGCCAGCACGTGGTGATCGGCGGCCACGCTCAGCAGGGTCACCCGCAGCAGCGGGCCGGCCAGCAGGTCGAAGGGCTGCTTGAGGGCGGCGTCCACTGCCATGCTCAGCGCTGCCTCGTCGGCGGCACCGTCGAACATCACCCGTTCCAGCGCCAGCGGGCAGTGCTCGAGGATTTCCTGGTAGAACTCGCCCTCCTCCGAGGCAAAGCGCGTGCGCAGCGATTCGTGGCGTTGCACCAGTGCATCCAGTGCCTGTTGCAGCACCGCCTGGTCCAGCTCGCCCTTCAGGCGTACCGCCATGGGCACGTTGTAGGCCGGGCTGTCGGGCTCCAGCTGCCAGAGAAACAGCAGGCGTTGCTGGGCGTACGACAGCGGAATGCGCGCAAGGCCCTGGCGCGCGGGCACGATGGGCAGCAGGCGGAAGCTCTGCCCGGTGGCCTGCATCTTTTCCAGGATCTGCTGGCGTTGCTCCACGGGGAGGCCAACGAAACGTTGGGCGATGCGTTGTGCGGCAGTAAGTTCCATGTCAGGCCTCTGTGAATGCATTCATCATTTGTTCGATATCGCTCAGGCCATCGTCGGAGAGCGACAGGCCCTGCTCGTCCAGTGCCTGGGCGAACGCGCGTAGTTCCGGGTGGCTGAAGATCAGCCGCAGGGGGATGTCCAGCCCCAGCTCGACGTTGATCCGCGACACGGCCTGGGCTGCCAGCAAGGAGTGGCCGCCCAGCTCGAAGAAGTTGTCGTTCAGGCCGACCCGGGCAACGTTGAGCAACTGCGCCCAGATGCTCGCCAGCTGCTGCTGCCGCTCGCTCTGCGGCGCCTGGTAGTCATGCTGCGGCTGGTTCGGGTCGGGCAGCGGCAGGGCCTTGCGGTCGAGTTTGCCGCTGGGGGTCAGCGGCATGCTCGGCAGGGTCACCAGGTAGGCCGGGATCATGTAGTCCGGCAGGCTGGCCTTGAGGTACTGCTTCAGGGCCTGGCGCAGATCGCCACGGTAGCCTTCGGCCGGCACCGCATAGGCGCACAGCTGCTTGCCACTGGGCAGGTCGATGGCCAGCACTGTGGCTTCGCGAACGTCCGGGTGCGCCCGCAGGTACTGCTCGATCTCGCCCAGCTCGATACGGAAGCCGCGCACCTTCACCTGGTGGTCGACCCGGCCGCGATAGGCCAGCTGGCCGTTTTCGTCGTAGCAGCCGAGGTCGCCAGTGCGGTACAGGCGGCCACCGCCAACCGGGTCGAACGGGTCGGGGATGAAACGCTCGGCGGTGAGTGACGGCCGCTGGTGATAGCCGCGCGCCAGGCACCCTGCCCCGCCGATGAACAGCTCGCCGGGCACGCCCACCGGTGTCGGCGCCAGGCCATCGTCCAGGGCATGCAGGGTACGCCCCGGCAAGGCACGGCCGATCGGTACGCCGCCCTGGCTGACCTGCTCCACGGTCATCTGCGAGCAGTCGTAGGTGGTGGCGACCACGGTGGCTTCGGTCGGGCCGTAGGTATTCAGCAGGCGCACCGCTGGCGGGCCGTCGGCCAGCCAGGCGCGCAGGGCATCTTCCGGTACCGCCTCCCCCCCCACGTGAATCTGCTTCAGCCGGCCATAGGCCTCGGGGGCTCGGCGCTCCAGCGCCAGCAGCCGCCAGTAGGCCGCCGGCAGGTCGGCCACGGTCACGCCGTGGCGGTTGATTTCCTCCAGCAGGGTGGCGGTGTCCCACAGCCGCAGGTCGCGCAGCACCACACAGGCGCCCTTGGCCAGCGGCGGGAAGAACTGCTCGATGAAGCCATCGAAGCTGATGGTGGCGAACTGCAGCACGCGATCGCCCGGGCTGAGGCGCGAATAGTCGCCGGCCACCTGGCAGAACAGCGACAGGGCCTGGTGGTCGATGGCCACGCCCTTGGGCATGCCAGTGGAGCCGGAGGTGTAGATGACGTAGGCGAGGTTGTGCGGTGCCGCCAGGTTGGCCAGCGGTTCGGCGGGCCAGGCGTGCAGCCACTCGGTGCCCGGCTCCAGTACCACGCAGGGCAGTTGCTTGCCCAGTTGCAGGCGCTCACGCGAAGGAGCATCGGCCAGCAGCAGGCCGATATTGCTGTCCTCGACCATGTAGGCCAGACGTTCTTGCGGGTAGTCCGGGTCCAGCGGCACATAGGCGCCACCCGCCTTGTGAATGGCGATCAGCGCCAGGGCCATGCCCAGGCCACGCTCGACAGCCACGCCGACCAGGCAGTCCGGCCCCACGCCCAGCGCCCGCAGGCGTTGGGCCAACCGGTTGCTGCTGCGGTCCAGTTCGGCGTAGGTCATCTGCTGGTCATCGAAGACCAGCGCCAGTGCATCCGGCCGCTCACGCGCCTGGCGCTCCAGCAACTGGTGTGCGCACAAGCCGCTGCCAGCCTGGGATGCCGGGTTCCAGCCGTAGGTCAGCTGCTGGCGTTCGGCACTGCCAAGGAAGTCCAGCTCGGCAATGCAGCGCTGCGGTTCGGCGCAGATGGCGTGCAGCAGTGCCTGCCAATGCCCGGCCATGCGCTCGATACGTGCGGCATCGAACAGGTCGGTGGAATAGTTGAACGAGGCGGTTACGCCATCGGTGCGTTCCAGGGTGTTGAGCGAGATGTCGTACTGCGCGCCCGGCTCCAGCAGGTCCACTTCCTTGACCTGCAGGCCGTGCAGGGCATCGCTGGACACCTGCTCGCCAAGGTCGCGCAGGTGGTTGTACAGCACCTGGAAGAACGGGTTCACACCTTGGGCACGATCGGGGTACAGGGCCTCGGCTACTTCGAGGAACGGCACATCCTTGTTGGCCTGGGCCTGCAAGGTGGTTTCCTTGATCGCCGCCAGCAACTGCGGGAAAGGCTGGCTGCCATCGACACTGATACGGGCCACCACCACGTTGATGAAGAAGCCGATCAGCCCTTCCAGTTCCAGACGGTTGCGGTTGGTGACCGGCACGCCGATGTTGAGCGTGTCCTTGCGGCTGTAGCGTGACAGCACGATCGCATAGGCCGCCAGGAACACATGGAACAGCGTGGCGTTGGATGCCACCGCCAGGGCTCGCAGGCGCTCGGTGAGGGCCTGTGGCAGGCGCACGTCGAAGCGGCTGCCCTGGTAGCTTCTGACCTGCGGGCGAATGCGGTCGGCAGGCAGTTCCAGCACTTCGAAGTCGTCTTCCAGGCGGGCCTTCCAGTAGTCGATCTGCGCCTGCATCTGCCCCTCGGCCAACCACTTGCGCTGCCAGGCGGCGAAGTCGACGTACTGCACCGGCAATGGTTCGATGGTTTGCGTCTGGCCCGTGGCGGCGGCGTTGTAGGCGGCGGCGAACTCGCGCACCAGCAGGCTCATCGACCAGCCATCGGAGACGATATGGTGCAACGTCAGCGACAACAGGTGCTCCTGCTCATGCACCTTGAACAGCCGCGCGCGCAGCAGGGGGCCGTGCTCCAGGTCGAACGGGACGAAGGCTTCTGCTTCCAGCTTGCGCATCTGCGCGGCGTGGCCCTGGCCGCTGAGGTCTTCGAAACCGATCGCTACCGTGGTGGCCGGCAGGATGCGCTGCCAGGGAACGCCGTCGGCCTCGACGAACACCGTGCGCAACGACTCGTGGCGAGTTACCAAGGCATCCAGTGCAGCCTGCACTGCACAGTGGTCGAGGTGGCCCTGCATGCGCACGGCCATCGGCGTGTTGTAGGCCAGGCTTTCGGGGTTGAGCTTCCAGAACAGCCACTGGCGGTTTTGCGAGCGGGACACCGGCAGCGGTTGCTGGCGGTCGAGGATCTCGATGTCCAGGCCGGCGCCCTGCTCGCCTTCAGCCACTGCCTGGGCAAAGGCCTGCAGGTCGACGGTGTCGAACAGGCTGCGCAGCGGGATATCCAGGCCCAGTTGCTTGCGTATCCGCGATACCGCCTGGGTGGCCAGCAGCGAATGGCCGCCAAGGGCAAAGAAGTTGTCGCCCAGGCCTACCTGCGGCACTTGCAGGACTTGCGCCCAGATCTGTGCCAATTGCGTTTGCAGTGGGGTCTGCGGCGCCTGATAGGCCACCTGGGTGGCGACGGGCTCCGGCAGCGCCTTGACATCGACCTTGCCGTTGACCGTGACCGGCAGGTGCTCCAGCACCATCAGGTGGGTCGGCACCATGTGCTCGGGCAGCAGGCTCTTGAGGCTGGCGCGGATCGATTCCTGCCAGGCCAGCCTGTCGACCGGCATCTGGCTCGGCACCAGCCAGGCAGCCAGTTGCAGTTGCGGCGCCTGGCCATGCACGCGGACCAGGGCGTTGGTGACACCGCCCAGGGCACGCAGCTGGTTTTCGATTTCGGCCAGTTCCACGCGATAGCCACGGATCTTCACCTGGCCATCCATGCGCCCGGCGAACTGCAGGTCGCTGCCTTGGCGTACCCAGTCACCGCTGCGGTACAGGCGCTGGCCGTGGCTGCCATTCGGGTCGGGGACGAAGCGCTCGGCGGTAAGTGCCGGGCGGTTCAGGTAGCCACGGGCCAGGCCGGCGCCACCGATGTACAGCTCGCCTTTCGCTTTGGCCGGCAGGGGTTGCAGGCAGCGGTCGAGCACCGCGACGCGGGTGTTGGCCAGTGGCTGGCCGAGGCTGGCCTGCTCGTTCAGTTCGGCGACCAGCACACCGACGGTGGTCTCGGTCGGGCCGTAGTGGTTGAACACCTTCAGCGCCGGGGCCAGGTTGCGGACCTTGCCCAGCAGGCTCGGGCTGATGGCCTCGCCACCGAGCACCAGGCACTGCGCCGGCAACGCCGAGCGGCCAGCCACCAACATGGCTTCCAGGTGCGACGGTACGATCTTCAGCGCGTCTACCTGGTGCTCGGCCAGGTAGGCGGCGAAGCCTTCGGCATCCAGCACCTGCTCGCGTAGCAGCAAATGCAGCGTGTGGCCGCCGCACAGGGCGCCGAACAGCATGGTGTGGCCAAGGTCGGCAGCCGGGGTCGAGACTTGAGCCATGCTGCCGATACGCTCGACCGGCAGGCGCGCGGCTATGGCTTCGACGTAGTTGGCGAGGGCGCCGTGGCTGATCGCCACGCCCTTGGGCTGGCCGGTGGTGCCGGAGGTGTAGATCACGTAGGCCAGGTTGGCCGGCGCCGGGGCGATGCGGGCGGCGCTACCGTTGCCGGTTTGCGCCCAGTCCAGGCACTGCACGCCCTCGGGCAGTTCGGCCTGCCAGTTAGCGGGCGCCAGTACCAGGCGCGTGCCGCTGTCGGCAAGCATGTAGGCCAGGCGTTCGGCCGGCTGCTCGGGCTCCAGCGGCAGGTAGGCGCCACCGGCCTTGAGTACGCCGAGGATGCTGGCGAGCATGCCCACACTGCGGTCGGCCAGCACGCCGACCAGTGTGTCCGGCCCTGCTCCGGCCTCCGCCAACCAACCTGCAATGGCCTCGGCGCGGGCATCGAGCTCGGCGAAGCTGGCCTGCTCGCCCGCAGCAATCACGGCCGTGCGTTCGGGGTGGCGGCTGGCGGCCGAGGCAAAACGCTGGTGAACCAGCAGCGTTGCGTCAGCCTGCGCAGGCGCGCCAATGGCAGTAGCCAGGCCTGGTAATGGCAGCTCGCCGACTGCGCCACCCGCCTCGTCGGCCAACGCCTGCACCAGGGCCAGCCACTGCTCGCCAAGGGCTTCGACGGTGGCCGCATCGAACACGTCGGTCGCATAGGTGAACGCTGCGTGCAACTGCCCCGCTCGCTCATGAGTATCCAGCGCCAGGTCGAAGCGGGCGCTGTGCTTTGCCAGCACGACCGGCGCCAGGCTCAGGCCGGAGCGGGTCTCGATGGCTTGCACGTCCGCCACCTGCGCCTGGTGGTTGAACAGCACACGGAACAGCGGGCTCTCGCTGCTGCGCGGCAGGTCCAGGGCTTCGACCAGTTGCTCGAACGGCAGGTCCTGATGGCTTTGCGCGCCTACGGCGGTTTCGCGCACGCGCTGGAGCAGGCCGGTGATGTCCAGCAGCGGGTCGATTTCGGTGTGCAGTACCTGGGTATTGATGAAGCAGCCGATCAGCCCTTGGCTTTCGGCGCGGTTGCGGTTGGCGATGGGCACGCCGACACGGATCGCCGACTGGCCGCTGTAGCGCTGCAGCAGCAGCTTGAAGGCTGCCAGCAGGACCATGAACAGGGTGACGTTATGCTTGCGTGCCAGGCCGCGCAGGCGTTCGGCAACATCTGCAGCGATGGGGAACTCGTGACGTGCGCCGCGATAGCTGGGGCGGCCCTGGCGGCTGCGGTCCAGTGGCAGTTCCAGCGGCGAATGATCGTCGCCCAGGCGCGCCTGCCAGTAGGCCAGCTGGCGCTCCTGCTCACCGGCCTGGAGCCAGCTGCGCTGCCACAGGGCGTAGTCGCGGTACTGGATCGGCAGCGGTTCCAGGCGGGCTTCGCTACCGGCCACGGCAGCGTCGTACAGGTGCAGGAATTCGTCGATCAGCACGTTCATCGACCAGCCGTCGGCGACGATGTGGTGCAGGGTGAGCAGCAGGATGTGCTCCTGTGCCGCCAGTTGCAGCAGGCGCACACGCAGCAGCGGGCCGCTGGCCAGGTCGAAGGGGGCCAGGGCTTCGGCTTCGGCAATGGTTTCGATGGCGGCCTGACGGGCGCCTTCGTCCAGGCCAGCCAGGGCATCCTGGTGCAGCTGCAACGGGGCAGCGCTGGCATCGACCTGCTGGCGCACGTCATCGCCGTCGGCGACGAAGCGGGTGCGCAGGGTTTCGTGGCGGGCCACCAGGGCATCGAAGGCGTGCTGCAGGGCGGCCAGGTCCAGCGGGCCCGTCAGGCGCACGGCCATGGGCAGGTTGTACGCTGCACCTTGCGGGTCGAGTTGCCAGAGGAACCACATGCGCCGCTGGGCGTACGACAGCTGATCACGCTCGGCCACCTCCACCCCGGGCGCAATCGGCAGCACGGAAAAATCCATGCCCTCGCCCTGCAGCGCCTTGAGGAACAGGCGGCGCTTGTCGGGGCTGAGTTCGATGAAGCGGCGGGCGAGCTTGAGCGTTTGGTCGGCATTCATGTCGAGCGGTGTCCTGGCAGTCGAGCGGTAACTGTCAGACGAAGGTGTGGGGGGCTGATTTAGTGGAGGATTCCTGGGCTTGGGGAGTCGCCTTGTCGGGCCTCTTCGCGGGAAAACCCGCTCTCACAGGGTCATCACCGACCTCAGTGTCAGTACAGTACCTGTGGGAGCGGGTTTACCCGCGAAGCAGGCAGCGCGATGGATGGCACGGGCTTCGCCCGTGTTCGCGGGCACGCCCGCTCCCACTGGAGTTGTGCATACCCTGCGGCATTCTGCTTAACCTGAGGCATGCACAATCCCTGTAGGAGCGGCTTTAGCCGCGAAAGGGCCAGCCCAACCAATACAAGGATCAGCGCAGCAAACCCAACTCGGCATCATCCAGCAGCGCCTTGGCCATGGCTGCG
The DNA here is from genome assembly GCF_015680405.1 of Pseudomonas pudica. Taxonomy (GTDB): domain Bacteria; phylum Pseudomonadota; class Gammaproteobacteria; order Pseudomonadales; family Pseudomonadaceae; genus Aquipseudomonas; species Aquipseudomonas pudica. The sequence continues at coordinate 13,008 of NZ_JADLJS010000038.1, forward strand.
AAGTAATGCGAAGCCCAGAGCATCTGCTGATCGCCGTCCATCAAACCGGTCAGTGACAAGTCGCGTGCATAGCCCATCAGTTCCGAGGCTTGCTCCCGGGCGCTGCGGCAGGGGATGCCCTCAGCGATACGGAACAGCGGATGGGTTTGGCCTTCGCCTTGGTAGAAGTAGGTGACACCGGGGGTGGTTTTGGTTTCGTCGGTCATTGGTTTTCCTGAATGCTCGGTGACCGCCTCTTCCGTTTCCACAGGAAGGGTGGCGGCTGTACACGGGGTGGAAACCCGAGTGCATTCAAGGAAAACTCGGTAGGCACGAGGCCTCCCGGGTACAGCCGCCATGAACGACATAACCTGAAATGCTTGCTGCAGGTTTCCACACCCGATCGCTGAACCGTCAGCGACGGGCAAAGCCTAGAGTGCGGGATTTGCAGGAACAATCAGACGCGTGTCGACAGAGGTTGTAGGGTATTTCGCAGGGGGTGGAGTTGCCAGTCCCGAGGCGTAGGAAGAGTCTGGGATTGTTGTAGGTTGCTGGGGGCATGTCTTGAGAATGCGTCAGGGCTGACAGGTGTTCGCCATGACAGGTTCAGCGCCTATGAGATCGAGCGCCGCCCGCGCGGCGCATCGCGACGCAAGGCCGCTCCCACATCTGTTTCGGGCCAGTCACTCCTGCTTGCTCCGCACTCGCACCCGGGGTGCATGCCTGGGGATTGCAGAAAAGCAGTGGCGACACTTTCAATATCGAATGGGACAGACAAGGCGGACAGAGGTGACTTAACAGGCTGGACTGGCCCGAAACAGATGTGGGAGCGCAGTACCTTGAGATCTGTCAGCGCAACAACTCGGAATGCCCCTGCGCCATCGCCACCACCACCTTGCGCTTGCCGGTAAACGGCGACCGCGCATGCGCCGCAAGCATGTTATCCAGCATCAGCACATCGTTCTCCAGCCAAGGGAAGCTGATGGTGCATTCATCCAACACCCCGCGCACTTCATCGAGCAGCGAATCCTCGATGGTCGTACCGTCGCCGTAGTACACGTTACGCGGCAGGTCCTCCTCCTCGACGATGTCCATCAACGACTCGCGAACCTCTGGCTGCAGGTTCGACACATGGAACAGATGCGCCTGGTTGAACCACACATCCTGCCCGGTCACCGGGTGGCGCGCCACCACCTGGCAGCGCTGGCGGGTGCGCAATTCGCCGTCATCCTTCCAGATGCACTCGATGGCATGCGCCCGGCAATAGGCCTCGACCTGGCGCGGGTCTTCGGTGTTGAACACCTGCGACCATTCCACATCAAGGCCGTTGCCGTAGTTGCGCACATACATCAGCCCCTTCTCCACCAGCCGCTCACGAATGCGCGCCGGCATGCGCCGGTAAACCTCGCGGCTGTCGGCAATCGGCGTCTCGCCACCGGTCTCGGCGGGGATCACGCTGTAGAACCAGATCTTCATCGGCCATTCCAGGGTATAGGCCTGCTCGTTGTGCAGAGGGATGCTCTGGTGCGCTGGGTATTCGGTGGATGTGTACACGCCCTTGGTCACGTTGCTGCGCGGGGTGGAGCCAAACTCGTAGTTGAGCAGCGGGTGGCCGAAGGAAGCGGCGAACTGGCGGAAAGCCTCTGCGCCACCCACCTCGAACCCGCGAAACAGAATGCCGCCGGCCTGCAGCAAGTGCTGGTCCACCAGCGGCTGCAACTCGGCAAAGGCTTCCAGCAGGTCGATACCCGGCTCCGGCGCGCGCACCAGCAGCGGCAGGTTGCCGCGCGCGGCGTCCAGCGGTTCGATCGCAAAGCTCAGCAGTTCACTCATGTCCGGTCACCTCAAGCCAGGGCCGCATAGGCGGCGAAATCGGGATGTGCGCCATGTCGGCGCCTGACTAGATGAACGAGCGGGCCATGGGGAAATTCACCAGGGCCACACACACAGGTAAAGCTGGCACGCGCCGGTTCGTCTGAACGATGTGCACCCTTCTATCGCCCAGGAACCGTACATGACTCGCCAGCTCCTGCTCCTCGCCCTGCTCGCCGTGGCCCCTGCCGCGTGGTCGGCAGAGCCATGCGCCGTGGAAATCCATGGCACCGACCAGATGACCTTCGACAAGGCCACCATCACCGTGCCCAAGGCCTGCGCCGTGTTCACCGTCACGCTCACCCACCCTGGCGCCATGCCGAAGAACGTGATGGGCCACAACTGGGTGCTGAGTACCCAGGCCGACATGCAAGGCGTGCTGGACGACGGCCAGAAAGCCGGCGAAGCGCTGGACTACGTTAAGCCCGGCGACACCAGGGTGATCGCTCACACCCGCCTGATCGGCGGCGGTGAAACAGACAGCGTCAGCCTCGACACCCGATCGCTGAAGGCAGGTACCGCGTACAGCTTCTACTGCTCGTTCCCTTTCCACAGCACCTTGATGAAAGGCTCCCTGACCCTCGGCAGCTGACCCGCCCCTACCTCACCAGCGAGATCACGCTTCATGAAAACCTCCTCCCCCGGGGCCATCCGCGAATTGCTGGGCCTGCTGAAACCCTACCGCCCGGCGGTAATCGTCTCGGTGCTGCTGGGCATGCTCGGCGGCCTGGCCGTGACCGCCCTGCTGGCCACCGTCAACCAGGGCCTGCATGCCGCCGGCGGCATGAGCCAGGGCGTGATCCTGGCCTTCGCCGGCCTGTGCGTGCTGGCCCTGGTCAGCAGCGTGGCAGCCGACAGCGGCACCAACTACGTTGGGCAGAAAGTCATCGCCAGGCTGCGCAAGGACCTCGGCGCCAAGGTGCTGTCGGCGCCGATCGAGCAGATCGAGCGCTACCGCACCCACCGCCTGATCCCGGTGCTGACCCGCGACGTCGACACCATCAGCGACTTTGCCTTCGCTTTCGCCCCGCTGGCCATCTCGCTCACCACCGTGACTGGCTGCATGGCCTACCTGGCCTGGCTGTCGTGGCCGATCTTCCTCATCACCCTGGCGGCCATCGGCATCGGCAGTGGCATTCAGTACGTGGCCAGGCAGAAAGGCGTGGCCGGCTTCAACGCTGCCCGCGATGCCGAAGACAACCTGCAGAAGCACTACTCGGCCATCGCCGAGGGCGCCAAGGAGCTGCGCATCGACCGTCGTCGCCGCCATGCCATGCTGACCCGCAACATCCAGGGCACCGCCGACTTCATCGCCAACACCCATATCCGCGCCATCAACATCTTCGTCGCGGCCAAGAGCCTGGGGTCGATGCTGTTCTTCGTGGTCATCGGCCTGACCCTGGCCCTGCAATCGCTATGGCCGAGCAACGACCCGGCGGTGATGAGCGGCTTCGTGCTGGTGCTGCTGTACATGAAAGGCCCGCTGGAAACCTTGATCGGCAACCTGCCGATCCTCGGCCGCGCCCAGGTGGCGTTCCGCCGCATTGCCGACCTGTCCGAGCGCTTCTCCTCGCCCGAGCCGCACCTGCTGCTGGAGCCGCCGGTCAAGCGCGCCGCCCCGGCCAGCGCGCACCTGGAGCTGCACAACGTCGAGTACGCCTACCCGCCGGTGGACGGCAACGAGCCGTTCCGCGTCGGGCCGGTGAACCTGAGCATCGAGCCGGGCGAGATCCTGTTCATCGTTGGCGAGAACGGCTGCGGCAAGACTTCGCTGATCAAGCTGCTGCTGGGCCTGTACACCCCGCAACGCGGCGAAGTGCGCCTGAACGGCAAGGCCGTCGGCCCGGAGGGGCTGGATGACTATCGCCAGCTGTTCACCACGGTGTTCGCCGACTACTACCTGTTCGACGACTTGCCCGAGCACGAACAGAGCCTGCCCAGCGATGCCACGCGCTACCTGGAACGGCTGGAGATTGCCCACAAAGTGAGCGTGCGCGATGGCGCCTTTACCACCACCGACCTGTCGACCGGGCAGCGCAAGCGCCTGGCGCTCGTCAATGCCTGGCTGGACGGGCGGCCGGTGCTGGTATTCGACGAATGGGCGGCAGACCAGGACCCGACCTTCCGCCGGGTGTTCTACACCGAGCTGCTGCCGGACCTGAAGCGTTTGGGCAAGACCATCATCGTGATTTCGCATGATGACCGGTATTTCGATACGGCGGACAAGGTGGTGCACCTTAGCCGGGGGAAAGTGGTGGAGGCGTTGGAGCCGGCTTGAGATAGCAAAGGGGCTGCTTGGCAGCCCCAACAGGCAGAAATCAGAACAACCAGCGATACAGCAGATACGCCACCACCACCGCCAGCACCGGCCGCAGCACGCGGTAGGCCTTTGGGTTGGCGCGCTTGAACTGCTTCACCTGACCACTGATCCGGTTACTGAAGCGCTTGCTCCAGGCATACGCCTGGTTGATCCCGCCAACACGCTCGTCATCGGTATTCTGCGGCGCGGTGGCACGCCCGAGGAAGGCGCTGACCTGGCGGTTGATGCGAGTCATCAGCGGGCTGCTCAGCGGGCGTTCGATGTCGCAGAACAGGATCACCCGGGTAACGTCGGTCTCGTTCTTGACCCAGTGCACGTAGGTTTCATCGAACATCACGTCCTCACCGTCACGCCAGGCATATTCCTCGCCATCAACGTAGATGCGGCAAGCATCGGAGTTGGGGGTGGACAGGCCAAGGTGGTAGCGCAGGGAACCGGCGAACGGGTCGCGGTGCGGGTTCAGGTGGCTGCCGCCAGGCAGCAGGGCGAACATCGCACCCTTGACATTGGGGATGCTGCTGACCAGCTCGACGGTACGCGGGCACAGGGCCTCGGCAGAAGGCAACGGTTTGTCGTACCACTTCAGGTAAAAGCGCTTCCAGCCTTTCTTGAAGAACGAACCGAAGCCGGCGTCGTTATCCTTCTCGGCGGCGCGGATGTAGCCCTCGTCGAACAGGCGCATGGCCTCCTCGCGGATTTCCTGCCAGTTTTCCTTCAGCACGTCCAGCTCGGGAAAGCGCTGGCGGTCCAGGTATGGCTTGGACGGTACGCCGGAGAACAGGTACATCAGGCTGTTATAAGGGGCGAACAGCGCAGAATGGTTGACGAACTGGCGCAACACCGGCAAGCGAGCCTTGCCGCGCAGGTGCACGAACAGCACGCTGCCAAAAAACACCAGCAAGACACCCGCCTTGGCTGCAAAGGAAAAGGTCATGCTTTCACTCCTTGAGGAAGAAACAAGGCTGCGCGCCCTGCACTCCGATAAATCATCCTGCCATCATAAACTGATGCTGCCAGGGTAAAAACAGCCCGGGCAGCAACTCAATCATGAAGATTTTGCAATAAACCAAGCCGCCGAACGTTGCGCGGGATCAGCGGCAAGGCCATTACTGCTGGTTTTCCTGCTCGCTGAACATGTCGCTGAACAGCATGCTCGACAAGTAGCGCTCGCCGGAATCCGGCAGAATCACGACGATGGTCTTGCCCTGCATTTCCGGCTTTTCGGCCAGGCGCACGGCCGCCGCCATCGCCGCACCACAGGAAATGCCACAGAGAATGCCCTCTTCCTGCATCAAGCGGATGGCCATGGCCTTGGCCTCTTCGTCGGTCACAGTTTCCACCTGGTCGACAATCGACAGGTCGAGGTTCTTCGGCACGAAGCCGGCGCCGATGCCCTGGATCTTGTGCGGGCTAGGCTTGAGCTCTTCGCCGGCCAGGGTCTGGCTGATCAGCGGCGATGCCACGGGTTCCACCGCCACCGACAGGATCGCCTTGCCCTGCGTATGCTTGATGTAACGCGAAACACCAGTGATGGTGCCGCCGGTGCCGACGCCAGCCACCAGCACGTCGACCGCGCCGTCTGTGTCGTTCCAGATTTCCGGGCCGGTGGTTTTTTCGTGGATCGCCGGGTTGGCCGGGTTTTCGAACTGGCCCGGCAGGAAGTACTGGGCCGGGTCGGAGGCGACGATTTCGTTGGCCTTCTCGATGGCGCCCTTCATGCCCTTGGCCGGGTCGGTCAGCACCAACTCGGCACCCAACGCCTTCAGCACCTTCCGGCGCTCCAGGCTCATGGAGGCGGGCATGGTCAGCATCAGCTTGTAGCCACGGGCGGCGGCGACGAACGCCAGGCCGATGCCGGTGTTGCCCGAGGTCGGTTCGACGATGGTCATGCCCGGCTTGAGCTTGCCGCTGCTTTCGGCGTCCCAGACCATGTTCGCGCCGATGCGGCATTTGACCGAATAGCCCGGGTTGCGCCCTTCGATCTTGGCCAGGATGGTCACGCCGCGCGGGGCGATGCGGTTGATCTGCACCAGCGGCGTGTTACCGATGGAGTGGGCGTTGTCTGCAAAGATGCGGCTCATGGCAGGAGTCCTTGGCATGAAAAAAAGCAGGGAAAGACCTCAAGGGTAAGCCCGGGCCGAGGGCCCGTAAAGCCTGTTCGAACTCAGCCAGACACCTTGCGGTCAACCGCATATCCCGCCTTGGAGACACGTCGATGAGACCCCGTTATCGCTGGCCGCTGATCGGCCTGGCCAGCCTGATCGTGCTGTTGGTGGCGCTGCACCTGGCCCTGCTCTATCTGGTGCGCGACTACCTCAACGACAAACTGGCCGACATGGGCGACTACCGTGGCCAGGTGGCCGATGTGGACCTGGCCTGGTGGCGCGGCGCTTACCAGATCAATGGGCTGAAGATCGTCAAGACCACCGGCAAGGTGCCGGTGCCGTTTCTCGACGCGCCGCTGATCGACCTGTCGGTGAGCTGGCACGCCTTGTGGTACGACCGCGCAGTGGTTGCCGAAGTGGTGTTCGACCGGCCGGAGCTCAACTTCGTCGATGGCGGCAACAAACAGAACTCGCAGACCGGCCAGGGCACCGACTGGCGCCAGCAACTGGAAAAACTGCTGCCGATCACCCTCAACGAGGTTCGCATCGACAAAGGCGTGCTGACTTTCCGCAACTTCAACTCCAAGCCACCCGTCAACCTAAAGGCCACTCAGCTCGATGCCAGTATTCGCAACCTCACCAACATCCGTGACGAAAAGGGCCGACGTGATGCCAGCTTTGATGGCACGGCGCTGATCGTAGGCGATGCCAAGGTGGAAAGTCGCGCCACCTTCGACCCGTTCAGCGATTTCGACGACTTCGAGTTCCGCCTGCGCGCCACGGGTATCGAGTTGCGCAAGCTCAACGACTTCGCCAGCGCATACGGCAAGTTCGACTTCAATGCCGGGCACGGGGATGTAGTGATAGAGGCCGAGGCGACCAACGGCCGATTGAATGGGTACATCAAGCCACTGTTGCGGGATGTGGATGTGTTCGACTGGCAGCAGGATGTGCAGGAAAAGGACAAAGGCTTCTTCCGCTCAGTCTGGGAAGCGCTGGTGGGCGCGACCGAGACGGTATTGAAGAACCAGCCAAAGAACCAGTTCGCGACCCGGGTAGAGCTCAGCGGTAGCGTGCACAAGCAGGATATCAGCGCCTTCGAGGCGTTTCTGCAGATCCTGCGCAACGGGTTCATTCAGGCGTTCAATGCGCGGTATGAGCGTGACGCGCCGGATTGAGACCAAAATGCCGTGACGGGGCATTCAGGGACTGAATACCTGGTCTGCGTTTCCAGTCGACGAACCCCGCGTTATAGTCGGTGACAAATCGAAAACAGGTGTTGGACCTCTTCGCGGGCACGCCCGCTCCCACAGGTACTCCACAGATCCATAGTTTGTGCAATTCCTGTGGGAGCGGGCGTGCCCGCGAAGAGGCCCTGACAGGCATACGGCAGAGGACAGACCCATGAAGTTCGAAGGCACCCGCGACTACGTCGCCACAGACGACCTGAAACTGGCGGTAAACGCGGCCATCACCCTCGAACGCCCCTTGCTGGTCAAGGGCGAACCCGGCACCGGCAAGACCATGCTCGCCGAGCAGCTGGCAGCTTCGTTCGGTGCACGCCTGATCACCTGGCACATCAAGTCCACCACCAAGGCCCACCAGGGCCTCTACGAGTACGACGCGGTCAGCCGCCTGCGTGACTCGCAGCTGGGCGTGGACAAGGTCCATGATGTGCGCAACTACCTGAAGAAGGGCAAGCTGTGGGAGGCCTTCGAGGCCGAGGAACGGGTCATCCTGCTGATCGACGAAATCGACAAGGCCGACATCGAGTTCCCCAACGACCTGCTGCAGGAACTCGACAAGATGGAGTTCTACGTCTACGAAATCGACGAGACCATCAAGGCCAGACAGCGCCCGATCATCATCATCACCTCCAACAACGAAAAGGAGCTGCCGGACGCCTTCCTGCGCCGCTGCTTCTTCCACTACATCGCCTTCCCCGACCGCACTACCCTGCAGCAGATCGTCGACGTGCACTACCCGAACATCAGCCAGTCGCTGGTCAGCGAGGCGTTGGACGTGTTCTTCGACGTGCGCAAGGTACCAGGCCTGAAGAAAAAGCCGTCCACCTCCGAACTGGTCGATTGGCTCAAGCTGCTGATGGCCGACAACATCGGTGAAGCGGTGCTGCGCGAACGCGACCCGACCAAGGCCATTCCACCGCTGGCCGGCGCGCTGGTGAAGAACGAGCAGGACGTACAACTGCTCGAGCGCCTGGCCTTCATGAGCCGGCGCGGCAACCGCTGACAGGAGCCGGGCCATGCTGCTCAACCTGTTCAATGAAATGCGCGCGGCCAAGGTGCCGGTGTCGGTACGCGAACTGCTCGACCTGCACCAGGCCCTGCAAAAGCGCGTGGTGTTCGCCGACATGGACGAGTTCTACTACCTCGCCCGCGCCATCCTGGTGAAGGACGAGCGCCATTTCGACAAGTTCGACCGCGCCTTCGCCGCTTACTTCAAGGGCCTGGAAAACCTCGACCGGCATATCGAGGCATTGATCCCCGAAGACTGGCTGCGCAAGGAGTTCGAGCGCTCGCTGACCGACGAGGAGCGCGCGCAGATCCAGTCGCTGGGTGGCCTGGACAAGCTGATCGAGGAGTTCAAGAAGCGCCTCGAAGAGCAGAAGGAGCGTCACGCCGGCGGCAACAAGTGGATCGGCACTGGCGGCACCAGCCCGTTCGGCTCGGGCGGCTTCAACCCCGAGGGCATCCGCGTGGGCGAGGCCGGCAAACGCCAGGGCAAGGCGGTGAAGGTATGGGACCAGCGCGAATACAAGAACCTGGACGACCAGGTGGAGCTGGGCACCCGCAACATCAAGCTGGCTTTGCGCCGGTTGCGCAAGTTCGCCCGTGAAGGCGCCGCCGAAGAGCTGGACATCGATGGCACCATCGACCACACCGCGCGGGATGCCGGGCTGCTGAACATCCAGATGCGCCCCGAGCGGCGCAATACGGTGAAGCTGCTGTTGCTGTTCGACATCGGTGGGTCGATGGACGCCCACGTCAAGGTCTGCGAAGAGCTGTTTTCGGCGTGCAAGACCGAGTTCAAACACCTGGAGTACTACTACTTCCACAACTTCGTGTACGAGTCGGTCTGGAAGAACAACCTGCGCCGCACCTCGGAGCGCTATTCCACCTTCGACCTGCTGCACAAGTACGGCGATGACTACAAGGTTGTGTTCGTCGGCGATGCGGCCATGGCGCCCTACGAGATTACCCAGCCGGGGGGCAGCGTGGAGCACTGGAACGAAGAGGCCGGCTATGTGTGGATGCAGCGTTTCAAGGAGAAATTCAGGAAGATCATCTGGATCAACCCGTACCCGAAGCAGGCCTGGGACTACACCGCATCGACCCACCTGGTGCGGGACTTGATCGAGGACAAGATGTACCCGCTGACCTTGCAGGGGTTGGAGGAAGGGATGCGTTACCTGTCCAAGTGATTTTGCCGGTACCGGCCCTTTCGCGGGTGAACCCGCCCCCACAGGTATTGCGCAAGCCTTGAGGCCTGTGGGGTACCTGTGGGAGCGGGTTCACCCGCGAAGAGGCCGCCAGCCTCAACGCCAACGGTCCAGGTATACCTGCTGCTCCCGCCACGCCTCATCCTGCACCACCGCCCGGAACCGCACCACAGCCCCCGGCATGCACTGCGCCAGTTGCGCCAGCGCCAACGGCGTCAATGCCCCCAGCCGCGGATAACCGCCAATGGTCTGCCGGTCATTGAGCAACACGATCGGCTGCCCATCCGGCGGCACCTGCACCGCCCCCAGCGGAATCCCCTCGGAAATCATCGGCGCGCCCTGGTAGACCAGCTGCGGCCCCAGCAGGCGGATGCCCATGCGGTCGGCACGGCTGTCCAGCGTCCACTCGCGGTTGAACGCCTCGAACAGGCTGGTACCGCTGAAGTCACCGATCTGTGCGCCCATCACCAGGTCAAGCACAGGCTTTTGTGCGTACTGTGGCCGCAGCGCTTCCGGTACCTCACGCAGGTTCGCCGACGTGCCTGAAAATGCCAGCGCCTGGCCTTTGCCGAGCGCAGAGCCGTGGCCATCGATACCGCCCAGTTCTTCGCGCACGACCGTGGCACGACTGCCCAGCACATCCTCGCCAAGAAAACCGCCAGGTGCTGCCAGATACGCCCGCACGCCCTGCTTCGGCTGTTTCAGGCTCAACCGCTGCCCCTTGGCCAAGGCAAAGCTGCGCCAGGGCGCCAGCGGCTGGTCATCGACCCGCGCATCAAGGTCGGCACCGGCCAGGGCCAGCACACAATCCTGTTCAGCGACCACACAGAAACCGCCCAGCGCCACCTCCACCACCGGTGCCGCCAACGGGTTGCCCAGCAGCCAGTTGGCCCAGTGCATCGCCACCCAGTCCAGCGCCCCGCCCTGGGTCACGCCCAAGTGGCGTACGCCAAAGCGCCCGGCATCCTGCAACTGGCACAGCGGTGTACTGGCCTCGATCTTCAACTGCTTCATGCCTGCGCCTCCACATCACCGCCCAACGCCACGAACTCGCTGCGCGAAACCGGCACGAAGCGCACCCGGTCACCGGGTTGCAACAGGCTGTAGCCCTCGCGTTCACGGTCGAACAGGCGCACCGGGGTACGCCCGATCAGGTTCCAGCCACCCGGCGATACCGCCGGATAGGCCGCCGTCTGGCGCTCGGCAATACCGACACTGCCGGCCGCCACGCGCTTGCGCGGGGTGCTCAGGCGCGGGCTGGCCAGGCGTTCGTCCACCAGCCCCATGAAGCCGAAACCGGGGGCAAAACCCAGCGCGAACACCGGGTACTCGCGCTCGCTGTGCAAGCGGATCACCTCTGCTTCACTCAAGCCACTGCGGGCCGCCAACACCGGCAGCTCCGGGCCGACGCTGGCGTCGTACCACACCGGGATCTCATGGCGGCGGCCACCGCTGCCCGTGTCTGGCTGCAAGCTCTCCAGCGCACGGATGATCAATGCCCTCGCCTCACCCGGTGGCAGGTCGAACTGCACCATCAGCGTGGTGTAGGACGGCACCAGGTCCAGCAAGTGCTCGCCGAACGCCGCGTGCAGGCGCTGGCTGGCGGCAAGCATCCACGGCATGTTGCCCTCGTCGATGGAATCGAACAGGCGCACCATCAGGCTGTCGATGGCCACAACTTCAATACGCGGCTTCATCGCGACTCCAGGGCATCGAGGGCCTGGCGAATCTGCCGCACCGCCGCTACCGAACTGTCATTGTCGCCGTGCACGCACAGGGTGCTGGCTGCAAGCGTCAGTGCACTGCCATCGTCCGCCACCAGCGTGTCGCCACGAGCCAGGCGCACGGCCTGCTCCACCACCAGCGCCGGGTCGTGGTGCACCGCACCGGGCAGGCGCCGCGACACCAGGTGCCCGCTGGCGGTGTAGGCGCGGTCGGCGAATGCTTCGAACCACAGCGGCACGCCGATTTCATCGCCCAGGGCCTGGGCGGCGCGGTTGTCGGCGGTGGCCATCAGCATCAACGGCAGGCCGCCGCCATAGGCCGCCACAGCCTCCAGTACGGTACGCAGCTTGAGCGGGTCGGCCATCATGTCGTTGTACAGCGCGCCATGGGGTTTCACGTAGGCCACGCGGCCGCCCAACACTTTGCAGATGCCTTCCAGCGCACCGATCTGATAGTGCAACAGGTCGCGGATTTCCTCCGGGCTGCAGGCCATGGAACGGCGGCCGAAGCCGACCAGGTCAGGGTAGGCCGGGTGCGCACCGATGGTCACGCCGTGCTCCAGCGCCAGGGCCACGGTACGGCGCATGATGCCGGGGTCGCCGGCGTGGTAGCCGCAGGCGATGTTGGCGCAATCGATGTAGGGCATGACTTCGGCATCCAGGCCCATGCGCCAGCTGCCGAAACTCTCGCCCATGTCGCAATTGAGTAGCAGGCGTTCCACCGCACGGCCTCCGTTGTCGTTGTTCATATGCCTACCTTAACGCGCCTGCAGCTGTTTGCCGCGGGTTTCCGGCAGGCTCAGCGCGGCCACGATCACCACCCCATAGGACACGGCAGAGAACACGCCGATACCCAGGCCCAGCGGCACCTTCTGGCCGAGCACGCCGATCAGCAGCGGGAACAGTGCCGCGATAACCTTGCCGATGTTGTAGCAGAAGCCCTGCCCCGAACCGCGGATACGCGTGGGGAACAGTTCGGTGAGGAACGCGCCCATGCCGCTGAAGATGCCCGAGGCGAAGAAGCCCAGCGGGAAGCCCAGCCACAGCATCACGCCGTCACTGACCTGCATTTGCGTGTACAGCAGCACGATGACGAACGAGCCCACGGCGAACAGGATGAAGTTCTTCTTGCGCCCCAGCAGGTCGGACAGGTACGCACTGACCACATAGCCGACGTAGGAGCCGACGATCACCATGGCCAGGTAGCCACCGGTACCCAGCACGCTCAGGCCGCGCTCGTTCTTGAGGAAGGTCGGCAGCCACGAAGTAATGGCGTAGTAGCCGCCCAGTGCGCCAGTGGTCAGCAGGGACGCACGCACGGTGGTCCAGAGCATGCCCGGGGCGAAGATTTCATAGAACTGCGCAGGCGCCTCGGCGTTTTCCACCGCCTTGGCCTCGCGGTATACCTCGGGGTCCTTGACCAGGCGGCGGACGAAGATCACGAAGATCGCCGGTACCAGGCCCAGCAGGAACAGCGCGCGCCAGGCCTGCTCTGCCGGAAGCCAGGAGAACAACAGCGCATAGAGGATGGCGGTAAGGCCCCAGCCAAGGGCCCAGCCGGACTGCACCATGCCCACCGCCTTGCCACGGTCCTGGGCGCGGATCACCTCGCCGATCAGGACCGCGCCGGCGGTCCACTCACCGCCAAAGCCGAAGCCCATCAGGGTACGGGCGATCAGCAGCTGTTCGTAGTTCTGGGCGAACCCGCAGAGGAAGGTGAAGAAGGCAAACCACAACACCGTCAGTTGCAGGGTGCGCACGCGGCCAATGCGGTCGGAGAGAATGCCGGCCACCCAGCCACCCACGGCCGAGGCGATCAAGGTGCTGGTGTGGATCAACCCGGCTTCGGTGGTGGTGATGCCCCACAGCATGATCAGCGTCGGAATGACGAAGCTGAGCATCTGCGTGTCCATGCCGTCCAGGCCGTAGCCGATCTTGCAGCTCCAGAACGTCCGGCGCTGCTGTGAGTCGATGTCGCGATACCAGGCGAAGGGCCCGGACGAAGATGGGGAGCTGACCTGCTGCTGCACGCCGGTGGGGTTCATGCTTGCCTCGGCTTGTTGGTATTGTTTTATGGGCGACAATGAGTCGCGGCCTGGCTGCCATTGTTCAGAGACCGCGCCGTTTGCGTCCAACGAGAAAAACCGCCGGTCTGGAACAAGAAAAACTGATCATGAACCTTCGCTTCCTCGAAACCTTCGTCTGGGTCGCCCGGCTAAAGAGTTTCCGCCTGACCGCGGAAAAGCTGTTCACCACCCAGGCCTCGGTGTCCAGCCGCATTGCCGCGCTGGAGGCCGACCTGGGCGTGAAGCTGCTGCTGCGCGATTCACGCGGCGTCAGCCTGACCCCGGAAGGCGGCAAGGTACTGGAATATGCCGAGCGCATGCTGGAAACCGCCAAGGCCATGAAACAGTCGCTGGACAGCGACCGGGCCAAGGTCGGACGCATCCGTATCGGGGTGATGGACACGGTGATCCACACCTGGATGAGCGCGCTGGTGGCGGAGCTGACCGAGCGGTACCCGCAGGTGGAGATCGAACTGGTGGCCGACACTGCACTGAACCTTCGCGAGCAATTGCAGAAGGGCTTTCTCGACGTGATCTTGCAGACCGACCTGCTGCGCGAGCAGTCGATCCGCAGCCTGGACCTGGCGCGCTACCCGATGGGTTGGGTGGTGGCCGCCGGCTCGCACCAGCACCGCGACTACGCTTCACTGGCCGAGCTTGGGCGGGAACGCATCATCACCTTCTCGAAGAACTCGCGGCCGCACCAGGAAGTGCTGAGCCTGCTGTTGAGTGCCGGGGCCGAAACGCCGCGGCTGAACTGCGTGAACTCGGTGGCGGCGATTACCCGGCTGTTGCGCGACGGGTTTGGCATTGGGGCGTTGCCGCCGGCGCTGGTGGATGCCGAGTTGAGCCGGGGTGAGCTGGTGTTGCTGCAGGGGCTGCAACCGCCGCCGAGCCTGGAGTTGGTGGTGGCCTGGCAGACCGGGGTGGCGTTGGTGGATGAAGTGGTCGGGGTATGCCGGCAGGTGCTGGAGAGGTATGCGCGGGATGTGGGTGGGCAACGGATTGTGTTGGTCTGACAGATTTTCTTTGCCTTTGCCGGCCTCTTCGCGGGTGAACCCGCTCCCACATCTTGAGGGCTGCGCAGTACCTGTGGGAGCGGGTTCACCCGCGAAAAGGCCGCCACAGGCACAGCAAAGATCAGCGCCAGCTCTCTTTCACCGCCCCGCGCCGCCCGCCCAGGATCACCCAGCCAATCCCCAGCAACAGGCTTTCGACCACGAAGGCCAGCACAAAACCTGCACCAAGCCCCCAGGCAACCGCCTCGGGCGCCAGCAGGATCTGGTAGCTGTAGCCATTGAGGGTTTCTTCGCGCAACTGCGGGTCGGCCTGCATCAGCACGTGCCAGGTACGCTGCGCCCATGGCGCTTGCAGCGCCTGCCATTCGTTTTCCAGCAGTTCGTTGCGGATCATCAGGCTTTCGATGCTGTTGGCATCACTGTTGAACACCGGGTCGTCGCTGCTGCGGTAATGCCGCAGCAGCGCCTGCAGGTCGCCATTGAAGAAGCGTTCGGCGGTCTGCCGGAAGCCGTCGAGCGCTTCGCGTGACTCGAACAGGTGCGCCTCGACCCGCTGGCTGTAGTCCTTCACCAGCCCCGGGACCTGGATACCGGCCAGCAGGCCGAAGGTGAACAGCAGCAACCGCAGGTAACTTCTGAACATGCCGCGTCCTTAGCTCTGGCCGTGCGCCACGCACTCGCCGTGCCGCCACAGGGCCCACTGACCCGGCTCGTAGCGCTGCCAGGTCTCGTTCTCGGTCAAGGCCTCGGTGGCGATCACCGTGACCACGTCGTTGGGGGTAGTTTCGGTGTGAAAATCGACGATCAGGTCGACATCCTTCAAGCGCGCCGCACCAAAGGGTGCCCGGCGGGTAATGTGCACCAGCTTGGTCGAACAGAAGCAGAACAGCCAGTCGCCGTCGCTGAGCATGCAGTTGAACACGCCCTGGCCACGGTAGCCGGCACAGGCTTCGACCAGCACCGGCAGCAGCTGTTCCACGGGCACAGGCTCTGGGAAGGCGCTGCGGATGCGGTTGAGCAGGTCACAGAAGGCCGCCTCGCTGTCGGTGTCGCCCACCGGCCGGTAGAAACTGGCCTGGCCCTTGAAGTCGCCCAGCTGGCCGTTGTGCGCGAAGCACCAGTTGCGGCCCCACATTTCCCGCACGAAGGGGTGGGTGTTGGACAGGCATACCTTGCCGACGTTGGCCTGGCGGATATGGCCGATGACCACTTCACTCTTGATCGGGTAGCGCTGCACCAGGTTGGCCACTTCCGACTCGCTGCTCGCGGCCGGGTCCTGGAACAGGCGCAGGCCACGGCCTTCGTAGAAGCCGATGCCCCAGCCGTCACGGTGCGGGCCGGTGCGGCCACCGCGCTGCATCAGGCCGGTGAAGCTGAAGACGATGTCGGTAGGGACGTTGGCACTCATGCCCAGCAGTTCGCACATAGATGTCTCCGCTTACAGACGGGGCTCGACCCGGCCGCCGCCACGGAGGGTGGCAGAGGCGGCTGGAGGTGGCGCGTCACGGTAACGGTCGCGGCGCTCGGCGGCCAAGGGTGCCTGGGCGCCGAGTTGGTCATCTTCGGCAGCCTGGCGCTGGGCAGCGGCCTCCGCCCGCGCGCGGCGCTCGCGGGCGCGCTTTTCCAGCGGCAAGCGCACCAGTACGAAAAGGAAATACAGGGAAAAGGCCCCCATGCCGTACATGGCGAAGTCGGACACTGCGCGCCAGGCGTTGTTGCCAACCTTGAAGGCGACATCAAGGGCGGTGATGGCAATGGCCGGGGCGAAACTGTCCTTGACCGGGTCGACGATGGTCGGGGTCAGCAACAGCACTGCCAGCACCACTCGCAGCGGTTCGCGCAGCCAGCGCCACATCCAGCCGGTGAGCTTGAAGCCCACCATCAGGCAGCCCAGGGCGGCAACGGCATATAGGCCCCAGGCGAGGGTGTAGTCGTTCTCGGTCATGGTGTTCGTGCAAGCCAGGCAAAGAGATGCCTATGATAAACACTTTTCCGGGCGCAGACAGTGTTTGCCTGTACCGGCCTCTTAGCGGGTTTACCCGCGAAGAGGCCGGCACGGCAACCCCAATCAAGAGATCCTCAATGCCAACCAAGCCCCAACCCCCGATTGCCCACCAGGCCCAGGCCAGCGACCCGTACGCCTGGCTGCAACAGCGTGACACCCCCGAGGTGCTTGCCTACCTGCAAGCCGAGAACGCCTACCAGGAAGCCTGCCTGGCCAACCAGGCGCCACTGCGCGAACAACTGTTCGAAGAGATCAAGGGCCGCATCCTGGAAACCGACCTGTCGCTGCCGACGCCCTGGGGCCCCTACCTGTACTACACCCGTACCACCGCGGGCGACGAGTACCCGCGCCACTACCGCTGCCCGCGCCCGGCCGACGACTCCAACACGGTCGATGAAAGCCAGGAGCAACTGCTGCTCGACCCCAACGCCCTGGCCAATGGCGGTTTCCTGTCCCTCGGCGCGTTCAACGTCAGCCCCGACCACCGCCTGCTGGCCTATAGCCTGGACACCAGCGGCGACGAAATCTTCACCCTGTATGTGAAGGACCTGGCCAGTGGCAGCGTCACTACCCTGCCCTTCGACGATTGTGATGGCAGCCTGACCTGGGCCAACGACAGCCAGACCCTGTTCTTCGCCGAACTGGACGACACCCATCGCCCATGGCGCCTGCGTCGCCACACCCTGGGCAACGAAGGCGCGCAGACCGTGTTCGAGGAGCCCGACGGGCGCTTCTTCCTGCACTGCTACCGCACCAGTTCCGAACGCCAGCTGGTGCTGCTGCTCAACAGCAAGACCACCAGCGAAGCCTGGGTGCTGGACGCGGAAACCCCGCAGGCTCCGTTCACCTGCCTGGCGCCACGCGTCGAAGGTCACGAATATTTCCCCGACCACGGCCAGCTCGACGGCCAGTGGCGCTGGTTCATTCGCACCAACCAGGACGGCATCAACTTCGCCCTGTACCACGCCCCGGTCGCACCAGTGCCCAGCCGGGAGCAATGGCAGGTGCTGGTAGCGCACCGCGACGCGATCATGCTCGAAGGCCTGAGCCTGAATGCCGGCGCGCTGACCCTGAGCCTGCGCGAAGGCGGCCTGCCGATCATCGAGGTGCGCCCACAGGGCCTGGCGGCCTACCGCGTCGAACTGCCCGACGCGGCCTACAGCCTTTACGTGCAGGACAGCCTGGAGTTCGCCAGCCCATGCCTGCGCCTGCGCTACGAAGCACTCAACCGCCCGGCCCAGGTACGCCAGCTGGAGCTGGCCAGTGGTGCCCAGGCGGTGCTCAAGCAAACCCCGGTGCTGGGGCCGTTCGATGCAGATGACTATGTCAGCGAGCGCCTTTGGGCCACGGCAGCGGACGGCACCCGGGTGCCGATCAGCCTGGTGCGCCGCCGCCAGGACCTGGGCCAGACCGTGCCGCTTTACCTGTATGGCTACGGCGCCTATGGCGAAAGCCTCGACCCGTGGTTCTCGCACGCGCGCCTGAGCCTGCTAGAGCGCGGCGTGGCCTTTGCCATCGCTCATGTGCGTGGCGGCGGCGAACTGGGCGAAGCCTGGTACCGCGCCGGCAAGCAGGAGCACAAGCACAACACTTTCAGCGATTTCATCGCCTGTGCCGAGCACCTGATCGCCGAGGGTGTAACGGCTGCCGACCGCCTGGCCATCAGTGGCGGCAGCGCCGGTGGCCTGCTGATCGGCACGGTGCTCAACCTTCGCCCCGAGCTGTTCCGCTGTGCGATTGCCGAAGTGCCGTTCGTAGATGTGCTCAACACCATGCTCGACCCCGAGCTGCCGCTGACCGTGACCGAGTACGACGAATGGGGCAACCCTGAGGAGCCGGAGGTGTATGAGCGGATCAAGGCCTACGCACCGTACGAGAACGTGAAGGCACAGGCCTACCCGGCGATGCTTGTGGTGGCGGGCTACAACGACAGCCGCGTGCAGTACTGGGAAGCGGCCAAATGGGTGGCGCGGCTGCGCACGCGCAAGACCGACGACAACCTGCTGCTGCTCAAGACCGAGATGGGGGCTGGGCATGGCGGAATGAGCGGGCGGTATCAGGGGCTCAAGGATGTGGCTTTGGAATACGCGTTCGTGTTCGGCGAGCTAGGTATCGTTTGAGAAAACTGGGGGCGCTTTGCGCCCCTTTCGCGACACAAGGCCGCTCCTACAGGTACCGCGCATGCCCTGAATCCTGCGCGCTCCCACAGAAAACCGGGGCAGGCCGGCTGAATTCAATCATCCTGCACCGGCTGCTTCGGCGGGTCCTGGCGCAACCCCGGCAATGGCTGGTCCTTCGGCGGTCCGGGCACTGGCATCGGTGGCAGCAACGGCGCCCCCGGCTGGCTGTCATAGGCCTTGGGCGGTGTACTCGGGGTAATCTGCGGATATGGCGTAGGCGTCGGCGTACCCGGTGCACCGGGCACCGGCGTGCTCAGCCGGGGTGGCGTGCTGGCAGCTTCGGCCATGGGCAGGCCGGCCAACAACAGCGCAGCGAGGATCGCGCGAAACATCAGCAACCTCCTGTCGGGAACCTTCCTACAGGCTACGCCTAAATCACAGCTTTCGCCTGTCCGCCTGCCCCGCAAGCGCGCTAGACTCAGTGGCATAACCGTCATTTGCCAGATCAGAACAAAGGAAACACCATGAGCTCCACCTCTTCCGCCGCCGCTACCGCGCGCCTGGACCGCATCCTGGCCGATGCCAAGCGCGACAAGGAAATGGGCTACCGCGACAAGGCCCTGAAAATGTATCCGCACGTCTGCGGCCGCTGCGCCCGCGAGTTCTCTGGCAAGCGCCTGAGCGAGCTGACCGTGCACCACCGCGACCACAACCACGACAACAACCCGCAGGACGGCTCAAACTGGGAGTTGCTGTGCCTGTACTGCCACGACAACGAGCACTCGCGCTACACCGACCAGCAGTACTTCAGCGAAGGCTCCACCAGCACCCCGAGCATTGCCAAGGCCACCCACAACCCGTTCGCCGGGCTGGCGGGCATGCTGAAGAAAGACTGACCATCGATTCGCCCCCCGCTGCTACCGGGCAGCCCGTATAATCGCGCTTTTTTCGCGAAGGGCCCCGGTACGTGGCAAACAAACGATACAGCTGCATCGGTCTGTTCAACCCCAAGTCGGCAGAAAATGTCGGCTCGGTGATGCGCGCCGCGGGTTGCTACGGCGTCAATTCGGTGTTCTACACCGGCAAACGCTACGAGCGTGCCCGTGACTTCGTCACCGACACCAAGCGCGTGCACTACGACATCCCACTGATCGGCATCGACGACCTGCAGCGCATCATCCCGCTTGGCTGCACGCCGGTGGCAGTGGAGTTGGTGGAAGGTGCGCGGCCATTACCGGAGTACACCCACCCGGACCGGGCCATCTATATCTTCGGGCCGGAAGACGGCAGCCTCGGTGCCGATGTGCGGGCGTGGTGCGAAGAGACCATCTACATTCCGACCGAGGGCTGCATGAACCTGGCAGCGACGGTGAATGTGGTGCTGTATGACCGTATGGCCAAGGGGCTGAATACCCGTTCGGGGCCCAAGTTCAAATAGCCGACTGAACGATGACGGTGGCCAACAGGTCACCTGCATACACTTCAGACGGAGACCTTGCCATGCTTGATATCCATTCGGCTGCGACATCGCAGGACAAGAACGTTCATGGCCTGGAGCGCGCCAGTTCGCTGGCTGGCGGCGCGCTGATGGTCAGCAAGGGGCTGCGCCACGGCGGCCTGGTCGGGTTGTTGCAGATCGCAGTGGGCGGCCTGGCACTGGCTCGAGGCTTCAGCGGGCACTGTGCAACCAAGGCCTGGTGGCAGCGGCATCGGCAGGAATATCACCGCTTGCGTTCGGACATCGAGCGCAGCGCGGCGGAGCTGGAGGCATTGAAGGCGAGTGCCGACGCAGCGACGCGGGGGGTGACGGTGACCGGGAAGGATCCATTGGCCAATTGATTTTGCACTGCCTGTGCCGGCCCTTTCGCGGGTAAACCCGCTCCCACAGGGACGGCACCGTCTTGAGGGCAGTACATTACCTGTAGGAGCAGCCTTGTGCTGCGAAAGGGCCAGTATGATCAAAGAGGGCAACAATAAACCTGTGGGAGCGGGTTCACCCGCGAAGAGGCCGGTACGGGCGAAAGAGGTGCTCAGCGCAACGCCTTGCTCTGCAACACCTCGGAGCGCCGTCCCAGTACGTTTTCACTGATCTGTATGAAGTCTTCGGTGCTGACGCTGGGCAGACGCATCAGCCCGCGGGCAACATCGTCCAGCGAGCGTTTGGCCTGGGTGTGGATGCGGATTTCCTTGTCCAGCGCCTGCAGCAGCATCACCCCGCGCGCCACCTGCGCCGGGGTGGCATGCTCGCCTTTGAGGCGGGTGACCTTGGCGCCCTGCTTGCTCAGGCGCGCCTGCCAGGCCTGGTAACGGTCATCACTCACCCCGCCCGAACGGCGCAGCAACTCGCTGGCGTAGTAGTCAGTCAGGCTTTCCACCAGCCAGTCACTGCCATCACGCCCATGGATCTGCGCAAACAGTTGCACCACTTCGCGCAGCAGTGGGCTGCTGCCATTCTCGCTGACCATCGGCCGGGCACTGTGCAGGTACAACGAGCCCTGCGCGGCCATCGCCCCGCGCCACATGCCGTCGCGGGCACCGACCAACAGCAGCTTCGGCGGGTTGCGCGGGAATACCGCCTGCAATTGCGGCCAGACAAAAGTCAGCATGGTCAGGTTGTCCATGCGCCGCATACCCTGCCCAACCGGTGCGGCCACGGTCACCTCGGTTTCGCCAAGGCGGGCGCGGCGGCTGCCCAGGTCGCCGGCGAGCATCCAGCCGGTGGGACGGTCGAACAGACGCGAAACGTTGTCGATGCGGAACTTGTCCTTGCCGATGCGCGGCCAGGAGGTCTCGATGCTCCTCCAGCCCTCGGGCAGGTCGAACGCCAGACGCGCCACCAGCTCGGTGCCATCCTGCTGGTCGAGCCGTGCAGGCGGTACCAGCTGGTCGCCGAGGAACAGCGCCCAATGCGGGGTGATGCGCGACGAATAGGCGCCGCTGGCGCGTTTCTGGTCCAGCTGCACGCGGTAGCTGAGGCTGGTCTTGCCGGCCGCCGGTTGCCACACGCCGCGCTGGCCCTGCAGTTGCCATTGGCCATCAGCCTGGAAGCCGCTGTAGGCCCCGGCCTTGCCCAGGTCGAAGTCCAGGCTGCGCACGGCACTGCCTTCGGCCAAGGTGAGGCGGACCTCCGCCTGGCCACTGGCTGGCAACAGGCGCACCTGGTAGTCGAGGTCGACCTTTTTCGCCCAGGCGGGCGAGCTGGCCATCAGGCCTAACAGCAACAACAGCTGGCAACGCATACAGAAACTCCTTGTTTCCCCATGGCAGCGGGCCGCGCCGGTCAGCTGGCGCGGAAGATCAGGTGGTCTTCCCAGTCGTCTTCGTGCACTTCATGTTCACTGAGCATGCGCCCCGACTGGGAAATGCGCTGTTCATGGACCTGTTGGCGATCGCCGCAGACCAAATGGTGCCAGGCCGGCAGGTCCTTGCCCTCGCTGACCAGGCGGTAGCCGCAGGTGCTCGGCAGCCACTTGAACTGGTCGGCCTTGCCCGGGGTGAGCTGGATGCAGTCAGGTACCTGAGCGAAGCGGTTTGGGTAATCGCTGCACTGGCAGGTGTGCAGATCCAGCAGTTTGCAGGCGATGCGCGTGTAATAAACGCTGTTGTCGTCCTCGTCCTCGAGCTTTTGCAGGCAGCACAGGCCGCAGCCGTCACACAGCGACTCCCATTCTTGCGGGCTGAGTTGCTCAAGGGTCTTGCGCCGCCAGAACGGCGCGTTTTCAGCGATCATGACACGGTTTCCTGCATTCATCTTGGGGCCACGGCGCGCGGCGGCGCCAGTCTAGAGCCTGGCCTTCGGCAAAGCCAGACCGCTTGTCAGTCGCGAAGCGACGCAGTAGCGTGCGCGTTTCCCGTCCTTTTGCAGGAGCCGCCATGAGCGCCACCCCTCGCATTGCCGATTACGCCATCAACGAGCAGTTCATCAACCGCTGGTCGCCACGCGCCTTCACCGCCGAGCCGATCAGCGAAGAAACCCTGCTGAGCTTCCTCGAAGCTGCACGCTGGGCGCCGTCGGCGAACAACTCGCAACCTTGGCGCTTCCTCTATGCCCGCCGTGACACGCCGAACTGGGAGCGCTATCTGAACCTGCTGGTGCCGGCCAACCGCAGCTGGGCGCAACAAGCTTCGGCGCTGGTAGTGGTGATTTCCAAGACAACCTACGCCGCTCCGGGCGCCACGGAAGAAAGACCGGCACTGTGGCACACCTTCGACACCGGCTCCGCCTGGGGGCACCTGGCCCTGCAAGCCAGCATCAGCGGCTGGCATACCCATGGCATGGCCGGTTTCGACCAGGAACTGGCGCGTCAGGAGTTGAAGGTTCCTGAGGGTTACGTGCTGCATGCCATGGTGGCGATTGGCAAGCTGGGCGACAAGTCCAGCCTGAACGAAGCCCTGCAGGCGCGTGAAGTACCGAGCCCGCGCAAGCCACTGAGCGAGCTGGCTGCCGAGGGTGATTTCAGCCTGTGAGCCCTCATTGGCTGTAACGGCCTTTTCGCAGCACAAGGCTGCTGCCACAGCGTAGTGAAAGACCGCACACACCTGTAGGAGCAGCCTTGCGCTGCGAAGAGACCGGCACAAGCGCTACACAAATGGAATCTTTGGCATATTTCACCAGTCCTTACTTACAAGAGGCCAGCAGTCCGAGGCCCTTGACCCTCAACCACGCAAGGACTCCGTCATGACCACGATCCTCATCATCATCCTGATCCTTCTGCTGATTGGTGGCTTACCGGTCTTCCCGCACTCGCGCAGCTGGGGCTATGGCCCGTCCGGCATCATCGGCGTGGTGCTGGTGATCCTGTTGGTGCTGTTGTTATTGGGCATGATATGAACTGCCAACCGCCCGGCTACAGGCTTGCATCGAACACCACTGTCACGGCACCCGTATAAACCTGCCCAGGCTTCATTCGCTCGGCGCCCGACATGCCTTGTGGGAGCACATGGAAGTGCAGCAGGCCCCGGCAGAGTCCCGGCCCGTCGGCAGGCAGGTCGAATGCCAGCGCATGCTGCTCCCCTCCCAGCGACAGTGTCCGCCTGTTGACCGCGCTGCCACGATGCAAGGCTCCCGACAGGCTCACCGCCAGGTACAGTGGGGTTCGGTCACCATTGGCGGCCTGCAAGGGGCAGCCGACATTGGCCGATGATGAACAGGTCGCCCAGACTTTGAATGGGCCGCTGCTGGTCAGGGTGAAGGGAATGTCTTTTTCCAGCTTGCCCGGCAGGCCATGGCGCCCTGCGTACCGTTCCCAGCCTGGCCGCGGCTCCAGCACCACACGTTGTGCATCAGCGCCAAAGCGCACATCCAGGTCATGCAACACCTCCAGTTCGACATGAAAGGCCACCGAATCGGTATCCAGGGCTGTCACCGTCCTGTTCGAACCCAATCCGATATCCCTGTCAGGGCCCAGTGAATACTGGATTCGCCCGCGATACCTGCCGGCGGCAAGGCTTGCCGGATTGGGCATTTTCAAGCGATAGCCCAGTAGCAGATTTCTGACCCGGTAACGGCCAACATCGCCTGGCGGCAAGCCCACCCTGCAACCATTGGCGGGTACCGCCCAAAGTAATGGGTGCCCTGCCCCGGCGTTCAGCACTGCCTGACAACCGCTGCTCTGCAGGCCCGGCTGCAAGGGAAGCGACGGCCCGTCGCCCATTCGCGTCACCACCCCGCCAATGTGGGTGATCTCGATTTCCACGCGGGCCTGCTCTGCCGACCCTTCGCGGGTCAGATACAGAATACCCGGCTGGCTCGGTCGTGCGAAATGGAAGCCGTCAGCCTGTTCGCCATCAACCTGCTTTTCAAAGCTGGCCTCCAGTTGCACCAAGCCTTGCAACGGCTTGTCGCACAATGCAGCAACGCGGGCGCAGGCCGAGGAGGCCCGAGACGTCAGGTTCTCGAACTGCCGGGTTTCACCGCGGTAGCGAAGTGCAAGCGTGACATCGGCAGCCTGTGCGGCCTGGGCCGCGAGCAGGCCGAACGTGACCCACAAGGTCACTAGGGTTCGCTTCATCGCCTGCGCCTCTCAGGGGGCCTTGAACGTCAGGGCTTTGTGCGTTGCCCCCTCATGCAGGTCAAAGCGGTACTCCCACCCTGGCTGCTCGGCAAACTCACGCACGACCCCAGGGCGCAGGTGGTGCTTGACCGGCTCGCTGCAGCCCTGCCCGCCAGCCTGGCAATGGCGGAAGTTGTCGAGCAACACGGTCGCATTGCCTTCATTGCCCACCCTCAGTTGCCCGCCAGCCTGGCGCAGGGATGTCTGGTAGCGGGTATCGTTCGGTCGGGTGAACAGCAACGTGCCGTAGCCCGCCAGAAACTGCACGCCCGCACTGAGGGTTTCGCGGTACTGCTCGATCTGCGTTTCACTGAGTGCGAAACGGTCGTCCTTGTCCGGCAGCACAGGGATGAAGCGCAGGCGGAAATAGCGCTCCCTGTCGCGCTCGCCGCGGTACAGCAAGCGCACCGACTGCATTCCCTGCGCCGGAATGATCAACCGCGCCGGGCTGGCCACCACGCCGCGCTGTTCGAGCGGAAGGTGCTCGATTTCCACTTCCCTTGGCTTGCCCTGGCCGTCATACACCAGTTCCAGCACGCTGACCTTGACGAAGGCCGTGCTGTCACCGCGGTTGTAGATACGTTTGGCCAACGTGGTCTTGCCCGCTTCGAGGTAGTCGTAAAGCCCACCCACATTCAGCTGCGGCCCGGCCTGGGCCGTCAGCGGCAGCAGCGCCAATATCGTCAGCAACCTGAATAACTGCATTCTCAACCTCGTTCATCTATGGATTCAAACCGTGCATCTTCGGCCCGGCCTGCCTGGGGAGGCATGCAACGCTGGTCGCCCACCATCAGCACATCGTCTTCTCGCACGTGCTGTTCGGGGGACAGGTTCAACAAGCACGCCAAAGCGCCGGCCAGCTGTACTTCCAGGGTTGGCCGGGACTCGTTCATTTCCACCGTGAAATAGCCATCGGCCTCACTCACCGAGCGGCCGGCATCATTGATGACCCGTGCGCCACGAATCGCCTGGCCGTGGCCGTCGACCAGGCGGCCTAGTACGGTGACCGTCCGCAACACTTTCAACTGGCGGTATTCGACGCCGCCACGGTTGAGGTGGTAATCCATGCTCGTCGGCTGGATTTGCGCTGCGGGTGCCTGCCGGGCATCGAAATCGAACGTCACATGGCCTTCCTTGAATGCGCTCACCGGGATGACATTGCGCCCGGCATGCAGCTCGCTGCTGCTACCATGCTCGTCACTGGCGACCAGGGCCACGCCTTCAAGGTCGGTGTCGACATCGATGATCAACCCGGCTTGCTCAACCATGCCCTGCCCGCTCAACGTCAGCTGGCCGCCACCCATAGCGAGGGTGCTCTGGAGGTTCAGCCCGCCGCTGGCCTTGTTGTCGTAGGTGGAGGTCTGCGCAAACAGGTCGCCATCGAAGGCCTGGCCTTGCAGCCGGCCGTTGGCTGAAAAGCCGGTGCCGTAGCGGTCGACCATGGCTCCGCCGCCCAGGCTGTGCACGGGGCCAAGCTCTACGTCCTGTTGGTACCAGAGCGAGGCGTGCCGGTCAGTACCTTCGCCGTCGCGCCCTGCGCGGCTGCCAACATCGATGCCCGCCTGCCGGTCGGCAAGGGCCAGGCTCATGCTCACGCTCAGGTTGACCCCACGGCTACGCCGCCCTCTGTAGCGGCCGGCTTCAGGGCGGTCGAACAGCGACAGCCGGAAATTGCTGTCGCTGCCCAGCAGCTTGCCGTGGAACACCCAGCCAAGGTCGACGCCCAGGCCGCCGGACGCGCCGGCGGCATGCTCCAGGCGCAGGGTGGCGGAACTGCGTGAGGTAACCCGGTGGTTGAGCGAGACGCTGCTCTGGCTGCTCGTTTCCAGGCGCGACGCTTCGCCCCTGGCATAGGGGCGGCTTTCGAGCCACAGCTGGTGATGGCTGAGCAAGAGCGAGCCACGTGCGTAGGTGTGGGTCACCTGCAGGTCGTAGCCGCTGCCCCGCCCGTCGGTATGGTTGAGGTTGCCGTAAAGCCTCAGTTGCTCGGATGCATCCCAGTCCAGCGAGGTGCCATATTGGCGGGTGCCTTCCACCTGTTGGGCCGACAACCCAAGCACCGCGCTGGGGTGCAACAAATAGTTGCTCATGACACCGGCCGCCAGGCCGTCGGCCTGTGGCTCATCCCGGTTATCGAGCACGCTGGCCTGCCGGCCCAGGTACAGGTTGTAGCGCCAACGGCTATCGAGGTTCTGCCACTGGGCCGGCTTGTATATGAACGCTTCACTGCGGGAGGTTTCGCGGCCATCTTCGATCAGCCGTACCTGCACTTCGTAGATACCCCCCGGCAGCACCCGGGTATCCAGCGTCTGCAACCCAGGTTGCACCTGCTGGCTGTTGATCAACGAGCCGTTGCGGTAAATCTCCACCAGACCCGGTCGGTTGGGAGTTACATGGATGGGCACGGCACTGGCCTGGCCGTTATCCACCAACAGGCTATCGCTGCTGCCGAACATCACCCCAAGGGTGGTACGGGGGGCGTTACCCAGCATTGTGGGTTGGCGCACCAGCCCTTGGGCCTCTGGCATCACATACCCAAGCCGCCAGAAGTGCTCGTCCTGCAGGCGCTCGGCGTACAGCTGCGCCACACGGTGCGCATCCCTGCCCTGCCGCCCGTCGCTACGGTCAACCTGGGCATCTGCCAGCCCGGTCCAGCTACCCAGGCTGCCCTGCCCCATCAGGTTGATGCGCCCGCTGGTGCTGTTGCCATCGTTCACCACATTGAGCTGATTGCGCAGCAGAAGGCCCGCGCTGCCCTGCTCGGGTACGCGGTGATAACGGGACGCTTGCGCGGTTTTTTCGGCATTGCGGGTCAGCAACGACAGCTGAGAGTTGGCCAAGCTGTAATGCATGGTCTTGAGGCCGCCAGGGCAGTCATGTCGGCAATCGCCGAGCGCGCGCCCGGGTGCCAGGTACCCCTGCCACAGGCTACGCAGGTGCGCAGGCTCATGGCTATCCTGGGTATCGGTGAATTCCAGCAGTTGCACGCGGTTATCGCGGGTCAGGATCACCATGGCATCGCCCAGGTAGCGCCCATCCAGCTCTACGCGCACGGCCAGCGGCACATCAAAAAAATGGGCTTCGAATTCGGCTGGCAACCCTTCGACAGCGCTCAGGACAATAGCCGCATCGCTGTCACCCGCCCAGCTGTAGAACGGTGACAGGCAGGCGCAGAAGACCAGCCGACGACACACCTGTCGGCCGACTGCAAGCAAATTGAACATGATTCAAACCAGGGACCGGCCCCGGCTCCCTCGGTTAACCGAAGGGCCGAGGCGGTTGCGTGCTACGTGTCAGCGCGCACTGGGTGCGGCAGTTTCGAACAGGATGCTTACGGTGCCGCTGTAGGTACCGGCCACATAACCGTCATTCGGCTTGATGGCATCGATGGAAATGGGCAGCTCTTTGCCTTCTTTGGCGTCTGCGTCGCTCATGACCTCCACCGGGGTGAGTTGCAGCGATTTGTTGCCCACCTTTACATCCAGCGCAATAGTTTCACTCTCACTGCTGATAATGGCGGCTTGTTGCAACTTGGCTTCGATTGCGCCTACGGAGCTTTTGGCGTGAAACTTGTTGCTGAACGGTACGAATGCCTCTTTGTCAACTTGATAGTCCAGCTTTACGGGTTTATTCGCCCAACTGGCATCGGGCTCGACGGTAAACTCTACTGCCGGAACAACCGCCTCGACCGTAATATCTTTCCTGATAGGCTCGATTGCCAATGCCGAACTTGCGACAAATGCCAGGAACGGCACTGCCATGAAACGTGCTTTCATCTTGATAACTCCTATTTTACGTTGCAATACACCTGGCCCGCTGCAAAACTGCATCAGGGCGCTAAAACTTCAAACAGCAAGTTGAGGTCCGCGCTGTAACTCCCGGGTGTCAATCGCTGTCCGGTCGGTATGGCTCTTTCGGTCCACAATGCAACATTGAAGTCAGCCCAGCCTGATTCCTCCATCAACACCAGCGGCGTGCCGTCATCCGGCACCAGCCCACCTTCTCCACGCGGCCCGGAAACGGCCACGAACATATCCAGTTCTTCATTGACCTGATTGTTTTCGTCAACGAGTCTGAAGTTGCCCGTTTGCCTGACCTGGACGCCCCCCACCGTGCTCCTGATATCCAGATCACGGGAGTACTCACGGAAGTCGTCGGCTTCCGGCATGTAGGTCAGGCGTGTTCTTTCCGGCCAGTGGCCAATCGGGTCTACCCGAAATTCGGCGGCCGTCACGGTGGCCGAGACCTTCACATCGTGGTTGACAGCGCTCATTGCGAACGCTGGCGTCAATGTCATCGCCCACAGCGGCGCAACGAGCTTGAACATCTTCATGGCCAAGGTCTCCCGACTCATAGTGGTGGTTCGGTTTCAAAAACCAGCTCTACCTGTGCGGTATAAGTACCCGGTCGGGCGACCCAGTTAATCAGTGTCATGGGCCTGAAGTAGAAGTCCACTTCCTTGCCAACCGCGGCCTCTGCCGCAGGCAGTACCTGAACAGATGAGCCGTCGTCCGGAAGTTTTTTGCCATTTATCGACATGATGTAGCGCAGGCCAACCGACTTGCCGTTGTCATCCAGGAACTCTGGGGTTTTGCCTGCGTATTTGACGGTAACTGCCCCATTCGGGCTTTTGAGGAAGGCAGTATGTTTAACCGGAGGAAAGTGTTGGGAATCTTTCTTGAATTGCAGCTTTACCGGTGAATTTCCCCACTCGCCGATTGGCTTGTATTCGAACGCCGGCGCAGCCACTACGGCATTGACCGCAATATCTAAATGCTTGGGCTCCAACGCGATGGCGTAACTGCTGGCAACTGTCAGCGCAGACGCCAGCAAAACTCGTATGTTCACGCAGTCCTCCTGAAAACCGGAAAGCCGCCACGGATTCGGTAGCGGTAGGGTTTATTCTTTAATTCGGAGGAATTATTTGCGCCAATGCGGGGTGGTTGATGTAGGGGTTTACTGAATGAAACTGGGCAATTTCGCTAGACGATTGCCCGCCCTGCAAGGGGGCGCCCCCCCCTAAAAAAAAACACCCCGCCAAGGCGAGGTGTTTTCATGCAAGGCAGTTTGCGCTGCCTGAATATCGCTTAGTGAGACACGGCCCCACTGGCACCCAGGCCAGTCTGCGAACGCACGAACTGCGGGAAGAACAGCGCACGTTCGTCTTCGGCAGCCTTGGACTTGTCGGTGACCGAGAAGAACCAGATACCGACGAAAGCGATCAGCATCGAGAACAGCGCTGGGTACTCGTACGGGTAGATCGGCTTCTCGTGGCCGAGGATCTGCACCCAGATGGTCGGGCCGAGGATCATCAGTGTCACCGCACTCACCAGGCCCAGCCAGCCGCCGATCATGGCACCGCGAGTGGTCAGCTTCTTCCAGTACATCGAGAGCAGCAGTACCGGGAAGTTGCAGCTGGCCGCGATGGAGAACGCCAGGCCGACCATGAAGGCGATGTTCTGCTTCTCGAACAGGATGCCCAGGCCGATCGCCAGTACGCCCAGGGCAACGGTGGTGATCTTCGACACGCGGATCTCGTCCTTGTCGTTGGCCTTGCCCTTGCGCCATACACTGGCGTACAGGTCGTGGGACACCGCTGAGGCACCAGCCAGGGTCAGGCCGGCAACCACCGCCAGGATGGTGGCGAAGGCAACAGCCGAGATGAAGCCGAGGAACACGCTGCCACCCACGGCGTTGGCCAGGTGTACTGCTGCCATGTTGTTGCCACCCAGCAGGGCGCCAGCGGCGTCCTTGAAGTCCGGGTTGGTGCTGACCAGCAGGATGGCGCCAAAGCCGATGATGAAGGTGAGGATGTAGAAGTAGCCGATGAAGCCGGTGGCATACAGCACGCTCTTGCGCGCTTCCTTGGCGTCACTGACGGTGAAGAAGCGCATCAGGATGTGCGGCAGGCCGGCGGTACCGAACATCAGCGCCAGGCCCAGCGAGAACGCCGAGATCGGGTCCTTGACCAGGCCGCCCGGGCTCATGATCGCCTCGCCCTTGGCGTGCACCTTGATCGCTTCGGAGAACAGGGTGTTGAAGTCGAAGCCCACGTGCTTCATCACCATCAGCGCCATGAAGCTGGCACCGGACAGCAGCAGCACGGCCTTGATGATCTGTACCCAGGTGGTGGCCAGCATGCCGCCGAACAGCACGTACAGGCACATCAGGATACCCACCAGGATCACGGCCACGTGGTAGTCCAGGCCGAACAGCAGCTCGATCAGCTTGCCGGCACCGACCATCTGCGCGATCAGGTAGAACGCCACCACCACCAGCGAACCGGAGGCCGACAGGGTGCGGATTTCCTTCTGCCCGAGGCGGTACGAGGCCACGTCGGCGAAGGTGTACTTGCCCAGGTTGCGCAGACGTTCGGCGATCAGGAAAAGGATGATCGGCCAGCCGACCAGGAAGCCGATCGAGTAGATCAGGCCGTCGTAGCCAGAGGTGAACACGAGTGCGGAAATACCCAGGAACGAGGCGGCCGACATGTAGTCACCGGCAATTGCCAGGCCGTTCTGGAAGCCGGTGATCTTGCCACCGGCGGCGTAGTAGTCCGACGCCGACTTGTTGCGCTTGGAGGCCCAGTAGGTGATGCCGAGGGTGAAAGCGACGAAGGCCACGAACATGGCGATCGCGGAAACGTTCAGCGGTTGCTTCTGCACCTCGCCGGTCAGGGCATCGGCGGCCCACACGGCGGGTGCGAAGGCTCCGCAGGCCAGTACGGCCAGGGCTTTGGCGTGGC
The DNA here is from genome assembly GCF_015680405.1 of Pseudomonas pudica. Lineage (GTDB taxonomy): Bacteria > Pseudomonadota > Gammaproteobacteria > Pseudomonadales > Pseudomonadaceae > Aquipseudomonas > Aquipseudomonas pudica. The sequence goes on from NZ_JADLJS010000038.1 coordinate 44,476, forward strand.
GAATCATTGTTGCGCCTCCTTCAGGATGGCCTTGTTCAGCTCATCGAATTCGCCGTTGGCGCGGCGGACGTAGATGGCGGTCAGGACGAATGCCGAGACGATCAGACCGACGCCCAGGGGAATGCCCCAGGTAATCGATGACTCAGGGCTGAGCTTGGTGCCCAGGATCTGAGGACCGTAGGCGATCAGGAGGATGAAGGCGCAGTACAGGCCGAGCATGATCGCCGAGAGAATCCAGGCGAACCGTTCGCGTTTGGTGACCAGCTCCTTGAAGCGGGGGCTGTTTTGTATCGAGAGGTAAATGCTGTCGTTCATTGTTTTTGTCCTAGCAGCACAGATAGGGGTGGAACCCACGACCCTTACTTTATGCGGCTATCGGACGCCAACCAGACGACCTTAGTCTTAGATGCAACGGTGTTTTACCGATTGCGTAACAAAGTGATGGCCCATTCGCGGGCACGCCCGCTCCCACAGGAACTGCACCAGCTTCAAGGGCAGCGAAAATCCTGTGGGAGCGGGCGTGCCCGCGAAACAGCAAAACTGGCCCTGACAGGTTGTTACTTGCCAGTCCACTCCTTCACGCGGTCAGGGTGCTTGGCCACCCAGTCCTTGGCCGCCGCTTCAGGCTTGGCGCCTTCCTGGATAGCCAGCATCACTTCGCCAATCTCGTCCTTCGACTGCCAGCTGAACTTCTTCAGGAACTCCGCCACTTCCGGGGCCTTGGTCGCCAGTTCCTTGCTGCCGATGCTGTTAACGGTTTCCGCAGCGCCATACACGCCTTTCGGGTCTTCGAGGAACTTCAGTTTCCACTTGGCGAACATCCAGTGCGGTACCCAGCCGGTCACCGCGATCGACTGCTGCTTGGCATAGGCACGGCCCAGTTCCGCAGTCATCGCCGCGCCAGAGCTGGCCTGCAGCTTGTAACCGGTCAGGTCGTAGTCCTTGATGGCCTGGTCGGTCTTGAGCATCACGCCGGAGCCGGCGTCGATGCCGACGATTTTCTGCTTGAAGGTGTCGTCGGTCTTGAGGTCGGCGATGCTCACTGCCTTGACGTACTCGGGGACGATGAGGCCGATCTTGGCGTCCTTGAAGTTCGGGCCGTAGTCGACCACGTTATCCTTGTTCTTGGCCCAGTACTCGCCATGGGTCACCGGCAACCAGGCCGACAACATGGCATCGAGCTTGCCGGTTGCCACGCCCTGCCACATGATCCCGGTGGCCACGGCCTGCAACTTCACGTCGTAGCCGAGCTTCTGCTTGATCACTTCGGCGGCCACGTTGGTGGTCGCAACGCTGTCAGCCCAACCGTCCACGTAGCCAATGCTGACTTCTTTGGCCATTGCCTGTGCCGCACTCATGGCCAGTACCATGGCGGTGCCCACACCCAGGAAACGTCGCATTCTTGTAATAGCAGCCATCAAAGCATCCCCTCGTCAGGTCTCGGAATTTGCATCATCGTCCTGCAACAATAGTCGACCTGCTCCAGCTACGACCTGTAGCCGCCCCATATGCGACAGCACTATGCCATTAGCGCCATCAGCCTGCGCCGACCTGCGCGATCCTTGCATGCCAAAGGTTTGGCGCCGGGCTACTATCTACCCTTTTGCGCCTGACGATGGACCGCCCGATGCCCAGTTCTACCCGCCTGCTGCTGCCGTTGTACCTGCTTGCATGCCTGCTCTCCATACTCGGGCTCGGAGGCCTGTGGTACGGGCTTGGCAAGCCGGTGCACCTGCCCGACGCGGCCAGCCCGACGCACAAGCTGCAATGCGCCTCGTACACCCCGTTCGACAAGGACCAATCGCCCTACGACCAGCCGTTGCGCCTGCGTCCGGCCCGCATGGACGCCGACCTGGCATTGCTGGCCGAGCGTTTCCAGTGCATCCGTACCTATTCCCAGACCGGTCTTGAGGCAATCCCGGCGCTGGCGCGCAAGCATGGCCTGAAGGTGATGCTGGGTGCCTGGGTCAACGCCCACCCGGCCGACACAGAGAAAGAAATCGAGCTGCTGATCGCCACCGCCAATGCCAACCCCGACGTGGTCAGCGCGGTGATCGTCGGCAACGAGACGCTGCTGCGCAAGGAAGTGACCGGCGCGCACCTGGCCACGCTGATCGCCCGGGTGAAAAACCAGGTCAAGGTGCCGGTGACCTACGCCGATGTGTGGGAATTCTGGTTGCAGCACCCGCAAGTGGCGCCTGCGGTGGATTTTCTGACTATCCACCTGCTGCCTTACTGGGAAGACGACCCGCGTGGCATCGACGAAGCCCTGGCCCACGTTGCCGATGTGCGCCGGGTGTTCGGCACGCGCTTCGCGCCGAAGGACGTCCTTATCGGCGAAACCGGCTGGCCCAGCGAAGGCCGACAGCGCGAAACCGCGGAGCCCAGCCGGGTCAATGAGGCGCGCTTCATTCGCGGGTTCGTGGCCATGGCCGAAAGCAACGGTTGGCACTACAACCTGATCGAGGCGTTCGACCAGCCATGGAAGCGCGCCAATGAGGGGGCGGTCGGCGGTTACTGGGGGCTATACGATGCCGACCGGCAGGACAAGGGCGTGCTCGAAGGGCCGGTGAGCAACCTGCCTTACTGGCCGCAGTGGTTGTTGGCCAGCGCCATGCTGATGGTGCTGATGCTGATGCTTGCCGGGCGCCCCGCCACCGCGACGGCGGCCATGCTGCTGCCGTTGCTGGCGGCGTTTGGGGCAGGCTGTCTGGGGCTTTGGGGCGAGCTGATGCGTACCCATGCGCGCTTTGCCGGGGAATGGCTGTGGGCGGTGCTGCTGGCGGGGCTGAACCTTCTTGTGCTGGCCCATGCCGTGCTGGCCCTGGCACGGCGCACGGGCTGGCGCGAGCGCCTGTACGCCTGGCTGCAGGCGCGAGCCGGTTGGCTGTTGCTGGCGGCGGGTTTTGCCGCGGCGGTGAGCATGCTGGCGATGGTGTTCGACCCACGCTATCGCAGCTTCCCCAGCGCAGCGTTGGCGTTGCCGGCGCTGGTGTTTGCACTGTGGCCGGTGCGTGCACGGCGGGCGGAGGTGGCGTTGCTGGCGTTCATCGTCGGTGCCGGGGTGGCGCCGCAGTTGTTTGTGGAGGGGCTGGAGAACCAGCAGGCCTGGGGGTGGGCAGTAGTCAGTGTGCTGATGACCGCGGCCTTGTGGCGGAGCTTGCGCCTGCGCCCGGCCTGATATCCTTGGGACCGCTTCGCGCTCCATCGCAGGCAAGCCAGCTCCCACAGGAGTTATGCTGCCTATGAAATCGGCGCGGTCCCTGTGGGAGCTGGCTTGCCTGCGATGGGCCGCAAAGCGGCCCCTTTCAGCCTTACTCCGGCGACCTGACCAACCGCAACCCCGCCAGCACCAGCGCGAACACGGCAATGCTGGCGGTATACAGCACCAGTGCCGGCACCGCGAACACCAACGCAACCACTGCCAGCCACCAGCCGCCACGCCCGGCAACCAACTGCGCCAGCAGCGCCAGCCCCAGCCCGCCCCAGGCCATCACCTGATGATGAATGCCCAGTCCCAGCAACGACCGTACCTCACACTGCCAGTACCTCGCCGGCGCCGTGCACAGCCCCACCCACTGCCCGTCCTCCATCAGCCCGTAGCGCACGCCATAACTGGCAGCAAGCCAAAGCCCCAGAAACAGCACAAGCAGCGCAGCCGGCAGCGAACGAGACATCCAGTTCTCCAATAGCGGAAATCGAAAGCATCCATGATCGCTTATGCACAGTTGTAAGGCAAAATCACAGCCCTGCAGCTATGTTGCAGATAACAAGCACACCAAAGACCACCGCGCCTGGCAACTTTGCCCGTCCCGTTGTGGTCCTAGCCTGCACACCGCTCGACCTTGCGTTCTTTTGGGGGATTACATGCTTCGATCTTTGCGCCTCGCTGCTTTGCTCGGCGGCCTGCTCATGGCTGTGGCCGCTTCGGCGCGGGATATCGACGCCGCAAGTTATGGCTACCCCTTGACCAACCCGTTCGAGGCAACCATTGCCACCACTCCGCCGGACCAGCGCCCCACGCTGCCCGACGACGACGAAATCAGCCAGTCCGATTACAGCCTCAACCTGCGCCCGGACCGTGAGTTCACCCTGCCCGACAACTTCTGGGCAGTGAAGAAGCTCAAGTACCGCCTGGCTCGCCAGGACCACGAGGCGCCGCTGATCTTCATCATCGCCGGCACCGGTGCGCCCTACACCAGCAGCATCAACGAATACCTGAAAAAGCTGTTCTACCAGGCCGGCTTCCACGTGGTGCAGCTGTCCTCGCCCACCAGCTACGACTTCATGAGCGCCGCTTCGCGCTTTGCCACCCCTGGCGTCAGCCAGGAGGATGCCGAAGACATGTACCGGGTAATGCAGGCCGTACGCGCCCAGCACCCACGCCTGCCTATCAGCGAGTTCTACCTCACCGGCTACAGTCTGGGCGCACTCGACGCTGCCTTTGTCAGCCACCTGGACGAAACCCGCCGCAGCTTCAACTTCAAGCGCGTGCTGCTGCTGAACCCTCCGGTCAACCTGTACACCTCGATCAACAACCTGGACAAGCTGGTGCAGACCCAGGTCAAGGGCATTGACCGCAGCACCACCTTCTACGAGTTGATGCTGGCCAAGCTGACTCGCTACTTCCAGGAAAAGGGCTACATCGACCTCAATGAAGCCCTGCTGTACGACTTCCAGCAGTCGCGCCAGCACCTGTCCAACGAGCAGATGGCCATGCTGATCGGCACCTCGTTCCGCTTCTCGGCGGCCGACATTGCCTTTACCTCCGACCTGATCAACCGCCGCGGCCTGATCATTCCGCCGAAGTTCCCTATCACCGAGGGCAGCAGCCTCACGCCGTTCTTCAAGCGTGCCTTGCAGTGCGACTTCGACTGCTACATGACCGAGCAGGTCATCCCCATGTGGCGTGCCCGCACCGACGGCAACAGCATCCTGCAACTGGTCAACCAGGTCAGCCTGTATGCGCTGGAGGACTACCTGAGCAGCAGCGACAAGATCGCCGTGATGCACAACGCCGACGACGTCATCCTCGGCCCTGGCGACATCGGCTTCCTGCGCAAGGTGTTCGGTGAGCGCCTGACCCTTTACCCCCATGGCGGCCATTGCGGCAACCTCAATTACCGCGTCAACAGTGACGCCATGCTGGAGTTCTTCCGTGGTTAACAAACTCCTCTTCGCCACTGCCCTGTTCGCCGCCGGCCAGGCCCTGGCCGCCGAAACCGCCCCTCGGGCCAGCGTGATCGAAGCCGACCCGCAAGTCACCGAAGCACCACTGGCACCCGAGGCCGATGGTTTCGTCGATCCGCTGCGAGAGCTGAAATTCAACCCGGGGCTGGACCAGCGCGAGTTCGAGCGCTCCACACTGCAAGCGCTGAACGTGTACGACCCGCTGGAGTCGATCAACCGGCGCGTCTATCACTTCAACTACCGCCTGGACCAATGGGTGCTGCTGCCGATGGTAAGCGGCTACCAGTACGTCACCCCGCGCTTCGTGCGCACCGGGGTGACCAACTTCTTCAACAACCTGGGCGACGTGCCGAACCTGTTCAACAGCGTGTTGCAGTTGAAGGCCAAGCGTTCGGCGGAGATCACCGCGCGGCTGATGTTCAACACCATCATCGGCGTGGGTGGGCTGTGGGACCCGGCGACCAAGATGGGCCTGCCGCGGCAAAGTGAAGACTTTGGCCAGACCTTGGGCTTCTATGGCGTACCGGACGGGCCATACCTGATGCTGCCGGTGCTGGGGCCGTCGAACCTGCGCGATACCACCGGGCTGGTGGTGGATTATGCAGGCGAACAGGCGATCAACTACCTGAACGTGGCCGAAGCCAGCAGCGACCACCCGGAAATTTCCGTACTTCGCGTGGTGGACAAGCGCTACAGCACCAAATTCCGCTATGGCCAGCTCAACTCGCCGTTCGAGTACGAGAAGGTGCGGTACGTGTATACCCAGGCGCGCAAGTTGCAGATAGCCGAGTAAGCCGATCCGGCCCTATCGCCGGCAAGCCAGCTCCCACAGGTCCTCCCAATGCCCGGGCTTTCGGTGGTCCTGTGGGAGCTGGCTTGCCGGCGATAGGGCCATGACAGGCAACCTCAAATCCCCAGGAACTGGCAAAGCTCCCGCTTCTTGGCCAAGGCATCCTTTCGCCCCAGCTCGATCAGCTCGCTGCAATAACTGGCCTCGAACAGCAAATAGCTCAACACCCCCGCCCCGCTGGTACGTGTCGCCCCCGGCCCGCGCAGGAACATGCGCAAGGCCGCCGGCAACTCGCGCCGATGCCGCGCGGCAATCTCGTCCAGCGGCTGACTGGGCGCCACCACCAGCACGTCGATTGGCGCCAGGCCCAGGCGCCGGGCATCCAGGTGTGCTGGCAACAGGTGGCTCAGGTGGTTGAGGCGCTGCAGTAGCTCGATGTCGTCTTCGAGGCTGTCAATGAACGTGCTGTTGAGCATGTGCCCGCCGATCTGCGCCAGGCTCGGCTGCTGCCCGCTGAACACCCGCTGGGTCGGCAATGGTGGCGCCGGCCGCTGAGGGTTGCCACTGACCCCGACTACCAGTACACGGCTGGCACCCAGGTGCAGGGCCGGGCTGATCGGTGCCGACTGGCGTACCGCGCCATCACCGAAATACTCGTCACCCAGCCGCACCGGAGCGAACAGCAGCGGGATGGCCGCGCTGGCCAGCAGGTGGTCGATGGTCAACGGCGTGGGCATGCCGATGCGGCGGTGGCGCAACCAGGCTTCGATGGTGCCGCGCCCCTGGTAGAAGGTCACCGCCTGGCCGGATTCGTAGCCAAAGGCGGTCACCGCGACGGCGCGCAGTTGCTCGGCGGCCAGGGAGCGGGCGATGCCGTCCAGGTTCAGGTGCGCCTGCAGCAAGCCGCGCAATGGGCTGCTGTCCAGCAGTGCCACTGGCGCCGGGCCGCCCACGCCCAGCAGGTTATGGGCGACGAAGCGGCTGGCCTGGCGGACCACACCCGGCCAGTCGCTACGGATGACCAGGTGGCTGCGGAAGTTCTGCCAGAAGGCGGTGAGCCGTTGTACGGCGTCGCTGAAATGGGTGGCGCCACTGGCCAGGGTGACAGCGTTGATGGCACCGGCGGAAGTGCCGACGATGACCGGGAACGGGTTGTGCGCGCCAGCGGGCAGCAGCTCGGCGATGCCGGCCAGCACGCCGACCTGGTAGGCAGCGCGGGCGCCGCCGCCAGAAAGGATAAGACCGGTTACCGCGGGTGGGGCCATAGGAGTCCTTCCTGGGGTTGGTGTGCTGTCAGTGCCGGCCTATTCGCGGTTAAACCCGCTCCCACAGGTACTGCACAGCCTTCAAGGCCGGTGGAGAACCTGTGGGAGCGGGTTCACCCGCGAATAGGCCGGCACAGACAAAATAAATCAGCGCTTCTTCTTGTCATACAACCGCGGCTCCCCTTCGGGCCGCGACTTGAACCGGCGGTGCGCCCAAAGGTACTGCTCGGGGCATTCGCGCAACACGCTTTCCACCCACTGGTTGATGCGCAGGCAGTCAGCCTCTTCGCTCTCCCCGGGGAAGTTTGCCAGCGGCGGGTGGATCACCAGGCGATAGCCGCTGCCATCCTCCAGGCGCTTCTGGGTGAACGGAATTACCTGCGCCTTGCCCAACCGGGCAAACTTGGTAGTGGCAGTCACCGTCGCCGCCGGGATGCCGAACAGCGGCACGAACAGGCTCTGCTTGGCGCCGTAGTCCTGGTCCGGTGCGTACCAGATCGCCCGGCCCGAACGCAGCAGCTTGAGCATGCCGCGCACGTCCTCGCGCTCCACCGCCAGCGAGTCGAGGTTATGCCGCTCGCGGCCGCTGCGCTGGATGAAGTCGAACAGCGGGTTGCCGTGCTCGCGGTACATGCCATCGATGGTGTGCTGCTGGCCCAGCAGCGCGGCGCCGATTTCCAGGGTGGTGAAGTGCACCGCCATCAGGATGGCCCCCTGCCCCGCCTGCTGGGCGGCCTGCAGGTGCTCCAGCCCCTCGACATGGGCCAGGCGCGCCAGCCGGGCCCTGGGCCACCACCAGCTCATGGCCATTTCGAAGAAGGCGATACCGGTGGAGGCAAAGTTGGCCTTGAGCAGGCGCTGCCGTTCGTCGACCGACAGCTCCGGGAAGCACAGCTCCAGGTTGCGCGCGGCGATGCGCCGCCGCTCACCGGCAAAGCGGTACATCACCGCTCCCAGCGCGGCACCGACTTTCAACAGGACCCGGTACGGCAACTGGACCACCAGCCACAGCAGGCCCAGGCCCAGCCACAGGCCCCAGAAACGTGGGTGAAGGAAATAGGGACGAAAACGCGGGCGTTCCATTGAAGCTTCCGGAAAGACAAAGGCCGCGCATTCTACAACGGATCAGCGCATGTTGCGGGCAACCGGTCTTATCGTTATAAGTCAGGGCACTTTTTTCGCAACAAGCCGTCTATGCAGACCATGAGCCCAAACCACACACCCGACACCGCCTCCGTGTTCCAGCTCAAGGGCAGCATGCTCGCCATTACAGTGCTGGAACTGGCGCGCAATGACCTTGAAGCCCTCGACCGCCAACTGGCGGCCAAAGTCGCCCAGGCACCGAACTTCTTCAGCAACACGCCGCTGGTGCTGGCGCTGGACAAGCTGCCGGCCGACGAGGGGGCAATCGACCTGCCCGGCTTGATGCGGATCTGCCGCCACCACGGCCTGCGTACCCTGGCCATCCGCGCCAACCGCATCGAGGACATCGCCGCCGCCATCGCCATCGACCTGCCGGTGCTGCCGCCATCGGGAGCGCGCGAACGGCCGCTGGAGCCCGAACCCGAGGTGAAGAAGCCCGAGCCGGCCCCTGTCCCGCCGCCAATCCTCGAACCCGAGGTGCGCCCGACCCGCATCATCACTTCGCCAGTACGTGGCGGCCAGCAGATCTACGCCCAGGGCGGCGATCTGGTGGTGACCGGTTCGGTCAGCCCGGGGGCGGAACTTCTGGCCGATGGCAACATCCATGTGTACGGCGCCATGCGCGGCCGCGCTTTGGCCGGCATCAAAGGCAATACCAAGGCACGTATCTTCTGCCAGCAGATGACCGCCGAAATGGTTTCCATCGCCGGCCAGTACAAGGTATGCGAAGACCTGCGCCGCGACCCGCTTTGGGGCACCGGCGTGCAAGTCAGCCTGTCTGGCGACGTGTTGAACATCACCCGTCTTTAACGGATACTTGCCAGCATTTTTAGTGCAACTTTTCCTACCGTTGCCATTTATTTGTATTTTTGCAGGGACTTGTGTCCCGATTATTTTAGGGGTGAAACACCTTGGCCAAGATTATCGTGGTTACTTCCGGCAAGGGGGGTGTGGGCAAGACCACCACCAGCGCCGCCATTGGTACCGGCCTCGCACTGCGTGGCCACAAGACCGTCATCGTCGACTTCGACGTGGGCCTGCGTAACCTCGACCTGATCATGGGCTGCGAACGCCGCGTGGTGTACGACTTCGTCAACGTGGTCAATGGCGAAGCCAACCTGCAACAGGCCCTGATCAAGGACAAGCGTCTCGAGAACTTGTACGTGCTGGCCGCCAGCCAGACCCGTGACAAGGACGCGCTGACCCAGGAAGGCGTGGAAAAGGTCCTGATGGAGCTGAAGAAAGACTTCGATTTCGTCATTTGCGACTCGCCAGCCGGTATCGAGAAAGGCGCACACCTGGCCATGTACTTTGCCGACGAAGCCGTCGTGGTCACCAACCCCGAGGTATCCTCGGTACGTGACTCCGACCGCATGCTGGGCATCCTGTCGAGCAAGTCGCGCCGCTCCGAGAACGGCGAAGAGCCGATCAAGGAACACCTGCTGATCACCCGCTACCACCCGGAGCGCGTGGAAAAGGGCGAAATGCTGAGCATCGCCGACGTCGAAGAGATCCTGGCGATCAAGCTCAAGGGCGTGATCCCCGAGAGCCAGGCAGTGCTCAAGGCTTCCAACCAGGGTATCCCGGTCATCCTCGACGACCAGAGCGATGCCGGCCAGGCCTATAGCGATACCGTCGACCGTCTGCTGGGCAAAGAAAAGCCCCTGCGGTTCATCGAAGTGCCGAAGCAAGGATTCTTCGCGCGCCTGTTTGGAGGCAAGTAAACCATGAACCTTTTTGACTTCTTTCGTGGCAGACAGAAAACTACCAGCGCGTCGGTAGCGAAAGAGCGTCTACAGATCATCGTGGCGCACGAGCGCGGCCAACGCAGCGAACCGGACTACCTGCCAGCGCTGCAGAAAGAACTGCTGGAAGTGATCCGCAAGTATGTGAACATCGGCAACGATGATGTGCATATCGAGCTGGAAAACCAGGGTAGCTGCTCGATTCTGGAGCTGAACATCACCTTGCCGGATCGCTGATTTCGCGACCAGGCCTGGATCATTGGGGCTGCTTTGCAGCCCATCGCCGGGGAGCCCCCCCCCCCCCGAGCCCCCCAA
>NZ_JADLJS010000039.1 GCF_015680405.1 Pseudomonas pudica
AGCTCCCACAGGGACTGCACAGGCCTTGAGGGCAGCGTGGTCGGTGTGGGAGCTGGCTTGCCGGCGCTGGGCTGCAGAGCAGCCCCAAAAATCATCAGACGATGCGGACTTTCAGGGAGCGCCCCTTGATCTTGCCGCTGTTCAAGCGCTGCATGGCCTGCTTGGCCAGCGGTCGCTCCACGGCGACGAACGCCTGGAAATCGAAGATCGCAATCTTGCCCACCTGCTTGCCGGGGATGCCTGCATCACCGGTCAGCGCCCCGAGGATGTCACCCGGGCGCAGCTTGTCCTTGCGCCCGGCGGCGATGCACAAGGTGCTCATCAGCGGCAGCAGCGGCTCGCCGCCTTTGTGCTTCAGGCTGTCCAGCTGGTCCCAGCGCAGCGGGCTCTTCTGCAGGTCTTCGATGGCCTGGGCGCGGTGGCCTTCGGCCGGTGCCACCAGGCTGACCGCGATGCCTTTTTCGCCGGCACGACCGGTGCGGCCCACACGGTGCACATGGATTTCCGCGTCCCGCGCCAGTTCGACGTTGATGACCATGTCCAGGCCATCGATGTCCAGGCCGCGTGCGGCCACGTCGGTAGCCACCAGCACCGAGGTGCTGCGGTTGGCGAACATGGTCAGCACCTGGTCGCGGTCGCGCTGCTCCAGGTCGCCATGCAGGGCCTGGGCCACGATGCCCTTGGCGGCCAGGTGGGCGACCACATCCTCGCACTGCTGCTTGGTGAAGCAGAATGCCACGCAGGACTGCGGGCGGTAGTGGCCGAGCACGCGGGTGACGGCCTCGAGGCGTTGTTGCGGGTCGATCTCGATGAAGCGCTGCTCGATCTGGTTGTCGGCGTGAAGGCTCTCGACCTTGACCTGCTGCGGGTTGCGCATGAAATCAGCGGCCAGTTGCTTGATGCCCGCCGGGTAGGTGGCCGAGAACAGCAGAGTCTGGCGGCGCGACGGGGTCTTGCCGATGATGCTGGCGATGGCATCGAAGAAGCCCATGTCGAGCATGCGGTCGGCTTCGTCCAGCACCAGGGTGTTCAGCCCGTCGAGCACCAGGGTGCCCTTGTCCAGGTGCTGCTGGATGCGCCCTGGGGTACCGACGATGATGTGCGCGCCGTGTTCCAGCGAAGCGATCTGCGGGCCCAGCGAAACGCCGCCGCACAGGGTCAGGATCTTGATGTTGTCCTCGGCGCGGGCCAGGCGGCGCAGCTCCTTGGCCACCTGGTCGGCGAGTTCGCGGGTGGGGCACAACACCAGCGCCTGGCAGCCGAAGTAGCGCGGGTTGATCGGGTTGAGCAGGCCGATGCCGAAGGCGGCGGTCTTGCCGCTGCCGGTCTTGGCCTGGGCGATCAGGTCCTGGCCCTTGAGAATGACCGGCAGGCTCTGGGCCTGGATTGATGTCATCGAGGCATAGCCGAGGGCGTCCAGGTTGGCCAGCATGGCAGTGGACAGCGGCAAGGTGGCAAAGGCGGTGGGTTCGGTGGTCACGAGGCGGGCCTGCGGTGCGAAGCGAAAAATGCCGCACAGTCTACCAGCCTCGTGGCCATTCGCCCTACGACTCCATGTGTTGTTCCGGACGACGGGCACGCCTTCCGTCCGTCGGCGACAGCTGCAGGAAGATCGCTGCCGCCAGCATGGCCATCACGCCGATGGTGACGAATGTCAGCTGGAACGCGCCCAAGGTGGTTTCCACACCCTCGGCGCTGCCCGCCGCGGTGAAGCCGCCTAGCAAGGCACCCGCACATGCCACGCCGAGGCTCAGGGCCAACTGCGCGACCACCGACAGCAGGCTGTTGCCGCTGCTGGCACTGGCGTCGTCGAGGTCGATGAGCGTAACGGTGTTCATCGCGGTGAATTGCATGGAGTTCACTGCACCCAGAAGACCGAGTTGCACCAGCAACAGCCAATAGGGTGTCTGTTCGTCCACCAGCCCCAGGCTGGCCAGCAGCAGGCCCAGCAGCAGGGTGTTGCCGGTGAGGATGATGCGGTAGCCGAAACGTTCGATCAGTGGCCGGGCAATGGACTTGGCCAGCATCGCCGCCGCCGCCAGCGGGATCATGCTCATGCCAGCCTGGGCCGGCGAGTAGCCCAGCGCCACCTGCAGCAGCAACGGCACCAGGAACGGCAGGGCGCCGCTGCCCAGACGGGCGAACAGGTTGCCGAGGATGCCGATGGCGAAGGTGCGCACGCGGAACAGGCTGGGCGAGAACAGCGGCTCCGGGTCGCGCCCGGCGCGCAGCCAGTAGGCCGCCAGGCAGGCCATGCCGGCGAACAGCAGCAACATCACCCGCAGGTGCGGCAGGTGCAGTTCGCCCAGGCCTTCCATGGCGATGGTGATCAATACCATCGCTGCGCCAAACAGCAGGAACCCGGGGCCGTCGAACGTGGTGCGCTCGGCGCCGTGCAGGTCGGGGATGAACTTCCACACGGCGTAGCAGCCGATCAGGCCGACCGGCAGGTTGAGCAGGAAGATCCAGTGCCAGCTCAGTATTTCCACCAACCAGCCGCCAACCGTAGGGCCCAGTAGCGGCCCGAGCAGGCCGGGGATGGTGATGAAGCTCATTATGCGCACCAGCTCGGTGCGCGGGTAGGCACGCAGGACCACCAGCCGCCCGACCGGCAGCATCAGCGCACCGCCCAGCCCTTGCACGACACGGGCAAAGATCAGGAAACCGAGGCTGTTGGCGGCGGCGCACAGCAGCGAGCCGAAGCTGAACAGCAGAATGGCGCTGAAGAAGATGCGCTTGGTGCCGAAGCGGTCGGCGATCCAGCCTGAGGCGGGGATCAGCAGGGCCACGGTGAGCATGTAGGCGATGATCACGCCCTGCATGCGCAGCGGGTCTTCGGCCAGCGAGCGGGCCATGGCCGGTAGCGCGGTGTTGAGGATGGTGCCGTCCAGGGACTGCATGAAGAAGGCGATGGCCACCACCCAAGGGATCCAGCGGGCGGTGACAGGGTCCAGCGGGGTGCGTTCGGGCATGACTTCCTCGTTTGTCAGTGCCGGCCTCTTCGCGGGTGAACCCGCTCCCACAGGGATATCACCACATTCAAGGGCAGTGGAGATCCTGTGGGAGCGGCTTTAGCCGCGAAAGGGCCGGTAAGTCTAGTCACAATGTCAGGGTCAGGCCTTTGACCAGTGCCCCCGGCAAATGACTCGACCCGGTACTGCGCTGTCCATAGGTACTGGTCGACAGGATCATCTCGCGCTCGCGTGTCAGGTCTTCCAGCTGGCTGCCGAGCAAGCTGTACAGGCTGTCATCGAAGCGCATGGTGCTCACCGGGCCCTGGATCTGCCCGTTCTCCACCCAGAAGGTGGCGAAGCGGGTCAGCCCGGTCATGCGTGCCGCCGGCAAGTCGGAATAGTTCAGGTACCACAGGTTGCTGATGTACAGCCCGGTACCGAGCCGCTCCAGAATCTGCTCGTTCGGCAGGCTACCTGCTGCCAGGCTCAACGCACACGGCGACTCGTAACTATCGGCGCCATTGGCCAGCAGCTCGAACTCGGCCGCACTGCGCGCGCTGATCAATCGTTGCACGGCCTCACCTTGCTGGATCAACGGCACATCCAGGCGCGGTGAGCCTTCATCGGAAAACGCCGGGCTCAACGAGCCGCTGACCTGCTCGGTGAAACTTACCAGCGGGCTCAGCCGCGCATCGCCGTTGTACAGGCGCTGCAGGGCGCTGTTGCCAGTGGCCAGGGCCTGTGCGGAAAAACCGCCCCAGCACAGCATGCCGGCTATTTCGTCCATGGCCGCCGGGGCCAGGTAGGCGCGGTAGCTGCCAGGTTTCAACGTGACGGCCGGGCGGCCAAGGAAACCCAGCTGCTCCCGCGCCTGGCGCAGGCGTGCGGTGAAGTCGTCAGCGTTCCAGGCCTGCCCGGCGTAGTTGGCCTTCACCGCCTCGCCGTTCTGGTGGAACAGGCTCCAGTCAAAGTTGAAGCTGTTGGCCTGATGCCAGCCGAAGGCCCCGAACGAGCTGGCGAAGCCTCGGCAGATGGGGCCGGCGGCGTAGATGCCGACAAGGTCCAGGTCGCCGGCTTCACGCTCGAGCAGGGTCAGCACGTCGCTCAGTTCGGGCAGCGCCTGCTCCTGCTGGCTGTGGCTGTTCCAGGTATTTTCGTCCAGGCGCAGATAGGGGTCGACAGCCAGCAGCGGCAAGGTCTGGCGCAGTTGCGCCAGGGCAGCGATCAGGCGCTGGCTATCCAGTTGCGTGTCACCGCTCAAGGTCACCTGTTGCTCTGCCTGTCGGCCATCGTGGATCAGCTTCAGTTGCGCGCTGGCCTGGGTCACCTCGCCGGCCTGGCGTACCTTGGCATGGTTGAAGCGCACGAATTGCGACTGTTCGGCGCTGTAGCCGAGGGTGAATTGTTCGCCCGTCTGCAGGGCTTTGCGCACATCCCCGACCAGGGTTTCGAAAGCGTGCTTCATCAGGCGTCTCCTCCGAATACGTCGATCTGGCGGAACACGCAGGCCGGCGAGGCGTGGCCGACCCGCACCACCTGGTTGGGTTCGCCCTTGCCGCAGTTGGGCGTGCCCAGCACCTGGAAGGTACTGCTGTCGCCGACCGCCGCCAGGTTGCGCCAGAACTGCGCGGAGATGCCGCGGTAGTTGGGGTTCTTGACGATGCCCTTGAGCTCGCCGTTTTCGATCAACTGCCCCCATTCACAGCCGAACTGGAACTTGTTGCGTGCATCGTCGATGGACCAGGAGCGGTTGGTACGCATCAGGATGCCGTGTTCGATGCCCTTCACCAGCTGATCCAGGCTCTGGTCGCCCGGCTCGATGTTGAGGTTGGCCATGCGGTCGATCGGCGCACGGTTCCAGCCGCAGGCGCGGCTGTTGGCCACGCCATCCAGGCCGGAGCGGAACTGCGACAGCGCGCCACCCAGCGGGCGTAGCAGCAGGCCGTTTCGGATCAGGAACTGCTTGCTGGCCGGGGTGCCGTCGTCGTCATGGCTGTAGCTGGCCAGCTCTTCGCCGATGGTCGGGTCGAAGGTCACGTTCAGCAGGCTGGAGCCGTATTGGAGGTGGCCGAAGTCGCTGGCTTTGACGAAGCTGGTGCCGGCGTAGTTGCGCTCGTCGCCGAGGATGCGGTCCATCTCCAACGGGTGGCCGATGGATTCGTGGATCTGCAGCATCATCTGGTCCGGCATCAACAGCAGGTCGCGCGGACCGCTGGGGGTGTTCGGTGCCAGCAGCAGCTGTAGCGCTTCGTCGGCCACCCGGCGGGCCGCGCCGAGCAGGCCGCAGCGCTCGATGATCTCGAAGCCGCCCTGCTGGCCGAAGTTGTCGCGGCCCAGGCTGCGGCTCTGGCTATCCTGGCCGTCGCTGGCGGTCACGCCCAGGCCTGGGAACAGGAAGCGCTGGGCGTGGCGCAACTCGGCGCCGGCCGAGTTCAGGTAGGTCTGCTCGACCAGGCTGAGGCCCAGGCTGGCCTGCCAGTCCACCAGGCGGCTGTCCTTGGGCACGCTGGCCGATTCGGCAGCGAGCAGGCCGAGGCAGTCGGCGAGGTTGGGCACGGGCTGGTCGAAGTTGGGCGAAATGTGGTCGTGGCGTGCGCTGGTCACCGGTTGCTCGCGCAGGTCCAGCAGGTTGTACCGAAGGATTTGCCGGGCCAGCGCCTCGGCCTGCTCCAGCGCACGCTGCAGGCCTGCCTGGGACAGGTCGGCGGTGGCCGCATAGGCTTCCACGCCATTCACCCGCACGGTGAGCATGGCGCCCTCGTCCTGGCTGAAGAAGGGTGGTTCCGCGACGTTGCGGCGAACCGACAGCGCCTGGTGCGACTGTTTCACATGGCGCAGGGAAAACAACTCGGCCGTACTGCGCAGCGCGGCAAAGCGCTGGCGCAGCAGGGCGCTGGCATCGAACATGTGGAAGCCTCCGTGTACACGGTGGCTCCCCCTTAGAACCACTCGTCCTGCATGGTGAGGCAAGTGTCGTCGCGCGCCTCGAGCAATGCCAGCTCATTATGGCAGCCAGGTACTTCCCAAGTCAGGAAATAACGCGCGGCCTGTAGCTTGCCGAGGTAGAAGTCACGGTCGGCGGGGTTGCCCTTGAGCAGGCCGAGTTCGGCATGAATCGCCTGTTCCAGCCAGCGCCAGCCGATCACGCAGTGGCCGAAGGCCTTGAGGTACAGGGCCGAGTTGGCGAGGGCGCCGGCGACTTTGCCCTGTGCCAGGTCACCCAGCAAGGCCAGGGTCACACTTTGCAGGCGGTTGACCAGTTGCTCCAGCGGCTGGCGCAGCGGGTCGAGGTTCGGGTGGTGGCTGGCGCGCTCGCCGGTCGCGGCGATCGACCGGATCAACTGCTTGAGGCCGGCGCCATTGTTCTGCGCCAGCTTGCGGCCCAGCAGGTCGAGCGACTGGATGCCCTCGGTGCCTTCATGGATCGGGTTCAGGCGGTTGTCGCGGTAATACTGTTCGACCGGGTATTCGCGGGTGTAGCCGTGGCCGCCGAGGATCTGGATCGCCAGTTCATTGGCCTTGAGGCAGAACGTCGAGGGCCAGGATTTGACGATCGGGGTCAGCAGGTCGAGCAGCTCCTGCGCCTGCTTACGGGCGCTGTCGTCGCTGGCAGTCTGGGTGTCGTCGAACAGGCGTGCGGCATACAGGCCCAGGTCGAAAGCGCCCTCCACGTAGGCCTTCTGTGCCAGCAGCATGCGTTTCACATCGCTGTGCTCGATGATCGGCACCGCCGGGCTGTGCGGGTCTTTGTTGTCCGGCAACCGACCCTGCGGGCGTTGGCGGGCGTACTCCAGCGAATACAGGTAGCCGGCGTAACCGAGCATCACTGCGCCCATGCCGACACCGATGCGTGCCTCGTTCATCATCTGGAACATGCAGGCCAGGCCCTGGTGCGGCTGGCCGACCAGGTAGCCGACGCACCGGCCGTTGTCGCCGAAGTTCAGCGCGGTGGAGGTGGTACCGCGCCAGCCCATCTTGTGAAAGAGCCCGGCCAGCAGCACATCGTTGCGCGGGCCACGGCTGCCATTTTCGCTGACCAGGTACTTGGGCACGATGAACAGCGAGATGCCCTTCACGCCGGGCGGCGCATCCGGCAGCTTGGCCAGCACCATGTGCACGATGTTTTCCGACAACTCGTGATCGCCGCCGGAAATGAAAATCTTGTTGCCCTTGAGCCGGTAGCTGCCGTCACCGGCAGGTTCGGCGCGGGTGCGGATATCGGCCAGTGACGAGCCAGCGTGGGGTTCGGTCAGGGCCATGGTGCCGAAGTAGCGGCCTTCGATCATCGGCTGCAGATACAGGCGTTTCTGTTCATCGCTGCCGAAGCTCTCGATCAGGTTGGCCGCGCCCATGGTCAGGAACGGGTAGGCCGTGGTGCCGGCGTTGGCCGCCTGAAAATGGGCGAAGCAGGCCTGCGAAACCAGGCTTGGCAGCTGCATGCCGCCGACTTCGAAGTCGCGGTTGGCGTTGAGGAAGCCGGCTTCGAGAAAAGCGTCGACGGCGGGTTTCACTTCGGGGATCAGTTCGGCGCGGCCGTCCACGTAGCGCGGCTCGTTTTCGTCGGCCTTGCGGTTGTGCGGGGCGAAGAACTTCTCGGCAATGGTACGGGCAGTTGATAGCGCCGCATCGAAGGTTTCGCGGCTGTGGTCGGCGAAGCGTGGGCGTTGGGCGAGGGCCTCGGCGTCGAGGACTTCGTAGAGCTCGAAGGCGAGGTTGCGGGGGCTGAGCAGGGTCTCGGGCATGGTCGCGGTCCTGAGGCGGGATGCTGCGAGTCTAGGCGGATAGAGTTAGGTGGGGGAGGTTAATAGGTTTGGGTGATATGGGTTGAGAACGCCGGGATGCTGGTGGTTGGTCGCACAGCTCACGCGGAGGGGCAGTTGTTGTTTTGCCTGTTCGGGCCCTTTCGCGGGTAAACCCGCTCCCACAAGTACTGCGCAGCTCCAGCCATCAACGTTGCACCTGTAGGGGCGGTTTTACCCGTGAAAAAGGCCGGAACAGGCGCAGGAAAATGTAGAGACGTTTCCCACAAGTCAGAGCGGAACTGGACTACTGCGGATCGAATGCCATTTGGCCTTGAATGTGCGCTTGGGTATTCGTAATGAGGCTTTTCTGATGAGTGATGTCCACAAAAACGACTTGACTGGTTCCGAAGACAAGCAACTTCCCTTCTTCGTAGTTTCGCCCGTGAAGTTTGGCGTAATGACCTTCTTCACCCTGGGTTTTTACTGGCTGTATTGCTTTTATCAGAGCTGGAAGCTGCATGGAGCGAGAACAGGAGAAAAGGTCAGCCCATTCTGGCGAAGCGCTTTTGCAGTGTTCTTCATCTACCCATTATTGAGAAGGGTGAATGATCATATTCGCGAGTCAGGCAGAACCTACCCTTGGTCCATTATGGGGCTCACGCTGGGCTATTACGGTATGTGTGCTGCCTCGGTGGCTGCCAGTGTGATTCTGGATGATCAGTCGTGGGCGGCTTATTTTGCGGGCGTAGTCATTCAAGCAGCTTGGTTGTTCATCCTGATGCCCATGCAGAAAGGCGTCAATTTCAGCTCGTGGGATGAGGCGGGGGTGGCCAACAGCCGGTTCACGCTGTCCAATTGGTTGTGGATGCTGCTGGTTGCCGCAATTACAGCAGCGCAGCTGTTTGCTTTGATCATACTATCTCCCATGGTTTGAGCAGCGTCGCCGCAGAATTTACCGTGGCCGCTTTGCGGCCCTTTCGCGGCGCAAGGCCGCTTCTAAAAAGCGCGGTATACCGGCGCGGTTCGGAGAGGGAGCATATTGAAGAACTCGAATTTGAGCTGGCATGCGATCGCTTTTCTGTTTTGGGGAGGCATGGACGCGTTCTATATCTGCTTTCATGTCTTGCGCAGTATGGAGCGAGGTGCCATACCTTTCTGGACGGATTTCGAGGACGCATTGAGCAACATGCAGATCTGGGGAGGAGGGCTGGAGCTAGTCGTCTGGCTAGGCCTGGTTCTGCAGCTTTCGTTGATAGCGACCTGCGCGTTGTTTTTTATGCGTTGCCGGTTGGCTGTCTACTTGGCGATGGTGCAGATCCCCTTTCGAATCTTTTTTATCGTTCCTTCGATATCCACAATCCTGTTGTTGCCGATGCTGGCTTCCAGTATCAGTAACTGGGTGTGGACTGGGCTGATGCTGACTTCGGAGGCTGCGAAAGGCTGGTGCCTATTGTGGCTCTGGCGAAAGCGCGGGCATCGGTGCAGGGCCTTGGCTCTCTTTCCTGATTTCGAACGATTGCCGCAACACCGCAAAAAATGAACCCTGCCTGCAGACAACCCAATGCTGGGGCAGATGCCCTCTACAAGGCTTCATTGATATATCGCCTGAACGGGCCCTTTCGCGGGTGAACCCGCTCCCACAGGACCGTTACATTCTTCAAGATTTGCACAGTAAATGAGGGCGCGGGCTTGCCCCGCGAAGCGCCGCGCGGGCGGCGCTCGATCGCACAGGCGCAGATTATTTTGTGGCGAACACGCCCATAAAAAAGGAGAGCCGAAGCTCTCCCTTTTCTTCAACAACCCTCAGCCTCAGCCAATGGTCATCAAGCTGGCATTACCACCGGCAGCAGCAGTGTTCACACTTACCGCCCGCTCGATCACCAGGCGCTCCAGCGCAATCTGGTGGTCGCCGCTGGACAGCCCGTGCACGCCCACGATCGCCCCGGCACGCTTGGCCACCTGCTGGCACACGCCGCGCAGCTGATCCGAGTCGCCATGGTGGATCACGGCGTCGAATGCCACTTCATCCTTGTTCCAGTCCGCCACCAGCTTGACCTTGGCCTGCAGCTCTCGCGGCAGGCGGGCGCGCAGTGCCTTGCCCGGCTCGCTGTCGGCCCATAGCGCCGAGCTGCCAACGGCCAGCACTGCGGCAAATTGCGCCAACAGGTCGGCTTCGTTGTCGGCCAGGCACAGCACGTGCTCGCGTGGCAGGATGGTGTAGCTGTTACGCTCGCCGGTCGGGCCTGGCAGCAAGCGGGCTATGCCGCTCTGCGACTGGCTTGCGAACTGGCTGCAAAGCGCGGCCAGGTCGGCCAGTTGATTGCTCTCGGCCCAGGCCTTCAGCCCGTGCAGCGGCTTGATCAGCTGTTCGTGCAGGGCGCGGTCAGGCTTGCCTTCGCCGTCCTGCTGCTGGAAGTGGCGACCAATCGCGTCAGCCGGGCGGGTCGACAGCAGGCGGTACAGGTACAGCGGGCCGCCGGCTTTCGGGCCGGTGCCGGACAGGCCTTCACCACCGAACGGCTGCACGCCCACCACTGCACCGACGATGTTGCGGTTGACGTACATGTTGCCGGCGTTGGCGGTTTCCACCACCTTGGCGATGGTCTCGTCGATGCGGGTGTGCACGCCGAGGGTCAGGCCGTAGCCGGAGTTGTTGATCTGCTCGATCAACTGATCCAGGTTGCGACGGTTGTAGCGCACCACGTGCAGCACCGGGCCGAAGATTTCACGCTTGAGCTCGTCGAAGCTTTCCAGTTCGATCAAGGTCGGCATGACGAAGGTGCCGCGCTTGAGCTCGGCAGCATCGGCAATGGCCACCTGGTAGACCGAGCGACCTTTCTCGCGCATGCCCTGGATGTGCTTCTCGATGCCGGCCTTGGCTTCGGCGTCGATCACAGGGCCAATGTCCACGGCGAGGCGGTCCGGGCAGCCCAGGCGGCTTTCGGCCATGGCGCCCTTGAGCATTTCGATCACGCGGTCGGCGGAGTCTTCCTGCAGGCACAGCACGCGCAATGCCGAGCAACGCTGGCCGGCGCTGTCGAAGGCCGAGGACACCACATCGATCACCACCTGCTCGGTCAGTGCCGAGGAGTCGACGATCATCGCGTTCTGGCCACCGGTTTCGGCGATCAGCGGGATCGGGCGACCCTGGTTGTCCAGGCGGCCGGCTACGTTGCGCTGCAGCAGGCGGGCCACTTCGGTGGAGCCGGTGAACATCACGCCCTTGACGCGCTCGTCACCTACCAGGCCGGCACCGACGGTTTCACCGCGGCCTGGCAGCAGTTGCAGCACGCCTTCAGGGATGCCGGCTTCCAGCAGCAGGCGCACGGCCTGGGCGGCGATCAGCGGGGTTTGCTCGGCCGGCTTGGCCAGTACCGGGTTGCCGGCGGCGAGCGCTGCGGCTACCTGGCCGGTGAAGATCGCCAGCGGGAAGTTCCACGGGCTGATGCACACCACAGGGCCCAGCGGGCGGTGGGCGTCGTTGCTGAAGTCATTGCGTGCCTGCACCGCGTAGTAGCGCAGGAAATCCACGGCTTCACGCACTTCGGCGATGGCGTTGGCGAAGGTCTTGCCGGCTTCGCGGATGAGCAGGCCCATCAGCGGCTGGATTTCGGCCTCCATCAGGTCAGCAGTGCGCTCCAGAATGGCAGCACGCTCGGCTGGCGGGGTGGCCTGCCAAATCGGTGCGGCATTCAGTGCGCACTGGATGGCGTTGTCGACGTCGGCGACAGTGGCTTCCTGAACATGGCCGACCACGTCGCGGTGGTCCGCCGGGTTCAGCACCGGTGCGGCTGTGCCTTCGCTGGCAGCGCAAGCCAGCAGCGGTGTGGCTTTCCAGTCGTTGTGGGCGGTCGCCAGCATGGCGCAGGACAGCGACGCCAGGCGGTGTTCGTTGGCCATGTCGATGCCGGCCGAGTTGGCCCGCTCGCTGCCATACAGTTCACGAGGCAGCGGGATGCGCGGGTGCGGCAGGCCGATGCTGCCTTCCTGGGTGCCCATGCGCTCGATACTGGCGACCGGGTCGGCGACCAGTTCCTGGATGGAGATCGAGTGGTCGGCGATGCGGTTGACGAAGGAGGTGTTGGCGCCGTTTTCCAGCAGGCGACGCACCAGATAGGCCAGCAGCGTTTCGTGGGTACCGACCGGTGCGTAGACGCGGCACGGACGGTTCAGCTTGCCTTCGGAAATCTTGCCGACCACCTGCTCGTACAGCGGCTCGCCCATGCCGTGCAAGCACTGGAACTCGTACTGGCCCGGGTAATAGTTCTGGCCGGCAATGTGGTAGATGGCCGACAGGGTGTGGGCGTTGTGAGTGGCAAACTGCGGATAGATGGCCTCTGGCACGGCCAGCAGCTTGCGGGCGCAGGCGACATAGGACACGTCGGTGTAAACCTTGCGGGTGTAGACCGGGTAACCTTCCAGGCCTTCAACCTGGGCGCGCTTGATTTCGCTGTCCCAGTAGGCGCCTTTCACCAGGCGGATCATCAGACGGTGGCGGCTGCGCTTGGCCAGGTCGATGACATAGTCGATCACATACGGGCAGCGCTTCTGGTAGGCCTGGATAACGAAGCCGATGCCATTCCAGCCGGCCAGCGAAGGCTCGAAGCACAGGCGCTCGAGCAGGTCGAGCGACAGCTCCAGGCGGTCGGCTTCTTCGGCGTCGATGTTCAGGCCGATGTCGTACTGCTTGGCCAGCAGGGTCAGCGACAGCAGGCGCGGGTACAGCTCTTCCATCACGCGCTCGTACTGGGCGCGGCTGTAGCGCGGGTGCAACGCCGACAGCTTGATCGAGATGCCCGGGCCTTCATAGATGCCGCGGCCATGGGAGGCCTTGCCGATCGAGTGGATGGCCTGCTCGTAGGACGCCAGGTACTTCTGTGCGTCGTGCTCGGTCAGTGCGGCTTCGCCGAGCATGTCGTAGGAATAGCGGAAGCCCTTGGACTCGAAGCGGCTGGCGTTGGCCAAGGCTTCAGCGATGGTTTCGCCGGTGACGAACTGCTCGCCCATCAGGCGCATGGCCATGTCGACGCCTTTGCGGATCATCGGCTCGCCGCTCTTGCCGATGATGCGGGTGAGGGAGGAGGTGAGGCCGGATTCGTTGTGGGTGGACACCAGCTTGCCGGTCAGCAGCAGGCCCCAGGTGGCGGCGTTGACGAACAGCGACGGGCTGTTGCCCAGGTGTGGTTGCCAGTTGCCGGTGCTGATCTTGTCGCGGATCAGTGCGTCACGGGTGCCCTTGTCGGGAATGCGCAGCAAGGCTTCGGCCAGGCACATCAACGCCACGCCTTCCTGGGACGACAGCGAAAATTCCTGCAGCAGGCCCTGGACGATGCCGGCACGACCGCCAGCGCTCTTCTGGTTACGCAGTTTCTCGGCGATGCCGGCGGCCATCTTGTTGGTCGCTTCGGCCAGCGGGGCGCTCAGGCGCGCCTGCTCCAGCAGCATCGGTACCACTTCCTGTTCGGGGCGGCGGTAGGCGGCGGTGATCGCCGAGCGCAGTACCGACTGCGGCAGGATGCTCTCGGCGAACTCGAGGAAGCACTGGTGGCCGTGGTCGGGTTGGATCTCGCCGGCGTCGTCGGCCACGTTGCTGGCATGGCCGTTGAGTTCGGTAAGGGTGGCACCACCCTCGAGCTTCTCCAGGTAGTTGAAGATCGCTTGTTTGATCAACCAGTGCGGGGTGCGGTCAATCGACTGCGCAGCTGCCTTGAGTCGCTCACGGGTCGGGTCATCGAGTTTGACCCCAAGGGTGGTCGTCGCCATTTCTTATCCTCGTTATTGCCACGGTTGTGGCCTAAGCTGACGCCAAGAGTAGCTGTAGGACAATTCGGGTGCAACCAGGTGCAACCCGAATTTTTCACGGAAAAGGTGCAACTCGTCCGGCAACCATTTCCACAGCCTTGAAAGGGTCCTCTTCGGTGCGTTTTATTCTTGAAAGTGGGCTTTTTGCTCCAAAAAGGAGCAAAAAATCAGATTTGTCGGAATTTGCACGAAGAGGTGCAACTTGCAAATGAAAAATGGTTGCACCCACTTTGCGTTGTTGCATACGATTCGCGGCCTGGGTGCAACCGCCATGGCTGCGGTTGTGCATGACATAAAAACAAACGCCAGGGCACACGCATGGGCAATCCTCTAACGATCACTTTCGTGGTCTATATCGCCGCAATGGTGCTGATCGGCTTCGCCGCCTATCGCTCCACCAATAACCTTTCCGACTACATCCTCGGCGGCCGCAGCCTGGGTAGCGTGGTCACCGCGCTTTCCGCTGGTGCTTCCGACATGAGTGGCTGGCTGCTGATGGGCCTGCCAGGCGCCATCTACTTCTCCGGCTTGTCCGAAGCCTGGATTGCCATCGGCCTGACTGTCGGCGCCTACCTGAACTGGTTGTTCGTTGCTGGTCGTCTGCGCGTGCAGACCGAGCACAACGGCGATGCGCTGACCCTGCCGGACTACTTCTCCAGCCGCTTCGAAGACAACAGCGGCCTGCTGCGGATCATCTCGGCCATCGTGATCCTGGTGTTCTTCACCATCTACTGCGCCTCCGGCATCGTTGCCGGTGCTCGTCTGTTCGAGAGCACCTTCGGCATGTCGTACGAAACGGCCCTGTGGGCCGGTGCTGCTGCGACCATCGCCTACACCTTCATCGGTGGTTTCCTGGCGGTGAGCTGGACCGATACCGTGCAGGCTTCGCTGATGATCTTTGCGCTGATCCTCACTCCGGTGATCGTGCTGATCTCCACTGGCGGCTTCGATACCACCTTCGCTGCCATCGATGCGGTCAACCCGGCCCACTTCGACATGTTCAAGGGCGCCACCTTCATCGGCATCATCTCGCTGATGGGCTGGGGGCTGGGCTACTTCGGTCAGCCGCACATCCTGGCGCGTTTCATGGCTGCCGACTCGGTGAAGTCGATCGCCAACGCTCGTCGTATCTCCATGACCTGGATGATCCTTTGCCTGGTCGGTACCTGCGCCGTGGGCTTCTTCGGTATCGCCTACTTCTCGGCGCATCCTGACCTGGCAGGCCCGGTCAGCGAGAACCACGAGCGGGTGTTCATCGAGCTGGCCAAGATCCTGTTCAACCCATGGGTTGCCGGTGTGCTGCTTTCGGCCATCCTGGCGGCGGTAATGAGTACCCTGAGCTGCCAGCTGCTGGTGTGCTCCAGCGCCCTGACCGAAGACTTCTACAAGGCGTTCCTGCGCAAGAGCGCTTCGCAGGTCGAGCTGGTGTGGGTCGGCCGCCTGATGGTGCTGGCCGTCGCCCTGATCGCCATCGCCATGGCCTCCAACCCGGAAAACCGCGTGCTGGGCCTGGTAGCTTACGCCTGGGCCGGCTTCGGTGCTGCTTTCGGTCCGGTGGTGCTGATTTCGGTACTGTGGAAAGGCATGACCCGTAACGGCGCACTGGCCGGTATCGTGGTTGGCGCACTGACCGTGATCCTGTGGAAGAACTTCGACACCCTTGGGTTGTACGAAATCATCCCGGGCTTCCTGTTCGCCAGCATCGCCATCATCGTGGTGAGCAAGCTGGGCAGCCCGTCGCAGGCAATGGTCAAGCGCTTCGAGACTGCTGATGCGGCGTATCACGCTGACAAGTAATACCCGTTGAGTCGGCGGCGCCTGCTTCGCGGGTGAACCCGCTCCCACAGGGATTGCACAGAACTCAAGTTCTGTGAGGTACCTGTGGGAGCGGGTTTACCCGCGAAGAGGTCACCGCCGATTAGCAGCCAGGCCTGACTCCGCCTGCAAGGCAAGGTAAACTTGCCACCCCCGCAGGAGTTGCCATGAACTATCGTCACGCCTTCCACGCCGGCAACCACGCCGACGTCCTCAAACATATCGTGCTGACCCGCCTCATCGCCCTGATGTCGCGCAAGGAGCAGCCGTTCGCCTACATCGATACCCATGCAGGGCTCGGCCTTTACGACCTGCAGGGCGACCAGGCAACCCGCACCGGCGAGTACCTGGAAGGTGTCGCCCGCCTGTGGAATCGCGATGACCTGCCGGCCATGGCTGGCGACTATCTGCGCATCATCAAGCGCCTGAATGCCGATGGCGAGCTGCGCTACTACCCCGGTTCGCCCGAGCTGGCCCGCCGCCTGATGCGCCAGCAGGACCGTGCCCTGCTCAACGAGAAGCATCCCGAAGACGGGCCGCTTCTCAAGGAAAACATGAAGAAAGACCCGCGCGTGGTCGTGCACCTGGGCGAAGGCTGGCACGTGCCGCGGGCCTTGCTGCCGGTGCAGGAGAAGCGCGCGATCATGCTGATCGACCCACCGTTCGAACAGGCTGACGAACTCAAGCGCTGCACTACCGCCATGAAAGAGGCGATCGGCCGCATGCGCCAGACCGTCGCGGCCATCTGGTACCCGATCAAGGACCAGCGCTCGCTGGCCCGCTTCTACCAGGACCTGACCAGCACCGGCGCACCGAAACTGCTGCGGGTCGAGTTGTATGTGCACCACCAGGACAGCCCGCAGGGGCTCAACGGCTCAGGTCTGGCCATCGCCAATCCGCCCTGGGGGCTGGAAGAAGAGCTCAATGAGCTGCTGCCATGGCTGGCCAAAGAGCTGGCGCAAACCGCCGGCAGCTTCCGCATGGACTGGCTGATCGCTGAATAATATTGCTTGCCTGTACCGGCCCCATCGCCGGCAAGCCAGCTCCCACAGGTACAGCGCGGGCCTCAAGGTCGGCGGTGTACCTGTGGGAGCTGGCTTGCCGGCGATGAGGCCAGTACAGGTTGCCGCGTTGCGCACATGTTTGCGTTATAATCCCGCCCTTTAGCCGCCACCCGCCCAAGAGGCCGCTGGCGCATTTCTACCGAATGAAGAGGCTAATCCCTTGGCATTGACGATTCTTGGCCTGTCCGGCGCCCTTAGCCATGACCCTTCCGCGGCCTTGTACATTGACGGCAAACTGATTGCCGCCGCCGAAGAAGAGCGCTTCGTGCGTGACAAGCATGCGAAGAACCGCATGCCCTACGAGTCGGCGAAGTTCTGCCTGGAACAGGCAGGCATCAAGCCATCCGACGTCGACGTGGTAGCCATCCCGTTCGCCCCGATCAGCCTGTTCGGCAAGGCGCGCTGGCACTATGCCAAGCGCTACTGGTACGCCCCGGACCGCGCCCTCGACGCGATCCTGATGGGCAATCGTCGCTACAAGCGCTACCGCAAGAAGATCGTCTGGTGCCTGGAGCAATTGGGCTTCGACCCGAAAAAGGTCAAGATCGAACCGGTCGAGCACCACCTGGCCCACGCCTCCAGTGCCTACCACTGCTCGGGCTTCAAGGAAAAAACCGCAATCCTCGGCATTGACGGCAAGGGCGAATACGCCACCACCTTCTTTGGCTACGGCGAAAACGGCAAGATCCACAAGATCAAGGAATTCTTCGACCCTGACTCGCTGGGCGGTCTGTACGGCGCAATCACCGAATTCCTCGGCTTCGAGATGCTCGATGGCGAGTTCAAGGTCATGGGCATGGCGCCGTATGGCGACGCGAGCAAGTATGACTTCTCGCGCCTGGCCAGCTTCGAAAACGGCGAGCTGGTGATCAACACCGAATACGCCAACGTCATCGGCCTGCGCCGCTATAAAGAGAAGGGCAAGGGCTTCTACTTCTCGCCGAAGCTGATCGAATGGCTGGGCCCCAAGCGTGAAGGCGACATCGCCGACGAGCCGTACATCCATTACGCGGCCAGCATGCAGGCGCTGTTCGAGAAGATCGCTCTGCAGATGATCGATCACTACCTGGGTGACGTCCTGCGTGAAACCGGCAAGCTGGCCTTTGCCGGCGGTTGCGCGCTGAACGTCAAGCTCAACCAGAAGATCATCGCCCGCCCAGACCTGAAAGAGCTGTTCGTGCAGCCGGCCTCCGGTGACGCCGGTACCGCCGTGGGTGCTGCCGCCTACGTTTCCCACGCCCGTGGCGTGCCGGTCGAGAAGATGGAACACGTCTACCTCGGCCCTTCGTACTCCAACGAAGATGTGATTGCCGCCTGTGCCCGTCACCCGAACGCGCCGAAGTGGCGAAAACTCGACGACATGCCGCAGCGCATCGCCAAAATCATGGTCGACGGCAATCCGGTGGCCTGGTTCCAGGGCCGCATGGAGTTCGGCCCTCGTGCCCTGGGCGGCCGTTCGATCATCGGTTGCCCGAGCGTGCCGGGCGTAGCCGACCGCATCAACGAGCAGATCAAGTTCCGCGAACGCTGGAGACCTTTCTGCCCGTCGATGCTCGACACCGTCGCCCCGCAAATGATCAAGGTCGACCACCCGGCGCCATTCATGACCTTTACCTTCGAAGTGGCTGAAGAGTGGAAGACCCGCGTGCCGGAAGTGGTCCACGAGGATGGCACTTCGCGTGCCCAGGTGCTCAAGCGCGAGTACAACCCGCGCTACTACGACATGATGAAGGCGCTGGAAGACCTGACCGGCAACGGCGTGTCGCTGAACACCTCGCTGAACCGCCGTGGTGAACCGATGATCTGCTCGCCGACCGACGCCTTGAACATGTTCTTCGGCTCGGACCTGCAGTACCTGATCATGGAAGACATCCTGGTTGTGAAGGACGGCGCGGCCCCGTATGACCAGCCGCTCTGAGCCGCGTATTCTGCAGTTCTGCCATGGCTATGACGGGCCGTTCCTGGACTGCGCCCGTCAATACGCCAGCCTGTTCCATGGGCGTGGCTACCAGGTCACCACGGTGTTCCTCACCGGCGCTGCCGACCCGCAGGTAGCGGCTGGCTGTGCGTCGGACGAGGTGCTGTTCCTGGAGTTCAGCTCCAAGGCCGTGCGCGGCCTGAAACTCGGCGCCATCCGCGCATTGCGGCGGATCGCGGCCGAGCGCAATTTCGCCTTCTGCATTGCCCATCGCTTCAAGCCGATCTACGTGGCGTTGCTGGGCACCGGCTTGCCGGTGATCGGCGTGCACCACGCTTTCGGTGACTACGAGCGCAAGGGGCGACGCATCTTCGCCAACCTGTTCAGCAAGCGCCTGAGCTTGCTGGGCGTGTCGGACGCAGTGCGTGACGACATGCGCCGCTGCTTGCCGCAGTGGCCGGCAGAGCGTATCCAGACCCTGTACAACCGCATCGACATTGACGCCCTGCAAGCGGCCCTGGTGCCACGCGCCGAGGCCCGTCAGGCCTTGGGCCTGGATGCGCAGGCGTGGATTGTCGGTAACGTAGGGCGCCTGCACCCGGACAAAGACCAGGCCACCCTGCTGCGTGGCTTTGCCGAAGCCCTACCGGGGCTGCCAGCCGGCGCTCGCCTGGCGATTCTCGGCAAGGGGCGCCTGGAAACCAGGCTCAAGGCCCAGGCTGCCGAGCTGGGCATTGCCGGGCAAGTGGACTTCCTTGGCCAGGTGCCGGATGCGCGCCGTTACTTCCAGGCGTTCGACGTATTTGCGCTGAGCTCCGACCATGAGCCCTTCGGCATGGTCCTGCTCGAAGCCATGGTGGCCGGTGTACCGGTACTGGCCACGGCCTGTGGCGGTGCCCGTGAAGTGGTCGAGGGTGTTGGCGTACTGTTTCCGCTGGGTGATGCGGGGCAACTGGCTCAGGGCCTGAAGCACATGGCTATGCTCGATGGGCAGCAGCGCCAGGCCTGTGCCGGGCACATGCTGCAGCGCCTGCGTGAACGCTTTTCCGACCAGGCGGTGCGCGAGGCCTTCTGGCAGCTGCCGCAAGTCCGTGTGCTGGTGGGGCAGGCCTGATGCTCAACCGTATCCAGGCCTTCCGTGAGCGCGGTTGGCAAGTTATCGACGCCAAGGCCTACGCCGAGGCATGGGCCCGCTTTGGTGGCAGTGTCGCCACTCATCCTTTGGTGGTCGAGCAGTTGGCGGACCTGGCACAGATCCCGGTGCGTTATCTGGGCTGGCACCAGGCCGGCGAGCTGAAGGCCGCCATCCCCACCTGGGGGCGCCACCTTGCGCTGTCCAAGGATGTGCTCAAGCGTGCCGGGAAAAAGGCTCTGTTCGACCTGGGCAACGCCGAAATCATCCTGGCGGCGGCCGCCGATGCCGCTGCGCCGTTGCGCCATGCCGCGCGCTACCTGTCCGAACTGAACCAAGGCCGCTTCAGTGGCCTCAAGGCACAGAAGGAACAGCTGGCCATGGCCCGCGCCCACGAAGACCTGTCGAAGAAGTTCCGCTACAACCAGCGCCGCGAACTGCGCCTGCTGGAAGAGGCGGGCGGTGTGGTGCGCCCGATCAGCGACTTCAGCGCGCAGGAAATCGCCAGCATGTACTGCGACCTGTTCCGTCGCCGCTGGGGCTTCCCTGCCACCGGCGCCGAGCGCATGGCCGAGGTGTTGGAGCGCCTGCGCGAGCTGCTGATCGGCTCGGTGCTGCTGTTGGACGGCAAGCCGATCGCCATCCAGCTGGTATACCGTGTCGAAGCGCCGGAATGGATCAGCGTCGAGTACATCAATGGCGGTGTCGACCCTGAAACCAAAGCCTTCAGTCCCGGCAGCGTGCTGAGCTTCCTCAATACCCAGGCCGCCTGGGAGGACGCCCGTGCGCGCAACAAGCCGCTGCGGTTCTCGTTCGGCCGTGCCGACCGCGAGTACAAGGACCGCTGGTGCAACCCCGTACCGGTGTATCAGGCGTGAGTCGCAAGCAGCAGTTGCTCAAGCGCCACCGGCGCAACAAGCGCCTGGGCCTGCTGGTGGGCCTGGCCGCGCTGGTGACCGTAGGGGTGTTCAGCTGGTGGTGGTTGCCACTTCTGCTGTTGCCGCTGCTGTGGGCGGCCCATGAAGCCTGGTTTGCCGACCACCTGTTCTATGCGCCAGGCGAGGACTACGCGTACGAATTCGGCGAGCAGACCCTGGAGGTTCCTGCCACCCTGAGCGGCGGCCTGCTCAAGGCTGAATGCACGCTGCAGGGCAACGACACCCTGATCCTCGAGCTGCGGGTAAAAAGCAGCTGGCTGGGGCGCTTCCTCGACCCGCAGGTCGAGCTGGTGGCTGGCGAGCAGGCCGACCGGCAAACCTTCGAGCGCGGCGTCGATGGCGTGCGCTTCCTCAATCTGACCGGCCTCGCCGCACCTCTGGAGGCAGGCGCGTTGCGCCTGCGTGGCCGGCATTGTGGGCTGTTGGGCCGGCCGCGCTTGTGGATAACCCCGGCGGTCGAGCTGCAACGGCGTCGAGTGATGGTGATCGCGCCGCATGCCGATGACGCCGAACTGGCCGCTTACGGGCTCTACAGCCAGGCCGACGAAACCTGGGTAGTGACGCTGACCGCAGGTGAGATCGAGGCCGAACACTATCAGAAGATGGGACTGGCAAAGGCCGAAGCCGCACGCCTTAAGGGCCGCCTGCGGGCCTGGGACAGTATCGCCGTGCCACGCTGGGCCGGTGTGGCGGAATCGCGTTGCGTGCAGCTGGGCTACTTCTGCCTGCAACTGCCTGCCATGCAGGCTGCGCCCGACCAGCCGGCCGCTTCTCGCGAGGCCGACCTCGCCGACATTCGCGTCTTCCGCCGGTTCAACCCATTCCCGCTGCCGGCCGACGGCGATGGCGCGCCGACCTGGCGCAACCTGCTGGCCGATCTGCGGGCCTTGCTGGAAATGGCCAGGCCAGAGGTGCTGGTTATGCCGCACCCGCAGCTCGACCCGCACCCCG
The DNA here is from genome assembly GCF_015680405.1 of Pseudomonas pudica. Taxonomy (GTDB): domain Bacteria; phylum Pseudomonadota; class Gammaproteobacteria; order Pseudomonadales; family Pseudomonadaceae; genus Aquipseudomonas; species Aquipseudomonas pudica. Next base: position 21,317 of record NZ_JADLJS010000039.1, read on the forward strand.
ACCATATATGTGCCCAGGCAGCGGTGCTGGAAGCCTTGCAAGGCCTGGCCTGGCAGCCGCAAACCCTGCTGTGCTACGCCAATCACCTGCACGACAACGACCGCTGGCCGATGGGCGACAGTGGTGATGGCGTGGCCTTGCCACCGCAGCTGAGCGCCGCTCAGGCGTGGGCACCTTGCAGTCTGGTACTGGACGTGGCAACCCAGCGCGACAAGGCCATGGCCCTGGGCATGATGCACGACCTGCAGCCACCGGCGCCGTTCAAGCGCCGGCTGCGTCGCTTGTTGCAGCGCTGGCTGGCCGGGCGGCGGCCGTCGCCTTACGGCGAGAACGAATTCTTCCGCAAGGCCGTGCGCCGACATGAACTGTTCTGGCGGCGTGAGTTGTAGCCGCGCCCCCATGGTTGACCGCGATGGCGCAGAGCGCCCAAGGAACGCAATGAAAGTCCTATTTCTGGTGCAGAAGGAACAGCGGGCGATTCTTGATCGCCTGTACGATGGCGTCGCGGCCAACTGCGAGTGCGACCTGCGCTGGCTGACCAGCGAAGACCAGCGCAACCTGCGCCGCTATTTCAAGCGTGAAGTGCAGGTCGAGCGCTATGACCGCATTGTCTTCTTCCTGCGTTTCAAGCAGGAAATCCGTCAGGCGGCGTTCATCCGTACCGTGCCGAACCTGGTCATCCTCGAGCATGATGCCTACCAGAACTACATCCCGTGCAAGTACACCGGCAAGTTCAGCGCCCATTACCGCAAGTTGCCCTGGGCGCGGGTGATCAGCTCCGGCTATATGGTCAGCGAGCGCCTGCGCCAGGAAGGTTTCGACGCCGTGTTCGTGCCCAAGGGTTACGACGAGCAGTTGCTGGCCGACCAGGGGCGTGAGCGCGATATCGAACTGGCCTTCGTCGGCAGTACCAACAGCGTGGCCTACAGCGGCCGCAAGGCATTGCTGGACGAGCTGGGCCGCGTCGAGAACCTGGTGGTCACCCGGACCAAGTCGGGTGAAGACTACTGCAATACGCTCAACCGGATCCGCTTCTTCGTCAGTGCCGACGTTGGCATGGGCGAATACATGATCAAGAATTTCGAAGCCATGGCCTGTGGCTGTGTGCTGTTGGCGTATGACCAGGGCGAGGAAGAGAACCGCGCGCTGGGCCTGCAGGACATGCACAACGTGGTGTTCTATGACTGCATCCCGACCCTTCAGGAGAAGCTCCGCCTTTTGCGTGCGGACCCTGAACTGGCGCGGCAGATTGCAGAAAATGGCCGCCACCTGGCGGTTTCCCGTTTCAGTTTCGGCGCAGTTGGACGTAGCATCGTCGACCACATGCGCCCGGCGCTCAGGCCCCATCCGCCGTTGTCTGCATGGCAGCGGCTGCGCCTGAGGCTGGGCATCTAACATAAGAACTTTCGCGCCTGAGGAAAGGGCGTTGAAGTCGATAGTCGCAATGCGGAGGGAGTCCGGTGCGCTTTTCAAATGAGAGTGACGTCACGCTCGTCGTGACCAGTTGTGGGCGGTTTGATCTGCTCAAAGATACCCTTGAGAGTTTCGATCGCTACAATACCGCGCCCATTCGCGAAGTGTTCATCACCGAAGACTCCGGTGACGATGCCGTGCATGCCGCTGTGCCTGAGCACTGGAAACCCCACTGCAAGGTGTTCGTCAACCGGCCAAAACTGGGCCAGCTTCCGTCTATCGACCTGGCCTACAGCCACGTCAAGACGCCCTACATCTTTCACTGCGAGGACGACTGGCACTTCTATCGCCAGGGCTTCGTCGAAGACTCCCGGGCCATACTGGAGGTCAGCCCCGACCTGTTGCAGGTGTGGCTGCGCAGTCATGCCCATGACCTGGCCATCCACAGCCCTTACATCCGTCTGGGTGATCGCCAGGTGATCGCCGGGGTGCCTTGCTACCCGCTGCTGTCCGACAAGGCCGAGTGGCAGGCGTTCTCGCTCAACCCGGGGCTGCGTCGTTTGAGCGATTACCAGCGTTGCGCACCATTTGCCGCCTATGCTGGAGAAAAGGCACTTTCCCGACGCTATGCTGAGTTAAACCTGACAGCGGTCACCTTGGAGGGTGATGCAGTATTGCACACTGGATTTGGTAATCACGTGACCTTGCCCATCGAAGTGGAGCGCAAGGCCAAACGTCGTAGACGTGATCGGATAAAGTTGGCATTGACGCTGGTGGCGGGTGTCGTGATCGGCATGGGAATCACCATTTTTGTTCAATGAAGTCGCTGTCCCACCTGACATGAGCGGGAGAGGGCCCATGAACATAGTCAATATGATGTGGGCGGGTGGAACGCCGTACATGTCCATCCACAAGGTACATCGGCAGGTACTGTCGCACGCGGGTGCCGATGCCCGGATCAGTAACTGGTTGCTGCTGGGTAGCGGCCTCTGCTGTGGGCTTGGCTCGACCCGGGAGTGGCATATGCCGTCACGGGCGCTGAAAGGGCGGCACTTCTGGCGCCTGTTGCGCCCATGGTTGCGTATGCGCTTGCGCAAGGCGCTGAACGAGGCCCAGGCTGAAGTCGTGCTGCTCGATGGTGTCGGTGTGGCGCGATTGGTGTTGCCGTTGTTGCAGCAGGTTCCGCAGTTGCGTGCCAAGGTGCTGTTTCACGGCAAGACGCGCCTGAGTGCCGGTGACGTTCGCCTGCTGCGTATGTTCCCGGCCGAGCGGCTGAGCATCGCCGCCGTTTCGCAGACGCTTGCCACATCACTCGAACACGATCTTGGCAGGCCGGTGCAGACCTTGCGCATGGCCCTTGACCCGCTGGCGTTCGCCGAGCCGTTGTTGAGCCGGGATGCGGCCAGGCAGGCCCTGCAGTTGCAACAGGTGGCCGGGGTCATGCTGGGCGCGGTCGGGCGACTGGTGGAGAGCAAAGGTTTCGAGATGTTGATCGAGGCGTTCGCCAAGGCCAGTGCGCGCCAGTCGGGCCTGCAATTGGCAATCATTGGCGAAGGGCCTCTGCGTGCGGTGCTGCAGGCTCGTATCGACGCGCTGGGCTTGGCCGGGCGTGTTCACCTGAGCGGTCACCGCGACGACCTGCAGCAGTTGTACCGGGCATTCGACTGGCTATTGGTGCCTTCGCGCTCCGAAGGCCTGGGGCTGGTGGTGCAGGAGGCGGTCATGGCCGACGTGCCGGTGGTGTGCAGCGACCTGCAGGTGTTCCGCGAGCAGTTGCAGGACACCGGTGGCTACCTGCCCATTGCCAATGAAAATGCCTGGGCCGAGGCTATCGAGCGATGTGCGGCGCTCAGTGCCCCGGCGGTAGCCGCCCGGCAACGCCAGGCGCTGGCCCCGGAGCAAGCCTGGCAGGCATTCTGCAGCGGCTCGCAGAGCCTGCTGCGCAGTTGACGCTCAGCGCGCCAGCAGGGCTGCCTCGAAGGCGGCAAGGGGGAAGCGGTCGCCCAGGTTCTCCCGCTCGATGTAGCGCACCATATGCTGCACATTGCGCCGAATCATGCGCGCCGACAGCGGCGGGCGCAGGAAGCGCATGTCGGCCACGTCGATCAGGCCCAGCTGCTGGTCGGGGGTGACCACCACATTACCCAGGTGCAACGAGCGGAAGTACACGCCGCTGCGATGCAGTTGGCGGATCAGTTCGATCAGGCGCGGCAGGTAGGCCCCCCAGCTGAAACCTTCATCGCGCGACATCTGCAACAAGGTGCGCCCTGGCAGCGGGCGGTACAGCACGGCGGTACGCCCTGGCAGGTCGAGCTTGTGCTGGCTGATAACCTTCAGGGTGGGGATGCCCAATTGTGCAAGGCGTGCGGCGTTGTCGACGAAGCGCTGTGAGTACGGGCGCAGCAGTGCAGATGAAATCAGCCGCTTCCTACGAAAAACCTTGAGGAAATTACCATCCGCGAGCAGGTAGACTTTGGCGCCATGGCTATCTGCCTCAAGCACCTGTGCGCCTTTTGTCAGCTGATCGAAGTCGACCTGGGGGAGCCGGGAGCATTGCATGAATAGAGCCTTGTCGTCGGGCGAACGGAATGACCGGCAATAATGCCGAAAATAATGTTGTAGCACCATTGGATGGTGTCTTTGATTCATCGGGGGAAAGGATGTTGTATCAAAAAAACTGGGCGCGAGCCTGGTTGGGGTTTGGCCTGGTCTGGTTTCTGGCAGCTATCGCCCTGGCACCGAGCAACAAGGTCTATCAACAAGGTCTGGTGCTGTTCCTGTGGTTGCCGACGCTGGTAATGGCGTGGTCCGCAAGGCAAGTAATAGTGCAGGCCTGGCGGCGTCAGCCGGCCTTGTGGGGGAGTGTGTTGTTGCTGCTGGCGTGGAGCGGGCTCAGTCTTGTCTGGTCGGCCGCGGAAAACCCGGGGCGCGAGGCCAAGCGCCTGCTCTACATCCTGGTGTTCCTGCTGGCGTTCCCGCTGCTGGGCCAGCTTGGCCAGGTCCGCATACGTCAGCTGCTGCTGGCCGGAAGTGCCTTGCTGGCCGTTGCCGCGATGGTTTCGGTCATCCATTTCTACGGCGTGCTGGGCATGCCTTTGCTGGCCCGCCTGGAGGGCATCGGCGAAATATCGCACCCGATCCTGGGTGCCTATGTCATCGGTGCAGCCGTGCTTTTCCTGCTTTACGAGCCGCCGCGGCAACGTGCCCTGCAGTTGTTGTGGCTGGTGGCGCTGGTGTGCTTGGGGTTGTTTGCCATGCTCAGCCAGAGCCGTGGGGCAATCCTGGCCCTGGTGCTCACCGTGATCCTGGCCCCGTTGTGGTTCCGTGACCGCCACAGCCGGGTGTTTGCCGTGCTGGCGGCCATCGCCACCTGTCTGGCCTTCTATTTTGTTTACGACCTGATCGCCAAGCGCGGCTCGTCCTACCGACCGGAAATATTCCATGCCGTAGTCGACATGATCGCCGCACATCCCTGGACCGGCCTTGGTTTGGGTGCTGCCTACGACGTGAGTGCAGTGGGCAAGCACTTCGACCACACCCACAACATGTTCACTCACATCGCAGTGGAGATGGGCCTGCCCGGGATGCTGCTGTGGGTCATGGTGTGGCTGTACACCTTCGGCGAAATCGTCCGCGCACGTGGCACGTTGTTCGGCAAGATCCTGCTCGGTTTCTGGGTGTACTCCACCCTGGCCATGCAGTTCGATGCCGCCAGCCTCACCGGTACGCCACGTGCCGAATGGTTCATCAGCTGGCTGCCAGTGGGCCTGGCCATGTTGCTGCCATGGGGGAGTGCCGAAAATGATGCCTGTGGTAAAATTTCCGGTTCAACCTGAACAGCGAGCTTGATAATGGCCGAAACACCGCGACCGGCGGAACACACCTCCAGCCTGAAGATCTACTTCCGGCTGCTGAGCTATGTGAAACCCTATGTCGGCATTTTCCTGCTGAGCATCATCGGTTTCGTGATCTTTGCTTCGACCCAGCCGATGCTGGCCGGGATTCTGAAGTATTTCGTTGATGGGCTGAGCAACCCTGAAGCAGTGTTGTTCCCCAACGTCCCCTACCTGCGCGACCTGCAACTGCTGCAGGCTGTACCGCTGCTGATCATCCTGATCGCCGCGTGGCAGGGCCTGGGTTCGTTCCTCGGCAACTATTTCCTGGCCAAGGTTTCCCTGTGCCTGGTGCACGACCTGCGTGTGGAACTCTTCAACAAGCTGCTGGTGCTGCCTAACCGCTACTTCGACAACCACAACTCCGGGCACCTGATTTCGCGCATCACCTTCAACGTGACCATGGTCACCGGTGCCGCCACCGATGCGATCAAGGTGGTGATCCGAGAAGGCCTGACCGTGGTTTTCCTGTTCGGCTACCTGCTGTGGATGAACTGGCACCTGACGCTGGTGATGGTCGCCATCCTGCCAGTGATCGCAGTGATGGTCAGCGTCGCCAGCAAGAAATTCCGCAAGCAGAGCAAGAAGATCCAGGTGGCCATGGGCGACGTCACCCACGTTGCCTCGGAAACTATCCAGGGCTACCGCGTGGTGCGCAGCTTTGGCGGTGAGGCCTACGAAGAGCAGCGTTTCGGCAAGGCCAGCCAGAGCAACACCGACAAGCAGCTGCAAATGACCAAGACCGGCTCGCTGTACACGCCGATGCTGCAACTGGTGATCTACACCGCCATGGCCGCGCTGATGTTCCTGGTGCTGTTCCTGCGCGGTGATTCCACTGCCGGTGATCTGGTGGCTTACATTACGGCCGCCGGCCTGTTGCCAAAGCCGATTCGTCAGCTTTCGGAAGTCAGCTCGACCATCCAGAAGGGCCTGGCCGGTGCCGAGAGCATCTTCGAGCAACTGGACGAAGCACCTGAAGTGGACAGCGGTACCGTCGAGAAGGAGCGGGTGGAAGGGCGCCTGGAAGTGCGCAACCTGAGCTTCACCTACCCAGGTACCGAGCGTGAAGTGCTGAGCGATATCAGCTTCGTCGCCGAGCCAGGGCAGATGATTGCACTGGTCGGCCGCTCTGGCAGCGGCAAGTCGACTCTGGCAGCGCTTATCCCGCGCTTCTATCACCACGACCAGGGACAGATCCTGCTCGATGGCGTGGAGATAGAGAACTATCGCCTGCGCAACCTGCGCCGCCATGTTTCGCAGGTGACCCAGCATGTCACCCTGTTCAACGATACCGTGGCCAACAACATCGCCTATGGCGACCTGGCCGGCGCCCCCCGCGCCGACATAGAAGCCGCTGCGGCTGATGCCTACGCCAAGGAGTTCATCGACCGGCTGCCAAAAGGCTTCGATACCGAAGTGGGTGAAAACGGCGTGCTGCTCTCCGGCGGCCAGCGCCAGCGCCTGGCCATCGCCCGGGCACTGCTGAAGAACGCGCCTCTGCTGATCCTCGACGAGGCCACCTCGGCGCTGGATACCGAGTCCGAGCGGCATATCCAGGCTGCCCTGGACCATGTGATGCAGGGCCGTACAACGCTGGTGATCGCCCACCGCCTGTCGACCATCGAAAAGGCCGACCAGATCTTGGTCATGGACCAAGGGCGCCTTGTCGAGCGCGGCACCCATGCCGAGCTGCTTGCGGCCAATGGCCATTATGCCCGCCTGCATGCCATGGGGCTGGATGAGCCGGCCAAGGCCGATATCACCTGAACCCTCGTTGATCGGGGCCATTGCGGCCCCCATTGTCACGGGAATTTTCCTGGGGTGATCTGGCCATAAAGCCGTCGTCTACCCTGTGCTAATATCCTGCCCCTGTTCATTATTTCCATATGGGTTGCCCATGAAGTTGTCCATGCCGCGTTTCGATCAAGCCCCGGTACTGGTGGTCGGCGATGTCATGCTCGACCGCTACTGGCATGGCGGTACTTCGCGTATCTCGCCTGAAGCGCCAGTCCCGGTGGTCAAGGTCGATCAGATCGAGGATCGCCCCGGCGGCGCGGCCAACGTTGCCTTGAACATCGCCGCCCTGGGCGCACCGGCTTCGCTGATTGGCGTCACTGGCCAGGACGAGGCTGCCGACAGCCTGGCCAACAGCCTGCAGGCTGCAGGCGTGCGCTCGGTGTTCCAGCGCATCGCGCACCAGCCGACCATCGTCAAGCTGCGGGTCATGAGCCGTCACCAGCAGTTGCTGCGCATCGATTTCGAGGAACCGTTCGCCACCGACCCGTTGTCGCTGGGTGCGGAGGTCGACAGCCTGCTCGAGGGCGTCAAGGTGCTGGTCCTTTCCGACTACGGCAAGGGCGCACTGAAAAACCACCAGAGCCTGATCCAGGCGGCGCGGGCCAAGGGCATTCCGGTGCTGGCCGACCCCAAGGGCAAGGACTTTTCCATATACCGTGGCGCCAGCCTGATCACTCCCAACCTCAGCGAGTTCGAGACCATCGTCGGCCGTTGCGCCGATGAGGCCGAGCTGGTCGCCAAGGGCTTGCAGCTGCTTCAAGACTTGGACCTGGGCGCCTTGCTGGTGACCCGTGGCGAGCACGGCATGACCCTGTTGCGCAGCGGCCAGCCGGCGCTGCACCTGCCGGCACGGGCCCGTGAAGTGTTCGATGTGACCGGTGCCGGTGATACCGTCATCTCCACCCTCGCCGCGGCCATCGCTGCCGGCGAGGACCTGCCCCATGCGGTGGCCCTGGCCAACCTGGCGGCGGGCATCGTGGTTGGCAAGCTGGGTACGGCTGCGATCAGTGCTCCCGAACTGCGCCGGGCGATCCAGCGTGAGGAAGGCTCCGAGCGCGGCGTGCTGGGCCTTGAGCAACTGCTGCTGGCCATCGACGACGCACGGGCTCACAAAGAGAAGATCGTCTTCACCAACGGCTGCTTCGACATCCTGCATGCCGGGCATGTCACCTATCTGGAGCAGGCGCGGGCCCAGGGCGATCGGCTGATCGTCGCGGTCAACGACGATGCCTCGGTCAGCCGCCTGAAAGGCCCGGGCCGGCCCATCAACAGCGTCGACCGGCGCATGGCCGTACTGGCCGGGTTGGGGGCGGTGGACTGGGTCATCAGCTTCCCCGAGGGCACTCCGGAGAACCTGCTGAGCCAGGTCAAGCCGGACGTGCTGGTCAAGGGTGGCGACTATGGTATCGACCAGGTGGTGGGTGCCGATATCGTCAAGGCCTATGGCGGTACCGTGAAGGTGCTGGGGCTGGTCGAAAACAGCTCGACCACGGCGATCGTCGAGAAGATTCGCAAGAACTGATCGAACCTCTGAGGCTGCCTCATTACCTGTAGGAGCAGCCTTGTGCTGCGAAGAGGCCGGTAGGGCAAAAGTGTTTCTTTGGCTCTACCGGCCTCTTCGCAGCACAAGGCTGCTCCTGCAGGGGCGGCGCAGGCCTCGGAATCTTACTTGTGTAGTGAAGTACGCGCCCGCTCCAGCAGTTCCCGCGCCTTGTCTCCAAACCGCTGCAGATGTGACGCCCGCACCGGCTTGCTCTCCACCAACCCCTGCTGCTTCACCCAATCCTTCCAGCGCACCCGCTCGTCCGTGACCACCCAGCCCTCTTGCCGTGCAAAACTTTCGGCCAGGTAGAGCCCGCGCGTGCTCGCCGGCACCAGTTCATCCTTCTTCAGGGTATACAGCTCAGCCAGCGGCTGGCCTTCCTCCAACGGCATCAGGTAAAGGTCTGGCCGTTTGCGGTTGAGTCGCGCCACCAGTTGGTCGCCCTCCAGCCGCTCATCAACGTGGAACAGGCTGAGCTTCTTGGCGTCCCGAGGTACCTGCAAACGCATGTCATAGATCAGTTGCAATGAGGCGGTTGGCAAGTGCACATACGCCCGTGGTCGTTCCAGCAGCATCAGCTTGCCGCAGTGAACCGGGCGGGCGGCACCGGACTCCGGGGCCAGCACGAAATGCGGCGTTTCGCGGTAGTGCAGGGCGGCAGCGTAGGGCACCGGCAACCAGGTTTCGTTGAAGCGCCCACCCAGCCAGCCTTCCGGGGTTTCCAGCAGGCATTCCTCGGCCACTTCCTGCACGGCCGTGTGCAATGGCAGGTTCAGCTCCTGCGCCGGCACATAGCCGGAAATCAGTTTCAGTACTACATCACCACGGTCTTGCCGGCGCTGACGTACCAGCACCCAGTAATCGCGGTTCTGCCAATGCAGGGTCAGCCGCACCGACACGCCCAGGTTGGCCAGTTCGACCACGAAGCGCTGCACGTCGGGCAGCTGGATGGCCTTGCGCCGTTGTTGGATCTGGGCGAAGTTCAGCGGCATGCCGATGCTCTGGTAGATCAGCCCTTCGGGCGTGGCCTCGACATGCAGCGGCAATGTCTTGAAGTTACTCGGGTTCTTGCGGATCAGCGTTCGCGCCACGAGGCTCCTCCTTGCGTCGGGTCAGTCCGGGCCCGTGGGCCTGGGGCAACTCAATGCTGGCCCAGAATACGGGCGACGGTGGCCACGTTGTGGGCCAGGTGCAACGGATTGATGGTGCCGACGATAGCACTGCTGACGCCCGGGTGGGCGAACAGCAGCTCGAAGCTGGCCTGCACCGGGTCAACGCCCGGGGCCAGACAGATATGCCCGCTGGCCAGGGCCTTCTTCACCAGGATGGCCTTGCCGTGTTCGGCAGCGTAGTCCAGCACTGGGCGTTCTGCCTGTTCGTTGAGGTTGTAGGTGACCATGGCGCAATCGCCTTGCTCCAGCGCCTTCAGGCCGCCGGCGACGGTCTTGCCGGAAAGGCCGAAGCCGAGGATCTTGCCCTCCTGCTTGAGCTCGGCAAGGGTCTGGTAGACCTCCTGCTGTTCGAGGATGGCCAGGTCGTTGCCGTCGGAATGCACCAGCACCAGCTCGATGCGGTCGGTTTCCAGGCGCTGCAGGCTGCGCTCTACCGAACGGCGGGTGTGGGCGGCGCTGAAATCGAAGTGCGATTGGCCATTGTCGAATTCTTCGCCAACCTTGCTGACGATCACCCATTCATCGCGCTGGCCGCGCAGCAGCGGGCCCAAGCGCTCTTCGCTGCGGCCGTAGGCCGGGGCGGTGTCGATCAGGTTGATACCCAGCTCGCGGGCCTGGGCCAGCAGCAGGCGGGCTTCGTCATCGCCGGGGATGGTGAAGCCGGTGGGGTACTTCACGCCCTGGTCGCGCCCCAGCTTGACCGTGCCCAGGCCCAGCGGCGAAACCTTGAGGCCGGTGCTGCCCAAGGGGCGATGGAAGTCGTGCAGGGTTGGTAGGCTCATGGCAGCAGTTGCTCCCAGGCCGGTACGCCCAGCGGTGGGCGTGGCAGGTCGGCCAGGTCGGCTTGCGCCTGTGGGCGGATACCGTCGCGCTCCAGGTGGCTGATGACCCGGTCGCTGAAGTCCGGTGCCAGGGCCAGCTTGGTCGGCCAGCCGACCAGCAGGCGTTGCTGGTCGGCGAGGAAGGCGTTATCCGGGCGGACCAGGCCCGATTGCGCCGGTTCCGCACGGTTGACCCGCAGGGTGGCCCAGCGCACCTGGCTCTGGTCGACCCATGGCAGCAGGCTGGCGATTTCTTTCTGTGCCGCGGCAATTTGCGCAGCCGGTTCGCGGGCAACACCATCGGCCTCGGCCAGGTCGCCGCCCAGGTACCAGACCCACTGGCCATCGGCGGCCGGGTGGGTGGTAACCGTCACCCGGGGCTTTGGCCCGCCACCCAGGCAATGGGCGTAAAGCGGTTTCAGGTTGGCACCCTTGGCCATCACCATGTGCAGCGGGCGTGTCTGCATGGCTGGCTGGTTGAGGCCCAGGGCATGCAGCAGCTCTTCGGTGCCGGCGCCGGCGCTGAGCACGATGCGCTGGGCGCGGATGTCGCGCTCGTCGACGCGCAGGCCGACCAGGTCGGCGCCCTCGCGCAGTGGCTCGATGCGCTCACCAGCCAGCAGGCTGTCGCCTGCCAGTTCGGCCAGGTTGGCCAGCAGGCTGGGTACATCGATGACCAGTTCGGCCAGGCGATAGACCTTGCCCTTGAAGGCGCGGTCCTGCAGCGCCGGTGGCAGTTGCTCACCCTTCACCTGGTCGACCCGGCCGCGCACGGCCTTGCTGGCGAAGAAGCTGGTGAGGTTGCCGGCCAGGGTGCCTGGTGACCACAGGTAGTGAGCGTCGGACAGCAGGCGAGTGCGGGTCAGATCCAGCTCGCCGCTGCCGCTCAGGGCTTCGCGCCAGCGTCGCGGCATGTCGGCGATGGCTTCCGAGGCGCCGGTCAGGGCACCGTGCAGGGCGTACTTGGTGCCGCCATGGATGATGCCTTGGGACTTGATGGTCTGCTCGCCGCCAAGGCTGGCGCGTTCCACCAGTACTGTCGAGTAGCCCAGCCGGCGCAGGCGGGCATTGAGCCAGAGGCCTGCGACTCCGGCGCCAACGATCAGCACGTCAGTGGAAATGGCGGATGGCATGGCGGTACCTCGAAGACTGGGACAGCTGGCAAGTATACAGGGTATACCTGTGATGGCCCTATCGCCGGCAAGCCAGCTCCCACAGGATGGCATTGACCCAGCGGCCTGTATTCACTCTGTGAGAGCTGGCTTGCCGGCGATGAGGCCCGTACGGGCTGCCTCAATGCCCAGCCGTTTTCGAAAACAGCTGAATCACCACCACTCCACCCACAATCATGGCCATGCCCAGCATCGCCGGAACGTCCAGCTTCTGCCCATAGATCACCAGCGCCGCCACACTGATCAGCACAATACCCAGCCCCGACCAGATGGCATAGGCGATCCCCACCGGAATGCTGCGCACAACCAAGGTCAGCATCCAGAAAGCAATGCCATAACCAACTACCATCAGCAGCAACGGCAAGGGCGTGCTCAAGCCTTTCACCGCTTTCATGGAAGCGGTGGCGATGACTTCGGCGCAGATGGCGATGGCGAGGTAGGTGTAGGCATTCATGGCGGGTTCCTCCGGTAACTGGTCGGGCATTCTAGACGTTGCCTGGATGGGGTAAAGTCATTACCTATCACCAGGGGAGATAGGTCGATGGCCGAGCAGTGGAATCTTGAACAGCTACGTACCTTCCTGCGCGTTGCGGAGCTGCGCTCGTTCTCTGCCGTGGCCCGCGAACAGCGCAAGGCCCAGTCGGCGATCAGCAGCGCGATCGCCCTGCTCGAAACCGACCTGGGGGTCACCTTGTTCGAGCGCAGCAGCGGCCGGCAACCCAAGCTGACCGAGAACGGCAGCGCCCTGCTGGAAGATGCCCGTGAACTGTTGCGCCAGTGCGAGCGGCTGGATGGCCGTGCGTTGGCGCTGATGCGCGGGCAGGAGGCCTTGTTGCGGGTCGCCCAGGACGAAGCCATGCCCTACCAGCCGGTCATCGACAGCCTCGACGAGCTGGCCAGCCGCTACCCGTTTCTGGAGGTGCAGCTGGCCAGCGGTGCCCAGGGCGATGTGGCGCGCAAGCTGGTGGAGCGGCGCGCCGATCTTGGCCTGTTCTTCCACCACGAGAGCATCCCGGCCTCGCTGGAGCGGCGCGCCCTGGGCAGTGTGGAAATGGTCACCGTGTGCGCGGTCGGCCACCCGCTCGCCGGCGAAGGCCGGGTTACCCGGCAGCAGCTGGCGCGCCACCGTCAATTGCTGATTGCCCCGCAGCAAAGCGGCTACCCAGGCGGCGAAGCGATCAGCCCGCAGGTATGGCGCGCCGACAGCTTCTATGCCATGGCCGAACTGCTGATGCGCGGCCTGGGCTGGGCCTGGCTGCCGCGACACGTGGTGCAGTACCCGACCTATCAGGCGCACATGGTCGAACTGGACAGCGAGTGGCAGCCACCGGCCTTGGTGGTGGAGCTGGCCTGGCGCCGCGACGAGCCACTGGGGCCTGCCGCGCAGTGGCTGGCCGAGCGCTTTGCGGTGCACCTGCGCGCGATCGGGTAAACTCCGCGGCCATGAACAGAACTCTCTATACCTTGTTGTTTCACCTGGGCCTGCCGCTGGTTGCGCTGCGCCTGTATCTACGCGCGCGCAAGGCACCGGCCTATGGTCAACGCATTGGCGAGCGCTTTGGCTTCAGCCTGCCGGCCATGCGCCGCGGCGGCATCTGGGTGCACGCGGTATCGGTGGGCGAGAGCATTGCGGCGGCGCCGATGGTGCGTGCCTTGCTCAAGGCCTACCCGGAATTGCCGATTACGCTTACCTGCATGACCCCGACCGGTTCCGAGCGCATTCGCGCCATGTTCGCCGACGAACCGCGCGTGCAGCATTGCTACCTGCCCTACGACCTGCCCTGGGCGGCAGGGCGCTTTCTCGACCATGTGCAGCCGAAGCTGGGCATCATCATGGAAACCGAGCTGTGGCCCAACCACATCCACCAGTGTGCGAAGCGTGGCATTCCGGTAGCGCTGGCCAACGCACGCTTGTCTGAGCGCTCGGCTCGTGGCTATGGGCGTTTTGCCAGGCTGACCCGGCCGATGCTGGCCGAGATGAGTCTGATTGCCGTGCAGACCGAAACCGAGGCTCAGCGTTTTCGTGACCTGGGCGCGCGTCCGGAGTGCGTGCAGGTCACCGGTTCGATCAAGTTCGACCTGAAGATCGATGATCAACTGTTGCCGCGTGCCAGGGCATTGCGTGAACAGTGGGGGGCTGCACAGCGCCCGGTGTGGATCGCCGCCAGCACCCACGAAGGTGAAGATGCGTTGATCCTGCAGGCACATCGGCAATTGTTGCAGGTGCATGGTGATGCCCTGCTGATTCTGGTGCCGCGCCACCCCGAGCGATTCGCTGCGGTGCATACGCTGTGCAGCGAACAGTTCACCACCGTGCGCCGCTCTGCCGGCACGCCGGTCGATGCACAGACTCGCGTCTTGCTCGGCGATACCATGGGCGAACTGCTGTTCCTCTATGCCCTGGCCGACATTGCCTTCGTCGGCGGCAGCCTGGTGGCGACCGGCGGGCACAACCCGCTTGAACCCGCGGCGCTGGCCTTGCCGGTGCTGATGGGGCCGCATGTGTTCAACTTCCTCGAAATCAGCGCGATGCTGCGCGAGGCAGGGGCACTGCAGCAGGTGGACGATGCCGACGGGCTGGCCGAAGCGGTGCGGCGGTTGGTCGAATTGCCGCAGGATGCACAGCGCATTGGCGAAGCGGGCAGGGCGGTGATGCGGGCCAACCAGGGCGCGTTGCAGCGCTTGCTCGATGGCCTGGGTGCACTTATCCGCTGAGTTCTGTGTTGGGTTTTCTGGCCTCATCGCCGGCAAGCCGGCTCCCACAGTACTGCACAAGGCTTAAGGCCAGTGGAGAACCTGTGGGAGCTGGCTTGCCGGCGATGAGGCCATCAAAAGAAACCCACCCTGCGGAAAATCCACCCCTATATCAGGGGCGACGCTCGAAGTTCTTTGCCGCTGCAGCCGCCAGGTCCGGCGGCAGGAAGTCCTTGTCCGGGTTGTAGTCCGGCTTCAGGTACCGCTTGAGGTCCTGCAGGTCCTGCGGGCTCAAGGTGCCGGCCGCCTGCTTCAGGCTCAGGTTGTCGAGGATGTAGTCATAGCGGCTGTTGTTGTAGTCGCGCACCGAGGTGTACAGCTGACGTTGGGCGTCAAGCACGTCGACGATATTGCGGGTACCCACCTGGTAGCCGATCTCGGTGGCTTCCAGCGCGCTCTGGTTGGAGATGATCGACTGCTTGCGCGCCTGCACCTGTTCCACGTCGGTGTTTACCGCGCGGTGCAGGTTGCGGGTGTTTTCCACCACCTGGCGGCGCAGGCTTTCACGCTGCTGTTCGCTCTGGCTCAGGCGCTGGTAGGCCTCGCGCACCTGCGAACTGGTCAGGCCGCCGCTGTAGATCGGGATGTTCAACTGCAGGCCGATGCTGGTCTGCTCGACGTCGCCGCTATAGCGCGAAACGGGGGCCGGTGCGGGGTTGGTGAAACCGAAGTTGTCGTTGTCACCCTTCTGATACTTGGCAACCGCGTCCAGGGTCGGCGCATGGCCGGCCTTGCGCTGGCGCAGGGTTTCCTCGGCAGCGACGACCGCGTGGTTGGTGGCCAGCAGGTTGAGGTTCTGGCGCCCGGCGGTTTCGACCCAGGCCTTGGCGTCGTTGGGTGTAGGGACCTGCACCGGCAAGGTATGGACCACGCCTTGAATCGACGTGTATTCCCGGTTGGTCAGGGTTACCAGGGCCTCGAAGGCATCCTGTACCTGGCGCTCGGCAATGATCCGGTTGGCCCGCGCCGTGTCGTAGCTGGCCTGGGATTGCAGCACGTCGGTCTTGTCGGAGAGGCCGACGTCGAATCGTTCGTTGGACTGGTCCAGCTGGCGCTTGAAGGCAGCTTCCTCGGCCTTGGTCGCGGCCAGGTTGTCCTGGGCACGGAGCACGGCGAAGTAATTCTGCGCGGTTTGCAGGATCAGGTTCTGCTCGGTCGCCGACAGCTCCAGCGCCGCCTGTTCGTTGACCGCCTCGGCCGCCTGCAACTGGAACCAGCGGTCAGCGCGGAAGATAGGTTGCGCCAGGGTCGCACTCCAGGTATTGCCGCTGCGGTTGCTGGTGGCCGATGGTTCGTCCAGCTTGGTGCGGGTGTTCAGCATTTCGGCACCGGCCGAAAGGTTAGGCAGCAACCCGGCGCGAGCCTGTGGTACCACTTCACGGCGGGCGCCGTAATCGGCGCGGGCTGCAGCCAGGTCAGCGTTATTGTCGACCGCTTCCTGGTAGACGCTGACCAGGTCGGTCTTGACTGTTTGGGGCACGTCCGCTGCCCAGACCACTCCGTTGGACGCACAAGACACGGCTATCGCCAGTGAGAGTTTGCGCAGCATAGAGGCAATCCTTGTACGAAATTTAATTACTGAACTGTTGAGTATCGATCGACGGGCCAGTGTAGTGCCATGCGCCCCCGGCAACAATCGCTCGAGTGCCTTTCATCATCCGCGTATTTACCCGCTTGGCTTTGCCGACCACTCCAGTCTAGACTGCGCATGTTCTTGTCGGGGTGCCTTGAAGCAAAGGCTGAGATCGCAAAGTTGCGGATCCCGTTGAACCTGATCAGGTTAGCGCCTGCGTAGGGAACAAGATTGCTCGCCTTCCCGTGGAGCCTCTTGTGCCAGGTCCGGGAATGTCACAGCTGCATGCAGCTTCAGGCACCCTCATATCCGGCACTGCACCCATCAAGGGTGCGTCCGCGCCTTTCAGGTTCACCCCGACATTCCACTGCTAGGAAGCCGTCTGGAGAGCCTGTGATGACCAAACAAGAAAAAGCGATCAACCTCAGCGAATCGGCACAAGTCGATCAGCAGTCCGTGCAACCGTTCCCGCGTTCGCGCAAGGTGTATGTCGAAGGCTCGCGCCCGGACATCCGCGTGCCCATGCGTGAAATCAGCCTGGACGACACCCCGACCGATTTCGGTGGCGAGTCCAATGCCCCTGTGCTGGTCTACGACACTTCCGGCCCGTATACCGACCCCAACGTTGTCATCGATGTGCGCAAGGGCCTGGCCGATGTGCGTTCGGCGTGGATCGAAGCACGCGGTGACACCGAGCGCCTGGCCGGCCTGAGCTCGCACTTCGGCCAGCAGCGCCTGAACGATGCCGAACTGGCCAAGCTGCGTTTCGCCCACGTGCGCAACCCGCGCCGTGCCAAGGCCGGCGCCAACGTCTCGCAGATGCACTATGCCCGTCAGGGCATCATCACCGCCGAGATGGAATACGTGGCCATTCGCGAAAACATGAAGCTGCAAGAGGCGCGCGCCGCCGGCCTGCTCGACGAGCAGCACGCCGGTCACAGCTTTGGGGCCAACATCCCGAAAGAAATCACCCCCGAGTTCGTTCGCCAGGAAATCGCCCGTGGTCGCGCGATCATCCCGGCCAACATCAACCACCCGGAATTGGAACCGATGATCATCGGCCGCAACTTCCTGGTGAAGATCAACGGCAACATCGGCAACAGCGCCCTGGGTTCCTCTATCGAGGAAGAAGTGGCCAAGCTGACCTGGGGTATCCGCTGGGGTTCGGACACGGTCATGGACCTGTCCACCGGCAAGCACATTCACGAAACCCGTGAGTGGATCATCCGCAACTCGCCGGTGCCGATTGGTACCGTGCCGATCTACCAGGCCCTGGAAAAGGTCAACGGCGTGGCCGAAGACCTGACCTGGGAGCTGTTCCGCGACACCCTGATCGAGCAGGCCGAGCAGGGCGTGGACTACTTCACCATCCACGCTGGTGTGCTGCTGCGTTATGTACCGCTGACTGCCAAGCGCGTCACCGGTATCGTCAGCCGTGGTGGCTCGATCATGGCCAAGTGGTGCCTGGCGCACCACAAGGAAAACTTCCTGTACACCCACTTCGACGAAATCTGCGAAATCATGAAGGCGTACGACGTCAGCTTCTCGCTGGGCGACGGCCTGCGTCCCGGCTCGATTGCCGACGCCAACGATGCCGCGCAGTTCGGTGAGCTGGAAACCCTCGGCGAGCTGACCAAGATCGCCTGGAAGCACGATGTTCAGTGCATGATCGAAGGCCCGGGCCACGTGCCGATGCAGCTGATCAAGGAAAACATGGACAAGCAGCTGGAGTGCTGCGACGAGGCGCCGTTCTACACCCTCGGCCCGCTGACCACCGATATCGCTCCTGGCTACGACCACATCACCTCGGGCATTGGTGCGGCGATGATCGGCTGGTTCGGTTGCGCCATGCTCTGCTACGTCACGCCCAAGGAGCACCTGGGCCTGCCGAACAAGGATGACGTGAAGACCGGCATCATCACCTACAAGATCGCCGCTCATGCCGCCGACCTTGCCAAGGGCCACCCGGGTGCGCAGATTCGTGACAACGCCTTGTCCAAGGCACGCTTCGAGTTCCGTTGGGAAGACCAGTTCAACCTCGGCCTGGACCCGGACACTGCCCGTGCCTACCACGACGAGACCCTGCCGAAGGAATCGGCCAAGGTTGCGCACTTCTGCTCGATGTGCGGGCCGAAGTTCTGCTCGATGAAGATTACCCAGGAAGTGCGTGAATACGCTGCCAAGATCGAAACCGTGGATGTGACGGTCGAGCAAGGCATGCGTGAGCAGGCCGAGCGGTTCCGCCAGGAAGGCAGCCAGCTGTATCACAAAGTCTAAGACCGCTGGGGCCGCTTTGCGGCCCTTTCGCGACGCAAGGCCGCTCCCACAGGGACTGCGCAAGGCTTGAGGCCAGCGCGGTTTTTGTGGGAGCGGCCTTGTGTCGCGATACGAGGACGCAGTCCTCGCCAGGAACACCAACAACATTGCCGGCGAGCGCCAACCATGACATCACCCAGCCAATTCTCCCCCGACCACCCGGTCCCAATCGCCCAGCGTATCTTCGGCGCCCGCGACCTGTTCTCGCTATGGTTCTCCCTCGGCATCGGCCTGATGGTGCTGCAGGTCGGCGCCATGCTCGCCCCTGGCCTGGGCCTTGCCGGCGCAGTGCTGGCCATCGCTCTGGGCACCGGTGTGGGTGTGCTGTTGCTGGGGGCTGCCGGTGTCATTGGCAGCGATACCGGCCTGTCGGCCATGGGCACGCTCAAGCTGAGCCTGGGGGGCCACGGCGCGCGCTTGCCGGCGCTGCTCAACCTGCTGCAACTGGTGGGCTGGGGCGCGTTCGAGATCATCGTGATGCGCGATGCCGCCAGCCTTCTGGGCGCGCGGGTGTTCGGCGAAGCCAGCGCCTGGAACAGCCCTGTGCTCTGGACCCTGTGCTTCGGCGCCCTGGCCACCTTGCTCGCGGTCGGTGGGCCGCTGGCGTTCGTGCGCAAGGTGCTGCGCACCTGGGGCATCTGGCTGCTGCTGGGCGCTTGCCTGTGGCTGACCTGGAACCTGTTCGCCAAGGCCGACCTGGCCGTACTGTGGAACCGTGCCGGTGACGGTTCGATGTCGCTGGCCGTGGGCTTCGATATCGCCATCGCCATGCCGCTGTCCTGGTTGCCGCTGATCGCCGACTATTCGCGTTTTGCCCGTAACGGCAAACATGTATTCGGCGGTACGGTGGTGGGCTACTTCATCGGCAACACCTGGCTGATGAGCCTGGGCGTGGGCTACACCTTGGCCTTCGCCGGCAGTGGCGAAGCCAACGCCCTGCTGCTGGCCTTGGCGGGCGCCGGCATGGGCATTCCACTGCTGCTGATTCTGCTGGACGAGTCGGAAAAGGCTTTTGCCGACATTCATTCGGCGGCCGTTTCCACCGGTGTGCTGGTGCGCCTGAAGGTCGAGCACCTGGCGCTGGCCATTGGCGTGCTGTGCACCCTGATCGCCCTGCTGGCGCCACTGGCACAGTACGAGAATTTCCTGCTGCTGATCGGCTCGGTGTTTGCACCGCTGTTCGGTGTGGTATTGATGGACCATTACGTGATCCGTCGCCGCCGCTTGCCAGTACAGGTGCATGGCTTGCATTGGCAGGCACTGCTGGCCTGGGCGGTGGGCGTTGCCGCGTACCATCTGATCGCCGCGCAAGCGCCCGACCTGGGTGCGACCCTGCCGGCATTGCTGCTGGCAGGGCTACTGCACGGGCTGTTGAGCTTCAGCCGCGGCCGGGAAACAGCTCGGGCTTGAGCACGCCATTCAGGCGTGGGTACGGGATCTTCAACTCCACGTGGCCCATGGAGTAGGGCGCGATGGAGTAGACCTCGTACTTGACCACCACCGCGCCGTACGTCAGGGCGATGTGCGGCGACTGCTTGAACGGCCAGGTCTTGATGAACTCGGCGTCCTTGTCCATGCCTACGCTGATCAGCCAGGCGCGGTGTGATTCCTCGACGGTTTTCCAGAAGGTGTCTTCCTGGCCAGGCACCAGCATGTCCTGCAGGGTCAGCACCTTGTCCAGCTTGCGCGAATAGTTGATGAAACCACGCCCGGGCATGCCGTGGGCGCCGCCGCTGTCCAGGTAGCTGGACAGTTCGATGATCACCAGTCCGTCATGCTGCTCGCGTACCTTGGCCTGCAGGTAGCTGCTGTTGCGCTTATCGGCACTGGCCAGGTACTGCTGCTCGTAGGCTTGCAGTGTGGCCGGTGCGTTGCCGCGCTGGTTGTCTTCGGTCAGTTGCAGCAGGCGTTTCTCGACGATGCCATCAAGCTTGGGCAACGCCGGGAAGTGGATCATGTCGATGTTCACCAGCGGGCAGTCGCTTTCACTGCAGCCGGGTTTGACATGCTCCCAGGCATCACGCTTGACCTCGAGCGGCGCCCGGTAGTTGGGCGTGAACAGGCTTTGGCAGGCACCCAGGGCCAGGGCCAGCACAGCCACGGACGTCAGTTTGACAAGTGTCATGAGGATCCTTGCAGAACAGGGAAAAGTCGGCCTTTGACCGTCTGCGCGGCCTTCAGTTCGCCACTAAGCTAACAGAGACGAGGCGCGCTGTCCCGAGTGCGCGAACGGTTGCCGGAAAGGGATGAAACCGGCAGGCGTGCAGAGTAGGATGGCGCGATGCGGTATTCGAGGTAATGAGGATTTCCATGTCAGACGCGTTGAACTCAGTGCCCAAGGGCTTCGAAATCATCGAGCGGGCCAACTGCTTCCAGGGCTTTTACAAGCTCGACAAGCTACGCCTGCGCCACGAATTGTTTGCCGGGGGCATGGGCCGCGAGATCAGCCGCGAACTGTTCGTGCGCCATGATGCGGTGTGCGTGCTGCCGTACGACCCGTTGCGCGATGAAGTGGTGCTGATCGAGCAGTTCCGTGTGGGGGCGCTGGACAAGGTCGACAACCCTTGGCTGATCGAGATGGTGGCCGGGCTTATCGACAAGGACGAGCAACCCGAGGAAGTCGCCCATCGCGAAGCCGAAGAAGAGGCCGGCCTGGCTTTCAGCGCCCTGTGGCCGATGACCCGTTACTTCCCGTCGCCCGGCGGCAGTGACGAATACGTTCATCTGTTCCTCGGACGCTGCAGCAGCGAAGGGGCGGGCGGCCTGCATGGCCTGGAAGAAGAGGGCGAAGATATTCGCGTGCGCGTGTGGTCGTTCGAGGATGCCATGCAGGCGGTGCGCGACGGGCGCATCTGCAACGCGGCGACCATCATCGGCCTGCAATGGCTGGCGCTGAACCGTGATGAAGTACGAGGTATGTGGAAGTGAACCTGCTGCGCGAGCGTTATCGGGTCGACCTGGTCGGGCTGCAGGCAGCCTGCGAGGCCAACTACGCCCGGCTGATGCGCCTGTTGCCAGACATGCGCACCACCCAAAGCTCGCGCCGCATCGGCATGACCCAGGGCGATCAGATGCTCGGTGTGCTGGTACTCGACGTGGTGCTGGCCTGCCCGTACACCACCACCCTGCACGTGCGCCAGGAGCACAGCCTGCCTTGGTTGCCGGTGCCGCACCTGGAAGTGCAGGTGTACCACGATGCGCGCATGGCCGAAGTGGTCAGTGCCGAACACACCCGGCGCCTGCGCAGCATCTACCCGTATCCGAACGAGGCCATGCACCAGCCGGACGAAAAGGCCCAGCTCAACTTGTTCCTCGGTGAATGGCTGAGCCACTGCCTGGCTTGTGGTCACGAACTGGCGAGCGTTCGCTGAAGTGTGACGCAGGTCGTTCGTGGGTGTTTGCTCGCACCCGTTGTGCAGCCATAATTCGCGCTGAATCCGTTCCAGGAGACGGCCGTTGCCTCAGACAGACCAATCGCGCCTCGTGCATGTGGTGCAACTGACCGATGCCCATCTGTTCGCCGACCCGGCCGGCAGCATGCTGGGCCTCAATACCCGTGACAGCCTGCGCCATGTAGTGGCACAGGTGCGGCGGGAGCAGCCGCTTGTCGACCTGCTGCTGTGCACTGGCGACCTGTCCCAGGACGCCAGTGTGGCATCCTATGAAGCGTTCCGTGAGCTGACCGCGCCGTTTGCCGTGCCCACCCGCTGGTTGCCTGGCAACCATGACGAGGCCCGAGTCATGGCGCAAGTGGCGCCGGAGCTGGTACAGGCTGTGACCGATATCGGTGCGTGGCGCATCGTCATGCTCAATACGGCCGTCCCCGGGGCAACGCACGGGCTGCTGGAGGATGACCAGCTGGCAGTGCTGGAAGCGGCCTTGCGAGAGGCGGGTGAACGGCATTGCCTGGTGTGCTTCCACCATCAGCCGGTGGATATCAGCTGTGCCTGGATTGCGCCGATCGGCTTGCGCAATGCCCAGGCGCTGTTCGATATCGTCGAGGGTTATCCACAGGTGCGGGCGCTGCTGTGGGGGCATGTGCATCAGGAATGGGATGAAGTGCGCGACGGCCTGCGCCTGCTGGCTACGCCGTCGACCTGTATCCAGTTCGCTGCGCGCAGCGAGGATTTCCAGGTGAGCGAGGAGCAGCCGGGCTACCGCTGGTTGCGCCTGCATGCCAACGGGCGGTTGGAGACCGGGGTGGAGCGGGCACTGGATTTCGAAGTGAAGCTCGACTTCGATAGCCCGGGGTATTGAGCTGCGGCTGCAGACGCGCTCCTACAGGGAACTGTGGTTGCGACTTCGGTGAAGAAATTGTTGCGAAACCCGTGACACTGCGTCAAAACCCGGCGAACGCGCTACACTGCGCGTCCCTGCGCCCATATCACCGGGCGCGAAGCCAAAGATTCCGGGGGCAGCATGTCGGGTTCCATCCTCTATATCCACGGCTTCAACAGCTCGCCGCTTTCCACCAAGGCGCGCCAGCTCGAGGCCGTGATGCAGCAACTGGGCCTGTCGGCCCAACTGCGGGTGCCCGCTTTGCACCACCACCCACGGCAGGCCATCGCCCAGCTCGAAGCCGCCATCGCCGAACTGGGCGCGCCATTGCTGGTGGGCAGTTCGCTCGGCGGCTACTATGCCACCTATCTGGCCGAGCGCCACGGCCTCAAGGCCCTGCTGGTGAACCCGGCGGTAACACCGCACAAGCATTTCGACGGCTACCTGGGCACCCAGCACAATCACTACACCGGTGAGGCCTGGGAGCTGACCCACGATCACGTGCAGGCCCTGGCCGAGCTGGAAGTACCAGCCCCGGTGGACGCCAGCCGCTATCAAGTGTGGCTGCAGACCGCCGATGAAACCCTGGACTATCGCCACGCCGAGCGCTATTACCGTGCTTGCGCCCTGCGCATCCAGGCCGGTGGCGACCACAGCTTCCAGGGCTTCGCCGAGCGTCTGCCGGCTCTGCTGGCCTTCGCCGGCATTGCCCGTGGGCAGTACGCAGCGCTCGATTTTTCTGTATTTTGACTTTTTTGCATTCACCAGACTGACGACGAGACCCTATGGCCACTCCCAGCGCTAGCGCCTATAACGCAGACGCCATCGAAGTCCTCTCGGGCCTTGACCCGGTCCGCAAGCGGCCGGGCATGTACACCGATACCAGCCGCCCCAACCATCTGGCCCAGGAAGTCATCGACAACAGTGTCGACGAAGCCCTGGCCGGTCATGCCCGTTCGGTGCAGGTCATCCTCCATGCCGACCACTCGCTGGAAGTCAGCGACGATGGTCGCGGCATGCCGGTGGACATCCACCCGGAAGAGGGTGTGTCCGGGGTAGAGCTGATCCTCACCAAGCTGCACGCAGGCGGCAAGTTCTCCAACAAGAACTACCAGTTCTCCGGCGGCCTTCACGGCGTGGGCATCTCGGTGGTCAATGCCCTGTCGACCCAGGTGCGCGTGCGTGTCAAACGTGACGGCAACGAATACCAGATGACCTTCGCCGATGGCTTCAAGGCCAGCGAACTGGAAGTGGTCGGCTCGGTCGGCAAGCGCAACACCGGTACCAGCGTGTACTTCAGCCCCGACCCCAAGTACTTCGATTCGCCGAAGTTCTCCATCAGCCGCCTCAAGCACGTGCTCAAGGCCAAGGCCGTGCTGTGCCCGGGCCTGCTGGTCAGCTTCGAGGACAAGGCCACCGGCGAGAAGTTCGAATGGCACTACGAGGACGGCCTGCGCTCCTACCTGGTCGATTCGGTCAACGAGTTCCAGCGCCTGCCCGACGAGCCGTTCTGCGGCAGCCTGGCCGGTAACAAGGAGGCGGTGGACTGGGCCTTGCTGTGGCTGCCAGAAGGCGGCGACAGCATCCAGGAAAGCTACGTCAACCTGATCCCTACCGCCCAGGGCGGCACCCACGTCAACGGCCTGCGCCAGGGGCTGCTGGATGCCATGCGCGAATTCTGCGAGTTCCGCAACCTGCTGCCGCGCGGCGTGAAGCTGGCGCCGGAAGACGTCTGGGAGCGCATCACCTTCGTGCTGTCGATGAAGATGCAGGACCCGCAGTTCTCCGGGCAGACCAAGGAGCGCCTGTCGTCGCGTGAGGCGGCTGCCTTCGTTTCCGGCGTGGTCAAGGACGCCTTCAGCCTGTGGCTCAACGCCCACCCCGAGCTGGGCATGCAGCTGGCGGAGCTGGCCATCAGCAACGCCGGGCGCCGCCTGAAGGCCAGCAAGAAGGTCGAGCGCAAACGCATCACCCAAGGCCCGGCACTCCCCGGCAAACTGGCCGATTGCGCCGGGCAGGATCCGATGCGAGCCGAACTGTTCCTGGTCGAGGGTGACTCCGCCGGTGGCTCGGCCAAACAGGCACGCGACAAGGAATTCCAGGCGATCCTGCCGCTGCGTGGCAAGATCCTCAACACCTGGGAAGTGGACGGTGGCGAAGTTCTGGCCAGCCAGGAAGTGCACAACATCGCTGTGGCCATTGGCGTCGACCCGGGGGCCACCGACCTTGCGCAGCTGCGCTACGGCAAGATCTGCATCCTCGCCGACGCCGACTCCGACGGCCTGCACATCGCCACGCTGCTGTGCGCGCTGTTCGTCCAGCACTTCCGTGCGCTGGTCGAGGCCGGGCATGTATACGTGGCCATGCCGCCGCTGTACCGCATCGACCTGGGCAAGGAAATCTACTACGCCCTCGACGAGGCCGAGCGTGACGGTATCCTCGATCGCCTGGTGGCCGAGAAGAAGCGCGGCAAACCACAGGTCACCCGCTTCAAGGGCCTGGGTGAAATGAACCCGCCACAGCTGCGCGAGACCACCATGGACCCGAACACCCGGCGCCTGGTGCAGCTGACCCTGGACGACGTGCAGGCCACCTGCGAGCTGATGGACAAGCTGCTGGCCAAGAAGCGCGCGGGCGACCGCAAGAGCTGGCTGGAAACCAAAGGCAACCTGGCCGAGGTCATGGTTTGATTCGGCGGCTTCTGGCTGCCTGCCTGGCGCTGGTTTCCCTGCCGAGCCTGGCGGGCAACTGGCCAGAGCTGAAGCTGAACGCCGAGCACCCGATCGAAGGCATGCGCGGTGGCAACCTGTCTGGCCTGGTGGAATGCCGGGGCGGGCTGTGGGGCGTGTCCGACCGCGACGACGACCGTATCTACCGCTTCGACCAGCAAAGCCCGACCTGGCGCGCGCAGCCGCTCACCTTCACCCCGCCAGCAGTGCCGGAAAGTGGCCTGCCGTGGGGCCTGAAGTCGCGTAACTGGGCGGCGTCATATATCCGTGGTGGCGAGCTGGATTTCGAAGGCATCAGCTGTGACCAGGCGGGTAACCTGTACCTGGTCAGCGAGGCGCATGCCGCAGTGCTGCAACTGCCGCTGGAAGGCGAGGCAAACTGGTTGAAGATCGACCCGGCCATGGTTCGCCAGGCCCGTGCCAGCGGCATGCTGCTGAACTTCAACGCCTTGTTCGAAGGCCTGGCGATCAACCCGGCGGGCGACCGCCTGTGGCTGGCCGCCGAGCGCGAGCGGCGGGGCCTGGTGGCCATCGAGCGCCAGCAATCGGTGTGGACCTGCGGCCGCAGCTGCGTGCTGTTGAGCGAGGCTGGCGTCGAAATGCAGCCGGCGCAGATGCCCAATGCCCAGGCACTGTCGCGCGATTTCGCCGACCTGGCCTGGTTCGAAGGCAAGCTGTTCACCCTCGAACGTAACGCCTACCGGGTCTGCCGTCGGGATACCGACAGTGGCAAGGTCGAGCGCTGCTGGTCGTTCGCTGCCGATGCCCTGGTCGAGTCGCGCCGCTATCAACAGCCGTTCGGCCTGGCCGAGGCACTGGTGATCGATGCCAAGGGCGCCTGGATCGGTGTCGACAACAACAACGGCACCCGCGCCGATGGCAAGGCACGCCCGATCGTCTGGCGCTTCGATGCGCCGGAAGGCGGATGGAGCGCCAAGCCATGAGCCAGGCACCGGGCAAGCGGGCGGGCAAGGTATTGATGATCGTCGCCTGGGCGGCGGCACTGTTCCTCGCCACGCGTTTCTTTGGCCAGTGGGAAGACAGCCAGCGCAACCCCAATGCCCAGGTGCAGTCGTCGCATGGCGAAGGCTTCATCGAGGTACGCCTGTTGGGCAACGGCCAGGGCCACTTCGTGGTGGATGGCGCGATCAACGGCCAGATGGTGCATTTCATGCTCGACACCGGTGCCACCGACGTGGCCATCCCCGAGGCGTTGGGCCGCGAGCTTGGCCTGGAGCGCGGCAGCCCGGTGCAGCTCAGTACCGCCAACGGCCGTACAGAAGGCTACCGCACGCGCCTGGCCAGCCTGCAGCTGGGGGATATCCGCCTGCGCGACGTGCGCGCCATCGTGGTGCCGGGCCTGGACGGGCAAACCGTATTGCTGGGCATGAGTGCCCTGAAACAACTTGAATTTTCCCAGCGCGGCGGCACCATGCTGCTGCGCCAGAACCTGAAATGACGAGGCCCGCATGAGCGACTCACTGGAACTCAGCCTGGACGGCGTTGAACGCCGCTCGCTGGCTGACTTCACCGAACAGGCCTACCTCAACTACTCCATGTACGTGATCATGGACCGCGCTTTGCCGCACATCGGCGATGGCCTGAAGCCGGTGCAGCGACGCATCGTCTACGCCATGAGCGAGTTGGGGCTCGATGCCGATGCCAAGCACAAGAAGTCCGCGCGTACCGTCGGTGACGTGCTCGGCAAGTTCCACCCCCACGGCGACTCGGCCTGCTACGAGGCCATGGTGCTGATGGCGCAGCCGTTCAGCTACCGCTATACCCTGGTCGACGGCCAGGGCAACTGGGGTGCGCCGGACGATCCGAAGTCCTTCGCCGCCATGCGTTATACCGAAGCCCGCCTTTCGCGCTACGCCGAAGTGCTGCTCAGCGAAGTCGGTCAGGGTACCGTGGACTGGGTGCCAAACTTCGACGGCACCCTTCAGGAGCCGGCCGTGCTGCCGGCGCGCCTGCCCAACATTCTGCTCAACGGCACTACTGGTATCGCCGTGGGCATGGCCACCGACGTGCCGCCGCACAACCTGCGTGAAGTGGCCACGGCCTGTGTGCGTCTGCTCGACGAGCCCAAGGCCACCATCGAGCAGCTGTGCGAGCACATCCAGGGGCCGGACTACCCGACTGAGGCCGAGATCGTCACGCCGCGGGCAGAAATCCTCAAGATGTACGAAAGCGGGCGCGGCTCCATCCGCATGCGCGCCGTATACCGCGTCGAGGATGGCGACATCGTCGTCACCGCGCTGCCGCACCAGGTCTCCGGGGCCAAGGTGCTGGAGCAGATCGCTGCGCAGATGCAGGCCAAGAAGCTGCCGATGGTTGCCGACCTGCGTGACGAGTCGGACCACGAGAACCCGTGCCGCATCGTCATCATCCCGCGCTCCAACCGCGTGGATGCCGATGAACTGATGCAGCACTTGTTCGCCACCACTGACCTGGAGAGCAGCTATCGGGTCAACGTAAACATCATCGGCCTGGACGGCCGGCCACAACTGAAGAACTTGCGCGCGCTGCTGCTGGAGTGGCTGGAGTTCCGTACCGCTACCGTCCGCCGCCGCCTGCAGCACCGCCTGGACAAGGTGGAGAAGCGCCTGCACCTGTTGGAAGGTTTGCTCACCGCGTTCCTCAACCTGGATGAAGTGATCCATATCATCCGTACCGAGGACCAGCCAAAGCAGGCCCTGATCGCCCGATTCGACCTGACCGAGATCCAGGCCGACTACATTCTCGAGACCCGCCTGCGGCAGCTGGCGCGCCTGGAAGAGATGAAGATCCGCGGCGAGCAGGATGAATTGCTGAAAGAGCAGGCCAAGCTGCTCGCCCTGCTGGGCAGCGATGCCAAGCTGCGCAAACTGGTTCGTAGCGAGCTGATCAAGGATGCCGAAACCTATGGCGACGACCGCCGCTCGCCTATCGTCGAGCGTGCCGAGGCCAAGGCGCTGTCGGAAAACGAGCTGATGCCGACTGAGCCGGTTACCGTGGTGCTGTCGGAAAAGGGCTGGGTGCGCTGCGCCAAGGGCCACGACATCGATGCCACCGGCCTGTCGTACAAGGCCGGCGATGGCTTCAAGGCCGCCGCCGCCGGGCGCTCCAACCAGTTTGCCGTGCTCATCGACTCCACTGGCCGCAGCTACTCGCTGGCCGCTCACAGCCTGCCATCGGCGCGCGGCCAGGGCGAACCGCTGACCGGCCGCCTGACGCCACCACCGGGGGCCACCTTCGAGTGCGTGCTGTTGCCGGACGACGATGCGCTGTACGTAGTGGCCTCGGACGCCGGTTATGGCTTCGTGGTCAAAGGTGAAGACCTGCAGGCCAAGAACAAGGCCGGCAAGGGCCTGCTCAGCCTGCCCAACGGTGCCAAGGTCATGACCCCGCGCCCGGTGGCCAACCGCGAGCAAGACTGGCTGGCGGCGGTGACCACCGAAGGCCGTCTGCTGGTGTTCAAGGTCAGCGACCTGCCTCAGTTGGGCAAGGGCAAGGGCAACAAGATCATCGGGGTGCCGGGCGACCGGGTAGCCAGCCGTGAAGAATTTGTTACCGATCTGGCCGTGATTGCCGATGGTGCGACACTTGTATTGCAAGCCGGCAAGCGTACCCTATCTCTGAAAGCGGATGACCTGGAGCATTACAAGGGCGAGCGCGGACGGCGCGGCAGCAAGCTGCCACGCGGGTTCCAGCGGGTCGATGGATTGCAGGTGGAAGTGCCGACATAAACGGTTTTAATGTCTGGAACGGCAATTTCAGCGTCGTTCCGGGCAGAAATGCTGGAGTCGGACGGTTATTTCGCGGATGATATGGCCCTTGCGGTGCCGGCGTGGCCGTGTGCCCGTTTGAATCTATGTGTATCACTGCGGTTGGCCTTTTGGCGACCGCCTGGATGGGATGATGAAATTTCTGCGCCTTCCATTTGCGCTGTTGATGACTGGCCTGCTGGGCCTTGGCGGGTGCACCATGCACAAGCCGGTTGCCCTGTACCAGCTCGACAGTGGTGATCCTGGCCAGCCTTCGCAGAGCGCGGGCATGGCCGTGGTGCTCGGCCCGGTATCGGTTGCCGATTACCTGCAACGTGAGACATTTCTGCAGCGTCAGGCCGATGGCAGCCTGAGTTCGGCGACCGACGGTCGTTGGGCCGGCAGCCTTTCGTCGGATATCGACCAGCTCCTGGTACGCCAGCTCGCATGGCGCCTGGACAGCCAGCGCGTGGTGCTGGCCCCGGCAGCGGCCGGTTTCAACCCGGATGTACAAGTACTGCTGTCGATCACTCGCCTGGACTCGGGCAAGGACCAGCCGGCCATTCTGGATGCTCAATGGCGTCTGCTGGATCGCCGTGGCCATGTGCGTGACAACCGCATCGTTCATCTCGAGCAGCCACATTCGGGCAGCGAGGCGTCGCAGGTGCAGGCCCAGGGCCAATTGCTGCAGAAGCTGGCCGAGCAGCTGAGCACTGCGGTCAAGCCGTTGGCCAACCAGCCAGCGATCGCCGAAGAGTCGCCAAAAAAGCCGGCTGCGCCGGTGCAGGTGAAGAAGGCGCCGGAGAAATCCAAGATCCCGATGGCGGCACCGATTCGTACCGATATGGAAGTCTATCGGTTCTGATCGAACTGCCAGATACGAAAAAGCCCGCAATGATGCGGGCTTTTTCGTATCTGCTGTTTTTGTACTGTCTGTGCTGGCCTCTTCGCGGGTAAACCCGCTCCCACAGGTTGGTGCAGGCCCTGTGGGAACGGGTTGACCTGCGATGAGGCCAGCCCGGTATCAGGCCCGGCGTTCGTGCATCCGCGCCAACTGTCGCTCCAGCATCGACGGGTAGGGTTCCATCAGGCGCTCCACGCAGCAGGCGCCTTCGGGGCTGGCAATCGGGCGAATGCGGGCGCGCTGGCGAATCAGCGTGTCATCGCTGATCTGCCGCTCCACCAGCAACAGGTTGCGGCTGTGCTGCGACAGCGCCAACGCGTCCTGGGCCTTTTCGGCCATCAGCAGGTCTACCAGCTCCAGCCCTTGCAGGTCGTTGCCCAGGGCCAGGCCCAGTTGCAACTGCAGGGTAATGCCGCTGTCCGCCACCTCGATCTGCAGGGCATGGCCCAGCGCGCGCAACAACTCGCCGCAGCAGATGGCGTTGGTCAGGTAGTCCTCGCCGCAGTCGCGGCTGTGGAACAGCACCAAGGTGCTGCCGTCGTTGAGTGTGTGAGTTTCGCCGTCGTAGAGCGAGGCGGCGTGCTCCAGGCAATCGCGGTAGCGGTCGGTCAGTTCGGTCAGGCGCGTGCGCGGCAGGCGACGCAGCTGCTCCTGCGAACCCAGCTGCACGGCGAGCACTGCGCTGTACTGCGGCTCGTCGGATTCGACCACGGCGGCCTTGGGCGCGCTTTCGTCGTCCAGCAGCCCGGCGAAGGCTTCGTCGTCATCCTCGTCTGCCTGAGCGGCAAGCTTGGCGCGCGGTGCAGCCTTGGCTGCCGGGATGGCGTCGTGCAGGTCGTCGAATTGCTCGTCGTCGTCTTCTTCAGGCTCCGGCTCAGGTGGCGGCGGCGGGGCCAGGCGCGCGTGCAGCTGGCGGGCGATGTCGCCGATCTCGTCCTGGCGGTCGGTGGCCGGGGTATAGGGTTGCGGGTCGCGCAGCCACACCCGCAGTTGCAGCAGCGGCAGGGTGATGAAGCGGCCCTGGCGCAGGCTCAGGGTCAGTGCCAGCACCAGCAGGATGGCGGCAAGGATGCCCATGCTCTGCAGGCTGATCAGCATCGGCTGCTGGAACTGGCTCATGTCCAGGCTGATGCGCAGTTGCCCGGCGGTCACGTCCTGGAAGGTGATCTTGGTCTGGTAGAGGCCTTCGGCCTCGCCCAGCAGGCTGTTGCGCGGGCGCTGGCCGGCCTCGGCGAGGATACGGTTGTCCACGCTGTAGATCGCCGCATGGGCCACCAGCGGGTTTTTCACCAGGTTGCCGAGCAGCACGTTGAGGCTGAGGATGTCGTTGGCCACCAGCAGCTCGGTCGCCGAGGTGGCGGTCTGGGTGGTCAGGCTCTGGCCCAGGGCATCGGCCTGCTCGTGCATGGCCTGCTTGAACTGCAGGCCCATCACGCAGGCGTAGATCACCAACGCCAGCGCCACCAGGAAAATGTTGGTGCAGGCGATGCGCAGTGCCAATGGCACGCGACGTTGACTCAGGGCGCGATAGATCATCAGGAAGAAGTTGTCTGCTTTGACGGGCGTGGGCCGGTTCACTGAGCTCGGCTCTTAATGGCATGAAAGTGTGGGGCAGTATAGCGAGCCGGGTTTTGTCGGCAAAGTATCGTTGGCGCCCGATGGTCACGGAAAATCGGTAGAATGCGCATTTTTCATCGAAGTCGGAGCCAGGTTGTGCGCGAAATCGTCCTGATCAACATCACCGGTGAGGATCGTCCCGGTCTCACTGCGGCTATCACCGGCGTCCTGCTGCAGGGCGGTGTGAGCATCCTCGACATTGGCCTGGCTGTCATGCACGGTACCTTGTCGTTCGGCATCCTGGTCGATATCCCGGACAACGAAGTGGCCACCTCCCTGCTGCAGAGCGTGCAGGCCAAGGCCCATGAACTGAACCTGCAGGCCCGCTACACACCGATTTCCGAGGCGGACTACCAGCACTGGGCCGATGGCCACGGCGAGGCGCGCCACATCGTCACCTTGCTCAGCCGCAAGATCACCCCCGAGCAACTGCAGCGGGTGAGTGCGGTGATCAGTCAGTACGGCCTGACCATCGAGCGCATCGAGCGCCTGTCGGCCCGTGTGGCGCTGGATGCCGATACCGACAAGGGCAAGGCGGCCATCGAGATTTCCGTGCGCGGCGTGCCGAGCGATGCCCAGGCGCTGCGTGCCGACTTCTTCGCCTTGGCTGAAGAGCTGAGCATCGACATCGCCTTCCAGAAGGACGACCTGTTCCGCCGCAACCGCCGCCTGGCGGTGTTCGACATGGACTCGACGCTGATCGAAGCCGAAGTCATCGACGAACTGGCCAAGGCCGCTGGCGTAGGTGAGCAGGTGGCCGCGATCACCGAACGTGCCATGCGCGGCGAGCTGGACTTCCGCGCCAGCTTCAAGGAGCGCATGGCCCTGCTCAAGGGCCTGGATGTGGGCGTGCTGGACGAGATCGGTGCGTCGCTGCGCCTGACCGAGGGCGCCGAGAACCTGTTTGCCGAGCTCAAGCGCCTGGGTTACAAGACGGCGATCCTGTCCGGTGGCTTCACTTATTTTGCCCGTCAGGTGCAGGCGCGCCTGGGCATCGACTATGTGTTCGCCAATGAGCTGGAAGTGGTCGATGGCAAGGTGACCGGCGTGGCTGTGGAGCCGATCGTCGATGCCCAGCGCAAGGCCGAGCTGCTGCAGAAGCTGGCCAGCGAAGAAGGCTTGCAGCTGGAGCAGACCATTGCCGTGGGTGATGGCGCCAACGACCTGCCAATGCTGTCGCTGGCAGGCCTTGGCGTGGCGTTCCGCGCCAAGCCGCTGGTACGCCAGTCGGCCAAGCAGGCGATTTCTACCCTGGGGCTGGATGGGGTGTTGTATCTGCTGGGCCTGCGCGACCGCGACGCGCGCGGCTGATCTGCAAATTTGGGGCTGCTTCGCAGCCCTTTCGCGACACAAGGCCGCTCCCACAGGTGCCGCGCAGACTTCAAATGCGGCGCCGTACCTGGACTGCCCCCAAGAAGTTGGACAAAAAATCCAACCCTTGGGGGACCTATGGGCAAATACACAGAGCAATTCAAGCTCACAGCCATCTC